>JBQEAY010000015.1:0-97415 GCA_052105975.1 Aequorivita sp. | reverse complement strand
ATGACAACGCTATTTTTGCTACTTTAGATTTTTATCGGACAACAATGATTAAAAACCATTTTTTTTTAAAATATAGCTTACTGAACGATTGGTTAAATACAGGGTTTTTCCCCTTTCACGTTATCTCTTGAACCTATATATTTGTAGAATAGTCTGGATACAATTATATAGTAATAATTTAAGTTGGTTTTTACAATCTCTAAAAAGCGATACTGTTTTCAATTAAAATAAAATTTTTATGGCACTACATAGCGAAGTACAAATATATATAGCAGGCAATCCCATAACAGGTTTTCAGGAGTTTACGCTGCACCAGTATCTTGGTAACCACCACAAGTTTCAACTAGTATGTCGAATGGATATTCTAGAAAAATTTATCCCAGGCGGCTTTGCCCAAGATACTAAAAACTATTTGGGAGAGTCCTTATCGGCACAGGTTTTGCCTATTGGCAATTTTTCCGGTTACAAGGAACTTCAGTTTATAGGTATCGTAACCTCTATAAATAGTTTAAAAGCTTTTAGCCACCATGGCGGAGATATGGTAGTCATAGGCGGGCATAGTGGAACTATTATCACTGATGACGGCCCCAATTACGCCTCCTATAACGACGTTGGTCTCCAAGATATTTTAATGCACACATTTGCTGGCTATGATAAATCTAAATTGGAGACTGCCTTTGCACCAAAAAACAATGCCCCCCTACACTACTCCGTCCAAAACAATGAAAGCTCTTGGCAATATGCTGCCCGATTGGCAGCGCAATACAGTGAATGGTTTTATTATGACGGTAAAAAACTAATCTTCGGAAAGCCAGAGGATGGCGAAGCCACTACCCTAACCTACGGTCACGATCTACAGGAGTTTTCCATGGAACTTAATCCGCAGCCCAATAACTTCAACTATTTTACCAATGATTATCTGGTAAACGACCAGCACCAAAAGAAAACCTCTGAAGTTCCTAACGCAAACGGTTATAATGGATTTGCCAGTGAGAAAGCCTTGAAAATGTATTCCAAGGAAACCAACGTATTTATAAACGGCTACAACGATCCACAATCAAAAAGTAGGCTCGACAAACAGGTGGAACAACAGAAAAAAGCTGCCGATCAAAAACAAGTAATCTTAAAAGGCACTAGTGACAATCCTGGAGTTGCCCTTGGAAAAGTTATTAAAATTTTAGGGGAAGATGAACATTATGGCAGCTATCGCATCACACAAGTAACACACTCTGCCGGCCAAAACGGTAGCTATCAAAACAATTTTGAGGCGGTGAGTGCAGAGATGGACGTGTACCCAAACACCAACTTTAACGCTATCCCAAGAAGCGAAACCCAAACTGCAACGGTGATGAAAAACGCAGATCCCGATGGAATGGGTAGAATTAAAGTCCAGTTTGCTTGGCAGAAACGCTTTGGTGGTATCTCGCCTTGGCTTCGTATTGTTTCACCCCACGCTGGTGGTGATAAAGGATTTCATTTTATTCCTGAAAACGGCGAGGAAGTTTTAGTTGGTTTTGAAGGCGGAAATGCAGAAAGACCTTATGTAATGGGGAGTTTGTATAATGGTGGCGGAAAAGCCTCCAGTTTTATGAATCCCAATAATGATATTAAGGCTATTAAAACAAGAGGTGGTCATTTAATTGAGTTTAAAGATGCCAATGGCGAAGAGAGTATTACTATTTCTGACAAAAGTGGAAATAAAATTTTCATGGACACAAAAGGATCAAACATTAGTATAACTGCGCCCGCTAACTTATCCATTAACGCGGATACCATAGATATAAAAGCAAAACATGGCATAACAATAAAATCTGAAGAAGCTACCATTGCCATAGATGCAAAACAGGATATCGGTATGCATAGCACCGAAGCCAAAATAAAAATCAGTGGAAAACAAGATGTGGATATACGCAGCTTAGAAGGTTCGGCAAAAATAAAAGCTAAAATAGATACTAATATTGTAGGAGATCAAAAAGTTGACGTGTTAGCAGGTAATGAATTAAAAATGCACGGAAAGACTACAAGTAAATTAACCGGAGGTGAAGTTCACGTAAATAAAGGATAATATGGAACGCTTGCTCGAAATGGAAACCTATGCTGTAACTGGAAAACTCTTTAAACATGAGTCTGTTTCTATAGTTGCCACAGAAAAAATGATGATGAAGAACTCGTCTGAAACTGTATTGGAAAAATCATATATAGGTCGTGCCCCAAGTAATGACGGCAACATTTTTCATCTTGTAACCCATTCCGAAAAATATGGTAAAGAAAACGCCACATTAAAGATAAGTAGAGATCTTAACAGCCTAATAACTGATATAAGTGTCTATACTGATGAAAACGGCAAATTAAAAAGCATAATAAATAAACATGAAGTTCTGGATAAATGGGATGAACTGAAGAAAGTATGGAAAAAAGAGGCCGATAAAGAAGAAAAAGAACAAGTTCAGAATACAATTTTTACAGTACAAGAAAATTTAAGAAATGGTAGTTTTGAGAAGGACATTGCCAATCAAGGAGCGTTGTATTTTTTGTTAAGTGGTGCTTATAGAGCTTATTCAACTGAAGAGCCGATTACTGTAGAGCGCGATCTAAATAAGTTTTTAGTAACTCAAAATTTGCCACTTAATATAGCGTATTCCATTGCCGAGTATGACCGAATGACTGGGAAGATGGTAATTAAAGGTTTAGGTGAAGTTGCACCGGACCGGCTCGACCAAAAAATGTTAAATAAGTTGATTAGGGGGCTTAAGGACAAAATCAATATGAAAGTGGAATTACAGGTAAGCTACGTAGAACATTTTTATTTTGATAAATATGGCTGGTTGGAAAAAGCAGACCAAAAAGTTCGCGTCAAGATTCCAGGATTTTATATGGCGGAAACCGAACAGAAAATAACGGAAATAGACAGTTATGAGTAAGAAAAAATATGTACCCCAGGGCACATACCTTGCTTGCGACAAAGGTACCGTGCCACAGGAATTTAAGATTACAAACAATAACAACTCGTTTCTGTTTGATGAGCCTATTGCCAATACGGGAGATCTAATACCTTCTATGAATGTTCTTCCCTTTGGCACTTGCAGTGTTACGGGAAGTGCCTGTGCGCCTGCCCCAATAATGTGGCAAGGCTTTGAAGACGGTATTTTTATAGGTAATTTTAACCCACTTTTAGAAGATTCTATATTACCTTGCAGTGTAGGCGGTAAAATTGAAATTTTTTACTCCCTGGAAGACGCCCAAGCAGCCTGTGGAGATGATGGAATGAGCTTTTGGGAAATTGTGGCAGTCGCCGTTTTAGTAGTTGCCGCAGTTGCCTTAGTTGTAATTTCTGGTGGAGCCGCATTGGCAGCCATAGGCGCAATAGCAGCTGCTACAACAACCACTGGCGTTGTAGTGGCAAGTTTGGTATTGACCGCAGAAGTTGCGGGAATGTATTTTGGGGCAAAGGCCATTTACGATTACACCCAAGATGGCGACGAAGAAGCCTTATTTAGAGAAGTTGCCCTTGGCTATCTCTTTTTAGGCGCAGGTAAGTTGCTTGAAAAGGGATTTAGGGCGTTGAAAGCGAGCAGAGCAGTTGACGATATTGTTGAAGTTGCGGATGATGTTATTAAGCCTTATTCAAAATCAAGACCATCTTATGCGGAAAATCAAGTTGATGATGTTTGGGACGCGGCAAAACAAGCAGACGGAAATGTTTATGATCCAAACACTGGTGAATTAATTCCTTGGGATAAAGCAAAAAATAGAAATGGTCAATGGGATATGGGTCATAAACCTGGTCATGAGTACAGAAAATATCATAAGGATTACATGGATGGTAAAATTTCCAAGGAAGAATTTTTAGAAATTCATCGAAATCCAAATAATTATCAACCTGAATTGCCAGGACCAAATAGAAGTCATCGTTACGAAATTAATTAGTATATTTAAATTATGAAAAACAAAGATATTTTTCAAAGTGTAAGATTAAAGGAATATAAGAATTACGATAATCTAATAGATTCTGTAGATATAAATATAGTTGATGAAGACAATCAAAGTTTATTACATGAAGCTGTTGTGTCTGGCAATGAATATGTTGTAAAAGATCTGCTTCTTAAAAAAATTAATCCAAATATTCAAGATAAAATGGGCTTAACTCCGTTACACTATGCAGCACAATATAAAATGTCCGAAATTGCCGAAATGATTATTTTAAATGGCGCAGATGTAAATATTGTGGACAAATATGGAAATAACCCAGTTTGGACTGCAACATTCAATGCAAAAGGTGATTATGAAGTTTTAAAAATTTTAGTTAAGGCATCCGGTAATTTTAATAACAAAAATAATTATGGTAAATCTCCAGTAGATTTTGCAACACAAATTAGAGACCAAGAAATCCTTAAAATATTCAGCCAGAATTAATTTTTCTATTTTTATTTTTACAACGAATCAGGGCCTCTCAATTATGAGCGGCTCTTTTATTTTATTAACACTACCAATTTCTACAATTATTGAAGCTGAAAACATACTTGGGCAATTTTTTGTAGCTTTTAGAAGATTCTATATTACCTTGCAGTGTAGGCGGTAAAATTGAAATTTTTTACGCCCTGAAAGACGCCCAAGCAGCTTGTGGAGATGATGGAATGAGCTTTTGGGAAATTGTGGCAGTCGCCGTTTTGGTGGTTGCAACAGTTGCGTTAGTAGTAATTTCTGGAGGGGCAGCTTTAGCTGCCATAGGCGCAATAGCAGCTGCTACAACAACCACTGGCGTTGTAGTAGGTAGTTTGGTATTGACCGCAGAAGTTGCGGGAATGTATTTTGGGGTAAAGGCCATTTACGATTACACCCAAGATGGCGACGAAGAAGCACTTTTTAGAGAGGTTGCCCTTGGTTATCTCTTTTTAGGAGCAGGTAAGTTGCTTGAAAAAGGATTTAGGGCATGGAAAGCCGCCCGAGCCGGAGATGAAGTTGTTGAAGTTCTTGCGGATGGCGTTAAAGCTGGGGATGAAATTGTTGAAAGTGGCACGAATATAACTGCATCTTCTAAAGCTAAATCATGGCAAGGAACATTTCCCTATGACGGTATAGATATATGGAAAGACATTACTCTAAAAAGAGGAAAAAAAGTCATAGGAGGGGTTCCAGGACAAAGCGAATATTATACGACAATGCAAGGGTTATCTAAATCGAATAGGCAAGCAGAAAAATTATGGAAAGGTTTACAGGTTAAACCACACCCTCAATTTGGATACAGAAAAAAAGTGGCAATTTATGAAGTTTTAGATGATGCTTCTGCAGCATTCGGATCAACTAATGCAAATCCCTAGTTCGTTGAGGGTGGACTGCCACAAATATTCGTTCCTGAATTTCAAACAAAGTTAAAATTAATTGAAATTATAGATTTAAAATGAAACTAAATACTGTTAAGGGAGAGGTTTTAATCAGAGACATATTATTTAAAAATAATTTGACTTACGATTCTTTTTTGAAATTAAATGATAATTCAGGATTTTTACCAGAAATAATAACTGAGATTCCAAATAGAAAAGAATATAAGTACATAGAAAAAAATGATATTTATTCAATAGTTTTTGAAGAAAACATACTCTCTTACATAATGATAGAGAGAACTAATGGAGATTTAGATTGGGAAAGTTACGCTGCTTCAAAAATTATACGAATTGAAAAGACTAAACAAATATTAATAGATTTTGGTTTGGAACACGAAAATAACTTTTCTTGGGGCAACATAAGTTTCGAATATGATCCAAGAAATATCTCCCCTTATATTTTAATACAATTTAAAGCTCCATTTGTTGAAAAAAAATCTCGATTCTTGATTTAAGCCATAGTGCTATAAGTTAAAATCATTAAGTCTATTATTGAAGAACCAGAAGTTTATAAAATGATTACAAAAATAACAGTTACTTCTTCGTACATAAAGATTGAAACGAACACTAATAATTATATTATTGAAGGAGAATTATTAGTAGACGGTTTCTTAGCTTATTTTGACACAGCACGCTATTTAAATTCTTTTGAAAAAAATGAAATTTCAGAGTTAGAAAAAAAGAAATTGAAAAATGATTTATTAAAATATAACGAAGGAAAAGAATTGAAAATACAAATTCAAGAACCTCAAAAAAATATTAAAAAATCTAAAGCATGGCTCACTCTTGACCGAACAATTAAAGAAACAAATAATTTTATTTCACAAAAGAATTCGATCCTTAATTATAAAGATATTTTACGACAATTACATACAATTCAAAATGCATTGATTATGGATCCAGACACAAGAAGTTTAAATGACATTACCCTAAATCAATATGCGAAAATAACAATGGAAGAAAACCCCGAATATTCCAAGATGCTTTCAGATTCATTCGGAATCACGAGTTTGATGAAATATAATAAGTTGTAAGATTTCAATTTTTGACCAGACACACCTCAACAGCGACTGATGCCTTAGCACCCATACATCCACAATAACAATCGCTCTTCGCAGTCTGTTACCACCTATAGGAGTGCAGCAAAGTACTTCTCACTAGCAATTTAGGATTACACCCAAGATGGCGATGAGGAGGCCATATTTAGAGATGTTGCCCTCGGCTATCTCTTTTTGGGCGCAGGTAAGTTGCTTGAAAAAGGTTTTAGGGCGTGGAAAGCGAGCAGGGCAACAGATGAAATAATTGAAGTTACCGAAGATGCTATTAAAGCGAAAAAGAAGGCTCAATTAAAAACAAACAGAACAAATGGCCTATTGCGCGAATTAGAAGTTAAACAAGAGCTAATAGATGAAGGTTTTGACGTAATCGGAAGTCAAGTTTCCGTTAAGACAAAATATACTCGACGAATTGTTGACCATATGGTTAAAGATGGTTCCGGAAATGTAAAAGCAATAGAAGTTAAGAATGGAGGAGCCTCTCGAAATAGTACACAAATATTAAAAGATAATTCTATGGCTAACGATGGAGGTACTGTCATTGGTAAAAATGCCCCAATAGATTTAAAAGGAAAAACAATCAAAATTAATACTGAAGTAAGAAACTAAATGAAATACGATGACTACAAATGGCATACTGCTAATGATTTTCCAAATGATTTGCCTAAAGAAGCAGCCCTAATACATATGGGAATTTTTATGGGTTGGATACTAGATAAAGGCTTTGAAGGAGAACTGCTGAAAGAGCATTTTAACGAACAAATTAAGCAATTCAGGAACCGAGAAATCACTGGTTCGAAATTTTTACAATTATGTTGCGATTATAAACTTGTTTCCGAAGATTTGAACGATCGAGCCAATTCCTTCGCAAAAAGTTACTATTCCACAGGAACTTACTTTGATGATTACGTGGACCATACTGATGATAAAAATGAAACTATTTTTCACGAGTCCGATTCATGGGAAAATTATTATAAAATGAAGGAGGTCATAGAGCAAAGATTTCAGGAATGGTTTTTAAAATAGTATATAATATTAAAAAAAATCAAAACTGCTTTTTATAAATTCAGCTAGTTTCGTCAATAATTAAAATAAAAACGTGATTATCGATTTTATATCTGTGTCTGCTTACTAGATTCTTTCAAAACATTCTATATTACCTTGCAGTGTAGGCGGTAAAATTGAAATTTTTTACTCCCTGGAAGACGCCCAAGCAGCGTGTGGAGATGATGATATGAGCTTCTGGGAAATTGTGGCGGTCGCCGTTTTGGTGGTTGCAGCAGTTGCCTTAGTAGTTATTTCTGGAGGGGCAGCTTTAGCTGCAATAGGTGCAATAGCCGCCGCTACAACAACCACTGGCGTTGTAGTAGGTAGTTTGGTATTAACCGCAGAAGTTGCGGGAATGTATTTTGGGGCAAAAGCCATTTACGATTATGCCCAAGATGGTGACGAGGAAGCCTTATTTAGAGAAGTTGCCCTTGGCTATTTATTTTTGGGCGCAGGTAAATTGCTCGAAAAAGGATTTAGGGCGTGGAAAGCCGCCCGAGCCGGAGATGAAGTTGTTGAAGTTCTTGCGGATGGAGTTAAAGCTGGGGATGATTTGGCTGAAGGAGCGGTACGTACAGTTGATGATTTTGTACCGTCCAGTGGTGCGCAACTAGTGGGTAACCCTGAAAAAACAACAACCATTTTGGGAAGATGGGTTGGTGATATGGAAAATATTAAGCCCAGTATGCTGCCCAAGGAAATGAACGTGGGTACTGCATTTGGAGAAGTTGCAGAAAATCCCGGTGGTTTTAATTTTTTAGACGTTCCACAAAAATTATATGATCCTGATACTTTTTTTGAATTGTATAATAAACCTTGGCTAGATGCTGCAATCAATCGCGGCGATGATATAATATTAGCAACAAAACCAATTTTTAAAGGCCGTGTCATAGACGTAAAAACTGGAAATTTAATTGGTGCATATGCCGAGGAATTGCAATATTTAGTGCGGCAAAATTATAAACCTATAAACCTTTCTGCTTCAGAATGGAATACAATAAAATCTTGGTTCTAAAATGAAATATACCGACTTATCATATTTGACAAAAACTAATGAATTCGAATCCTTTGTAAAGAAATATAATTTTGAAAAATTTCTTTATGACGAGAAAATCTATCTCTTTTCAAATTGTATCTCAATTGAAATATTTGGTTTCGATATTGAAAAAGTTGTTTATTTTGAAGTTTATACTGATAACATAAAATTTAATACAAGTATTAATGTATTATTAAGTGACGAAAGCGAAGATAAAATTAGGTTAATTGTTGAAGCTAAAAAAATCTCCTATTTAAAAAATAATAAAGAAGAAAGTGAATCAGAAAAAAATATGCGCCAAGAGAAAGAGAAAGACTTTATTTTAACTTTTGAATGCGCAACTATTTTACTTGATGATTTTTTTAAATGTAAAAATCATAATAAGTACAGTAATTTAATGCAACCTACATTTGAGGTCAGTATAGAAAGAGTCAAAAAGGCAAAAGAAGAATATCTTAGACTGAGAAAAAGCCGATTTTTATTAGATGATGAAATCTTATAAACCTTATAATGCAGGCATATTTCAGTATGGAATATAATACAATCTTGGTTATAATTTGGTAATAAAATGGAGTATACCATTCTAACATATTTTTTAGTGAAAAACACAATATTTAAAAAAATCGAAATGGAAAGTATACCAAATAAGGGAGCAATTTCAATATTCGGTTCTTTCCTCGGAAAACCAGGAGATACGTTGTCCTATTTACTAGAAGTTAAGCAATTTAAAAATCGAATAGAATTGATTTTTAAAGATGGAATTTTAATAATCAAGGAACCAATAAATATCATCTTAGATCAGGATTATATTGAAATAGATTCCAAATTACCTGTTCAATTTCAAAACAAGATTTATCTTCCAAAAGTTACGGATAAAGCCTTTAGGCTATTCACATGGTAGTCAATTCAAAGAAATTCATCATATTATACACATAATTATGTAGAATTTGAAATTTTTGGTTTTACAAGATAATTAACCATTAAATATATATTAGGAAATAGATTATACTTAAACCTGGGGTCCATTTTAAAATTTATTAACCTTTCTTCTTCGATATGTAATATTATAAAATGAAACTTACAAACTTTCGCTGGCTATGATAAATCTAAATTGGAGACTGCCTTTGCACCAAAAAACAATGTTCCCCTCCACTACTCTGTCCAAAACAACGAAAGTTCGTGGCAATATGCTGCCCGATTGGCAGCGCAATACAGCGAATGGTTTTACTATGACGGTAAAAAACTAATCTTCGGCAAGCCAGAAGATGGCGAGGCCACTCCCCTAACCTACGGTCAAGACCTGCAGGAATTTAGTATGGAGTTAAACCCACAGCCAAATAACTTTAATTATTTTACCAATGATTATCTGGTAAATGACCAGCATCAAAAGAAAACCTCCGAAATTGCCAACGCCAGCGGATTTAACGGTTTTGCCAGTGAGCGGGCCGCAAAAATGTATTCCAAGGAAACCAATGTGTTTATAAACGGCTACAGTGACCCTCAGTCCAAAAGCCGTTTGGACAAACAAGTAGAACAACAGAAAAAAGCTGCCGATCAAAGACAGGTAATCTTAAAAGGAAGCAGTGACAATCCTGGAGTTGCCATCGGAAAAGTGATTAAAATTATAGGTGAAGACGAACATTATGGTAGTTATAGAATTACTCAAGTTACCCATATCGCCAACGAAAATGGCCGTTACCAAAACAATTTTCAGGCTGTAAGTGCAGATATGGATGTATATCCGCACACAAATTTTCAAGCTATCCCAAGAAGCGAGACCCAGACTGCAGTGGTTATGGAAAATGCCGATCCAGACGGAATGGGACGAATTAAAGTTCAGTTTACCTGGCAGAAACGCTTTGGCGGTATCTCGCCATGGCTGCGAATTGTAACCCCACATTCTGGTGGTGATAAAGGTTTTCATTTTATACCTGAAAATGGTGAGGAAGTATTAATTGGTTTTGAAGGTGGTAATGCGGAGCGGCCTTATGTTATGGGGTCGCTTTATCACAGTAGCCACAAACCACAAGGTTGGAAAACTTCCAAAAATGATATAAAGGCTATGCGCACTCGTAGTGGACATACCTTAGAATTCAACGATAGTGATGGGGCAGAAAGCATAACGCTAACCGATAAAAAAGGCAACATTATTATTATTGATACTGCTGGAGAAAGCATAATCATAAATGCTTTAAAAGATATAAGTATTAACGCTGGCGAAAATATTTCCATAACTGCCGGAAAAAATATTTCTATGAGTGCTGGCGAGAATTTATCTGAAAGCGCTGGTGAAAATGTTTCGGTGGTTGCCGGTAAAGATATGTTGCTGAATGCAGCCAATGATATGACCGAGGTCTCCGATAACCGCAAGGATTTTGTGGATAATGATTTTAGCAGACAATCTGCCACTTCTGATGAATATGCAAAGGAGATTTCCATATTTAGCGCCGAAGAAAACTTAACTATTCAAAGTTCTAAGATAGTGGATATTAACAGTGCCGAAAAAAGTAAACTATTTTAATTATGGCAATTACAAGACAAGCTAAAAATTACAAAGTAGTGGCAAAAAACCAGTACCAAGCCATTATTGGAGGAAAGTTAAGCAAGTACGCAGATAAGATAGATATAGATGCTACCGATGGCAACATTGTATTGGCAAGTAACAAAAAAGTGATTAACAATGGCGGATGTGAAAGTTAGATTTGGGGAGTATAAGGCGATAGAGCGGGATTTATTAAGTTATTTTTATCCTTATCTTTTGTTAGATAAAGTTTTATGTGATGCTCTTATATATGAAGAAGTAAATTTGCATCCGTACTTATTAGACAAGTATAAAAAGCATAAAGTTGCTAAAATTTATTTTGCGAAAAATGAAGAGATAACATTGAAGTTTAATGTTGTTAGAGGAGGAGAAGACAGTTTTAATGATGATGGAAATATATATTTTGAACTATCTAAAGAGGCAGAATTTAAAATTGAGCAAAATGAGTTTGAAGTTAAATATGGTTCTCAAATAAACTTGAAAATCAAAAACCAAAAGATTTCTAAAAAAGTTATTTTCATTGATATTTTTAGTGATGATTGGATGACCTCTAAATTAAAATGTGGAAGAATTGCTCTAATTTCTAATTTATTAGAAAAAGATGTTTTCACTTCAGAAGAAAACAAAAGATTAGTTGACGAAATAAAATATATCGCTCCACATGCCGATTTAGAAATAGCTCCTGAATACGATGAAAATTATTGCATGCAAGCTGCTGAAAGAGGTTTATCTGAACTTTTAAACAATGAAATTAATTTTTATGCTGTAAAAAGAGGCTCTCACATACACAAGAATTCCCTAGGTTTTTCAGGATTAAATGCAATTGATAGGGGAACCAAGTTTAATTCCTTAGGTTTTGTTAAAAGCACATTCATTTTTGATGATTATAAAATTGATCAAACCAAAAGAAAATCAATAATAGATGTTAATACATATAATTCATTAAAATATGATATTGTTAGTATAAGCAATGGTAAGAAAATACTAATTGACAATTATTTCGACAACACCAAAGACGGTATCGGGTATCACGTATATTATTTATCCGTCACAAACGGCTTCCATGTTTTATTATTAGTCGTAAATAATTCAAACCCTTGTGACCCCATTTATACAATTTATGACCAACATGGCATAACATCTTCTTCAGGAAAATTAAACGACATAGCTGAGGGCATATTGAGACAAACCAATTGGACTTTTGCAAATACATGTCTCAATAGGCATCTATTAGGTAAATCATCTCAATGGGACTCAACAAAAACATATTTATGGAAAATTCAAAAAAAATAATATGGTTTATTTATGTATTATTTCTGTTCTCTTGCCAAGGTCAAAATGATAATACACAAATAAAAAATAAAGATCTGTTTACAATAAAAGATGGAGATAATGAACTTACTTTAAAATTACCAATTAACTCTAAAGAACTGGACTGTTTGTTCCTTTCAGAAATAACAGATGAAGGGGTCACTAAAAAAGTATCCGAAGTAATTGATTTTAAAACCTTTGATTACCTCTATAATTTTAAAGAAGACAGCACAAAAATAAATAATGAATATTATGTAGTAAATCCTGTAGACAATTATTTTAAGGATAAAAATTATGTGTACGTGTTCCAAAATATGAATGAAATACCTAATTTTTTTATTGCTGGAAAGACATCAAATTATGATGTGTTGGGAGGTGCTTATCTAAATGTTAGAAACGTAATATATTGGAGAGGAAATATAGTAAATGGTGCAGACGTAAAAACATTTAAAACAATAAATGTTTCTCGAAACAAATCTGAATGGCGAGCTACTATAGGTATGGATAAAAATAATCTATATAATGGGAATCAAATAATGACTTTGGAAAATGCAAAAAATAGCTATTTTCTATCAAAGGATTTATTGAAAAAATATTTTGAAATAAACAGCGATTAGTACAGCTAAAATAAATATCAATTTGATTTTAAATAATTTCGTAAATAACCCCATTATAATTTTGGTGTTTCTTACCAATAGCTCCGGCTATTCACAACAATCTTCATCTTTAGATTTTTTTGATAATAGTGATTATGAAAAAGTTACAATCTCTTATTATTTTATACGTGACAGAACATTTTATCCGCCACCTGCTTCAAAGTTAATCCCATTGGATAGTTTGGAGAGCACTCCAACTCTGGAAATTTCAAAAGCAGAAACTATAAAGGAAATTCACAAAAAAACTGGAGAAGCCGAGCTTACAGAAAAAGAGGTTAAGAAGCTAATTAAAAAAATGCGTAAAAAATTAATTCCAATTTATGCAATGGATACGAATAAAAACTTTGAAATAGATTTTTACCGAAATGACACTATTTTTCAAAACATAACAATAAGCCCATATACCAAAAATCTATACGTGAGAAAAGAAGGTTGTAAAAACATCAAATACAGTGAAGGATATGAATATGACCCTTGTATTTATAGAGGTCAAATGACGCCAGAGTTTGAACGCTACATATACTATTTATTGAAAAAGAAAAGTTTAATATCATATAACTAACATTGCCAACCACCTACCGCACATATAAAGTTAAACCTCAGGATACTTTGCCTTCCATCGCCCAAGCCTACAATTTGGATTTGGAAGAGCTAAAGACATACCATAACAAACGTGCGCCTATTCAAGATGAAATTAGGCTACGTTTGCCTGAGTATCTCAAGGAAATAATACTTCCGCCCAAAGGGTTTATTTTAAAAGATGGAATAGAAATCTGGGCAAATAACAATGAAGCTGAACCTGAAGTTTTAAAAGAAGAATTTCATGGTAAATTACAATTTACGCCACCGTTAAATGATATTGCTTATGGAGTTTTAAAAACAATTAAGAACGGAAAGAAAGAATCTACTATCAAATACAAATTGAGTCTAAGGTTTTATCCCAAGGATGCGGACAACGATCGTTTTGTTTCAGTAGATAAAATTTCTAAGACTTTTATTAATGATGAAGAACCATCATTAATGGCAGACGAAATGGCACTGGCTTGCACAGATGTGCTCTACCCTATCCTTTTCGAAATAGATTCTAATGGTCGCCTACTTAACATTCACAACCATAAGGAAATTTTAAAGCGTTGGAAGGATAAAAGGGCTAATGAATTACAATATTTTCAAGGCGAAACAGCCGAAAATTATTTCGATCTCTTTGAAAAATCCTTGGAAGAAAAAGAATATCTGCTCCATAAACTGCAAAGTGATTGGTTTTTTGCTTCGTATTTCAATGAGATATATTCAGTTTATGACAATCAAACAAATATTGGTAAAGAAATAGGTTTCCCCATATTGCCAAACACCAAAGAGGTAGCATATACAATCGACCAACGGGCAGAAAAGTTTTCAGTAAACAACAGGATAAAAATTTTTTTAAAAGGAAAATGTACCGATCTGCGTAGTAAAACAGAATTGGAAAGCAAAATTTACTTTCCATCTATTGAAGCTGAAGAAAAAAATACAGTTGATGGTAATTTTAAAGGTTCCTATTTTTTAGATCCAAAAGACAATAGCATTCAGTTTGCCTATTTGTTTTGTGATTTAGAGTTAAGTCAACAAAAATCGATGGCAATTACCATTTCAAAAATAAATGTCACAAATGAAGATGAAGTGGCAAGACACCCAAAAACCATTATGGAACGGGAAGAAACAGAAAAAAAAACATTTTGGAAATCTATATTTTCATAAAAAGAAAAGATTATGAGTGAGAAACACATTGTAGTACAAGGCGCTATTTGTGAGTGTATGCAAGGATTTGTACCCGATATGCTAAAAGTAGAATCGCACAAATACGAATATGCCAACGACAAAGATGGAAGCCAAAAACTAATAGGTTCCACTATGGAATTAGGGCAACCTTTCCAAAACAAAACCTTTGGCCAGTGTAAACTTCAGCCTATGGGCAGTAGTTATAAACCTTGCCAACCTGCCATCACTGGTTGGAAGGATTTTTATAAAGACGTAACCTTAAAAAACGGTGGAAACATTTTAACTGAAGATAGTCAAGGTATTTGCGCCATTGCTGGTTCGCCAGTTATAAAATTTAAAAATCATGGACAGGTTGCACAACCCAGTAGCCAAAATATGAAGAATGCGGATGAGGATACGCAGGCGCAACTTAACCCTATGGTTGACCCAAGTGATATGGGCGAAAACGAAGCAAAAGAAGAAGGACTTGTAGAATCGGGTAATTAAAAGATTATGGCAAAAGGTGTAAATAAAATAATAATGTACAAGGGATTGTATTATACTAATAAAAGCAATTCCCTTACTTCGCAGGTAACCATTAAGCCAGATAAAACTGTTTCATTTAGAGTCCATGATTGGCTCGATGGAACTACTAAGGAAGAAAAAGCTCAAGAAGTTTATTGGATGCGACAGACCAATGATCGTAAAACAATTCTTTTCAAAGTAAAAAGTTCTGGTTATTCTTTGACAATTCCTAAAAAACAATGTGGCCCCTATGCTTATTACGTTGAAGCAAGTATGTCAGGCAATCGCGATTTTAAAAATCAGGCAGGAATTTATGTAAATGGTTATTCAGAAAAATTAATCAAAAGTAGCCAATGGAGAGCTAAGCCAGAAGGCGCAAATATAAAAAATGGTAAGCCAATTAAGTATGGTAGTTTGGTCTATTTATATCTCAACACCGAAGGATTGAATGGAGATTCAATTACCATAGAAATATACAATCAAGCCTTTGGAGCAGATGATTTTATTCATAGGTACACAAATGTAAGAGTAAAAAATGGTGAGGTTTTACTGAAAATAGGAAACACCTCTGCTTGGATGGCTAAAATTAATCATATAGAAGGTGTAGAAGAATTTTACATTAAAGCCAAAAAAGGCAATACATACATCAAAGATCATTTAGGCGATGATAAACACGCAGTTTATCTTAATGTTAAAAAAGAACTAATAAGTAATGAAGAAAAACCTTCGGAAAATTTAACACCTACTAAAATATTTAAGCCTCAAGTAAATGCAGAACGTTTTGAGCCTTGTAAGTTTGATGAAATAATCATAACCGCACCAAAAGAACAAAACGGAAAAATGATAACCAAGTCTGAAACCGTCTTTAAAAATGGGCAAAAACTCACTAAGGCTAAAGCAACCACAGAACATATAAACCGAACTGCTCATTTTACATTTAATGATTCCAGTATCGCGCCAGATGCTCAAAAAATTCTAAATAATATTTTAGGTTTTCTTTTGGGTCATAAGGGAACTAGAATGACTATGAGTGGGTATGCCTGCGTTATTGGGTCAAAAGATTACAATACTAAACTATCACAACTTAGGAGTGATGCTGTAAAGAATTTCTTTGTTAGCGGTGGTTTGGATGCAGATAGAATTATAAGTAAAGGTAGAGGCGAATATAATATTCAAAGTGCAGACGATTACAATAAAAGAAACGAAAAAGTTTACAAAGATGCTCGTCGAGTTGACATATCTTTTACATTCGCAGGGCATGATGCAAACTCTATTATTTTTGAAATGATTGCCCCAAGCAATGATAAAATGATTACTCTAGACGCAATTGGTCTCGACACTAAAGATTGTTATAGGGATTCTGACAAGCACAAAACAGAAATAATTATAAAATCACTCGATAATAAAGAACATAAGGGGTCAGGTACTTCATTACGGTTTCCTGTACGTTCTACTTTGTCAACACTAAATTTAGCACCGCTAAATTATATTTGGCCGAAATATAATGCATTAATTAGAGATGATTCTGCTGCTATATATCTTGCGCATATTCACAGTTGTAGATACTATTCCGATAAAACAAATCCTACTTTAAAGATTATTGCTTATCCTGATATACGTTGGACACTCAAATTTTTCTTAAACCTAACAAATGATTTAAGTGTGAAATGGATGAATATGGATCCAAAAGAACACAAAGATCTTCAGAAAAAATCTGGGAAAATTGGTGCAGAAAATAGATGGAAACAGAAAGATGCATCTTTTGGATTTAGTTTAAAAGGAGAATGGGATAAGCCTGCTAATAATTATACTGAAAGTGATGAGTTTAAGTATGAATATGAGACAAAATTCAAAAAACTTTATGATGTGTTTTCGTCTGTAGGTGCAATGGCAGATGGTATAACCAATAAAACAAAAGGAAAAGCACGATCAATATCCCCTAAAGGGATCCCTGTAAGTTTTGAAGTAAAGCCACCTAATTTAGATCTTACAGGTATCTGGAACCTAGAAAAAGTGAAAAATGACCAGAAAGATGAAAAAATAGGTACTACGATAGATATTTCCCTTAACGCCAATCCGCTAATAGGATTGGAAATCACTATTGATTTACTCGGTGCTTTGATTTTCGGGGCAGCGGCAATTACAGGCGCATCCGTCGGAGTAACAAGACTATATCAACAGATTCAAGGTAAACTTAAAAGTGGGATTGATGTTGGTGATGATGAAAGAGGCTTTAAAGCCAACGTTGATATTTATATGGATTTAATAATTTCCAACACGATTAACACTTCTATTGGATTTAATTTTAACACAGCTGGAAAAACAGAAAGTGGAAGTGAATTTAAGATAGAAGCAGAAAATAGACTTAAAGTAGAGTTGAAGGTCGGCGTGAAATTAAAGGGTGAGTTAGTAATTGCAGTAATGAAAGCCGAAGCATATTTTGAAGCATCAGCAAGTGCAGAAGCTTCTATAACATTTGGTCACGGGGTTAAGTATGATAAAACAGGATTATTTTATCAACCAAAATTAGGATTTGACGGGCTCAATGCTGAATATATTGTATATATTAGTGTAGGGCTGGCTTTAAAGATAGCAAAAGACAAAAATAAAATAAATACAGAAAGAGATAAAAAGTGGATTATTGCAGAAGGAGAATATAAAAACGTAATATCTCCCTTCGATGTAATCGAAGAATTAGAAGAACTTTTTGATATGAGTTCAAAAATTCCGTTAATAACAAATAAAGAAGATTAAAATGAATAAAATTAAAAATATACTTTTTATGTTAACAATAGTTGTTTTAACATCTTCCTGTAATTCCCAAATTGATGTTGAAAAAATCCCTTATGGTAGTGATATTTCAGACATATTAAAAGATTTTAAGGAGAAAGAAAAAGATACTGATGCCACGACTACGTTGCCATCCATTGCTTTAACTAATTTAAATAAAATCAGATATGGAAATGTCGTTTTTTCAAAATATGAGGTAGCCGAAGGATACTCTTCTGATTACAATAGAATAGACTTTTTAACTGAAGAAGATAAATATGTAGGAATAAGTTTTCATTTGGTAAAAGAATCGGAAGGTATTAAATTATTTGAATATCTAAAGAAAGAAAATGGCGAACCATCTATGACCTCGATTGATGAAGCAAATAATAGTGGTTATTACCTTTGGAATAAAGACAACTCAGATAAATTAATATTTTATCGTTATGCTCAAGGTTCAAGGAAAGACGGCAAACCAACTTTTTATGACACACATTGTTCCATTGTGAAAAAGGGTATTGTCTTAAAACCAGATCCTTCAAATGACCCAGAAACAGTAAAACAAATATTGGAAGAAAATCCAAACGCATTTACATTATTAGCAGTTTTTAAAAGTGTATTTCCTGAAGAGTAAGTATTTATGAATAAAATACAAAAATTCCTTTTATTGTTAGCATTAGTTATTTTAACAACTTCATGTAATTCACAAGTTGATATTGAAACCTTGCAATTTAATTCTGACATATCAAATACCATTGATATTCAGAATATGGAAAAAGAATCAGAACCAAACTTTGGTCAATCAACGTATAAAACATTTAAATTAAATAATTTCAAATATGATGACCTTATTTTAAGTGATTATGTTCTAGAAGATAAAGCTGAAAATAGTTTAATTAAATATCGTAGTTCTTTATCTTTTTTAGTTGACAATTTTAACTTAAACAAATTAACAGGATTTATAATAGAAATACACAAGGAAGATGAAGGAAAAGAATTACTGAAATATTTCAAAATTAAATTACAAGAACCTTTACTTCAAGAAATTGATGAAAAAGACAAACATTTGCAGTCTCAATATCTTTGGGATAGTAAAGAACAAAATGTTTTAGTATACATAAAACAATATACGGAGTATTATGATAATTTCAAACAGTCGTTTATTTCAACAAAGGTGACAATTTTAAAAAGAGGAATAAAATTGGTTCCAGACGCAGGAAGTGATCCAGAAAATATTAAAAATATATTGGAGGAAAATCCACAAGCATTTGATGTTATTGAAATTCTAAAGTCCAGCTTTCAAAATAATGATTAGAAATATTCTTTTATCTCAATCTATTTAAATTTAATCAGCCTACTATAAACACTATGAATAAAAAAACCTACTATATGTTAGACTGTAGCGCCCTGATGTGCTACTTTCAAATTAAGATAAACGATGTGGAAGTATTTGCTATTAACATTGATGGTCAAACCGCAACCGATATACCTATAAACCAAGGTATTTTAGAGAGTGGGAATCAAGAAATTGAGGTACGGTGTCTTCCCCTTACTGGAACTCTCAATCTACATAAAGAAGCATACGTTCGTTATAAAGTTGTGGTTTTTGATGTTAGCTCTGGCGATTTCCAATTTTTGGAACAATTTGAAAACAATCAAACCCAACCTGTAAAGGAAGGAATACCATTTACGAGCCACAAAAGCACGTTCAAAGCAGAAGTACCCTACAAATTGGATGCTTGGCAAAACGGTATTGATTTAAAAAAAGCAGATTTTGAGATAAGACCAAAACTCTACACGGCATATAACAAATTAAAACTCGACATAGAAAATGGCAAATATGAAAAATTTGCTGAAGCTTTTAAAAAAAGAGAGCAGAATATGGCAACCGCTATGTATCTCTCTCCCAAAGAGGCCAAGGAGCGCATTGAAAAATTAATTTATGATTTTTCTAATGGTTTTGAAGTTGCACCTATTCCTGAGGATGCCGTAGTTGAACTATCCGCCTACGGAAAACTGGCCTGTCTTAAAAGACCTAATGGAATGTCAGCACTCTTTCTCGAAAACAAAGAAACTGAAGAGGAGTTGATATTGCAGCCTACCTTCCTTATTCCTAAGGGCAAAACAGAGTTTGAGGTAATATAAACGAGAAAAATAAGTGAATTATTTAAAACAAGGTCTAATCATATTTTTATTGGTTTTATTAAGTTGTAACTCTCAAACTTTGGATTTAAGCACAATAAATTTCAACCAAACAAATCAAAAACAATTGAAACAATTAAAATACTCCAAAGTCGAAAACCAAAAAGGTCATTACGTTGTTAAGGAAATAGGAGATGATGTGGATGTACTATTAGAAGGTAATGAAATAAGCTCTCATTATTATTTGAGAACCAAAGAAGAGGTTTCTCAGGTTGCTTTTACTCCCTACGTAATAGATGATGAAATAGGTGTAAAATTAGTATCATATCAAGGCGAATTGGCTTTCGCTGACTTCGCTATTTTAAATAAGGAAACATTTGAAGTTTTAAAACACTTGACCAAAGAATTAGGAACCCCCGACCAAACCTTTAACACAATTGCTTATAAAAAAGATAGCCCCGAGGTGCAATTACTTTTAAATAATTTAGAAATGGGAAAATCTCTTAAAGAAGTTGAAGATGATTATGGAGATAAGATGTTAGCATACCCTTATCAAAACGTTTGGATTAAAGGAGACCTCATTTATCAATTAACTTTAGGCCGAGGGATGGAAACATATTCTAATACCTTAATTATCATTTCTAAAAAAGCTTTGGAAGATAAAATTATATTTGGATATCATAACCCAACAAAAGATCCAATATTAAGTAAATACTTAAATTAAAAATATGCCAAATTTCAAGAAACCTTATTTTGTTGTAGATTTCAATAAATCAATATGCAACTTTGAGATTTTAATAAACGATATTCCTGCTTTTAAAAGCATGGATGGAGGATCATTGGCATCTCATTATCCCATAAATCAATTTATTTTAGAAAGTGGCAGCCAAAATATTTCAATTCGTGTTTTGCCATTATTGGGAGAAACACTATTGCAGAAAGACAGTTATTTAAAGATCAAAGTACATTCCTTTGATTCAGAAACGCAAGATTATGAAAATTTGGATGAGGTTTATCAATATGAAACGCCTTCTTATGAAAAGCAGGAATATCCTGCAATATTGATTACCGATAGTTTTAATGCTAAAGTGCCCTTTAATTTAGAAGGTTGGAAAAATTCCGTTGTTTTAGAGAATATTTCTGAGATTGAAAAACAAGCAGCTACCTTTTATAAAAAACTACATCAACTCGCCCAAAAGGATACTGAATCACTATTCAATTTGTTTTCCGAAAAATTTACGGAAGTGGACGAAGCTCTATATCTAAAAGCAGACAATAAAAAAGAGTGGCAAAGTCTTTTGAACCAACTCAGTCAAGAAGATTTTGTATTACAGCCTTTTCCGCAAAGTATCAAAACCAACTTATATGGATTTGGAAAAGTTGTGGAAACAACCAGCCTTATAGGAAATTCAATCTTATACTACAAAAATAAAGAAGGAGACGAGTTCAGCCTACCAGTTTTAATTCATAAAAAAAGTAAAGATTCTGATTTTGAAATTATTAGATAACTCAAAAAAGCACACTCAATTCTACTTCAATATAAATTATTTTTGATTTATTAATTAAAGATGTTTATTCATTTTATGGAGAAACCAAGAAGGAATTGATATTTCAATCCACATTTCATTCTCAAAGAAAAAAGGTTTGAGATATTTTATATTTTCAACTATTTATGAGTACTAGAAAGAATTATATAATATCTTTTTTATTTCTAATAGCACTTCCTTTGTCTTGCGTAGAAAAAAACCATAAAATATCCAATAAATCAATGGGATTAGAGACAATTCGGACCACCTATAAAAACGTTTCTTACATGGATAACGCCATAAATTATCAAGCTAATATTTTTACCAGTGCTTGTGGTTTTGAACTTTACATTAATGATCTTCCTGTTTTCAAGCACCTTGAAGGTACCGGAATTTCCACAAGCTTTACTATTAACACAAAAATTCTAGAATCAGGACAGCAAAATTTTAGAATTAAAATTTTACCACCCAGCACTGAAACTGAGAAGCTTCCCAGCATATCCCAAAAAGCTGTATTTGAATTAACGATAAAAGGAGTTCGTTTTAGAGAGAAGGGATTGGATAATCTTGGCGAAGTATTGACATGGGAAATACCAAATGACAAGAATAATTATATAGAGAAGAACGATAAGGGGAATGTTTATATAGAGTTTGAAGGTACATTTCAAGCAAAAGTGCCATATTCCTTAAAAGGTTGGACAAACTCTAAAAATCTTGAGAAAGTAAATCAAGAAAAACTATTAAAAGATGTGGTCGCATTTTATGAAAATTTCGGTTCTCTTTTACAAAATAAAAAGGAATCTAAAATTATTGAGCTGATACAAAATAAAGAACAAGAAGTTGCGCAATCGCTTTTCTTCAAAAAGGAGGATAGTGGGAAACAATGGGAGGCATATACTGAAAGCTTTGAAAATCCAACTTTTAAAATTGAGCCAATGGAAAACTATAAACTCTTTTTTTACGGTAATGGAAAGATCGTTGCTCTTGAAAGAACCGATTTTTACAGTTATGGGGAATCTCCATTAAGAGCAATTGTATCAGAAAATGGAGAAGAGTTTATAGAAAACTTTCCTTTAAGACTTCATATTCCTGAAGGGAGTGATTCGCTTGAAATAATACGGTAACCTAAAATCTACTTACTTATAAAAATAGATGACAAATTCAATACGAAACATATATATAAAATATCACTTCCTAGCACTCTCTTTTTTATTGGTTGCCTGCGGAAACGGCAATAAAAAGTCAATTGAAGAAGTTCAAGCTGATCTTAGAGCACATGCAACAGCAGAACAAAATCCACATTTGGAAAATGCCATTAAATTCTTGAAAATAGCTTCTTTTAGAGAAAAGCTTAATTATCCCGAAAAATATGATAAAGTAAGTTCCCCAGATGAAATCTTAAAAAATCAGATAGCCGAAAAAACTGTATCTGAAGTCATTGCCTTAGCAAGGCAATATAGAAACACCAAAGCTACCCAACTTCAAAAACTAAGAGAATTAATTGCTTCAAAAAGAAATGGTAATGAAGTTGTAAAAAGCACCAATGTGAGTATTGAAAAACAGTCCAATAATTTTTATCTTAATGTAAATTTTGAAGATTCAAATTCAAATGGTGAAAAAAAGAATTACATATACCAAATCGAGATGCAACCCATAAATCAAGCAGATTTATATGGTATTGTTGGGTTTGGAGTAGATGGAAATTCTGGTATTGTAGAATCAGATTCAAGCCATTTTACAATTCGAGAAAGAATACCAAATTCCTTAACATCTTATTTTGCACATGTTTCTGAAGAATCATTTCCAATTTCAGATTTCAAATCTAATGGTTTTAATGTATCTGCTTACGGTTCTGAATTTACAGAAGATTATAGTAATCCCTACAAACCAAGACTTGAAGATTTTTCAGAGAATCACAAAGACATTGAAGCACAAAAAAAGGATCTTATAAAACTCAATGTTCTTATGGTCGAGCTTAATAAATTGGCGTTGGATTAATTATTAAGTTTAAGTTTGATTCAGATATTTATTTTCCATAGATATATCTTCAGCTTAGGAAAGTAAAACATTTTTGTGATGTGCTCCATATCATCTGGAGGCTTACATTCAACGATAAAATAGTATCTTTAATTAAAATAAAACAGTTATGGCTTCAAAAATAGTATTTGGTCATTATAAACCTAAAGACCGTCCCAACCAATTTCTTATGAATGCATATTGGACGGATGAAGCTAATGTGCGCATTGATGAAGCACTAGCAGACAGTAACGTAAAATTCCATATAGAAACACAGAATATTCCAGATGGCGAGGCTGTTTATGTAACCCTAAAAGATGATGATCGCCGCATTAACCTAAGTGAGGATCAAGAAAACGATACTATTGGATTGAAAGTAGGTGATCGTGACTTCACCTTTTCAAGAGTACAAAACAATAAAGTTGAATTTACCATCAGCCTAATTAATCTTCGCGAATTTATGGCAAACGAAGAAGACGGAGTTTTAGAGCTCTATTTTGCGTGTAGCTATAAATGGGAGCATCTTGATCTGCCTAAAAAAACTTCAGAATATTTGAAGGTTAAGGGGATGCCGAAAATGATATTTGTTAATGGTCAATGGAATATTGCAGCAAGTGTTCCTTTTGGAGAAAACTTCGGTCCTACAGAAAGCGGGAAACCTTATTGGGTTAATAATTTTGCCTCAAGTTTTAGAGCATATCTTCAAAATTCATATCAAATAAATGAAAAATACATATTAAATGGAAATCGTTTTAATAATGAATTATTAGAACAGAAAGGTCTAATTTTGTATTATGATGGTGGTAGTTCATATGGTGGTGATCAAAGCGGTTCTGATAGATTTAACAATGGTCGCACTTTTGCAGAAGAGCACTATGAAGACATAAAAATTGGGATTGGTAAAGAATCATTTTATTTAGTATCTCATAGTGAAGGAGGTGCTTATGCAGCTGGTATTGCAGATTATTTATATGAAAAAGGCCATACAATCGGGGAACACGTTCTTTTGTCTCCAGATGAAGGAAATGAATTTTCAATTAATCCAATAATTCCAAGCTATCAACTACATTATATGTTTTTTAGTTCTATATATAATCCATTAATGACTCAGATAAAATTATCTAAATTTAAAAGATGGGGTAATTACTATGCCATTGTTGATTGGGTTACAAACGAGCATAAAATTCCGGGGATTACAAAAATGGGAATTGTACATTATCAAGAAACAGGATGGACAGGTGTTCACGGATGGACAAATGGCAACAATTCTTTAAAAAAAGTACAAGATTTAAAAACGGTTGTGACATTTGATGTACAAGGAGAACATAATGGTGAATTTTATGCAGGAAAAGACCAAACAAAAACTAAAAATGGCACTCGGTTCTATAGAATAGATAATGATTATATAATCACTAACTGTCCCCCTTTAATTGAACCTTAGATATATGAAAAAAATAATAGCATCTATTATAATTGTCTTAATAGCACTTTTTCTAGGTTTTTTCATCTACAAAATTATCTTAGCAAAAGCCCACGAGCGCATGCCACAAACTGAAACCCCTCAAGAACTTAAAACCTTAGAAATAGATGTTGAAAAAGAGAACAGTGGTATTGATATAATTTTTTACGAAATAACTGTACATGAGCTAAAAAATTGTCACGCTAAATTAGAAGTAGAAATTTCTATTTTTAATGATTCTATTGCAGCTTCAAAAAGCATTACGGATAGTTATATTCAAAGCATTAAAATGCGCATTCTTAATACAATTATTAATAAAAAGTGCATAGACAGCCTTTTGATAGATGCCTCTACCTACCACAGCACAGAAAAGATTCTAAAAGATTATCAATACTCCTATCCTATGGAATAATTTGATCAAAGAAAAACAATGAAGAAATTTTTACTGATCGGTGCTGCTATAATTTTAATGGTAGCATTATGGTTTCTCAATCCTTTTTATTGGGGAATGGCTTCACTAGTACCCGAACAGCCTAAACTTTCTGATGTAGAAAAAAAGATTTTCGATAGAATTGAATTGAATTGTCAATGCAAAATCGAAACACCTATAGGTGGTGGTAAACTATTAGAGGAATTCAATAAAAACAAAAAACTTATAAATTCAAAAGAGGTTTATAATATTCAGGGTTTTTAAAATTATTAGCAAATACTCTTTTTTCCTGAGACAAATTAAAAAGAAAAACTTATTTCCGCCTTTAATCAAAAATTCATTATTCATTCTAAAAAAAACGTGGCAATACGCCAGCCGTTTTGCAGCGCAATACAGCGAATGGTTTTACTATGATGGTAAAAAACTAATCTTCGGGAAACCTGAGGATGGTGATTCTATTCCACTTACTTACGGTCATGATTTGCAGGAATTCAGTATGGAGCTAAATCCACAACCGAATAATTTTAATTATTTTACAAATGATTATTTAGTAAACGACCAACACCAAAAAAAAACTACTGAGATTGCTAATGCCAACGGATTTAACGGTTTTGCAAGTGAGAAAGCCTCAAAGATGTATGCCAAGGAAACTAGCGTATTTATAAATGGTTATAATGACCCACAATCAAAAAGCAGGCTTGACAAGCAAGTAGAGCAACAGAAAAAAGCAGCGGACCAAAAACAGGTAATTCTAAAAGGTAGCAGTGATAATCCAGGAGTCGCCCTAGGAAAAATTGTAAAGATTATTGGGGAAGATGAAAACTATGGCAGTTACCGAATAACCCAAGTAACCCATACAGCTAATGAAAATGGTCGTTACCAAAACAGTTTTGAGGCAGTAAGCGCAGAAATGGATGTTTACCCAAACACAAATTTCAATGCAATACCAAGAAGCGAAACTCAAACGGCTATAGTCACAGAAAATGCAGATCCTGAAGGAATGGGTAGAATAAAGGTACAATTTGCATGGCAAAAACGCTCTGGCGGCAGTACACCTTGGTTGCGAATTGTTACTCCACATTCCGGTGGCGACAAAGGTTTCCACTTTATCCCAGAAAACGGCGAAGAAGTTTTAATCGGTTTTGAAGGTGGAAATGCTGAAAGACCTTATGTTATGGGCTCTCTATATCATAGCGGCCATAAACCTGAAAGCTGGAAAACACAAATGAACGATGTTAAAGCCATCAGGACTCGAAGCGGACATACCATTGAATTTAACGATAGTAATGGCGCAGAATCAATAACCATTATTGATAAAAACAGCAATACCGTTTTTATTGATACTGCCAATAACAATATTGAAGTTACTGCAAATGAAAAAATGACTTTTAATGCTAAAAACATGGAGTTTAACGTAGCGCAAGATATGGAGATGAACATTGGTCAAAACAAAACCGAGCGTATTGCCCAAAATCATAATGTTAATAGCAGTAATAGTATGGAGATGGTTTCACAAGCAAAATCTGTTAATGTTGGCACATTATACAACCAATATTCTGCTTCGGCCAATTTAATTGCCACGGCGGGAGATATGATGATCCATTCAAAAGGAGTTTCTACTTTTCAAGGGAATGCCGATGTTAAAATAAGCAAAGGATAAATATGAAGTTTGTTCCTGAATATTTTGAATTTACATTGCCGAAAGACCCTGCAACGGTTCACTATATTCAGAAAATTCAATCAGAAACAATCATAAAAAAAATAATAAAAAAGCAAACCGTAACGAGAAATTTAAAAATTGAAATAAATTCACAGGAATCAACAAATGCTATTGTTTCAATTACAACTGAGAAAGAAGAATTAAAATTAGATTCTGTGCTTAAAAAGCAGGAAAATATTTCAAATGAAATTGCTAAAACTATTGCTTTTGTTCAGCTTAAAATAAACCCTTTGGGTGAAATGATTCAAATTTTAAACCACGACCAAGTACTTCAGAAATGGTATTCGGTAAAAAGAAAATTGGAAAACGAATTTAGAGGAAAAGCTATAGATGATTATTTAAAAGGAATTGAAAAGAAAATGGAAAACCACGATGCCCTTTTGGAAGATTTTAAACAATATCGCCTTTTTGGCGGACTTTTCAATTCACTTTATTTTGAACATAGTACGGTAACTTCAAAATATAATCAATATAACAGAAGAATTGAAAATTTTGTTTTTGGAAAACCGATTCATTTTAAAGAGACAATCTTATTAGATAAAATTAGAGATAACGAAGTTTCAACAATAATTAACGCCGAGCTTGATGCTGAAAAGAATAATGCTAGTTTAATAAATGCTGAATTCAAAAATAAAAATATAGATGAAGATGCGCTTTTGAAACTGTCAAATTACAAAGGCAACTATATTTTAAATAAAGAATCAGGAACCATAAAAGCTATGAATCTTTCTATTACTGCAACCTATGGAAATGAATTTCAAAAAAAAATTGAGTATAGCTTAACCAAAAAATAAAGTAAGACACTATGGCCGGAAAAAAATATGTCTGCAATAACGCAAAGCTTGAGTGTAGCTTATGCACAAGCCCAGAAGGTAAGCTTGTTGTGACTTCGAACCAAGTAAAGTTACAGGACAAAACCTGGGCTACAGTAAAGGATAGCAAAAAGGTTAACCTACAATTTACGGGCAATTGCAAAAAAAGCAATAACTCAAGCCAACCTTGTGTTTCTTTGATTACCCCAGTAAAATGGATCAATACAGGCGAAATTTTAATACAGGGCAACAAAGCACTTTTAGAATGTTCCACCATAAAATGCAGTTATGGCGGCGTGGACATAAAAATAAAGGATCACATCCAAAAATCGGAAGTTGACAGTATGGAGCCGACGGATGTGGAAGGGGTAACCCCTTAACGAGAGATACGAGAGATTAGATACCAAAACGCAAGAATATGTTTGAAGCAATAGGTGATTTTTTTAAGCAAATAGGTCGTTGGATAAGCGGTCTCTTTGGTGGTGAGGATGTAGCTCCTGCTCCACCAGAACCTAATCCGACCATCGAGGTGGGGCCACTTGAGCAAATAGGAATTGAACCTGAAGAACCCGTTGAAAACGGAACAGAACCTGATTCAGAGCCTGAAGAAACTCCTGCAGAAAAAGAAACTCAAGAAGCTGAAAGTGAAGGTCCGCCAATGAATAGCACTCCAGCTGTTGATGAAACAGAAGATGGAATTATCGATGCCTACTTTGCTAAAAGGATTTTAAAAAAAATTGGGGATGAAATTTCACAAGAAACTACCTATAATTTTGGTAATCCACACGATACGGCAACTGAACAACAGAAGAGGCAAATTGCTGGAGATATCATCGCTATCAAGGAAACAGGATGGAGTGATAATGATGAATTTGCTTATGAAGCCGTAATCGCATCAAAGTTAGTAAAAACACGATACGAAGCCGGAGATCCAGTTAAGTTCAACCTTTATAAAATGCAACCAGGCTTTGAGCGTATCGATTCTTCCCCATTAGAAAGCGATGTTTATATTTTTGCGAAAACCGCAAATCTTGACGAAAAAGAAATCACCATTACCATCCACGAAAAAGATGAGCTTTTAGTTGGTGTCGACGAGCCTTTACCAGTCCTTAAGCGGGATGATACAAAAGAAGATCAAAAATCTAAAGATCTGGAGGAAATTATCGAATTAAAAGGAACCATTGATGAAGGTTCTTTTTACATTCCTATTCGATTAAGGCCTAAGGATGATGAGGATTTACAAAAGTGGAAAGATAAATTAGCGGGAAAGAAAGATAAAAATGGTACGGAAATTACTCCTCCACAAAACTCAGTAAAAGAACTTTTATGGTTAAAGACAACTTGTCAAGGCAATGAAAAAAAGCACGATAAAGAATTTTTGAATGAGAAAGAGGAAACATATTTTAAGTTGGTAAATTGTTGTTCCGCAGCTATTTCGACTGAACAATTACAGGAAATCTTTACTTCTGCTTCAGATAATAACATAGAATCATTAAAAAATTCCTTTAATAATGCTTTTGAAAAATTCTCAATCAACACATGTTTACGTCGAGCACATTTTTTTGCGCAAATACGAGAGGAAGTTGGACCCAGTATCACAACTTTTGCTGAGAGCCTGAACTATCCAGTGGACAGGCTAAAAACCACTTTTAGCTATTTCAGAAATAACCCTACTGAAGCTGCCTTATATGGTAGATCGGAAGAACATCCGGCAAATCAACAAGCTATTGCCAATAGGGCCTATGCCAATCGTTTGGGCAACGGAAATATTGCGAGCGGAGATGGTTGGAATTATCGTGGGAAAGGTTATATACAATTAACAGGTAAAGAAAACTATGAAAATGTAAACGATGAAATTCAAAGACTTTATTCCGAATCGGGAATAGATATTATTGCAACCCCTGATGACATATTGACAACAGATGGGGCATTAATCTCTGCTATGGCCTATTGGACTCTCAACGGACTAAATGAATTGGCTGATAATGGAAGTACAGACGCAAATGTTAATGCAATTACAGCTGTTATTAATTTCCATACGGAGAGTTATCCACAAAGAAGAACACATTTTAACACTACTAAAGAAACTTTCCATGTCGATGAATGTCCAAATAAATAAATTACTTTCTTCGTTAATCTCTGCACTTGTTTTAATTAGCTGTAATGAGTCAACAGATAAATTGAAGAACCTGCCCGAAGAAACGAAGCCTAATCAGGGTTCTATTGTTCAATATTCTGATGACAGAAATGTTTTAGAAAAAAGAACCAAGGATTCAACTGTTTTTAATTTTCAAAACGGACTCTCTGCAATCGTTTCAAGCAAAGTGATCAGAATTTATGATACCCATAACGCTCTTATGGCATATAACAATAACATCATAAAGCTTCAAGATGAAAGCCACAACTGCATTTCGGAGGGGTTTCTTGACATTGTGGACAAGCAAAATTATTTTACCATTGAACAACAATCCTGTTCAAATAAATACTTCATCAATGAATACATAACTTTCATTTATTTTCCAAAAGATTCACAAATAATACTTCACAAACTAGGCTATGTCTTTCATGATAAAATGAATCCAGACGCTAAACCCACTGAAAAAAAATTTTCCAAAATAGACTTTGGAGAAATAGGTTTTGATAATACAAACATTGATTCATTGTATTATAGTCTTATAAATAAATCTGACTAAACTAAATTCTATACATAAAAACTCCCAAGATTTGGGGAACGGTTCACGGAATGTGTAAGCAAGAGATACTCAATGATTTTGGAGTTATGGAAGATGTTACGAATTAAAATTTCAAATAATCCCTTATAGGCAGTCTCTTTCTTAAAAAATTAACAAGTTATTTATTTCCAATAGTATTTTTACTCTTTCAACACTCCTAATTAATGCTAGCAAACAATATTAATATACAACATGGAAAATTAAACTTTAACATTTCCAAAAACATCCCTATTTATCTACCGTATAAAGCATTTAATATCCTAAAGTTTCAATATTTAGAATTAGCTTAACACTTTTATATTTCAAGTTTAGTATATTTACTCATATTTAATATTTATTCGGCAATATTGCCATTAATTAACTTAAAACGAATATTATGTCATTCAAAGCAAAATTAAGCCTTAATGGAAAAGAGTACAACGTGCTAGATTGTAGTTACGATCTTTTTCAAGAAACAGATGCAACCGGAAGACCTTCTTCCGTAACACGTGGAGGCCGCGTAAAATTGAGAGTAGAATCTACTGAAGATACTAGTCTTGTAGAGTGGATGTTCAATAACTTCGAGCGTCGTGATGGATCAGTAAAATTTCTGAAACGCGACAATGAAGCTACTGCAAAAGAACTAAAGTTCAAAGAAGGTTATATGGTAAAGTACGTTGAAACATTTGACAGTACAGACAAGGAGCCAATGAGCGAAAGTCTTGTTATCTCTGCCCGTTCCATTACTATGGGTACAGGAGAGCACGTAAACGACTGGCCTAAATAGACCATTCAATACCACATTGCACAAAAACGCAATGTTCCTAATATCAAAGGGGAGCGCAAATTGCGCTCCCCTTTTTTGTACAAACCACTTAAATAAAACCCCATGTCATTTCTATCTACCCTCATTCTAGACGATGAGGAGCTAAATCTATTGGATTGCTCCTTCACATTCACACAAGGCACTGATTATACTGGCCGACCAAGCGAAAAACCTCGTGGCGGACAAATGCGCCTACTTATAGAAGGCACGGCCAAAACAGATTTCCTGGAATGGATGATCCAGCCAAACCTTACCAAAAAAGGAACCATCACTTTTTACAGGCGCGACACCATGAGTGGCCTTAAAAAAATTGAGTTCAGCGGTGCACACTGTATTGAATACACTGAAAGTTTTAACTCGGTGGACAACGAACCTTTAAAGATATTTTTGATTCTTTCTGCGGAAGAAATAAAAGTTAAGGGTACTTCTTTTAAGAATAATTGGCCGAGTAAAGTTTAATATTATGAACTATATTAAACGCGCAGATTCAATGGATATTTACATTGAGCCAGATCGAAATACAATTGTAATCAGGCAGCGATGGAAATATAATTGGCTTACAAAAGGTAAGGTTTCTCCTTGGTCTTATGTTGAAAAGAGAGATTGGCATCATAAAGCAGATACTTTGGTTTGGAATACCTGGGGCAAGGGTTATGTTGCACTAGCTTTGGCACTAGATAATACCCAAGCAAACAAATACCTTCACCGTAAAGAGTTTAAAATTGAATTCGATATAGAATGGGTTTTAAACAACGAACAATGGATGGCTAATGTTACCAAAGCACCTGCAGGAACAAATTATAGAAGTAATGTAGATACAGAAAATAGGATTGTTAATGTTTTGGCAGCAGATATACAGAGAACGCAAGTAGATCCGGCTTTATCTGAAATAAAATTTAATGTCTTTAACCATGAATATGGCCATACCTTTTATTTTAAAGACGATTACGGCACTAAATATGGCAACAATTTTGATGGTCCATACAGCGATGATCTTCGAGGAATGATGACTATTGGAGAAGAATTGAGAACCCGTTATGTTAGGGATATAAAAACCATTTTGAATAGTATGATTCCTCAAATACATTTTTCATTGCTACTGAAGTAACCTAACTATGAAAAAAATTACAAAATATATATTTTTAATTATGCTGATATATTCTGTAATGTTTGTTTCATGCAATGGAAATATAAAAAAGAATGAAAATAACATCTCAAAAATGGATACCATACCTCAAAAACAACTCTGTATATTGGATAGTCTGACGGTTGATTTTCTTGAAAAAGCTACCTATACAAAAGCAATAGCAGCATGTAGCCTTACTATTATTGATAAAGAGTTTGCTTTGAAGGATATTGTATCTTTTGGTCTTCGTGCAAATTTGGGCAATATTTTTACCAAAGAAGAGCTAGCTTCAGATATTAGACTGAAAGAAGTAAAATGGGAAGGCAAAGATGGAGACTTCATTACTGTTTGGTATAGAGAAAACGAAAATACTTGGAAACCAATTGACCTTTTTAAATATGGAAAGGGAGTTCGTTTTTAAAAAATATATTAAGAAAAAGATTTTTAAACTATAACAACATGGCACTACAAAGCGAAATACAAATATACATTGCAGGAAACCCCATAAACGCTTTTCAGGAGTTTACACTGCACCAATACCTAGGCACACATCACAAGTTTGAGCTAGTATGCCGTATGGACGTGCTTGAAAAACTTAAAGGCGGCGGACTTGCACAAGAAACTAAAAACTATTTGGGCGAATCCTTTTCCGCACAGGTAATGTCTGTTGGGGCTTTCTCTGGTTATAAAGAACTCCAGTTTAAAGGCGTGGTAACTTCCGTAAACAGCCTTAAGGCCTTTAATCATAAAGGTGGCGATATGGTTGTGATAGGTGGCCATAGCGGTACTATCATTGCGGAGGACGGACCTCATTATGCATCTCATAACGATGCTAGTCTTCAAGATATCCTGATGCAAACTTTCGCTGGCTATGACAAATCTAAAATGGAAACCGTCATTGCGCCAAAAAACAATACACCACTCCACTACTCCGTTCAAAACAATGAGAGCTCTTGGCAGTATGCAAGCCGTTTAGCAGCACAGTACAGTGAGTGGTTCTACTACGACGGTAAAAAACTAATCTTTGGAAAGCCTGAAGACGGCGAAGCTACATCCCTAACCTATGGTCAAGACCTACAGGAATTTAGTATGGAATTAAATCCACAACCAAACAATTTCAATTATTTTACCAATGATTATTTGGTAAACGATCAACACCAAAAGAAAACATCTGAGATTGCAAACGGTAACGGCTACAACGGTTTTGCAAGTGAAAAAGCCTCAAAGATGTACGCAAAGGAAACCAATGTATTTATAAATGGTTACAACGATCCACAATCAAAAAGTAGGTTGGACAAACAAGTTGAACAACAGAAAAAAGCTGCGGACCAAAGACAAGTAATCCTAAAAGGCAGCAGCGACAATCCAGGAGTTGCGCTTGGAAAAGTAATTAAAATTGTAGGCGAAGACGATCATTTTGGAAGTTACCGTATAACCCAAGTAACCCACACCGCCAATGAAAACGGTCGTTACCAAAATAATTTTGAAGCAGTAAGTGCAGAGATGGATGTTTACCCAAACACAAATTTCAATGCCATCCCAAGAAGCGAAACTCAAACGGCTATAGTTACAGAAAATGCCGACCCTGAAGGAATGGGTAGAATAAAGGTACAGTTTGCTTGGCAAAAACGCTCTGGCGGCAGTACGCCGTGGTTGCGAATTGTTACCCCACATTCCGGTGGCGATAAAGGATTTCATTTTATTCCCGAAAATGGCGAAGAAGTGCTAATCGGGTTTGAAGGCGGTAATGCAGAACGGCCCTATGTTATGGGTTCGCTTTATAATGGTAGTCACAGACCGCAAAGCTGGAGAACTTCTAAAAATGATATAAAAGCTATGCGTACGCGTAGTGGGCATACCTTAGAGTTTAACGATAGTGATGGTGCAGAAAGCATAACGCTAACCGATAAAAAAGGCAACCTTATTATTATTGATACTGCTGGAGAAAGCATAACCATAAATGCTTTAAAAGATATAAGTATTAACGCTGGCGAAAATATTTCGATAACCGCCGGAAAAAACATTTCTATGAGTGCCGGAGAGAATTTATCTGAAAGCGCAGGCGAAAATGTTTCAGTAGTTGCAGGAAAAGATATGGTTTTGAATGCAGCAAATGATATGACCGAAATATCAGACAACCGAAAGGACTTTGTTGATAAGGATTTTAGCAGACAATCTGCAACTTCCGATGAATATGCAAAGGAGATTTCCATATTTAGTGCCGAAGAAAACCTAACAATCCAAAGTTCGAAGATAGTGGATATAAACAGTGCTGAAAAAAGTAAACTATTTTAATTATGGCAATTACAAGACAAGCTAAAAATTACAAAGTAGTGGCAAAAAACCAGTACCAAGCCATTATTGGAGGAAAGTTAAGCAAGTACGCAGATAAGATAGATATAGATGCTACCGATGGCAACATTGTATTGGCAAGTAACAAAAAAGTGATTAACAATGGCGGATGTGAAAGTTAGATTTGGGGAGTATAAGGCGAAAGAACGGGAAGATGTTATAATCAAACCTGTTAAAGGTTATGTGCTTGTGGCGGGTATTGATTATAGTGGTTCACAAAATTCGTTTATTGAATATGTTAAAAAAGAAAAGAAACGAATTGATGCTTTAGCCAATAACAAAGAAATTCAAATAATTTATGTAATAGATATTTTACCAGGAACAATAACAAAAATAGAGAAAGATGAAGGGAAAATCGTCGAGAAGGTTACAAACTATGATAAAATAACAAAAGCTAATTTTTCTGCTCATGTATTCGATGACTTAAACAAAAGTAATTACATCACGAAAAATACAATATATGATATTGTTGGTGAGATTGGTTCAAATAACCCTAAATCTATTATGGAAATGCACATCTTTTCACACGCCTATTTTAATGGTCCAATTTTAGCAAATTCATATGAGGATTTCGGTGTTGATATAGATATGAGAATTAGTGATATAAAAAAAGTAAGTTCAAAGTTTTCGTCCTCTTTTAACAAAAGCGGCTATGTAAAAATTTGGGGTTGTAATTTTCCTACAATTACTAATGCTGTATATTCAAAAATTAGAAAGAATACTAAATATAAAGAGAGTCTAATTGAGGAAGATGAAATTTTTACTTATCCTAAAAATCATTTTTATTTTGTTATGGGGAGTAAAGAATTAGATTTAATTAATTACATAAATCAAAGAATTGGCTCATCATTTAAGATAGATGACATTATAAAACTCTCTTTTAAACAGATTAAACAAATATTGGCCTATGATTTTATTAATGTCTACGCGGCACACCTAGCATATTACTCCAATACTAATGTTTATTCTGCTTTGCCTGGCACTTATGCGGACATCGACCCAGCTTTCACTATTAATTCCCAAACTTTAAATAATGTAGATTTATTCAACATTCATTTAAATGTTACTGTGGATTCCGAAAATTATGGGCTTTTTGATAAAACTACTGTTGAAAGAATTAATAAATTAAAAACTTAAAAAATTACAATTTTGAAAAATAAAATTCTATTTATTACGATTTTATTCACTTTCACAAATTTATTCTCACAACAATTTTCCAATCTCGATTTTGTTGAAAAAGATGGATTTAATGAAGTGAAAATTATTTATTACAGATATCAAGATAAATCTTCAAATCCAAATCCAATCAGAAAACTTGTTCCAATTGATAGTTTAGATATCTATGAAGGAGATGAACACATATTTATTGAAAAAAAACCGGAGAAACTTGGTGAAAGTAAGCTGTGTAAAAAAGAAATTAAAAGACTTTTTAAAAAATTAAAGGTAAATAATTCATCAAAGTACATTTTAGATTCGGACTATAATGTTTATCTAGAATTTTATAGAGATGATAAATTAATACAAGAAATTCTTGTAAATACATTCTCGAACAATTTGGTTGTTTCTAAAGAAGGATGTCAATCTATACAGATGGAGGGTTATGAAAAATATCCTTGTAAATATTTAGGTCAAATGACACCAGAGTTTGAAGGTTATATAATTGATTTATTAAAAAAGAAGCATTTATTTGAGTAGAAAAGTATGGTTTCCAAAATCTTTCTTTTTAGTGTATTCATATTACTTTTTTCCTGCCAAGGTCAAAATGATAACACACAAATAAAAAATAAAGATCTGTTTACAATAAAAGATGGAGATAATGAACTTACTTTAAAATTACCAATTAACTCTAAAGAACTGGACTGTTTGTTCCTTTCAGAAATAACAGATGAAGGGGTCACTAAAAAAGTATCCGAAGTAATTGATTTTAAAACCTTTGATTACCTCTATAATTTTAAAGAAGACAAGGCAAAAATAAATAATGAATACTATATAGTAAATCCTGTAGATAATTATTTTAAGGATAAAAATTATGTGTACGTGTTCCAAAACATGAATGAAACACCTCAATTTTTTATTGCTGGAAAGACATCAAATTATGATGTGTTGGGCGGTGCTTATTTAAAAGTTGGCAACAAAGTATATTGGAGAGGAAATATAGTAAACGGTGCAGACGTAAAAACATTTAAAACAATAAATGTTCCTCGAAACAAAGCTGAATGGGATGCCACCATAGGAATTGACAAGGAACATTTATTTAATGGAAATCAAATAATGACTCTGGAAAATGCTACAAAAAACTATTTTCTATCGAAGGATTTATTGAAAAAATATTTTGAAATAATAAACAGCGATTAGTATAGCTAAAAGAAATCTCAATTTGGTTTTAAAGAGTTTCATATATAACCCCATTATAATTTTGGTATTTCTTACCAATAGCTTCAGCTATTCACAACAATCTTCATCTTTAGATTTTCTAACTAATGATTATGATAAAGTAATATTGTCATATTATTTTTCATTAGACAGAACTTCTTATCCTGCACCCCCTAAAGGGGAAAAAGAAAAAGAGGGAATTTTTAGAAAAATTGGGGAAAGCGCTTTATCTGCTTCTGAAAGCCAGAAAATTTTAAAAAAAGTAAAAAGGAAATTAGTTTTAATATATGCTATGGATGCAAATCGAGAAATTTTCATAGATTTTTATAAAGATGATATCGTAATACAAAATATAACAATAAGCCCAGATACTAAAAATTTACATGTAAGCAAAGAAGGTTGTGAAAACATCAAAGACATTGAAGGATATGAATATAACCCTTGTATTTATAGAGGTCAAATGACGCCAGAGTTTGAACGCTACATATACTATTTATTGAAAGAGAAAAATTTAATATCAGATAACTAACATTGCCAAACATATACCGAACATATAAAGTTAAACCTCAGGATACTTTGTCTTCCATAGCCCAAGCCTACAATTTGGATTTGGAAGAGCTTAAGGCATACCATAACAAACGTGCACCTATTCAAGATGAAGTTTTACTGCGGTTGCCTCAGTACCTAAAGGAAATAATACTTCCACCCGAAGGGTTTATTTTAAAAGATGGAAAAGAAATCTGGGCAAATAAAGATGAAGCCGAACCAGAAGTTTTAAAAGAAGAATTTCATGGTAAATTACAATTTACGGCACCGTTAAATGATATTGCTTATGGGGTTTTAAAAACAATTAAGAACGGAAAGAAAGAATCTACTATCAAATACAAATTGAGTCTTAGATTCTATCCAAAGGATGCAGATAATGATCGTTTTGTTTCAGTAGATAAAATTTCTAAGACTTTTATAAATGATGAGGAGCCATCATTAATGGCAGACGAAATGGCACTTGCTTGCACAGATGTGCTCTACCCTATCCTTTTCGAAATAGATTCTAATGGCCGCCTGCTTAACATCCACAACCATAGCGAAATTTTAAAGCGCTGGAAGAATAAAAGAAGTAATGAACTACAATATTTTCAAGGCGAAGTAGCCGAAAACTATTTTGATCTCTTTGAAAAATCCTTGGAAGAAAAAGAATATCTCTTTCATAAACTGCAAAGCGATTGGTTTTTTATCGGTTATTTCAATGATATATATTCAGTTTATGACAATCAAACAAATATTGAAAAAGAAATTGGCTTTCCTATATTGCCACATACCAAAGGTGTAGCATATGTTATAGATCAAAGAGCCGAAAATTTTTCTGTGAACAATAGGATAAAAATTTTTCTGAAAGGAAAATGTAGTGATCTGCGCAGTAAAACAGAATTGGAAAGCAAAATTTACTTTCCATCTATTGAAGCAGAAGAAAAAAATACAGTTGATGGCGATTTTAAAGGATCTTATTTTTTAGATCCTAAAGACAATAGCATTCAGTTTGCTTATATATTTTGTAATTTAGAATTAAGTGAACAAAAATCGATGGCGATTACCATTTCAAAAATAAATGTCACTGATGAAGATGAAGTGGCAAGACACCCAAAAACCATTATGGAACGGGAAGAAACAGAAAAAAAAACATTTTGGAAATCTATATTTTCATAAAAAGAAAAGATTATGAGTGAGAAACACATTGTAGTACAAGGCGCTATTTGTGAGTGTATGCAAGGATTTGTACCCGATATGCTAAAAGTAGAATCGCACAAATACGAATATGCCAACGACAAAGATGGAAGCCAAAAACTAATAGGTTCCACTATGGAATTAGGGCAACCTTTCCAAAACAAAACCTTTGGCCAGTGTAAACTTCAGCCTATGGGTAATAGTTATAAACCTTGCCAACCCGCTATTACCGGTTGGAAAGATTTTTATAAAGACGTAACCTTAAAAAACGGAGGGAACATTTTAACTGAAGATAGTCAAGGTATTTGCGCCATTGCTGGTTCGCCTGTGGTAAAATTTACAAATCACGGACAGATTGCACAACCCAGTAGCCAAAACATGAAAAATGCGGACGAGGATACGCAGGCGCAGCTTAATCCTATGGTGGATCCAAGTGATATTGGTGAAAACGAAGCAAAAGAAGAAGGACTGGTAGAATCTGGTAATTAAAAGATTATGGCAAAAGGTGTAAATAAAATAATAATGTACAAGGGATTGTATTATACTAATAAAAGCAATTCCCTTACTTCGCAGGTAACCATTAAGCCAGATAAAACTGTTTCATTTAGAGTCCATGATTGGCTCGATGGAACTACTAAGGAAGAAAAAGCTCAAGAAGTTTATTGGATGCGACAGACCAATGATCGTAAAACAATTCTTTTCAAAGTAAAAAGTTCTGGTTATTCTTTGACAATTCCTAAAAAACAATGTGGCCCCTATGCTTATTACGTTGAAGCAAGTATGTCAGGCAATCGCGATTTTAAAAATCAGGCAGGAATCTATGTGAATGGTTATTCAGAAAAATTAATTAAAAGTAGCCAATGGAGAGCCCAATCAGAAGGTGCAAACATAAAAAATGGCAAGCCAATTAAATATGGTAATTTAGTCTATTTGTATCTTGACACCGAAGGATTGAATGGAGATACTATTACTGTTGAAATATACAACCAAGCCTTTGGAGCAGATGATATTATACATAAATACACTAATGTAAAAGTAAAAAATGGAGAGGTTTTATTGAAAATAGGAAATACCTCTGCTTGGATGGCTAAAATTAACCATATAGAGGGTGTAGAGGAATTCTATATCAAAGCCAAAAAAGGCAATAACTACATAAAAGATCATTTAGGTGATGATAAACACGCAATTTACCTCAACATTAAAAAAGAGTTAATAAGCAACGAAGAAAAGCCTTCGGAAAATTTAACACCTACTAAAATATTTAAACCTGAAGTAAATGCAGAACGTTTTGAGCCTTGTAAGTTTGATGAAATAATCATAACTGCACCTGAGGAGAAAAACGGAAAAATGATAACCAAGCCTGAAACCGTCTTTAAAAATGGACAAAAACTCACTAAGGCTAAAACAACCACAGAACATATAAATCGAACTGTTCATTTTACATTTAATGATTCCAGTATCGCGCCAGATGCTCAAAAAATTCTAAATAATATTTTAGGTTTTCTTTTGGGTCATAAGGGAACTAGAATGACTATGAGTGGGTATGCCTGCGTTATTGGGCCAAAAGATTACAATACTAAACTGTCACAGCTAAGAAGTGATGCAGTAAAGAATTTCTTTGTTAGCGGTGGTTTGGATGCGGATAGAATTATAAGTAAAGGTAAGGGCGAGTATAATATCCAAAGTCCAGACGATTACAATAAAAGAAACGAAGAAGTTTACAAAGATGCTCGTCGCGTTGACATATCCTTTACTTTCGCAGGGCATGATGCAAACTCCATTATTTTTGAAATGATTGCCCCAAGTAGTGATAAAATGATTACTCTAGATGCAATTGGCCTCGACACAAAAGACTGTTATAGAGATACTGACAAACACAAAAAAGAAATAATAATAAAATCGCCAGATACCAAAGAAGTCAAGGTTTCGGGCACTTCGTTGCGGTTTCCTGTTCATTCTACTCTTTCAATGCTAAACCCTGCTCCATTGCAATACATATGGCCAAAATATGATGTTCTAACTTCAAGCATTTCCGCAGCAGTTTATAAAGCGCATATACATAGTTGTAGATATTATTCGGAAAAAAAGAACGCTACAGTTTTGATTCTTGCATATCCTGATATAAAATGGACATTAAAATTCTTTTTGAATCTTACAAATGATCTAAGCGTAAAATGGCAGAATATGCCTGCATCAAAACATAAAGAATTACAACAAAAAGCGGGTAAGATTGGTGCAGAAAAAAGATGGAAACAAAAAGATGCTTCCTTTGGATTTAGCTTAAAAGCTGAATGGGACAAACAAAACCCAGGAAATTTTTCAAGAACCAAAGAATTAAAACAAAAATACGAGACAAAATTTAAAAAATTATATAGTTTGTTTTCTTCCATAGGAGATATGTCTGAAGGTATAACAAGTAAAACCAAAGGTCAAGTACGTAATATCGGGTTTAAAGGAATGCCTATTTCTTTTGCCATTAAACCTCCAAATTTAGATTTAAAAGGTGTCTGGTTTTTAGAAAAAGTGGATGAAAAACTTGGTGCGAATGTAGATATTTCGTTCAATGCAGATCCACTTATTGGATTGGAAATGACTATTGATCTTTTATGTATAGCCGTTGGAGCTGTCGCAGGAGCAGTTAGTGGTGGGACAGCCTCTGGTCCAGCAATGAAACTATATGGCCAAATAAAAGGAACAATGAACACAGGAATTGATGTTGGTACTGATGACTTCGGTTTTAAAGCTAGTTCAGATGTATTTATTGATCTGGTAATTTCAAGTACTATTAAGACAACAATCGGTTTTAAATTTAATACTGTTGGTAAGCCTAAAGATTCTCTATTTAAAATTGAAGCAACCAACAAATTGAAAATTGAGTTAAAAGCTGGAATGTGGGTAAAAGGTGAAGCTAATCTAGTCATTGTAAAAGTAAATGCTTATTTCGAAATGAGCGCTAAAGGTTCTGCAGCAATTACTTTTGGTCACGGATTAAATTATGATGAAAATGGTTTGTATTATCGTCCAAAGCTTGGCTTTGATGGTATTATTGCTGAATATGTAATAAAAGGAAAGGTTGGTTTATCCTCTAAGAAAAAGGTTCTTTGGGGAGGAACTCCGAGCTCCGAAGATCAAGATATAATTGACCAAGGTGAATATACGATTGTCCCACCATTTGATGTAATAGAAAGTCTAGAAAAACTTTTTGATTTTAAAGCAAATATTCCATTAATAAAATCTGATAAAGATGAAATTGAGTCTTAATTTAAAAATAGTGTTAATTATGATTGTACTAACATCCTGTCAATCAAAAATTGATTTATCTACTATATCTTTTCAACAAAACGTTGACAATTTTATAAAAGATAAAAGCAGTTTTGTTTCCGATAACATCCATCCTTCAACAGGACTACCAGTATTATATACCTATAATATTGATGGATATAATTACGGTTCATTAAACCTTAAAAGTAATCCTGAAGAAAACTTGGGAAAGAATACGGTAGGCTTTTTTTTATATGAACCCTATTCAAAGAAAGAAAACAAGATCGCGGGAATAATTATTGAATATAATGATCAAAAAAATGCACTGTTTGATGAATTGGTTAAAAAGTTTGGAAATCCACAACTATTGGCAGAAGAGCCAAAAACAGAGTTTGAAGGTATCATCCATGGAATGGCAGCATACAAATGGTCGCCAAACCAAAATTATACTATTATATTAACCAAATCATATGCCACCAAAAACCAAAAGCAGGATATTTCAACCACTGTATATATTGTGAGTAACAATGCAATTGACCAAACTGATAAAAATCGCAAATCCGTAGAAAGACTAATACAAACATATAAAGAATAAAACATGGCAATGAAACCTTATTATATGATCGATTTTAGCGCTTCAGCGTGTATGTTTGAAATACGGATAAACGACTATCCCGTTATTACTCAAAATATTGAAGGCCAAGTTGCCTCAATGATCCCCATAAACTTTGCAATACTGGAATCTGGAATCCAAACTATAACCGCAAACTTATTGCCCATTTCTGGCGAAACCGAACTTGACCCAGCCGCAGACCTTCGCTTTAAGGTGATGCTTTTTGACGTAAGCAATGATTTTGTGTTTCAAGAACAATATGATGAATTTCAATCAGAACCTATTGGTGAAAGAAAGTTGCCTGTTATGTTAATGGCAGGCACATTTACTGCCAAAGTACCCTATTTGCTCAAAGCTTGGCAAGACGGACAAGATCTTGGGAATTTCAAGGATGTCGCATCAAAATTGTACACTGCCTACAATGCAATCGCATCAAATATAAACACCGGCAAATATGATCTTTTCAAAGAAAAAATTTCAAGAAGGGAAAATAATATGGTAACATCAATGTATTTATCACAAACTGAAGCGCAAGCAAGATTGGCAGAATTAGTCACAGATTTTAGGTCTGGCTTTAAAATGATGCCGATTCCACAGGGTTCCGTTATTCAAATATATGCTAATAAAAAAGTTGCGGCTTTAAAAAAATTAAATGGTGAATCTGCTCTGTATCTTACAAACGCAGAAACTCAAGAAGAACTCATGCTGGATTTGAGCTTTTATATTCCAGAAGGAAAAACAGAATTTGAGGTAATTTAGACACTATACTTAATTTTTAAAATTATGAAAAACTATATTTTTTTAGTAGTGGCCTTTTTGTTTTCAATTAACCTAGCTCTTTCCCAAGAAAAATTTTGAAACAAGTCCCTTGTTAAACGGCATTGGTATGAATGCCATTCTTTCACATTCAAAAGATTTTAAAACAACCAAAAAGATTGAAAATGGTGATACCTTGGTTGTCTATAAGTTGAATGATGACCATTTTACCTTTCTGGGCCAACCGGTGACGGATATTGAAGTCCAATCTAAAAACAACCTCGTTATTTTAATAGCTTTTCCCATTGAAGCCAAAATAATGGATGCTCATCAACTTACTAATTCGTTATCTGAAAACGAAACACAAGTAAATGCTGAAGTTGTTATGGACGCTACCGATGATATTTCGGAAGCAGTTGAAGACATAGGGAATAGTAACAAAAACGATGAAGCATCTGAAGTAATTGATAATGCAGGAGAAGATACCGAAAACCCATATAAAAAGGCCTTGTTGAAATTTGTGAACGAGAACACTCCCCTAACCCAAAAAGTTATAAAATATCTGAACGACAATTATCAACCAGTTTCCTCGCAACCTCTTTGTCAGTTTGATTGCACTGATGAATGGAGCTCAAACTATGCCCAAATCCTTATTGAAAAGAATAATTTTATTGATGATGATGATGATAAGAACACCAAAGTACATATAGATCAATCGTTGATTATTCGTTCTACGCTAGATCAATAAATTAATTTTATCAATCAAAAATCAATAGAATCCCGCATACAACGCCATTTAGCCTGACAATAAGTATCAATTTCACAACCACCCAAGGCAACTTCACCCTTTTCAGATTTTTCCAATAAATCTTGATTTGGCATTCCGTAGAGAATTTTTAAGATCGCATCCTTCTTTTTGCAAACGGGGCAGATACCTGTATTATTTGCTGAGGTATGAAATTCACATTTTTCGGGTAAATACATTTCCAACACCGTTACTTTTTCACCACAGGTCGAAACAAATTTTACAATCTCACGTGTACCAATATCCGCAAATCTATAGTAGATGGTAAGCTCAAAATCTGCCTCAGGAAGTCCTTCAAAAGTAAAACAACCAGTTTTATCAGTTTTAAGCGCTCTCGGAACATTTGAAAATCCTTTCGTATTAAATGGATTCTTAGCTGTCAGTTCCACCTTCACATCTGCAAGAAGTTCCCAAGTTCGGGAATCCCTAACATATCCGGTTATGGAATTTGTTTGGCCATTGCAGGTAAACATCCCAAAAATCAGCAGAATTAAAACGAAATATTTTGTTAGATTCAGTTTCATACTATCTTAAAAAATCATTTAAGAAAATCAGGCTTTCAATTAATCTCCATCAATTTACAACTTTCTTTCTACTAAAAAGCTCCTCACAATAAACATTGAAAGGAGCTTTTAAAATTTAAATATTCAAAAGAAGAAATTATCCTTTCTTATCCTGTTTTTCAGCTTTTTCCTTTGCATTAGCTGCTCTTTTTGCAGAACCTGGATGCGAAGACATCATAGAACCTTTTCCGCCGTCTCCACTTAATTCAGCAAGCTTTTGGAAAGCACCTTCCATTGCGTGATAGTCATAACCGTGCTTCACCATAAAATCAAATCCATAAGCATCAGCTTCAGATTCATTAGATTGTGAAAACTGTGCGTTAAGTAGGTTTTCCATAAAATCGCCCATTTCGCCATCGGCAATTACTCTTCCAGCGCCACTATTGGCCGAAGCCGCATCTTTTGCAGCAGAAATTGAATATGCAGCTCTATAACGCTCTTTTGAATGTCCTAGTTTTACGTGACCAATTTCGTGACCAATTACACTGCGTAATTCATCATCGGTCATTAAATCCATAAGACCAGCCATAACACGCACACTACCATCTGGCGTGGCAAATGCATTAATGTCCACAACATTATATACTTTAAAGTTAAGATCCAGACCGTCTTCACTATCCAAGCCTTCAATTAGTTTGGCAAGACGTACGGCATAGGGATCATTACCTTCGGCTACAGGATTATTTTCATCCATCCATTGTACCGATTCTAAGGAAAGTTTTGCCATGTCCGCATCGGTCAAGGTAGCCGCCTTAACTAATTTTTTTCCGGCATCTATATTGCCTTTCTTTAGTACTTTTCCGAATTGTGCATTAGCTCCGAAACTTACAGTTAGAGCGAGTAACGCTAAAAAGATTTTGTTTTTCATTAGGTTTGTTTTTAAGTTAGTGTATTTGTTAAATTTAAAAATAGATTTAAATTGCCAATATTACTACTTTGAAGTTATTAAGTAAAAGTTAAAATTTAGAGCACTGTATTTTGAACGAACAAGAATTCACATTTTTTGAAGTTTTAGACTGGCCCATAATTATTTTTATGATGCTGTTTTCCTTGGGGCTAGCAATATTCTATACTTTAATATTTTCATCATTGTTTAACATTAAATACAAACCTAGCTGGCTATTTTTTGCCCTATTGCCAAGTCTTATATTACTCACCGCCTTACTTTATAGACCCGCAGTTTTATTGGTGTTTTTTATACTTGCGGGAATGATATTCGTATTGGCGTTTATTGGAATGATTACCGCGAGCATACGTGAGAGCTTAAAAAATTTAAAAGAAAAGCGTAGGATTACAAAAACCAAAAAACCACTTTGGCTTGAAATTCTGAAAATAATTGGCGGTCTTATTTTGGGGGTTTTACTTATGGGCACAGGCCCTTATGCCTTCTTCATAATAATTTTCATTATCATTTTTATGAAATTGGTGTCAAGGCAATCTCAAGATCGTTTTTTGAACCTTCAAGCTACATTACCCACTTCAAAAATACGCTCCATGGCTATGGGTTTGGTTGAAGTAAAAGGAATTGCGGTAATGACGGAACCACTGTTTTCCAAAATAGGAAAAACAGAATGCATAGGCTATACCTATCGTGTTGAATCAATTTCTACAGATAAAGATGGTAAAGATTCTTACAGAACAATTTTATTTGAAACCGAATGCAATCCGTTCCAAATAACCGATGATAGTGGAAGTGTAACAGTACTCCCAACAGATTTGGATATGTTTGATCTTACCCCAGACAAGTCCTACCGCAGTAGCGGAAAACGTTATACTTCTGAAGTATTGCTAGACCAAACCGAAATATTACTGATCGGTAAGGCAAGTTTAAAAGACCAAAAAACCGTTTTGGAAAAGGAAACTATAAAAAACATCTTTGCACTATCGCCGGTTGCAGCCGTGCATCGTTGGAATAAATTTGCACCTCTTAGAAAATCTGCAATTACATTTGCCGCCGTATCTGCAATATTGGTAGCGCTTATTTTAACGGCAAAATTTGAATATACAGACAATATTGTAAGCATTCGTTTTATATTTGGCAAAGAACTATTCAGTAACCTCAACCCTTTTTAAATTTATGGAACTAATTATCGCAATCGCAATTTTAATTATAATTCTTGTAGGTCTTGGAAGTCTTATTTCGCGTATTTACAATAGACTAGTTATGCTAAAATTCAACGTTGATAAAGCTTTCGCCAATATTGATGTGCTTTTAAAACAACGCGCAGACGAAATACCAAATCTTATAACTACCGTGAAAGAATATGCTTCTTATGAAAAAGAAACTTTGCAAAAGCTTACCGATTTACGCACGCAATTTATGAATGCTCAAAATCCTGAAGACAAGGTTAAAAAATATAACGAATTGCAAAGCGCAATGTCCAAAATTTTTGCAGTTGCCGAAAACTATCCCGAGCTAAAAGCAAACAACTCTTTTCTTTCATTGCAGCAACGTGTTTCAGAACTTGAAGATCATATTTCAGACAGAAGAGAGTTTTTTAATGAAAGTGTTAATATGTATAATATAGGCATTAAGGAATTTCCAAACCTTTTAATTGCAGGTCCAATGGGGTATCACGAAAAAACCTTGCTTCAAATTTCTGAGCAGGAAAAAAAGTACGATGGAGTTAAGTTTTGAGTATTTTGAATTGCTAAAAAAAGTAAATGAAGAACCTATATTCGTTGTTATGTGGGCAGCCTTTGGCGTTCCACTTACGATGCTTGTTTTTACTTTGTTAAGTGCACTTATTCCTTTCAAAAAAATTAAAACAAAACTTATAACCGTTGTGCTAAGTATATTGGCTATTACTTGGCTTTTAGGTTTTGTTGTAACTATAATACTATTGTTTGCAGAAGTTTCTGGAATAAAATTGGTTTTTATTTGGTTTGCTTTACTTATTTCCAGCACTATTTTTTATGCTTTTAATTCGGCAGAATTATCAAAATGGACTGACGATATCAAAGAAACAAAGAAGTTAAATAGATAATTCTAATAATTTTAACATATTCCGCTAAACGCTGTATTTTCTTACATTACAAAAGAATTCCCCGTTACTATTTTCAACATTTCTATTTCGTTAACATCTTTCCATATTTATATTTCATATATTTAAAACATATTTAATATTTATTCGGCGATATTGCCATTAATTAACTTAAACGAATTATTATGTCATTTAAAGCAAAATTACACTTAAACGGAAAAGAGTATAACGTACTAGATTGTAGTTACGATCTCTTTCAAGAAACTGATGCAACTGGAAGACCATCTTCCGTAACACGCGGTGGACGTCTAAAATTAAGAGTAGAATCTACAGAAGATACGAGTCTTGCTGAATGGATGTTTAACAACTTCGAACGCCGTGATGGATCGGTAAAATTCCTAAAACGAGACAACGAGGCCACAGCTAAGGAACTTAAATTTACCGAAGGCTATATGGTTAAGTATGTAGAAACTTTTGACCACGCAGATGGTAATCCAATGAATGAGTCATTGGTTATCTCGGCGCGTTCAATTTCTATGGGTACTGGCGAGCATGTTAACGATTGGCCAAAATAAACCATTCGATACTTAATGCATTGCAACTAAACGCAATGTTCCTAATATTAAAAGGGGAGCGCAAATTGCGCTCCCCTTTTTTTATCCCAAGCTTAGTTAACAAACCTATTTAAATACATATCACCATGTCTTTTCTCTCAACTCTCATTTTAGATGGTGAGGAGCTAAACCTATTAGATTGCTCCTTCACGTTCACTCAAGGTATTGATTATACTGGTCGTCCAAGCGAAAAGCCTCGCGGCGGACAAATGCGCTTGCTTATAGAAGGTACCGCAAAAACTGACTTTCTGGAATGGATGATCCAGCCTAACCTTACCAAAAAAGGAACCATAACTTTTTATCGACGCGATACTATGAGCGGTCTCAAGAAAATTGAGTTCAACGGCGCGCACTGTATTGAATATACCGAGAGCTTTAACGCTGTGGATAATGAACCCTTAAAGATATTTTTACTTATTTCTGCGGAAGAAATAAAAGTGAAGGGGACTTCTTTTAAGAATAATTGGCCAAATAAAATTTAGAGAAATCATTTTAGTTTAGAATATAGAATCTCTTTAATAGAAAACAATTTTATTCAAAAGCTACCTAGAATAAATAAATTAAAAAATAAGTTATGGCACTACAGAGCGACATTCAAATATACATAGCGGGCAATCCCATACAAGCTTTTCAGGAATTTACCTTGCATCAATACCTTGGCACCCACCACAGATTTGAATTGGTATGCCGTATGGATGTGTTGGAAAAAATCACGGGAGGCGGTTTTGCACAAGAAACAAAAAACTTTTTGGGCGAATCCTTTTCTGCCCAGGTAATGTCCGTTGGGGCTTTTTCCGGTTATAAGGAACTTCAATTTAAAGGGGTGGTAACATCTGTAAACAGCCTCAAGGCTTTTAATCATAAAGGGGGCGACATGGTTGTGATCGGTGGTCATAGTGGTACAATAATCGCAGACGACGGTCCACATTACGCCTCTCATAATGATGTTAGCCTACAGGAAATCATCAACCATACTTTTGCAGGTTACGATCAATCCAAAATGGAAACAGTCATTGCTCCCAAAAACAATGCTCCCCTCCACTACTCCGTCCAGAACAACGAAAGCTCGTGGCAATATGCTGCCCGATTGGCGGCGCAATACAGCGAATGGTTTTACTATGATGGTAAAAAACTAATCTTCGGAAAGCCAGAAGATGGCGAAGCCACTCCCCTAACCTACGGTCACGATCTACAGGAGTTTTCCATGGAACTGAATCCGCAGCCCAACAACTTTAATTATTTCACCAATGATTATTTGGTAAACGACCAGCATCAAAAGAAAACCTCTGAAATTGCCAACGCCAGTGGATTTAACGGTTTTGCCAGCGAGCGGGCCGCAAAGATGTACGCTAAAGAAACCAATGTATTTATAAACGGCTATAACGATCCACAATCCAAAAGCCGATTGGACAAACAAGTAGAACAACAGAAAAAAGCTGCAGATCAAAGACAAGTAATTTTAAAAGGAAGCAGTGACAATCCTGGAGTTGCCATTGGAAAAGTGATTAAAATTATAGGTGAAGACGAACATTACGGCAGTTACAGAATTACCCAAGTTACCCACACTGGTAATGAAAACGGGCGTTACCAAAATAGTTTTCAGGCCGTAAGTGCAGAGATGGATGTATATCCACTCACAAATTTTCACGCCATCCCCAGAAGCGAAACCCAGACCGCAGTAGTTATGGAAAATGCCGATCCTGAAGGCATGGGACGAATAAAAGTACAGTTTACATGGCAAAAGCGCTCTGGCGGAAGTACACCTTGGTTACGAATTGTTACTCCGCATTCTGGTGGTGATAAAGGTTTTCATTTTATCCCTGAAAACGGCGAAGAGGTGCTAATAGGTTTTGAGGGTGGAAATGCGGAGCGACCTTATGTAATGGGCTCGCTATATCACGGCAGTCATAGACCTGCAAGTTGGAAGACAGATAAAAATGACATTAAAGCAATACGAACTCGAAGCGGTCATACTTTTGAAATGAACGATGCTAACGGAAGTGAAAGCATTACCATTACAGATAAAAATGGAAATGTAATTCGCATCGACACAGCCAATAATGACATTATGATTTCTGCATTAGAAAATATGACACTCAATGCAAAGAACATGCAGATTAATGTAGAGGAAGACATGGACATTACTGTTGGGAAAAATAAAACCGAAAGTGTTGCCGAAACAACTTATATAACCGCTACCAATGAAGACAAACAGATTGGAGAGGAAATCAAGATTTTAAGCAGTACCTATAAACAGGAAGCTCAGGAAATCACTACAGACGCAAGTGGTGAGATAAAAACCAATGCGGGCGGAAAAATTACCATTGCAAGTGCAGAGACAGTTAATTATGGAGAGTAAAATTTAATAATATGTCAATTAATCTAACAGCCAGCCCAACTGGGGCTATCGAAACAAAAAACTTCCTAAGTGGTATAAATGTACAAACATCTCCAACTTTTGTGGAAGAATCGGATTATGATGAGTTAGAAGAAACCGAATCTAAAAATGTAATGGTTGGCGTTTTTATAGATGGTACTTGGAATAATCGTAACAATACCGAAGCCAGGCTTGAATATGAGAAGGCAAATGCAGGAAGGGCGCACGATGCATCTTTAGCCGCAAGATATATAAATGATGATGTTGCGAGCTTTGAAAACTATTATAGTAATATTGCTTCTATGGAACCTTTTTACGAGGGTCAAAACAATCAAAGTTTACTTACTTTCTCAATTTATATAGAAGGTATTGGATCCGAAGATTTTAAAAAGGACGATACACGCGGTGGAGGCTTTGGAACAGGCAAAACTGGAATTGAAGCAAAAGTAAAAAAAGCATGTATTTCTTTAGTAGATAAGGCGAGTAATGAAGGAATAGAAGAAATAAGTACTTTAACTATTGACGTTTTTGGTTTTAGTAGGGGCGCTGCAGCAGCAAGAAATTTGGTGTTCGAGGTGAGCAAAGCATATGAAGCTGAAAAAGTAGTTTACACCTTTACCCGAGGCGGTACCGCAATACCAACGACGATACCTGAAAAGCCAAGATATGGCCATTTGGGTAAAGAACTTAAAAAGAGCGGTATTCCTATAAGGATGTTAGTTGTGCGTTTCGTGGGGGTTTATGATACCGTTTCATCACATGGAGCAGGAGTTATTTTCAGTTATGATAATGATACTAAAGCCCTGGGATTGGACGCTATAAGGAAAGCAAAATTCACTTTACATCTTACGGCTGCAGACGAACATAGGAAGAACTTTTCTCTTACTGATATTACAAGTGCAATACAATCAGGTAGAGGTATGGAGTTTATTTTACCGGGTGTTCATGGTGATTTAGGAGGGAGTTATAATGATGGTGAGGAAGAGAAACGAAAATTTGCGTATTATGAGCGTGACTTTGTAATTGAACAAGGTTGGTATACTCCAGAACAATTGAAAATAGTTCAATGGGACAGGCATGGGATGAACCCAACTATTATTCAAGGAACTCGAAATTTATCGAATGCTTACACACATATTCCGCTTTCTATTATGGCAGATTTTACAATCAAGAAAGGACTTCCGGTGAAAGCAGAGTCATTAAAAAGTGTCTATTCAATCCCATCTAATCTCAGTGCTATAAAAAAGAGGATAGAAGATTATGTTTTTAATAATGGTAAACCTTTGGATTTTAATGATGAAGAAGATAGGCTTTTGTTGCTTCCTATACGCAAAGATTTTTTACATTTCTCAGCACAATTTCAAAGCATCACTATGGGACCACGACGAAAATTTTGGAGTAGAGAACGATATAGAAAAATAATTCCTGGATGAAAAATAAATTGAAAATAATAGTTTTGATAATTACCTGTTCCTTTTTCCAAGGATCATGTCAGCAAAAAAATAATACAAATATGAAAATGTACGAATGGACACCCACTAACACTGCCCCCGAAAATTATCCTGTATATATTTATAAAAGTTATTTTACTGGTGCAGATGGCTCTTTAATCAAAACACCTGATAAGCGCACAATATATTATGGTTGGGAAAATATTGGTTCTGTATATATTTCAGGTGAGGACATAAAATCCTTACCTCAAAAACTATCAGCATCTTGGTTTTCTTTGTCGGAAAAAAAATATTATAAAATAGAAATTGATTTACCAATTCAAAAAATAGACTCTTTATTTGATAAAGGTTACGTAAACCCTCGAACCTATAATAAAGAAACTTTTAATACAATAAGTTATGGAATTGCTCCAGGAGGTTTTATTGTAATTTGGTTATTAGGAACCTCAAATAGAATAGAAGTTTACTCAGGAAAAGGTCAAGTTGTAGAAATAGATTTCAAAGAAATGATACCCACTACTTCTCTAAACCAACAGGATTTTACAGAGATGATACTTAAAGAACAAGTAGATGATTCAGTATTACAAGAAATCAAGGTAGGAAATATCCCTTATCAAAGATGGGAAGAATATCGAAAAAAATACAATTGGAAAATAGTATTAACTCATCAAGAAGATTTTAAACCTGAGCAGGCACGTGTAAATATGCTCAATGGAGAACAGGATGTTCAATTCTTCACAAAAAACATAAAAAGACTCTTAGAGAATTGGGCGGCTCCTTCTTCTACTCGAATCCAATGGCGGGATAAAGATGATAATCTTTTTGCTGCGAAAATCCTTTTTGAAGAGAAGGAAACGATAAAAGCTTTCGAAAAACTTTTTATTGAAGATAATGAAAATATAACTTTAACAGCACAGATCGGTCGCTTTAACGATACCATAAAAATGATATTAAGCAATAATGAAAATGAAATCGAGCTCAATAAAACCAAAATAAAAATCTATTCCAAAACTGATTAATTTGTTACAAGTTATAGTATCCATATCGTTATTAGCAACGCTCTTCTGTTCGGCACAACAAATCCCGAACAGTCTAAACGATTCTATACAAAAATCCTCAAAAATTTCAGTAACGCCCGTTTTGACTTCCGAAGTAAAAACAGAAATTATAGATAGTACCTATATAATTCCAGATAACCCACAGGAAGTTTATAGAGGTATCTATAAGGAAAACAAGCCTTATAACGGGTATTTTAAAGTTGGCGATAGTGAAATTTTTTGGGTGGATTTTTATAATGATGGTGAGAAAACCAACCAGTATTCATTTGATATTATTAAGAATATAGAAGGAGAGGAACAGAAAGAAAGAGAAGAAATAAACTATGACTACCTTGAAAGTGGCAAAACAGTTTTGGATATAAAATCAACATTTAAAAATGGCGAAATAGTTGATGGAGAGATACTAGGCAGCATAAAAGATGGATATTTTGCCAAAAAATATAACAATGGAAAAATTGTAGAAGTGAAAATTGACGTATTTGCAATGCATTACGCCAATAGGTTAACCTTTAAAGTTACTGAAAACAAGATCCTTTTTTCACATCTTAAAGACAGGGCTTCTATAGTTCGATTTTCGGTGAACAATGGCAGACTGTTGGTTGAAGTTGTAACCAACGACACTATTATTGCCAGTAACAATCTAAACGATTGCAATCCTAAAAATCCAAAACCCAATAGCAATATTAGAATTTTCAAAATCAAAGATCGCATTGATTGCCTAATCTTTAAAAATGATCTCGACTTGAAAATATATGAAGACAATTTATCTATGCTTCAAAACATTATTCTTTCCAACTACACATTTCCTTCAGATAGCAACGATCCTTATGATTTTTTAAAGCAATTTTTAGAAAAGCTTTCTTCCGAAGAAGAAGAAATTAAGAAGGAAGATCCACTATCGATAGCTTTCTTAGACACAGATAAAAACGGAATAATAAAAGAAGGGATTTATTGGGAAGAAGCAACAAACAACAATGGCAGTTATAAAATTTATAAGGACGGAAAAAGAATAAAAGAAGCAGAAAATAATCTTTTAGATTTTCAGAACACCTTAGAGGATTACTTTAAACAAGATTATTAGATTTAAAAAAAATTGAACACGAAAACCTTTCATATCACCCGCAAACTAAAGCTCAATGGCCAACGTATTTCGCGTAACTATACGGCTATAATTAGCAATACCAAAACTAAAGCCAAGAAAACCATTGCAACAAAAATGGGTTGGGAATTTGGTTTAGAGTTTTTTGGAATGGATGAGGAAGGAAACTTGCAATACACATTGACTACCCAACGTCGCTTTTTTTTGAATGAAAGAAATACAATCATAAAAAAGCTAAACAAAGCGCAGACCATTGCACTGCAAGCTGCAAGTATTAATGATGTACTAAAGTTAAGTGTACATAAAAACTACAAGCTATTAAAAGTTACGAATGCAAAACAAATTCGAGATAAATGGGAAGACGTTAAATCTAATCTAATAGGAACCTATCCAGATTTAAAAGAGATGGCAGCCGATTTTGACTGGCAATTACAGGAAGCTGAAATACAAAACGTGTTTTTGAACGATAATTTCTATAACTTTATGTTTGCCAACATCTTTTATAGAGATTTTGAAGGAGATTCAGCCTTGCAAGATCAAAAAATACTTTCCAATGCTATTGGGAATATTAATGTCCCAATTAAAGAAGAAAAGAAAATAACCAAGCAGGACATCACTTTTACAGAAGCAAAACTTGAAATTACTGGGGAACTAGACATTGAAGCAGCTACTTTCCCTTTAGCAAAAATGAATGCTTTTTTAGGCAACTTGCCTTCCGAGCCAGGTTCACAACATAACTTAAATTTCAATTATAGTGGAAGTTATGAGCTGCGTCCCGAAGTAGGTTTGATTATTAGTGGGGAGTTAACTTACAAAATGAGCATTAAAGAGCTTTATGCAAAGGAAACAACAATAACTTTAAAACTGGAAGACCATGGGTAAGAAATATGTATTGGATGGCGCGCTACTACAGTGCGATCAAGGGATGAAACCAGCCAAACTTTTGGTAACACAAAACCAAAAGGTTAAAATACAAGGCAAGTTTCAGGCAACGGATAAAGAAAATCAAGTGCCGGAAACTTTTGGACTTTGTAAACTAAAACCTTCTGGCAACAGTTACCTACCCTGCGTTCCAGCGCTGCAACCCTGGACAAAAACTGCCGAAAAATCTACTTTGGGAGGTAGTAAAAAGTTTTTGTTTGAAGACTCGGAATGTATGTGCGCCACAGGCGGAAAAGTTACAATTATCCAACATGCCCAAATAAACAGTGCTGGCAGCGTTAAAGAAACTTTTAAGAATATTGCCATGATGATTCCCGGGGCAATGCTAGGCAACGACAAAGCTCCCAAAGTAGTGGAAAGCTATTGGATGGATGAAGCTGGAAAGGAGCGGATTGATAGTTCAGACTATGGCGAAAAGGCCCAGTTATTTGTTCTAACTGATAATATGGATCCGGGAGAAACTGTAACAGTCAATATAAGTGACAAAGAAAAACAAGATTTTGCAAAAGGCGAAAAAAAGTTGAAATATACAGGTACTGTGCAAGCAGATGGCACTGCAGCAATGAAACTGGTAAGCATAGACGAAAACTGGATAGAAACCGAAAAAGAACAATAAATTATGGCACGTACTTTAGTTATAGATAGTATTGAGGCGGCGGGACGGAGTTTTAGCTCGGGGGAAGAACTTGTTATTGACCCACAGTTAAAAAAGTTTATTGTTAATTTTAGACGGTCCGATAATTATGTAGGTGATTATGGTTTCGATTGGTTACGTGATGAGTATATCCATCCAATAGTTAAAGTGGCAACAGATCATGATGGAAATCCTCTAAATGCTCCATTAGCACTATGTGATGATGTAGCCGCGTTAAAAAAAGAATATAAAACTACCGATGTAACTAATCCTATTTCACCATACGGCAAAGATTATTATCCAGCTTGGTTATCAATGTTCCCAGATACGCCTGAAGCAAATGCCTCGCATAAGGCCGCTGTTCAAAGCTATGGAGTTTATCTTAATTTAGAAATCGAGGAATATGAACCGTTGGCATGTGATCCCACCGAGCTTATTTTTGAGCCGAGTTCGCCTAATCTTGAAGTAATACTCAAAACCCCAAAATTACTATTATATGACTTAATATTTACAAAGATGAAGGATATAAAATGGGATGGCAGCGTACAAAGGAAAACACATATAGCACCTAACATTATCAAGATAAAGTGTCATGGTGAGCTAAATAAACATGAAGAAATAAAAGTGTTTGCCAAATTACGAGAGCAAAAAGTAGAAGTTGGAAAATTGATGGTATTTAAAAACTCAAATTATAAAGAACTTCAATTTGATATAACACCTGTTCGGATCTTAAGGAAAGGTTCAAAAACTGCAGACAAGAATACTATCGAAAATCAAATAGATACTGGCTTTGGAGATGTTACAAAACCAATAGCCGATGATCTAAAAAATCTTGAAAGATATTTAAACCTCTTTTCTTTAAATCAAGCACTGTTAAAGGCTAATATTGGCAATGTTTATGACGTAGAAATAGATGAATCACAGTGGATCGCAGATGACTTAATTGTAACAGACACAAAAGTTTTCAAAGGAGGACAACTGTTGGAAAAATTTCATGAAGAACTAAAAAAGCAGCACAAAGAATTAATTAATAAAAGAGGTATTATTGTCTATTTGGCTCCTTTAGCTCACATTAAAAGCGTTGGCACCAAAGGTGCAGGTGGTTACGCAGACTTATATAATATCGATGCCAAGCATTGTGTAATCTTTCACACCAATTTAGATAATGAAGATAGTTTTGCTCATGAAATCGCTCACGTTGCGGGACTCGAACATTCATTTATAGATCCCGACGATTTAACCGATGACCAAGTTTTTGGTTATAATAAACGAAAAAAAGAAATCGATGATTTTTTTGAAGAGGCTATTAAATCTGGAGAATATTCAAAAATTGAAATTGCTGAATTTTGGAATGATTATAAAGGAGAGATGAGACATATAAACTCGAAATTATATACCTATTATAGGAATCTTCATAAATTTAAAATAGGTTCGACAGAAAATATAATGGACTATTATGTTAAGAGAGTATCTTTTTGGAAATTTCAATGGAAAGCATTGCAGGAAGACATTCAAAAATTTTATACTGAAAAATAATGCATATAATTCTTAAAATATTATTGATTTCTATCATTTCAATATCCACTTGTTTTTCACAAGGAAAAATTGAGCCACCAGCAATTTCAATAAATTCACTTTTTTTAAAACATGAAATTAAAAATGGAATTCCTTTTTATTGGTATGAGTATAAAGATAAAAAAATAAAAAATTTCAAATACAGAATTTTAGTCAATAAGGAAGTTAATTATCAAAGCAAAGTAAAAGATAGAGGACGATATGAAGGAGATGATATAAGAAAAACTTATTCTGACTATTCATATGGTAAATTTACTGGAATAATTCTGGAGGGTTCTTTCAGAGAAAGCTACAAAGATGGTCTATGGAAAACCACCTACGAAAACAAACTGGTCAAAACTGAAAACTATAACAATGGCTTAATGGTAGGTCGTTACAGAGTCTACAACACTGATGGAGTTATGCTTTATAAAACAACATTTGGTTCGCAGGGCGATGGTAAATATCAGGATTATCACTACCCTACTGGAGTTATAAAAGAAGAAGGTTTCTATAAAAATGGCGTAAAAGATGGTGAATGGTGCACTTATGATGAAAAAGGCAGGATTGTTGAAAGTACAGTTTACAAGGATGGCGTTATTCAAAAATAATCATTGGATTTTTCTAATTTTACTGTTATGCTTTATTAGTTGCAAGTCGACTCAAAAACCACCTCTTCCCAATATAGAGTATATATACGTATCTCCTCCTGAACAAGATAAAAAATATGATTCAGTATTATATTGGTTTCCAGATAATTATATTCCAATGGAATCTGGTTTAGAATATAAGAAAGAATTTTTATCAGATATAAAAAAGAATTATTCAGTAAAACACGGTAATTTATTCTATGGAGACACCCTGTTGGATAGAGTGATTATTGATTACACGGTCAATAACGATATAACAAAGAGTGTTATAATAGAAAAAGGTTTGCCTGCACATAAATACGAGTACGTTATTGAAAGTGTTCCTCCATATCTCTACGATGATTCCGGAAGAAAAGTGCCGAGGGGCTATCTGTTAAATATTTTTAAGAATGGTTACGGAGATTGGACCGAATATTATTTTGTTGATTATTTTAATGAAAAAAAATATGAAAAAGATGATGATATAGTCCTCAAAGAAAAAGGGCAAGTAAAAAACAACTTCAAATACGGCAAATGGCAATACTACAGCAAAGAAGGCAAAATAGATAGCACCAAAACTTATACGCTACAAGACTCTGTTGATGTTCGGTTTCCGCATTGTATTTTTAACAAAAATGAGCCTTGTTATTAAATGATAAGGCTTCTAATAAAAATTCTTATTGTTGGCCGTTCTGTTGGGAAATACATCGAAAATAATGTCAATGAACCTTATATTCAAAAGATTCGCGCAAAGATTCTTAACCTTAGTCGTATTATTGTTTTTAACCGTCTCTTGTAATAACATTCAACCTAATGATGTTCCAGAATTAATATCAAAACATCCTTAATTTTTTCTCTAAAATCCCTGAAAAATATATAATAAAAGATCAAAAATTTGGAGAAATAACTGATCAAGTTGATGACGGTTTTATAGAAGTAAAAATAAATTTTGAAAATGACACTTCTGTTTTTTGGAAAGTAAACTCTGGAAATGATGATTTATCAGAAGATATAAGATTTGTTCTTGAAAAGTATCAAGCTGTTTCTTTAGAATTACACTCAGATTAAGAATGAAAACAATTTATATTTTACTATTATTATGCGTGTCGTGTGTTTCAAAAAATGAGCAAAATCAAACAATTGAAACCAAAAACATAACATCAAAATTTCAAGAATCAAAAGGGTTTGATCAAATAATCTCCATTGAGCTTAAGCGAAACTCTGCAATGGATTATTTTTTCACAAGAAAATATAAGCTTACAGAAAACAATCTATATTATTACAGCGAAAGCAATAAATTGGAAAAAATGAAAATTGATGATTATTTGCTTGCAAAAAAACTTATTGACAGTCTTCCTGATAACGTTTTGAATAATAAAAAAAACTTAGGACATCCAACCGTAATGATCGATATACCAGATTGGGAAATCATTATTTATTTTAAGAGTCAAGATACTATATTAATTTCTTCAGGAGATCTGCCGGAATTTATGAAATCCTATGAAAATATGGCTTGGGATATTATTGCAAAATTGGATGATAAAAAGTAGCAATAAATTATTACGGTTGTATAGTTAGTTGAATATCTGAAAAGTAGATAATTCTGTACTAGATTGTTGTGTTTATAACTCTTATCATAAGCAATATAACGAGACTATGCTTTCTCACCGTTAATGAGAATAGAAAATCATTCGAAGTCAAAGAAGTTTGATTTTTTCATTCTAAAATAATCAGTAAAATCTTATCTTGATGAATAAACTCGTTTTACTAATATTACTCTCTTTATGTTGTTGTAAGCAAAAGTTGAGCAACACTGAGATTTCGAAAATTAACTTTGATAGTAAACAGCTGTCTTCAATACAATATATAAGCTTTTCAGAATACAATGCTTCTGTTCCAGCAAATTTTGAGCTACATGTTTTCGAAAGTATTGATGCTGGGAGTGATAGTATTTTTTCAAAGAAACACACGTATAAAAAAGGAGTATGGAATAAAACAGAAATATTAAAAGCCAAGCCAAATAAAGAAGATAATGCAGAATTTTTTAATCTAATTTTGAAAGAAAACTCATTAAATAATAAAACATTCGGTCAATTAGGCGATGATTATGACGGTGGTGAAATTGAAGTAAACCTAACAACCAATAATAACGAACTAATTGCAATATAGATTTCAACTTTTAATTTTTCTCATACTTCTTTTTCTTTTCCAAAAACGGCATAAGCAGCATAGATTTCGCCACTGCTCCAACAAACGAGCAAATTGCCAATATATAAAGGCATAGTTTCTTTTCAATTTCTTTATTTCTATGAGGACAACCTATTTCTTTTAACTGTTATCTACCTTCTTTTCTATTTTTTGTAATGTCTTGCCCATACTATTTAAAGAGTGAAAATGATAAGCTATAACAAAACAACAGCCCGCTGTTACCAGGCATCCTAAATAAAACATATTTCTTGCTTTTAGTTGTAAAAAGACGAATGGCATTAAAAGTAACATATTTGCGAATATAGCTATAAGCGAACTTGCTAATATGAATCCAAAAAAATCATAAATGATTTTTACTTTTTTTGTTAAAAAGCACATAGCCGCGGCAATTGAAGCGATTAAAAAATTACCTAAAACGAATGTAAAAAACAGTATAACACCTCCTTCTTGTGTGTTTTCGTTAAAATGTTGCGTCAGAGCACTGTATATATCTAATATTAATTCTATCATCAATTATTGTAAAAACTAGTTCAACTCATTTGGCTCATATAAGAAATCTACTCTTTAAACTGTCATTAGTGTTAAAAGACAATAAATTGTTCTCCAAATGCCGCTTCATTATAATAGGTTTATTTTGCTATTTTTGTTTGTTTATTGGTGTAAACAATTAAAATTCAGTTGGTAGCTTTTTCTCACTCATATTCTTCTCCAAAATTATTACTTTACAACCGTTTTTTGGCGCCATAATCTTTTGAAAATTCTTCGCTATAATCGGCTTATTTTGTGACTTCTTTGGTATATGACTTCACAGAATGTAAACACGTTAAAAAGATTGCCATTATTAAAATGTGAATTGAAATTTTAATTATTTTCATGATTAGTTATTTTTTTCGCTTCTTTTAAAAACCATAGTGGTCAAATAGCAGATGTACTCTAAAACTTATTTTTAAGAACATAAAAAGTATGTGCTTCCCCACTTTCAATTCTCAGAATATAGAAGCTTTTATTCGGATTTTCATAAATATCCAAAGGAATAGGAAGTGCATCGCCATCTTTATACAATTTAGAATAATGCTGTATTTTAAACAGCTCATTTTCTAAATCCAAATTCAAATACGCCGTCCCTTTCCAATGATTTGGATCTTTTCCATTAATATACAAGTTGAAATCTGGAAAACGGTCTCCATACCACGCTTCCTTTTGAAAATGAACAAGTTTGCCTCTGTCCTCAAAATCAAGATCTTTGTTAGCAAAATACTCATTTACTGATAGATATAAATCATCGCTGGTATTGAACTGAAACCATTCATTGTTCTTATAAACAATCATTTTCTTAAATCTTTTCTCGCGGTCATAATCATTCTTATTCTCATAATAATAATCGTAGTTGGAATAGGCCGCACCTTTTAAAAATTCTTTGGATTGCGCTTCATCCATAAGTTTACCGTCTTCCATTAAATCAAATGGTTTCTTTAAAGTATCGCCATCCCTGAGCCAAGTAACATAATAACTATTTTCTATATTAACCAAATAAGAATCTACGTTAACGATATATTCGCCCTTAAAAGTTAAGGAATCTATAAGTTCTCCATTTGAATTTAATTTGTACCAAGAAACGTTTGTTTTATGCTCTCCCTCGCCGTCCTCATGTGTTTTTAAGATAATAATACTATCGTTGATTCTAACAGCTTCTTCTCTATAAATACTTTCTAATTTGATTGCTTTGAAATTTGAATTTAAGAACATGCTGTCCAATTTACCTAAATGGACATAATTGCTATACTCTTCTGGCAATTTCTCAAAGCGTAATTCAATAGTTCTATATATAAATGTTAGATTTCCGAGAAAATAAATTAGCAAAAACACAAAAAGTAACCACATCCAATTCCGCTTATTTCTAAAAAATTTGAATTTTCTAAGCAAATAACCAATACCAAATAAAAAAGCTAGCACAAAAATCAGCGTTAGGAATGCCATAATCATAATTTTTTTTATTTAAATTTTAAACCTCTTAATCATTAGGGTTATCAAGGCTTACGTTGTACTGTTAACAATTCTATTTTTCCAACTCTATAATACTTTTCTAATCTTTGAATGCCTTTTTATCAGTACTAAACTGTTTATCTCTGTGCTATATATTTAATATGATGCAAATTATATAAAACTCGAAAATAACATTAGTTTCTCTACAAATGAGTCAAAAATTTAAAACTTCAAAATTATTGGAAAGAATAAAATTTTTAATTTTTTGTTCTTGCGGAATTAAAAAAACTCAATAAACATATTTTTTTAAAATAGAATTGAATTTAGATTTTGGTAAGTTTGCTTTTGTTCAGTAAAGATTTTAAAAATTTCAAGCTTATGAAGCCAATTTACTTCTTGATTCTAATTATCTTATATCCTTTTCTAATGACAGGCCAGATAGATCCTGTGGAATCATCGGAAGATGAAATCATCGTTGAAATAGAAGATACTGCGGAAGAAGCGGCAGGAGTTGAATACACAAAAGATGCCCAAGTTATCGATTATTTCGAGGAAACATATTCGGTAAAACAAGACACTTTGTATATACCTTCAGGAAAAATGTATGTTTTTTTAATTGATGTACATGAAGACTACGACAATGGCGCACAAGTGAGGGGCGGATTTCAAGATACAGAGGAAAAGGAATTACGACGTAATTTTCCGGAACATCATTTTGAAATAATAAAACTCAATGCCCATATCTTTGTTCTTTTTGAAAACAATAAGCACCTGGAGATGAGCGAAAAGACTGATTCTTTTCAATCTTTTGTTTTTTGGAGTGGTAAGCTTCAAGATGACCCTCAGGTTATGGATGGCACCACAAATGCTACCGAATTTATTTCTACGCAATTAGGGCTTCATAAGGAATCGTCCTATGTTGTTAATGGTAGAAAATTTAAACAAGACCTGGACAACATACCTCTGACTAAGGATAATTTCACTGAAAATTCAAAAAAGTTGCTGCATGAATTCCTATCAACTGTTTTTACAGTCCCTTTTCCAGATGAAGATGGCGAAAATGCGAATCTGTTAAAACTGCCTCCAGCGAAAGTCAAAACTATTGTTGCTTCTATCAGCCAAGGAAATAATTCAAAGCTCAAATTCCAGGCACTTACCTTAAACGAACAAGGCCAACCCGTGCAACTGGACATGTACGACGATATGGAACAACCCCAAAGCCAAGTGAAATTTGTATATGATAAGGGAGTCTTGCGTAAAATACTTTCAGATTGGAAACAAGATGTATTAGTCAATTATAATGACGATAAAATCATTTTTTTAAATGATGTTGGAGATGCTAATGAAACTTTAATTTATTCCTTAGACCAGGGTGAATTAGTTTTTAAAAAGTACACCATAATGAAGAATGAAATTTATGAAACAGAAAATTCTTTTACCGAAGTTAAATATGAAAATGGATGTAAGATTCAGTATATACAAAATGAATTATGGAAGAAGGTTTGTAATAGCGATGCTACATCTTTCCCCTATACTCACACTTATACATCTTATCAAGACGGAGAAGTAATGCAATATAAAAAACTACAAATAACTAAGAAAAACGATCGAACTTTTGAAAAACACTATTCGCAGGCAGAAAATGCAGACGAAAATGATGTGTATGCTTTAAATGCAATCTACCAATTCAATGATCAAGATTTATTAGAGTCATATACCATGATTCGCGGAAATAATAAAAATGTTATTAGCCTAGATTATACTTTTTATGACTAATCACCTATTTTCAAAACATTAACCTGGTTTTGATTACGTTGACTCTTGTTTCAAAAGATATTGAAGAACTAACTATCGATTTTGACTTTAACCCTGATTTGAGTCATGGTTTTTTAAATGAGCTTTTATTGAGCTTTTAGAATTCAAAAAAAAAACCAATTCAATATAGCTTTATAGCTTCTCCTAATAGGCTTCGGAATAGAAAAGGACTTATCAAAAGGTGAAAATGACCAATACTTATTGGAGTGTTTCAACATCAATAATATAATTTAAAATGAGATCAAGGAATGACACTATTCCCCAACCTCATATAACTTAAACAAGCCAAGATTCAATCTAATTCCAAAAATGCCACTTTCAGTAAAGGCGGCCTCGTCATCGCCAAAGTTTACCGTTGTATTGGGAGTGGTTTTACAGATAAAAAAATGTCCAGCATCAATACATTCCATTTTGCCATCTTTATATAAATCTGTCCAGCCAAATTGTTCATATTCATTTTCTCCTTCTTCCAGATTATATAAAAATCTGTGCATTATCTCTTCATCATCTGTTCCTTCCGTAGAAATAATCCACCTTTCTAAATCGGAACTATATTTCGGAGTTACTTCTTCTGGATTGATATCTTGAGCCTTTCGGATATTTACAAAAATTAATGGTTCGTCTTCATACGTATCGCCATTTCTAATTTCAAGTCTGTATCTACCACTCCAGTTGTCTGTTGAATTGTCTTTTACATTTCGAATTAATTCTTCCTGCGCAACTATTAAGTTGAAAGAAAATATTAGAATAAGCAATAGACTGAGGTTTTTCATTTTAATATCTTTAAATCATGCTACCACTTACTTATACTTTTTTTCTGAAACAATACTCCCTCGATCATATTCAACCTCTTTTTCTAAATCGCCAGCCAGATCATAATATTTCCAAAGACCATCCTTTTCATCATTTACAAAATTTCCGGTTTCGGCGAGTTTTTTGGCTTCGTTATAATACTTCCCCTCCCCGCTTCTTCTGTGATTTTTATAACCAACTTCAGATTCTAAATTTCCTTTTTTTGCATCAAATTCTTTCCAAACCCCATCTTTGCGGCCGTCCTTAAAATTACCTTCTGAAACTTTTATACCTTTTGATGTGTATTTTTCATAGTTACCATTAGGTTTATCCTTTTCAAAAGACATCACTTCTGCAAGTTTTCCAGTATCGTGATAGCCTTTTCTAAAAACTCTATATCCGTTTTTATAGGAAGCTTCAACTTTTAAATTCCCCTCTTTCCCATAATATTTGAAAGGCCCATCCAATTTACCGTCAGCATAGGTTTCCAGCTTTTCCATCTTTCCATTTGAATAGTACTCTTTCCTTGTATAATCTTTTGGAGCTTTATAATCTTCTTCCCAAACCAATACACCATCAGTAGTTTTAGCTTCCCAATGTCCTATAGGTAGATCGCTTTTATAATTCATTATTTCAACCCGAGTAATACCTTCCTGAGGAACAGAAACTTCTTGCATCCACTTCCCTTCTTTCTTACCATCTTTATAATTCGAGTTTTCAATTAAACGACCCTCATAATTATACCGTTTCCAAGCGCCATCTTCTATTCCATTTTTATAAAATTCTTCAGTACTCACTTTTCCGTTTTGATGAAAATTGACCACCATACCATCAACAACGCCATTTTTAAATGTTGCCTCCGCTTCCTTGCGTTCTGAACTATCATAATCCGAACGCACACCATCTATTTTCCCATTTACAAAACTGATATCGGAATAACTGCCAGATGTTGTTGCAATTTTATATTTACCACTTAAAAGTGTCTTATCTTTTACTTTCTTGTAAATTACTTCCTTCCCAAAACGGGCTTGCTCTACTTCATTCCAGGTAATATAGGTTTGAGCTTCTACCATATAACAGCTAACCAATAGGAAAAGGATAATTAATTTTTGCTTTGTATTTTTCATAAGTCTAATTATTTCGAGTGTAAATGTTTATTAGGAATTTATTATTCCTTCGAGTTTTAAAAACTGAGATCAATGATTATTTTCTTAATTCTGAAATGCAATCTGTTGCCATTTGGTTGGTAGTTTGTTTTATTTCATTCGCATTAGGTGCGGCATCGGGATATCTTGCCATCGTTTTATCTAATTGGCAGTCGCACAGTGCGACTACTGTAGTGCCTAATTGATCCATAATATTTACCTCAGATTGCTCCAGGCTCCTATTCAATGATAGTTCACAGGCAGTTTTAAAATCGGTCTTATTTTTCTCGTTCCAATAGTTTTCTTGTCCACAGGAAATCATAAAAATAAAGCTTGGTATTAGTAATAATGATTTTTTCATATCCGTTGTGCTATTAATTTCGCTTCCAATATAACATTTTACAACCAAACTGTAGGAAAATTATTATAACTTAGTCTCCAAACAGCTGTAAGAAAAGTAAAAACAAAACCTTAAAAGTCTAAATTTTAAAAAGATTTGAATTCAAAATAAACTAGATAAATCCGAAAAAAAGACAATTGTTTCGCTTAAAAGCACCTTTTAACAAAACATTTACTATTGTAGAGTTGTAATTTTTACAAAATAGCTTAGTTTTAAAAATTGATTTCAATCAACTAACCGACTTATGCAAAACCTCACATACTCACTATCTTCTTCTACCCAAGAATTGCTTCATATTGCTGAAGCAAATGCTAAAGGCTACCATAATGATACCTATAGTGCCGCCCATCTATTGCGGGCACTTTTACATAAGGTTATAGGTCTTCGCACTTTAGTAGAGGATGTAACCGGTGATATTTATTATATTGAAGAATGGGCTGATGTGCGGATGGAAGGCCTTCCACGTTCAGGAAAGGTGCCAGACCAATTGCAAGGAGATGACAGCATTGAAGCGATTTTTAACGAAGCCGATATGGTAAAGTTAAAAATTGGTCAAGAGGAAATTACCCCTGAATGTCTATTGATTGCCATTTGTACTCCCGGTGTTGGTTTTAGTTATGAACAACTAAAAACACTACCATTAAAGAGGGAAGACATTTTATCACAATTTGCAGCTGATGCACCCAAATCAAACTTTTCAGTCGGTAAAAACGGAAGTGCTGTTACAGCCAATAAAACCGCTGGTAAAGATGTACTTTCAAAATATTGTATCGATAAAACACTACAGGCACGCAATCAAGAACTTTCAAAGGTTTATGGTCGCGATGCCGAAATAAAAATGATTATCGAAATTCTAGGAAGGCACTCCAAACCCAACGTACTTATTACTGGAGAACCGGGCGTTGGTAAATCGGCGCTACTTGATGGTTTTACCAATGCGGTAACCAATGGAAGCGTCCAAGACTCCTTAAAAGAGGCGCAGATATACGAATTGGATTTTATAGAACTGGTTTCAAGTGCCAGCTATAACGGCGAAATAGAAGATCGTTTTAAAAAGATTGTCAATGCCATAAAAGAGTTTAATAAACCTGTACTATTAATAGATGAACTGGACAACTTGCTGGATAAAAATAGTCAGCACAAGGGTTTAATCAATATTTTAAAGTCTGAATTGGCAAAAGGCGACATAACTATAATAGCTTGTATGACCAGCGATGCTTTTCGTAAAAATGTGGAAAGCGATGACACTCTTTCAAGAAGATTTGAAGTTATAAATCTTGACGAGCCAAGTGAACAAACAACGGAGCGTATGATTTCATATATAATTGAAAACTATAGCGATCATCATAAGCTTACTATTGCAACTTCAACCATACGGGAGGCTATAAAGCTTTCAAAAAGATTTAATAAAGAACGTAGTCTTCCAGATGCCGCCATTGACCTTATAGATAGAACGATGTCTGCCGGTAGATATATGTTGGAAACTTCTGCTCCTGTTATTGTTAGCCTTCGCGAAGAGTTGAAAACTATTCAAGAGGAAGAGAATTTTACTGAAGAGCGGAAACTGGAAGAATTACAATGGTTTTATAACAGTTTAGCCAATAGGGTAAGTTATTTACTCTTTGCAGCTTTAAAAGAAGAAGACCATCCTGTTTTTGATATCAATTCCGTTTCACAAGATACTTCAGAAAAGCTTGAAAATATTTTAGACCTTCTATTAAAAGAGGCTGAAACCGAAAAAAATCATATTAGTACTCAAGATGTTACTGCAACCATCAGTAATAAAACAGGAATTCCTGTAGGTGATCTTTTGGCAGATGAAAAAGAGCGTCTTCTTTCCATGGAAGACGAATTAAAGAAACGTCTTGTTGGACAGGATCACGCCGTAAAAACAATTACCGCGGCTATTTTAGAATCTCGTTCAGGCTTAAGTAAACCAGGACTTCCTATTGGTTCCTTCTTTTTTACAGGACCAACGGGAACAGGAAAAACAGAACTTGCAAAAGCTTTGGCTGAATTTCTTTTTCAAACTGAAGATTCCATTATCCGTTTTGATATGTCGGAATTTAAGGAAGAACATTCCGCAGCACTGTTATATGGAGCACCTCCAGGTTATGTAGGTTATGAAGAAGGAGGTTTGTTAGTAAACAAAATACGTCAGAAACCCTATTCCATCGTGCTTTTTGACGAAATAGAAAAAGCGCATCCGTCAGTATTTGATATCTTTCTTCAAATACTAGATGAAGGAAAACTTCACGATCGATTGGGAAAAACAGGTGATTTCTCCCATGCTGTAGTTCTGTTCACATCTAATGTGGGTAGTCAACACGTTGTAAAATCTTTTGAGGAAGGGATAATACCTAAATCAACAGATTTGATGGAAATAATGGGAGGTCATTTTAGACCAGAATTTTTGGGAAGGCTTACCGAAATTGTTCCCTTTGCTCCTATTACCAAAGAAAACATTGTAAAAATATTTAAGATTCAGTTAAAAGACTTACTGAAAGCCCTTGATAAACAAGAAATTAAGCTTACACTTACAGATGAAGTATATGAATATCTTGCCAATAAAGGCTTTACTCCTCAATATGGAGCACGACCTTTACGCGGCGTAATACGTACTGAATTAAGAGGTCCATTATCCAGAATGTTAATAACTGGAAAGATTGCAAAAGGCAATAAAGTGTTGGTAACTTTGCAGGATAACGCTTTAAATTGGGAGATAACCGATTAACTTTATAATAAAATTCCTATATTTATTTTTTAAACTATAAAACAAAGAAATTATGATGGACAAATCATACGGCATAGGTGGTACGGAGGTTAAGCAGGATGCCAACGAAGCCCTTCAAGAAATACCTCAAAACAGAACCTTACTTGTTGAGAAATTGACCCAAAACCAACCCGTTAAAGCAGAAATGATCAAAGGTCTTAAAACAATTGATGATGTTTTTGCGCATTACAAACCAAATGTTGATATGGAATTCAGCAATGAGGATGGCGTTACTTCAAAAGAGAAATTGAATTTTAGTAATCTCGGTGATTTTGGAAAAAATGGGATTATTAATCAGAGTGACTTCCTTAAGGATTTAGACACAGAAAAAGAGCAGTATATAAAAATTGTAAAGCAGCTAAAAACAAACAAAATTCTACGCGCCGCTTTAACAGATCCTGAAGCGAAAAAAGCTCTCTTGGATTCTCTTCAATCATTAATGTCAGAACTTGACCAAAGTAAATAAATTATGGCCAAAGCAGAAAAAGCACAACAGCAATCGGGTAGTCAAAGTCCTTCAAAACAACTGGAGAAAAGCAGTGAAGTCCTAGCAAAATATGGTGGGTTTGACCTCTTGGAAGCGACTATAGACGGGGTTCAAAATATGAATCCTGAAAGAAAGGCGCGGAAAAAAATATTCTTAAACGAAAGCGCAAAAAGTAAGGAACGCAAAAAAGTGAACAAGACCTTGGAAATCTGGTCTTCAATCCTCTCCGGAACTGATGATATTTCAGAAATGGTTGAAACAGCAGAAAAACGTTCTCAATCGGCTGAAAAAACGCTCAAAAAAAATGTGGGAAGTGCTATTAAGGAAACCCATGATTTAGAACGTTCTTATCGCTCTATGGCACTCTTCTATAAAAATACGGAAGAAGACAAAATTAAAAATATAACCATCGTTAATGCCGATCTTGAACAGTTAAAAGATTTAGATAATACGCGATTTATTGATGCCATTTCGGAAGAATTAAGAGATAGCTATGATAGATTGGATCTTCGCGATAATTACGGTCTTATGGTTATCCCAGGTTACTTAGGCAATAATGCAGTAGTTGAAAAATGGGCCAAAATAGCATATGAAAACAAGGTAATGCTTGTGACCGATTTCGAACACTTAGACGAGCCGGATGATGTAATGGAAATGTTTGAAGCAGCAAACCTTACAGGTGGCGAGAATCATCGTTCCAACGTAATTATGACCTGTAACTGGCTTGTGGGTCGCGGGAAAGAAGATGAAGTTGGCGAAGAAGACGATTTATTTATTCCTCCTGCTGGCGCATTGGCTGGAAAAATATACAAGACCCTAATGTCTCAAGTAACCGCAGGTAAAAAACACGGTGGTATTAATGAGATCAGTGGAGTTCGCTTTGATCTTAAGAAGAGCGAAATAGCAAGTCTGGAAAAAATGGGCTTGGTACCAATGGTAAATGAATATGGAAAAGTAATGGCCTTCTCTGCCAAAACTTTATTTAACGGTGATAACCTTGGGTTGCAAACCTATTCCGTAGTGCGAGTTTTTGACTATGTTACCAAAGTATTGATGGATTTTTTGAACCGGAGAGCCTTTGAAAACTTCAATGCACGTACTAGAAAAGAATTGATGGGCCAAATCGTGAAATTTTTGGACAATGTTTCTGGACCGGATAAATTGATAGAAAACTTCTCAATCAAACGTTTTGAGCAAGATCCAAACCAAAAAGACAGGATTTATCTAGACATCCATATGACGCCTTATTTCCCAGCAAAGAATTTCCTAATTAAAATGGATGGTCAAAAAGGTGACGATGGCAACGATTGGGATGCTGAGTATGAACAGCAGTAAAACTTAATGTTATTTGTAAGAAGGCTCCTTTTAAACTAGGAGCCTTCTTATTTTCACTAATATTTATACTACTTTTTATAAATTGAAAAGTATAATGAATGAAAGTTAAATCAACTTTTCAAAATATCACTATTGCCAAAGAAGAACTTTACGATGTTTTAAAATGCTTTTGTAATATTTATGATAGAAACTTTATATAATATTAAAATTTCAAGAAAGGTGCGTAATTCGGTGCGTATAAAATATTATCCGCTCCTCACCTACTATAAATGCTATCTTTAAAAAATTCTGGTTAGTTCCTCTTTCTCCGCTTAAAAGCCCCGAAACACTAGTGTTTACGGGGCTTTCTTTTTATGGGTGTTGAATTAGGTGTCGTTTGGGTTCAGTTCCAAAAGTTGTGGGATTTTAGGATTATGCAAAAATTGTTGCTAGTCTAAAGAGGAAAAAATCAACGTTTCTTACTCCTCTAAATTGTGCTCTGAACGCTTTTATTTTTGCGTTAAACGATTCTGCTGATGCATTTGTACTTCTGTTTATAAAGTAGTTTAGGATTGATCTGTAATTGAGTGTTATCGTGTTCGCAATTGTGTTGAACGATCTATACCCTGTATTCTCTACATCTTTGTACCAATGTACGAGCTTTGTATATGCTATCTCTATTGTTTGGACCTTTCAAATATGTCTAAACCACTGAATTTACCAATTACTAGCAAATTTTTTATATCCATTGTTTGCGGATCGTGCGTTTTTCGAAATATTAAAAGCCCATAAATTCATGCAGTTTTGAGGATAGCGTTTGATTCTCCTTTATAAAATCAAGTAAATAAACTTCAGTTATTACAAATTGATTGTGATCCTTATCCTATGTAGATAAAATTTGTTCATCTTGATGTGTAATTTGAAAGCTATGAATTATTCTATTTCTTTTTGATACTAAAGCCTTAAATAATGAAGCTATTTCGTTATCGGAATTTTGGGTAATAGTACTTTTTATGGGGTCATTTAAGTGACCAGAGGTTTTATCAACCAATGCATACCAATTGTAATCTTCATCATTCAAACTTAATATGTTCTCAATTATGAATGAATTATTTGAATTAAAGACACATATTGCAGATCCTAATAATTCTCGGTAAAGTTTCGATGGTAATGTTTGTCTTGTGTAATCTTCGTATATAATATTATTTGTTTCAAATTGTCTATTTGCATGTTTGTTAAGGCACACAGTTTACACAGTTGAAGTCACATGCTATACACCAGATATTGACTTAGTCTAACTGATAATTGTATTTCTCTTATTTTTCTAAAAGCCAAATCGAAAGATTTGGCGACATTTTGTTAAAACCCAATGTATACGCAACTTTTACGATTGGCGTTGTAATCAAAAGCTCGATGACAAATGATCTCTATGTTCCGAATATTTGTTCTTTTTAATTCGATCACACCAATGGCAACACCATTCTCTAGAATAGCACCGTCTGTATTAAGGTGAATTTTTTCTTTTTTAGATTCAGTATATAAGTTGGTGTTACGGGCTTGAGAATAACGAATATCCTAAAATATTTACGAATAACCCCTGCAGAAATGAAATAGCCGCTCCGTTATTAATCCAGCACCTGCGTTTTAAAGTCCAATTCTATCACTACCTTTTCTTCTTCGGCACCTAAATCTATAAGAATTTCTTTAATCCCCTCCATCATTTTGACACTCCCGCAGACATAAAAATATTGCGAAAAATCACTTATTACCTCCTTTAGGTACCCTTTATTAATCCTGCCAAAATGGTAAGCTTTAGAACGATCACGAGTGAGGGTGTTTATAAAGTCAGCACCCAATAATCGCTCAAACTCTTCCCGGAGAATAATATCCTTTTCGGTTTGATTAGAATAAATCAATCGGTTACCCGCCAGTCGCCCATCCTTTGCAAGCTGCCTAAAATTAGCGATAAACGGAGTCACTCCTGCTCCTCCGGCAATAAAGGTTCCAGTTTTATTGTATAAAATATCACCAAAAGAATCGTGGATAATCAGTTTGTCGCCTTCCTTTAAGCTATCTAGTTTATTAGTGACTCCCTGATGATCTTTATAAATCTTAATTGTAAATTCCAAGAAAGGCCATTCATTTAAGCCGGTAAAGGTAAAAGCTCTCCTTTTATTAAGCCATTCGGGTTGGTAGATCACAATATCCGTTGCCTCCCCCGGTATAAATTGATAGCCTTCCGGTTTTGTTGTCCGGAAACGCTTAACATTAGGAGTTAGATATTCCGTTTCTAAAATTTTAATATGGTGTTCATCGCGCCAAGTACCATTCATTTTTTTGATTTTTAGAATTTCATCTCAATATCGAGTGTGTTATAAACTAAGAGAAAGTTATAAATTTATTTAGTTAGTAGTCCTTAATTTGGTAGAATCATTGCATGTCTTGTTGCCATCTTTTTCGGCTTGTAGCGGTGGAAATAAATTTGAAACTAGCTTTCTCATTTTCCAACGAGACACGGATTTCACAAGATTCTCATTAAAAGAATATATTCCCTATAATCCTCTTCCTTCGCACTTTCAGCTGATAACCGAAATTACAGCCAAAGGAAAGAAGCAAAAAAACTAAAAAAGAAATGGGGTAGACAAAATGCTCTAACGTGATCGTTATGGCCCAGTCAACCCCATTAAATTCTAGTAAAGTTAGTTTCTTTATATTATAAGAAGACTTGTCTTGAGTGCCCTAATTCTGTAAGACTTTTTCAAGTTTTATTGCCTTCGGAAACAAAATATTATTCTCTAAGTGAATGTGCTTATGTAAATCGTTTTCAAATTCTTGCAAAAGACCAAAGGTCACTCTATAGGTATTACAAGCATCGCTTGGAGGTGTGTAATTGTCGCTCAATCTTACTATTTCTCGGAAGCGTTCCCCTTCAGCATCATGGTCTTCTTTCATCATTGCCACTGGATTTTCTACAGTTTTAAACGATGGTGGAATTAAATCACTCCCTTCTTCTTCAGAATTAACTAGTTGACGAACAAAAGGAAACAAAATGGATTCTTCCTCTATCATATGCGTAGCCATTGCGGCGGCTGTCTGGTTAAAAAGTTTATCGATTTCTAAGAGCTCTGGATGTTCTTTTCCATGGACTTTACAAATTTTATCTAAATATGGTATCAGAATTTGACTTTGTTTTGTAACATACTTATGGTGCGTTTTTTGAATATAGTCTGCCAATAAATCTAAGGGCCAATTTTCATAATTTGTATTGTCATTGCCAGCCTCCTTAGTTGCCTCCTCCAACTCTTTCTGCAATTGGTTCACATCAAGATTATGCTCCTTGCAAACCTGAGAAAGTGGTCGTTCACCATTACAGCAAAAGTCGATATTGTGATTTTTAAATACTTGGGCAGTTCGGTAATCCTTGGCTACGAGTTCTCCGATATTTCTTTCTAATGTAGTTTCCATAATTTATAATTTGTTAAGAATATGATTTATACTCAAATTGATTTCAGACTCAAGTATCATTATCAATGTTTGTTTTTTTCTAGTTCAAGATTCTTCCTACTTGCTTATTTTGAATCATTCTAAATACAAAAGTAGACAATTTTCTTATTTAGTACAAATTTATCCGATTAAAAAAACGATCAATAGAATTCACCTAAACAGAGATACTTAAGTTTGAAGTATCCCCATTAACTATTATAAGGTATTAAATGGGCCTTTGGACAAAATATAAACCAACACAAGCTTTTCTCTTTATGAGATTCAGTATAACACGAAATAAAATTGAACATCAAATACAGCTATTCTATTAAGTGGGTTTTAACGAAATCTAAAAAAGGAAGAAAGTGGGCCAAACGGCAAATTCCAAAATTTAAAAAGGTGTTTTTCTCACTGTAAATGGGAAATGAAAAGAAAACTACTTTGAAAAACTTAATCTCTAAGAATTAAACTCTAATACATCTTTAGAGTTAAAACCTATTCGAATGCGGTCCGCAATATTTTTTTCTTGGGTAATTACCGTCAATTGTTCTTCATTATCCAACTTCAGCAGTAACTGAACTGTGTCGCCCAAAATAACTTTTTTGAGAACTTGTGCATAGGTAATATATTCACATTCAGAATTGATTCTGAATTTTTCATTGCGAATTGCATGACAACAATTTGCATTTAACGGACATTGAAAGGCCGCCTGTAACGGGTTGGTAAGTTGAATGGTGTTGCCAAATAAGGAAGCCACATACACCGAATTAGGTTTTAGATATAAATTGGCAGCTGCATCTTGTTGAATTACTTTTCCGTGTTGTAAGATTAAGATCTCATCGGCAACTGACAGCGCATCTTGCGTGTCATGGGTGACGAAAAGGGCCGTTACACCGGTTTTTTTTATAATGTCAAAAACCTGGTTTCGCAGTTGCATACGCAGCATAGCATCAAGATTGCTAAATGGTTCATCCAAAATAAGGAGAGAAGGATTGGGAGCAAGGGCACGCGCCAAGGCAACGCGTTGTTGTTGCCCACCAGAAAGTTGATGTGGATAACGAGACTCCATACCAGCAAGACCTACAAGTTGCACCATTTCTGTAGCTCTTGCCTTCTTGTTTTTCATTTTGGAAATCCCATATAGTATATTTTCCAAAATAGTTAAGTGCGGAAACAAAGCATATTCCTGAAAAACCAGTCCAATTTTACGTTTTTCCGGGGGAACAAGTTTTTTTACAGAGGCTACTTCCTTTCCCTCTAACAATATACTACCTTCATCAGGGCTTTCTAACCCTGCTATTAAGCGTACCAAAGTAGTTTTACCACTTCCGCTTTCACCTACAATAGCGCACACATCACCTTTTTTTAAGGTGAAACTCACATTTTGTAAAGCATAATTTTTGCCTCGGTCAAAACTTTTGGAAAGAGAGTGTATCGTTAACATTTTTAATCTTTTATAAGAAGTTTATTCAAAAAAATTACCGGCAAGGTAGCCGTTAAGATAATAAATAAGCTGGGAAGCGCGGCTTCCATCACCATTTCGTCACTGGCATATTGAAATGCTTTTACCGCCAGTGTATTTATATGATAAGGCTTTAGAATTAGCGTTAATGGCAATTCTTTAAGCACATCAATAAATACAAGTATAAGCGCACTAAATATACCGGTTTTAATCAGAGGAAATTCAATTTTAAAAAAGGTTTTCAAATTTCCAACTCCCAAAATTTTGGAAGAATCTGGAATATTGTGATGAACTTTTATTGAGGTCGATTCAATTGGGTTATAAGCAACAGCCAAAAACCGGACACTATATGCATATAACAAGGCTGCCAAAGTACCGTTTATCAAAAAGCCAATATCCAAATTAAGAACTTTATCAAAAATATTAATAAGCCACTTGTCCAAAGCCAAGGTTGGGATCATAATCCCTATGGCTATTACAGCACCCGGTATTGCGTATCCTAAAATACCGATTTTGGCAAAGTTTTTTACAAAACCTATACTACTCCATTTTGAAAAATAAATAAGTAGTAAAGCGAAGAATACGGTGAGAATTGCGGCAGCAACAGCAATACCAAAGCTTTGTAAGGCTAGCATAAAGAAATTTAAATCGAATACCCTTTGAGCGGTGAGCACGGCCCAATATATAAGTTGGGTAACGGGTACAATAAAACCGAGAAAAACAGGTATAAAAACAGTGAGTAGAATAAGCAGCTGGGTTCTTTTAGTACCTTTTTTACGATGAATTTTTTGATTATTTGTTCTCGATGAAGAGACTTTTAATTTTCGACCCTGCCATTTTTCCAATAAAATAAGTCCGAACACTATTATAATAAGCAAAGCTGAAAGGTAAACAGCCGTTTCGGGTTCTTCCAAAGAAAACCAAGACCTAAATATACCTGTAGTAAATGTGTTAACTCCAAAATACCGTGCCGCGCCGTAATCATTTAGCACCTCCATAAGTACTAAAACTAAACCGGCAATAATAGCGGGCCTGGCGAGAGGTAGAATGAGTTTAAAAAACGACTTAAGCTCACCTACTCCCAACATTTTAGAAGCTTCCAGAATATTATTGGCTTGATTCAAGAAAAAAGCACGCGCACTGACATATACATAGGGGAAAAGAGAAATTCCCAAAATGAATGCCAAGCCTGTACGGTTCATTATGTCTATTCTAATAAAGCCTAAATCCATCTGCCTTAAAACAAGAGCCAGACTTCCGCCGTAATCAAATATGCCGGCATACGTGTATGCCATAATGTAAGACGGAATAGTAAGCGGTAGAATTAGAAGCCATTCCATTTGCTTGCGAAATGGAAATTCAAAACGCGCGACCAACCAAGCTGCGGTAACGCCAAAAAGTAGTACTAAGAGACCGCAGAAAAAGGCTAGAAATAGCGAATTACCGATATAATCGAGTAATAAAAACTCTACAATATGCGACCAAGTTTCTCCGGGACCAGAAAATAATTTTACTCCAATTGAGATAATAGGTAAAGCCAAGAAAAGTACAATGGCCAGCGTGAAGGCCGACCATCTGTTACTATCCCTCTTTAAGCGCCTTAATCTGGCCTTAATGGAAAAAACATTACTACTATTTCCAGCCTGCCTCATCAAAGATCAACACTGCTTTTTTATTATTTTCTCCTAGCTTGGTAAGTTCCAAACTGTCTTCTTTAAATTCACCCCAATCTTGTAAATCTTGGGCCGGCTCTACACCCTCAAGAACTGGGTATTCATAATTGGCATTCGCAAATATTTTTTGTGCTTCTTCGGAAATTAGAAATTCGATAAAGCGTTGGGCATTGTCTTTATTAGGAGCATATTTGGCAACCCCAGCACCACTCACATTAACATGCGTACCACGTCCATCTTGATTTGGGAAGAAAAGTCCAATTTTTCCAGCGGTATCAACCTCTTCAGGATCTGAAGAGTTTAGCATCTTACCAATATAATACGAGTTTACCACTGCTAAATCCCCTTCACCTGCCACTACGGCTTTTACTTGGTCTCTGTCACTACCTTTTGGTTTTCTGGCCATATTATTTACCACACCCGCAGCCCAGCTTCTAGCTTTCTCTTCCCCTTCATTGGCGATAATTGAAGCAAGTAGCGACTGGTTGTAGATATTTTCTGAAGATCTAATCAAAATTTTATTTTTCCACTTTTCTGAGGCCAAATCTTCATAAGTAGAAAGCTGATCTTTAGAAACTCGATCCTTGGCATATGCAATAATTCGAGCTCTTTTAGTCACTCCAAACCACTGATTGTCGGTATCTCTTAAGTGAGTGGGAATAGATTTATTAAGAATTTCAGATTCAATAGGTTGTAAAAGTCCTTGCTCTTTCGCACGACTCAATCTTCCCGCATCTACAGTAATTAAAACATCAGCAGGAGATTGTTTCCCTTCCATATTCATCTTCTGAATAAGCTCATCGGCACTCGCATTGGTAACATTTACCTGAATTCCAGTTTGCTCCTCAAACATTTTAAATAAATCTTGATCCGGCTTGTAATGACGATGGGTATATACGTTCACCACCTGATTCTCATTCGTTTCTGATTTATCAACTTTTTCCTGATTATTCTTGCAAGCAAAGAAGGAGAAAGCTACCAATAACAACAATAATTTCTTCATTATAATTTGTTTTTTTTAGAAGCCGCAAACATAGCTATTTAGAATGAATTTAAAGAGGGAAACTGGCAAAATTCAAGGCTTCTGTATAGTTTATAACTTGAGCAATTGAATCCCTCTAAGGTTTATTTTACTCAGTTAAACCTTTGGCATATAGTAAAGATGTTTAGATACTTTATCAGTATTGTCCGGTTAAAATTTATATGATGTCCCTACAGGACATTGATTTAATCGTGATTGTCTGATTACTAGTATTTCGCGCCGCTGGGGTAATATGCGGTTAGGCATTTAATACGGGCGATAAAATAGAATCTCTCGATAGCCCAGTGCCGTAGGGACTGCATATGCTCCAGTCAGCTTACAAAATGGTAAGTACACCTAATTTATCTCATCCGTAATATCTCCACAATTCAGCATACTCGCTCCGAAATACGGATTGAGAATTTCTTCCTCTGTACTTAACCAAAAAGCACCTACATCGTTATTCGCCATTGGGCAATAATCAACATATACCTTTTGATTAATGCCAAAGGTTTTTAGAGCACTTATTAAATGTGCAGAAAGATGAACAAAATGCTCCCTTTGTGTTTCGATATCCAAAGTTTTGGATATTTCTGTAGCTGATTTTGCAAGTTCTTTTTTCAGTCGCATCCAATGGGTATGCGCAGTTTCATCTTTTAATAGCTTCATATCAACATTGCCAATGCTTTTAACTAAGTCACTCGCTGCTTTTTTGGGTAATTCTGAATTGTCATTAACCAAGGCTTTTTCTATTGCCATATAATCGCCGAAAACTGCTTTAAGCTGGGCCTGGAACTTTGATGACACTTCTAGTCTTTCAACCTGTGCTAAGTGATTTGTAGCATCCATATCCGAATGTCCTTCGTCACCAAGAGATGTTTCTCCTTCATTATTCATCATACTCTTTTTACCCTGTAACTGGGCTGCTGCATCTACAGTGAATGTACCATTATTCACAACTTCCTCTCCGTTTTTTAATCCATCAACAATTGTATAAATATCGCCATTTTTAGTCCCTAAGGTTACTTCGCGCATCTCAAAAATAGGTTCGTTAGGATTGGTTTTTACATATACTAAAGATCGGACTCCCGTCCAAAGGACTGCCGAAGCCGGAACGCTTATTTGTGTCGAAGATTCGTTGCTTTTTGACAGCGCTACCTTGGAGGTTACGAACATTCCAGGTTTAAAAATACCTTCCTTATTGTCTAATGTCGCCCTAACCGAAACGGTCCTTGACTTGGTATTCAAACTTGGATCAATAAAAGACACCTTTGCTTCAAATTCTTTATTGGGATAGGCATTGGTGGTAACTGTTATTTTTTGACCTTCTTTTAGCTGCGAAATTTGGTTTTCATAAGCATCAAACATTGCCCATACTGTCCCCAAATTACTGACTTTTACAATAGGCTGTCCTTGTTTAATGAAGTCGCCTTCCTCTGCCATTTTTTCGGAAACCGTACCGGAAACTGTGGCGTAAATCGGGAAATTCTCTCGTACTTTCCCGGATGTCTCAATTTGATTGATTTGGTTCTCTGAAAGCTTCCATAATTTCAACTTATTGCGGACTGCCTTATACAAACCTGGTTGCGATTCCTTCATAGAAGCTGCCGTTAAAAGTTCTTGTTGTGCGGCAACAAGAGCTGGTGCGTAAATGGTAGCCAACAATTGACCTTTGCGGACTTCTTCTCCGGTGAAGTTAACGTTCAACTTTTCAATTCGGCCTTCAAAATAGCTGGCTTGTACCGCATTTGCTTCTTCGTTGGGCACAATTTTTCCGGAAAGCAACATTGTGTTTCCATCAGTTTCGGAAGCATTGCCGACGATAATGGTTTGGATGTTTGCTAAGGCCATTGCGTTTTTCGTCATTCTTATTTCGTTCAAGGCAAGGCCTTCGCCGCCTGATTCTGCGGGAATAAGATCCATCCCACAAATAGGGCAATCTCCAGGCTCGTGTTGCATAATTTGTGGGTGCATTGAGCAAGTCCACATTTGTGATTCTGTTTCAGCATTTTCTGAAACATCGGAAGCATTACTGGTGTTTGAAGAACCTTCCGAAGAGTTTCCAAAAAACACATAGCCTAAGACCAGTCCAAAGGCTAAAATGGCGATGTAAATAATGTATTTTTTCATAATTATATTGTTTTTATTTTAAACCTACATGGAGGCCCTTCGGGGGTACACTTCGACAAGCTCAGCACAACGCCTTGTAGGTCAGATCGAGCTTTTGTTTGCGCTAGGGATTGTAGTGAAAATCCTTTTTGTGAGGCACTCACAAAAAGATTGTAACGGAAAGCCCGCCCGAGCGCCCAAATCATTTATATTATTAGTTCAATTATTATTTTCCAATCGTTTAATCATTGCCTTCATTTCGCCAATTTCCTTTTCTTGAGCCTCAATAATATCATCTGCCAACTTTCTCACTTCTGGGTCTTTTATATCGGCTCTTTTACTGGTCAAAATAGCAATAGAGTGATGGGGTATCATTGCTTTCATCCATAAAATATCTCCAACAATAGGGCTTTGGGTTCTTACCAAACCGAGGGCTCCTACGAATAGCATCAAACTACCCAATAGAATAGCAATATTTTTTTTCTTATTCTTATACATTTTTCGCATAACAAACCACATAATTACTGCCATTGCCGAAATCCCCAAACACGTCATATAAAACCTTGTAAGACTAAAATATACGTGGTCTATTTCGTAAGTATTCAAATACATAGTGATATACATTGCAACAAAGGATGCCGCTAACATCAAAATAAATTTCGTGTAGTTATTACTTTTTGAATGTTGTTTTGAATTTTCCATAATAATCTGATCTTATAGTTAAACTTTAATTGTTCTTAATCGCAACGCATTGACAATAACTGAAACTGAACTAAAACTCATGGCCAATGCAGCAATCATTGGTGATAATAATATTCCGAAAAATGGGAATAATACGCCTGCTGCAAGAGGTACGCCTAATGTATTATAGACGAGTGCGAAAAAGAGATTTTGTTTTATGTTTCTCATTACTGCGTGACTTAGGTTTTTGGCTTTTACGATACCGTGCAAATCGCCTTTTACTAAAGTGATCATGGCACTTTCAATTGCCACATCTGTACCCGTGCCCATAGCAATACCCACATCACTTTTTGCCAATGCCGGTGCATCATTAATTCCATCTCCCGCCATAGCAACTACTTTGCCTTCTTTATGTAGTTTCTCTACCTCTTTGAGTTTGTCTTCGGGTAGCATACTTGCTTTAAAATCCGCGAGGTTGAGTTCAGACGCCACTGCTTGTGCTGTATCGTGATTGTCGCCTGTAAGCATTATTACGGCAATACCTCTATCCTGAAGCTCCTTAATGGCTTTTGCACTTGTTGCTTTGATTTTATCGCCAATAACTACATAACCAACAACTACTTTATCTATTGCTAAATAAGAAACCGTTTTTCCCTGTTTTTGATAGGTTTTAGCTTCTTCATGCATTTTTGAGTTTATTTCTGCGTGTGCGTATTCCATCATTTTAGGATTACCTAAGGCTACTTTTTTATTGTTAATAGTAGCTTCAACACCTTTACCTGTAACGGCTTTAAATGCCTCTGACTTTATAATTTCGGCTTTTTGTTCTTTGCCGTATTTAACAGTAGCCTCCGCTAATGGGTGCTCACTATTACTATTTAAGGAAACAATATATTGTAACACTTCGTTTTCATTAAACCCATCATTGAAAGAACCTATTTTCTCAACCGTAGGTTTTCCTTCGGTAATCGTTCCTGTTTTATCAACGATTAAGGTATCGACCTTATCCAATTTTTCAAGAGCTTCTGCATTTTTAATCAATACACCATTTTGAGCTCCTTTACCCACACCAACCATAACAGACATAGGTGTTGCTAAGCCTAATGCACAAGGACACGCAATTATCAACACAGCAATAGCATTGACCAAAGCGTATACATAAGCTGGTTCTGGACCCCATATTGCCCAAACTGCAAAAGTTATTAGAGAAATTATGACTACAACAGGTACGAAATAGCCGGATACTTTATCTGCCAAGTTTTGAATGGGTGCACGACTTCTACTGGCATTATTAACCATATGAATGATTTGAGAAAGCAAGGTATCGCTACCTACTTTTTCAGCTTTCATTAGAAAAGACTGATTGCCATTAATTGTTCCGCTGCTTACTTTATCACCTTCTATTTTATCAACAGGAACAGGTTCGCCTGAAATCATAGATTCGTCAACTGTTGAATTTCCTTCTGTTATTACACCATCAACAGGGATTTTATCTCCCGGTTTTACTTTTAGAATATCGTTTAATTCTATCTTGTCGATGCTTACCTCTACATCTTCGCCATCTACTATTTTTGTGGCTTTGTTGGGCGCTAATTTCAATAACTCTTTAACTGCTGAATTTGTTTTACTGTGTGCGCGTGCTTCTAAAAGCTGTCCTAAAAGCACTAATGTTAATATTACAGTTGCTGCTTCAAAATAGACATGTACTGCTCCAGATTCCGATTTGAATTGGCTCGGAAAAACATCGGGGAAAAACATTCCAACAACGCTAAATAACCAAGCTACTCCTGCACCAATACCTATGAGGGTGAACATATTTAGATTCCAAGTCTTTATACTTTTAAAGGCACGTTCAAAAAACATCCAAGTGGCATAAAAAACAACTGGGATAGACAAGCCAAACTGAACCCAGTTCCAGTCTTTCTGATCCATTACATCGTATAATGGATTATTGGTAAGCATTTCGCTCATGGCAATTATGAAAATGGGCAACGTGAATATCGATGCTATCCAAAATTTCTTTAATAATTTTTTATACGTTTTTTCTTCTGCTGAACTATCTGCTTTCATCGGTACTAAATCCATACCGCAAATAGGACAAGCACCTGGTTCATCTCTTATGATTTCGGGATGCATTGGGCAAGTCCATTGTTCTGAATTAGAAGTTGATAAATTTTGTTCTTCTACTAAATCCATTCCGCAAACAGGACAATCGCCTGGTTTCTCGTAGGTTTTATCGCCTTCGCAATGCATTGGGCAATAGAAAGTGCCAGTACCTTTTCCTTTAGGTTTTTCTACCTTTTCAGCTTCAGAATGATGCTGATGCTCTCCCAAGCTATGGATACTGTATTTCCCGCCATCATTTTTCAAAGCTTCTTGAAATTTTTCGAGAGGAATATGTTTTTCCATTTCGATGCTTGCTTCGGCTTTTTCTAAATCAACCTTTGCATTTGAAACACCTTTGACTTCAGAAAGTGTTTTTTCTACGTGGCTTCGGCAACCGTTGCAGGTCATTTCGTGTATGTGATAAGTGTGTTTCATAATGTTTTTTTTATACCTGACTTGGAAAGGGTAATAACTAACTAATCATCGAAAAGATCACTCGCTTTCCTTATCGGGCTTTATTGTAAACTATCCTTTATTCCCCTCATATAATCTAGAACCAATTTCTTTTCAGAATTTGATAAAACAGCATCTCCATGAACCAAAGTGTATGAGATAAGTGGCATTTCATCATCTCTTATTTGACTTATAATTGACTTTAACTTGCTGTTTTTTCTTCGATTTGATAATGAATCCCATTCACTAAAGTTCAATTCTGCTTTTCCTTCTTTAATATGGTCTTCTAAAAACCAAGCGGCAGGTTGTATTTTATTATACCAAGGATACTCTGTATTGTTACTATGGCAATCATAGCAGGATACTTGTAATAGTTTGCTGATGTTTTCCGGAGTATTATTTACAACCATAAAATCGGTTTTTGGTACAATTTCACTTTGGTTGCGTTCTGTAGGCATAAACTGTATACCTACAAAGGCTACCAATAAAACCAATGCTGTGAATTTCAGAATTTTTTTCATGTTTTAGCATTTGGCTTAAACCTACAAGGAGGCCTCGTGCCTCGGCAACACCTTGCAGGTTAAGTCCTATGTCCTTTTTAGTTTATCTCCTTTTGAACTTTTCCGCAGTTCATCATTTTGCTGCCATAATATGGGTTTTTTACTTCCTTGTTCATACTTAACCACGCGCTGCCATTATCATACATTGGGCAAAACTGTTGGTATAAAGTATTTTCTGTTCCTGTAATGGCAACCATATCGGTTATATCCTTACTTAAAGTTTTGAAATGTTCTCGTTGGTGATCGATTTCACTCTTTCCAATATGTTCTGCGTGCTCCATTACATCATCAATAATGTCTTTCAGCTCTTTTTGCTGTTCAGCAGTATAACGGCTAACATTAAAACCTTTCAATGTACTTTCAAGTTTATTTCCAGCCTTTGCAGCAGCAGTTTCATCGGTCGCTACTAAAGCATCTTTAAGTACCATATAATCTGCCAACACCTGTTTTGCATCAGAGTTCTGCATATCGGAATCCATCATATCTTTGGAGGTGTCCATACTGTCGTGGTTCATTGCTGAATCCTTATCATCGTGATGATGTGCTTCTTCTGAAGACATTTCCGAAGTCATAGCCTCGTTTGATTCTCCTTTTTTACCGTCGTTACAGGACATTGTTGTTAGGCTTATAAAAGCCATTGCCATAATTGCTGTTGTTAGTCTTACTTTTTTACTCACAACCTTAATATTGTTGTTTCCATGTTCGTGATTTTTCTTTGAAAAGTTCATTTTGATATAAATTTAAATTAATACTTGTTTTTATTTTATTAAATAATTAATGATCGCTGATTGGTCGTAATAGCTTTTTACTGATTCAATTTGATTCATCTGAAATTTTAATTGCAATTCCTGAATGTCTAAAACATCTTTAAAATCTATTGTTCCTGTTTCATAATTCTTAATAAGGATTTCCTCTGCATCTTCAGCTTGTTTCAGGTTCTTCTCTTGTGTGTTAAATTTAATTCGGGATTGATTACGCTGAGAAATAGCTTTTGACAAATCGGCCTTTAGCACATTGAGACGTTCATCTTTTTGAGATTGAATCTCCTGTTTGCGCAATTCATTTTGTTTAGATTGAGATTTATATTTATTGTTGAAAATTGGTATTGAGACGGAAACCATTGGCATAACCATATCTTTGAAAGAACTGGTGATCATCGGGCTATTTTCTTGATTAATATATTCCAATCCAAAACCTATCATCGGACCACTTTCCTTTTGGTTTAACAACTCAGACTCTTCAATAGATTGATAAAGTTTGTCATATTTGAGTAATTCTGGGTTTACCGATAAGCTTTCATAGCTATAAAAGCTGTCGTCTTCTGGAATTTCCATTGAAGAAACTACTGACAGCGTTTTATTATATTCCCGGTTCATTAAACTATTCATAGCTGCTTGGATGCCCTTATCTTGCTGGATCAAAACCTCTTTTTCCTGTTTAAGCTCGTTCTCCCTAATCTGCAACCGTAGCACATCCACTGCTGATGCTTTACCAACTTCTACTGAAGTGAGTGCTAGCTGTTCATAGGTCTGTAGCAGCCTTATATTTTTATCAAGCACTTCGTGTTTGGCCCTAATTTCATAGAGCAAATAATAAAATTGAGATACGGAAAGTGCCAACTTTCGTTTAGCGATAGTTACTTCCACATATTGGGCATCAGCCATTGATGTCGCATAGTTTTCTCTTGCGGATATCGTTCCAAACCACGGCAACATTTGCATTACTGAAGCCCTAAAACGTTCCATGGGCATATCCATCTCCGGACCTATGGCCATAACCCCAAAATTAAATTCGGTATTTGGCAAGCTGTTTCCTTCATTTACTTTCTCGGAAGCAATCTTATACTGAAAATCAAACTTTTGGATTTCTGGACTATTGGAAATAGCTTCGTCTATAAAGGTCTGTAAGTCTTGTCCATAATTGTTGAGAGTCGAGAGACAAATCCCTAGGAACAAGACCAGTTTTATATATGTTTTCTGATTTATCATTTTTCGATAGTTATAGTTCGTGTTCGTTTTTTCAATTTTGCTTCTCTTCTCCAACTGAATAGCACAGGGACTACAAAGAGAGTTATCAGCGCTATCAACATCCCACCAAAACTTGGAATCGCCATTGGAATCATTATATCACTTCCTCTACCTGTGGAAGTCAGAATCGGCAATAAGGCCAGAATAGTAGTAGCTGTAGTCATCAAACAGGGACGGATTCTCTTCATTCCCGCTTCTACTACAGAATCACGGATTTCCTTTACACTTTCTGGGTCGTTTTTATCAAAAGTTTGAGTGAGATACGTGGCCATCACAACGCCATCATCTGTAGCGATTCCAAAGAGCGCGATAAATCCTACCCAAACTGCGACACTAAGATTGATGGTGTGCATCTGAAAAAGATCCCGTAAGTTTTCTCCAAAAAAGTTGAAGTTTAAAAACCAGTCCTGTCCGTAAAACCAAATCATCAAAAAACCTCCAGAAAAGGCAACCGCGATTCCTGTAAAAACCATCAAGGAAGTTGATACCGAACGGAATTGGAAATAGAGAATCAAGAAAATTACCACTAAAGCCAATGGCACTATTACCGATAGTGTTTTTTCAGCGCGTAATTGGTTTTCATAAGTTCCTGTAAACTGATAATTTATTCCCTTGGGAACCGTAAGTTCTCCACTTGCAATCTTTTCTTTAATCAAAGCTTGTGCATTTTCTACCACATTGACTTCTGCATAACCATCAAGTTTGTCAAATAAAACATGTCCCACCAAAAAAGTATCCTCACTATTGATCATCAATGGCCCCTGCTCGTAGCGTATATCTACAAGTTCTCCTAATGGCACTGGGTTTCCTTTTTCCACCGGCACATAAATATTTTTCAGATCCTCAGGATCAGCTCGTAGCTCACGTGGATAACGCACTCGCACGCCATAACGCTCTCTCCCTTCCACCGTTTGAGTCAATGGCATTCCGCCAACTGCCACTTGTAGAATTTGCTGCACATCTTCAATAGTAACACCATATCTGGCAAGTCGATCTCTTTTAATATCTATTAGTAGATAAGGCTTTCCGACAATACGATCTGCAAAAACAGCTTGTACTTTTACGCCTTCTGCATGCTTTATAATCTCTTCGAGTTCTATTCCGAAAGCTTCGATTTTCCGAAGATCTTGACCTTTAACCTTGATACCCATTGGCGCGCGCATTCCTGTCTGCAACATTACCAACCGAGTTTCAATAGGTTGTAGTTTTGGAGCGGATGTAACGCCAGGAAGTTTTGTTACCCGCACTATTTCATTCCAAATATCGTCTGGAGATTTTATTTCCGGTCGCCAGTTTCTATAAAATTCGCCATCCTCATCGGGAATTAAATTTTTCTCTTCGACAAAAAATGGGCCTTCAGTTTTAGAATCTTCTTGATTGTTATCCTTAGCTGCTTCGCTATTGGGATTAAGAATTAGATTGCCGTCTTTCAATACAAATAGGCCATCCTCATTCACTTTAAATCGTTGACGCTTCCCATTTTCATTTAGCGCGTATTCCGACTTATAAAGAATGATATTTTCATACATCGATAATGGCGCAGGGTCAAGAGCAGACTCTGTTCTTCCTGCTTTCCCAACCACCGTTTTAATCTCGGGAATACTCGCTACTGCCATATCCAATTGCTGCAGTACGCGTTTATTCTCTTCTACCCCGGAGTGCGGCATCGAGGTTGGCATCAATAGAAATGATCCTTCATTTAAGGAAGGCATAAACTCCTTCCCCGTATTCTGCCAAATCAAAGCCCCCATAATTACAATTAGCGTTGGAACAGAAAGGAATAGGATTTTATTACGTAATGCCCAACCAAGAATCCGAGTGTAATAATGTTGAAACAACCAAAATACGCCTAGTAAGCCAAAACAGATAAAGCCGACGAATAAAAGGTTCCAAAATATACTCTTATCCACCCCAAGTGGACGCCAGAATTCTGCCAGTAAGAAGACAACGCCCAAAGCAGAAATAAATATGTTTATGGTATTAGCACGCTTATCAGTCAACGTGATTTTATCCGATATTTTCGATGCAATCTTCTCATCTTTTAAAAAGCCTGTGATGCCAAAACCAATTAAAATGAGACCTAGCCAATATCCAAAAACTATTGCTATAACTCCTAAAATGATTAATATTCCATGAATTATAGCACTCGTAGCTTTTCTAATGCTTTTTCTTCGGAACAAGTAGGCAGCAAAAGGAGGGATAAGAAATAGCGCCACTACAAAAGAAGCTGTAATTGCCATTGTTTTGGTAAATGCCAAGGGTCGGAATAACTTCCCTTCCGCGCCAATCAATGTAAACACCGGAATAAAGCTGATAATAGTGGTCAATACTGCGGTAAGAATAGCTCCGGAAACTTCGGCACTTGCATTATAAACAATCGTATTAATGGGTTGCATTATACCTGTTTCGCCAGAACGCTCCTTTTCCTCATCGAGGTGCCTGATTATATTTTCGGAAAGTATGACCCCAATATCCACCATCGTACCAATTGCAATGGCAATCCCCGACAACGCAACAATATTGGCATCGACATTAAAGAGCTTCATCGCAATAAAGACCATTAAAACAGCAACAGGTAAGAGTCCGGAGATAAGTATGGAGGCTCTCAAGTTAAAGACCATCACAATAATTACAAATATTGTAATGAGAATTTCCATACTTAATGCTTCGTCTAAAGTATCCAGGGTTTCCTGAATAAGTTCCGATCGGTCATAAAAAGGAACGATGGTAAGTTGGGATGTTGTGCCATCCGAAAGTTCTTTGGAAGGCAGACCGGCTTTAAGTTCGGCTATCTTTTCCTTTACATTGCTGATAACCTCCATCGGGTTTGCGCCGTAACGCGCGGTAATAACCCCACCTACAACCTCAGCACCATCTTTGTCTAAAATCCCTCGACGTGGAGCTGGCCCTAAGCTTACATTGGCTATGTCTTTAATCCGTATGGAAGTATAATCCTCGGAAGTAACTACAGCATCTTCAATATCGGCGACAGATTTTACATATCCCAGACCACGCACCAAGTATTCAGCTTGATTGATTTCCATCGTTTGCGCACCGATATCCTTATTGCTTTCCTTAACCGCTTTTACGATTTCGGCTAGACCAATATTGTATTGGCGCATCAACTCTGGCTTTACATCAATTTGATATTCCTGTACATAACCTCCTATAGAAGCTACTTCGGAAACACCACTTGCTGAGGAAAGTGCATATTTCACATAATAATCCTGAATACTCCGCAATTCGTTCAGATCCCATCCTCCCGTTACATTACCATCTTTATCCCGCCCTTCAAGCGTATACCAGTAAATTTGTCCCAGCCCTGTGGCATCTGGACCTAAAGATGGATTTACACCTTCGGGGAGCAAGCCGGAAGGCAAGGAATTTAGCTTTTCTAATATGCGGCTACGGCTCCAATAGAATTCCACATCCTCTTCAAAAATGATATAGATACTGGAAAAGCCGAACATAGAAGAACTGCGGATTGTCTTTACTCCAGGAATTCCCAATAGTGTCGTGGTAAGAGGATAACTTATTTGATCCTCTATATCCTGCGGGGAACGGCCTTCCCATTGGGTATAAACAATTTGTTGATTTTCACCGATATCGGGAATGGCATCAACGGCAACAGGATTGGTAGGTAGAAAGCCGGTATCCCAGTTAAAAGGTGCATTTATCACCCCCATACCTACAAAGAGGGCGAGCAACAAGACCGCCACTAGCTTGTTTTCTATAAGAAATTTTATGCCTTTATTTAGCATTTGTATTGATTTTGAAACAGTTGAACTTCGTTAAACATCCTGAAGAAATCAGAACATTAAACACAACAAAATGAGCCCAAAATGGCAGTGACCATCGGGCTAATCATTCCGATCCCGCGATAGTTATCGGGGCCCGGAACTGTTTAAAATCAAATTAAATAAGTCTCGTGGAGCTTTTGTATATCCCGCGTGAGTAAGGGCGGCTTATAATCTCTAAAAGGAACGATGTTCGTATCAAGAACATCGAAGAGATTTATATAAGAATGGAAAAAAGTAGCAACAAAAACTTGTTGCTCAAAAGTTAATGTATCAAAAGTCACTTTAAAGTTATCCTGACCTTCAACAACTATTTGCTTATCTGAACAGCAAGAATCATCCTGAACTTCATTTTCACAATCATTCTGAGATTGATCGTGTTCCATTCCACAGGTCGCTGCGTTATCAACGACAGAGAAATCGACCATCATATCTCCACAATAGTGCATATTTACCGTGAACGACATGGTAGTAAAAAGTACCAAAGTCGCCAAGGCTACAGCTATCGATTTATGGAGAAATGAATTCATAATCTTGCAAAGTTAAGCAAAACCGTTCATTATTTTCATTTGGCTTGAATAATTATTTATTAATATGGTAATAATAGAAGTGAAAAATCTACTTTCCAGTATAGGCAATTCGCCAAATGTGATGGGTGGTATCATCGGTTACAAGCATAGAGCCATCTTTTAGTATAACTGCACCTACGGGTCTACCGTGCACTTTATCTTTATCGGTATCAACAATGAAACCAGTTAAAAAATCTTCGGGCTCGGCAGCTGGCTTTCCGTTTTTAAAGGGAATAAATACCACGCGATAGCCCGAAAGAATATCCCGGTTCCAAGATCCGTGCTGAACGACAAAAGCACCATTTTTATATTTCTTCGGAAAAGCATCTGCGGTATAAAAAACTAATCCCAAAGAAGCAGTATGAGAACCAAGATCTACATCAGGTACTATTGCTTCCTTTAAGCGAACATTTGGTGGTACCGAAATTCGTGGATCCTGATTATTTCCCCAATACGTGTATGGCCAACCGTAATATCCATCTTCTTTCACAGAAGTTAAATAGTCTGGCACCAAATTATCCCCTAGTTCATCCCGCTCATTTACCGAAGTCCATAGGGTTTTTGTCATAGGTTCCCAATCCATCCCAACGGGATTTCGCAAACCAGAAGCAAACACTTGTAGATCACTCCCATCTGGATTCATAACGAGAATATTAGCTCTCATCACCTCATTTTCCATTCCCTTTTCACCCGCATTGTCCCCGCTGCCAACAGCAATATATATTTTTGAATTCTCTTCATTGGCAATTATATTTCTCGTCCAATGCCGATTGACTTTTCCAGCAGGAAGATCAGCTATCTTTTCTCCCATCTCCGTAATTTTTGTTTCTCCAGCCTTATACGGGTAACGCATTACGGCATCAGTATTGGCAACATACAACCAGTCATCAATAACAAGCATTCCAAAAGGCTGATTAAGGCCTTCTTTTTTAGTGAGCAACGTTTCACGGACGTCCGGTGTACCATTATTATCTGTATCGCGCAAAATCGTGATAACATCTGCACTGTGTTTTAAATTATTGGATCCTCCTGCCCCAATAATAGTTGCTCCAATTTGCTTGGGAATACTGTAATTGCTGTTGCTTTCTGCCACTAAAACATCACCATTTGGAGTAACATACATCCACCGCGGGTTTTCAAAACCATCCGCATATTTTGTCACGGTAAAACCTTCAGGAGCATTTGGAGTTTTACCATCCTTCCACCCTATCACATTAGAATAGTTTGTTGTAGATTTTGTGGCAAATGGCTCAGGTAGTTGTTTTTCATCTTTATCTTGTGAAAAAAGTGAAAGAGGAAGAAATAGCAGGATTAGGAAGTGAGTTTTCATTCGGCTTATGTATTCAGAGTTATGACACTAATATACGAAAGATAGTTTTTATTTAATTTAATTTCGGATTTCGTTATTTTGTACTTAGGAAATTCTCAACCCCACAATTAATGGCCAAAGAATGAAATACATATTTCCCAGAATATTGGTGGTCCTACTGTTGACAACCTACTCTACTATTTTGAATGCCCAAAAAATCGAAGGATTTGTTTACTCCAACGCCCATAACCCCATTAGTGAAGTTTCCATTTTTATCAATGCTGAAAAGATTACCGAGACGAATTCCAAAGGTTTTTTTGCTCTTTCCGAAACTATTAAACTTCCAATTAACTTGAGGCTGGAACATCCCAATTATTATATAAGCGAAGTTGAAATGAAAGAAAACAATTCAACTTTTCAACTATCACCACTTTCAAAATCTGAAAACCTGGATGAGATAATTGTTTTCTCAACTTATCAAAGGGATACTTTGCCAAGCCGAGCGACCGAAATAATAATTCCCACAGAAAGAATAACCGCAGAAAAATTTAACAGCTATAGCCCTATCGACCTCGTTTCTGCCATTAATGAAACTCCTGGCGTTTTTATTCAAAGCGGTGCTATTAATACCAATAGAATTACAATTCGTGGGGTTGGTTCTCGCACACTTTACGGCACCAATAAAATCCGAGCCTACTTTAACGGAATTCCAATTACCAATGGCATCGGCGAGACGCAAATCGATATGTTTGACCCAGAGGATCTGCAATCACTTGAGATTATAAAGGGTCCAAAAGCCACACAATATGGCACGAATTTGGGTGGGACACTTTTACTAAACTCAAAACAAGCGGCAGTTGGAGAATCTTTAATGAAAAGTAACTTAACGTTCGGTTCCTTCGGAATGATAAAAAATACCGTGTCCGCAGCAACTTCCACAGAAAAGTTTTCCTTGAATCTCAACTACGATCATTTGGAAACCGATGGTTTTCGGGAGAATAACAATTATAACAGGAAAACCCTTCTGCTTACTTCAACGTATAAATTCAATTCTAAAAATGATGTTTCACTCTTGGTAAATTACGTAGATTATTTTGCGCAGATTCCCAGCTCCATTGGTAAAACAGCTTTTGAGGAAGATCCATCCCAAGCTGCTTTTACTTGGAAAGAAGCACAAGGTTTCGAAGACAATAAACAAATCTTGACCGGTTTAAATTTTACACATCGCTTTTTAGAAAATTTCAGCAATACCAGTAGCGTTTTTTACACTTATTTAGATCACTACGAGCCGCGACCTTTCAATATTTTAGATGAATTCACCAATGGCTATGGCGCACGAACGGTTTTTGAAAAAGACTTTATATTTCTGAAAAACAAAGCGAATTTAAGTTTTGGAGGCGAGTTTTATAAAGACGAATACAATTGGAGCACCATTGAAAACCTGTACAAAGAAAATAACGGCAACGGCAGTCTTGAAGGTAATCTGCTCAGCGATAACAATGAAAAAAGGGAGAACTTAAACGTGTTTGCAACTATTACAATTCCTTTTACCGAAAGGTTTACGGGACAATTTGGCTTGAATTATAATAAAACCAATTATAGTTTTACGGATACATTCAATCAAGGCGAAACCAACAAAAGTACTGATCGCGACTTCACCCCTATCTTTGCACCGAATGTAAACCTGCTGTACCAATTCAATAAAAATTTCAGTTCGTATTTTAATTTCAGCCGTGGTTTTAATTACCCTTCCATCGAGGAAACATTAACGCCCGAAGGCGTCATAAATCCGGAGCTTGGTCCAGAAAAAGGTTTTAATTATGAAGTGGGCAGCGAACTTTTCCTCTTAAAAAGAAAACTGCATTTTCGAGTGAATGCCTATCTTTTGGATATTGACGATTTACTGGTGGCCGAACGCGTGGACGACGACCAATATATTGGCAGAAACGCTGGAAAAACTGAGCACAAAGGAGTGGAATTAAGTATTTCATTTACACAGTCCATAAATAGGTTTTTATATATTTCGCCCTATATAAATGCAGAGATTACCGACCATAAATTTATTGATTTTGTGGATGGTGACAACAACTTTTCCGGAAACCAACTTACGGGAGTTCCCGAGAAAAAAGTGAATGGAGGAATTAATCTGGGATTTAAAGATTTCAGCCTCAATGCAAACTTTCTTCACATTGGAGAAATTCCTTTAAACGATGCCAATCAACTTTATTCTGAAAGATATACAGTTTTCAACGCAAAAGCTTCCTATAAAAAAGAGCTTTCTAAAGCGCTTTTATTCGAGGTAAATGCAGGTATCAATAATTTTACAGCTGAAAAATATGCTGCTTCAGTATTAATAAACGCTACTGGTTTCGGAAATTCCGAACCTCGTTTTTACTATCCGGGAATGCCGAGAAATTGGTTTGGAGGCGTAAAGGTGCTATATAGGTTATAAAATATGTTGGAGCAATAGTGTCTTTATAGCACATTGCAGTTTTTGTAAAATCCCTCTATTTCTAATACACGTATTGTAGAATGTTTTTATTTAAATTAGCTTTGCATTTCATAATTTGGCAATGAGGTCTGCCTTAAACCGTTCCGTCTGGAGCTAATGACATCTACTGAAAATGGCTTATGCCAGTGTAGCATCATTTATTTAAGGCAATATGACAAAAAATAAAATTAAGGATTTTTTATTCTCATTCCAGCAAATTCCCTCCTTATTATATCTATTAAAATGGATTCTCATCTGCCTAACCTTAGGGCTTTTTGCAGGAAGTGTTTCCGCCTTTTTTCTGTTTAGTTTAGAATGGGTAACCAATTGGCGAGAATCAAATTTATGGATTATCGCGCTCTTGCCTGTTGGAGGATTCATAATCGGTTTATCTTATCATTTATATGGAAATAGCGTTGTAAAAGGCAATAATCTATTGCTGGAAGAACTTCATTCCCCAAAAAAGATCATCCCTTTTAGAATGGCGCCACTCGTCTTGTTTGGAACTATTTTAACTCATTTATTTGGAGGTTCTGCTGGTCGAGAAGGTACAGCAGTACAAATAGGAGGTGCAATTGCTGATAGGTTTACAAAAGTTTTAAACCTATCAAAACGAGACAGACAGATTGTTTTAATTGCAGGTATTAGTGCAGGATTTGCTTCAGTTTTTGGAACTCCATTAGCCGGAGGTATTTTTGCTTTGGAAGTTTTGATTCTTGGAAGAATCAGACTGGACGCCATTGTGCCAAGTTTTATGGCTGCAGTTTTTGCGGATTATTTCTGTAGAATATGGGGCATCACTCATACCCAATACAATATAAACACCGTTGCAGAGATGACGCCTATAAATCTTTTATGGTGTTTACTGGCAGGAATCATTTTCGGACTTGTAGCAATGCTCTTCTCTAAATCCACACATTTTTGGGCCAATCTCTTTAAAAACAATGTGAAATATCCTCCGCTACGGCCAGTTATCGGTGGCGTATTTCTAGCAGCTGCAGTATATTTTATGGGAACCACAAAGTATATAGGCCTTGGGGTACCAACAATTGTAGATGCGTTCAACGTAAACCTTAACTCCTATGATTTCCTATTAAAACTCCTATTTACATCCTTTACACTGGGCGCGGGTTTTAAAGGCGGGGAAGTAACTCCTTTATTTTTTATCGGTGCAGCCTTAGGAAACGTATTGATTTGGTTTATTCCCTTGCCAATGGGATTATTGGCGGGAATGGGGTTTGTAGCTGTTTTCGCTGGTGCAACAAATACACCAATCGCTTGTACTATGATGGGGATCGAGCTTTTTGGAATTGAATCGGGCGTTTTTATTGGCTTGGCCTGTTGTACAGCCTATTTGTTTTCGGGCCATTCTGGAGTATATTCATCTCAAATCATCGGAAGCCCTAAGAACAACCTGTTTCTTCGTGAAAAAGGATTACCGCTGTCCTCAGTTAAAAATAAAAGAACAAAAAAATGAAAGACTTAATAACGATACGGATCTACTTTGAATATGGTCAAAAGATTAATCACGAATCCTTTTGGAACAAAATGTTCTCTTCAGATTTTTCTGCGGAACTGATGAAAAGAGCAAAAGCTTTTGGCTTACATCAGGTACTAAACCTCAATGTAAATAAAGGCTATTTGAATAATCAGAACATTAACTGGGGGACAAACGAAATCAGACATTATAAACATCCACATCTTATTGAAATAACCGATTCGGAATCCAAAATAAATAAATTTCTCAATGAGCAAAAAAACATGTTACACGAAACTAAAGTTCTGATTGTTAAAAATGAAGTGCTAATGACATGATTTTGTTGTTTTATATATTACAAAACGGCTATATTTAGCGTAATACAGGATTATGCGCTACTTTCTTAATGAAAAATAGCAACCGCAACAATTACAATTACAACACTGAGTAATAAAACAAACTTACCCATTAGCTCAATTCGGTTTAAATTGTTTTCCGTATCATTCTTTAAATTCTTTCCAGCATCTCGATTGATTAATAGAATCAAAATCATCAGAATAACAAATAAAACTAATATTAAAATTAGGAGCCCCCCGCTGGTGCGCAATTGCACCTCAAATCCGCAACTCAATAAAAAACTTGTGATTTCTTCCGCTTAAGCTGCAA
>JBQEAY010000014.1:83033-103135 GCA_052105975.1 Aequorivita sp. | reverse complement strand
AACTACCAACTACCAACTACCAACTACCAACTACCAACTACCAACTACCAACTACTAAACCGTCTTCTGGACTACTTCAAAAATCTGGTTTTCGTCACATTTCAAAGTCTTGGAAGGATATTTAAGCAATAGTGCATAATCGTGCGTAGCCATCAAAATGGTATTTCCGTTTTTATTGATTTCGCGTAAAACCTCCATCACTTCCACACTGGTTTGTGGATCTAAGTTTCCTGTAGGCTCATCCGCCAAAATAAGTTCCGGATCGTTTAAAAGAGCGCGAGCTATTGCAATACGTTGTTGTTCCCCGCCCGAAAGTTGATATGGGTATTTAAAGGCTTTGGTTTTCATCACCACTTTATCCAAAACTTCATTTATCTTGCTTTCCATGGCCGACTTATCTTTCCAGCCGGTGGCAGTAAGTACAAAGCGTAAATTATCGTGGACGGTGCGGTCATTTAGTAGCTTGAAGTCTTGAAAAACAACTCCGAGTTTTCTCCTTAAAAATGGAATTTCCTTTTCCTTTAATGTAGCCAAATCGTATCCTACAATATCCCCCTCGCCTTCCAGAAGCGGAAGATCGCCGTAAAGCGTTTTCATAAAACTACTTTTTCCGGTTCCTGTTTTCCCAATTAGATAAACAAATTCGCCTTTGTCTACAGAAACGGTAACATTGGAAAGTACCAAATTATCACCTTGATAAATGGCGGCATCTTTTAACTGTAATACGTGATTGGACATTTGGATTTTAGATTTATGATTGACGATTAATTAATTGGAAATGACTAAATAAAACTTCGGTTTCTGAGCATAGCCTGCGGACAAAAGTAATTTGAAATACTACCAACTGCAACTGATTAACTTCAATTTTTACTTTTTAGAAACTTTTTCTTTTAGCATATCTATTTCTTTTTGCTGTTGAAGAGTGTAGAGAGTTAGCTCTTCAATTTTTTGAAGTAAAATCAAATTCATTTCCTTTAGTGATATTCCTTCTGATTCCATTTTTAGAGCGGAAGGGACATTCGGTAAGTGATGGTTCTCTTCTAAGAACACTTCTAATTCATCTAAGGATATCAATTTATATGTTGGCATTGCTTTAGAAAAACCATTGAAATAATTTTCAAAGACGTAGTCTGGAGCTACAGCTCCATCTAAATCTACCAATACTTCTTGAGTGTGTATTTTTCCTTTCACTGTTAAAAGCTCATCGGGTTTAGTAGTGCCAATCCCTATTTTGCCATCTTTTTCAGAAATATTTTTAAAACGATTGCGCTGAGCCGTAGTGGAAATTGAGAATAATAGAATAGCTAAAATTAGTAATCTGTTCATAGCGATGCTTTTATAGTTTTTTGATGTTTTAAAATTACAGTATTTTTTTAAAGCATTTCCTAGAATGTCAAATACTGTTGCCCAAACATATACTTATATGGCATTTGTAGCGTTATTACTTCAAGGAAATCCACTGAAAAAATCATTAGTTAATTAAACCTTAAAAAATTACAGTATCGCAAAAAGCTACGCATAGAACTGGTTTAACCTTCTTACATTTGCCGAAAAATTATTCTTTTGCATCTACTTATCGTTCTTTTTTTCATTTTATAGCTGTGCTATAGATATCAAAGAAAGTCTTCAATTGGATACAAAACTTTTAATTTTTCACTTAAACCCAAAAAGTTAAAACTAGCTCTGAAACTTAAATATTTTTGCGCCACAAAAACTTTAAATAATGATAAAGAATTTCCTTGTCTTTTCGCTTTTCGTATTCCTTTCATTTTCATCATTTTCCCAGCAAACTGCGGCTTATACCAACGACCTTGTTGAGTATAACCAAGCCTTAGATCTCTATAATAATCAGCAATATTTAGCTGCCCAGAGTCTTTTTGACAAGGTTAAGAGTAATAGTAATGATGAAGCTGTACAAAGCGACTGCGCATATTATATTGCAAATGCTGCCGTACGATTAAATCAGCAAAATGCGGATCAGTTGATGGAAGATTTTGTGATGAATTATCCAACAAGTATTAAACGTAATTCTGCCTACTTGGACGTTGCGAATTATTATTTTGAAAATGGAAAATATTCACATTCGCGCAAGTGGTTTGATAAAGTGGATCAAGCGGGATTAAGCCGAAGTGAACAAGAGCGTTTCAATTTTAATAACGGCTATGTAAATTTTAAAGCCAAGCGTTATGATGAAGCCAAAAATTATTTCAATCAAGTTTCTACTTCACAGAAATATGGGTCGCAGGCAAAATACTATTTAGGTTTTATAGCATATGAAGGTGATGATTACGAAGAAGCAAATGAGAAGTTTGAACAGGTAAAAGGGGAGGAGCGCTATTCTGAGGATCTTAGTTACTATCAAGCTGATATGAATTTTAAGCTTGGTAATTTCCAAAAAGCCATAGATATGGGGAAGGAACAGTTCGATAAATCGAGTCCGCGGGAAAGAAGTCAACTCTCAAAAATTATAGGAGAGAGCTATTTCAACCTAGGTCAGTATGCAGAGGCTATACCGTATTTAAAAGACTATAAAGGTATGCGTGGCAAATGGAATAACACCGATTATTATCTGTTGGGTTATGCCTATTATCAGCAAAACGATTTTGAAAAGGCCATTGGTGAGTTTAATAAGATTATTGGAGGAAAGAATGCAGTGGCGCAAAACGCATATTATCATCTTGCAGAAAGTTATCTAAAACTTGACAAAAAGCAAGAAGCTTTAAACGCCTTTAAAAATGCTTCTGAAATGGAGTTTAGCGCAGAAATTCAAGAGGATGCCTATTTCAACTATGCTAAGTTGAGTTATGAAATTGGGAATAGCTATAAAAGTACCCCGCAAGTTTTACTTTCCTTTATTGAAAAATACCCAGAGAATTCTAAAATTGACGATCTAAAAAAACTGTTGATTGATAGTTATATCACTTCTAAAAATTATAAGGAAGCACTGGATCTGTTGGAGAACAATAAAAACTTTGCAGACAAGGCAGCCTACCAGAAAGTAGCTTTTTACAGAGGAATTGAACTCTTTAATGACGCGGATTACGAGAAAGCAATTTCCTTTTTGGATAGAAGTTTAAAAGAGCCACAAAACGAAGATTTCAAAGCACGCGCAATTTATTGGAAAGCAGAAAGTGATTTTTATCTTTCTAATTATGAAAAATCCTTGGCAGGTTACAAACAGTTTCAGCAGACACCGGGAGCTAAAAACACTTCTGAATATGAAAGTTTGAAATATAATTTGGGATATAATCAATTCAAACTTAAAAATTATAGTGAAGCTATTTCCAACTTTAAAAGCTATGTAGGTTCTTCACCTGCAAACAGTACACGTGAAAAGGATGCTTATTTGCGTTTGGGCGATAGTTATTTTGTAACGAGCCAGTATTGGCCGGCAATGGAAAACTACAACTTAGCAATTGAGTTGGGTGATAATGACTATGCTGAGTTTCAGAAAGCTATCAGTTATGGCTTTGTTGATAGAACTGAGAATAAAGTTGAAGAGTTAATTAGCTTTTTGAAAAAGTATTCAAAATCACCTTATCGTGATGATGCTCTGTATGAGTTAGGAAACACATACGTTGCCCAAGGAAAGCCGGATAAAGGAATTTCAGCTTATGATCAGTTAATTCGGGATATTCCGAATAGCAGTTTTGTTTCAAAAGCATTACTAAAAAAAGCTTTGATTTTTGATAACACTGGAAAAAGTAACGAGGCGTTGGCTATTTTTAAACGGGTGGCAAAAGATTTCCCTTCCACGCCCGAAGCTTTACAAGCAGTTTCTTCAGCAAAAATCATTTATATAGACCAAGGAAATGTTGAGGAGTACGCCCGTTGGGTAAAGACATTGGATTATGTGAAGGTAGGCGACACCGAACTTGATGATGCTGCGTATTTAGCTGCTGAACAACCGTATTTGGAAAACAAAAAACCACAGGCAAAGAGTCGTTTTGAAGAATATTTAAAGCAATTTCCAAATGGAAACCACGCAATGCAGGCACATTTCTACTTGGGGCAGATTTATTTTGGCGATGACAAGAACGCTCAGGCCATTCCACATTTTGACTATGTTGTAAAGCGTGAAAGAAGTGAATATACAGAACAGGCATTGGCGCGAATTTCAGAGTTGTATTTGGGTAAAAAAGATTATAAAAGTGCGCTTTCATATCTAAAACGATTGGAAGCAGAAGCAGATTTTCCACAGAATATAATCTTTGCACAAACCAATAGTATGAAGGCTTCGTATGAATTGAAACAATATTCTGATGCGGTTAATTATGCTGATAAAGTACTTCAGAATTCGAAAATTGATAATTCGATAAAAAGTGATGCACAGATAATTATTGCGCGTTCGGCAATGAAGACCAATAATGAGGCAAAAGCAAAAACTGCCTATGCGGAAGTACAAAAAATTGCCACTGGTGAACTTGCGGCAGAAGCACTTTATTACGACGCCTATTTTAAGAATAAAGAAAAAAATTACGAGGGCTCAAATGCTTCCGTACAGAAATTGGCGAAAGATTATTCTGGCTATAAGTTATTTGGTGCAAAAGGATTGGTGTTAATGGCGAAGAACTTTTATGCACTAAAAGATGCATACCAAGCTACCTACATTTTAGAAAATGTAATCAAAAATTTCTCTGACTACTCAGATGTTGTTGAAGAAGCAAAAGCCGAATTGGCCATAATCAAAAAGGCTGAGTCTAAAACAAATTCATCTGTAGAAACCAGAAACTAAATTCTCTGTATCCTTTGCGCCTTTACGGTGTAATATTTTACCGTAGAGACGCAGTGGAGACAAAGTGAAACATTAAAAAAATATCATCATAAATTTTGAAAATATGTCCATAAAACAAATAGTTTTATTTTCAATTCCCGCATTATTACTTGTTCAATTCTCAGCTTTTTCCCAGGAAAAGGAACTCGATCCTGAAGTGGTTAATATTGTAAAACCTTATACTCCCACAATTTCGGACGCGTTTAAGATAAGAGAAACTGCTGAGTTGAACGATTCTATTTCAACCACAAAAAAAGATGTGAAATACAGTATTTTTTCGGTTCCAGTGGCATCCACGTTTACTCCAGCAAAGGGAAAAGCAGCGACGGTTGAAAAAGCCAAACGTATAAAACTGTACGATAACTACGCTACTTTAGGCTTTGGGAATTACACATCTATTTTGGGAGAGTTATACAGTAATTTTGAAATCAGTCGTACCGACAATGCTGGTTTTTTCTTTCGACATAATTCCACACAGGGAGAAATTAAAGGCGTGGAACTGGATAATAACTATTATGACACTAGTCTTGATGCAAATTACACCAGTCGTCAAAGAGGAGTTACTTATAGAGCAGATGTTGGCGTGGAGCACCAAGTTTTTAATTGGTACGGACTGCCTAAAAACTATATTGCTTTCCCTGAAGAGACAATTGGTGGTATTCATCCACAACAAACCTATTACAGCGGTTTCATAGGTGGAAGTATTGCCATGGATAATTCATTTTTTAACAAGGCAGCCTTGAATGTTCGCTATTTGGGTGATGCTTTTTCTTCTTCGGAATTGAATGCCAAGCTAAAGCCCGAATTTTCATTTCCGATGGAAAACCTAAACTTGAAGTTGGACGCCGACATTGATTATTTATATGGAAGCTTTAAAAGAAATTACACCAATACTTCAGATATTAATTACAGCTATCTTAATGCCGGCTTGGCACCTTCTATAACTTTTGTGAATAATGACCTTACGTTATCTTTGGGAGTTGCGGCCTACGTGAGTGTAGATACTGAAAACAGCGAAACGGACTTCTCTTTATATCCAAGATTAAATGCTTCATACCGTTTGCTTGACGATAATGTGATTGTTTATGGTGGTGCCGAGGGAGGTCTTCAACAAAACACTTATTACGATCTTAAGGAAGTGAATCCATACATTTCTCCTACTCAATATATAATGCCAACAAAAAAGCTGTACGAAGGTTTTGGAGGGATTAAAGGGATGCTTTCCAATTCAATTGGGTACAACGTGAAAGTTTCTTACGGAAAAGATGAAAACAGAGCCCTATTTCAAGCCAATCCAATAAAAATAACCAATCAAGTTAAAGGTTATGAATATGGAAATTCTTTTAATGTTGTCTATGATGATATAAACACACTTGCTTTTTTCGGTGAATTGAAAGTTGATATTTCTGATAAATTCACATTGGGAATCCATGCTAATTATTACAGCTATAGCACCGATCGTCAAAATGAGGCTTGGAACCTTCCCGATTTAAAAGCTTCGTTATTTTCAAACTTCAACATTACTGAAAAATTATATGGAGGCGCTTCTGTGTTTTATGTAGGAGAACGTAAGGATTTAGTTTTTAATGATGAACCTTTCGGAAACCCGATAAATAAAGAGGTTACACTAGATGGTTATGTAGACGCTAACCTTCATTTGGGATACAGATTTACAGATCGACTTTCGGTTTTTGTGAAGGGAAGTAATCTATTAAGTGACAATTACGAAAAATGGTTAAACTACCCTGTACAAGGAATTCAAGTCTTAGGAGGGGTTACTTATAAGTTTGATTGGTAGTTCTATAGAAATATAACTTTTGAAAACATCCGTCTTTTGCGGATGTTTTCTATTTTTACAATTAATAATAATGATTATGAAAAAACTTTTACTTCTCTTAATAGCAGTAACAATTGCTTCCTGCGCACCTGATAAGCTTCCGGCAGATTTATTAATTAAGAATGCAAAAATCTATACTGTCGATAAAGACTTCAGTACTGCTAGCGCCCTTGTTGTAAAAGACGGAAAAATTCTTGAAATTGGTCTTAAACCAGAACTCGAACTCAAATACCAGATTAAGGAAACTTATGATGCCAAAGGTAATACTGTGGTTCCTGGTCTTATTGATGCCCATGCGCATTTATACGGTTTCGGACTTTCACTTCAGAATGTTGATTTAGTAGGCACTACCAGTTTTGATGAAGTTTTGGGTAAAGTGGTTGCCTTTCAGGAAGAGAATCAAGCTCCTTACATTATTGGTCGTGGTTGGGACCAAAATGATTGGAAAAATAAAGATTATCCCAATAAAAAAAGGCTGGATTCCCTATTTCCAGATACTCCAGTTGCCCTGCGAAGAGTAGATGGCCATGCATTATTGGTAAATTCTAAGGCTTTAGAGCTCGCTGGAATTAATGCTAAGACAAAGATGGATGGAGGAGAAGTAGTTCTTGAAAACGGCGAGCCAACTGGTGTTCTTATCGATACTCCTATGGAATTGGTCAATAGAACCTTTCCTGAAACAACTGAAGAAGTTTCCATAGAAGCTCTTTTAGATGCTGAAAAAGTTAGTCTGGAATACGGCTTGACAACTGTTGACGACGCGGGATTAGATAGAAATATTATCGAACTTATTGATACACTTCAGAAGCAAGGAAAGTTTAAGCTACGCATGTATGCTATGATAAGTAATACCCCAGAAAATGTAAATTATTATTTGCAAAATGGAACTTATAAATCAGATAGACTCAACGTGCGTTCTTTTAAGGTATTTACGGATGGGGCTTTAGGCTCTCGTGGTGCAGCTATGCGCGAATCTTATAGTGATATGCCGCATCACCACGGTGCTATGATAACGACCGAAGAAAGTTTAAACGCTTTAGCTAAAAAATTAGCTGCATCCGAATTTCAGATGAATAGCCATGCTATTGGTGATTCTGCAAATATTGCTGTTTTACGAGCCTATGATAAAGCTTTGGAAGGCCAGACCGACCGACGTTGGAGAGTGGAGCATGCACAAATAATACCACCAGAGGGTTTTGATTACTTTACAAAAAATCATAATATAATTCCATCGGTTCAGCCTACTCATGCTACAAGTGATATGTATTGGGCAAAAGATAGAATAGGTGCAGAGAGAATGAAAGGAGCTTATGCTTATAAGCATTTATTGGATAAATCTGGAGTTATAGCACTTGGAACCGACTTTCCTGTGGAACACGTAAACCCGATGTATACTTTTCACGCTGCTGTTGCACGTAAAGATTTAGAGAACTATCCAGAAGATGGCTTTCAAATGAAAGATGCACTTACTAGGGAAGAAGCACTACGTGGAATGACCATTTGGGCAGCTTTTTCGAATTTTGAAGAAAATGAAAAAGGGAGTATTGAAGTAGGGAAATTTGCTGATTTTACTGTGCTTGACAAAGATATCATGGAAGTTGATGAAGAGGAATTACCGACAACGAAAGTGATTGCAACCTTTATTAATGGTGAATTGGTTTATGAATTAGAGTAAAACTCTGTGTTCTCTGTGCCTTTGTGGTGAATAATTACCACAGAGTACAGAGCACACGGAGAAAAAGAGACAACTTATTTCCTTAACGTAATCCGTGCCAAATAATCAAAATTATCCCCGCGAGCAATCACCTCAAAGTTGAGGTTGTTTAAAGTGCAGATATTTTCGAAGGTTTTCTCATCTAAATACAACCAATCAAAAGTCTCACTTTCCAGTTCTTTATATCGCATTGTAAATTCCACTTCCCCGTAATAGCGATCTGCGGGAACTAATATTCCTCCTTCATCGGTGGAGTCATACATATAGCGCAAATCACTTGAATCTATTAGAATTTGGCCATTTGGATTGAGTAAAGCCTTTAAATGGTTTAGATATTTTGAGGTGTTTTCAAGTCTCTGAAAAATCCCAGTCCCATTCATCAACAATAAAATAGTATCGAAGGATTCATTTTCCAACTGAAGCAAATCGATATTTTTTGGGTTTTTTACACCGCGAAGTTTACACACTTTAACTGCACCTTTGGAAGTATCAATAGCCATTACGTCAAAATTTTTTTCTTGAAGATATAGGGAATGACTGCCAGAACCGCAACCTACATCAAGTATTTTTCCCTTAGCAGATTTTAATGCCTTTTGTTCAATTTCTGGCATCTCTTTAAAAGTTCTAAAAAGATAAGAAAGTGGCAGTTCATCTTCTTCTGAAATATTTGTTTCAGTGAGAATATCTTCGGAAGAATTTCCGTGGTAATAATCCAGTAGTGCCGTGCCAATAATGTCTTTCATAATTAACTGATTGATGAAGTGGAAAGTTTTGAATTCAATAAGTCTTCACGAAAGTATTGTTATTTGATGACATTCTTTAAAATTATTTTGGTGAAATAAGAAACGGGAACATTTTGAATAGTAGTTTTGCAACTGTAAATTGAACTACATTACACATGAAAATATCTTTGCCTCCTCTGGTAATATTATCCAACGCAAAGAATGCAAAGAGAAATTGAAATGGAAAACATCTTAAAACAACTTCCCCAGAAAGCAAAAGAGGTCGAAACCGAAAATAAAAAATTTTTCGCGAAGCTCAAGAAGAAACCGCCAAAGCATTTAGATACTTTGATGCAGGAATTGCATGAGGAAGAGTTCCAAAGAACGGACTGTTTGACTTGTGCCAATTGTTGCAAAACGACAGGTCCGCTTTTTACAGATAAAGATATTGAGCGTATTTCAAAGCATTTCCGAATGAAGCCGCAACAATTTATTGAGGCTTACTTACGTGTAGATGAGGATAAGGATTATGTTTTGCAAAGTGTTCCCTGTACCTTTTTGGGAGCCGATAACTATTGTAGTATTTATGACGTTCGTCCAAAAGCGTGTAAAGAATTCCCACATACAGACAGAAAGAAATTTCAGCAGATTTCAAATCTGACAATGAAGAATGTTGAGATTTGTCCCGCGGCTTTTAATATTGTGGAGGAAATGAAGAAGCGCTTGGGGCGCTAAAATTCCAAATACCAACAAAGCATCAAAATCCAAATAAATCTTAATTACCAAGGTCTAATTTCATTCTCCTTGGAGGATATAGATCTTTGAAATTTGACTTTTTTGGAAATTATTTGGAATTTGGATTTTGTTATTTGGTGCTTATTCATAAAGTAAATACTTCTCTCGAATTTGCTCAAAATCCGCAAGTCCCTCTTTCCAGGAATCCCGAATTGCTTCCGCAGACATTCCTTGCTCAATCTGCTGTTGTAGTTTCTTAGTTCCAGCGAGTTTTACAAAAAATGAATTGAAAAAATCTATCTTCCCTGCCTTGCCTTCAGACAGGTTTCCGTTGGCATTATAGGCGTTGATTAGCCATTCCAGGTTGATTTTACTCAAACGAGGTTCCTTCCGAAGATCTTTTCCGTGACATAATTCGTCTTTGAATTTTGGGTTTTTCGCTCCTTCATTTGATTCAGGAGTATATTCAAAAGTGTATTCTGAAGCTGGTAAACTGGGCGCGCCAAAGACTTGGAATTGCATATCGGTTCCTCGACCAGCATTTATAAAAGTTCCTTCAAAAAAGCATAAGCTAGGGTAGAGGTTGATGGATTTATCATTAGGTAAATTAGGCGATGGTTTTATAGGTAAGGAGTAAGCTGTTTTATGTGTGTAATTTTTCATTTTGATTACGCTAAGCTTACATTTTGCTTTATCTTTTAACCAGCCTTCGCCATTGATCATTTGAGCGTATTCCCCCATTGTCATTCCGTGAACTATCGGAATTGGATGCATGCCTACAAAACTCTGATTTTCTTTTTCCAAAATAGGTCCGTCAATATAATGTCCGTTGGGGTTTGGACGATCCATTACAATAACAGGAATTCCAGCTTCGGCACAAGCTTCCATCACATAGTGTAGAGTAGAGATGTATGTGTAAAAACGAGCTCCGACATCTTGAATATCAAAAATTACTACATCGAGTCCTTTTAACTGTTCTTGGGAAGGCTTTTTGTTGCTGCCATAGAGTGAAATTAGAGGAACTCCAGTTTTTGCATCAACGCCATCTTTTACATGTTCCCCTGCATCTGCTGTGCCACGAAAACCGTGTTCAGGGGCAAATACTTTTTTTACAGAAACCTTTTTTGAAATCAGAAAATCGACCAAATGCTGGTTTTCTTTTTCCAAAAAGGAAGTTTGATTGGCAACTACGCCTACATTTTTGTCTTTAAGCAAATCAGAATAAAGCTGAAACTGCTCAGCTCCAACAATAATTTTAACGTCCTGAATCCTTAGTCTTGTATCCTGTTTCTCTTTGCTCGCTTCTCTTTTCTCTTTTTTCTGAAGGGAACTTCCGCAGGAAAAAGCAATTAAAACAAGCAATAAAAATGTATTTTTGAAAAAAGTTAAGCCCATATAATCTCAGTGAATTTCGAATTTTTCATCGCCCGGCGCATCATCGCTTCCAAGGACTATAAAAGTAGTATTTCGGCACCGATTATAAAAATTGCAATTACTGCAATCGCACTTGGTATCATAATGATGCTAGTATCCATTGCCACAAGTGTTGGGCTTCAAAAAAAGATCCGTGAAAAAGTTTCTGCATTCAATGGCGACATTATAATTACCAACTTCGACACCAATTTTTCGAACGATTCGCAAAATCCCATTTCAAAAGATCAACCATTTTATCCAGAATTCAAAAATGTTGATGGGATAAAACACGTTCAGATTGCTGCTTCCAAAGGAGGTGTTATTCGCACCGAAAACGATTTTGAAGGTATAGTTGTAAAAGGTGTAGGTAGTGATTATGATTGGACCTATTTTAAAGATTTCTTAGTTGAAGGGAAATTACCCGATTTTAAAGATGATCTCAATAGCGATATTTTGATTTCTGAATATTTGGCCAATAGGCTTCACTTAAAACTTGGCGATAAAGTAACTACCTTCTTTTTGAATGATGCCATTTCGAAAACGCCGCGTAGTCGTGGCTTTGATATTGTAGGGATTTATAATAGCGGCTTTCAGCAGTTCGATGAACAATTTGTTATGACGGATATCCGCCATATTCAGCGTTTAAACAAATGGGAGCCTGACCAAATTGGTGCATTTGAGGTTTTTGTAAATAATTTTGATGATATTATTCCCATTGGTAACAAGGTTTATAATGAAACCGGAAGCACTTTGGACACCCAGACAATACGAACCAAATACGCTTCTATTTTTGAATGGATAGACCTTTTTGATTTTAATGTTGCAATGATAATCGGTATTATGATTCTCGTTGCAGGCATCAATATGATTACAGCGCTTTTGGTTTTAATACTGGAGCGAACCCAAATGATTGGTATCCTGAAAGCCTTGGGAAGTAGCGATTGGAGCATCAGGAAAGTTTTTCTGTACAACGCGATGTATTTAATTGGCGTCGGACTTTTCTGGGGAAATGTAATTGGAATCGGTCTATTGCTAATTCAGAAATATGGAAAGGTTTTTAAGCTAGATCCAGATACCTATTACGTAAACGAAGCACCAGTTTATTTACATTGGGACTACATTCTTATATTAAATGCGGGAACATTTTTACTTTGCCTTTTAATGCTATTAATTCCTTCTTTTATTATTGCGAAAATTTCTCCGTCGAAGGCGATTCGGTTTGAATAGAGAATAGACCTGTCAGGTTTCAAAAACCTGTGAGGTCTTTTCTTTTCATCAATAAATTGTACCTTTGTCTCCAAACTCCGAAGCCCTTGTGCTACGTAGCTTTAGCGAAGTTGTACGGCGTAGGAGTTCTTTTCTAAAAAAATCTATGAAATACGCAGAAAATATCTTGGGAACCATCGGCAATACGCCAATGGTGAAAATCAATAAAATAATTGGGGATATCCCCGCTTTGGTTCTTGCCAAATACGAAACTTTTAATCCGGGCAACTCGGTAAAAGACCGTATGGCTTTAACGATGATTGAAGACGCTGAGGCCAATGGCAGTTTAAAACCAGGAGGAACCATCATTGAAGGAACTTCTGGGAATACTGGAATGGGCCTCGCACTCGCCGCAATTGTAAAAGGCTACAAAATGGTTTGTGTTATCAGCGACAAACAAAGCAAGGAAAAGATAGATATTCTTAGAGCTGTTGGTAGCGAAGTGGTAGTTTGCCCAACAGATGTGGCACCCGATGATCCACGTAGCTATTATTCTACATCAAAACGATTGGCTGAAGAAACGCCGAATAGTTGGTATGTCAATCAATATGACAATCCTAGCAACACCAAAGCACATTACGAAAGTACCGGACCAGAAATTTGGAAACAAACTGACGGTAAGGTTACACATTTTGTAGTGGGCGTAGGAACAGGTGGAACCATTAGTGGCGTTGGTAAATACCTAAAAGAACAAAACCCGAATGTAAAAGTATGGGGAATTGATACCTACGGGAGTGTTTTTAAAAAATATCACGAAACTGGTATTTTTGACGAAAATGAAATCTACTCATATATCACCGAAGGAATCGGGGAAGATATTCTTCCTAAGAATGTGGACTTCAGCGTAATTGATGGGTTTACAAAGGTTACCGATAAAGATGCTGCCATTTACACTCAGAAACTTGCCAAGATGGAAGGTTTTTTCTTGGGGAATTCGGCTGGAGCGGCGATAAAAGGATTACTTCAGCTTAAAGATAAATTCACTAAAGATGATGTAGTAGTAATACTTTTCCATGATCACGGTAGCCGTTATGTTGGTAAGATGTACAATGACGAATGGATGCGTGAGCAAGGTTTTGTGGAAGAAGAAGCTAAAAACAATGCTTCCGATTTAATAAAGGATCACGAGGATAAACCTTTAATAACCGTAAAAACAGAAGAGTTGGTTGGCCACGCCATCGAACGTATGAAGAAATACAATATCAGCCAGATTCCTGTTGAGGATACTTCGGGCTTTGTAGGAGCTGTAGATGAAACTGATTTACTTCGCAAATATCTCGAAAATAAAGATATTGCAAATCTTCCCATTAAAGAAGTAATGCACGAGGCTTTTCCAATAGTTAAGAAAAGTACGAGCATTGAAGAAGTTTCAAAATTAATCCATAAGGAGAACAATGCTGTTTTGGTAGATCTTGGCGATGGAAAATTCAATATAATCACGAAACACGATATAATAAGTGCTCTGTAAGCTTTTATGCTAAGAATCCACCTGCTGAATGGGCAGATGCACGAATATTTTTATTGCTTTCTAGAAAAAAGCATTTTTACGCTGGTGTTATTTTTTTAATCGTTGGCGTATCTTGTTCTGTTATCATTACGATTATCATGAATTCGTGGCGAGCGAAATTATTTGTAATTTTAAAGCAATATGAAAAACGAGGCTCAAAAATTATTTAGATTTTTACGAACCAAACCAGTGCCTGCCAATACCAATGAGATTTTGGCTTTGGAGCGTACTAAACTGGCCAATGAGCGTACGTTGCTTTCCTATATTCGTTCCTCACTTTATCTTCTTATAGGTGGAATTGGGATTCTTCAGCTCAAGGATTTTGACAATATCCATTGGCTTGGTTATATCGCCTTGGTGGTTTGTGTTATTTTCCTAACTGTTGGTATTTTCAGGTATGTACTACTAACCCGAAGACTTTATAAATGGAACCGTATCTTGTTTGTCGACACTATTTCAGATAAAATGGATAAACGTTCTGATAGTCAGCGTAAAACAGAAAAGGAAGAACCGCAGGAAAAATAAATATTTCCTATATTTACAAAGAACTCCCCCAAAAATTATTTTCAAATGAAAGAGGATTTTCTACACTATGTGTGGAAATTTCAGAAGTTTGATGTGGGTGAATTTTATACGTCGAACAATGAAAGTCTGCACATTCAGAACCAAGGGAGCCACAATTTAGATTCAGGACCGGATTTCTTTAATTCCCAGATCGAACTTGGCGGACAATTATGGGCGGGAAATGTTGAAATACACATAAAATCATCAGATTGGTATGCACATGGACATGAAACCGATTCAGCTTTTGACAATGTGATCCTTCACGTTGTTTGGGAACACGATGCAGAAATTTATAGAAAAGACGGAACTGCAATTCCAACCTTTATTATTAAAAAGCATGTTCCGAAAAATACACTAGCACAATATCAGAATCTATTTTCAAAAGAAAAGAAATGGATCAATTGTGAAAATGACTTTGCTTCGGTTGATGATTTCGTGATCCAAAATTGGCTAGAACGTCTATATTTTGAAAGACTTCAGAGAAAGGAAGCACTTCTGCTGGATGAATTAAAAAGCAGTCAGAATCATTGGGAAGCACTACTTTTTAGAATGTTGTGTAAGAACTTTGGACTGAAAGTGAATGGTGAGTCTTTTTTCAGTATAGCAAAATCTGTGGATTTTTCAGTATTAATAAAATGCGGGCAGAAGCAACAGGATTTAGAAGCTTTATTAATGGGGCAGGCTGGTTTGTTGGAAGAAGAGAAGGAGGATTGGTATTTTAAGAGCTTAAAGACCAACTATGAATATCTGAAGCATAAATTCACACTTCAAAATGAAGGGGTGATTACCCCAAAATTCTTTAGACTAAGACCACCTAATTTTCCTAGCATTCGGTTGGCACAACTTGCCATGCTTTATTCAGGGTGTGATAATTTATTCTCTAAAGTAATTTCTATCAATAATACGAAAGGCTTTTACGATCTTTTCAATGTTAGTGCGAGTGAATATTGGGATACACATTACAATTTCGGTGTTTCTTCTACTTCAGAACGTAAAAAACGGCTGACTAAAAATTTCGTGGATCTTCTTATAATCAATACAATTCTGCCAATAAAATTTTGCTATGCAAAGCAACAAGGTCGTGATGTTTCTGAAGAAATACTCGAGTTAGCTTCTGAAATATCTTCCGAAGAAAACAGCATTGTAAAGAAGTTCAATTCCTTAAAAAAGGTTGCTAAGAACGCATATCAAAGCCAGGCTTTACTGGAATTAAAAAGTGAGTATTGCAACAAGAATAAATGTTTGCAATGTGCAATTGGAAACGCTATTGTTGGTTCTTAAATTGAAATTAGCAAAATCTACAATGGGGAGTTTTTATTTTTGGTTTAGGTATTTAAGATTACAGCTAAAAGGCGTAATTTGCAGTTATGATGAAATCAATATATTCCTTGCGCTATTATTTGGAAAAACGAGGGTTTTATGTGTCCTCGCGTTTTGCAGATAGGCTAGGAATGCGAGCCAAAAGTGTCCGCTTGTTTTTTATTTATGTTTCCTTTGCCACACTTGGTGCCGGCTTTGCCATTTATCTTACCTTGGCTTTTCTATTGCGGTTGAAAGATTTGGTGAACACCAAACGAACTTCTGTTTTTGACTTATAAAATTTTTTAATGAAGACTCCATTCTAAAGAAAGTCGGGGGAATGAGGAATGCACTTTTAGATGCGTTTTTGCGCGAAAATGAAAGAAAATTAAGGAATCGTTAACAAATATCCTTACAAATATTTGAAGTTTTAATTTTTTTTAATCATCTTGCTCTGCTTTACTATGAAAAGCATCTCATCTTATTAAAAATTCACATATGAAGAAATATCTTCTTTCGCTATTTGTACTTCTCTTACCATTTATCTCTTTCGCTCAAGAACAAAAAAGTTTTGGTCAAAAAATCGATGACGCATTTGCTGAATATACCACTCCTATAGTCGATTTAATTTTTTATCCAGTAGTTATAGCTGGAATGGATATGCCCATTGTAATTATCCTATTACTAGTAGGAGCGATTTTCTTTTCATTTTATTTTAGTGGGGTTAATTTAAGATATGTCAAAACGGCTATAAAAACAGCTGCTGGAAAATATGACGATTTGGATCATCACGTGCCAGGAGATCAAGATATAGAGGTTAAGGACGGTAAAATTGTAGATACCATACAGCTTACGGGTGAGGTTCCTGGAGAAGTTACCCACTTTCAGGCTCTTACGGCTTCTTTGTCTGCGACAGTAGGTTTAGGAAATATTGCGGGGGTTGCAGTAGCAATTGCCCTTGGTGGTCCAGGTGCAACAGTATGGATGATTGTTGCCGGAATTCTGGGAATGGCCTCAAAATTTGTGGAATGTACTTTGGGTGTAAAATACAGAGAAGTAGATGCCGATGGAAAAACGTATGGTGGCCCAATGTATTACTTAGCTAGTGGTCTTAAGAAAATGGGAATGGCAGGCTTAGGTAAAGTATTAGCTGTCTTTTTTGCCATTATGTGTATTGGGGGTTCTTTTGGAGGTGGAAATATGTTTCAGTCCAATCAAGCTGCCGCCCAATTAACGCAATTAATGGATTGGAATGGACCAAATGCGGGATTATATGTAGGTCTTGTTATGGCAGTTATTGTCGGTTTGGTGATAATAGGTGGAATAAAAAGAATAGGTTCGGTAACTGAAAAAGTAGTTCCTTTTATGGCCATTGTTTATGTGGGAGCTGGGATGATAATTCTAGGAATTAATTACGACATGATTCCTTTTGCGGCTAATCAAATATGGGATGGAGCTATGAATCCAAACGCTGCTTTTGGTGGTGTGATAGGTGTGATTATTGTCGGTTTCCAACGAGCAGCTTTCTCTAACGAAGCTGGGGTGGGTTCTGCGGCCATTGCTCACTCTGCTGTTAAAACACGCTATCCTGCAAGTGAAGGGTTAACTGCTTTGTTAGGACCTTTTGTGGATACGGTTATTATATGTACTATGACTGCGGTTGTGATTATTATTACCAACGCCAAGCACAATCTTTTTACTTATGGAAATTTAGATGCATCAAGTAATGTAATGCTAAATGCAACCAATAAACCCATTAATGGAGTAGATTTAACTTCGGTAGCATTTGATTCTGCAATTCCTAACTTTTCAATTGTACTGACTATTGCAGTAATTCTCTTTGCGATTTCTACCATGATTTCTTGGTCTTATTACGGACTTCAGTCTTGGAAGTTTCTCTTTGGAAAAAGCAAGGTTTCCGATACAACTTATAAAGTGTTATTTTTGATTTTCTTAGTTATTGGAGCTTCCTCTAGCCTAGGTGCTGTAATTGGGTTTTCAGACGCAATGATTTTTGCAATGGTATTCCCGAATATTATTGGATTGATATTGCTTTCACCTCAAGTGAAAAAAGAATTGAAAAAATACCTCAATGCAATCAAAATTGCTAAAATGGATGCTAAGATTCACCAAGACAGTAAGGATGTGAAGGAGAGCTAAAAACACATTATTATGAAAATAAAATCCCACTTCATGTTCAACAAGCAACAACGGAGTGGGATTTTACTTTTGTTACTAATCATCGTTGCACTGTTAGGAGTTTATTGGTTTGTTGATTTTTCCGAAGAAGACACTCTCGATACTACTTCTACTGAAATTGTTTCAATTAAAAAGGAGTTGGATTCGTTACGTGGAAGGGAGATTGAAAATAGAAAACCAAAGAAATATTCATTCAATCCTAATTTTATTACAGATTACAAAGGCTATACCTTAGGAATGTCTAATGAAGAGATTGACCGTTTGCATCAATATAGAAAGGAAGGAAAATGGATTAATTCAATTGCAGAATTTAAAAAGGTAACCGGCGTTTCAGATTCTTTGCTAGATGAAATAAGTCCGTATTTTAAGTTTCCCGATTGGATTACAAATCCAAAACCTAAAGCCGACTACAAAAATTATAAAGCAGAAAAAGGTTTTGTTGAAAAATCCTTCACCCAGAAAACTGACCTAAATAAAGCTACTGAGGAGCAATTACAGCAAGTAAGTGGAATTGGTGAAGCACTCAGCAAACGGATTGTTTCCTATCGTGATAAATTGGGCGGATTTTCCAATGATTCTCAGTTATATAAAGTCTATGGATTAAATACTGAAGTTGCTCAGCGAACCTTAAATCTTTTCACCGTTAAAACACCAAAAGAAATTGAAAAAATCAATGTGAATACTGCTTCGGCTTCAGATATTTCAACCATACCAGGAGTCTCATTTGAAATGGCCAAGAAAATCTGGGAGTTCCGGATACTTCGTGAAAAAATAACATCCATCGAAGAACTCAATAAAATTGAGGGAATGACCGAAAGAAAGTTACAGCTAATTCAGTTATATTTGTCACTTGAATAAAAATTAATCTTTCGCAATTAGCGGATTCAACAATAGTTAGAAAACAGTATGGATAAAATGTATTTTACAGAGGAACACGAATTTTTCAGAAAGAGCTTTCAGGATTTCTTGAAGAAAGAAGTGGTGCCACATATTGACAAGTGGGAGAAGACGGGAACGATTGATCGTTTTATATGGGAGAAATTTGGTGAAATGGGCTACTTTGGAATCTACCAATCTGAGGAATATGGTGGACTGGATCTAGATCTTTTCTACACCGTTATTTTTCTTGAAGAACTTCAGAAAATAAACAGTGGTGGTTTTGCTGCAGCAATGTGGGCACACGCTTATTTGGCGATGACGCACCTTAAAAAAGAAGCGAACCACGAACAAAAAGAAAAATATTTAGCACCTAGCATAACGGGTGAAATGATTGGTTGTCTTTGTATTACAGAACCTTTTGGTGGAAGTGATGTGTCTGGAATGCGCACTACTGCAGTTAAAAAAGGTGACAGTTATATTTTAAACGGATCAAAAACATTTATCACAAACGGAATTTATAGCGACTATCTTATTGTTGCGGCCAAAACGGCTCCGGAACTCGGTAATAAAGGTATCAGTATTTTTGTGGTAGACCGCGATACAAAAGGTATTTCGGCAACCAAGCTTGATAAATTAGGTTGGAGAGCTAGTGACACTGGGGAAATAGCTTTTGATAATGTAGAAATTCCCGTTGGAAATCTAATGGGCGAGGAGAACAAAGGCTTTCCGTATATAATGCAGCATTTTGCATTGGAAAGACTAATTATGGGTATAAACTCTCATGCTCGCAGCGAGTTTGCTTTGGAATATACCATTCAATATATGAAGGATCGTTTCGCTTTTGGAAAGAGCATTTCAAAATTTCAGGCATTGCGTCACCGCGTGGCTCAATTGGCCAGTGAAATTGAAGTTTCCAAAACTTTTAATTACGTTACGGCAAAACGTCTAAACGACGGCGAATACGTTGTAAAAGAAGCGACGATGAGTAAACTTATATCTACCAAAGTTGCCGATGAGGTGATGACCGAATGTCTTCAGTTTTTGGGAGGTTATGGTTATATGGAAGATTACCCATTAGCTCGATTGATGCGCGATAGTAGATTAGGCCCCATAGGAGGCGGAACTTCTGAAATCCTTCGAGAGATTATCTCTAAAATGGTCATTGAAGGGGTAGCGTATAAAGCGGCGACCTA
>JBQEAY010000014.1:0-82933 GCA_052105975.1 Aequorivita sp. | reverse complement strand
ATATTCTTTGAGCATTTTGGAGAAAATTCATTTCAATTATCTCTAAAATGGTTATCGAAGGAAAAGAGTATAAAGCAGCGACCTAATATTCTTTGAGCATTTTGGAGAAAATTCATTTCAATTATCTCTAAAATGGTTATTGAAAGGGTTTCTTATAAAGCGCCCACGTAAAATGCACATTGAAAGAAAATAGAGAAAAAAGCAGCTACATTCGTAGCTGCTTTCTTTTAAACCTACCTCAGGTTTAGAACCCACATTTACGATTGTTTTTAATCTGAAAACTTCCCGAATTATCTGTATTGGGGAGCGTCAGTTTCAAGAAAATTTTTATTATATAACCTACCACCGTATCAAAATTTATCGATTGACACTTAATAATCCAGAGTAACTGTTTGGTTTTCGAATACCTACTCTTGTACTTCTACATCTTCAAGACTTGATCCTTTTGGTCGACCTTCAAAATCTTTTTGATCAATTTTATAGAGGTAATTTAAGTGTCAATTAAAAAATACTCCTCTTTTAATTTGCATTGATTTATTCTTTTAAATATTTCCATTTTCATATCGGCGGGTTTCTTTAAGTTGAGGTCTTAAAACATTTTAAGATGGACATTCTTTTTTTTCTTATATCAGGTAATTCTTAAATTCTAAGTTTTTTTATCATAATTTTATGTTATATTTATCAAATTCTAAGTAAATATTAACATAAAAACCAATTATTGATAAGTTTTATTGGCTTAATGAACTTCTCATTTCGTTAATTCTTAGTTAGTGAAAGTGATTTACAATTTAATTTTTAGAAAAGCTAAATAGGGGAAAAGTTGAAGATTCCCTTCCTGTATGGATAAAACCTTCAACATAACTAAATAACCATTTTATTTATGAAAACCAAAACTACAATTTTAACTTCCCAGCGATTTTCGCTGAAGAGAACCATGCTGCTGCTGACGATGTTCCTCGGCGTGGTATTCACTTGGCAGGCAGAAGCGCAAACGCAAGGATGTGAGAATACATCAAAATATCCTTCCGCAGCAGTTACGCCGAACGGGGATGGTTCATCTACAACCATTTCTACCTGTAATTACTGGTCTGAATATTCTGAGATCGGAGGTATAATTTCCGGATACGAATATGAGTTCGACTCAGTAAACGATGGAAATTCTGCATTTGTTACGGTACGTATCGGAAGCCGTGGAGGTCCAATTTTAGCATCTGGGCAAGGCCCGTTGACAGTCACTGCAAACTCAAGCGACAATCTATTTGTACATTGGAATTTGGATGCCAATTGTGGTACTCAATCATCATGTGCTACTTCAACGGTTTCTTGTGTAACTTGCGCCACAGCATTGGATTGTGAAGGCGTACCAGGAGGTCCAGCTCAACCAGGTACTCCCTGTGATGACGGAAATCCAGATACAGTTAATGATGTATGGGATGCAGACTGTAACTGTGCAGGTATTCCAATAGCTACAAACGATGAAGCCTGTACTGCCACCGCAATCTCTTGTGGTGATGAGATTACACAATCTTTAATTGGTGCAACATCTTCAATGGATGATGACTGTAACGGGAGTGGATCTGCAGATGTCTGGTTTACTTTTACTTCAGATGGTTCAAAGCAATATAGTATTGGGGAAACTTCTTCTTTTGATGCTGTCGTGCAACTTTTCGAAGCCGACGATTGCAACAACCTTATGGAAGTAGGTGCTTGTCAAGATAGCCCAGAAAAATTTGCAGTTACCGAAGCGGGAACATACTACTTCCGTGTTCGACCTTATTTCTCATCAAGTGATGAAGGTGACATAACTGTTAATTTGACTTGTGTGGTCCCTTCGGCAGGAGATACTTGTGATTTAGCCATAGCTATTGATTGTAACGCTGAACCAGTAACCTATTCTTCAGAGAATTCAGTTGCAACAAATACTGGTGTATGCTCAATGGGTGACAATGGTATATGGTTCTCATTTGAAGGAACCGGTGCTGATATTACTGTAAATTCTTCAGCTACTTTCGACCACGAAATGTCTTTCAAAACTGGTTCATGTGGCGATTTGACAAACATTATTTGTAAAGATAGTTCTACTGGGGCTGAAACGTATACGATTGAGGCTTCAGTGGCAAATCAGATGTACTATGTCTATATTGCAGATTATGCTAGCGGAAGCACGACAACAGGTGATATCACAATTGATATTGACTGTGCTGCACCTGTTACATGCCCAGCACCAACTGATTTAGCCGTTGATAATATCACGGAAAACAGTGCAGATTTCAGCTGGACAACCGATTCTAACCAAAGCGATGTTTACTTGGTTGAATCAAGCGAACCCGCTCCAGATGAAAACAGCACACCAACTGATACCGGGGTAACATCTCCAGTAACTTTTGATAATCTGACGGCCAATATGGCATACGATGCTTATGTTCGCTCCGATTGTGGAACAGACGGTGTAAGCGAGTGGGCTGGACCCGAAACCTTTACGACGCTAGTAACGCCTCCTGATAACGACGATTGCTCTGGTGCTATTGCATTGGCATGTGATCAGCCTATTACAGGAAATACACTAGGTGCAACAGCATCTGGATTATCAGCTACATGTGGCAATTATACATCATCAAGTGCATTGGATCTATTCTACTCATTTGAAGCAGATGGAACTAGCGACTATACTGTTTCAGTGGACGCTACCCCTGGCAACTATTCTGATTTTGTTCTTTTTGTATATTCAGGTGTTTGTGGAGATCTTACAGAAATAGGATGTGCAGATGACGGTAACCCTGAAACAATGGAACTTTTAGCTCCAGATGCAGGTACTTACTATGTGAGATTCTTTAGATATTCAGGAACAGCAGAGTTTATACTTAATCTAGAGTGTTCTACAGCTGTTACATGCCCAGCACCAACTGATTTAGCCGTTGATAATATCACGGAAAATAGTGCAGAACTTAGCTGGACTACTGATGCAAACCAAAGTGATGTTTATCTTGTGGAAGCAGGCGATCCAGCTCCAGATGAAAACAGCACGCCAACTGATACTGGAGTAACATCTCCAATAACGTTGGATAATCTAATGACTAATATGGCGTATGATGCCTATGTCCGCTCCGATTGTGAAGCAGACGGTGTAAGCGATTGGGCAGGTCCCGAAACCTTTACGACGCTGGCAACAGCTCCTGATAATGATGACTGCTCGGGTGCAATTGCACTTTCATGTGGCGATTCAGTTGCTGGAACTACTGTAGGAGCTACTGCGAGTGATCTCGGAAGTCTTTCGTGCGCTGGAGGTTCACTAGAGGATGTATTTTACACGCTTGAGGTAACAGCAGGAACAGAATATACCGTTACCGTGGTAGGTGATGACTATGATGCTGTCCTTGCAATTTACAGTGGTGAATGTGACAACTTAGTTGAAGTTGACTGTGCCGATAATGGTTTCTCAGCAGGTGTTGAAGAAACTATTACCTATACGCCTGATACAGATGGAACAATCGTTATCAGGACATACGACTGGAGTACAAGTCAAGGTAACTTTACGATTTCTGTTTCTTGTGACGGTGAACCAGAGCCTTGCGAAGATCCATACAATGACGATGCTGCCACTTCTGATGTATATATTTCAAATATTGAAATTGCAGGAATTGGAATTGATATAGGTAATCCAGATTACGATTTTAATTACACTTCCAACGCTATGTCGGCTACTGGTTATGATGTAATCACCAATCCTACAGTGACTGTGTATCCTGGATTAGAAGGTGCTTATACCGTGAGCAGTGGTCCTACTGGAAATAGCAATCAGTACTACTATTCAGTATGGGTTGACTTTAACCAAGACGGATGTTTTGATGCAGGTGAGCAAGTTATCTGGAGCAACGATGTGATTTGGGGCGGTGGTATTCCAAACGGAGAAATAGGTGTTACCAACGTGCCAATGACGTGGGGATCTATGGCTCCTGGTACTTACCAAGCCAGAATCCGAAACAGTATGGTAGATCATCCTATGGCTGAAGGTAACGGAGATGGAGAAGCATTAGACTTCACTGTCGAAGTGATTACAGAGGATGACGCACATAGACTTTTAGGTATAGAGAGTCAAGTGTTTAATAATTTTACTTACTATCCAAACCCTGTTGAGGATCAGTTGAACCTGAAAGCTAGCACACCAATTGAGCTAGTAGAAGTGTACAACTTAGTCGGTCAAAAAATCGTTCAAAAGCAACCTAATGCTTTAGAAGTAAACTTGGCTACCGACCAATTACAAGCTGGGGTTTATTTGATGAACGTTACTATTGACGGCAGTCAGAAAACCTTTAGAGTGGTGAGAAAGTAAATTTTTAAAACCACAAATTGAAAATTTATCCCCATCTGCATAATTTTATGCGGATGGGGATATTTTTTTATGGTTAGTAGTGAGTTTTAAGCTTCCCTTAACTTGCGAATGCCCAATAATAAGTATCTTGAAAAAGAGTTTTTATTTCTTGGATTTAGTAATACCTTTGTTTTGTAGCAGATTTGTGCTTTCTTGATTATGCTTTAGAACAAGCGATTAGCAAGGGTTGAATGCTACATTTTTAATTCTTTTTTAGTCCCTAAATACCGGTTTTTTTTAGGTTCGAAACTTGAGAATCTAATTATGAAAATAAAGAACATCCAGAGAAGTCATTTTTTTACACTTTTAATTTTTTTCATTGGCGCTACCTCCTTTGCTCAATCTGAGTTAAAAGGTAAGGTTGCGGACTTTTTGACCTACGAACCCATAGAAAGTGCAAGTGTTTACATTAAAAACACCACTATTGGTTCTATAACCAACGTAGATGGAAACTTCATCTTAAAAGTACCGGAAAAGCATTTGAGCGACACCTTGGTTATTTCTTCCATTGGCTATAAAAGCTATAATGTAGTAATTGCCGAATTTGAAAATGGGTCTGATATTTTTCTAGAAGAAGACGTGGCGTCATTAGATGAGGTTGTGATAGTTGCAGATCCACGTCCTACCACAGGGAATGGCATTGTGCAAAAAGCCATCGAGAAACTGCCAAGCAATCTACCTGAATTACCATACCTACAAAAAGGATTTTTACGTCATAAGGAACGCAATAAAAAGGAATATAAATGGCTTGTTGAAAGTGCCATTACTTTATACGATTCCAGCTATGCTTCGGGTGCCAAGAACAACTTAAAGTTAAATGTAGATGAAACCCGAAAAAGCTATGATTTAAGAGATATTGATAGTCTGTTTACCTATTCGGCTTATCTAAAGAGTATAGGATCGAAAGCTGGAAATGTCAACAGAAATTCCGTGAAAACATCGGCCTTGATCGATGCCATAAAATGGAATGACAGCCGTGTAAATGGATTGGACAATCTTTTTAAAGGAAAGCTGAATCTAGTTAGAAATAGCAATGCTATGGGGGCCTTATTCGGAAAAAATGTTTTGGAGAAACATCAGTTTCATTTAGATACTGTTTTGGTCGATAATGGCAGAAAGCTATACAAAATCAAAATTGAGAAAGGTGATGATTTCGTTGGTTTAAATACACCGGGAATTTATAACGAAGGATTTGAGCCAAAAGGATGGATTTATATTTATTACGATAACTACGCTATCAAAAAAGTGGAATATGAATTAGTCGCAGGCTCTGATGTACAGAAACGCAGAAGTAAAAGTCTATATGACACACAGGAAATTCATAAACTAATACTGACGTATAAAGATTACGATGGTAAGATGTATCCGAATTATGTTTATTACGAAACACCAAAACTGGTAAATATTGGCGATAGGTCTTCAGATAGAGTAAAGACTGAATCTGAACCTGGTTTTGATAAAGGGGAGCAGTACTATTATACCATCCAGGAAATATTATTTAATGATATAATTCAGGATCCAGAACTAATAAGTCAAGAGCTTCGTGAAAATGATTGGTCTGCAGATATCTTTTTAAGCAAACCTTATAATGCCTCTTTTTGGAAAAGTTACAATGTATTACTGGAGAGTAAAGAAGAGGAGAAGCTTATTCAGGATCTGTCTAAACGAGCGTCTTTATACAAAGAGTAATTTTTTTTAAAAAAACTCGTAACTCCTAACTTATAACTCATAACTATTTTCTATCTTTGCCGCCCTAAAGAGAGGAGGTGATGACACTATGTTAATTATACCAGTTAAAGACGGAGAAAATATCGACAGAGCGCTGAAACGTTTCAAGCGTAAATTTGATCGTACGGGCACTATGCGCCAGTTGCGTTCAAGACAAGCTTTCTCGAAGCCATCTGTTAAGAAAAGAGCGCAAATGCAAAAAGCGCAATACATCCAGAACCTTAGAGATCAGGAAGACATTTAATAAATTCCTGCGACCGCGTGCACTAAAGCTTTAGTGATGGCGCAAGGTGGGAATCTTAAATCATATAAATCCGTTGGAGTTTTTCTTCAACGGATTTTTTATGGTTAAAAGTTATTGGGTTCTTGAGTTATTAGGTTATTTTTAGAGAAATTATCCCAGTCCTAAAACGAGTTATAACCGCTCTCCTTTAGTTGTGGGTCCAAACCTGAAATCACAGATGTCATTCTCCGCCTTTACGGACTATCTTCAACTTGAAAAAAAGTATTCGCCACATACGGTGACTGCTTATTTGAGAGATTTGGAAACTTTTGAGACTTTTTCTTCGGAAGAATATCAGTATTCTGATATTGTAAACGTGAATTACTCCATAGTGCGAAGCTGGATTGTTGCATTGGTGGATTCAGGTATTTCAAACAGGACTGTAAACCGAAAGGTTTCTTCCTTGAAAACATATTATAAATTTCTTCTGAAAACAAAACAGATAGAAATCAATCCTTTGGCCAAGCACAAGGCATTAAAAACTTCGAAAAAGATCCAAGTGCCGTTCTCAGAAAAGGAAATAGTAAATGTTACAGAAATCTTGGAGACTCAAGACAGCTTTGAGGGTTTTCGTAACTTATTAATAGTGGAGCTCTTTTATTCAACCGGTATTCGAAGGGCAGAGTTGATTAACGTAAAGCTTAATGATGTTTCATTCGCTCAGAAAACCATCAAGGTTATGGGTAAAAGAAATAAAGAGCGTATTATACCTTTATTGCCTGCCGTGCTTCGGACTCTAGAAGAGTATCTTCCAAAGCGAGCGCAATTAGAAAATATTAATGACAAAAAGTATTTATTTCTGACAGCTAAAGGAGCGAAAATATATGAAACTCTTGTCTATCGTATTATTAATACTTACTTTAGTAACGCATCAGAAAAAGTTAAGAAAAGCCCGCATATATTGCGGCATTCTTTTGCAACGCATCTTTTAAATGAAGGGGCAGATATTAATTCTGTAAAGGAGTTGTTGGGACATTCCAGTCTCGCGTCCACACAGGTTTATACCCAAAACAGTATAGCTAAGTTGAAAGAGGTCTATAAAAACTCACATCCCCGTAATTAATACAATATATAACAGTGGCGTATGGTCTAAAAATACATATTACATTTTACATTAATTTTAAAAATAGTATATATGAAAGTAAATGTACAGACTCCCAATTTTACGGCGAAGGATGAATTACTAGAATTTGTTCAAAATAGATTATCTAAGCTGGAGCAGTTTTATGATAAGATAGTTTTTGTTGATGTTTTTTTAAAAGTTCAAAAAACTAGTGAAAAGGAAAATAAAATAGTCGAGGTTTTATTAAGCATTCCAGGTGATGAGGTAATGGTAAAGAAAGAAGCGAAGACTTTTGAAGAGGCCATAGATGAAGTGGTAAAGACCTTAGAGAGACAACTGAAAAAACGAAAACAAAAACAAAAGGCATATTTGTAACATTTTTTTGAAAAAATGTTTTGTAAAGAAAATAAATTTTCTACATTTGCAGTCCGTTAGAAATAGCGGACTTTTTTATGGGTAAGAAATGACCCTCAAAAAAGACAAAAAGCCGATGTAGCTCAGCTGGCTAGAGCAGCTGATTTGTAATCAGCAGGTCGTGGGTTCGAGTCCCTCTATCGGCTCTTTAAAATTCTTGCGGCGGCAGGAATCTTAAATTTGAAATATTGAATTTATTTTGGGGAGATACTCAAGCGGCCAACGAGGGCAGACTGTAAATCTGCTGACTACGTCTTCGCAGGTTCGAATCCTGCTCTCCCCACAAACAATTTTAAATAAAAGCTTGTCAAGAGCTCGCTCTTGTAAAAGTTTGTTTTAAAATTGTTTGGATTGGGTTTCCAATCCAGGATCACCGACCAACAGGAGGTAATCCAAAGCAGTAAAAGAGAATTTTAAAGCGTATTCTTGTAAAAGTTTGTTTTAAAATTAATTGGATTGGTTTGCCAATCCGGGATCATGAGCGAGAGCGAGTCATCCTTAGTTCATTAAATTGTTGAATTATCTTTTTGATTAGATTTCCTAATCGATTCTATTTCCTTGGGGATATGGAATTTGTCCCGATAGCTATCGGGGTTGGAATTTATTCAAATAATTGCGGGAGTAGCTCTCCCGATAGTTATCGGGATGGTAGAACGTCACGATAAGTATGAAAAGAGTATAATTGCGGGAGTAGCTCAGTTGGTAGAGCGTCAGCCTTCCAAGCTGAATGTCGCCGGTTCGAACCCGGTCTCCCGCTCTAAAGTTAATGGTCAAGAGTTAACTGTTGTTTCATAATAACACTCAACTTGAGGCTTAGAACTGTCACCCTGAGCACAGTCGAAGGGCTTGTTAAAAAGGCCGATGTAGCTCAGGGGTAGAGCGTTTCCTTGGTAAGGAAGAGGTCATGGGTTCAATTCCCATCATTGGCTCAAAGAAGTTGTCAGTGTCTAAAGTAGTGTACTTCAAAAGTATATTTCATTTTAGATTATGAGTTGCCTCGAAGTTTCGGGGCTACCACTGGCTCAAGTTGTGAATACAATAGATCACTAATATATAACTAAGATTAAAATTAATACAAAATGGCAAAAGAAAAATTCGATCGGTCAAAACCACACTTAAATATTGGTACAATTGGACACGTAGATCACGGAAAAACAACCACGACTGCAGCTATTACTAAGGTATTGGCTGATGCGGGGTTTTCTTCAGCGACATCATTTGATCAAATTGATAATGCACCAGAAGAAAAAGAAAGAGGTATTACAATTAACTCTTCACACGTAGAGTATCAAACTGCTAATCGTCACTACGCACACGTTGACTGTCCTGGTCACGCGGATTACGTAAAGAACATGGTTACTGGTGCTGCACAAATGGACGGTGCTATTCTTGTAGTTGCTGCTACAGATGGTCCAATGCCACAAACACGTGAACACATCCTATTGGGTCGCCAAGTTGGTATTCCAAGAATTGCTGTGTTTATGAATAAAGTAGACTTAGTTGATGACGAAGAGTTGTTAGAATTAGTTGAAATGGAAATCCGTGACCTTCTTAACTTTTACGAGTATGATGGTGATAACGGACCAGTTGTTCAGGGTTCTGCTTTGGGTGCACTTAACGGTGAGCAAAAATGGGTTGACCAACTTCTAAAATTAATGGAAGAGGTTGATGCATGGATTGAAGAGCCTGTTCGTGATGTTGAGAAGCCTTTCTTGATGCCAATTGAGGATGTATTCTCTATTACTGGTCGTGGAACTGTTGCTACAGGTCGTATCGAAACTGGTATTGCTAAAACTGGAGATCCAGTTGAGATCATCGGTATGGGAGCTGAGAAATTAACTTCTACTATTACTGGTATTGAAATGTTCCGTCAGATCCTTGATAGAGGTGAGGCTGGAGATAATGCTGGTATCCTATTGAGAGGTATTGAAAAGACACAGATTTCTAGAGGTATGGTTATTACTAAGCCTGGATCTGTAACTCCTCACGCTAAATTCAAAGCTGAGGTTTATATCCTTAAAAAAGAAGAAGGTGGACGTCACACTCCATTCCACAACAATTACCGTCCTCAGTTTTACGTTCGTACAACTGACGTAACTGGAACAATTACACTTCCTGATGGTGTTGAAATGGTAATGCCTGGAGATAACTTAACAATCAACGTTGAGTTACTACAAGCTATTGCAATGAACGTAGGTCTTCGTTTCGCGATTCGTGAAGGTGGACGTACTGTTGGGGCAGGTCAAGTTACTGAAATTATTGAGTAATTATCTTATAGTTAAAGGTTCTAGGTGTCCCGAATTTACTTCGGGATACCTTGGCTTTTAAAGCAGGTTTGGCTCTAATTAGGGGTAAATCTTATTCAGATATCAATTGACAGATTATCGTTTTGAAGCCTGAATATTAGTAATCGTAATTCTGAAATATATATTTTTAGAATTTGATAAACGGGTTTAGCTCTCCCGATAGCTATCGGGATGGTAGAGCACGAAAAAAGATTGAAATAGAAATGTTTCATCTACGGGTTTAGCTCAGTTGGTAGAGCACTGGTCTCCAAAACCAGGTGTCGTGAGTTCGAGTCTCTCAACCCGTGCTAAATTGAAAGAATGAATGGCATAGAGACGAGAAGTTTATCCTGAGCGAAGTCGAAGGGAGTCTCTCAACCCGTGCTACGTTTCTGCTGAGGCAGAAATCTCCATCCTTAAAAGGGGAAAAAAATTAATATTACTACAAAATGGTAAACTATATTACAGAATCTTACAAAGAACTTAGGAATCACGTTACTTGGCCTACATGGGCAGAAGCACAGAAACTTACCGTGGTAGTTGCAGTGTTTTCTATTCTGTTGGCTTTAGCTGTTTGGGGTGTTGACACCGTATTCAGTAAAGTAGTTGGTTTATATTTTGATTGGATCAAGTCCTAAGCAATGTCGGAAACAACAGAAACAAAAAAGTGGTACGTAGTTCGTTCAGTAAGTGGACAAGAGAACAAGATAAAGTCTTATATCGAAAGTGATATAAAACGCTTGGAGCTTGAAGACTATATTGATGAAGTATTGGTGCCTACTGAAAAAGTTATACAGATACGTAACGGTAAAAAAGTAAACAAAGAACGTGTTTACTTTCCCGGTTATATTATGATAAAAGCGAATTTGGGAGGAGAAGTCCCTCACATCATTAAATCTATCAATGGTGTTATTGGCTTTTTAGGTGAAGTTAAAGGAGGGGATCCTGTTCCTCTTAGACCGTCTGAAGTTAACAGAATGTTAGGTAAGGTAGATGAGCTTTCGGTTAAAGATGAAAATGTTAGTATTCCTTTTGTTATTGGTGAAACCGTAAAAGTAATTGACGGACCATTCAATGGGTTTAATGGAACCGTAGAAAAAATTAATGAAGAAAAACGCAAGCTTGAAGTAATGGTGAAAATTTTCGGAAGAAAAACGCCATTGGAATTGAGTTATATGCAAGTTGAAAAAGTTTAATTGTTACGCTTAATAGGTTCCTTCTTAGGCTTCCACTTACGAAGAACCACACTAAAATTTAGAAATGGCAAAAGAAATTAGTAAAGTAGTTAAGTTGCAAGTTCGTGGAGGTGCTGCTAACCCATCACCACCAGTAGGACCTGCTCTTGGTGCTGCCGGTGTCAATATCATGGAGTTCTGTAAGCAGTTTAATGCTAGAACTCAAGATAGGCAAGGGAAGGTGTTGCCAGTAGCTATTACGGTGTTTAAGGACAAATCATTTGATTTTGTTATTAAAACTCCACCAGCTGCAGTGCAAATACTTGAAGCTGCTAAGGCAAAGAAAGGTTCCGGTGAACCACACGCAAAGAAAGTAGCCGCTATCTCTTGGGATCAAGTTAAGGCAATCGCGGAAGATAAAATGCCCGATCTTAACGCATTTACCGTTGAGTCTGCTATGAAAATGGTAGCTGGTACTGCACGTTCTATGGGAGTTAAAGTAAAAGGTGACGCACCTTTTTAATCTGAAAAAAGAATCTATATAATGGCACGATTAACTAAAAAGCAAAAGGAAGCTAGTCTTAAGGTAGAGGATAGAACCTATACCGTAGCTGAAGCTTCTGCTTTAATAAAAGATATCACCAGTACAAAGTTTGATGCTTCTGTAGACCTAGCGGTACGTCTTAACGTGGATCCACGTAAAGCGAATCAAATGGTTAGAGGCGTTGTTACACTTCCACACGGAACAGGTAAGGACGTTAAAGTATTGGCATTGGTAACTCCAGACAAGGAGGCTGAAGCCACGGAAGCTGGAGCAGACTATGTTGGTCTTGATGAGTACCTCGACAAAATTAAAGGAGGATGGACAGATGTTGACGTAATTGTAACTATGCCAAGTGTTATGGGTAAATTAGGTCCTTTAGGACGTATATTAGGTCCTCGTGGTCTAATGCCAAACCCAAAAACAGGTACAGTAACAATGGACGTTGCTAAAGCAGTTTCTGATGTGAAGGCTGGTAAAATCGACTTTAAAGTTGATAAAACTGGTATTGTTCACGCAGCAATAGGTAAAGCATCATTTGATGCAGAAAAAATTGCAGGAAACGCAAGAGAATTATTAACAACCCTCGTTAAACTTAAACCACAGGCGGCAAAAGGTATTTACATAAAGAGTATCTATATGTCTAGTACAATGAGCCCTAGTGTTGAAGTGGATACTAAAAGGTTTACTGAACAGTAAAAACTGGAAATTATGACTAGAGAAGAGAAATCACAAGTAATTGAAACGTTGACTGGCCAGTTGTCTGATAGCCCAAATATTTATTTGGCTGATATATCAGGCCTTAACGCAGGACATACTACGAACCTACGCCGCGCTTGTTTTAAAGCTGGTGTTCAACTAGAAGTTGTTAAGAATACATTGCTTAAAAAAGCAATGGAGAGTTCAGATAAAGACTTTGGTGAATTAACAGAAATCCTTAAAGGAAATACTTCTATAATGTTTTCTGAAACAGGTAATGCACCTGCTAAAGTTATTAAAGAATTCAGAAAAAAATCTGATAAGCCTCTTTTGAAGGGAGCCTACATTCAAGAGTCAATTTACGTTGGCGACGATCAATTGAATAGTCTGGTTGAACTTAAATCTAAAGACGAACTTGTTGGAGAAATTATCGGGTTGTTGCAATCGCCTGCTAAAAATGTTATCTCTGCTCTTAAGAGTGGTAGTAGCACAATCGCTGGTCTTGTTAAAACCTTATCCGAAAGAGAAGGATAAAATAAATATTGCACTAATTAATTTATATATAAACACAATTATTTTTAAAAACGATAGAAATGGCAGATTTGAAAGATTTCGCAGAACAATTGGTTAACTTAACTGTAAAAGAAGTTAATGAGTTAGCTACAATATTAAAAGACGAGTACGGCATTGAGCCTGCTGCTGCAGCAGTTGCTGTTGCCGCTGGTGGTGGAGCTGGTGGAGAAGAAGTTGAAGAGCAATCAGAATTCGACGTAATTCTTAATGCTCCAGGTGGATCAAAATTAGCAGTTGTAAAACTAGTTAAAGAATTAACTGGTGCTGGTCTTAAAGATGCAAAAGAATTAGTTGATAATGCACCTTCACCAATTAAAGAAGGTATCGCTAAAGATGAAGCTGAAGCAATTAAAGCACAGCTAGAAGAAGCAGGAGCAGAGGTTGAGCTTAAGTAAGCTTACAGAGTTCTAGACCCTTAGGTTTAGGTCTTCCAATTTAGTCCCGATAGCTATCGAGATCGGATTGGAAAGACCTAAACCATTTTGCGTATATAATGGTTAATACCTTTTTATACGATTTTTAAATTTCATTTTAATTAAAATTCCGTCCATAGATGTCAGCAACGCAAACTGAAAGATTGAATTTTTCCTCTGTAAAAAATAAGCCGGACTACCCGGACTTTTTGGACATTCAGATTAAATCCTTTCAGGATTTTTTCCAGTTGGAAACCAAGTCAGAAGAAAGAGGCCAAGAAGGATTGTATAACACCTTCCTGGAAAATTTCCCGATTACCGATACCCGCAACCAATTCGTTTTAGAGTTTTTAGACTATTTTGTGGATCCACCCCGATACTCCATTCAGGAATGTATCGAACGTGGGCTTACTTATAGCGTGCCTCTTAAAGCGCGGTTGAAACTGTACTGTACAGATGCAGAACACGAAGATTTCGAAACCATCGTACAGGACGTTTATTTAGGTACAATCCCATACATGACCCCAAGCGGAACTTTCTGCGTTAATGGGGCTGAACGTGTTGTTGTTTCTCAGCTTCACCGTTCTCCTGGTGTATTCTTTGGCCAATCGTTCCATGCAAATGGAACCAAGCTTTACTCTGCCCGTGTTATTCCTTTTAAAGGTTCTTGGATTGAGTTTGCCACTGATATTAATAGCGTGATGTACGCTTATATTGACAGAAAGAAAAAATTACCTGTTACTACACTTTTCCGAGCTATCGGTTTTGAAAGAGATAAAGATATTCTCGAAATATTTGATCTTGCGGAAGAAGTGAAAGCTACTAAAACAGGGCTTAAAAAATTTATTGGCCGAAAATTGGCTGCTCGTGTGCTGAAAACTTGGCACGAGGATTTTGTGGATGAAGACACTGGTGAGGTTGTTTCCATTGAGCGTAACGAAATTATTTTAGACCGTGATACTGTTCTTGAAAAAGAACATATTGATGAAATCATCGATTCTGGGTCTAAAACTGTGTTGTTGCACAAAGAAGAGAACTTGCTTGCTGACTATTCTATTATTCACAACACGCTACAAAAGGATCCTACCAACTCTGAAAAAGAAGCGGTAGAACATATATATAGACAATTACGTAACGCTGAGCCGCCAGATGAGGAAACTGCACGTGGTATTATCCACAAACTCTTCTTCTCTGACCAAAGATATAATCTTGGAGAAGTTGGTCGTTACAGAATGAACAAAAAACTTGGTCTTGATATCGCAATGGATAAGCAAGTGCTTACCAAAGAAGATATTATTACTATCGTTAAATATTTGATCGAGCTTATCAACTCTAAAGCTGAGATTGATGATATTGACCACCTTAGTAACCGTCGTGTACGTACTGTAGGTGAGCAATTATCACAACAATTTGGTGTTGGTCTTGCTCGTATGGCTCGTACTATTCGTGAGCGTATGAACGTTCGGGATAATGAGGTGTTTACACCTATCGATTTGATTAATGCGAAGACACTTTCTTCTGTTATTAACTCGTTCTTTGGTACTAACCAACTTTCACAATTTATGGACCAGACAAACCCACTGGCTGAGATCACGCATAAGCGTCGTCTTTCTGCACTTGGGCCAGGAGGTCTTTCTCGTGAAAGAGCCGGTTTTGAGGTTCGTGATGTTCACTACACGCACTACGGAAGATTATGCCCGATTGAAACTCCAGAGGGACCGAACATTGGTTTGATTTCTTCACTTTCTGTTTATGCAAAAGTGAACAGTCTTGGCTTTATTGAAACGCCATACCGAAAAGTTAATGATGGAAAAATCGACTTTAAAAATGAGCCTATCTACCTTTCTGCTGAAGAAGAGGAAGATATGCACATTGCACAGGCCAACATTCCGTTGACTGATAAAGGTGTAATTGATACTGAAAGGGTTATTGCGCGTATGGAAGGTGACTTCCCGCTTGTTGACCCTACTATTTTGAATTATGCCGATGTTGCACCAAACCAAATTGCCTCCATCTCGGCTTCCTTGATTCCTTTCTTGGAGCATGATGATGCTAACCGTGCATTGATGGGATCTAACATGATGCGTCAGGCTGTACCTTTATTGATTGCAGACTCGCCAATCGTTGGAACTGGTCTTGAAAGACAAGTTGCTTCAGATAGCCGTGTTCTTATCAATGCTGAAGGAGATGGTGAAGTGGAATATGTTGATGCAAACGAAATCACTATTAAATATGACCGTACCGAAGATCAGCGTATGGTAAGTTTTGATAGCGATTCAAAAACATATCAATTAGTAAAATTCAGAAAAACAAACCAAGGTACTTCCATTAACTTGAAGCCTATTGTTCGCAAAGGGGATCGAGTGAAAAAAGGACAAGTGCTGTGTCAAGGTTATGCTACTGAAAAAGGAGAACTTGCTCTTGGACGAAACATGAAGGTTGCCTTTATGCCTTGGAAAGGTTACAACTTTGAGGATGCTATCGTTATTTCTGAAAAAGTGGTTCGTGAAGATATTTTCACTTCTATCCACGTTGATGAATACTCACTAGACGTTCGTGATACCAAATTAGGTGACGAAGAACTAACTAATGATATCCCTAACGTATCGGAAGAAGCTACAAAAGATTTGGATGAATTCGGAATGATCCGTATTGGTGCCGAGGTTAAACCTGGCGATATCCTTATTGGGAAAATTACTCCAAAAGGAGAAAGCGATCCAACTCCAGAAGAAAAACTGCTTCGCGCTATTTTTGGTGACAAAGCAGGTGATGTTAAAGATGCTTCGCTTAAAGCTTCGCCATCTTTGAAAGGTGTGGTAATTGACAAGAAATTGTTTGCTCGCGCTATCAAAGACAAACGCAAGCGTGCGAGAGACAAAGAAGACATTGCAGAACTTGAAGCAAAATTTGAAGCAAAATTTGTTTCACTTCAAGATGTATTAGTTGAAAAACTTTTCACCATTGTAGGTGGAAAAACTGCTCAAGGTATAAACAATGACCTTGGTGAAGTAGTATTCCCAAAAGGTAAAAAGTTTACATTAAAAATGCTTCACTCTGTTGATGATTATACGCACCTAACTGGTGGTACTTGGACGACAGATGACAGTACCAACGTGTTGGTGGCAGATTTGATGCACAACTATAGAATTAAAGAGAACGATCTACAAGGTCACTTGCGTCGTGAGAAGTTTACAATCTCCGTTGGAGATGAGCTTCCATCCGGAATTTTGAAACTTGCTAAAGTTTACATCGCTAAAAAGCGTAAACTTAAAGTAGGGGATAAGATGGCGGGACGTCACGGTAACAAAGGTATTATTGCACGTATTGTACGTGAGGAAGATATGCCTTTCCTTGATGACGGAACTCCAGTAGATATTGTGTTGAACCCACTTGGGGTGCCATCGCGTATGAACATTGGTCAGATTTATGAAACCGTTCTTGGATGGGCTGGACAAAAATTAGGGCGCAAATTTGCAACTCCAATTTTTGACGGTGCAGTTATAGATCAGATCAATGAGTATACTGATGAAGCTGGAATTCCAAGATATGGACATACTCACCTATATGACGGTGGAACCGGTAAGCGTTTTGATCAACCTGCAACAGTAGGTGTGATTTATATGCTGAAACTGGGCCACATGGTAGATGACAAGATGCACGCACGTTCCATTGGACCATACTCGCTTATTACGCAACAACCACTTGGTGGTAAAGCACAATTTGGTGGTCAGCGTTTTGGAGAGATGGAAGTTTGGGCCTTGGAAGCATACGGTGCATCCAGCACGCTTAGAGAAATATTGACTGTTAAATCTGATGATGTTATTGGAAGGGCTAAAACCTACGAGGCAATCGTAAAAGGTGAAACCATGCCAGAACCTGGATTACCAGAATCTTTCAACGTACTTATGCACGAATTGAAAGGATTGGCTCTTGACATTAGATTAGAGGAATAGTGATAAACCCTCCGCCTGGGCGGAGGGAATCATGAATTTCTTCCGAGGAACTTAAAGCCTCATTAACAACAAATAATCATTTTTTCAACATGATGAACAGAAATAAAGAAAACACAGTAAAGAAATTCAACAAGATTTCTATTGGTTTGGCGTCTCCTGAATCTATTTTGGCAGAATCACGTGGTGAAGTTCTAAAACCTGAAACAATAAACTACCGTACGCACAAACCTGAGCGTGACGGACTTTTCTGTGAGCGCATTTTTGGTCCAGTTAAAGACTATGAATGTGCCTGTGGTAAATATAAAAGAATACGCTACAAAGGTATCGTTTGTGACCGTTGTGGTGTGGAAGTAACTGAGAAGAAAGTACGTCGTGACCGTGTGGGACATATCGATTTGGTAGTTCCTGTAGCGCACATTTGGTACTTCCGTAGTCTTCCAAACAAAATAGGTTACCTTCTTGGATTACCTTCCAAGAAATTGGATATGATAATTTACTACGAACGTTATGTAGTAATTCAGCCAGGAGTTGCACAATATGAAGGTGGAGAAACTGTAAACAAATTAGACTTCCTTACAGAGGAAGAATACCTTGCAGTTCTTGATACACTTCCGCAGGATAACCAATATTTGGAAGAAAGTGATCCAAACAAATTTATCGCGAAGATGGGAGCTGAGTGCTTGATCGATTTGCTACAAAGAATTGATCTTAATCAACTTTCTTACGATCTTCGCCACAAAGCAAACAACGAAACGTCAAAACAACGTAAAACGGAAGCCCTAAAGCGTCTTCAAGTTGTAGAAGCGCTTCGTGATGCAAACAAAAATCGTGAAAACAAAGCAGAATGGATGATTATGAAAGTAGTTCCGGTAATTCCACCAGAACTTCGTCCATTAGTGCCACTTGATGGTGGTCGTTTTGCAACTTCAGATTTAAACGATTTATACCGTCGTGTAATTATACGTAACAACCGTTTGAAGCGATTGATGGAGATTAAAGCTCCAGAAGTTATTCTTCGTAACGAAAAACGTATGCTTCAGGAATCGGTAGATTCATTGTTAGACAATACGCGTAAATCTTCAGCAGTAAAAACTGATAGCAACCGACCGTTGAAATCTCTTTCAGATTCATTGAAAGGTAAACAAGGTCGTTTCCGTCAAAACTTGCTTGGTAAACGTGTGGATTATTCGGCTCGTTCGGTAATCGTCGTTGGACCAGAATTAAAATTGTTTGAATGCGGTATTCCAAAAGATATGGCTGCCGAACTTTACAAACCTTTTGTAATCCGTAAATTGATTGAAAGAGGAATTGTAAAAACTGTAAAATCTGCAAAGAAAATTATAGATAAAAAAGAGCCTGTAGTTTGGGACATCCTTGAAAATGTATTGAAAGGACATCCAATTCTACTTAATCGTGCTCCAACGCTTCACCGTTTGGGTATCCAAGCGTTCCAGCCTAAATTGATTGAAGGTAAAGCAATCCAACTGCACCCATTGGTATGTACCGCATTTAACGCAGATTTCGATGGTGACCAGATGGCGGTTCACCTTCCACTTGGGCCAGAGGCTATTTTGGAAGCACAGATGTTGATGCTCGCTTCACATAACATTTTGAACCCTGCAAACGGTTCGCCAGTTGCGGTTCCTTCACAGGATATGGTTTTGGGTCTTTACTATATGACCAAACTGAAAAAATCTATGGGTGATGACATTGTAAAAGGAGAAGGAATTACATTCTATTCTGCTGAAGAAGCAATTATTGCCTTAAACGAAGGACAGGTAGATCTTAATGCTGAAGTTAAAATTAGAACGAAAGATTTTAACGAAAAAGGGGAATTGGTAATGCAAATTATCACTACCACTTTAGGAAGAATAATCTTTAATGAGGAAGTTCCAGAAGAAGCTGGTTTCGTAAACGAAGTATTGACTAAAAAGACACTTCGTGATATTATTGGTAAAATTCTAAAAGTTACTAATGTACCTACCACTTCGGCTTTCCTTGATAAAATTAAAACCCTAGGATATAAATACTCCTTTGAAGGTGGATTATCATTTAGCTTAGGTGATATTATTATCCCTGCTGAAAAGCAATCTATGATCGATAGCGCCAACGAACAAGTTGATGGTATTGTGAATAGCTATAATATGGGGCTTATTACCAACAACGAACGTTACAACCAAGTTATTGATATTTGGACTGCAACCAACGCTGAGCTTACCGAACTTTCTATGAAACGTATTCGTGAAGACAAGCAAGGCTTCAACTCTGTGTATATGATGCTTGATTCTGGTGCGAGGGGTTCTAAGGAACAAATTCGTCAGCTTACAGGTATGCGTGGATTGATGGCCAAACCGAAAAAATCTAACTCAGGTGGAGGAGAGATTATTGAAAACCCAATTCTTTCTAACTTTAAAGAAGGGCTTTCAATTCTTGAATACTTTATCTCTACCCACGGTGCGCGTAAAGGTCTTGCGGATACTGCTCTTAAAACGGCGGATGCTGGTTACCTAACACGTAGATTGGTTGATGTTTCACAAGATGTTATCATCAATATTGAAGACTGTGGTACACTTAGAGGTATTGAAGTTTCTCCATTGAAGAAAAATGAAGAAGTTGTTGAAACCTTAGGAGCAAGAATTATTGGGCGTATCGCGCTTAATGATGTTGTAGATCCACTTACCAAGGAGTTGTTTGTTAGCGCAGGAGAACATATTTCTGAAGAAATAGCCGATGCTATCGAAAAATCACCACTGGATAGTATAGAAGTTCGTTCAGCACTTACTTGTGAAGCCAAAAAAGGGATTTGTTCACAATGTTACGGTAGAAACCTTGCAACCAATAAAATGGTTCAGCGTGGAGAAGCTGTTGGGGTTGTTGCAGCACAATCTATTGGAGAGCCAGGTACACAGCTTACACTTCGTACGTTCCACGTTGGTGGTATTGCAGGTAACATTTCCGAAGACAACAAGTTGATCGTTAAATTTGACGGTAAAGCTGAAATCGAAGATCTTAAAACTGTTAAAGGTGAAGACAATCAAGGGAATCCAGTTGATATTGTTATATCTCGTACTTCAGAATTGAAGCTTGTTGACAAGAAAACAGGAATTACATTGAGTACTAATAACATTCCTTACGGATCTAATCTGTATGTGAAAGATGGAGAAAGTATTTCTAAAGGAACTACAGTTTGTTCTTGGGATCCATATAACGGTGTGATTATTTCTGAATTTGCAGGAAAGATCAAATATGAAAACATCGTTCAAGGTGTAACTTACCAAGTTGAGATTGATGAGCAAACAGGTTTCCAGGAAAAAGTAATTTCTGAATCAAGAGATAAAAAACGAATTCCTACGCTTCTTATTTTAGGTAAGAAAGACGAAGTAATCCGTTCTTATAACTTGCCACTTGGTGCACATATTATGGTGGACGACGCTGAGAAAATTAAAATTGGAAAAGTACTTGTGAAAATTCCACGTAAATCTTCTAAGTCAGGAGATATTACGGGAGGTCTTCCACGTGTTACTGAGCTCTTTGAAGCGCGTAACCCTTCTAATCCTGCTGTTGTAAGTGAGATTGATGGAGTTGTTTCCTTTGGAAAAATCAAACGTGGTAACCGCGAGATTATCGTTGAGTCTAAACTAGGCGAATTGAAAAAGTATTTGGTGAAATTATCAAACCAGATTTTAGTTCAGGAAAACGATTACGTTCGTGCAGGTATGCCGCTTTCTGATGGATCAATTACACCAGAAGATATCCTTCGTATTAAAGGCCCATCAGCAGTACAGCAATATCTTGTGAACGAAGTTCAAGAGGTATACCGTCTGCAAGGGGTGAAAATTAATGATAAGCACTTTGAGGTGGTTGTTCGTCAAATGATGCGTAAGGTAAGAATCCAAGATCCAGGAGATACTACTTTCCTTGAAAACCAACTTGGACATAAAGATGATTTCATCGAAGAAAACGATAAGATTTTTGGAATGAAGGTTGTTACAAACGCCGGTGATTCTGAAAACTTGAAGGAAGGACAAATCCTTTCATCACGAGAGCTTCGCGATGAGAACTCTTTATTGAGAAGAAATGATAAAGAACTTGCAGAAGCACGGGATGCGGTATCTGCAACGGCAACTCCAGTACTTCAGGGTATTACGAGAGCGTCGTTACAGACTAAATCATTCATCTCTGCGGCTTCCTTCCAGGAAACTACCAAAGTATTGAACGAAGCGGCTGTAGCTGGTAAAGTTGATACCTTGGAAGGCTTGAAAGAAAACGTAATTGTAGGACATAAAATACCTGCCGGTACCGGTATGCGTAGATATGACACTATAATTGTGGGATCTAAACAAGAGCTTGAGGAAATGAACCGCGTTAAGCAAGAAGTAAATTATAATTAATTTTGTGGCGCTGTAGTAGAGACGCATTTCAATGCGTCTCTACGCCACAATTATATTTTAAAATATGGCTGATCAAAAGAAAGAAAAACCTAAAAAGGGACAGATAAACATTGAATTGGATGAAAATGTAGCACAGGGTATTTATAGTAACCTTGCCGTTATCAACCATTCAGTTTCTGAATTTGTTGTTGATTTTGTAACCATTATGCCAGGAGTTCCAAAGAGCAAAGTGAAGTCTAGAATCATCTTGACACCACAGCACGCTAAGCGATTTTTAAAAGCGTTGAACGATAACGTTAAACGTTTTGAAAATGCCCATGGTGAAATAAAGGATTATGAGCAACCGCCACTTCCTTTAAACTTTGGCCCTACAGGCGAAGCATAAAAAAAGCCCCAATTTGGGGCTTTTTTTATGCTTTAAATTTCGAATTCCAAATACAATCTGAATACATTTTGAATTCAATTAAAAGATAGGCGCGTGATTAATCACGCACCTAAGTTTTTAAATTTTGGAAGGATTCTTCTCCTTTTCAAATTCACTGACAAAATGCAGTTTTACATTTGGGTATTTTGATTGGGTCATTTGAAGTGTAAACGAGGAATCAGCAAAGAAAACCAATTGTCCACGTTTGTCTTTCGCGAGAAACCTTGCTTTAACTCTTTTAAACTCTGCAAACTCTTCGCTCTTAGGGTCTTTTGCTTCAACCCAGCAGGCTTTGTGTACGTTTAGGTTTTCGTAGGAACAACTTGCGCCATATTCGTGTTCTAATCTATATTGGATAACTTCAAATTGCAGGGCACCAACAGTTCCTATTACTTTACGGCCATTAAGCTCCAAAGTGAACAGCTGTGCAACACCTTCGTCCATTAGTTGGTCTATACCTTTTTCAAGCTGCTTGCTCTTCATTGGGTCGGCATTGTTGATATACTTAAAGTGTTCTGGAGAAAAGCTTGGAATACCTCTATATTGCATTTTTTCGCCTTCGGTAAGCGTATCGCCAATCTTAAAGTTTCCGGTGTCGTGAAGTCCCACAATATCACCAGGGTAAGAAACATCTACTATTTGTTTCTTTTCAGCAAAGAAAGCGTTGGGACTACTAAATTTCATTTTTTTACCATTGCGAACGTGTAAATATGGTGAATTTCGCTCAAATGTTCCCGAAACAATTTTCACAAAAGCCAAGCGGTCGCGGTGCTTAGGATCCATATTTGCGTGAATTTTAAATACGAAACCTGAAAACTCTTTTTCATCTGGTTTTACCAAACGTGTATCGCTTTCTTTGGGGCGTGGAGTAGGGGCTATTTCAACAAAACAGTCGAGTAGTTCACGGACACCAAAATTATTTAAGGCCGACCCAAAAAATACAGGTTGAAGCTTTCCTTCTAGGTATTCTTTTCCATCAAAATCGGGATATACCTCAAGTGCAAGTTCAAGTTCTTCCCGTAACGTATCAGCGGCTTTTTCGCCTACTAGATCGTCGAGTTCGGTACTGCTTAGATCTTCAATTTCAATAGTTTCCTCTATGTCTTTTCTACTGTCACCGCTAAAAAGATTAATGTTCTTTTCCCAAATATTGTAAATTCCTTTAAAATCATATCCCATACCTATTGGGAAGCTCAAAGGCGTAACTCGCAAATGTAGTTTCTGTTCAATCTCGTCAAGCAAATCAAATGCGTCGCGGCCTTCACGGTCTAGTTTATTGATAAAAACGATCATTGGTATATTTCGCATTCTACAAACTTCAACCAATTTTTCTGTTTGTTCCTCAACACCTTTGGCGACGTCAATTACAACGATTACGCTATCAACGGCAGTTAAGGTTCTAAAGGTGTCTTCTGCAAAATCCTTATGCCCAGGAGTGTCTAGAATATTTATTTTAATGCCTTCATATTCAAAAGCTAAAACAGAAGTAGCTACAGAAATACCACGTTGACGCTCTATTTCCATAAAGTCACTGGTAGCACCTTTTTTTACCTTGTTGTTTTTTACGGCCCCGGCTTCATTAATCGCGCCTCCAAAAAGTAGCAATTTTTCTGTAAGCGTAGTTTTTCCAGCATCGGGGTGCGCAATGATTCCAAAGGTTCTTCTGCGTTTTATTTCTTTAGTTAAAGACATAATATTTTTCTAGTATAAGTCTGCAAAGATAAAGTTTGTTGTTGGAGTTTTAAACTTAAGAGGCACGAAAATAAATCCGTATCTAATTATGTTAAAAGTTAAGAAAAACTAAATGAAATTTTATAACTAAAAGGCCTAGTAAATTCCATTATACTAGCTTAATATTTTAAAGAAAGAGATCAATTGGTCTTTGGTTTTTACTTAAAATGTATTTGGAATACCTGTTTTTAATGCTTGTACGTAGTAGTACGTACATCTTATTCCTACAAGAAATAGAACATTTTAAAGAGATTTACGTCGTTCATCGACTAATTTTAACAGTTCAACTAATAGTTGTTTGTTAGCAATATTTTAACATTTTTAACATAGTATATTTGGTCTCATGAATTGTGAATCACATGTGGATTCCTTGCGCTTCAAAATTTAAATAACAGAATTTCTAATATATAGGATATGAATGTAAAAGATATAAAGATGTTCAATAAGCATTGTTTTACTATCGATAAAGAGGGACGTTTTATTTTGTTTGTTTTTTTACTAGCACTTTTCAGTGTTTCGTCTTATGGACAAAAAATTATAAGCGCTAAGGATATAGAAAGCTCAACCACTGTTTTAAAAAATGGTGGTTTTGATGTTGATAGACTAAACTCTTTGATTTCTGATCTTCAGCCAGCCGCCTATTTCCAAAATGGTGAAACTAATTATTATGGGTCTGGTGATTCTGAAGTGCTTTATGTTGATTTTGCTCAATTATCAAATATTCCTTCGCAAATCAATAAACTCGCTCGAGTGGAAATGGTAAAGATTTATTTGAAAGGCAACAATCCGCAAATGGTAAATCCTGAATTTCTAAATGAACTTCCCAATCTAAAATATATCTTTTTTGTATGTGAAAGTTGTGGAGGCTCTAATATGACAAACGCACTTTCTTCTCGACAGTCTTTTTCTGAAGATATTCTAGTTATTCATAACGCAGAGATAAACAATTAATTCCTATAATTTGAAAATTTAAGAGGATGAAAAAACATTACTTTACTACGAAGAAAAATCATAGCCTTTTTACAATGGCTATGATTTTGTTTATATTATTAGGATATAATGCCCCAGCATTTGGACAAATTATTAAACCTTTTCAACAGCGAACTTCTCAAGCGACACCTTCCAAAAAAGTCTATAATGTAAAAGGGGATTTTGTGCTTTTTGGGAATACCAACTTAACACTACAAAGTTACGGAGACAATACAAACAACAGTAATAATAAGATGAAGTATGTAGATGTTGATGGTGATAATAGTACCATTAATTCATCTACATCAGAATTAAAATTATCTACTGAGAATGGTGCAGAGCCTACGTGTTCTAATATTATTTACGCGGGACTGTATTGGACGGGAAGGGCTCATGATGTTGATGCAGTTAATAATAGTCCAATGACCTTTACTGTTGGTGGTAAATCCCTTGACAAGAGAAAAGTAAAGGTTAAAGGTCCAAATTCCTCAAGTTATACTGAATTTACAGCTAATGCTAATGATATTTATTTTCCTGGACAGAATCATGATGCCATGTATACTGCATATGCAGAAGTTACAAATTATGTTATACAAAATGGAATAGGAAATTATACAATTGCAGATATGGCTCTTCGCGAAGGAAATGGTGGGTCTGTAGGTTATTATGGAGGTTGGGCCATGGTTGTGGTTTACGAAAACTCTAAAATGACAAGAAGAGATGTTACAATTTTTGACGGCCATGCTTATTTAAGTGGTAATCAGGGAAATGGTAGTTATGAGTTGCCAGTTTCAGGATTTAATGCGGTTCAACAGGGCCCAGTAAATGTAAAACTTGGATTAATAGCGGGAGAAGGTGATAGAGGAATTCCTGGAGATTATTTTGATATGATTAATCAAAATAACCAGTGGGTGCGATTGAATCATGCAGGTAACAGTACCGGTAACTTTTTTAATTCTTCAATTTTTACTGGTGGAAATACTCGAAATCCGAGTCTTTTAAATAATACCGGACTTGATATTTCTATGTTCGACCTACCAAATGCTAATAAAAACCTTATTACAAACGGTCAAACAAGTACTAAGTTTAGGTATGGAACTACTGGAGATACATACATTATCCCATTTATAGCACTGGCAATTGACGCGTATATTCCGGAGCCAGAGGCAATAGATCAAGTAGTAACAATAAATGGACAAACAGCAGGGCCTAGCCCAACTATTGAACCAGGGCAGGAAGTGGAGGTTACGGTTGAGATTCGCAATCGGGGTGATGAGGCTATTGACAATGCGGTAGCGACTGTTCCCATTCCCTTTGGTTCTGAATTTGTAAGTGCTTCTGGACAATATTTTGAGGGATTATCAGGGCCTCAGCCTTATTTCGATCAGAATGTTGGGGCTAATGGAAGTATTGTATGGAATTTGGGAACTTTGCCAGTTATTAATGGTAGCCCCAAACTAGCTACATTAACCTATAAACTAAAGGCAACTACCGATTGCCAAATCTTGAGTAACGATAGCTGCGCCTTAAACATTCCAATTACAGGTGTTATGAGTGGAGAGGGAGCTATATCTGGTGTTCTTTTTGAAAATTACTCTTTTATTCAAGGACACACAGCAGTAGGCAATTGTGAGGGTGAGCCGATAGTAGCGCCTATTTCTATTGAAATTGATAAAGACGCCTACGTACAAGCAAACTGTGCAGGTGTTGATCCTGTTCAGGTTTTTACATTTTGTAATGTTGAAGGCTCCAATATTCCGTTTACGGATTTTAGTGGATTTTTTCCAACTGGATCTCGATTTTATAACGAATATCCTGTTACCAATTCTTCTGTAGAATATACTATTTCGTCTGGATTTCCAACCACGCCAGGTGAAACAACCTATTATGCCATACCTCCAAGCTCAGAAACCTGTGTTTTCAAGTTTAAAATTGATATTACAGAAATAACCTCTGTTCCCGAAGCAGATAATGTAGATTATTGTGTGGGAGAAACTTCGGCGCCTCTTGAGGCTACCGTTAGTGAACCTGGACTTGAACTGTATTTTTATACAGTAGAAACAGGGGGGACGGCACAAACAAGTTTTTTACCGGATACATCAACTGCAGGCACATTTACCTATTATGTTGCCGAAGGTGCATCTGCCCAATGTATTGGGCCGAGAATTCCTATTACTGTAACGGTGATTGATTTACCTGTTGCTCCAGAGCTTTCCGAAACTTTAAAAACATATTGTGAAGCACCTACAACAGGAATAGCCCTTAATAGTTTTGTTACGTCCACGCCGCCAACCGGTGCTGAATTACATTGGACAACCAATCCTGATTTAAGCGTTACGGCAGATTATTTACCAAATAATCCAATGGTTACGGCGCCAGGAGTTTGGTATGCATTCTACTCAACTACAACCGGAAACTGTCTTTCTACAGCTAAAGAGCTTACTCTTGAAATTTCTGATTTAGAATTAAATGAAAATCCACTAATAGAAAATGTAACATGTTTTGAAGGGAATGATGGTTCTATTGATATATCGGTTACAGGTGGAACAGGTAATTATACATATGCCTGGTCTACAAACGATGGAAGTGGTTTAGACCTAACAGCTGAGGATCAAACTGGATTAACTGCGGGAACTTATGCTGTAATTATTGATGATGGGAAATGTGCTATTGAAATGTCATATGAAATAACTGAGCCAGATGCTTTAGAAATTTCGTTTATCGATATTTTTCCTGCTACAACCGCCCAAAGTTGTTCAGATGGTTCAGCTACTGCTGTTCCAAGTGGAGGCGTGGCACCTTACGCATATTTATGGAGTGATGGTCAGACAACAGCTATTGCTACAGGTTTAGCAGAAGGCAACCATATCGTAAAAGTAACTGATGCCAATGGATGTGAGCAGGAAGTAGATGTTAACATAACCTGCGACAATGACTGTGATGCAGTTGTATCGTTGGCGGGAGCTATTACGGATGTTCTTTGTTATGGAGAAGCTACAGGAGCTGCCACGGTTAGCGCTTCTTCAATAGCCCATCCAGCTTCGACTTTCACCTTTACTTGGAATACGGTTCCAGCACAAGTTGATGCTGGAGTAAGTTCGAGTACTATTAGTGGTCAGCCTGCTGGCACGTATACCGTTAGTGTTACTATTGACGGTACTGTTTGTGAAGCGGTAACTTATGAAGTTACGATCGCTGAGCCAGATGCTTTAGAAGTTTCATTTATCGATATTTTTCCTGCTACAACCGCCCAAAGTTGTTCAGATGGTTCAGCTACTGCTGTTCCAAGTGGAGGCGTGGCACCTTACGCATATTTATGGAGTGATGGTCAGACAACAGCTATTGCTACAGGTTTAGCAGAAGGCAACCATATCGTAAAAGTAACTGATGCCAATGGATGTGAGCAGGAAGTAGATGTTAACATAACCTGCGACAATGACTGTGATGCAGTTGTATCGTTGGCGGGAGCTATTACGGATGTTCTTTGTTATGGAGAAGCTACAGGAGCTGCCACGGTTAGCGCTTCTTCAATAGCCCATCCAGCTTCGACTTTCACCTTTACTTGGAATACGGTTCCAGCACAAGTTGATGCTGGAGTAAGTTCGAGTACTATTAGTGGTCAGCCTGCTGGCACGTATACCGTTAGTGTTACTATTGACGGTACTGTTTGTGAAGCGGTAACTTATGAAGTTACGATCGCTGAGCCAGATGCTTTAGAAGTTTCATTTATCGATATTTTTCCTGCTACAACCGCCCAAAGTTGTTCAGATGGTTCAGCTACTGCTGTTCCAAGTGGAGGCGTGGCACCTTACGCATATTTATGGAGTGATGGTCAGACAACAGCTATTGCTACAGGTTTAGCAGAAGGCAACCATATCGTAAAAGTAACTGATGCCAATGGATGTGAGCAGGAAGTAGATGTTAACATAACCTGCGACAATGACTGTGATGCAGTTGTATCGTTGGCGGGAGCTATTACGGATGTTCTTTGTTATGGAGAAGCTACAGGAGCTGCCACGGTTAGCGCTTCTTCAATAGCCCATCCAGCTTCGACTTTCACCTTTACTTGGAATACGGTTCCAGCACAAGTTGATGCTGGAGTAAGTTCGAGTACTATTAGTGGTCAGCCTGCTGGCACGTATACCGTTAGTGTTACTATTGACGGTACTGTTTGTGAAGCGGTAACTTATGAAGTTACGATCGCTGAGCCAGATGCTTTAGAAGTTTCATTTATCGATATTTTTCCTGCTACAACCGCCCAAAGTTGTTCAGATGGTTCAGCTACTGCTGTTCCAAGTGGAGGCGTGGCACCTTACGCATATTTATGGAGTGATGGTCAGACAACAGCTATTGCTACAGGTTTAGCAGAAGGCAACCATATCGTAAAAGTAACTGATGCCAATGGATGTGAGCAGGAAGTAGATGTTAACATAACCTGCGACAATGACTGTGATGCAGTTGTATCGTTGGCGGGAGCTATTACGGATGTTCTTTGTTATGGAGAAGCTACAGGAGCTGCCACGGTTAGCGCTTCTTCAATAGCCCATCCAGCTTCGACTTTCACCTTTACTTGGAATACGGTTCCAGCACAAGTTGATGCTGGAGTAAGTTCGAGTACTATTAGTGGTCAGCCTGCTGGCACGTATACCGTTAGTGTTACTATTGACGGGACCTTATGTGCTGCAGAAACTTTTGAGGTTACGATCGCTGAGCCAACAGGGGCATTGATCGGAACTTTAAGTAAAGAAGATCCTACCTCTTCCCAGAACTGTGCTGATGGTACAGCTACTGTGGTTGCAAGTGGGGGAACGGCGCCTTATACCTATCTATGGAGCAATGGCGCGAACACCGCTAGCATTTCGGGCCTTGAGGCCGGTACTTATAGCGTAACAGTTACTGATGCCAATGGCTGTACATTTATTACAGACGAAATTACCCTGACGTGCGATAATGACTGTGATGCAGTTGTATCGTTGGCGGGAGCTATTACGGATGTTCTTTGTTATGGAGAAGCTACAGGAGCTGCCACGGTTAGCGCTTCTTCAATAGCCCATCCAGCTTCGACTTTCACCTTTACTTGGAATACGGTTCCAGCACAAGTTGATGCTGGAGTAAGTTCGAGTACTATTAGTGGTCAGCCTGCTGGCACGTATACCGTTAGTGTTACTATTGACGGTACTGTTTGTGAAGCGGTAACTTATGAAGTTACGGTCGCTGAGCCTCTAGAAGCACTTAGTATAGAAATAACTGATATAGTTCCTGCGACAACCGCTCAAGGTTGTACAGATGGTTCAGCTACCGTTGTAGCCAGTGGAGGAACAGCACCTTACGAATATTTATGGAGTGATGGGCAGACCACAGCTACTGCTACAGATTTAACAGAAGGGATCCACACAGTACTTGTGACTGATGCTAATGGATGTGAGCAGGAAGTAGAAGTTGAAATAACCTGTGACATTCCGAGCATTGCTCTTATCAAGACTTCAAACGTAGAGGTTGATCCAACCACAGGTTGTTCAACACTAGCTGTGGATGATATCATCACGTATAGCTTCTCGGTTAGGAACCCAGGAAATGTTACCCTAACGGATATTATAGTAAGTGATTTAGTAGGAGGCGTAACTGTAGCTGGTGGTCCAATCACATTGACTCCCGGTGCTGAAGATACTACTACGTTCACTGCAACTTATACTATCACACAAGCTGATATTGATAACGGTACGTTTACGAACTCAGCTGAAGTAGTTGGGACACCTCCAAGAGGACCTAATGTAACGGATACTTCTAACAATGAAGGATACGTAGGTGACAACCCAACGGTTGTAACTATCTGTACCGATGCGAGCATTGCGCTTATCAAGACTGCGAATGTAGAAGTTGATCCGAGTACAGGATGTTCTGAGATTGCTGTAAATGATGTAATTACCTATAGTTTTTCAGTGAAAAACACAGGAAACTCAACCCTTACTAATGTAGTTGTTGCTGATCCAGATGCTATTATGTCTGGCGGACCTATTGCCAGCTTGGCACCGGGAGCTGAGGATACTGCTACTTTCACAGCGACCTACACAATCACCCAAGCTGACCTTGATGCAGGAATGTTCTCAAACCAGGCTACCGCTACAGGAACTGCTCCTGACGATAGCCAGACTACAGACATCTCTGACCATAGCAGCTATACAGACAACAATCCAACGATTGTTGATATCTGTACCGATGCAAGCATTGCACTTATCAAGACTGCGAATGTAGAAGTTGATCCGAGTACAGGATGTTCTGAGATTGCTGTAAATGATGTAATTACCTATAGTTTTTCAGTGAAAAACACAGGAAACTCAACCCTTACTAATGTAGTTGTTGCTGATCCAGATGCTATTATGTCTGGCGGACCTATTGCCAGCTTGGCACCGGGAGCTGAGGATACTGCTACTTTCACAGCGACCTACACAATCACCCAAGCTGACCTTGATGCAGGAATGTTCTCAAACCAGGCTACCGCTACAGGAACTGCTCCTGATGCTAGCCAAACCACAGACATCTCTGACCATAGCGACTATACCGGCAACAACCCAACAATCGTAGATATCTGTACGGATGCAAGCATTGCACTTATCAAGACTGCGAATGTAGAAGTTGATCCAACTACAGGCTGTACCGATGTAGAAGTAGGAACTGTTATCGCGTATAGTTTCTCAGTAAAAAACACAGGAAACGCAACCCTTACGGATGTAGTTGTTACCGATCCAGATGCAACAATGTCTGGTGGACCTATTGCCAGCTTGGCACCGGGTGTTGAGGATACCAGTACGTTTACTGCTACCTATACTATCACACAAGCTGACCTTGATGCTGGAATGTTCTCCAACCAGGCTACCGCCACAGGAACTGCTCCTGATGCTAGCCAGGCCACAGACATTTCTGACCATAGCGACTATACCGACAACAACCCAACAATCGTAGATATCTGTACCGATGCAAGCATTGCGCTTATCAAGACTGCGAATGTAGAAGTTGATCCGAGTACAGGATGTTCTGAGATTGCTGTAGATGATGTAATTACCTATAGCTTCTCAGTGAAAAACACAGGAAACTCAACCCTTACTAATGTAGTTGTTACTGATCCAGATGCTATTATGTCTGGCGGACCTATTGCTAGTTTAGCACCGGGAGCTGAGGATACCGCTACGTTTACAGCGACTTATACAATCACCCAAGCTGACCTTGACGCAGGAATGTTCTCCAATCAGGCTACAGCCACAGGAACTGCTCCTGATGATAGCCAGACTACTGACGTCTCTGACCATAGCAGCTATACAGACAACAATCCAACGATTGTTGATATCTGTACCGATGCAAGCATTGTACTTATCAAGACTGCGAACGTAGAAGTTGATCCAAGTACAGGCTGTTCTGAGATTGCTGTAGATGATGTTATCACTTATAACTTCTCAGTAATGAATACTGGTAATGTTACTCTAACGGATGTTATGGTTAGCGACCTTATTGGTGGTGTAACTGTAACTGGTGCCCCAATCAGTTTGGCTCCTGGTGCTGAAGATACCACTACGTTCACTGCAACATACACAATCACACAAGCTGATATTGATAACGGTTCGTTCGCTAACACTGCTGAAGTAGTTGGGACAACACCAAGCGCTACAGAGGTGACAGATACTTCTGATAACAGCAGTTATGCTGGTGACAACCCAACAGTTGTTATTATCTGTACGGATGCGAGCATTGCACTTATCAAGACTTCGAATGTAGAAATTGATCCGAGTACAGGCTGTTCTGAGATTGCTGTAGATGATGTTATCACATATAACTTCTCAGTAATGAATACTGGTAATGTGACTCTAACCGATGTTATGGTTAGTGACCTTATTGGAGGTGTAACTGTAACTGGTGACCCAATTAATTTGGCTCCAGGTGCTGAAGATACCACTACGTTCACTGCAACATACACAATCACACAAGCTGATATTGATAACGGTTCGTTCTCAAACACTGCTGAAGTTGTTGGAACAACACCAAGCGCTACAGAAGTAACTGATACTTCTGATAACAGTAGCTATGCAGGCAACAACCCAACAGTTGTTATTATCTGTACAAATGCGAGTATTGCTCTTATTAAGGAATCTAACGTAGAAGTTGATCCAAGTACAGGATGTTCTGAAGTTGCTGTAGATGATGTTATCACTTATAACTTCTCAGTAATGAATACTGGTAATGTTACTCTAACGGATGTCATGGTTAGCGATCTTATTGGAGGTGTAACTGTAACAGGTGGTCCATTAGCTAGTTTGGCTCCAGGTGCTGAAGACTTTACTACATTTACTGCTACTTATACTATTACACAGGCTGATATTGATAACGGTTCGTTCTCTAACACTGCTGAAGTTGTTGGAACAACGCCAATCGCTACAGAAGTGACAGATACTTCTGATAACAGTAGCTATGCTGGTGACAACCCAACAGTTGTTACTATTTGTAGTGATCCTGCCATCGCAATCGTGAAAACAGGAGTCTTCAATGATGAAAATGGTGATGACTGTTCTAATGTTGATGAAACAATCACTTATACGTTCACAGTAACAAATGAAGGAAATGTAACATTGAGTGATATCGTTGTTGACGATCCATTATTGGGTGGTCCATTGGCTGGTCCAGTAAGCGGTGATACCGATGGCGATGGTAAACTAGATGTTACAGAAACCTGGATCTATACCGCAACTTATACCATTACTCAAGATGATATAGACGCCGGTGAAGTAGTAAATCAAGCTACGGCTACAGGTACTGCACCAGACTTAAGTGAGGTGAGCGATCTTTCAGGAACTGATATTGGGAATGATAATACAACAGTTATCGAGCTTTGTCAGAACCCTGTCATTGCAATTGTAAAAACAGGAATCTTTAATGATGAGAATGGCGATGACTGTTCTAATGTTGATGAAACTATCACTTATACGTTTACTGTTACAAACGAAGGAAATGTAAGTCTTTCGAATATCGTTGTTGACGATCCATTATTGGGTGGCCCATTAGCTGGTCCAGTAAGCGGTGATACAGATGGAGATGGTAAACTAGATGTTACAGAAACCTGGATCTATACCGCAACTTATACCATCACTCAAGATGATATTGATGCTGGAGAAGTTGTAAACCAAGCTACGGCTACAGGTACTGCTCCAGACCTAAGTGAAGTGAGCGATCTTTCAGGAACTGATATTGGGAATGATAATACAACAGTTATCGAGCTTTGTCAGAACCCTGTCATTGCAATTGTAAAAACAGGAATCTTTAATGATGAGAATGGCGATGACTGTTCTAATGTTGATGAAACTATCACTTATACGTTTACTGTTACAAACGAAGGAAATGTAAGTCTTTCGAATATCGTTGTTGACGATCCATTATTGGGTGGCCCATTAGCTGGTCCAGTAAGCGGTGATACAGATGGAGATGGTAAACTAGATGTTACAGAAACCTGGATCTATACCGCAACTTATACCATCACTCAAGATGATATTGATGCTGGAGAAGTTGTAAACCAAGCTACGGCTACAGGTACTGCTCCAGACCTAAGTGAAGTGAGCGATCTTTCAGGAACTGATATTGGGAATGATAATACAACAGTTATCGAGCTTTGTCAGAACCCTGTCATTGCAATTGTAAAAACAGGAATCTTTAATGATGAGAATGGCGATGACTGTTCTAATGTTGATGAAACTATCACTTATACGTTTACTGTTACAAACGAAGGAAATGTAAGTCTTTCGAATATCGTTGTTGACGATCCATTATTGGGTGGCCCATTAGCTGGTCCAGTAAGCGGTGATACAGATGGAGATGGTAAACTAGATGTTACAGAAACCTGGATCTATACCGCAACTTATACCATCACTCAAGATGATATTGATGCTGGAGAAGTTGTAAACCAAGCTACGGCTACAGGTACTGCTCCAGACCTAAGTGAAGTGAGCGATCTTTCAGGAACTGATATTGGGAATGATAATACAACAGTTATCGAGCTTTGTCAGAACCCTGTCATTGCAATTGTAAAAACAGGAATCTTTAATGATGAGAATGGCGATGACTGTTCTAATGTTGATGAAACTATCACTTATACGTTTACTGTTACAAACGAAGGAAATGTAAGTCTTTCGAATATCGTTGTTGACGATCCATTATTGGGTGGCCCATTAGCTGGTCCAGTAAGCGGTGATACAGATGGAGATGGTAAACTAGATGTTACAGAAACCTGGATCTATACCGCAACTTATACCATCACTCAAGATGATATTGATGCTGGAGAAGTTGTAAACCAAGCTACGGCTACAGGTACTGCTCCAGACCTAAGTGAAGTGAGCGATCTTTCAGGAACTGATATTGGGAATGATAATACAACAGTTATCGAGCTTTGTCAGAACCCTGTCATTGCAATTGTAAAAACAGGAATCTTTAATGATGAGAATGGCGATGACTGTTCTAATGTTGATGAAACTATCACTTATACGTTTACTGTTACAAACGAAGGAAATGTAAGTCTTTCGAATATCGTTGTTGACGATCCATTATTGGGTGGCCCATTAGCTGGTCCAGTAAGCGGTGATACAGATGGAGATGGTAAACTAGATGTTACAGAAACCTGGATCTATACCGCAACTTATACCATCACTCAAGATGATATTGATGCTGGAGAAGTTGTAAACCAAGCTACGGCTACAGGTACTGCTCCAGACCTAAGTGAAGTGAGCGATCTTTCAGGAACTGATATAGGCAATGATGAGCCAACAGTTATCGAACTTTGTCAGAACCCTGTAATAGCTCTAATTAAAATAGGAGAAGTCATTGATACAAACGGTAATGGATGTGCAGACGTTGGTGAGACTATTGATTATAGCTTCACAGTCTTTAACCTTGGGAATGTTACTTTATCTAACATAATGATTACAGATCCATTGGTTAGTGTCTCAGGAGGTCCAATAACTTTGGCTCCAGGTGAAACAGACTCAACAATGTTTACTGCAACTTACACTATCACACAAGATGATATAGATGCGGGATTTGTTGAGAATCAAGCAACAGTTACAGGTACAGACAACTCTGGAACTACGGTTAGCGATTTATCGGATGACGATAGTGAGTTTGAAGATGATCCTACAGTAACCGTGCTTTGTCAAGATCCAGCAATAGCTTTAATAAAAGCAGGTGTACCAGTTGATGAGAATGACAATGGATGTGCTGATATAGGTGAAACGATTCTTTATACCTTCAGTGTTAAAAATACCGGTAATGTTGCCTTGACAAATGTAATAGTAACTGATCCAATGGTGACTGTGGTTGGTGGACCAATCAACTTAGCCGCTGGAGAAGAGGACTTAACAACCTTCACTGCAATCTATACTGTTACACAAACTGATGTTGACACAGGGTTTATTGAGAATCAAGCTACCGCTGAAGGAACCGCTTCTAACGGTGATATGGTTTCAGATCAATCTGATGACAATAGCTACTTGGAAGATGATCCTACTGTAACGGTACTTTGCCAGAATCCTTCAATTTCTCTAGAAAAAATAGGGGAGTTCAATGATGAAAATGGCAACGGGGCATCAGAGGTTGGTGAAACAATAACATACACCTTCGCTGTTACAAACACTGGAGATGTGACCTTGTATAACATTACTCTTGAAGATCTATTACCAGGTGTTGAAATCTCTGGTGGACCGATTGCAGTATTGCTACCAGGAGAGACAGATAGCACAACCTTTACTGCTACTTACGCAATAACCCAAGAGGATATTGATGCGGGTGAAGTAGTAAACCACGCTATTGTATCTGGAGAGGATATTGGAGGTAGTATTGTTGAAGCCGATGCTGAAGCAGTTGTTGTTCTACCGGATGTATTGGGTACTGACTTTGAAATATTCAACGGTATTACACCAAATGGAGATGGTATGAACGATTACTTCTGGGTAAAAGGAATTCATAACTATCCAAATAATAATGTGAAGATCTTTAATAGATGGGGTGTTCTTGTCTATGAGACAGATGGTTATGGAAGAGGTGAAGATGACAGTCAGAATACGTTTACAGGAATTTCTGAAGGACGTGTTACCGTGCAGAAAGATAAGGAGTTGCCAACAGGTACTTACTTCTATATTTTAACCTTCCAAGGTGAGAACCCAGGTAAGGATAGCTATACCGGATATTTATACATTAATAAATAGAAAAATCAAATATACCTGGGAGGTAACTTCCTCCCAGGGTTAAAAAGACATAACTATGAAACACAGTTATTTAACACTAATAGTTTTGATTTTACTTGGTACGTTTTCAAGTAAAGCGCAGCAGGACCCACAGTATACACAGTATATGTATAATACACAGGTGGTAAACCCTGCATATGCTGGAAACCGCGAAGCATTGAGTTTTGGTCTTCTGTATAGAACACAGTGGGTTAATTTTGGAGATGGAGCACCTAACACCGGGACCTTTACAGTAAACTCGCCAGTGGCTGACAATATGGGCTTAGGTCTGTCTGTTGTCAATGATAGAATTGGCCCAGCTATTGAAACTAATTTTAATATAGATTATTCTTATTCTATTAATACTTCGGAATCTGCTAAATTGTCTTTCGGACTTAAAGCAGGTTTGGATATACTAGATGTAGATTTTTCTAAGCTGAACCTTCCAAGAGATGTATATACAGACCCTTACTTTGAACAAAATAATATTGATAATAAATTGCAACCTCAAATAGGTGCTGGTCTTTACTTTAATACTGAAAAGTTCTATGCAGGGCTTTCGGTTCCTAACTTTCTTACAACCAAACATTTTGATAAGGGTAGTATTGCAAATACAGCAGTTGAAACTACTGCCTCAGAGCGAATGCACTTTTTCTTAATTGCCGGATATGTATTTAATATAAGTGAGAATTTAAAGTTTAAACCTGCAACTTTGTTTAAAATGGTAAGTGGGTCGCCTTTACAGGCTGATGTTTCGGCTAACTTCTTATTATATGATAAGGTAACCCTAGGAGCTGCCTACAGATGGAGCGCAGCAATGAGTGGATTGGTTGGCTTTCAAGCCACAGATAGTATATTTATAGGTTTCGCTTACGATTATCAAACAACAGATATTGAAGCCTACACCGACGGTTCATACGAAATTATGTTTCGCTTTGAATTATTTAATCGATCAGAACGAGTGCTAACTCCAAGATTCTTCTAAAAAATAATGACTATGAATACAATAGTACGTAACATATTTATTTTCGCCTTCGTCGTTCTTTCAGCAGGAAGCACGTATGGACAGAAAAGGGACATTAAAAAAGCTAACAAGGATTTTGACCGGTTTGCTTATATCGATGCTCGTCAAGTTTATTTAAAAGTAGTGGAGGATGGATATGAATCTGCTCAAATATATAAAAGTTTAGGCGATACCTATTACTTTAATGGAGATTACACCAATGCCGCAAAATGGTATGATAAATTGGTGACAACATTTCCAGATGAAACAGGTCCCGAATATTATTACCGATCTGGACAATCCCTAAAAAGCCTTGGACGATTTGATGAGAGCGAGGCGCTTTTAGAAGATTATAAAGCAAAAGGAGGAAGTGGCTTTGTTATAAAATCTTATGACGATGATGCTGATTATTTAAAAAGCACTGTCTTTAAATCTCGAGAATTTGAACTTGCAAAGACAGCTATCAATTCACCTACATCAGATTTTGGACCGGCATTTTATCAAAAAGATAAAGTGGTTTTTGCTTCTGCAGCCAATACCACAGGTGCTAAAATAAATGAATGGACACAAGAACCATATCTAGATCTATTTATTGCAGATAAAAGTGAGAATGGCGAGTTGAGTAATCCAATGCCGTTAGGTGGAGATATAAATACTGAATATCACGAGTCTACAGCTGCTTTTTCAAAAGATGGAATGACTGCTTACTTTACAAGAAATAACTTTTTCGAAGGAAAAAAAGGACTCGACAAGACAAGTAAATTTAAGACTTTAAGATTGTCGTTATATAAAGCAACAAAAACAGGAGAGAACAGTTGGACAGAAGTTGTAGAGCTACCATTTAATAATAAAAACTATTCTGTAGCGCATCCAGCTTTAAGCCCCGACGGAAAGAGACTTTATTTCTCTTCTGATATGCCAGGGACTTTAGGAATGTCCGACCTATGGTATGTCGATATTTTAGGAAATAACAAATATGGTACACCGGTAAATTTAGGTCCAGAAATTAATACGGCAGGTAGGGAGTCATTTCCTTTCCTCAGCGATGAAAATAATCTTTACTTCTCCAGTGATGGACGCTCAGGTTTTGGAGGCTATGATGTTTTTGTTACTACGCTAGATGAAGAAGGTACACCCGGAGACATCTCAAATTTAGGAGAACCAGCCAACTCTGCTATGGATGATTTTGCATTTATTATTGATGAAGAAGCGCGTATTGGTTATATTTCCTCAAATAGAGGCGGAGAGGAAGAAGGAAGTGTTGATGATGATATTTATTTGGTAAAAGAAAAGTGTATCATTACAATTGAAGGCCTTGTGTTTGATCGAGTGACCAAGGCCCCATTGCCAGGTGCTGATGTGTTTTTACTTGATGAAAATAATAAACAAGTAAATCAAGTTATTGCCAATACGGATGGTACGTATAGCTTCAATGCAGATTGTGGCACACAATATACAGTACGAGGAATAAAAGAAGGATATACTCCTTATGAAAAGATGATTGAGACCCCAGTGCTTTCTGGAAAAATCGACGTGCCGTTGCCATTAGAGCATATTGGCCCATGTCCTCCAAACGATTTAGGGTGTCGCTTAAACTTACAGCCAATTTATTTTGACTTTGATAAATCGAACATCCGTCCAGATGCCGAAATAGAATTGGCAAAGATTCTTGCAGCAATGAGAGAGTATGAAGAAATAGTTATTCATATTGAGTCGCACACAGATTCTCGCGGTAGCGATTCATACAATGAATCACTTTCAGAGCGTCGTGCACAATCTACCCTTAAATGGTTGGTAGGGAAAGGAATCGATAAGAGTAGACTTACCGCCAAAGGATATGGCGAATCACAATTGGTCAACAAATGTTCCAATGGAGTTCCGTGTACTGCGGAAGAGCACCAGCTAAATAGAAGGTCAATGTTTATTATTCAGAATTAGGTTAGTTAAATTCGATTCTTTAGAAAAGCACTCAATAGTATCTATTGAGTGCTTTTTGCTTTTAATACAGCGAGCCTTTTCGTATTTTTGAACCAAAATCAAAATTAAAATGAAAGAGGAAAAAGTAATTCTCGTTGATGAAAACGATCAGAAAATAGGCTTGATGCCCAAACAAGAAGCCCACGTAAAAGGTCTTCTTCACAGAGCTTTTTCGGTTTTCATTTTTAATAAAAAGAATGAACTTATGTTGCAACAACGTGCGCTACACAAGTATCATACTCCTGGTTTATGGGCCAATACCTGCTGTAGCCATCAACGTGATGGAGAATCATCTGTCGATGCTGGAAAAAGAAGACTTTTTGAAGAAATGGGGTTCACTACAGATATCAAGGAAACTACAAGCTTTATCTATAAAGCACCATTTGACAATGGTTTGACAGAGCATGAACTAGATCATATTCTAGTTGGAAATTTTGAAGGAGATCCCGAAATAAATCCTGATGAAGTAGCCGCTTGGAAATGGATGGATTTGGAAGAAGTGAAAAAGGACATTGAAACTAATCCTGAAATTTATACGGCTTGGTTTAAAATAATATTCGATAAGTTTTATCAACACATACTTGTATGAGCCTAACAGTTTATAGAAAAGCACATTTTAACGCCGCACATCGTCTTTTCAAAAAAGAATGGGACGATGCAAAAAACTTTGAGGTTTTTGGAAAATGTAGCAACCCCAACTATCACGGTCATAATTATGAATTAGAGGTAGGCCTGACGGGTGAAATTGACCCAGAAACTGGTTTTCTAATGGATTTAAAAATTTTGTCTGAGATAATTAGGGAAGAAGTTGAAGATGCTTTTGATCATAAAAATCTTAATATAGAAGTGCCCGAGTTTAAAAACCTTAACCCTACGGTAGAAAACATTTCCGTAGTGATCTGGAATAAGATACGAGCTCGCATTAGTGAAAAATATGAAATCTCAATAAAGCTCTACGAAACGCCTCGTAATTTTGTTGTTTATACCGGACGATAGTGATAACAGTTTTGCCACTTTACCCTTTAAAATTTGATCCCATCCTAAAGCAAAAAGTTTGGGGCGGAGATAAGTTGAATAAATTATTCGCAAAAAAAGCTACCGGAAAAATCGGTGAAAGCTGGGAGGTTTCTGGCGTTAAGGAGAATATTTCCGAGGTAATAAATGGTTCGCTAAAAGGTAAAACCCTCAATTGGTTACTAGAGAACTATAAAGAAAAACTGGTAGGGGAGAAGGTCTATCAAGATTTTGGAGACACCTTTCCGCTATTGATTAAGTTTATCGATGCTCAAGAAGATCTTTCGGTACAGGTTCACCCCGATGATGTTTTGGCAAAGGAACGACATGATTCGTTTGGTAAAACCGAGATGTGGTATATTCTTGATGTTGCGGAAAATGGCCGACTCATTTTAGGTTTTAATGAGAAGATGAATCAACAAAAATATTTGAATGCTCTTTCTGAAAAGCGAATAACCAATATTCTAAACTCCATACCCGTAAAAAAAGACGATGCCTTCCTTTTAACTCCCGGAACGGTTCACGCTATTGGTGCGGGAGTTTTGCTCGCCGAAATACAACAAACATCAGATATTACTTATCGAATTTACGATTGGGATAGACCTGATACAAATGGCCAAATGCGCCAATTGCATAATGATTTAGCCATAGAAGCAATTGACTTCGCTCCATCAAAATCTAAGCTGGATTATTCTGATAAAAAAAATACTCCAACCGCTATAGGAGCTTCCCATTTCTTTTCGGTAAATAAATTAAATCTATCCAAAGACTATGTTCGCAATTTAGAAGAAACTTCCTCTTTTACTGTTTATATGTGTTTGGAAGGCACTGCTTTAATTGAAACAGATGACTTCTCAGAAACCATTAATAAAGGAGAAACTATCTTGATTCCCGCCCAGTTGCCTGAAATTAAATTTATTACAAATTCCGCAAGTTTTTTGGAGGTATTCATACCTTAAATGTTCGTATCTTTGCCCGATTTTAAATTACAGCAAGAATCAATAATAATAAGTAATAGTAATAAACAACAAAATGGCAAACGTAAGAGATTTAAAAAAAGACATCAACTATGTCTTAGGAGATATCATTGAAGCAGTATATGTTTGGGAATTGACCAATCCAGATAAAGAGAATAAAAAGGCTGAAGGCATAATTGACGAAGCAATCGGTACTTTTGATGAACTTATTGCAAAAGTGAACGAAAAGAAAGTCGATAACAAAAAGAAGCACTTTAAAGCTGTGAATGCAGAGCTTGAAGAAAAAGGTAGAAAGCTTATCGATAAGATAAACGCACTATAAAATAGTATCCGATTTTTTTCGATTTACAATATAAGACTCCAATTCCTTACCGTATTTGGAGTCTTTTACTTTTGGGGTAAGTGAGTTGTAAACTGTGTCTAAGTATTTAATGTTGGCATCATAAACTTCGCTCAGCATTAAATAAGGTGCTACCTCGCTGTCTTCGTTATTGAGAGCAAAATTAATAGTAGCAAAATATTTGCTGGAAAGTAACGCGCGTTGTTTTCCTTCAACCTTAATCGCTGCTGAATCACCCTTTTTAGAATTTATTCTCAATCGCTCTTCTATCAGGTCTAAGTTTTTAGTTACGTAACGCTCTTTCAGCTTAAGGTATTCTTTTAAAGTCTTGTTGTTTTCAGAACCCGAAACTATAGCTGCACTACCAAAATTTTTCAAATTTGTTTGGATGTTGATATCTGCATTCTCAGCAAAAAAAGTAATTCTATCATCCCGCAACGTTCCATCCTTTAGCCTGACGTATAAATAGTAAACTTCTGGGCTTTCGATCTTTTCAGAAAAGGAAAAATCAGAATTTCCATCCACAATTAGAGAATCTACAGAAACCAAAACCGTGTCTTCAAACTTTTGAAGTAGGATAGCTCCTTTTTTCATACCTCTTACGGTACCGGTGAGGTTCATTATTTCTGTGTCTTTGGTAGTACAACCAATAAGCATTAGAAACAGAAGAGAAAGGGATAGAAAGTAACGCATTTTATTTTTTTTAGATGGAAAACCTAGACTGAAAATAGCTTCGATTTATAAGGCTGCAAAGATGGATATTTTTTTGAAAAAATTGATGGTAAAGACGTTTTAAGAATTTCTTTATTGGTAAGAAATGTATTCATTGGAGATAAGGGTTCTGTTCGTAGTCAGAGTGATTAAACCTCAGACTTGAAATCTGAAACCTAGAACCAAAAACCATTTTAAACAGTTGAGGCTAATTGCATCAGTACGGTACATAATATAGCTGCAACAGTTCCAACGGCATACCCGAACACCGCTAAGAGTACTCCCACAGTTGCTAATGAAGGGTGAAAGGCAGAAGCTACAATTGGAGCGGAAGCAGCACCGCCCACATTAGCTTGGCTTCCTACGGCCAAGAAAAAGTAGGGCGCACGTATTAATTTTGCGATTAAAACCATCAACCCCGCGTGAACGGCCATCCAGACTAAACCAATCACAATAAGCCACATATTATCAAAGATTAGAGTCAGGTCCATTTTCATACCAATGCTTGCAACCAAAATATAGATAAAGACACTACCAAATTTACTTGCTCCAGCGCCTTCATAGCTTCTAAGTTTTGTAAATGAAAGCAACACCCCGATTATAGTGGTTATAGTAATCATCCAAAAGAAGCTAGAATCAAGGAAAGTAAAGATGTTTCTTGTAATTCCTTTTGGAATTCCACTTACCACCGAAGAGAAAAAATCACTTAAAATACCTGCACCAAAATGTGCGAAACTTACCGTTCCGAATGCAATTGCGGCAAGGATCATCAAGTCTGTTAAGGAAGGATTTCTATCCACTTTTTTGCTGTAATCGGAAACTTTCTCCTTTAGATTTTCAATGGCAGAAGTATCAGCTTTTAACCACTTATCAATTTTTTCCGATTTCCCAATTCCGAAGAGAACAACCGCCATCCATATATTGGCAACAACAATATCAACAAAAACCATCCCGCCGTATAGCTTCTGGTTATAACCGTAAATCTCCAGCATTGCGGTCTGGTTTGCACCACCGCCAATCCAGCTTCCTGCCAGTGTTGACAAGCCTCTCCAAACAGCATCTGCTCCTTGGCCACCTACTGCCTCTGGATGAATACTACCAACAATTAAAACAGCCAAAGGCCCTCCAATTACAATTCCGATAGTGCCCGCAATAAACATAATCAATGCCTTCGGGCCTAAGTTGAAAACCCCTTTTAGGTCGATGCTCAGTGTCATTAGCACCAAGGCAGCGGGTAATAAATACCGACTGGACATATAGTATAAACTTGTGCTTCCTTTAGTAGCTTCACCAGTTTCTGAAACAGAAGTCCATTCTGGTGAAATAATACCAGTGGTGGTTAAAAGTGCAGGAAGAAAATATGCCATAAAAAGTGCTGGTACAACTCCGTAGAATTTTTTCCAAAAACCATCTGATTTAGATGAAGTGTAAAAAATGAAGCCTAGGGCTATCATTAAGATTCCAAAAACGATAGTGTCATTTGTAAAAAGAGGAGTCGTGTCTTTTAAAATTTCGGCGGCTGTATCCTGCATTATTATTGATTTTTTCGCAAAATACATTTTTTAATTCTGATTCCGATAATTATCGGAATCAGAATTGAAAATTCAATTTTGAAGATGAAAATCGTCTTAAGCTTTTACTTTTTAATGAAATTACTAATAGTGTCAATCAGTTCAGGCATTACCGGAAGGTTATATATGTTGTAAGATTTGCTGTTCTCTAGGGCGTTTCCTTCAACTTCTTTAAAAATGTGATTCATATTGGGAATGATTTTCAATTCGGCATCTGGCTTTGACTCTTTTAATAATTCCGCTTCGGAAACTTGAACCTGAATATCATTATCGCCGTTGATTATCAATACAGGCATATCTAGTCTTTCAATTTCCTCTTTAGGGTCGTACTGCATCCATGTTAAAATAAACGGCTGTATATCTTTTCTGAAAATAGAAGCCAAGCCGGGACTATAGTCATTTGCTACTCCATTTTCCCGAAGATCATCAAAAGCAGTTCGCGCATCGTTCACTAATCCTGGTGCCTGATTGGTGAGTTGATCTATAATTACATCGTCTATTCCCTGCCCAACTCCAGCAATGGAAACAAAACCGTCAGCTCCATTTTGTGCGGCAACCATTCCAACGAGTGATCCCTGACTGTGACCAAGTATATAAATTTTTGAAAAGCGAGGATCTTTTTTAAAATATTCTAGAACCGAAATGGCATCATCAATAAAATCGGAGAATCTTATGTCCTTTTCTTGTACCGTCCTCTCTTTCATCTGTTTTACGATTCGCTTATCATATCTAAAACTCGCGATGTCCTTTTCGTAAAGACCTTCAGCCAAATACCTTAGGGAGTTGTTGACCAGCATTTGTTGATTGCCGTCTCTATCGGTTGGTCCGCTTCCGCCAATTATTATTGCCAACGGCAGTTTTTCAGAGGTTTTTGGTACTAGTAAAGTACCATCAACCAATGGGGTGATGCTCAGGTCTTCACCTGGATATTCTTTGTTTTGAGAAGAAGCTATTCCGAAGAAAAAAAGAAAAATTATAAAACTGTATTTCATCTTTTTGATTTTAAAACTGTCGATTATAAATGTAAGAAAATTAAAATGAAAATTTGTTTTGTTTTTTAAATTGAAAAATTCATTGGCTGACGCAGGCGTTTCGCCCATGTTCCTCAGCAAACCTTGGCAAATGACATTTTTAGATGCTTCAAAAAAGCATCAAAACCTTGGCCAAGCCTTCAAATGGACTTGTCCAAAAACGCTACTTAAAACATTTTTTTAGAATGCAATCAAAATTTAATTAAGGTACTATCTTTGCGCTGTAAAATTATGCATCATTATGAAGAAGTTAGTTCTAGTTACATTTTCAGTTTTATTTTCTATTTCAACGCTTATCGCCTCCGAAGACTGGGGGAAAACGGGGCATAGAGTAGTAGGTGAAATCGCTGAAAAATATTTAAGTAAAAAAGCTGAAAAGGAAATATCTAAGTTGTTAAACGGACATTCCCTAGCCTTTGTGGCAAACTATGGCGATGATATAAAGAGTGACCGTCAATACGATTCGTATGGTCCATGGCATTATGTAAATTTTCCTTTTGGTGAAAAATATGAAACTTATCCCAAAAGTGAAAAAGGAGATATTATTCAAGGAATTGAGGAGTGTGTTGCTGTTTTAAAGAATGATAAAAGTTCTAGGGACGACAAGATCTTTCATCTTAAGATGTTAGCGCATTTTCTAGGGGATCTTCACCAACCACTTCATATTGGTATGGAAAATGATAAAGGTGGAAACGATTTTCAAGTACTTTGGTTTAAAAGAGGGACCAATTTACATAAAGTTTGGGATTCGCAAATGCTTAATTCTTACGAAATGTCTTATACCGAAGTAGCAGCAAACAGCGATGTACTTTCAAAAGAGCAGGTAAAAGTTATCAAGTCTGGTACCGCTGTGGATTGGATGTACGAAAGCCGCGCGCTTTGTGAAAATATCTATGCGAACACAGAAATCGGACAAAAACTGAGCTATAGATATATGTATGACTATATGGAAACGCTACGCTTCCAACTTCAAAAAGGAGGTATTCGTCTAGCCGGACTATTAAATGAGATTTATAGTTAATCGAAACCTGAGGGATTTAAGGATACGTCTCACGTCTCAATTCTCATAGCGAAGCGTTCTCACGTCTCATTAGGTATATAAATAAGCCCAATATATAAGTGCAAACTGCAACGGAATTCGAAGGATAAGCACCCATTTAGGTAACTTCATCGCTGCTTTTTCATCCTGGAGCATATAAATATGCACTGGGATAAAAACAATTAACATTATTATAATTAGCCAGGCGGCGGTTGCTTGGCTATTTTTGTTCATGAGCATAAAACCTAATATCATTTCCGCAATACCACTCACTAAAACCATAGTGTTATGCGCGGGAATATAGGAAGGCATAATGCGCTCATACATTTTTGGTTTTCTAAAGTGATTCATTCCTGCAAGTACAAAAAGTACTCCCATTAAATATTGATGCCAAGGTAACATTGCGTTTATTTTAAGTTTTTAAAAATAGGCTTTTTTAAAATTCCAACAAGAACGAATGGTATAAAAGATAAAGACCTTTCTAAACATGTGTTAGAAAGGCCTTGGTTCTATTCTTTAAAATGATTGTCTATTTAATCATCTCATAACTTCTCTTTATAAAAGTGGTAAGTTCTTCACCTTTTAAGAGGTTTTTGCTCAATCGTGCTAAATCAAGTGCTTGATTAACCAAACGTTCTTTTTTCTTATCAGTTTTGGTGTTCAAAATTTCGCCTACCAATTCGTTATTGGTATTTACAATTAAATTGTACATTTCTGGAAATCCTCCCATTCCAAACATTCCACCACCGCCGCCGGTTTTCTGCATGTCTTTCATTCTTCGCATAAACTCTGGCTCAGTAATAATAAACGGATTAGCATTGCTATCCATAGCTTCCATTTGAACGGTGAATTTATCCTTCGGAATTACCCCATCCAAGAAAGTTTTTAAGCTTTCTTTCTCCTCATCAGAAAGTTTAGAAATTTGCTCCTCATCTTTATTGATAAGTTTTTCCACGTGATCGCTATCAACACGAACAAAAGAGATGTTCTCTTCGCTTCCTTCAACTTTTTGAAGTAGATGCGTTACAATTGGCGAATCAAGATTTAAAACTTCATAGCCTTTCTCTTTTGCAGCTTCAATATAACTGTGCTGCTCTTCTTTGTTTGAGGTATAAAGAATAACAAGCTTACCATCCTTATCGGTCTGATTGTCTTGTATCTTTTCTTTTAATTCAGGGAAAGTATAAAACGTATCATCAACCGTTGGGTATAGTGCGAAATCCTTAGATTTTTCGAAGAATTTATCTTCGGTAAGCATTCCGTACTCAATAACAATTTTGATGTCGTTCCATTTCTTTTCAAAACCTTCACGGTCACTATTGAAAAGACTTTTCAGTTTATCAGCTACTTTTCTGGTGATGTAGCTCGAAATCTTTTTTACCGCGCCATCAGCTTGCAAATAGCTTCGCGAAACGTTTAGTGGAATATCTGGACTATCGATAACTCCTCTCAACATCGTTAAGAATTCGGGTACGATTCCTTCTACATTATCGGTAACAAAAACCTGATTTTGGTAAAGTTGGATTTTGTCCTTTTGAATGCTCATATCGTTCGTCATCTTCGGGAAATAAAGAATTCCGGTAAGATTGAACGGATAATCAACATTTAGGTGAATGTGAAATAGCGGTTCCTCAAATTGCATTGGGTACAATTCGCGGTAGAACTCGTTGTAATCTTTTTCCTCTAATTCAGTTGGTTGCTTAGTCCACGCTGGATTAGGGTTATTGATTATATTATCAACTTCTTCTGTTGGTGCTGTTTCATCTTTACCTTCGTCCGACGTAGCTTCAGCGGAGTCGGAGCCTTCAGGCTTTGGAAGTGTTTCGGTGCGCATTCCAAACTTAATTGGAATAGGCATAAACTTGTTGTACTTCACCAATAATTCACTGATGCGTGATTCTTCTAAAAATTCAGTAGAATCTTCTGCCATGTGAAGAATTATCTCTGTTCCTCTTTCTTTTTTGTCAGCATCCTCTATGGTAAATTCTGGTGACCCATCACAACTCCAATGTACTGCAGGCTCATCTTTGTAGCTTTTGGTAATGATTTCAACTTTTTCAGCCACCATAAAAGCGGAGTAGAAACCTAGACCAAAATGACCGATAATACCGGCATCTTTTCCGTCTTTGTCTTTGTACTTTTCGATAAACTCCTCAGCACCCGAAAATGCAATCTCGTTGATGTATTTTTCAACTTCGTCTTTTGTCATTCCAATTCCTTGGTCTGTAATACGAAGTTGTTTCTTTTCTTTATCCAGTTGCACCTCAATCTTTGGATTTCCGTATTCAACGCCTTCGGCCTCGCCTATATTAGCCAAGTGCTTTAATTTTAAGGTGGCATCTGTTGCGTTCGAAATCAATTCACGAAGAAAAATCTCGTGGTCGCTGTATAAAAACTTTTTGATCAGAGGGAAAATATTATCCACTGATACATTGATAGTTCCTTTGCTCATTTTTTATGTTATTAATTATTATTCTTTATTCCTATTTGGTTTAACTACTAAGTCAAAAAAAATACCAAGCCTAATAATGCTGACACGATGTCACGGTAATCTTTGAGAAATTGTTCTAAACTTTAACAGAACATTCTGTTTAGACGATAGGCTAAAACATTAAACAGTAGCTATATTTGTGTATTGACCTGAAAAATGGATTCAACTCAACTTTAAATACTTACACCACTTATGTCAGTCGCAAATAAAAAATCCCCAGCATCAAAAAAGCCCATTCCAGATAAGAAGCTTAAGAAAGAAAAAATTATTTCGCTTTATATGGAAACGGTCCTTATGGATGAAAAAACACCAAAGAGCGTTTTCAAATTTTGTAAAGAACACAATTTTCAAGAAGCTGTGTTTTATGATTATTTTGGATCCTTTGAAGGACTTCAAAAGGAAATATGGAGTTCCTTTTATAAACAGACTATTCTCCTTGCAAATAAAGACGAATCATATCCCGATTACTCAAATAGGGAAAAGATGCTTACATTTTTATACACTTTCTTTGAGCTACTCACGCTAAACCGTAGCTATGTTCTTTTCACTTTAAAAGAACATCAGAATGTGATGAAAAATTTGGGTCAGTTAAAAGGACTTCGGAAAGATATAAAGGACTTTTCTGCGGACTTAATACGTGAGAATAATGAAGATAAAAAACTGAAAGTGCTAAAGCAGTCGGTGACTGTTTTTTCTGAAGGAGCTTGGTTGCAAACATTATTTCTTCTAAAATATTGGATGGATGATAATTCAGCAAGTTTTGAGAATACAGATATTGCAATTGAAAAATCAGTTCGTTCAATTTTTGACCTTTTCGATACCCAACCACTGGAAAGTGTCTTGGATTTCGGTAAGTTTTTGTGGAAAGAAAAGATGGTATAATGAAGACGCTAGATAAAATCCCCACAAATAAAATTCAACGTGCTTCAAAGTTGATGACCACTGGCGTAAAAGTTGGAGGAAACTACTTGAAGTATTACGGAAAGAGATTTGTAAACTCAGAACACAACAAAGATGAACTCAACGAGAGTAACGCTGAGGATATTTATGACAGCCTAAAAAACCTGAAAGGTAGCGCACTAAAAGTTGCCCAAATGCTGAGTATGGAAAAGAACATAATGCCAAAAGCCTATGTTGAAAAATTTTCTTTGGCTCAGTTTCAGGTACCGCCGCTTTCCGCACCTTTAGTTCGTAAAACATTTAAAAAATATTTTGGCGATACGCCCGAGAGTCTTTACGACACTTTTAATGCTGAGTCTGTTGCTGCAGCCAGTATTGGGCAAGTTCATAAAGCTACTAAAGATGGGAAAGACCTCGCCGTAAAAATTCAATATCCCGGTGTTGCTGAAAGCATAAGCAGCGATTTGGCTATGGTAAAGCCTGTGGCAATGAAAATGTTCAACATTAAAGGAAAGGACAGCGATAAATATTTTCAGGAAGTTGAAGGGAAATTATTAGAGGAAACCAATTATATATTTGAAGTGGAGCAGAGCAAGGAAATTACCCAAGCCTGTAGCAACATTCCCAATCTGCGGTTTCCAGAGTATTATGAGAAACTTTCCAACGAACGAATAATCACAATGGATTGGATGGAAGGGGAGCACTTGTCTGAATTCGTTAAAAGCAATACCAGTATTGAAGACGCAAATAAAGTAGGGCAGACACTTTGGGATTTCTATATGTTCCAGATGCACCAATTGAAACGTGTACACGCAGATCCGCATCCAGGGAATTTCATGGTTGATGCAGATGCAAATTTAATCGCGATAGATTTTGGCTGTGTAAAGACTGTACCTGAAGATTTTTACACGCCTTATTTTGAATTGGCAAAACCGGAGAATATTAATAATCCTGAAATATTTTTGGAGAAAATGTACGCTTTGGAAATCTTGAAAGAGGAAGACTCTCCCCAAGAAACTAAATTCTTCTTACAACTATTTTATGAAATGTTGAGTTTGTTTACAAAACCTTTCCACAGTGAAACTTTCGATTTTGCTGATGAGGAATTCTTTGGAAAAATTGCAGAGTTGAGCAATAAATATTCAAAAGACACTGAATTGAGAAAGATGAATGGCAATAGAGGATCAAAACATTTTCTCTATATCAACCGAACTTTTTTCGGGCTTTACAATTTAATGAACGATTTGGGAGCGAAGGTTTCTATTAATAATTACAAGAAATTCATCTAAACTTTAACAAAACTTTGTTTAAAGCATTAACAATTTCACTAAACAAAGAATGGTATCTTTACAGATAGATAATTGAATATGAAATTGCTATGAAAAAGTAAAATATTCTATTATTTAATTGGTTAGGTTGTTTAAGAAGGGCGCATTTATTGCGCCCTTTTTTTGTTTTATTTTATTGTTTTTCACTCTCTCGGATAATCTCTGCACTCTTTTCTTTTCTATTCTTTACATATTTATCCAGCCATTGATCTTGTTCCCATAAAACGTGAAGCACGCTTTCCTTGGCGCTATAACCGTGACTTTCTTTTGGAAGTAAAACCAATCGAGCAGTTGCTCCTAATCCTTTTAAGGCATTAAAATAACGCTCACTTTGCATAGGGTAAGTGCCTGAATTATTATCAGCCTCTCCATGAATTAGCAGTAGGGGAGTTTTCATTTTCTCCGCATGCATAAACGGCGACATAGTATAGTAGGTTTCAGGAGAATCCCAGTAACTTCTTTCCTCGCTTTGGAAACCGAAAGGAGTTAAAGTTCTGTTATACGCTCCACTTCTAGCAATTCCAGCTGCAAAAAGATCAGAGTGGCTCAGCAGGTTTGCAACCATAAAAGCACCGTAGGAATGTCCGCCAACCGCTACCTTGTTTCTGTCAATATAACCCATATTATCAACGGCATCAATAGCTGCTTTGGCGTTACCGACCAGTTGTTTCATAAAAGTGTCGTTTGGTTGCTCATCGCCCTCGCCTACAATTGGGAATGCTGCATCATCCAAAACCACATAACCTTGAGTTACCCAATAAATTGGTGATCCATAGTACGGGTAAACAAATTTGTTAGGATTTGCAGTGTTTTGTGCCGCACTCTTTTTATCCTTAAACTCGCGAGGATAAGCCCAAAGAATCATCGGCATTTTTTCCTTATTTTTAGTGTTGTAACCAATTGGCAAATACAAAGTACCTTCCAACTCGAGTCCATCATCACGCTTGTAAGTGATAATTTCTTTTTGAACATTCTGAATGCTTTTAAAAGGATTATCGAAGGAAGTAACCGGTCTAAGATCATTCTTTTTCTTAATATTTCTAAAGTAATAATTAGGGTATTCATTTTGCGATTCGATTCTGACCAAGATTTTTCCTTTCTTCATATCAATAGCAGAATTGAGGTTTTCCAGTTTATCGGTATAATCAGATTGATAGATACGCTTTGTTTTCTGGGTCTTTAAATTGAATTCATCAATAAAAGGAAATTGGCCTTTATCAGAAAAACCATCGCCCATTAAGAAAGCCGTACCGTTTTCAATATCGAGAACTCTTTCGTCATAATCATTACGGGTTGTTACAAAATCTCCAGGATCGCTATATTTGTCTTGATAACTTCTATCAAAAATAATTTTAGGGTTTTTCGAGGAATTTGATGGATTGAAAATATAACTTTTCGTGTTCCGGTTGTTCCACCAATAATCTGTAGCGATTGCTAAATTTTCATCACCCCAAGTGATGCCAGAATAACGATTTTTTGTTTTTAAAAGCAATCTTTCTTTTCCGTTGAAAGGAGCATCTACCTCATAAACCGCGTCGCGATAATCAACTTCTACTTCAGGGTCCCCTTTATCTAATGCTTCTGCCCAATATAAGCTTGCAGCTTTATCGGCACGCCATTGCATTTTTCTTTTCCCCAATCGGGTTGCCATAAAACCTTTTGGCTCCACTTCATTCAGGGGTACGTCGTTTACTTTTTGAATCAATTTTCCTTCGTTTGTATAAATATTCGTTTCAAAAGGAAATCTATAATAAGGTACAATGTAGGAGAAAGGTCTTTTTAATGAATTCGCCATCACGTAACTCCCATCTGGTGAAAACTTAAGGTCATCGTACATTGCAGTTGGGAGAAAATTGGAAGTAGTTCCATCCAAAGAAATCTTTTTAACTTCAGAAAGCGCCAATTGCTCAAAGTTGTATTCGTCATTTGGGCTGCTTAGCAAATCCTGATAGGTTCTGTTTTGGGCTTTTTCACCGTCACTTACCGTAACTATTGGCCCTTCCGGAACTGCTTCGGAGGTATTTATCAGTTCTTTTCTGTCTTGCGGTATAACATTTACCAAAAGCGCCTTACTATCTTTAAACCAATTGATGGGATTTCCCATGTTTGCATTCAGTTTTAAGGTGCTTAGTTTTTTTGCACTAGCTTTTTCAATATCTACAAGCCATAGTTGAACGCCGTTTTCAGAAGTATTCAAAAAAGCGACCATCTTTTGGTTTGGCGAAAAACTGAAATTTGAAAGCCTTCCATCTTCAGGGATTCCCACTATTTGCCGAGGATTTTTCTCAGTGGCCTTTTTAACTTTTATATCGTTGTAATAACGAGTTCGGCTACCAATATTGGTTTTAGGGTTTATACGAAGTCCACCTAAGCGAAGTTCAGGTTCAGAAAGTTCTGCGATAGATTTATAAGCATCGCGATAAAAAAGAACCACGTTTTCTCCTTTGCTATCAATCCAAACTGAAGGAGCTAAGGGAGCGTTGACAAGTTCTAAAATTTCTTTTGGTGGTTTTTGGTAAGTCAGTTTTTCCTGGGCAACGAAATTTGCGGACAATAGAAGGAATACAACAATTGCAATAAATTTTTTCATAGTAAAGATTTTAAGGATAAAGATATTCAAAATAAACATACCCCATTTGCTATGCATGCATACTATATAAGCTTCAATTTGTTTCCTTGAAAGGCAGTATATACTTACCTTTCAAATCTCTTTAAAATTTAGATAGATGTACACTTCAAAAATTACTGGACTGGGATATTACGTACCCGAGAATGTGGTTACCAACGATGACCTTTCAAAATTGATGGACACGAACGATGCTTGGATTCAGGAACGTACGGGAATTAAAGAACGCAGACACATAAAGAAAGGCGATGGCAATACAACTTCGGTAATGGGTGTAAAAGCCGCAACCGTAGCCTTAGAACGTGCTAAGCTTGTTCCAAATGATATTGATATGATCGTTTTCGCCACTTTGAGTCCGGACATGTATTTTCCTGGTGGGGGAGTAGAAGTGCAGGAAATGATGGGGATGCGTACTATTCCAGCCTTGGATGTTCGTAATCAATGTACTGGCTTTATCTACGCACTTTCCGTAGCTGACCAATTTATAAAGACTGGAATGTATAAAAATGTTTTGGTCATTGGGAGCGAAAACCATAGTGGCGGATTGGATTTTACAACACGTGGCCGAAGTGTTTCCGTGATTTTTGGTGATGGCGCAGGTGCTGCCGTTTTGTCTAGGAATGAAACAGGAAAAGATGGAATTCTATCAACACATCTTCACAGCGAAGGAAAACATAAAGAAGAACTATCGCTTAAAGGCCCTAGCACGGGGCATTGGGTTCCAGAAATAATTGCTGAAAATCCGCAAGAAAACATTCCTTACTATCCGGTGATGAATGGGCAGTTTGTATTTAAACACGCAATTGTTCGTTTTTCTGAAGTGATAGAAGAAGGACTGAAAGCGAACGATCTTGAAGTGAAAGATATCGATATGTTTATTCCGCATCAAGCTAATTTACGCATCTCGCAATTTATTCAGCATAAGTTAAAATTGACAGACGACCAGGTTTTCAACAATATTCAGAAATATGGAAACACCACGGCGGCTTCTATTCCTATTGCATTGACAGAAGCTTGGGAAGAAGGAAAAATCAAGGAAGGTGATTTAGTTGTTTTAGCAGCTTTTGGAAGTGGTTTCACTTGGGGAAGCGCAATTATAAGATGGTAGCTTCGATACAATTTAATATTGCCTTTCGGCAATTTAAATCACTCAGCTACCTGAGAATAAGTATGCTTTAAAATATTTCAGACTTCTTTCATTCTTTATCCTAGGGCCCAAAGGTAAATAAGTGAAGATTTCGACATAACATAGGTCCTTAGAAAAATTCTACAAAACACTCTAACCGCACAAAAAAAATTAAGAAAGCCTTTCAGCAAAACTGAAAGGCTTTTCTTTTACCTAAAAATTAGGTATAATTCGTTAAAAGGCTAATTCAAATAAATTATAAAATGAAGTTTTAGGTACTATAGTAGACGAAAGACAAGGGTGTAAGTTTCACTCAAACCCATCATTTAACAGAACAATAACACTAGGGGCTTTAAAAAAGCAAACCCGAAGCATCTGCCTCGGGTTTGAATCTCTACTGCGATTATTAACACTAACCATCAACGTAAAAACTATCACAGTAAAGAATAAAATCGTATTCTAAATAAAGCTATAATTGGCTTCATTACTATATAGACGGTAAAAAAGAGATATTGTTTCATTTCTCATTTCTTTTTAACTAACATTTATGAAATCTTAGAGAGTAGTATTGTATTTTTCCCAAAAACTATTAAAAATGAAGAAGACATTAGTTCTTGGTGCAAGCCTAAATCCAGATAGATATTCTAATCTAGCAATTAACCGTTTAGTAAATCACGGGCATACAGTCGAAGCTGTTGGTTTAAGAAAAGGAGAAGTTGCTGGAGTTACTATTTCCACAGAAAAAGAAGACTTTAAAGATATTGATACGGTAACACTTTACTTAAACCCGAAGCGACAGGAGGAGTATTACGATTATATCATTTCGTTAAATCCCAAACGCGTAATTTTCAATCCCGGTACTGAAAACCCTGATTTTTATAAAATCCTCAAAGAAAACAATATTGAAAATGAAGTGGCTTGTACCTTAGTCCTTCTTGGAACGGATCAATACTAGACCTAAAAAGGTAATAGCACCATTCAATATCAATATAAAAAACCCGAATTCGAAGTTTAAATATTCGCTGCAAATAACGCTTATTCCATAACCCAAAAACGGTGTGGCGATGGCAATAAGTGGAACCAATTTATCTTTTACATTCCATTTTGTAAAGAGTCCGTAAGCGTACAATCCTAACAGTGGGCCGTAGGTATAACCAGCAAAAACGAATAGTTTTGAAATCACTGATTCGTCAGCAATAACATACTTGAAGATTATAATTACTGCAATCAACAGTAGCGAAACCAATATGTGAATTCGCTTCCGTAAACGAACTTGTTTCTTCTCGTCATACTTCTTTTCAATCTCCATGATATCGATACTGAAAGAAGTAGTCAATGCTGTCAATGCGCTATCGGCGCTGCTGTATGCCGCGGCAATTAAGCCTAGAATGAACAAAATAGCAACTCCTATCCCAAATTCGTTTTGGGTTGCGAGGGTTGGAAAGAGTTGATCCTTATGAGCATCTATTCCATTTTGTTCTGCGTAAACAGTTAGTAATAGGCCTAACACCAAAAAGACAAAGTTTACAATTGTCAAAACAATGGTAAACCAAAACATGTTTTTCTGAGCATCTTTCAAGTTTCTGCAAGTAAGGTTTTTTTGCATCATATCTTGATCCAAACCGGTCATTACAATTGCTATAAATGCCCCACTTATAAACTGTTTTACAAAGTGATCGCTTGATTTCCAATCGTCAAAAAAGAAAATCTGGCTCATATCGCTATCCGCAACAAAAGCGAAAAGATTACTTCCCGATAGGCCTAGGTCTGATGCAACATAGTACACAGCCACTCCAACGGCAACAAGCATAAATAAAGTCTGGAGTGAATCCGTCCACACAATGGTTTTTATTCCACTTTTAAAAGTGTAAAGCCAGATCAGTACAATTGTGATGGTTACCGTAACCCAAAAGGGAATATTCATATCATCAAAAATGATACTTTGAAGTACGATTGCTACTAAATAAAGTCGGAAACTAGCACCGATGACTCTAGAAAGTATAAAAAATGATGCTCCAGTTTTATATGATGCCTTCCCGAACCGCCCGTCCAAATATGTATATATAGAGGTTAAATTTAACCGGTAATAAAGTGGAAGCAATACAGTTCCAATTACAGCATAACCTACTATATAGCCTAGTACAACTTGAAAATAACTAAATTTTGAAGCCTCTACCCAACCGGGTACAGAGATAAAGGTAACTCCACTTAAGGAAGCACCAATCATCCCAAAAGCCACCAAATACCAGGGAGATTGTTTTCCCGCCTTAAAGAAATCAGCATTACTGCCACCTCTGTTGGTTAAAAATGAAATTAATATCAATGCTAAAAAATAACCAACGATTAGTAAGAGGATATGTAAGGGTTGCATATGTTTTGGGGCTACTATAGTTATGAATTTGTGGGCGTAAAAATACAAAGATTGATTTCTCCACCCTGTTTATTTTTGATACATTTGATGGCTTCGATTAAATAAACATATAACTCCTTAAAAATTAAAAAGATGCGCTTTAAACTATTACTATTTTTTGCTTTGATTTTTGGTGCTTTTGTAGGCCATTCACAATCGCGAGAATACCTTCAAATGATTGATGCAGGAACCTATAAAGTCCAAGAAGTTATTGATAATGCTGAGGCATACTTTGACGGTAAGGACAAAGGTCGTGGAACAGGTTACAAACAATTTAAGCGATGGGAGTACAATGCCTTGAGAATGGTAAAGGCAAACGGCTATCTGCCATCAGCCGAAGAGCGTATAACTGAACTTGAACGTTGGAATGCACATTTAAACAACACAGCCCAGAATAGAGCAGCTCTTGAAGATAATTGGGAAGAACTAGGCCCAAAATCATGGAATGCTACTTCTGGATGGAACCCCGGAGTAGGTAGAATCACTGGTCTTTCAATTGAAGAAGGAAACCCAGAACATATGATTATTGGTGCCAACACTGGTGGGGTTTGGAAGACAACCGATGGAGCACAAACTTGGACTCCTTTAAATGATTATTTTTCTAATCTTTCGGTATATTCGGTAACTATTGATCCTGAAGATCCAAACAATTACTTTTTTGGTTCTACTAGTGGTAAAATATTTAAATCCACTGATGCTGGAGCTACATGGAATCTATTGGGAACAATTGGGAATAGCATCGTAAACAAAATTGTTATAAACCCAGAAGATACGGATATGATCTTTGCTTCAGCAGAAAACAAGGGTATTTACAGGACTACAGATGGCGGCGTTTCTTGGACTCCTATTAGCTCTGATAGTGGAGGTTATGATATCGAGTTTAAGCCTGGCGATCTTTCTGTGGTATACGCTTCGGGAAATAGATTCCAGAAATCTACTGACGGTGGAGCGACATTTACAACCATCGGCGGTTTTGCTTCTGGCCCAAAAATGATTGGCGTCTCTGAAGATGATGCCGATGTGGTATATGTTATTGAAGCTCAAAACGGTAAGTTCGGTGGGTTTTACAGTTCTAGCGATTCCGGAGATAGTTTTACAAAATTGAATCATGGCAGTTTGAACTATTTTGGTTACAGTACAAGTGGGAACGATAACAACGGTCAAGCTCCACGAGATATGGCAATTGCCGTAAACCCTACAGATATTAATGAAGTGCACATTGCAGGTATAAATACTTGGAGATCTATGAATGGAGGAACAAGTTTTTCTCCAACCTCAGATTGGGTTCCTGGAAATGCGGCTTCACAGAATATTGGTTATTGTCATGCAGATGTGGATGATCTTATGTTTTATGGTACAGATCTTTTTGCGGTAACTGATGGTGGTATTTATAGAGTTTCAGATACAGGTAATATAACCACCGACTATTATGAAGATCTTACAGAAGGTCTAGGAATTCGTCAATTTTATAAAATAGGAGTATCTCAAACTGCTGATGTTATTGTTTCAGGAGGTTCTCAAGATAACGGAACTTCTTTTTATAAAGCTGCAACAGGATGGAAAGATTGGTTAGGTGCTGATGGAATGGAATCATTTATTGATAAGTCTAACAGTAATATATTTTATGGAACAACACAATTTGGAGCCTTGTATCGCTCAGTTAACGGAGGGAGTTCATATGGGAATTTGCCGTTACCTGGAAGTGGTTCTGGAAACTGGGTGACGCCATTTGAGCAAGATCCTGTTCTTGAAAATACTATTTATGTGGGGTATAATCGTGTATATAAATCTGTTAACTCCGGTGGCAGTTGGACATCGATTTCACAAAATTTTAGTGGAAACTTAGATAATCTAAAAATCTCTGCTTCCAATAATCAGGTTATGTATGCTTCTAGAGCTACATTGGTTTACAGAACAGATGATGCTGGAGCAACAGATTGGGAACGAGTTACTAGTCCTGGAGGAGTTGTTAATTCCATGGCGATTCACCCAACAAACCCAAATAAAATAGCCGTTGCCACTACAAGTGGGAATAAAATTATGGTATCTGAAGATGGCGGAACCACTTGGATAAATTATAAGAAGAACCTTCCTAATTTTAGTGCTTTGGCGGTAATTTGGGATAATAATGGTAAAGACGGACTTTACTTAGGAATGGATTATGGTGTCTATTATATAGACAACACTTTCTCAGATTGGCAGCCTTACAACAACCTATTGCCGAACGTTATGGTTAATGAGTTTGAGATCAATAAAACAACCAATACGCTTTATGCCGGAACTTACGGAAGAGGTCTTTGGGCATCTCCTTTAGTCGAAGGTACAGCAGGAGTAGATGATGTTATATCTGAAGGCAATGTTAGTATCTATCCTAATCCAGCAACATCAAAAGTAACAATCGCCTTACCAAAATCGATGAATGCGGAAATACGAATTTTTGATGTTAGTGGAAAACTAATTGTTTTCGAAGCTCAGGCTTTAGTAAACAGCAAGCATGTGGTTGATGTTTCATCACTTGCACCTGGCGCATATTTTATTCGTATTAATAGCGAAGAAGGTATTGCAACTAAAAAACTTCTTATAAATTAACCCGCCTGCCTCCTAAAGGGGAAGCAGAACTTATGTTTTTTGCTCCCTTAAGGGTGGGGGTAGGAATGCTTCAGGAAAAATCTCTTTTTCTGAAGCATTTTTTTTATCTTGGCGGCAGGAATTATACTATGGAATTTTCTTCAAAACTTCTTGAAAATGCAGTAAATGAAATGTCCCAACTTCCCGGAATTGGAAAGCGGACAGCTCTAAGATTAGTGCTACATTTATTGAAACAACCCAAAGAACAATCACAAAAATTAGCGGCTAGTATATTAAAAATGCGCGAGGATATAAATTTTTGTGCAAACTGTCATAATATCAGCGATACTAAACTTTGCGAAATATGTTCCAATTCACGTCGTGATTCGGGGTTAGTTTGTGTGGTTGAAGATATTCGCGACGTAATGGCTATAGAAAACACAAGTCAGTATCGCGGTCATTATCATGTTTTAGGAGGTAAGATTTCTCCAATGGACGGTATTGGTCCTGGAGATCTGACCATTCCTACTCTTGTGGAAAAGGTAAAAACTGGCTCCATTCGCGAACTTATATTTGCACTCAGTTCTACTATGGAGGGCGATACCACAAACTTTTATATTTATAAACAAATAGAGCCATACAAAATTACCACAACTACTATTGCACGAGGAATCTCAGTTGGCGATGAACTGGAATATGCAGATGAGGTTACATTAGGCAGGAGTATATTGCACCGAATTCCATTTGAATCATCCTTAAAAAGCTCATAGATCTTGAAAAGGCCTTTTAAAATTAATAAACTAATCCAAGATGTTTCGATAGTTTTCGAGACGGGCAGGTCTTTCTTTTTCTAAAATTTTCTTTACTGATGAAACTCTCCGTTGTTATCCTCAATTATAATGTACGCTATTTTTTGGAGCAATGTATCCTTTCGGTTCAAAAAGCAATTGAAAACCTAGATGCTGAAATCATTGTGATAGACAATGACTCTAAAGATGATAGCTGTGAAATGGTAAAAACGCATTTTCCAAGTCTTACTTTAATCGAAAACAAAGAAAACGTAGGTTTCAGCACGGCGAATAATCAAGCTGTTGCCGTCGCAAAAGGAGAATACGTCTGTATTTTAAATCCTGATACTGCAGTTGCTGAAGATACATTCACTCAAGCAATTCAATATTACAAAAGTGTTGATGGCATTGGTGCACTCGGTGTTTATTTAATGGATGGAACAGGGCATTTCCTTCCTGAAAGTAAAAGAAATCTCCCAACGCCTAAAGTTTCATTGTTGAAACTTACAGGTTTTAAGAAGAAATATTACGCCAGCCATCTTTCCGAAACCTCAAAAGGCGAAGCAGAAGTTTTAGTAGGTGCTTTTATGCTTTTAAAAAGAAGTATATACGAAGAAGTAGGTGGTTTTGATGAAGACTATTTTATGTACGGAGAAGACATAGATCTTTCCTATAAAATTACCAAAGCTGGCTATAAAAACCATTATTTGGGTTCAACAACCGTATTGCATTACAAGGGTGAAAGCACGAAGAAGGACGACGCCTATTTTGATAGATTTTATGGTGCCATGCAGATTTTTTATAAAAAACATTTCAATAAAAGCTTATTATTAGAAGGCTCGGTATCTGCGGGAGTTGCTTTGGCTAAAAAAGCACGTAGACTTTCTTCTGAAGGGAAGTCAAATAAATCACCCAAAGTCGAAAGAAGCTATTTTTTTACCGAAAATATCGAACTGCTCGAAAGACTTTCTGCGGCTACTTCAACGGTATTTCAATTAGCTTCAAAGAATGTTCATTCCCAAATTGTTCTCAACAATAGCTTATTTGTCTTTGATGCCGAATATGTTTCATACAAAGAAATCTTCCAGTTAATGCATCAGTTAAAAGACAAAGACAATATATTCCGAATCCGGCCAAGCGGTTGTAATTTCATTATAGGAAGCGACCAAAGTGACGAAAAGGGTGGAGTAGTAGTATTTTAAGAAATTTGAAACACTTGCCGAACAAATTTTAACTAATTTTGCAACGTTTTAAAAACAGGCTTTTAAGCCTACCAAATACGACATTGAAATTATATTATGGCAAAATTTGAATTGAAACTACCCAAAATGGGCGAAAGTGTTGCAGAAGCAACTCTTACAAACTGGTTAAAAGAAGTGGGAGAAACCATTGAGGCAGATGAGGCAGTACTGGAGATTGCTACTGATAAAGTGGATAGTGAAGTACCAAGCGAGGTAGACGGTGTGTTGATTGAAAAACTTTTTGACGTTGATGATGTAGTGCAAGTGGGACAAACCATTGCCATTATTGAAACAGAAGGTGGAAATGATGAAGGTGCGAAAACGGAAACAAAAGCTGCTCCAGAAGCAGATAAAGGCACGTCTGAAGCGGTAAAAGAAGTTGAGGATCAAGTTGAGACAGCAAAACAAGCAGTCCAAACTCCAATTGAAAATACAGGAGATCGCTTTTACTCTCCGTTAGTTAAAAATATTGCTTCGGAAGAGGGTATTTCACAAGCGGAACTTGATGGGATTTCTGGTACTGGAAAAGATGGTCGCGTAACCAAAAACGATATTTTGGCTTATGTTGAAAATCCTTCTTCTAAAAAATCACAAGATTCAACTGCACAAACTGTTGTTGATGCTAAGAGCTCAACGGCTAAAGATGTTTCAAAACCAAAAGCTACAGTTTCTGTAGGTGGTGATGATGAGATTATAGAAATGACCAGAATGGGCAAACTTATTGCGCATCACATGGTTGAAAGTACTCAAACATCTGCTCACGTCCAATCTTTTGTAGAATGTGACGTTACTAATGTTTGGAACTGGAGAAGTAAGGTTAAAGCTGGATTCGCTAAGCGAGAAGGGGAGAACCTAACTTTTACGCCAATATTTATGGAAGCCGTGGCAAAAGCTTTAAAAGACTTCCCTATGATGAATATTGCTGTTGATGGTGATAAAATCATTAAGCGTAAAAATATAAACCTTGGAATGGCAGCAGCCTTGCCAGATGGTAATTTAATCGTGCCGGTAATTAAAAATGCCGATCGATTAAATCTACTTGGAATGAGCAAAGCGGTTAATGATCTTGCTGGCCGAGCTCGTGAAAACAAACTAAAACCAGACGATATTCAAGGTGGAACCTACACTGTTACAAATGTGGGAACCTTTGGAAGTATTATGGGAACTCCAATAATCAATCAACCACAAGTTGGGATTTTAGCCCTGGGTGCAATCCGTAAGGTGCCAGCGGTTATTGAAACTCCAGAAGGGGATTTTATTGGTATTCGCTATAAGATGTTCCTTTCGCACAGTTATGACCACAGAGTTGTAAATGGTGCTTTAGGTGGGCAGTTTGTAAAACAAGTTGCAGACTACCTAGAAGATTGGGATGTGAATAGAGAGATTTAATTCAAATAAATCATATTGAAAAAGGGGATTTTGTTTTTCAAGTCCCCTCTTTCTTTTTATATGTTTTTTTATAACTTCAATAAAAAACAGTTTTATTGAAAAAAACAACACAATGGAGCTTAACTTAAAAAAACCAATCTGTTTCTTCGACCTTGAAACCACAGGGATTAATGTGGCAAATGATAGAATTGTAGAAATTGCCATTTTAAAAATTTTTCCAAACGGAAATAAGGAAAGCCATACGTGGCGTGTAAATCCGGAAATGCCAATTCCTGCAGAAACTACTGCAATACATGGAATTAGTGATGAGATGATTGCTAATGAGCCTACGTTTAAAGAATTGGCCCCAAAGGTTTATGGATTGATAAAGGATAGTGATCTTGGTGGATTTAATTCTAATCGTTTTGATATTCCATTATTAGCTGAAGAATTGCTTCGTGCGGAGGTGGATTTTGATATGAAAAAGGCTCTTTCCGTTGATGTGCAAACCATTTTTCATAAAATGGAAAAGCGCACTTTGGAAGCGGCCTACAAATTCTACTGCGATAAAGATTTAAAAGATGCTCACAGCGCCGCTGCAGATACAAACGCGACCTATGAAGTTTTAAAATCTCAGCTTGATAGATATCCTGATTTACAAAATGACATGAGCTTTTTAGCTGATTTTAGTTCACATAAAGACCATGCGGATTTTGCTGGATTTATAAGCTACAATGAAGACGGTGTTGAGGTGTTTTCTTTCGGAAAGTATAAGGGAAGACTAGTTACAGATATAATGGAGAAGGATTCTGGTTATTTTGGATGGTTGTTGAATGCCAACTTTCCACTTTATACCAAAAAGGTATTAACGCGTATTCGGCTCCAAAAGATGAATACAAAGCTTTAGAAGTTATAGAATAACTTCTAAGAGTTAATAGATATTAAAATATGAAAATAATATGTATCGGTCGAAATTATGCGGACCATATCAAAGAACTTGATAGTGCTAAACCAACAGAGCCTGTTATTTTTTTGAAACCTGACACGTCAGTTTTGATAAAGAAACAACCTTTCTTTATACCAGAGTTTTCAAATGAAGTTCATCATGAAGTTGAGTTATTGGTCAGAATAAATAAGATAGGTAAGCACATTGACCGGAAATTCGCTCATAAATATTATGATGAAATTGGTTTGGGAATTGACTTCACTGCCAGGGATTTACAAACAAAATTGAAGCAAGAAGGCTTGCCTTGGGAAAAGGCAAAAGCCTTTGATGGTGCCGCGGTTGTAGGAAAATTCTTAAAAAAAGAAGAGATTGAGGACGTAAATAACATAGTATTTAGCCTGAAACGCAATGAAAAAACTGTCCAAAAGGGCGATTCTGCGCTGATGGTGTGGAAAATCGATGCTTTAATCGAATATATTTCGAAATATTTTACCCTGAAAATTGGTGACATTATCTTTACAGGAACTCCTGCAGGTGTTGGGAGGGTAGAAACTAATGATATATTGACAGGATATATTGGCCAAACAGAAATGTTTTCCATAAAAGTAAAATAGAATGACAAAGCATTATGAAAGGGAAAGCCTAGAGGAAATTGCAGATGGCGATAATGATTTTTTAGTCATTTTGGCACAGACGTTCCTTGAGGAAATTCCAACCGACCTGAATTCTATGGAGGAAGCTATTCAAAATGAAAATAGAGAATTAGCTTACCAATTTGCACATAAGATGAAGCCTAATATCGAAATGTTCGGTATAGATGCGCTTAAAGATATTACCAGTATTGAAACCTGGTCCAAAACTTCTAAAAATAAAGCCTCTGTAATACCGCACCTTGAAAACGTGCTTGTTACTCTTAATCATGTATTTGATGAATTGAGGCAAGATTTCCAATTATAATATGCTTGCAGAAATTATAACTATAGGCGATGAGATTCTCATCGGCCAAATTATTGATACTAATTCAGCTTTTATTACAAAGGAATTAGATCAGATAGGGATAAAAACCTACCAAATTACATCTATTCAGGACGACCGAACCCATATTCTACAAGCATTTGAAGATGCGCAAAAAAGAGTTGATCTTGTTATTGTTACTGGAGGGCTTGGGCCTACGAAGGACGATATTACCAAACAGACATTTTGTGACTTTTTTGATGATACTTTAGTTGAGAATAAAGATGTATTCGAGAATATTAAAGAGCTCTTTAAAAAATATCAGCTTAACATGCCGCTGCCTGCTAATTTCCAGCAAGCGATGGTGCCTTCCAAAGCTACCATACTGAACAACGTCCATGGTACTGCTCCGGGAATGTGGATGGAGAAAGACGATACGGTTTTCGTTTCCTTACCGGGTGTGCCTTATGAAATGAGACATTTGATAAAAGAAGAAGTTCTGCCAAGAAGTATAGCCCGCTTTAAAAGACCTTTTATTTATCATAAAACACTTTTAACCTATGGAATGGGGGAAAGCGCTGTTGCCGAAAAAATCGAGGATTGGGAAAATTCCTTGCCAGAGCATATAAAACTTGCATATCTACCTTCTTTGGGAAAGGTTCGCTTGCGGTTATCCTCTAGCGGAGAAGATGAGGCCTTGTTAAAGGAAAGTATTGATAGCCGAATGGATGTGCTTCAAGAAATGCTTTCTGATATAGCGATAGGCTTTGAAGATGAAACGACCATTGTTGGTAGGATTGCACATATTTTAGATAAACATCATCAAACCTTGAGTTTAGCGGAAAGTTGTACTGGTGGAGCAATCGCAGAACATATTACCGCTGAAGCAGGTGTATCTTCGTTTTTTCTTGGAGGTATAATTCCATATAAAACTGAACTAAAAACAAAATTACTCAGTGTTCCTGAAACCTTGATTAAAGAGCATTCAGTAGTTAGTATTGAAGTTGCTGAAAGTATGGCGGTAAATTCGTGTAAGCTGTTTGATACAGATTATGCCATTGCTACCACGGGAATCGCTGGCCCAACAAAAGGTGATGGAGTAGATGAAGTTGGTACAGTATGTATTGCCATTGCTTCTCCTAAAGGGGTTATTTCAGAAAAATTTGGTTTTGGAAATGATCGTTATCGCGTTATTGAAAAGACAATAAATAAGTCCTTTGAGATGCTTTTAAAAGAAATTTCAAAAAACTGATTTCCTTTTGTTGTACAGACCAAAAGAATTACTTAAATTTGCACCCTGTTTTAAAAATAACTAATTAAAGTTAAAGAAATGTCAAGAGTTTGTGAACTTACCGGAAAGAAGGCGATGGTTGGAAATAACGTGTCGCACGCGATGAATAAAACCAAACGTAAGTTTGATGTAAATTTGCTTAAAAAGCGTTTTTATATTCCAGAAGAAGATAAGTGGGTTACGCTGAAAGTATCAGCTTCTGCTATAAAAGACATTAATAAAAAAGGTATTTCTGCGGTTATGAAAGAAGCTCGCGAAAAAGGCTTTTTAACTAAATAATTGCAATAATCAATAAAGTCTGTTACAATGGCTAGAAAAGGAAATAGAGTACAAGTAATATTGGAGTGCACAGAGCACAAGGAGACTGGAAAACCGGGAACTTCTCGTTACATCACTACCAAAAATAAAAAGAATACACCGGATAGAATGGAGTTGAAAAAATTCAATCCTATTCTTAAGAAAATGACGGTTCATAAAGAGATTAAATAATATAAGTCATGGCAAAGAAATCAGTAGCATCTTTACAAACAGGTTCAAAGCGTTTAACCAAAGCAATCAAAATGGTTAAATCTGAGAAATCAGGAGCATATATTTTTTCTGAAGCTATTATGGCTCCAGAAATGGTAAACGACTGGTTAAACAAAAAATAACCAGCTTAAAATATTGAGATAAAGCCACTTTTTTTCGAAGGTGGCTTTTCGTATTTTTGCCTATCCCAAATTACAATTGCTTTTTAAATCGTCTTTGGGTGATTTTAAAAGCCTCCTTCTTTTGATTGCATTGTACCTTGTAATGGAAGAAGCTGTAATAATTAAACTTTGACAAATCTTCAAACTTTGTTTAAGTGAAAAATTCGATTAATTTTACTGAATACTGACCATTGACTGCTGAACCATGAGTTTATTTAAAAAGATATTTTCCAAGGAGAAAAAAGAGACACTCGATAAAGGGCTTGAAAAGTCCAAAACTACTTTTTTTAATAAGTTGAGTAAAGCCGTTGCTGGAAAAAGCAAGGTTGATGACGATGTTTTGGATAACCTTGAGGAAGTTTTGGTTTCTAGCGACGTTGGTGTAGATACAACTCTAAAGGTAATCGATAGAATTGAAGCGCGTGTTGCCCAAGACAAATATGTTGGTACCGATGAGCTTAACAAAATTCTTCGTGAAGAAATTGCTGGGCTTTTAAGTGAAGTAGATGCAGGAAACGCTACAGAGTTTGAAATTCCACAAAACAAAAAGCCATATGTAATGATGGTGGTTGGAGTAAATGGCGTTGGTAAAACTACTACCATTGGTAAGCTGGCCTACCAATTTAAGAAGGCTGGAAAAACAGTTGTTCTTGGAGCTGCTGATACTTTCCGCGCCGCAGCGATTGATCAATTACAAATTTGGGCTGACCGGACGGATGTTACTATCGTTAAACAAAGTATGGGGAGTGATCCAGCTAGTGTTGCTTTTGACACGCTACAGAGTGCTGTAAACCAGAATGCAGATATTGTAATCATTGATACAGCAGGCCGACTTCACAATAAAGTTAACTTGATGAACGAGCTTACAAAAGTAAAGCGAGTAATGCAAAAGGTTATTCCAGATGCCCCTCACGACGTACTTTTGGTTTTGGATGGTTCTACGGGTCAAAATGCTTTTGAACAAGCAAAGCAATTCACAGCTGCAACAGAAGTAACTTCACTTGCTGTTACAAAACTCGACGGAACCGCAAAAGGTGGTGTGGTGATTGGTATAAGCGATCAGTTTCAGATTCCCGTTAAATATATTGGAGTAGGCGAGGGAATGGAAGATCTTCAAGTGTTCAACAAACTTGAATTTGTAGATTCTTTCTTTAAATAGATAACCTCTCAAAAAAATAAGCCGCGAACTTAAGAATATTCTAAAATATTCCTCAGTTCACGGCTTTCTTTTGTCTTACGTCTAGCAACGCAGTGGTCTAAAGTCTTACATCTATTTACAGCGTTTCCTTCAACCAGCTATAAAACTCACGTTGCCAAACCAGCGCATTCTGTGGTTGTAGCACCCAGTGGTTTTCTTCCGGAAGATAAAGTAGTTTACTTTTTATTCCTTTTAACTGCGCAGCTTGAAAAGCTTCCAAACCTTGTTCGATCGGTACGCGGTAATCTTTTCCACCTTGGATGATCATAATAGGAGTATCCCATTTATCAACATAAGATATTGGATTGAATTCATTAAAAGATTTCTGTGCTTTCGCGTTGTCCTTTTCCCAATAAGCACCGCCCATATCGTAGTTTACAAAGAATAACTCCTCTGTAGTTCCGTACATAGAACGGGTATCAAAAACACCATCGTGAGCAATAAATGTTTTAAAACGACCGTCGTGATTTCCCGCTAACCAAAATACGGAATAACCACCAAAACTAGCGCCAATAGCTCCTAAGCGATCGTTATCTACGTAAGGCTCTTTTGCTACGTCGTCAATAGCGTCTAGGTAATCTTGCATAGCGCCACCACCCCAGTCTCCACTAATAGCTTCATTCCATTCAACACCATGACCTGGCATTCCACGTCTGTTTGGAGCTACAATTATATAACCTTCTGAGGCCATTAATTGAAAATTCCAACGTGTGGAGTAAAATTGAGACAATGCAGATTGCGGTCCACCTTGTGCGTAAAGCAAAGTTGGGTATTTTTTGTTTTTATCGAAGTTTGGAGGTAAGATCACCCAAACTAGCATTTGCTTATTATCCTTGGTTGTAACCATTCTTTTTTCAATAGTTGGCAAATCTAACTTTCCGTAAAATTCTGTATTTACTTGGGTAAGTTGTTTGAAAGTCTTACTTTTTATGTCGAAAGAGAAAATTTCAGAAGCGTGATTCATATCGGTTCTGGTAACTATTAGCTTTCCATCTTGTTCTGCAACAATTCCTGTAACGTCAAATTGACCTTTTGAAAGTTGTTCAACAACAGGCGACTTTCTAGTTTTCCCAGGGTGATCTACCTTAAAAATTTGCTTCGTTCCATTTACAGGAGCGGTAAAATAGATATCCTTGCTGTTTTTTGCCCAATTAAAACTATTCACGGTTCCGTCCCATTGTGCAGTAAGGTTTTGTTTAACTCCATCCTGCATAACGATGATGTCGTTTTTATCGGCTTCATAACCTTCGGTTTTCATTTGAAGCCAAGCCAATGCACCTTTTTGTGAAAAAGCTGGATTGGTATCATAACCTTTGTTTTCTTCGGTGATGTTTTCGGTCTTTTTATCTGTAAGGTTATATCTGTAAATATCTGTATTGGTACTAACAGCATAATCTGTTCCTGCTTTTTTCTTACTAACATAGTAGATGTTTTCCCCTTTAGGACCCCAGATATAATCTTCATCACCTCCAAAAGGAGCCTGCGGTGTATAGTAAGGTTGCTGAGGTGTAATATCTGTTTCAGCACCCGATTTCACATCTTTGTAAAAAACATGGTTATAGCTACCGTCATTCCAAGTATCCCAATGACGATAATCTAAAGAAGTATATACATAAGCATCGCTTTTAGGAAGATCTTTATAAATGTCTTTTCCAGTAATATCTTTTACGTGTACAGCTTTGTGTGTTAGAAGATATTGACCGTCTGGCGAAAGGTTTTTATCAGTCACCTTTACTTCTTCTTCTGAAACTTCGGCAAAATTACCACCAGCAACTCGCATGGCGTAATATTTTGAATCAAAGCTATTCTCTTCCATATTTGGTGTGGTAACTTTGTAAAATAACACTTCGCCATCATCGGAAATTCCAATTGGGCTTACTTTTTTCACCTGCCATAAAAGCTCTGGTGTCATTGTTTTTTGAGCGAACAAAACGCTGGCACAAAGAAAGGCCAGCAGGAAAGTCATTTTTTTCATCTTTAAATAATTATAGAATTTATAAGTTGTGTAAAGTTACTTAAAAAAAGTTGGTTGTAGGGGACAGGTCGCGACCTGTCCGTACGTTTTCTGGGCTAGTGGAAATAGAAGTACTTTAATGGAAGCTGTAACTCTATTTAAATTTGAGCTTTAAGCGTATAATGCTGAAATAGTTAAAAATGGTTGTATCTTTGCAGGCTTTTGCCTTCGATACATTTTGAAAGCAATAATACTTTATTAGGAGCAATGAGATTTTTAACGATGCTTTAAAAATACTCAGGCTCCCAAATTCGACAATCGATAATCCCTATGCGTACTAAAACCCTAAAGAAGAATAAAATTAACGTTGTAACCCTAGGTTGCTCCAAGAATGTGTATGACAGTGAAGTGTTGATGGGCCAGTTGCGCGCCAGCAACAAAGAAGTGGTGCACGAGGAAGAGGGGAATATTGTTGTTATTAATACTTGTGGGTTTATCAATAATGCCAAGGAAGAAAGCGTAAATACTATTCTTGAATATGTTCAGAAAAAGGAGGAAGGAACGGTAGATAAGGTTTTTGTTACTGGATGTCTTTCTGAAAGATATAAGCCGGATCTTCAAAAGGAAATCCCAAATGTGGATGAATATTTTGGTACAACGGAACTTCCTGGATTGCTGAAAGCTTTAGGCGCAGACTACAAACATGAACTAATTGGAGAACGCATCACTACGACTCCAAAAAACTACGCATATTTCAAAATTGCCGAAGGTTGCGACAGACCTTGTTCGTTTTGTGCAATCCCAATTATGCGTGGAAAACACAGAAGTACTCCAATAGAAGATTTAGTTATTGAAGGAGAAAAGCTTGCGGCAAAAGGAGTTAAGGAATTGATATTGATTGCCCAGGACTTAACTTATTACGGACTGGATTTATATAAAAAACGAAACCTTGCCGAATTGCTCCAAAAATTGGCAAAGATTGAAGGTATTGAATGGATTCGGTTACATTATGCCTTTCCAACAGGTTTCCCGATGGATGTTTTGGATGTGATGCGCAACGAACCTAAAGTTTGTAATTATTTGGATATTCCGTTACAGCATATTTCAGATTCAATTTTGAAGTCTATGCGTCGAGGAACTACAAAAGCGAAGACCACGAAATTACTGGAAGAATTTAGAGCTGCAGTTCCTGAAATGGCGATTAGAACTACATTAATCGTTGGTTATCCTGGTGAAACCGAAGAAGATTTCCAAACCTTGAAACAATGGGTAAAAGATATGCGTTTTGAGCGCTTGGGTTGCTTTACTTATAGTCATGAAGAAAATACACACGCCTACAATCTTGAAGACGATGTGCCAGAAGATGTAAAAATGGATCGCGCCAACCAAATAATGGAAATCCAATCTCAGATATCATGGGAATTGAACCAACAGAAAATCGGCAAAGAATTCCGAGTTGTGATTGATAGAAAAGAAGGCGGTTATTTTGTTGGAAGAACAGAGTTTGACAGCCCAGATGTTGATAACGAAGTGCTAATAAACGCTGAAGACGATTATTTGCGCACCGGTGAATTTTTCAATGTAAAGATAACAGCAGCCGAAGACTTTGATCTTTATGCAGAAGTAGTGTAATCTGCCACCAGAGTGTTCTCAATACTTATCAGAGCGAACTGGAAATCTGTATGGTTTAATATCTAATATTTTGTTTCTCGTAAACTACAACTTCTCTTAGGTTGTTTATGAGAAGGATTTGATTTGAACTTTATCTTCCCTCTCTGTTTTGCTCCTTGTACAAAAAAAAGCCACTCGTTATTACGAATGGCTTCTTAAACTTACTTATAATTATTCTTATTGTACTATCAGTTTCTTAGTCACTGTAGCCTCATTTTGCGTAACGCTTATGGCATAAACGCCAGTTTTTAGTGAAGAAATATTAAGTTCACTGCCAGTTAAAACTGTATTCATTACTTGCTTACCTAAAATATCGTAAACCACTACGTGCTTATCACCTTTAACAGTGGTCTGAATATTTACTTTACTGTTAGCAGGGTTAGGATAAAGATTAAAACCAGAAATTGTATTTTCTCCTACTCCAATAGTAGAAGTCAATTCAACACCAAATAATTGGTCATCAGGATCTCCTTGTCCAACACCTATCATTGCATATGTGCCTGGTACAACTTCATCAGAGATAAAAAGACCACCTGCAATAGATGTGTTTCCTGAAGGCTGTTGTCCGCTTGTGTTATAGTCATAAACCACACCTGTAGGAGTCCCTGAAGGGAGTTCTAATTGCACTATTTGTGTCTGTCCACCAGCTGATCCTTGATCAGCGATCCAAAGGAAAGGTCCTCCAGGCGACTCTAGATCTACAGCGCCTCCATAAACAGCAGTGTTATGAGTAGATAAAGGAATTACAGAAAGTTCGTTTCCGTCCATGTCAAACGAGGCTAAATCTGAAGAGAAACTTCCAGTCCAGAAGCCTCCATTTCCGCCGTCGAGAGTTGGGTCATAAGCACACATTCTAGCTGCTGCATCTGTTGATGGTGAAATAACGATTGTACCTTCTAGTATTCTATTTGCAGGGTCGATCTTATAAATTGAGTTAGTTGCAGTTCCTGCATAAATATATGTCCCGTCTGTAGTAAAAGATCGAGTTCCCGTTAAACCAGGTATTGAAAATGTCTCAACATACATTCCAGAATCATCTATAACATGGATGAGGTCAGAAGCCCATGCTGAAATCCAGAATTGGTCATTAAAGAAAATAACTCCTGCATTTCCATTGGAACTAATTTCATCGTTCAAGTTATAGTTGAAGAGAAAGTCAAAAAGTGCATTCGTGTTTTCAGTGTTTTCTGGCCCATCACCATAGTGGGGGGCAGCCTCGGCTTGTTGGGCATAACTTGTTGCACCAGCGCTTAATAAAAGAGCAAGAACAAATAATTGTAATTTTTTCATCATAAAAAGGTTTTAGTGTTAGTTAATATCAAATATAATAAAATATGTATAATAAAATAGTTTATACGTATGTTTATATGTTAAAGTGAAGTCTCTCTTTCGACTTCTTGGTTAATGTGTTAATAATATGTAAAAAAAATATTGAGTCAAAAAAGATTAATTGGATTGGAATTGCAACTCTTTTGTTTTTCCTGTGTCATTATCCAAATATTTCACAACAAGGTTGCCTTGCTTATCAAAGTGAGCTGCGCCATTAATAGTTGAAGAAGTATAGCGATATAAGCCTTCTTTTTGGGTGGGTACTAACTTGGCATAAGCATTGGACGAGCCGTTTTCATAAAGGTTAATTGCATTATCATTTAGTTTTATTTGAAAGGCACTATTTTTTAAGGTTAGTTTTTGTGGAATTCGAGTAATCTTATTTTTGTCATTGGAGTTAAAATAAGTGTCTGGCAAAGCTATTCCTTTTTCTTCGGCTTTGTTAGCAGTGATTTTAGAGGTTTTCTTACCTGAAATCCCAACTTTTGAACTCTTAGTCTTCTCAATTTCTACTGTTTTACTTTTCTTCTGTTCTTGGGTTGTTTTTTGTGCAAATGACAAGTTTGACATTAGCAAGAAGAATAGTGCTCCAGCAAATAAAATCGCTTTTTTCATGATTAGTTATTTATATAGTTAATACTGTTTATTATCTATCGTTTATTGGCCTCTTTTTTTGGTTGAATTGGGATTGAAAGAAAGAAAGGATAAACTGCAACCGAATCCAGTTTAATATTCTGGTTTCAGAGCATCTCGCAAAGGTGCTGATCCGCTATATGCCCATGATTCATGAATGGATCGGTGCAATTTCGAATTCATTCCGTAATTATTGCTGTTATCAGTTGAGAATTTTCCGTTAACAGTAGTTCTTTTTCCGGTTTTGGAATAAAGAGTACCAGAGAAGGAACCATTCACGTTGTCACCTTCCACGGAAGTGATTGTAATTTCTGCCTCACCTCTTTTTCCTGTCTCGTTTTCATTATAATAAAGAGATTGATATTCTTCACCACTAAGGTCTTTAACGGTTATCCCAAACTTAATATCTCTGTATTCGGCTTCTTTAATTGGACCATCTGTAGTTCTCAATTGAAGCATAACGGTAATTCCACTTCCTGATAGACTTGCATGAAATCTACTCGGAAGGCTTCTTCCGCCAGATTGCTCTGGGGAAACTAGATTAATGCTGTTTCCATCATCAAATTTTAGATTGACGTAGCTGTCATTATTATTACTGTTTTCAGTTGCTTCAGTTTTTACGCTTTTTGTTTTTGTTGTATTGTCATCGCAAGCACTAAAGAATAAGCTACAGCTGAATATACACAGTAATAAAACGTATGTATATGTTTTTTTCATGTTATACTAAATTTTTAAACCACTCCTGAAATTTGTCTCCTAAAATTGGAACTGGCTTTTCTTCTCCGTTTATTGCACCTATGAGCCCAATTATCCACAAAACCAGAAGTAATACGCCTATTAAGAGTGATAATAACCAACCAATAAAAGGGATTTTACCAATAACGTACGAAGCCAAACCTACAACCCCCAAGCCCACACATTGGCGTATGTGATAAGCGGCAAATGTGTTTTTTTTATCGTTGTTCATTATAAAAGCAATCAAAAGCCCAAAAATTGTGATATATGCAATAATTGCCATGGTTTTTCCTTCCTGTATAATACTTGAAGAATCATCTTGGATTATTTTTGTATTTGTTTCGTCTTCCATGATTTTATTTTTTAAATAATTCTCGATATCTACAGTTTTCCTAAAATATCATTCACCTGATAACCTTCAAGACTAAAGTATTTTGGATCTGATGTTTTTTTGAATGACGTAATATCCATTACCATACTAGGCGTGTCGTTATTTTTCTCATAGTAGATACTACGCACCATCATTCCTCTTGGGAAATTTTCATCTACATCGGAAGATTCGGCGACAGATGTATCATTAGAGAAATCTCTAATCTGCCCTCCAAATAGATGGTTGCCACTTAAATCGATACTGATATCCTGAGTAACCCAAGCATCCATCTTCGTTTTTTCTTTTGTATTGGTATATACATATTTGCGACAGTCGTAACCGTTGATTTCTTTTTTCTCATTGGTTCGTTCCCATTGACCTCCATCATCTTCTAAGTCAACTTGATCTCCCGCCATTTTTTCTGCCATTTTCTGAAAGTTGATCATCGGCATTTTCATGGCTGTCTTTTCTTTTTCATTCACCATATAGGTAGCTGCTCCCTTATAGTCAAAAAGCATACGGGTTTCATTTTTATCACCTTCATTCATAATCATGCACTCACCTGTTTTGCCAAAAATCATTTTAGCATTCATGGTATTGTCTAACTTGCCATTCTTTTTATAGCTTTTCGTTTGCATGACCATAGTAGCCTGGACTGGGTTTTCTGGAATAGGGTAACGAGAGTCGTTTTCGTAAGTAATATCTTCAAGCGCTTTTTTTCCCTTTTCTCTTTGCGGTTCGGCATGTTTCTCCTTCATGTCCTTTTCTATTTTATTCTTTATTTTTCGCTTAATAAAACCACGTTGTGCCTGCGCGGGGGCAATAAAGAGTAATAGAAGTAAAGTCGTTAGTGTAAGTATATAGGTCTTTTTCATAATTCTTAAATTTTAGGTTTTCAATTTAGTAATATAAACTTATTCATATAAGAGAAAGTTTGCAACCCCCATTTAGTATTTGGTAGATATGATTTAGAATTAGGTATTATTTATTAATAAATGAAATTTTCAACTTCTGGATATTACAATATGTAGTAGTTAAGAAAAATATCCTAATTTGATTTAAACTTTATTTCTTCCATTTTACCTGTATCACTATTCAAATATTTCAAAATCAGGTTGCCTTTAGTATCAAATTGAGCTGCGCCATTTTTTGTTGAAGAGTTATAGCGATATAAGCCTTCTTTTGGGGTAGGAACTAACTCGGCATAAACACTAGATGAGCCTTTTTCATAAAGGTCAAAGCCGTTATTATTAGATTTTATTTGAAAAGCTGTATTATTAAAATACAAATGTGCAGGAACTCTTTCAATCTTAGTTTTGCTGTTAGACTTTGCCCATTCAGGAGAATCTATGCTTCTCTCTGCTACTTTAGCGTGAGTATGATCTGGGGCTGATACTCCTTTTTCTTCTACTTTGGAAACAGGGTTATTCTGAATTTTTTCCACTTTGTTTTTACTTTCCTGTTTTTTGGTGGTTTTTTGTGCGTGAGACGGCATCGTCATTAGCAAGAAAAATAGGACTCCAGTAAATAAAATTGCTTTTTTCATAATTAATTATTTTTTAGTTACTAATTTTTTTTAAATTCAATCCATTCTCATAAAAACAAAAACCAAAGGCTCAAAACCGGTTTTGGCTCTATCACGACCACTTCTATCACCGTGAGGAATCTCCTCTAGCTCTAAGGTAGTATCATTGATTTGCATAATTCTATACTTTGTAATAGGTGGAAATGGACTATCTTGATAACGACGACTTTTTGCTAAATCAACGGATAAAATCTTACCTTCCACGTGATATCGCCCAATTAGATACTCATGGATCATACAACTTTCATCGTACCATCGTAATTTCATTTTATGATCAGAAGAAAAATGCAAGCGGTCAGCCTCTTTTCCACAGATATTTCGATAATCCTCTAACTGATGGTTTGATTGTTTGTTTAATATACCTGTTTTTTCAAACGCCCAACTACCCCAAAGACTGCCGGGAAGCGGTTGTTGTAGCGTTATACAGCCAGACATTATATTGCAAACAAAAACTAATAAAAAAGCGTTCCTTGCTTTTAGGTTTTTTTTCATAATATCAATTTCATTCGAAGATAAGTTGTTTACTGGGTTATATAAAAGCCTTAAAGACTAATCTAGAAAATTATAACCATGCTACGATTTATCGATATCGGCAAGCTCTTTTCCTTTCCAATCGGAGAACAGTTTTTCGGTATTATCTAATGTTAAATTGTCATGTTCAAAATGAGACTTTGATGCATTCTGAAGGCTTACTCCATACTCATAGCAATTGTTAAACACCACATCGTGAATCTTCAAAAAATTTGAACTTCCAAGAAATACCGCACCATTCGGCTTTTTTGTGGTTTTGCCGGCATTTTTAAAGATTACATGACCAATTTCATTTAAAGGACTACTTGAGTCAATATTTAACTGTAGCCAAAAACCAGCAACATCATGTTCACCACGAATAATTATTGGGTCTGCTTCCGTGCCTACCATTACTAAAGAAGATTTATTGGATATGTGCATCCAGTTTTGGGCAGACATAATAATTTCCACTCCAGGTTCTACGGTAAGTACGCCATCGTGATATTTAAAATTTCCTTGAAGAAAATAAGGAACATCCAATTTGGCCCAAGTGGCATCTCCATATAGGTTCTCGCGATCTATGTGGATATAATCGTTCTTATTCCCAGAAAAACTGTTGGTGCCATTAAACATTCCTAAACGTGTGATATTGGTTACGACCGGAATATTGTTCTTGGTGAAAGTGCAGTTTTTAATATTGATATTATCTACATTGCTTGCCACATCATCTTTAACGAACATTCCCGTGAATTTACTGTTTGAAATGGTGCAATGTTCCATAGTTAAACTGCTCGCTTCCCTATAGATTGCTAGCGCAGACTTTGAATTGCCACCGCCAGCATAATCAATCGTTACGTAACTCATTATATTATTTGGGCTGGGGCTCTCCGTAGAAATACCGCGCCAAAATCCTGCTGTTTTTTCTTTCCCAGTTAGAATAATCGGTTTTTGAGAAGTGCCTTTCATACTAAAGGAAGATTTATCCTTAAATTCCATACCTGCACCTTGTTCAAAAGCGATGACTACGCCGGACTCGATGCTTAGTTTGCCATCGATTTTAGTCCAACAGGTAATGATATAATCTACCGCAGCTTTTGGGTTGTCTTTTAAAATCGTATTTGGGTTTTGCTGAAAATATTTACAGTCTAATGTGATTGGCGCCTCATTACCTTCTGGTGAATCAGGACTTGTTGCCTCAGGATCTTCGGTGATTGAAGTATTGCTGTCTTGCGATGAATCAGGACTTGCTTGATCACCATCGTCATTGGTAGTTGTGTCAACTTGCTCTAGGTTTGAGTCCGAGTCAAGGTCTGTTGCGTCACCATCTTTACCATCGCGACAACTGGTAAAAGTCAAGCCTATGACAAATAAAAATAATAGGGTTTTGAATTTAAGTTGAAATGTTTTCATATTTAAAAGAGTTTCGTGTTAAAGTGAGCTAATTTTAAACTAATGGGAGGGAGAATGATATAACAAACCTATTCATCTAACGGAAAGGATACAATAGCCATTTAGTATTTGGTAGTTTTGGTTTAGAATTAGGTGTATCGTAAAAGTCTACGTTACAATCTAAACATATAACTTCTTAATAAATGCAAATTGAGTCTCTTTCCCGATTATTTTTCCCAGAACCTTCTATTTGTATTGAATAATAGCAGTCATGTCTGCGACCAGGGTTTTTCTCAAACATCTTTATTTTTTACTTAATTCTCTTCGCAAAAATCGCTTCCGATACACTATCAATAAAGTCCATATTACTTAAGTAAATTTGGAAGTTCCAAAAGCATTTGTTGAATTATAAACAGCTATTTTTCTTTATAGACACCTACTTGATGTTTGGGGCTCATAACAATTGTACCGGAGCCGTGGAAAATGTCTCTTTTTTTACCATTCTTTTGAAAATCGCATTCAAAATTTAATGTATAGCGGGCTGCACCATGTTGTGAAGTGGTCAAAGCAAATTTTAGATCTGAAAAAGTCAAAGTTCCAGAAATAGCATCGTAATAATCACCTTTCCCTTCAGGCGATATCCATAAAGAAGATATCTTTTTATCTCCCTGTTTTATATGGGTAAAAGGCTTCCAATTTTCATCAACTATAAAGTAGCCGTTAATAACACCTCCTGTTGCGCCACGCTTGTAACTATTTCCTAAATTCATAGAAATGGTCCGTTTTCGATCCCCATTCTGGCCAGTTAGGGCTTTTTGTTCGCTGTATTTGGCACCTCCTTCAGTACTGGGTTTAGTCTCTGAAAATTCAATAGTTTCCTGTCCCTGTGTCAAGGTTATATCAATAGTGTGGTCTGGATCTGCTACTTTCTTTTTTTTATCGTCGGTAGCCTTTTTTCTCTTATTATCAGTTACCTTCTCTTTTTTATCATCACTTGGTGCGTCATTTTTATTATTGCAGCTGATAAAAACAGTACTAATGAGCAGCATAAACAGTAGTGTTTTTGCTAACGGTTGTATCAGTTTCATGGTTTTGAATTTAAGTTGAGATATTTTCATATTTAGAGGATTTTAAAGGATGAAATTTTGAAACTTTTATAATTTATAATTTACTTGGAGTGGTTTCATTAAAAAAGAGCCTATTCTTTTGTAAGCCTAAGTGCACTGCCATTTCTTTCTACCACAAGCTTTGTCTTTGAAAGCGAATTAATTTTCCAGGTCTCAGTTTTGCCATTCTGGGTTACTTTTATTTGGTTATCCCCAGCAACTTCGTAAGTGCCAATTATGCTGGAACCCGCAATACAATCCCCGTTACTGTGGTTTTCGGCGTAGGGTTTTGTTTCTAAACTCAAATCTTCTTTAAATTGAAAAAAAGTCTTTTTAGTGCAGGCTGATAAGGATGGTCGTCCTTCTAAACTATTATAAAACCACTTGCCTACAATTGCTTCTGCGATGGTCAACTCTCCAATAGTGGCAGAATCCTTATTGGTTTTTACAGTAGTTCCATCAGCGTCTTTACCCAGCAAAGTCATGGATTTTTCAGATGAAAGATAAACCACAAGTTTTTCAGGGGTTATGCTTTCAATAAATGCAGATTTTCTCCTTTTGTTATTATTATATTGAGACAAGAAATAAGTAGAATCTATTTTTTCTAATTTGAATATTTTTTTAGAATCCTCAGTTGGCCTATTAAATCTAAATGATCTTTTATCATCATCATCGGAAAAATAGAATTCTATTTCTTTAATCTCGGCACTCGTTAATTTTGTTTTTGTTGGTTTAAGCCTTACAATATCCTTAGAGCTGTCTGTGTTTTCTTTTTTTAAACGCAACCTGTTTGGGGTTGCAAACTGCAATACCATTGTAGGATTGGCGCCTATATTGATGTCATTATTTTTAACATGATAAGCCTTTGCATCTATACGTTTCTCCATATCATAAATTATCAAACTGTCTTTGGTAAACTGTATCACAGCGCCTTTCTCACCAGCGGGAATCCATTTTCCTTCTAAGCTTTGCGCATCAGAAGGCATGCTACTAAAAAGAAATGTTCCCATTAGCAGTAAAACCAATAGTGTTTTTAATTTTAGTTGAAATGTTTTCATTTTTAAAATAATTTCGATTTAAAGTGCTGTAATCTTAAACTAAAAGAGAGGGAGAATGCTAAATACAAACCTATTCATCTGAAGGAAAGGATACAAGAGCCATTTAGTATTTGGTAGTTTTGATTTAGAATTAGGTATATGGTAAAAGCCAGGGTGATATTCCGAAAATATGATTTTTTAATAGTTACAATTTGAGTTTCACTCTGGTATCTTTAATTTTTCTGAAACCTCTAGTATCTATTAAAAAGCCCCCAGTCACGTGTGTGATTGGAGGCTTACTCACTTATAATTTATTCTTTATCTAGTCTTCCTCGCAAAAATCGCTTCCGGCAATATCGCTAAAGGTTACATTATCATAGGTTATATTAGAAGCTGAACTGATTTTCCGCTCAATAATTCCACATCCTGCACTATTGGCAATGTGCAGATTAGTCACACTTAGAGAAATTGTTTCTCCAGTTTGACTTCCTAAAGAAAGTCCGCCTTTATTGTCAAACCAATTCCAATGAGATTGTCCTGCGTCTGTTATAGTTGCATTTTCAATCGTATTAAGGTTGCTGTTGCTCGATTTTATATTAATTCCTTTCCAGCTACCTGCACCATATTGCCCAGAAAAGTTTACCGGATTGTCAGGAGTACCTAAAACTTGTAAAACAGTATTGTTATAACTTACTTGAATACCATATTCTTCTGCAAAGATAATTTGGCAACCTTCTGTTATTTTTAGGTGACCTGGCTTATCATTTCCCCTGTCTTGTCTAACAAATATATTTTCATCGATAAAATAAGGGATTCCTGGATCTAACCAAGTGTGCAAAGGACCGTTTACCTCATCTTCTATAAAACCTCGGTCATATATTGATCCAGAATTCACATAAATCTGATTTTGACCATTGTCCGCATAAGAGCTTTGAGCTCCATCAAGAAACTTTATTTTTCTTGCTGCGATTTCCAATGGGTAACCTTGGTTATCGTTCAGGGTATTAGCTTTCCAACCATCTATGTTAGCTGAAGAACTTACATAAACACCATTGCCTTTATTATTGCGAATCGTGGTGTGTTCTATTTCTACTTTACTACCTCCTGAAGTGGTCAGAGCTGCTTTGCTTCCATCGGTACTGCCAGCGTATTCTATTATACAATGCAAAAGTTGATTGTTCAAATCCCCCGAATTCATATAAATATTCTTCCAGGCTCCGGGAACTTGATTAGTTCCTGTAAACACGACTGGCATTTCATCTGTTCCAATAGCGGTTAACGAACCAGTACGAGAGCCGTAGTCTTTAATTTCTAGACCACCACCTTGCTCGAATGCAATAGTTACACCGGGTTCAATGGTTAGTGGTGCCTCTACGGTTACGTAGCACGGCCATATATAATCTATTCCTTCACCACGGTTTTCGAGTGTCATTGCTTCGGTAATTTTGCTGCAATCCAACACTAAAGGCTCTATTGTTTGCTCTGGATTGACAATTACATCATCGTCACTACTACAGCTAGTAATGACTGCACCAACCGTAAGTAGGAATAGTAAGGTTTTGAATTTAAATGGAAAAGTTTTCATTTTTTTAATGATTTTTTTTTTGGTTATACTTATTTAAAACTGTTAAACAGATAACTGAGTAGGTAAATAGAAGATTCAATTGTTATTAAAGTCAATCTCGTTTTTAGGTTTTAAATATAAATTTGTAGAGGTCACCATTTAGTTTCATATCTTTAAAGTCAATAAAACGTACAAAAAATG
>JBQEAY010000013.1:0-104789 GCA_052105975.1 Aequorivita sp. | reverse complement strand
ATATGGTAACGACAACGCTATTTTTGCTACTTTAGATTTTTATCGGACAACAATGTTTGAATTTATAATATTTTAATGACAAAAATAACTCGTGCAATGGATTGTACTTACCCCTAATTAGAATTTGGTCGATTTCAATTAGAATTTGGTAGGTTTCAATTAATATTCAGTTGAAATTAAAGTAGTGCCCTCAATCGTAGGAAACATTGTATAAAATCGATTGGGAACCAAAGGTGGGTAATCACTTCTATCTTTGGTTTCCTCTAACACAACCCCACGTACGCCTCTTGTATTAGGCAGTTTTCTCAATCCTTAACAGCAATTCACTGGTAAGCTGTACAATCCCATTTTCTTGAGCCATTCCAGATTCATTCTCTCATGTGCAGCGTGGGGCATTGACAACCTGAACCAATCTTTAGAACTACCTGCCGTTGTCCAGCATCGCTTCCATGGCACACCCAGTTTGGTCAGTAACTTTGCCATACTCAAAGATCGCTTGCATTGTTCTAGACGGTAGCATCTCAATCTTCGGCGTAGCCAATCTTCGATATAGTTTAAACGACTTTTCATCCTTTCATGACATACTAGCCCGTTTCTGATACTGAATACGTCAGTACCTTTTCACCATTTGGATGCACTCCCATTCGTCAAAAAGACCCATCTGGAAGTTCTCGTACTTTTCTAGCTTCATCCTAGTTGCTACGATTAACAGAACTACTGCTCCTCAATTGAAAAATCAGCCCTTCCATGTATTGGCGTTACCAAATATTTATAACGGTACTATGGCTGCTGCTGACTTCCCCAACCCTCCCAGACCAAAGGCCTCCTACGTTATCTCCATTATCTTCCTGTCAATACTACTGCATTTACTACCCCCGAGTTACGGACGACTGTGTCTATTGCCACATTACACCCCGAATAGACCTTAATATGCAGTTTCTATTCGTTTGTACCGACTTTTGTTTTTGGCTTCTTTCAGATTTTACCTCACGATGGACACACTTGCCCTCAACTAACGATTCTCGTCAAAATAAGATCGTTCGGGACTTTAATCCTATAGATAATGAACATGCATAGCAATCAAAACAGAAAAGCCTGGGATCAAATCTTGGGCTTTTTAAATTTATTTGTTTTATAGGATTCAGTTTACTTCCTTTTTCTTCCGAAAACTAATATTCAGACTTAAACAAAAATGATTTAATAATGACTAATTTTCAATGTTGTTAACCCCGGCCTATCGAAAAGGTATCGTAATAATTTGAAATGAGAGCGCCGTCAAAATTTTAGGCTGTCTGAGCAATCCAAATCTTATAGGAATTCAAAAATCTTTAAAGCGAGTTCCTAAAATTTAGGCGTCGAATGAAAAACCCGCCTGAATGACTTGTCGGGCAGGTTTAGATACCTTTTCGTCAGCCTAGTTTTTTTTGGCTTGGTTTATCCTGAGCGCAGTCGAAGGGTTTTCATCAAAAGAAAAAAGAACATGTTTAATTTTCAGTACAATTATAGTCGTTTCTATAATTACTAAAGTCTCTTCTCCTTTTCCTTCTTCTTCCTAAAACTAACATCGGATTTAAACTGAGCTGAAAAGAAATTCTTAACCACTATTTTTAATGAAAAGGAAACCGAAAAACTCACCACCGCCCCCACAAATGCCAATATCCCAGTCCGTATCAAATCCTCCGATCCAAGCACCGGCAAAGTGGCCAAAACCGTTCCGCCGCAGGTTCCCATTATGGTCGAAAAATATCTAAATGGCATCATCCCCTTCTTGTTTTATTTCAGATTTCGAAACTTCCTTCCCGTCATCACTTACCACCGCTTGACTTACTGCAGTAACTACGGCACCCGCAAGGGTCAGGTAAGTCGCCACCGTCACCAAGCCCACCGGAATGGTCACTGGCGACGCCAAAATAGTAGCTCCAACGGTTCCAAGCACAATTCCAATATTTCGTAGTGTCTTAAAGAATTTTGGCGTAGGTTTTTTATAACGTTCAATTAAATTCATAACGATTACTTTTAATGGTTAATAAAACTGTTTCCTTTCTCTCAAATCCTTGATGACATAAGGAAAGAACTTTTTGCATCGCCATGTGCGAATTCGTCCCTACCCCAATTCCTGTTAACTCAGATACAGGGACGATACAGCCCCCCAACCCATCCGTGGCATAATTGGCAGGATTCACCAAAATCAAATGCCGATTAGGAACATTACTAACCAATAAATGATTCCCAAGCTTCTTTGAATAGCGTGCCTCCAACTCATAAGTCCCTTCTGGAATACAAGATTTGGAAGGTTGATCCTCCAACCAGGGGAGCTCAATAGTGAAGCACAGGAACCGGGAATTCAAAAAGAGGGAACCGTTGGTCCCCTCTTGATGATAACTTCGCTCTATGACCAACTCCATTCTTATAGAGTATCCGTGAGGACAACCGCCAAGGCGTTAAAAGCTCCGTTTTTCAATGGATACATTGCCCCGTTCACTTCTTGGTAAAACTCCACGCCGAAAACCTCCAAAACTGGCAATGTTGAGTTCGGAGTCAAAACGCCCGCTAAATTTAACGGAGCAGTATCTGGAGCCGTATGAGGAAGAATACCGGAATCATCCATTTCAAAAACAAAAGATTCATTCACGAAATCCAATTCCGCTGCCCCCATCACAACTCGGAAATGCGTAGTTCCACCCGGTGCCGCAATCCGAATTAACGGACTGAAAGGATTTAAAACGGCAGTAACATTTCCAGTGACTCGATCAAAAGTGACATCAAAAGGAGCAAAAAGAGTCGATCCCAGCTTTCCTCTGATATTAAAATCAAATCCATCCAAAAGCCCAAAATCTCCATCCTGGATAGTTCGTGCGCCTCTTTCATTAATAGAGTCAGATTTCACCACAGCTACCAAATCTTTGGTAAGTCTGCTGGTCACTCTTTTATCCTTCGCATTTTGCAATAAAAGCCGAATCGCATTTCGGATAAGCTTTCCACCCTTTCCTGCTCTTCCAAATTCGGAACCATTCTCACGGGTTCGTTGGAATGCAGGATCGTTCATAATACGGTCCTTCTCTACCCCACCCTTTTCACGGGCCAGGTGACCATCTGTCGTTTTGTAAAAGGAAATATCTCCGATAGTCCCTTTCAACTTGATAATACCTTTTTGTCTTGCCATTTCAATAAAATTTTAAGTTCTCAACAAAACACCGTATTTTTAACTCACCACACGATTTTGACCCTCCACCCATTCCGAACAAGTATCTTTTTACCGAATCTTCTGGTAAACAACTCCAAATCTCTAGCATAGATGGAGTATAGATACTGTACGGATCAAGTATAGATAATGTATGAAAGAAGTATTATGAAGTCAGATCGAGTGTGCATATTCCCAAAAGACGTCCAGCGCATCACTGGAAGAAGTGAGCGCTATGGAAGGCTCCTACTCCATCAAATCAGAAAGCATTTTGATAAACAGCCACACCAATTTATCACAGCCGATGAGTTCGCAGAATTCACCGGAGTAGATCTTGAAACGGTAAAGGACTATCTCAAAGATTAACAAAGCCCACCAAATCCAAGGTGGAATAAATGCAGAAATATTCCTATCTCTATTACGAACCGAGTTCAAAATCGACTCAAGGTTTATTAAAATAATAGAACCATATTTGATTCCTGTACCTTAAATGTACTCTAATCGGACACACTTATAAAACGGTATAATGAGCACAATCACCGATTTGAGCTTCGTTTTCAAACCTTTGTTTAACTAGAAAACATATTTATCTTTAGAAATTTCGACACCTTTTATGTAATGCTTTTGACCAGATTTGAAAAAAGAATACAAGGGAAACCTTTTCTCGGTGCAAGAATAAAGGCCGATGGCAAGGGAACTAGGTTTAGTTTAAAACCAAATCTCACCACTTCTATATGAGATATTTCTTTATCCCGACTCAAGGAAACCAGCCCAGAAGTCTGCCAAATCAATGGTTACCTAGACTTGTATTTCATTTTTGAAATTATTGATCTAATCCCTCCATGGCAAGCAAAGTACTTATCCAGACAATGACGCAAGAAAAAAATATTCCTATAACATTCGCCAAAAAGACCCGTTTTCTGTCCATTTTTAAGAGATAGCCTGCAATAGAACCAGCGTAAACTCCTGTTCCCGGTAGCGGAATCATTACAAAAATAATTAGACCCCAAAAACCATATTTCTTAACATTTTTTCCAGCTCCCAGTTTTGCACGTCGTGCCACAAATAGTGCGGCCTTTTTATAATAATACCATTTAAAAAAATAACGGTTAATAACATTTAAAAAAAAGGTCATAATTGGAAAAACCAATACATTGGCCAAAAAGCAAAAAATGAAGGCCAGGTAGATATTGACATCATTCAAAAGAGCATACGGAATACCTACTTTTGCCTCCCCTAGCGGGGAAATGCTCCAAAGAATCGCGATGAACAAATCCATTATTTATTATTCTTGTTTATTGTTATTATTTAACATTAAGTTCTTTCTCCTTTATGAGCATCTTTATGAAAAGTCTAAAAAATAAACTGCTCTACTTCTTAGACTATTTTTTTGCCGATGAGTCCGAAAATAATGTTTACCAAAACCACGGCGCCTGTGAATATTATTAGATCTCCAACCATATAAAGTGCCGCTATACATCCTGCCGCAGCGCTGCACCATACAGTGGCAGCAGTAGTAAGTCCCTGCACCGTACCACCCTTTTTAATAATAACTCCTGCCCCCAAAAAGCCAATACCCGTAACAACCTGACTAAGAACTCGGGTTAAATCAATAAATTTCCCTCCTTGAAATTGCAAGGATAAAATAACAAAAGCACATGCCCCAACAGAAACCAGCATATTGGTCTTTAATCCCGCATCCTTTCCTTTGTATTCCCGTTCCATACCTATAAGCAAACCTGCTCCGATAGCCAACAGAATTTTAAAGAGTATATCTGGACTGATTTCGAAATTGGGTTCCTCTCCTATACTGGTTAAAACTTTTTCAGTTGTTTGAATGGCACTATAGAATATCATAGAAATCATAATTTTATTTTTTATGTCGCTGAAGGATAATCCATTCGCGGTTAGTAACTTTTCAATCTTTGTATCTTTATAATAAAGCAATACGGTTTTAAAGGGTGAAATTCATTCCCGTAACAAGAAACAATTCATGACCCAAATCCTGTGTAAAGTCGTCCAATCGATATTCCGTCACCAATTCAAGTGTTATAGAATCACTCAAGACCAAACCTACTCCAGCCGCTATCCGTTGCTCGTATTCTGGTTTCGAAGTGTTAGCAACGGTCAACAGAGTTTCTAAGTCCCCTATTATATAAGCTTCACCAGTATCGATTTCTTTTCCTTTGAAAGCCCGGGTAATGGCAAAATTATACCTAAACCTATGGGATGTTGAGGAGGAAGTTATACGCTGTTCCGCTCGAAGTCGATGTTCAAATTCGGTTGCATTTGGTTGTATAGAATATTTATATTCTTCCGTAAACCTCAATTCGTTTTCTTCCCCCGTCACAAAGTTTTCCTCGAACCGGTATTGAAGACCAACTGCCAATGCATTTTTATCGTCTAGCTCTAAAGTGGAGAAATGAGAAAGATCAAGCTGCTTTATATCTATCATAAAATATTCATCAGCGTACAAAATAGTTCGCTCTTCCACAGAAAACTCGTGCGAATAGTTCTCGGTAACGTCATATTCCAACTCAATATAGGGTTCATAATATGCTTTAAAGTTTTCTTGGGCAACACAAAATACAGTGCCCATTAATATGAATACGATAAAAAATAAGTTTCGCATATTTTAAGTGTGCAAAAAGAGACATTAACAAATTGGCCCATGCCGTCCTCTTTCTATTTCTAATTTCACACAAAATAAAGATGTAATACTGTAAGGAATTGGGAATACAATAAAATGAATTTTAATCCTTTCTAAATCTAGGATTTTGAACAAACTAGTTTATGGCAGATGCAGTCTATGATTCCCATTTCTTTCCAGATTTGACTGCTATTTTCGTTCGTTTAAAATTTATAGCCTTAGCCAAATGAAAAACTGATAATTTTCGTTCTAAGCGAGAAGAAAAATTAACCTATGAAAAAACATATAATCAAAAGTTTATTATTTATTGTAACAGTCGCATTGTTCGCATCTTGCAATGGTGACCTGAGTAAAAAACTGGAAGATAAACTACTTGAATTAGATTCGAAAACGGAGAGCCTGGACTCCATTGTCAATAAAGAAATGAATAGGGTAAGAAATTTAGATAGTATTATCAATTTCGAAAGCGACAAAATAAAGAAACTTGATTCAGTAATTACTGAATCGGCTTCAAAAATCGATTCAATGGCAGGTGGAAAAATAGAATTACTAAAAGAAATCATTAAATAAATGAATAATAATATGAAATGTCCAAATTGTAATGTGAGCTTAATTATTACTGACCGTAGTAATGTAGAAATTGATTATTGTCCAGAATGTCGCGGTATATGGCTTGACAGAGGAGAGCTTGATAAAATTATTGAACGTTCTGCAAAGACCGGCCAGAGAACACAATCCAATGGTTATGCTAATACTCGTACAGATAATCGTTAAGGTGAATATAGACCTAAAAAGAAAGATTCATTTTTAAGTGATTTATTCGACTTTTAGCTTTCCTTGCTTTTAGGTTTTAATAAAATAATAATGAACTGCTTTGGAGCAGTACCAACGAGGTTTGAAAATTGATTTAAACTTCGTTCAAAAATTTAGAAGAATATATGTGGGTATGGATTTTATTTATTGCGTTGATTACAATATTCCTGGCTTTAGACCTAGGAGTTTTTCACAAAAATGATCATGTTATCAAGACCAAGGAAGCGGGCATCTGGACTGCTGTCTGGATTACGGTTGCACTCAGTTTTAGTGGTGTTATCTATTGGCTGTTCTCCAATGGTCTGGTTGATAACCCCACAGGACTTACACCCAATAATGCCGTTTTAAAATATATCACGGGATATTTGATAGAACTTTCCCTGAGTATCGATAATGTATTTGTTATTGCGGTCATCTTCACGTCTTTTAAGATACCTGCAATGTACCAACATAGGGTGCTTTTCTGGGGAATTTTAGGCGCAATCATATTTAGAGGCCTCATGATTTTATTTGGGGTGGCATTAATAACCAGGTTTGAATGGATTATATATGTTTTCGGGGTTTTCTTACTCTTTACCGCCTTTAAAATGCTCAAGGGTGAAGAGCCTCATTTTGAACCGAAAAATTCCTTTGTTTTCAGACAGATCAAAAAAATCTATCCCATAACAAGCGCCATGCACGGACATGATTTTTTCATTAAAAGAATGGGAGTTACAGCCGCCACTCCGTTATTTGTGGCATTGATCATTATTGAATTAACGGATGTTTTATTCGCCTTGGACAGTATTCCCGCTATTTTGGCCATTACTGCCGATCCATTTATTGTTTTCAGTTCTAACATTTTAGCCATACTCGGATTAAGATCTATGTATTTCCTAATTTCAAGAATGCTTGAAAAATTTAGATATATCAATTATAGCTTAGTGATAATATTAGCTTTTGTGGGTTTGAAGATGCTCTTCTCGCATTACATAGAACTTCCAGAATGGGTATCCTTGACAGTAATCTCCGTTGCGCTACTTGGAGGGGTGTTGGCATCTTTGATGATTCCAGATAAAGCAGTGGATCAGCCTGAGAAATGATTCGTTTTTTTAGAAGTTGTCACTAGAAATTTGAGATTACCATATAAAAAATCCCGCCTTGAAGCGGGATTTTTTTTTGCATCAATACTAAAATATCTAGTGCGCTCTTTCCTTTAAAACCTTAGCATCGCCGTCAAAAGTAATGTGTTTTTCGTCCTGTCCTTTTTCTAGCTCTACCTCATAAGTTGTCGAATTGTTTTGCCAAATCATTTCCACATCATCCACTCGGTACCCAGCGTAATTAGATTTTATGGCATCGCGAATGGCCTGTGGAAGTTCGGCTTCGGTTATTTCTTGTTCCTTCTTTAAAATCGTTCCAGAAGCGTTGTACCACACATCGTGGTCCTGTCTATTTAAATCAAATTCAACTTTGTAATTATCCAATTTTTTCTCCCACTCTACATCTGTAGCCTTAGGGTATTCTTTGTTGAAAGCATCTTTCAAATTGCCAGGAACGTCTGATGCATTTAAATCCTGTGCCATTGCAATGCTGGTTGCAAAAAGGGCGACTGCTAAAATTTTTAAAGTTTTCATAATATCATTTTTTTAAGTTTAGGACAAAGTAAGGTAGGGAATCTGTAAACAATTTGGAATGAATTCAATGACACTTTAAAGCCTCTTTATAAAAAGAATCAATTATCCCATTTCTTTACAACATTACAATGTATTTTTATCTGAAATAATTTCCAAATGAAGATCTTAATTGTAGAGGACGAACCGCAAATGCTGGAGAATATGACCAAAAATCTGGAAGCTGAGGGATTCTTGGTTGAGAGTGCCACAAACTATGTGCAAGCAAGAGACCGCATTGGTGTCTATGAATATGACTGTATTCTACTGGATATCAATCTTCCCGATGGTAATGGGTTGGAACTTCTGAAAATTATTAAAAAGAAAGGCTTGGAAGATGGGGTAATAATAGTTTCCGCCAGGGACTCATTAGATGACAAGTTGCAAGGTTTGGATCTTGGTGCAGATGATTACCTCCCCAAACCTTTTCATATGGCAGAACTTCGCGCTCGTGTAAAAGCAGTTTTACGAAGAAGAAATTTTGAAGGTCAGGATGAACTTAAGCTTGGCAATACTGCCATCAATACTTCAAACCGGACACTTTTTATTGATAAGAAGGAAGTGGAACTCAACCGAAAGGAATATGATGTCTTGCTCTATTTAGCATCCAACAAAGACAGGTTGGTAAATAAAACTGCACTCGCAGAACACGTCTGGGGCGACAATATTGATCAAGCAGATAGTTTTGATTTTATCTATTCGCAAATAAAAAATTTACGTAAAAAACTGGATTCCCACAGCGCTGATATTGAAATAAAGGCGGTGTATGGAATCGGCTATAAAATGCAGAACAAGTGAAGCTCCTCAATTATACTTCCACCTACTTTTCGGTCATTCTATTGGTGTTGATCTCCATTTGGGCAGTTGTTTTTTATTATGCAATGTTCGATGAAATTTATGACAGTATTGATGATGGTTTGGAGCACCGCAAGATGCTCTTAATAGCCCGTGCGAGCAAAGATTTCTCACTTTTGGACAAACCACAATTCGACGAATATCTGTTTACAATAAACCGAGTTGAATACAACGACTATCAAGGCTTTAAGGACATTTATAGGGATTCAGTGATGTATATGGTAAATGAAGAGGACTATGAGCCTGTACGTTTGTTGGAAAGTGTTTTCAAGAACAATGAGGAATATTATAAAATAGCTGTCATGACTTCCATGGTTGAAGAAGACGACCAGATTAATAATTTACTGAAATACACTATTATTCTATATGCAGTACTTATAATTAGCATTCTACTTTTAAATAATTTCATTTTACGAAAAGTGTGGCAACCGTTTTATAAAATAATAGATCAGTTAAAAGTATACCAGCTCGAAAAAAAGGAAACGCTCCATTTTAAAACCACAAAAATTGAAGAGTTCGCCTTATTGAATGAGAGCATTGAAAAACTATTAATCGGAACCCAAAAAAGTTATTCCAACCAAAAACAATTTATAGAAAATGCCAGTCACGAATTACAAACTCCACTGGCTATAGCAATCAATAAACTGGAGCTTTTATTTGAAGATGAAACATTATCTAATAGCCAAGCTGAACAATTGCAGCAGGCATTGGAGAATTTAGAACGATTAACTAGGCTTAACCGTTCGTTACTGCTTATTTCAAAAATTGAAAACGATCAATTTCCAACTCGGGAAAATGTCGATCTGCAAAGGGTGACAGAGAAAATTATTTCAGATTTTTCTGAAATGGCCACACATAAAAACCTACGCTTGATTTTTAATGCGGAACACAGAACTATTAAAAACACCAATCCTGATCTAACTTACATTTTATTTTCAAATCTTATTCGAAATACAATTTCCCACGGACAAACAGACAGTGATATCTCGATGAAGCTTACCAACAAAGAATTTATCATAAGTAACTACTCCGAAATAAATTCCTTACAGGATAAAGCTATTTTTGAGCGATTCCAAAAAATAGGGAACAACACAAGTTCTACTGGATTGGGACTTTCTATTGCAAAAAGTATTGCGGAAAAATTCGGCTTCAGTTTGGAATACCATTTTAAAAATGGACAGCACATTTTCACGTTAAGGTTCAACTAAATTCTACGTCAAGCAAGTTTTCCCAAATCATTACAGATTTGCATCTCATATTTGAAGTAAATACTTTGAAGATGCCCAAGTTTTTCTATTTATTCATTCCAGTTATTTTTCTCAGTATCACAGCCTGCGATAATGAAATTGTGTCCTCACAAGTTCCGTCCATAGTCAAAAACACATTCAAGCACCAATTTCCACACGCAAAGAATATGGAGTGGGAAATTGCAAATAGTGATTATGAAGTTGATTTTGAGATAAAGAGCGTTGACCATACTGCCCTTTTAGACAGTTCTGGAAATCTGCTCAAATACAAATATGAAATTGAGGAAACCGCCCTACCTAATAAGATAAAATCTTTCCTGGAACTAAAATTTCCCCAAGAAAAGTGGGAAGATCCCGAGCATATTAAAGACGGAAATTCAAACTATTTTCAATTGGAGCTTGACGGATTTTTTAACGACAAAAAACTGGTTGTGGATAGTATGGGAAAAGAATTGCCTAACATTAAATACTGGAACTGATGAAACTAAGAAACAACGAAAATAAAATTGCAATCATAATTGTGGCGTCAGTCCTCATTTTGGTCGGTTCTTTAGCATTCGCATTTAAAACTCCGAGCCTAAATCCAAGTTTGGTGAAAGAAGATTATAGCATTACTAAAACTTGGGAAATGCCAAAAAAACTGAATGAGATTTCTGGCATTGCTTGGATTGACGATGGAAAACTGGCTTGTGTACAAGATGAAGATGGCATTATTTTTATTTATAATCTAAATGAAAATAAAGTGGAAGAAGCAGTAAATTTCGCCGAAGCGGGTGATTATGAAGGAATAGCGGTTGTGGATAACATTGCATACGTTTTGCGAAGTGATGGTACATTATTCGAAATTCAGAATTATCTTAAAAACGATTTTGAAGTAAAAATATACGAAACGCCGTTTTCAGAAAAAAACGATATGGAATCCCTTACCTACGATAAAGAAAACAAAAGATTACTTCTTATTCCGAAAGAAAAAGACTCGGAAAACGAGGCCTATTTGGGTGTATACACTTTCAATCTCCAAAGCAAAAAAATGGAGTCCAATCCAATTTTTAAAATTGAGTTCAAGGATCCTATTTTTAAGAATAAAAAAGATGATAAAAGTAAAAAGTCCTCAAACCCAATTCATCCTGCAGACATTGCGATCAATCCACTGAACGGGAATTATTATATTGTGGAAGGAAAAAAACCAAAAATACTAATTCTTGACAAAGATGGGAAAGCCATCAAGATGATGAATTTGAGTAAAAAGAAGTTTAGTCAACCCGAAGGTATCACGTTTTCAGAAAAAGGCAAGCTGCATATTTCCAATGAAGGTAAAAAAGAAACAGCTAACATTCTGGAAATTGAATTTGAAGAGTAACTGATGACTAAAAACACTTCCTCAAAAAAAAGTAAGTTACCACTCTATCTTTCCCTTCTCTTTGTGGCAATTTTGGTAGTTTGTTATTTTATAATTCCTTCCGTAAATGATTTTTTCAACGAAGCTTGGAATGTGCTTACCAGTGATGACGAAGCGCGAGTAAAAAAATGGGTGGAAGGTTTTGGATGGCTAGGCCCAATAGTGATTATTTTGGCAATGATCCTTCAAATGTTTTTACTTGTTATCCCCACAATTTTATTAATGCTAGTCGCAATTCTTGCATACGGACCTCTTTGGGGAAGCATACTAATTTTTGTTGCGGTACTAATTGCATCCTCGGTGGGGTATATGATTGGCAAGTATATGGGGTCATCATTGATTGAAAGGTTACTAGGTGAAAAAACCACCAAAAAAGTAATTTCATTTATTGAAGATTACGGGTTTTGGGCTGTCGTTATAACTCGGATCAATCCGTTTCTATCCAACGATGCCATCAGCTTTGTTGCCGGTATTCTCAAAATGAATTTTCTGAAATTTATCAGTGCAACCGCAGTGGGAATTACACCTCTAATTTTACTAATAGCCCTTACTGGTCAGAACATCGATTCGTTGAAAAATGGACTGCTATGGGGATCCATTGGGAGTTTAATTATTTTTGGGGTATATATTTGGTGGGATAAAAATAGAAGACCTAATAAAAAATAATTTAATTCTATTAGTTTACAAAGATTAACAAAACCCAACAAATCTAATTGAGGATAATTACAGAAATTTATCTATCTTTATTTCGAATTGAAAGTCAAATCGATTCAACGCTCATTAAATTGAATGTACCCTAATCGGACCCCTATCGAAAAATTAAATAGATAAACATCTGATTGTCAATATGATAAATACAAGGTTGTCGTTCTGTCATCCCGACTTAACGGAAAATGATCCAGCGGAGTTGGATCATTTTTTATTTCCAGCAACGTCAAAAGCTCGCTTTTGTAAGTTAATGGGAATAAAAAATGGGAACGCGCCAAGCGTTCATTTTACATTTGAACAGAGGGTTTATTAGGATTATCTAAATCCTTTTAAGGCCGAGGAAATATGGGAAACTTCTCAAGCCGTTCATTTTCCATTTGCACTAAGGATTCATTAGGATTATCTCAAAAGCGTAATCCCTACACTAGCCACTGATAATAGGTGATTTTCCTTTTTGCGGACATATTGCGGACAGAATTCCACTTTTTGCTTCCTACTTGTTAAGACAAAGCAAAGGGAGTTAGTCTGAATTGAGTTAATAATTTGATTTAGTTGTTTTTTGCTATTTTGAGTTCATCTCAGCAAATCTAGAAATGATAAACTAAGAAAGCTTGGTCGAAAATTTCTACCAAGCTTTTTAGCAATTAAAAAAAAACCAAAATTGGAATAATCAACTTCCGCGATATGTAGAATAACCGAAAGCGGAAAGAGTAATTGGTACATGATAATGTTTGCTATCACTAATTTCAAATACTACTTGTACAATGGGATAAAAACTTTCCACTCCAGATTTTATAAAATAAGGCTTGGTATAAAAAGTAAAGCGATAGATACCTTGGTTATCATTGCCCGGTAAAAAATCTGGGATACGACCACTTTCTTCGGTTGTTTTTTGGGCGACAAAGGTCCAAGTTTCATCATCTTTATTCATTTTTTCCAATTTCACTTCAACATTTCCAGCTGGAACACCCTGGGAGATATCCAAAATATGTGTGGATAACTGGTATTGTTTTTCTTGAGCGAAACCTGCGCTCGCCATTAAAACAACTGCTAAACTTAATAGTAACTTTTTCATAATGTTTAATATTTATAGTTCCGTAACTTATTCGAATTCAATATAATCCATCTCAACATCAAACGGACCTTCCTTGTTATCACTAATAATAATTCCTATTCTAATAATGCTCTCAAGTTTGTTTTTACTCACATTTAAACTGGAAATCTTCCCCATAGTATATTCTTTAAAATCTGACATTTTTAAGGATACTATTTCCCATTCTCCTGTTGAGGAAGTAAAACCATTCTTATAGTTCGGTTTATAATACAAATCAGAGCTCGCCAATCTTAAAGAAAAATCCCGTCCAGAACTTCTAAAGCGAATTTTAACTGAAGTATATTTCGATAAATCAAATTTTTGATTGCTACTTCTAATAGAAGCAAAACCACCATTATTCTTTAAAGAAAGTTCACCCTTAAAGACCAAGCTGTTTTTTATAATTGTCATTTCTGAACAAGAATATCCCCCCATAACGGTATCATTTACAATCATCCAATCCTGACCGCCAAGACCTTTTCTAAAATCGATTTTAAGCTTATTATTATTTAACATTTATTGGTTTTTAAGGGCTTCTATTCGTTTTAATACGGTATCAGCTTCCCCATATTTTTTGTCGCTTTCTTTCCGATTTGAGGTTGATAAACCATAGGCTTCTTTGAGCAGCTTTTTATACTTGGCGTCCAATAACTCTACTTCCGATTTCTTCTTGAATATGTTGAACATTACTTAATAAATTAGTTATTTGAAAAAATATAATAATTAAGGGATGTTGCGATAATTAGCCATAAAACATAAGGTACAATGAGCAAACTTGTCAGTTGCATTTTACTATGGAATACAACCAAGAAATAAATCATCAATAGGGTTAATAATGTAATAATTACAATCCCTGCGACTATTTTTTGTTGATTAAAAAACATGAAATTCCAACCAATATTTAGAACTACCTGAATTAGAAATAAAACAACTACTTGGGCAGATTTATCCGCGGTATATAATTGGGCCATATAAATTGAAAAACAGATCATAATAGCGGTCCACGCTGCTCCAAAAACCCATCCTGGAGGTGTCCAAGGTGCTCTGTTTAAACCCAAATACCAATCGCTTTGCGCCCCATTACCCATCAATAAACTACCGATCCCTAATGCTCCGAAGTTTATTACCAAAAAGACAATTAAGATTATATAATATTTCAAAAGATTAGATTTTAAGGGTTACAATTCCACAATCCATTTCAAAAATCTGACCTGACATGGATTTTGCTTTATCTGAAATTAAAAATTGAGCCATACCGGCAACTTCTTGAGGATCTAGATATTTTTTAAGAGGATGTCTTTCTTCCATTTTTTGCTTCAAGTTCTCATTTCTCAATAATTTTTCGGCTAGGTCAGTGTCAGTTACTGTTGGTGCTATAGCATTTACTCTTATTGTAGGTGCCAACTCTGCTGCTAAAGTTTTTACCAAACCCTCTACTCCACCTTTTGATGTTGCAATACTTGCATGAAAAGGCATTCCCAATTTAACCGCTACGGTGCTAAAAAGCAATATTGAAGGATTTGTTCCTTTTTTTAATACTGGCAAGTACTCTTTAATAACCTTGACAGCTCCCAGAACATTGATATTGAAGTCTTCTTGAAAATCCTCTAAACTCAATCTTGATATTGGTTTTAAATTGATGCTTCCTGGACAATATATTAAAGTATCTGCATCAGAAATTTCCGGTAAATCATCTTCCAAAACATCACATTGGAACTGAGTTAAATTAGCATGTTCTATTTTAGAGGGGGTTCTGCTTATATTGACAATTTCGCAGTCATTTACTAATGTCTGGACGATGGCATGACCTATCCCCTTACTTCCTCCTATTATTATAATTTTTCTCATATCCTTTTAGTCTCCATTTTTCAGCAGTTTCCTACAATCAATTCATCAAATTTCACGACAAATTATCTTTAATTAATTCATTAATCAACCCGTTAAAAATAAACCCATGAAATGGCCATACGCTGTACCAATACATTCGGCCCAATAATCCCTTTGGTCTAAAAACCGCGCGTTGGTATAGTTCATCTTTTATAATAATAAACTCCAACCAGGCTTCCCCAGGTAATTTCATTTCGGCATATAGTAACAGCCGTTTTTCCTTTTTGTCGGCATAAAGAACTCGCCAAAAGTCCAAGGAATCTCCTGCACTTAATTTTGACGGATGGGTTCTACCTCTTCTCAACCCAATACCTCCAAATAGTTTGTCCATAAAATCTCTTATTTTCCAAAGAGAATTTCCGTAATACCAACCACTTTTACCGCCTATGGACCAAATTTTCTGTAAAGTCTTGGCTTCATTTATTACTTTTCGTTTTTTGATATCCTTAAAACATCCATAATGGGGCACTTCAATATATTGTGATAGTTTTCTATTGAAGCGCCCACTAACAAAGGAATCTTTCCAGCTAGATACACTACTGTTTTGCTCTATCTTAATAAAAGCCAGTTCTACCGCTTCTTTATAGGAAATTGGATGGACATCGAGAATTTCATTAATATTGCTCTTTTCACCTATCACCTCAACCTTCATGCTATCCACCAAACTTATGGCCAACTTATAGGAGGTTGCGGTAATAAAATAAAGCCAATAGGAAGATAATTTGGGTGTCATTACCGGTACTGAATAAATATACCTTTTAAACTTTCGAACCTCAGCAAATTGCAACATCATCTCTTTGTATGTCAACACTCCTGGCCCAAAAATATCGTAAGAATTATTATATAATTCCGGTTTGCCAATCGCCTTTGAAAGAAATGAAAGCACATCTCTAATCGCGATATATTGCGACTTGGTTTTCACCCATTTTGGAACAATCATTACAGGCAATTTTTCGACTAAATCTCTAATAATTTCAAAAGAAGCACTACCACTTCCCACTATTATTCCCGCTCTAAATGTTGTTAATCCGTAGTGTTCTGAATGTAATGTATTTTCAACTTCCTTTCTAGATGCTAAGTGTTTTGATAAATTTCCGTCATTTACAATTCCACTTAAATATATTACTTGTTTAACATTCGTAGCTTCAATAGCTTTCTTAAAATTTAACGCACATTGTTTTTCCAGTTTCTCAAAGTCGCTAGTGCTGGCAGACATTGAGTGAATTAGATAATATGCAGCATCTATATCTTTGGGAATCTCTTTTAGAGTATCTTCCTTTAAAAAATCTACCTCTACCAAAGAGATATTCTTATTGTTTTTCACCACATCTGGGACCCTGCCTTTATCCCTAACACAACACACCAATGTGTGGTTTAACTCCAATAAAATTGGTATTAATCGCTTGCCTATGTATCCCGTGGTGCCTGTTATTAAGATCTTCATATTGTAGTTTTTTAGGATAGGATCATGATTTTTTTAATTCCTGCCAGATGCGTCGGGCAAATTTTAAATTCCTCATTTATTTAATATTTATTCACCCTTATGATTTCTTTTTAAGTAAAGTGAAAAAATAAATATTCAGCATAAATTGACTGTATCCATATACCGCATCTTCAATAGGAACCGTCAGTATACGAATACCTAAAAAGTGTTCCGGATTATAGTTGACAATGGGAGAATCGATCCCGGTTCCAGTCAATACCCCATTCACCGCAAAAAATCCAATCATTAAAACCATAAAAACAAAAGATGCCTGCCCTATCCACTCTTTTTTTGCGATAAAATGTAAATACAATATCGTAGCTAATGTTGCCAAAGCCGTAATAAAAGTGTAAATCTTATCGTGATACAATAAAGCTGCTACAACACAAACTATCGTAGTTACAAACACAATTACGTTATTAAAAACATTTGCCCAGCTCAGATTAAAAAACTTATCAAAACAGTAATAAGTAAACACGCATGCAAAGGGAATAAAGTAAAAAAACATCCATTCTTCCAATGGTAATCCGGCTATTATCACCCCAATAGTATAATCTGTATTAAACCACCATACTCCCATATCGGTAAACCAAACATCCCAAGCAATAAAAGGAATAGCCACTATTGTACTTGATATTAAAAACGTTCCAAAGTGTTTATAAAACTGTACTCTTTTATCAAAAGAAGCTATAAAACAAATAATTACCGCAAAGAAATTAACTAGTAAATACGTACTCGACTGTAGCATTATTTGTTTTTATTAAAATACATTTTAAAATATTTTATAGGTACCCAAAGAAATCCAAAGCACTCGCCATCTTCTTTTCCAAGATGTTTATGATGTTGTTTATGAGCTCTTCGGATAGCGAGCAAATACGGGTTATCAGTTTTTTTAATAACCTTGGCACGTTGGTGAATAAAAATATCGTGCACCATAAAATAAGCCATTCCATAAAGCGTAATACCCAAACCTATATAGAAAAGATAATTCACGCCCTGCTGAACGCCTAAGTACAACAGAAGGATGGAAGGGCTGGCAAAAATCACAAAAAACAAATCGTTTCTTTCCAAAGGCCCATCATTGCTGTGGTCGTGATGGTCGCGGTGCAGCACCCATAAAAACCCGTGCATAATATATTTATGGATAATCCAAGTGGCACCTTCCATTGTGATAAATACTCCTAAGACAATTAGTAAGTTCATTCTACTCTTTTATATTGTTAAATCGTTCTTCCAAAACTTTATGACGATAGTCGAAAATACTTTTTAGCTTCTTTTTTACAAAAACCTTGTGAGCAATAGTTCCTAAAAATCCAAAAGGCAATTCATAATCTACCGTGTCTTTCATCATAACTCCCTGTTCATTGGGTATAAATACGTGATGATGGTTCCAATGTTTATAAGGTCCCTTTTCTTGGAAGTCGGTAAAGCTTTTTTGAAAATCCACTTCGGTAATTAGAGTAATCCACTTCATAGGGATATTTAGAACAGGCGAAACCGTGTAAGCAATCTCCATTCCTTCATAAATCTCATCTTCTTTTATTACTGTTTTCACTACAAAATTCATCTCTTTGGGTGTGATTTTCGAAAGATTATGTGGTGAAGAAAAAAACTTCCAAGCCGTTGCTAGATCACAATTCAATTGCTGGGTAGTTTGAAGTTGATATCTCATTTTATTTTATAGTTTATTAATCAATCTTTGTAATGAAACCGATGATATATTTTGTTGATGCAGTTTTATAAATTCTTCATCAGTTTCTATATTCTCATAGTAGCCTAAAAACCTTGGTGCATTCTTCTGGACTGATAATCGTATAAATCGAATCTCTAAATTATTTGGTGCCATTTCCACAGCTCTCTCCAGATTCATTCTCCCTTTTTTAAAAGTACCGAGTTTAACTATTGGGTTTATAATATGATTTGCCCATAAGGTTTGCAGTCCACTTAAATATGCAAGATAAACAGGCTCGCCTTTTTTAATCTCTAATGCCTCTATCAAAGCATGACAAAGCTCCTTATTGCCAACAGCATTTTCATAATTCAACCGCAGATATTCTAAGTCTATACTCTGGCCTTTTAAATCAATTGGCCCAAAGCTAATAAGCAATAGATAGATGAACAGCATTTTCATAAAAATGCTGTTTTATACCTTACATAACTTTTTAGCATCACAACAAATTTTAAACTGTTTGGAATTCTTATCCGTTGGTCTAAAATACTCTGGGCATTTTTTCTTTTTATTTTATGAAACAAAGACAGGTAGTATTTATACGCCAAATACACACCAAACTTCGAAGAAATGGGCAATAATTTAATTCCGATTAAAGCTTCTTTGAATTCCTGTTCTATCCCTTTTTCAATTTCAGCCTTAACTTCGTTGGAAAATACATTCATTTCTATTTCTGGGAAATAGGTTCTACCAAGATCCTGATAGTCCTCTTTTAGATCTCTCAGAAAATTAAGTTTTTGAAAAGCAGATCCTAATTTTCTGGCATAAGGTTTTAACTCATCATATTTTTGTTTGTCGCCTTCCGTAAATACTTGTAAACACATAAGACCTACTACTTCTGCAGATCCATAAATATACTCATCGTATAAATCCGTATTATAATCTACAGGTTTCAAATCCATTTGCATGCTATGTAAAAACTGATAGATTAACTCCCTATCAATTTCGTATTCCTTCACTGTATCTTGAAAAGATTGCAAAATTGGATTTAACGAAATACCTTCATCCAAAGCTAAATCGGTTTCAACTTTAAATCTTTCCAACAAAACATCTTTGTTATAATCGTGAAAGCTATCGACAATTTCGTCTGCCAATCGCACATATCCATATATGGCATAAATAGCAGGGCGAATAGAAGGTTTTAATGCCAAGATACCCAGAGAAAAACTGGTGCTATACTTTTTTGTTGTACACTTACTTACATCGTAAGATAATTCATCATACAGCTTTTTCATGTGTCTTATTAATTAGGTTATTTACTTCTTTGGCAACTATTTTACCTGAAATAATTGATGGCGGAACTCCAGGACCAGGAACTGTTAACTGACCAGTATAAAACAGATTCTTTATTTTCTTATTTCTTATTTTAGGCTTCAAAACAGCAGTTTGCGATAACGTGTTTGCAAGTCCATACGCATTTCCTTGATATGCATTATAATCTTGCATAAAATCACTTACACAGTAGCTTTTCTGATAATCAATCTTAGATTTCAAATTGCTCATTCCAGTATGTTTTTCAAGACGTGCTAGCATTTTATTTAAATATTTTTCTCTTATTTCCTCATTATCGTTTATTCCGGTAGCCAAAGGCATTAATAAAAATAGATTCTCACAATTCTCCGGTGCAACTCCAGGATCTGTTTTGGATGGTGAACACACATAAAACAAAGGATTCTCAGGCCATTTTTTCTCTTCGTAAATACTATCAATATGCTCGTCCAAATCATTTTCAAAAAACAATGTATGATGTTTAAGGTTTGGAATTTTTTCATTGATTCCCAAATAATAAATCAAACAAGAGGGCGCAAAAGTTCGCTCCTCCCAATATTTTTCCGTGTAATTTCTTTGATTCTCCGAAAGTAAAGTTTCAGTATGATGATAATCTGATGAAGCAATTACGGCATCAAAAACATGAGGTTCTCCATTGATGATTAAAGAGGTGACTTCTCCATTATCCGTGTTTATTTTTTCCAAAGTATGGTTGAAGTGAAAGATTGCCCCTTGCTTTTCCGCAACAGCCTTCATTCCTAAAACCAATTGGTGAAAGCCACCCATGGGGTACCATGTGCCTAAAGCATAGCCTCCATAATTCATCAAACTATAAAGTGCGGGGATATTTTTAGGAGAAGCCCCAAGAAATATCACTGGGAATTCCATAAGCGTCCGCAACTTGGGATTGGTAAAATATTTACCCACATAGCTTCTAAAGTTGCTTAGTAAGTCTAACTTTATGGCACTCCTTGCAATCTTTGGCGAAACAAACTCCAACCAATTATGGCAGGGTTTACTAACAAAATCCTGCATGCCTACCTCATATTTAAACTTAGCGGACTTCATAAATTTATCCAGCTGCGTTCCTGCTCCGGGCTCTAAGGTTTCAAATAATATTTTTAAATCTTGATAGGATTCTGGGATGGAAATATTTTCCTCCTTAAAGATCATTTCAAATTGCGGATTCAGGGAAACCAATTCAAAATAATCAGATGTTTTAGCGTCAAAATCTTTGAAAAAACTTTCCATGATATCTGGCATCCAATACCAACTAGGGCCCATGTCAAAAGTGTATCCGTTTTCCGTAGTAAATTGCCTCGCTCTACCGCCTGGTTGGTCGTGTTTTTCGAAAACATGAACTTCATTTCCTGCTTTAGCCGCATAAGCCGCCGCTGAAATACCTGAAAAGCCAGATCCTATTATTGCTATTTTCTTTTTCATCCTTAATTCTGATTCATTTCTTCCATTACTTCATCCAATAATTCGGAAGAATCTAAATTTCTTAAATAAATAGGATGATGAAAATCGTTCAACTTATTTAGCAAGCGAATGAGTTCCATTTTCTCATTATGCATTAAATCTCCGGCTACAATTTCAGAGGCGTTTCTCACTTTATCCATAAGCTTTTCCAAAGCTTGAACTCCTTTTTTATTAATATTTACCAACTTGCTTCGCTTATCTACTTCGGAATCAGTTTGATCTACCCATCCTTGTTTTATTAACCGATTAATGATCTGCATTCCTACGGATTTCTCATGAACATTCTTTTTAATCAAATCCATCTTGCTCATCGCTCCGAAAGCTTTTAGATTGATGAGATAAATAAAATCCTCCTGTGTAGAAAAGTCTGAATTATAAATAGCCGATTTAGAATAGCTTCTAGCGTATCGATTCATGTGCACTATCAAGGTGTTGATTACACTCTCTGGACTGCGACCAAGTTCTTTTGCCTCCCAATTGGGCTCTATCGTAGTCTCTTCTGTTTCTACAGATGCCGAAATCCAATGTTTAAATCCTTCCACATCATTGGAGTATTTTGATCCCTTTTGATTTTGAGCCTCGAATTCTTGCACTAATTTAAGTACATTATTAATCAAATCGTACTTCATAATTCCATGTATTTAGATCTTCCATATATTTAATAGCGTACAAATATACCTTTATTTATGATAAAAGGTGTATTTGTGCACTATTAATTTCCATACAAGTATAATTATGAACTGAATTTAATATGAAAGATTATCAAATTCGGGATTCTATCGCTATTGAAAATTGTTTTGAAATTATTAATGCAAGATTAAATCGTATTGAGAAATTACTTGAAAATATTTATGCAAATAGTACTAGTGACATCTAAATGCTACTCTGCCTTCTATTACAAATGTTGCAAAATAAACGAGCTATTTGAGTTTATCTAAGTCATCCTTTTATAAATTGACTAGCAGTAGGAATATACTTTCTAAAAAACCAAGCAAAAAGATTTATTTTGAAAGCAATCAGCTTTCATTTTCCATCAGAATTACGGGTCCATTAGAATTGACTAAATGGCTTAATACCTTTATAGCAACCTATAGTCAGCATATTTCACTTTTCACGGACACATTTTGGACAGAATTTCTCTTTCTGCTCCCGCTTCGATAAGATAAAGCAAGGAAGTTAGCTTAGATTAAGTTGGGCATTCAATTCAGTTGCTTGTGGTTTTCCTTTAATCTACTACCCGTTGTACCGCTTCGATAAATGCTTGTCGCCCTCTGGTGAGATCCTCTGAAGAGGCTTTGGGCCAAGCGGCAATTTGGGCGATTACAAGATCTTTATTCGGATCGATATAAAGCATCTGACCAAAAATTCCGACGGCCGCATAGCTTCCGTCTTTAAAACGCCACCACAAATAACCATATCCACCACCTTGGTCGTTTGTTTCATATAAAAGCGAAGTGGAATCCTCCACCCACTTCTCAGAAAGGATATTTTCAGCTCCGTTTTTACCCTTATTCAACATCAGAGTCCCTATGCGTACGTAGTCCCTTAAACTAGCCGAAAGACCGCTTCCTCCAATGTTTAAATCACTACACTCATCAGCAAGCCAATATGCACAATTTTCCATACCCATAGGTTGCCAAATCTTTTCAGAAAGATAATCAGCCAAGCTTTTCCCGGTAGCTTTTTGTATTAGGATTCCAACTAAATCGGTTTCTCCAGTACTGTAATTCCAATATGTTCCCGGTTCATGTACAAATTTCAAGGGTTTCATATAGGTCAAAATATGAGACTCGTTTTTTTCACAAGGGCTTTGGTACATTTGCGCCACATCTGAATTTGGGTCCTCATAATCCTCGTTCCAGTCAATTCCGGAAGTCATGGTCAGTAATTGGCGGACGGTCACTTTCCCGTAATCGTGGTCTTTTAACTCCAGAATATATTTTTGTAAAGAATCATCTAAACTTTCAATATCGCCCTCTTTTAAAGCTACACCCAGTAGCATTGAAGAAACTGATTTTGCCATGGAGAACGAAGTCCAAACGGTTTCTTTATCTACACCATCTGCATATTCTTCCAGTCTTATCTTATTGTCTTTTAGCACGATAACGCCGCCGATATGATTGTCATTCATATAGGAATCTAAAGTGGTTTTATCTTTCCACTCAGGGGTTATATCTTTAAGCTCTTCGAATGCAGAGTTTTGTGAACCAGTTGAAACCTGAATACTTGGAAAAATATCTTGCATAATAGGGAAACGTCGTTCCTTTTCGTCTTGTGACCAAAAGAGGAGACTTTCAAGTTTCTGCCCCATGGTTTCACCTGGAATACTAGCAGTTTCATTATTGGCTACCTCGGCTTCAAGACTTTGGCAATCCTGCGCTTTTATTATTAGCGTTCCCAGAGTTAAAAATAGAATGAAGAGAATACTTTTTTTATGAATCATGTATTTGGGCTTTTAATGATTTTGCCCAGCAAATATAAGGATCTCTACTTTTGAAACATCACAGAATACAGAACAGTTGAATCTACTTTAATATATTACTAATTGACTTCATATTTACATCTTGTTCTTACGATATAATTTCACTATTTTTCTAACAAAACAAATCCTTTGCAACAAACTGAATTAGACATAGAAGTATTGAACTGGCAGATTTTAGAAAATGTACCAAGTGCCTCAGGAATAGTGAAGTTTAAAGAGGATTTCTATGTGATTGGCGATGATTCACCTTATTTGTTTCACATAGATAAGAACTTTGAACTTCTTTCAAAAACACTGATATATTCTTCTGAAAAATTACAGGGAGAGATAATTCCTAAAATCGACAAACCTGACTTTGAAGCGATGGAGATGGTTAGCGAGACCGAGATGCTGGTTTTTGGTTCCGGCTCTAAGTCGCCAGAGCGCGATGTTTGTGTCCTGGTGGAAATAGGTAAAGAAGTAATCTATAGGAAATATGACATCTCATTATTCTATGAGTATATAAGAAATATGGAGGTTATACATGACTATGAACTCGATATTGAAGGGCTGGCTTATAATAAGGATATGCTATATCTTTTTAATAGAGGTCGAAATATAATCTTCAGTTTTTCATATAAAGACTTTATGACATATTGTAAAACAGGGATAAACTTCCCAATTCCTAAAACCAATCTTTATTCTTTGCCAAAAATCAATGGTTTGGAAGCGGGTTTTTCCGGTGCCACCACTCTTACAGAGAAACCGTATTTCATTTTTACTGCTGCAGTAGAAGACGCACCCAATGCTTATGAAGACGGAGATATTCTAGGTAGCTTTATCGGCGTGATAGAAATGAATGATGGAAAGATTTCAGATAAATTTTTAATAAAACAGATTCCCAATCCCGGATTTCCTTTAAAAGTAGAATCTGTAATCGTCGATAAAATTATATCTGAAACAGAAACGGATCTTGTTCTTGTTACAGATAATGACGGAGCACCTTCAGAAATATTAAGATTGCGGATGACCTTAAATAAGGTTCGTCATTAAAAAATAAAATCTGGATATTTCAATAGATTATATTCGAAAAGACATTTGAAACTCACTAAATAACACACTAATTCACATTTAAATGTGTGCTAAATAGTTACTTTATATAAATCTATACAACTATCTATATATAAGTGTTTTAAGAAATTAAGCAATATTCCATCTATGCTACTTTTTCTTCTTCACCATTCCCAGTAAGTTGTTTGCTAGATCCTTGCCATTTCCTAAGATATTTACGGCTAGATTTCCAGTGTTGGGAATATTATTCATTACCAATTCAAGGTTTTTGAAAGCTTTATTTATATTCTGCTCATTCAAACTATCCACTGTTAATTCCTCAACTACTATTCTATGTGGATCGAAACACGGTAGACCATTTGAAAATAATTGATATTTATAACCGATTTTAACGGATTTCCTATTTTTAAAAAAATTACTGCTATCCACTTCCTCTTTCCAAGGTGTTAACTGTACAGAAAATTCCTTTTTATCTTGTGCATCCTGATATCCAGTTTCATAAGAATCTCGCAACTCTTCATTCCTTTCACCTAAAATATTTTCCAGTTTTGAGGTGAAATCGTCCTGTACACTTTTCAAATTCTTAGCAAGCTTCTTTGTATATGAAATATAAATTGCCAGTGAAATCAATATCCAGATCAAGGAAGTGATTAGGATGGCATATAGAATATTATTGTCCATTGGTTTGTGATTTTTAATAGTTATTGCAAGAAGCTCTCCGAAAAATTGAGGCTGCCAATTTCAGTATTTAACCGTTTTGAAACCTTTATCTGTCTCCATCTAATCCCCTGAAAGTACGAATGGCTACGCATCGCGATTTAAAAAAATAGAACACGCCACTAACATTTTCAGCTTTATGTCTAAATTATTTAATATTTCCGAGATAGGTATTGTTTACGAATGTAAATGCAGTGATATTCAAGTAGAAAATCGCTGCTTAGAATGTAGAAAGATCTGAAATCTCTAATGCATCTATTGACTAAGCATATTCGAGAAGATTCCACACAAAGTCTTTAAGGTATTAAGCTAATTAATGCGGCAAGTATCTTTTAACCAATCCATAAATAAAAGTACCCAACAAAGCACCAAAGATTACAATCAACATAGAAGCATATCCTGCTCCCGCAAGCACGTACATAGGTCCTGGACAAGCTCCAGCTAAGGCCCAACCCAGACCGAAGATGATTCCACCAATAAGGTAACGCGCAACACTCCTCTTTTTAGGATGCAAGTTCATTTCGCCTCCGTCTAATGTTTTTATATTATTTCGTTTGATAATTTGAACTCCAATAACGCCTATGGCTAAAGCAGAACCAATGATACCGTACATATGAAAGCTTCCGAACTGGAACATTTCATAAATACGAAACCAAGATGCCGCTTCAGATTTAAACATTATGATACCAAAGAAAATACCAATCGCTAAATATGTAATGTATTTCATTTTTTAAAATATAAAAGGGTAAAGAAAGTGAACCATAACCAAGCCTCCGATAAAGAAACCGATTACGGCGATAAGTGAAGGTAACTGTAGGTTGCTCAATCCAGAAATTGCATGACCTGAAGTACAACCACCTGCATAACGAGCTCCGAAACCTACTAGCAGTCCACCAACTAAAAGTAAAATGATGTTGAAAGGATTGGACAAAGCTTCCATCGAAAATATTTCTGGCGGAAGATAACTTGTTCCCGCACTTTCAATATTGTAGTCTGTAGCCAATTGCTGTGCTACTTCCGGGTTAATTTCAACCGTATTGTCACTCATATAATTTGAAGCGATAAAACCTCCTATAATCGCACCCAAAACAATCATTAAATTCCAGCGATCTGCCTTCCAATCAAATTTAAAAAAATCTGCTGCTTTTCCAGCGCCTAAAGCTGCACAGGTAGTTCGCAGATTTGAGGACATTCCAAATTTTTTGCCTACAAACAATAGAACAAACATGACTAGTGCAATCAATGGGCCGGCAACATACCAAGGCCACGGATTATATATCCAATTCATAAAAAATAATTTTATGCAAAGGTGGGACTTTCAGAAAAATTAAAGTATGAAATGACTGACAAAATTTTCCAATATATTTTCTTTAGTTTTATAGAAAAACATGAGCATGACACGCAGTAAAAAGATAAACCTTATTTCAGTTCTATTGGCCTTAGTTGCAATCGTAATGATTGTATTGGGCATCATCATAAAAGTGCCCGCCCCTGCCCTAACTGGCATAGGTTTCCTTCTAATTGTTTGGGCGTTTCAAGTATTCAAGTAAAAGCTAGCGATCTATTGTTTAATGAAATCGTAACTATCAGGTAAATGCTACTTACTTATTTCTTTATAAATAATGTAGATTCCCATTACCAATACAAACCAGCCAAAGACTTTTTTAAGTTTTTTGCCATCTATAAAGTTATTAAGCCAGATCCCAATAAAAATTCCAATAATGGAAAGTGCAGTAAATGAAAGTATGAACGGCCAATCGATATTCATATTTGTAACATCGCCCGTAAAACCAATCAAGGAATTAATTGAGATAATAAAAAGTGAGGTAGCGACGGCTTTTTTCATAGGGAGACCAGCCAACAGCACTAAAGCCGGAATTATCAAAAACCCCCCTCCAGCTCCCACCAGTCCCGTGACAAACCCAATAATTATTCCTTGAATCATTAACAAAGGATAATTAGCGGCTTGTACTTCTGCGGTGGGCTCCCGTTTTTTATTTCGGATCATTGTTATAGAAGCTAAAAGCATAATAATGGCAAAAAACACCATAATGGCAATATCTTTTGTAACTGAAAATCCACTGAGATTAAAAAGGTGTTCAGGAATCGCAGGAATTACGAATTTCCGGGTTATAAAGACCATGCTAAACGCAGGGCCTGCAAATACAAATGCCGTTTTAAAAACCACAAGACCTTTTTGCATATTTCGCAATGCACCAACAAGCGCGGTACTACCAACCACAAAAAGTGAATATGCCGTAGCTGTTACCGGATTGAGGTAGAAAAAATACACTAGAATAGGAACTGTTAATATAGAGCCACCGCCGCCAATTAGCCCCAAAACAAGGCCAACCATAAGTGCGCCCACATATCCCAAAATTTCTGTAATCCCCATTAATTATACTTTTTATAAGGCTGCAAATGTACACGGCTTAATTTAATGTTGGTAAACTTGGTTGAATTTTTCTAAAAATGTAATGTGACGCTTAATCTATTTATCAAATTTGTGGAGTTTAATATCTGTAGTAATTAAACTCGATAAAAAACACTAGCTACCAAAAAACCATTCTCCTCATAGATAAATAGTACTTTTATAAAAGTTTTAAAGTACAGAATGAAAAAACTATGAATTTCCATCAATTGAAATATGTTGTTTCCGTAGACACACACCGAAATTTTTCGCGTGCCGCTGAAGAGTGCGATGTTGCACAATCTACCTTGAGCAGAGAGATACAACGATTAGAACAGGAATTCGATATTATGATTTTTGACCGTACACGGCATCCAGTGGCTCCAACAATGAAAGGAATTGACCTAATTGAACAGGCAAAAAGAATCTTAAAAGAAGAAGAACGATTTGTTTCCATAGCCGAAAAGAAGAATAATCGTCCAAGCGGCAACTTCCGGCTCGGTGTTCTCGCCAGTCTGGCGCCTTATCTTATCCCGTTGTTTACGGAACGGATCACGAAAAAGTATCCCGAATTGAATTTGGATATCTTTGAAATGGGAACTGCAAAAATGATATCCGATTTTGAGATGGACGCACTTGATGGTGCCGTTTCAATCACTCCGTTTCCAAAAGAAGGTTTTTATGAGACTTCACTTTTTGAAGAGGAATTTGTGCTTTATGTAGGTCGTGGGCATAGGCTTTCAGATCTTTCAAACGTAGAATGGACCGATATTCCTTTGGATGAACTTATACTCCCAGAGTATATGAAAACTTATTTTCTAGAACAGAAACCTCAACTCTTCCCCTCCCATCTTTTAAACAAGAACTTAAAAAATATCAGCTTTCAAAATGGATCTCCTGAAACTATCCGAAAGATAATAGATCGCAACGGAGGACTTACATTAATCCCACAATTGGCCTGTCTTTACATGGGAGAGCGCCGGTTAGAAATGGTTCGCTACATCAAAGATCCTGTGTTGAGCAGAACCATCAGCTTTGTCGCGCCACGCGGATTTCAAAAAACACGTCTATCCAAAGTAATCCTTTCAGAGATTATCAAAAGTATTCCAAAAGATATTGAACTGAAGATGATTGCGGATTTGGACAATAATTAAGCCTTTGGTACATTTTGAATGCAAGAGAGAAGATACTTTTCATTCAGAATTCATGAAACTGTATCAAAGCCCCCAATTCCTACTTATAAAACCTACAAGGAAGCTTTCTTTTGGCTTCGCCAACGAAAACAATGCCTTGCAGGATAACTCCTAGGGCTAAAGCCCATTTTGCCCATCTACATTCTATTACCACCGGGCTAAAGCCACGGGGTTATTCGTAATTACTTTAATCCAAATAAAAATACAACGAAAAATCAAAGGTAGCTGAGTGCCTTCGATACTTTTTGAAAGTAAAAAACAGAGTCCATTTCATTTTCATTCTACAAGCTTTCAAAACACTCAGGCACCTTAGATGGTAATTTCTAAATACTTTTCAATCCCCAAATAAAAATACAACGACAAATCAAAGGTGGCTGAGTGAATTTTTGTTTTGCATTGCAAAACAAAAATTTGTACCGAAGCCCAATCGCTTTTAGCTATAATCCGTATCGCCTTTGTGTCATTGACTTAGCTGTTCTTTCCCTGTACTTTTATATCATCAAACAAAGAGATAATCTAAAAACAAAATATCATGACAGAAGTACAAAAATTAGCAAGCTTCGTAAACTCACGAAAATATACAGACTTATCCGAAGCCGCAGTTCGGGAATTAAAAATCCGACTCCTTGATTCTTTAGGATGTGCCATTGGTGCACTTAAGGGAGAACCTGTAAAAATGGTAAAAGAACAATTGGACGATTTTGGCGGAAACCCATTATCAACCTTAATAGGTGGAGGAAAAAATGCACCAGACAGAGCGGCATTTTACAATTCTACTCTGGTGCGCTATTTAGATTTTAACGATAGTTATCTAGCCAAAAACGAAACCTGCCATCCATCAGATAATATAGGTAGTGTTTTGGCCGCAGCCGAATATGCGGATAAAAATGGAGAGGAATTCCTTACGGCCCTAGCCATTGCATATCAAGTGCAATGTAGATTAAGCGATGAAGCTCCAGTTAGAGATAAAGGTTTTGACCATACAGTACAAGGTGCCTATGGCGCAGCAGCCGGAGCAGCTTACGCTCTTGGATTAGACAAAGATAAAACTGCAAATGCCATTGCTATTGCAGCAACGGCTTACAATGCATTACGCGTTTCAAGAACAGGAAATTTATCACATTGGAAAGGTTTAGCCTTCCCATCAACCGGATGGACTTCCACACACTCAGCTTTCTTGGCAATGCGAGGAATTACCGGACCTGAAGAGGTTTTTGAAGGAAACAAAGGATTTAAGGAAACTATTTCCGGCGACTTTACTTTAGATTGGGAAAAAGAAGATCTAGAACGAGTGACAAAAACCATCATTAAAAAGTTTAATGCTGAAATCCACTCCCAAGCTACTTTGGAAGGTTTGCAAGATTTGTTAAAAGAACACCAATTTGATCCTGCCGAAATTGAGAGCATCGTTTTAAATACTTTCGATGTGGCTTACAACATCATTGGCGGTGGCGAAGAAGGTGGCAAGAAAAATATACGTACCAAAGAGGAAGCAGATCACAGCTTACCTTATATGATGGCAGCAGTTTTATTGGATGGAAATGTTCTTCCAGCACAATATCTTTCTGAACGTATCCAAAAAACAGATATTCAAGAGTTATTGCAAAAAGTACAGGTAAACGAGAAAAAAGAATATTCCGATCGCTTCCCATTTGAAATGGCGAATGATATTACCCTAAAATTCAAAGACGGCAAAGAGTTGCGCGTTGAGAAAACCGATTATGAAGGTTTTATCTCCCGCCCTGCTTCTTGGGAATTTATCATCTCGAAATTCAATAATCTCACAGAAGAGTTTATTTCCGAAGAGCTTAGAAACGAAATTATTTCTACAGTAAAAAATCTAGAAAAACACAGTATTAAAGAACTTATGAAACTTCTTGCAAAAGCTGGAAAACCTCAAATGATGGCGGTTTAATCTGGATGAAATATTCTTCTTCTTTAAGAGGAAGATTCAATTGGAACATCATAAAATTTAATTATTAACTATTAATGATTGCTTAAAATGACATGAGACGATATGGCTTAACGCCACTAAAATTAGTCTTAAGCCTTATAGTCACAAGTCAAAAGAAGATAGTCATTTCACTTAAATATAAATATCATGTTAGACACAAAAGAACTTATAAAAGATCCAAAAGACGTTAATGGAAAACAAAAAGATTTCATTGTAAACCCCGTCGGATTTAATTGGTTACAACGAAACGATCGTCCGGAAAAACCACGTAAGACAGGTATGACAGAAATTAGAGCAGCTTATTACTCCAACTTTGGATTGAGCTACTTTAAAGACCTTCTGGAAACCAGCGGAAATTATGTAGATAGTATCAAATTTGCTGGTGGATCCTTCACCTTTATGAATCCTGAAAAAATTAAAGCAACCAATGATTTGGCCCACCAATATGGGGTGCTGTCATCAACTGGTGGATTTATGGAGTATGTACTTACCAAAGGAAAAGATGCGGTGAAAAAATACATCCAGGAGTGTAAAGAGCTCGGTTTTGATATCATCGAAATTTCCACTGGATTTATATCTATTCCAACCGATGACTGGTTGCGAGTAATAGAGGAAGTGCAAAAAGCTGGCTTAAAAGCCAAACCAGAAATCGGTGTCCAATTTGGAGCTGGAGGCGATGGTACAGTCGCTGAGTATGAGGCTGAAGGTATACAGGATGTGGAATATGCAATTAAACAAGCCAAACGTTTTTTAGATGCCGGCGCATATACCATAATGATGGAATCTGAAGGAGTTACGGAAAATGCGAATCCTTGGAAAGTGGGTGTACCTGCGAAATTCATCAGTGAACTCGGACTTGAAAATGTAATGTTTGAAGCTGCCGATCCTCAGGTATTCAAGTGGTATATCAAAAACTACGGACCTGAAGTGAACCTCTTTGTCGATCACAGCCAAATTGTTCAACTTGAAGCAACCCGTCAAGGAATTTGGGGAACCAATGACATTTGGGGACGAATTGTTACCTACAAATAATTGAAAGAAAATCTGCCAGGCTACCCTCTATGGAGGAAGGCCTGGCAGATTTATTTTTAACTAAAAACATCAACATAATTTTTATTTATTGAACTTCTTAAACTTTCAGTTTTAAGGAATAACAGTAAAAATTTATTTAAAAACGTCATTTGAACAAAGACGATTTTCTTATTTTATATAACACACAGACTTAATCTTAAAAAAACTATCATGAAAAATTCTAAAAAAATGATTGGACCCCACACAAAGGAAAAACCCACAACACTTTTAAAATCATGGACTTTCACGCTTATTTTGGCTCTGTCGGCTGTAAATTTTGCTCACGCACAAACCCAATATAATGCTGAAAGCGGATCAGAAGCCTATACAGCTGAAATCAAAGAAATAAATCCTCAGCTTACCGATGGTGATGTTTCAGGGGAAGCTATATTTATCATTGCAGACGGGAAACTCAGTATTACGCTTGCAGTAAAAGGTGTAGCGCCAAGCATGATGCACCTTCAACATATTCACGGTTTTATTGCCGGTGGTCCTGGCACCTTTCCTCCTGCTACCGCAGACACGAATAATGACGGTAATATTGATCTTATGGAAACACATAAATATACAGGAAAGACCTTAATTCCTTTTAACGGCGCTCCTATCGAGCTGGAAATCAAAAGTGACAGCTATCCGGTCGCCAATAAAGACGGGCTTCTAACATATCAGATTACCATTCCTCTCGATAAGTTGAAAGCAGCTATAAAAGAACAATACGGTATTGACAAACTTGCGTTGGAAGACCGCGTAATATTTATCCACGGTATTCCTGAAGAAAATACTTTACCCGATTCTGTAGAGTCACTTCCAGGCGTACCTGCTTACATAACGGTTCCTATCGCATGTGGTGTAATTAAGACATTATAGTTTTAAGAAGAAAGAAAGAGAATACACCACTCTATTGATAGGTACCAATGAAATTGAGCTTCTACTCGCTAGAAGCGTATTTATTGGTAAATTTCAAGAAGTAACAAAGCAAAACGGACAGGGATATCCGTTTTGCTTTATTTATGGTTATCTTTGTTAAGAAAAAAATAAAAGAAGAATGTCGGATACAATCACGCAAAATTTAAAAACGATTCACAATAGAATTCAGGCTGCCTGCAAAAAATCTAATCGTAATCCTGATGAAGTACGGCTCCTTTTAGCCACCAAAACAGTAGATTCTGATCGGATTAAATTCGCTTTAAAACAAGGTGAAACGCTTGTTGGGGAAAATAAGGTCCAAGAATTGGAACAAAAGTGCGAGGCAATCGCTGAGTGTAATCCTGAAGTCCATTTTATTGGGCATTTACAAACTAATAAAATCAAAGACGTTATTAAATGGGCGTCATGCATAGAAGCTGTCGACCGATTGAAGTTAGCTAAAAAACTTCATAATCGATTACTCGCCGAAAACAAAACCATCGATGTTTATATTCAAGTAAACACCTCTTATGAAGACAGCAAATTTGGAGTTTCTCCAGAGAAAGCTTTGGAACTGATAGAACAAGTTTCCAAATTGGAAACCATCAATATTAAAGGTCTGATGACCATCGGATTGTTTAGTTCAGAACCTGAAAAAGTGAGAAAATGCTTTCGATTATTAAAAACTATTCAAACTGAAGCTATGGCATTAGATCTGCCAAGAGTTTCCTTGGAAGAGCTGTCCATGGGAATGAGCGGCGACCTGGAAATAGCTATCGAAGAGGGTGCGACGATTGTTCGGGTTGGTACCGCAATTTTTGGTGAACGTATTTATCCAGATAGCTATTATTGGGACGAAACAAAATAATGAAACTGATGAAAAAGAAGTAAAAAATCAATTAGATTCTGTTTCATTAAAAACCCATTTAATCTCACCTTACTGATTATCAAATATTTTATGCAAGCATATTATGACGAGCGAGAAGATTCAGCAAATGTTGGCTACTCTCCCCCACTTACCAGGAGTTTATAAATACTTCAATAAGGCGGGAGAACTCATTTACGTGGGGAAGGCTAAAAATTTGCGTAAACGAGTAGCTTCATATTTTACCAAAGAATACGATAGTAAGAAAACTAGAAATTTGGTGGAAAGTATACATCGTCTTGAGTTCACAATTGTCAATACCGAGCGAGATGCGCTACTACTGGAAGACTCTTTAATCAAACACTTTCAGCCTCGCTATAACATTAATCTAAAAGATGACAAGAGTTACCCTTATGTCGTTATCAAAAAAGAGCCGTTTCCAAGAGTATTTCTAGTCCGTAATCTTATCAAAGATGGTTCTGAATATTTTGGTCCATTTACCAATGTTGGTAAAATAAAGGAAATGTTGGATTTAATCCGAACTCTTGTTCCGCTCCGAAAAAACCATACCGAACTTTTTATACGTATTACCGAAAATGGAAAGCTCAAGGTGAGCCCGGAATACTATATGAAAGATGGCGAGCAGGATGAAAGATTAATGACAGAAGAAGAATACAATAAAGGTCTTCAGCAAGTGCGGGATATCTTCAATGGAAAATTTGCATCTATAATCAGACCATTGCGGAAACAGTTGAAGGAGTACATTGGAAAAATGGAGTTTGAAAAAGCGGAGCGTCTACAACAGAAATTAGATTTTATTAAGGAATATAGAACCAGCAGTGAGGTTATCAATACCAAAATGGGCGATTTAGATGTTTTCACCATTCGTATTAAAGGTACTCAGGTCTTTGTCAATTTTCTTCAGGTGAGAAAAAGTGCTATTTTACAAACCAAAACCTTCACTTTTAAACGAAAACCAGATACTTCGATAGAAGAAATTCTTGTTTCAGCAATACTTCATCTTCAGAAAAAGATAAAAAGTCCTGGAAAGGAGCTGATCGTTCCATTCGCAATTGCGTATCCTGATCCAGAGTTTACGATTACCGTTCCTAAAAGAGGACTAAAGCGGAAATTACTAAATCTTTCAATGAAAAACCTCAATTATTTTTGTGATAATATCAATCATAACTCAGTTATAGAAGTCACGACTAAAGATTGATTACTAAAATAGATTGAGGTTCTCGGTCTTCCCAAAAATAGGATTCCAAATTTTAAATTTTTAAATAAACCACTATGGACCAAAGTACCATAGATTTTTTAAACAGACTGAAAGTCTGTTTTATTCGTGAAATTAATAGAGTTTCGTCTCATCCGAGTACATTTTTAGAGAATAAATAGATTCGTGAATATTCGCGGAATTCGTGGCGAAAGTTTTTAGAAGCTAAAGCGAGATGCACTAAAGTACTTAGTTTTAACTCTATTTGAGACCAAGGAAATTTTTACTAGATCTCTTCTTCCGATAAATCGTACTTTTCGATTCTATCCTTTCCTTCTTCCAATTCTTTACAATTTGGACAAACGTGAACTAATCCGTCCTTAACTTGGTAGCCGTCAACATGTTCCTTTACAAAACCTTGAATAAGCATATATGAATCCTTATGATTGTTGACGTCTACTTGTTTGTCTTTATATAACTCCCTTATTTTGCCATCGTATTCTTGATAACCCCAGCATAGGGAACAAACTCCCTCAGGAGCAGAATTTGCAGTTTCTTCTTCGGGTTTCTTAAAAAATTCTACAATTGTTTTTACTATATCCATGATATTTTATTTTTTTTGTCTTTCTGTAATTTATGAATTTATAAAAACGAAAGCAAGAGAAACATGAGATATCTCACTGTTAGCAGTAAAGAAATATGAATATCGATACGCATTAAATTCACTTTTAGACATATTCCTTTTTAACTCTTAAAACGACAGTTAACAAACCTTTAAAGTGCAGACAAAAGTTAATAACTAGATAAAGAAGCTGCGAAAAGACGCTCTGTATATGAAGAAATTACTATAATTTTGAATAAAATGACAACTGTTTTACGAGAAACAAAGAGTTCTTCAAAAACGAAATAACAGCAAGAATAAGACAATGACATATCTATTTTTTATAGCTGCTTTTAATGCATTTTTCTTTCTCGCCCTACTTCTTCATAAAAGTCCGAAATTACTTCATGATAAGATTTTAATTTTCTGGCTTTTGTATATGGGGGTTGCTACCGCTACTTATGCTGTAACAATAGATTATTTCCCTAATGCGCCACTTTTATCCAGTGGCATTATTGCCTTATTTCTGTTACATGGGCCTTTTTTATATTTATATGTCTCTGCGCTTACATCGGAACGAAAACATCTTAGTATTAAAAGTATTTGGCATTTTATACCCTTTGTTGCCTTTATACTTTACTTACTTATCGCTTCCCGATTTCCAGCTTATTCGGAAGGCGTTAGGGTAGACCATGTTTCCCATGATGCTGAAACTCCTTTGATTTTTACATTATTTCTTATTTTAACAGCGCTTTCTGGCCCTGTTTATTTTCTATTAGCATACAGAAAATTCCATGAAAGTCAGGAATCTTCTCATGATGTTTCTTCCAAGGAAGTGAGCTTAGATTGGCTAGGAAAACTAATTCCTATTTTTGGTATAGTTTGGACAGTACTGATAGTTATTGCTGTTATCCATCACATTTTCCATCTGTTTTCCATGGATTTTTGTACAAATGGGCTATTCCTCTCACTTTCAGCATTTATTATCTTAATTGGATATTTCGGATTAAAACAAAAAGAAGTATTTCTTAGTTTTTCAAAAGAAGACCCCAAAGAATCCAACAATGAAAATAAAGTAAAATATGGCAGTTCAAGATTACGAGGGGTCGAATTGAAACAATGCTATCAACAAATTGAGCGCTATATGGATATTAAAAAACCATATTTAGATCCCGATTTGACCTTGCCTAAATTAGCTGAAAATCTACAAGTTCCAACGCATCATCTTTCACAAGTAATCAATGAAATGCACGGAAGTAATTTCTTTGATTTTATCAATCAATTTCGAGTGGATGAAGTGAAAAGAAAAATCCAGGATCCAGCTTTTAAAAGCTACTCCTTACTCGGAATCGCAATGGAAAGTGGTTTTAATTCTAAATCAGCTTTTAATCGGGTCTTTAAGAACCTGACAGGTACTACTCCCAGTAGTTTTAGAAACTCCCTCTCCTCCACTTAAGGCTGTTTAATACTGCACTTTCTCTACGTCCTAAGTCCTATTTTATAAAGTGGGACTCCTCTTTATTAGTAAACTAGTACCACATTACACATGAGGTCGCACAGTGCTGAGTTGCTCCATACATTTGTTCATAGAAAATAAAAGTAAACTATAAACTCAAAACTAGTACATCATGAAAACTCAAGTAAGAAAAACAACCGCGACAAATCCCACTAAAAAGGATAACTTCTTTAAATCGAATTTCCGCTCACTTCTATTAGTATTCACATTTATGCTGGCGAGTATTTCTGGATTTGCACATTGTGATTCCTATGACGGTCCTGTCATTCTGGATGCCTTAAAAGCCTTGGATCAAAATAATGTGCAGCTGGTTTTAAAATGGATAGAACCACAACAAGAAAAAGAAATCATTTCTCTTTTCGATAAAACCTACAGCTTAAAGAATGGAGACCAAGAAGTGTATTCCATCGTTGAAAAGCATTTCTTGGAAAACCTAGTGAGATTACACCGAGAAACGGAAGGAGAACCTTATACAGGCTTAAAACCAGCAGGATCTATGACTCCTTTAGTTGCAATGGCAGATAATTCAATAGCAAATGATAATGTTGAAGAGGTGATCACAACCGTAACAACCCATTTAGAAAAAGTATTAAGAGAGCGTTACGCTAAAGTTGCTAAACTCAGTAAAGTTAAAGATAACTCCGTAAAAGAAGGGAGAGACTATGTACACGCTTACGTTCAATACACACATACGCTTGAAGCATTGGAGCACCTATTACACGGACCAATTTCACACGGCGGAGGTAGTCGTGCAGCACATTGATTGAGAACAGGAACGAAATTAAAATTGAGATCGGGACACGACGGTTTGAACCAAGACTTTTTGATCCAAGACTAAAGGGAAACATGAACCAAGACCGGAAGGAAGGTAAAATCGAAATCCGAAAACAGAATAAGGTCCCTGAGTGCTTTCTTGAGCTCTCAGAGCTCAAGAAAGTGTATGGAAGGGCAGATAAAAAAAAAGAAAATGGAAAATATAAAAGAAATCAAAACGGTGAAATTTCAGTTAGAGACTCTTACCTGTCCTAGCTGTATTCAGAAAATAGAAGGAGTTCTAAACAAAGAACAAGGAGTGGAAAAGGTAAAAGTCCTTTTCAATTCTAGTAAGGTAAAGATTGACTATGACGAAGATGTAGTTACTTCCGAGCGATTGAAAGAGCTCATTGAAAAAGTAGGATATCCAGTATTATCTTAGTCTAAAGAATACATCAGAAATAGAAATGCTTGAAATATTCTTCTTTTATCCTAGCACTAAAGGGAGTTAAGAATACTTCAAGCTTCTAATAACCAAGAAAACCATTGAATTATGAAAGCCAAACAAATAAACCGAATCATGTATACAGCAGCTATTTTGCTTATTGCTGCTTCGGCAACCTACTTGTTTAATGGCAGCGATTGGTTGTTGAATGCGTTATTAATAACTGCAACCCTAATAGCTGGGTATCCAACTTTCTTAAAAGCTTGGAAAGCTGCTTGGCTAAAAATGTTCAGTATTGATCTTTTGGTGACCATAGCCGTTATTGGCGCATTGATTATCGGGGAATATGTGGAATCAGCAGCCGTAACCTTTCTGTTTCTCTTCGGAGCATTTTTGGAAGGACGTTCATTGGAAAAAGCACGCGCCTCTATTAAGTCCTTAATGGAAATGGCACCGCTGGAAGCAACAGTGCTTCGCGATGGTATTCGCTCCGTAATAATGGCTGAGGAGGTTGTTGAAAACGACTTGGTCTTTATTCAAACAGGAGAAAAGATTCCTATTGATGGTCGGGTAGTCTCTGGAAAGGCTTCCATAAATGAAGCGGCAATTACTGGGGAATCCGTTCCGGTAAGCAAAAGCACCGATGATCAAGTGTTTAGCGGAAGTATTCTAGACAGTGGCTATTTAGAGGTTATTGCGGAGAATGTTGGAGAAGATACCACTTTTGCCAAAATCATTGAATTGGTAGAAGAAGCTCAAGAAGGTAAAGCAAAAACACAACGATTTTTAGAGAAGTTTGCCGCTATTTATACTCCGGGTATTATGGTTCTTTCTGCTCTTGTCTGGTTAATCACAAGAGATGTCCATTTATCACTTACTTTTTTAGTTATTGCCTGCCCTGGTGCCTTAGTGATCTCTGCCCCTGTTTCGATAGTTGCAGGAATTGGAAATGGAGCCCGAAACGGTATTTTGATCAAAGGAGGTGAGGTTATGGAAAACTTGGCGAAACTAAACGCAATTGTATTCGATAAAACAGGAACTTTAACCAATGGTAAGCCCGAGGTTACCGCAATTAAAGGGTTCGGTATAAGTGAAGACGATTTGTTATTGCTAGCTGCAGAAGCAGAAGTGATCTCAGAGCATCATTTGGGGAGAGCAATTGTTAAGGAAGCCGAGAAAAAAGGATTAAAACTTATAAATAAACCCACAGAAGTAACGGTTCTTAAAGGTCGTGGAATTGAAGTAGAACTCAACGGAAACCCGATCTATATTGGAAACAGAAAAGGACTTCTTCAGAATAAAATTGATTTAGATAACCAAGTAGAAACTTATGCCACGGAACAGGAAAAAGTTGGGAATACCGCTGTATTTATTGCTAATGACAAAAAAGTGTTGGGGATTATCTCCATTGCTGATACCATAAGAGTTAAAGCAAAAGACGCTATTGAGCAACTTAAATCTGAAGGTATCGAACATTTAGTAATGCTTACTGGCGACAATGAACATACAGCCAATATAGTTGGTCAACAATTGGGAATGGATCGAATATATGCCGACCTCCTTCCCGAAGACAAAGCGCTAAAAGTTAAAGCCTGCATGGGAAAAGACGTTAATCTGGCGATGCTTGGAGATGGCGTAAACGATGCGCCAGCAATTGCTTCTGCTAATGTTGGTATTGCAATGGGAGTTGCGGGAACTGACGTTGCAATGGAAACTGCAGATGTGGTGTTAATGGCCGACAATCTCGATAAACTAATCCACGCTTTAAAACTATCCAAAGCCACGGTTCTGAACATGAAACAAAACATGTTTTTCGCTGTCGGAACGGTTGCATTATTATTGGCAGGTGTTCTTACTAAAAATGTAAATCTTGCTTCTGGAATGCTAATCCACGAATTGAGTGTGCTCTTAGTTATTCTAAATGCAATCCGATTAGTGAGGTTTAAAACGTCAAAATACAAAGCCTCCACACAGGCAAATACAGACATAAAATTTATGAGAAAAGAAGTCTGTTTGGGTTGCTAATCAGGTCATAACATAAAGTAATCACAATAATTTTAAGTATTATAATTACCTGATATTCAATATTTAGTGTAATATTATCTAAATATAAAATTTAAGTATATTTTTTAATCAGGAATATATGTAGCTTTCTTTAAATAGGCTCGAAAAAGATATTTGAGTCCGCTATAAAATCATTTGTTTATCTTTGTTATTGAAAATTTTTTCATGCTTAATAAATAACATATGATTTCAAAATCTTGTAAATACGCAATTCGTGCTACTGTCTTTATCGCTTCCAAAGCCAGAGAAAAAATTAAGGTTAGCGTTAAAGAAATAGCTGAAGAAATTGAAGCACCCGAAGCCTTCACAGGAAAGATTCTTCAGATATTAAATAAGAACAAAATCGTCACCTCGCTTAAAGGTCCTTACGGTGGATTTTATTCTAATGAAGACCAACTTGATTTACCAATTCTTGACGTGGTTAAAGCCATTGATGGATTGGGCGTATTTACCAATTGCGTTTTTGGTCTTCATAAATGCTCCGATGATCACCCCTGCCCTATGCATTTTGAATATTCCAAGACTCGCGACCAAATGCACGCTTCCTTTAAAAATACCACTATTAGAAGCTTAGCTGATAATCTTAGTAAAGGCATCGCTTTTCTAAAGAACCCAGAACTATGACCTCCGCAATCAATCCCATAAGGATTATATAATTATAGAAAAACAGATAGACGAAAGACATACGACCCCGATGGGGTCGAACATCACGTTCTAATTCATTTCTATAAATATGTGAACCCGATGGGTTCAAGACGGAGAATTATCTTTAAGAAATTAGCATACCATTTGCGAAAATGAATCGCTAATTTCCAACTAATCAACACCCCTCTCCCCACACCAATCCCAAAGGGATTGCATATTTATAATAACAAAGTACACGGAAGTCACACGACCCCAGCGGGGTCGAACATAAAGATCTGGATAACTCTTATAAATAAATGATCCCTTCGAAGCCAGCCTCTAGAAAAGTATATTACTCAAAACCAAACTTGAAGAAATATATCATCCTAAATGACTATAATTCATCTATCTATTGGTTAACATCTAATAAAGCTTAAAATGGATTCTGAATTACTCTTCAATCCATTCAAAGAGATATTCCTCTTTAAACGTCACTTTATATTCCTCCAGAAACGATTTGTATTCTTCTTTAAATGATTGTTTTTTATGATGTTCTTTCTGATTTTGAATATACTTAATCACATTATCCAAGGCAGAATGACTGTAAGAAAATGCGCCATACCCATCTTGCCAATCAAATTTATATTTCGAGAAATTACTTTCGTTTATAAACTTGTTTGATGACTTTTTAACTTCACGCATTAAATCGGATAAACAACAGGTAGGCTTCATTCCTATTAAAAAATGGATATGATCGTGAACGCCATTTATAGCTAACATTTTTTGATTTTTGTTTTGAACGATTCCCGTGATGTACTTATACAGTTCAACTTCCCAAGAAGACATAATTAAACTACGCCTCCCTTTGACAGCAAAAATAAGTTGAATATAAATTTGAGAAAATGTACTTGACCCCATAGTGGAAAATTTTAACATTGAACTTAAGGTACGATATTTCATCATAATTACTTAAAATATAAGTGTTTATAAAAATACACTAAGCTCCACTTAAATCCATAGAGATGGATCTTGCGTCAGTCGGATTCCTATAAATATTTTAATTTTATCTCCAAAAAATGTTCATTCCAGATACAAGTCAAATCGAAATTTTGAGCCTTAATCTGCGACCAAAAACTCAAACAAATAATAGCTTCTAGTCTTCTGGAAAATTAAACTCATAATCTCAGTTAGTAAGTAAGAACGAAGTCACTTATAACCTACTCCCATAATACTTCTATAAAGAAATAAAAACTAATTATTTCATAACGGATATAAATGTCTTTTATAAGAATTATTAGTATCTTTGTACTATAAGAATTTACCTAAATCAAGAGAGTAAAAGAACACTAAAAATAGTTCAAAATGGAAAAAGATAAATCGCAATCCGAACGCAGACATATTGTAATAATTGGTGGAGGTTTTGGTGGAATTGCCACAGCCAAAGCGCTAAAAGACACCGATGCAGATGTTACTATAATCGACAGACTAAACCATCATTTGTTTCAGCCTCTGTTATATCAAGTTGCTACGGCTGAATTGTCTCCTGGAGATATCGCGGCTCCTATTCGCGCGATATTAAATAAAAACCCTAGAATAAAAGTACTTTTAGGAGAGGTGGAAAAGATATGTCCCGAGTTAAAGTCATTAAAAATGAAAAATGGACAATCCATTTCCTTCGATCAATTGGTGATGGCAACGGGAGCACAATACAATTATTTTGGACACGAGGAATGGGCTGAATTCGCCCCTGGAATGAAGTCAATTAGTGACGCATTAAAAGTTCGAGAACAGCTTCTCATGTCTATGGAAGAGGCGGAAAAACAAGATGACGCGAATAAAAGAAAATCGCTTCTCACCTACGTTATTATTGGTGGTGGTCCAACAGGAGTTGAAATGGCCGGAGCAATTGCAGAAATTGCGGGCAATGGTTCAAAACACGGATATCGAGCAATTAAACCAGAAGATGCTAGAATCTATCTGATTGAAGCGGGCCCTAGAATTTTAAATGCTTTTCCAGAATCTTTAGGCGAAAAAGCAAAAAAGATGTTAGAAAAAATGGGCGTTAAGGTATTATTGAATACCCCTGTAACCAATATAGAAAAAAATAAGGTTCACCTTAAAGTGGGATCTATAGAAACTCCCAATATAATCTGGGCGGCTGGTATAAAGGCTTCCTCCCTCTTGGATTCTTTAAATGTGGAACAAGATCGGTCTGGTCGCGTACTGGTAGAACCCGATTTGAGTATCCCTCAGTATCCTGATATTTTTATTATTGGAGATTCATCCCATATAAAAGACAAAAACGATAGGCCTCTCCCCGCTTTAGCTCCGGTTGCTACCCAACAAGGAAAATTTGTTGGAAAACTCATCGCTAAAGAAGGTAAAAGAAATATCAAAGCCAAATTTGAATACACCGACAAAGGAACAATGGCAACGATAGGCCGCGCTAAAGCCGTGGCAGATATAAGAGGTCTAAAATTCAGTGGTTTTTTTGCTTGGATGCTCTGGTCGTTTATTCACGTACTTACCTTAATCGGTTTCCGAAACAGAACACGAGTTTTTGTGGAATGGATTTGGAACTATTTCACCTACAAAAGAGGTGTACGATTAATTACCGACCGCACTAAATGCGAATCTTGCGCTACTTACGAAAAACCTATTAAAGAGCTTATAGAAATACCTGTTTAACAGCAATCTCAAGGCAGTCTAAAAGTCTATACTGCTTTAGCGAAACTTCTGTGAAGTCTCGATGTTTCTTCATAAATAGACTTTAATAAAATAGCCGTCCTAAATTCTTGGGACGGCTATATCTTTAAAATGTCAATTTTCCTAAAGTGAAATTATTACCAGAATTGAGCTAATCGAGATAAATACCCAAAGCGATACTCCTAAAATCATTGGTTTCCACCCAGCCGATTTAATTTTATCTACTGAAAGTCCCGCACCAATCAAAAAGAGCGTTAGCACCAACAAGGATTTTGAAATACTTGTAATTCCTCCAGTAATCATTTCAGGGATTGGTAAATAGCTATTTAAGATGATGGCTAAGATGAAAAGGAAAATAAAATATGGGATTTTTACGCTTTTCCCCTTTCCTTTAAATAGAAATACTGAAAGTACTGATAACGGAATTATCCACAAAGCACGGGCAAGCTTAACGGTTGTTGCCACTTTTAATGCTTCTTCACCAAACGTGTATGCTGCCCCAACAACCGAGCTAGTATCGTGAATTGCAATTGCGCACCAAAGCCCAAATTGATGCTGGCTAAGGCCAAACAAATGCCCCAATGGAGGAAATACAATAAGTGCGATTGAATTTAAAAGAAAAATAACACCAAGTGAAATAGATATGTCTTTTTCCGAAGCTTTGATTACAGGAGCAACAGCAGCAATCGCGCTACCCCCACAAATGGCGGTTCCAGAACTGATAAGGTGACTGGTTTTGCGATTCATTTTCAGCAGTTTTCCTAGAAAATAACCTAGAATTAAAGTGGCGAGAATTGAAAATACCGTTAAGATAAATCCATCTTTTCCGGCTGCCAAGGTTTCTTTTAGATTCATTCCAAAACCCAGACCGACAACGGCAATTTTCAAAAGCCAGTTGACTGCTTTACTATTTAAAGAAAGAAACGGATGCCCTAAGAAATATGAAAAGAGAAATCCACCTACTAAAGCTATAGGGCTACTTACATATCCAGAGACACAAAGTACCATCGCAAGTATAAAGACTACTTTTATAATAGTGTTTTTGTCGTTGCCGTTATTTTTCATCGTAATGTGTTTTTATTTTACACTGCAAATCTCCGATGTTTTCAGGGATAATTTTCATCACAATTTGTTATGCTTTATTCCATTAAGTTATAATGTGAAATAAAGAAACTTTTAAGGCGTTCGGCGGTTTTATCATAATTTCCGTGTAGACTCACAAACTGAAAAGTACGTTCAATATTTAAACCTTCCACTTCAACAATCTTAAGACTGTGATTCTTAAGCTCCTTAGCTATAGAATGTATTGAAAGAAACGCATACGAATCTGAAGCCAGGAGGTAATTTTTAATGCTTTCTGTACTTCCCAATTGGATTTGAACATTTATTTCCCGAAGATTCAATCCGGCCTCTTTCAATGAATTCTCGATAATATTTTTAGTTCCAGAACCAACTTCACGGATTACGATTGGAAGTGTTTTAAGCTCATCCAGACTAACCTCTTCCTTTTGTATATATTTATTTTCAATTCGTGTAGTGAGCACAATTTCATCTTTTATAAAAGAATCGTAGTGCAGTTTAGGATTGTGGGTGGTTCCTTCGGAAAGACCAAGATCGGTTTCTTTTTGAAGTACCAAAGATTCAATTTTTTCTGAATTTTGGTTAATTAGCGTTATTGAAGTATTTGGATAAACCGCCTTAAACTTCGATAATAAAGAGGGTAGTATATACTGAGCAATGGTAGTGCTGGCGGCAAGACTGATTGCTTTCGGCAGCTGTTTATCGCTTTCCATAAACTCCTGCTCTAACTTTATAAACAATTCAATTATTCTAGTAGCATAATCGAGGAATATCTCTCCTTCCGACGTCAAAGTTATCGAATTCCCGTGGCGGTTAAAGAGTGCTTTCCCATATTGTTTTTCAAGCTCATTGATATGCTTTGTAACGGCTGGCTGCGAAATAAACAACAACTTGGAAGCCTTTGTAAAGCTCAGTTGCTCAGCAACCGTTTTAAATACTCTTAGCCTGAAATCCATTAAATCTGTTTATAGTTTGAGGTTTGTAAATTATAATTTCCAAATATCAATCCTGATTACTGTTTTCATCTTCTGTAGTAATTGAAGTATTTTCATTTTTCATCGCCACAGTTCTAGATGGAAATGGAAGCGCTACTCCTTCCCTATCAAAACGTTTTTTAATGCTTTCTAATAAATCACATCGCATATCAAATGAATCATCATAGTTTTTGGTCCACGTCCACGCTCTAACAGTTACAGAATAATCATTTATAGAAATCATTGACACTCTAACTTTCGGCTTGCCATTCAATATATCTGTGGCGGAACGATTATCAATAATTAGGGGATGTTTTTCACACTCCTCTCTCATTATAACTTTTGCTAAATCTAAATCACTGTCGTACGTGATATTGATTTCAATACGCTCACAGATCTTTAATTCGTCTAAATCATAATTAATCAGTTTTTCCTTATTCATAATTGCATTAGGAATAACGATTCTTTTGTTTTCAAAATTCCGAAGAACGGTATGTCTTAAAGTGATATCGGTAACCGTGCCAACCATATTGTCCGCGACCTTTATAATATCGCCGATTTTAAAGGGTTTAAAGGAAATAATAAAAACGCCACCAACTAGGTTTGCCAAGGCTTCCTGCGACGCCACACCTGCAATCAACGCTAACACTCCTGCCCCACCCAAAGCAGTCTGCGCAACTCCTTTTAAAGAGGGAAAAGCCAAGAGGGCTATTAATGCTCCTGTTGCATACACAGCAAATACGGCTACATATCGTAAAAACTTATAGGTGGTTGGATCTTCACCTTCAGTCATTTTGCGCTCAACACTTCTTCTAAACCAAATATTTACAGTTGAAGCAACTACAATGGTAATTACCGCTACAATTCCTAAATAAAGAACGAGTCTGAAATCGTCTCGAAACTCGTCGTATGCTTCACCAAAAAACAAGAAGATTAGCGCCATTGCACCTAATACCAACCAAAGGGAATTTAAAATCCGTTTTACCAAATTAACGGTCTTTGGCTCAGTTCCTGGGAATTTCTTTTGCTCTTGCTTGATCAGCCATTTATGTAAAATAGTGGTTAAACCGCGCATTACAATCACAACTCCCACAATCAAAAGTGCATAAAGAAACTGTGTTTTATATGTTTCAAAAAATTCAATCATAATATCATTTCATTCTTTAGTGGCTGTTTTTAAAGATGGATAATCATCGCGCCACTAGTTTAATATTTTTCTTCTTTTCGCGTATTAAATAAATTCCCCACAAGATAAGCAATCCGCCAATTACATACCAAAAGCTAAATTTTTCACCATCCAATAGTCCCCAGACTACTGCCACTAGAGGCATCAAATAAGTAACTGTACTCGCAAAAACAGGAGTTGTATTTTGAATCAATTTATAATACAATACAATGGCTATAGCAGTTCCTACAACTGATAGGATGCTTAAAAACCCAAGCGACTCCCAAGTTTCGGGTGTATTCTGAAAATCGGTGAAAAACCCACTAAAAATTAAAATCAATAATGACGGAATCATCCAGATGGAGAAAACAGCCCCCGAAAGCTTAAGAGAAGGCACGTGCTGCAACTTTTGTTTAATAATCAAGGCCGCCAATGCGTAAAAGGCAGTAGCTAAAACCACTAAAAGCGCATAACCTATTTTTGATTCTTCGGAAGTTGCTTCGGAAAAATACATCAACAAGGCCGCGCCGGCAAAACCGATGATAGCGCCAAAAAACTGAAGCCATTTGCTCTTTATTCCGAATAAGAAAAAGCCGAGGACCAAAACAAATACCGGCACCAATGAATCAAGAATTCCGGCAAGAGAGCTACTAACCCGCGTTTGTGCGATAGGAAACAGATACATCGGTAAAAAATTTCCGAAGAAACCCGTTAAAGCAACCCAAAACAGCGTTTTCTTCGACATTTTACGAATTGCTGGAAATCCGATATAACATAATATAAGTCCAGAAATCGCAACCCGAAAAGCACCAATTTGAAAAGGTGTAAACACGAGTAAAGATTTTTTTATCAAGATAAAAGAACTGCCCCAAGTAAGGGCTAATATAATTAGAAGAATCCAACGATTTTCAAAAAATTTTCCCATAAGCCTGCAAAGATAGATGCAATTCCTTGAGGAGATTGTATTCGCTATCAATTATTTTTTGCCTTAAAACCTGCAGGTTTAAAATGAATTATTTTAGGTCTTACAACTTTAAGTCCTTAATTATATAATACATCTTAAAAATCTATCATATAGTGATATAAGTCAGTATTTATTTAATCATTAAGTTATATGTTTGAAGATATGTGGAACAGTTTTAAAACATAACAAGATGGGAACAACAAAGAAAAAAACAATTGTGATTACTGGCGGAGCAGGCGGAATAGGTACGGCGTGTGCTCAGGTTTTAAAAGAACATAAACTTGTAATTACTGACTATGCTACCGAAGATGTTAAAAATGCAGTAGCAGAATTATCAAGAGCTGGTTTTGATGCGGTGGGAGTTGCCTGCGACATCACTAAAAAGGAAGATGTAAAAAAGCTAATGGAATTTTCAATAAAGCAAGAAAACTTTGGCGGGCTTATACATACCGTGGGAGTTAGCGGCAGTGGACAAAACATTAAAAAAGTATACGATATCGATCTTGTTGGAACCGATATTATTATTGATGCATTTTATAAAGTAGCGACAAAAGATTCTGTCTTGGTATTGTTTTCTTCTATTATGGGGCATACCATTCCAGCGAATCCAGAATATGATGATGCGTTACTAAACCCACAAGCTGAAAGTTCCTTTTCAACTGTAGCCAAATTCGTCAATGACGATGCTGATATCATGTACAACTTTGCCAAGCGAGGCGTGCTATTGTTACTCAAGGAAAACGCATTTAGATTTGGACAAAAAGGAGCGCGAATCGTCTCTATATCTCCAGGTGTAATTATGACGCCAATGGGAATTAAAGCTGCGGAAGAGCATCCGGAAAGAATGAATATGATGAAACAACTTACACCACTAGGAAGAAATGGAACCCCAGAAGATATTGCTGAAGTGGTTAAGTTTCTTATCAGCCATAAAGCTCAGTTTATAACGGGAAGTGATATCCTGATTGATGGTGGAATAGTAACCCAATTGTTGAAAAAAGCGTCGTAAATAGGATTTTCACATAGTGTTTAAATAAAAAAATAGCGAGGCTCGAACCTCGCTATTTTTTGTTTATCCTTAATTTTCACGCAGCCTTATTTCGTTTTTTTAATATCGTATTTCTCTTTATAATACGCGATAATTGGTGGAAAAGGACCAAATTGATGTTGCTCCTGCGAAAAATCATCTGCCCACGGTCCATAAGGTGTGGAGACCGGTTTTAATTTTTTATCTGGAAAATCATTTTCCTTATTGGCTTTCTCTGGACGCTTAAAGCTATTGATATATCCCGCGACGTTATAAGCTTCCTCATCTGTAAGTACCGGACTGTCTCTAGTTGCCAATAAATAAGGCATATTTGCCTTTATAAACTGAGCCGCTGTTATTACTCTGTGCATTCCCGCACCGTCATTAAAAGTGTCGTCACCCCAAAGTGGTGGATATTGATATCCTTCTTTAAAATCGTCAAACTTCACGCCTTGACCATCTTCTTGATGACATTGCACACAGTGTTTTGTAAATACATCCTTCCCTTTCTTTAGATCTACGGCAATATCAGGAATTTCCACATGGGTGAACCCTGAAATTTCCTTTACTCTATCTTTCGGGATGCCTTCGCTTAACCACTCCATATAAGCGACCATTCCTCTCATTTCTTTAGACTTATGTTCTAGAATTTCTCCATTCATACTGCGTTCCATACAACCGTTTATTCTATCTTCTATGGTTCCCATGGCATTGGAACGCCCTCTAAAGGAAGGATATCGCTGTGTAACTCCTGCCCATGAACCTGATCCCGCAAGATTACCTGCTTCCAAATGACAACTAGTGCATTTCAAGTTATTTCCTGATAAACGCATTTCAGGTTTTTCAGCTTGTGGCCCAAGGTATTTTTGGGTTTCGGTTAATACCTCATAACCATACCTTACTTCAGGTGTAATAAATGTAGTTGTCAAATCTTCCTCAACATCTCTAGGCTCCCAATCTTTGGCCAAAGCTTCTTTAGATTTTAAAGCATCGGGATTGCTAATAAAATATTGTAAGACAATAAAAACGAGGACAATCAAACCAATGCCAACTGAAAAGAGGACCGCCAATCGCTTGGTTAGGAATTTAAATTTTTTCATATTTAGGGATAAAAGGGAGTTTAGAATATCAAGTTAGTATTGTGAAATATACCCATTAAAAGTTAAAAACAGTCTAAAACATAACTGTATATCCTTGCATTTGATACGTAGGTATATCAATCAAGGCAGAGAGTGTGAATTTTACATTTTTGTTGACCTCGGTTTTATGATCTATTTCAAATTCTGCCAAGGCTTGCCCGCATACTTCAATATTAACACCATAGCTTGAAAGCTTCTGAATAATATCTGTATTGGGATTTAACTCCTTAAATTTTTTCTGATAGGCCTCATCAGACATTACCATAGGAGTTGCTGGTCCACTTACCACCGCAACAATATGAACGTTCTCCTTAGGCACGCCAGAAATACCCAAAAGGTTTATTTGTCTTGCAATGTGCCAAAGGTCCACATTAACGGCATCTTTATGCTTATCTGCAGTTATGTGGTACAGAATTTTGTAGGTAGCCGCAGAATCAGGCTGCACTTCGGCATCTTTAAAATCCTTTATTCTTCCATATCCATCTATAACTGGAGTTTGCCAATCTTGTGAATATCCTGTAAATCCCGTTGCCATAAGTAATGTGAAAATTGAAATTGTGAGTGTTTTCATAAAATCTCCGTTTTAATGGAATTCACATTTCCATTCACCATAAGACAAATAGAAATGTGGTTTCCGTGAATTCCTAAAAAACAAATGTTTTGCACTTATGGGTTGAACTCAGCCTATATCTTTATGAGCATAAGTGCCACCATATCGACCTTGTTTAGAAATCAAACCAATTGCATTCGTTTTTTCTATCCACTGTTTTGCTGTAAGTGTAAAACTGTTTAGTCCTGCTTGCTTTCTAAACCCATCGAATTCGATGGGTTTAAAATCTGGATTATGTAAAACTTCCCAGAAACCCAGTAGTTCAATCGTATTTCGATTTCGCAACCAGTTTTGAACGATATAGTCCGTGCGTTTATTGTCTTTGTATTTGGCAATATCGGTTAATGAAATAAAATCTTCTTCACCGTTTTCGTATAAAACCACATCGAAGCCTTTGACACTTATTTTCTTATTTTTAGCCATTTCACTACCAGTTTTTATTTTTAAAAGTAGGGATCCATCTGCTAAAATAGCTAAAAAACCACCCAAATAGTCGTAGCCTTATTTCTAATAAAAAAAGCCATCCCAAAATTTCTTTTGAAACGACTTTTTTAAAATGACGTAATACGTAGGACTAAAGGACACTTCGAAAAGCTCAGTTCAGCGCGAAGGAAGTTTTCTTCTTCATTAAAACGTCATCATATATCCAACGTTCTTTGTTAAATTTATACTACATATCCAAAGTCTGCTCTCCCCCACCATTTACAAAAATAACTTGACCGCTGGTCCAGCTTGAAATTGGTGCTGCAAAATAGAGTACTGCTCCGGCTATGTCTTCTGCTTCTCCCAATCTCTTAATAGGAGTATGCTTTAGCATTGCTTTTTCAAGCTCAGGAGTAAGCACTGTACTTAGAGCATGCGTTTTTGTTGCTCCAGGTCCAATTGCATTTATACGAATATCGTCTGGGCCATAATCAAAAGCTAGATTACGCGTCATATGGTTTATTGCTGCCTTTGAAGATGCGTATGCACTTATTGCAGGGCTTTTGTTAATTGAAGCCATGGAGGACATATTAATAATACTTCCGTAGCCAGCCTTTTTCATATGCGGAGCAACCAATTGGCAAAGACGCCACATACTAAAAACGTTCATTTCAAACACTTTTTTAAATTGGGCTACCTCAATATCGTATGGGCTTTCTTTTCCTGCGCCACCACCGCCAACGTTATTTACCAATATTTCTATGCTGCCAAACTTTTCAACAGTTTTGTCTACTAGGTTAATTAGGGCTTCGTCTTCCAGTACATTACAATCTATCGCAATTGATGATCCGCCGTTATCATTTATTGCTTTTGAAGTTTCCTTAGCAGCGTCCAGATTATAATCTGAAACCACGACATTTGCTCCATAAGCAGCTAGCATCTCGCAGCAAGCTTTTCCTATACCGCCTGCTCCGCCTGTTACTACTGCCGTTTTTCCCTTTAAATCAAAATGTTTTGAAATATCCATAATATACTGTGTTTTTTAATTACTAATAGTCTCAAAGATAGACTTTCTAACTACGGCATCCGTTGTAGCGTATTAATCTTAAACATTATTTAACAGCTTAATTACTACTCATGAACGCGCTAAAAATAAGCGAGAAAAACAAGGTATTTATAATGAATTTTTTTAAGTACAAAAGCTAGAATCATAAGAAAACCAAGAAATAGCTTTGGAGAACCTCTTCTTATCGCTAAATTGCGAATTTTCATAAAAAGAGCATGATAGCATAAATAGATTATCTTTAAAAAGATTGTTTCATTACATTTAATTCAACTTTTGTTTAAAAGCTCAAGTCTATCGTCTCAAAACTCATAAAAAGCCAGTAAAATTTAATGATCAAATCACTATTTTTTCTCCTCACTTCATTATTTCTAATAGCAAATTCAAACGCTCAAAATACAGTCGATTCCACTGATGAATTAAGCATCAGCCTCGAATTGAAGAATCCCTCACCCGAAATCAATGATGCCACCGCCCAAGTGGAAGTAAAAGGCGGCACACCACCATATCAATATAAATGGAGCAATACTACCACTTCCTTAAGATCAAAGATTTCCACAGGCTTGATTGAAGATATGCCACATTCGGTAACTGTAACCGACGCCAACGGGAACACAGCCTCAGAATCATTTAGCATTCCAGCGGAATCCATCGTTGAGGTTTTTAACAGTAATGTACAGCCAGCCGTAGATTTTCTAGGTGCCATTCTGTTTTGGGATCCTTTCGCATCGCTAGGTGTTTACGATCCCGTAGTCTATATTTCTCACGAAGACATTGCGCCCCCACATTCAGATACGGAACATGAGCATTATCTACTTAAAGAATGGTTGGTACCAGAAGGAGCTCAGATAGAAGAAAGACAAGAAATTGCGCTCCTTGAAATTGATGGCGAGGAAACAATATTACATGCAATCTTTGATGGAAAAATCCATCATTTGGTTAAAGAAGGGACGCTTATTACCCCAAGCTCCAAGGCATCATCTGCAGAGGAACTTAAATTGGGTCGAGTTGATTTTCAAAAACCACAGCCTTTGTTATATCCAAATGGCGAAGTGGTTACCAATACCATCCCCTTTATTGTTATTTGGTTAATCTTGGGTAGTATTTTCTTTACTATTCGATTAAAGTTTATCAATATTCGCGGCTTTAGGCATTCCATAGATTTGGCAAGAGGAAAATATGATGATCCAGATGCGCCGGGAAGCATCACGCACTTTCAAGCAATGGCAACGGCCGTATCAGCAACGGTAGGTTTAGGAAATATTGCAGGAGTTGCCGTCGCAATTTCCCTAGGAGGTGCAGGAGCGACATTTTGGATGTTTATGGCCGGTTTCTTCGGAATGTCAATGAAATTTGCCGAATGTGCCATGGGGGTGAAATATCGCTTTATCGATGCAGATGGACGTGTTTTTGGAGGCCCTATGAACTATTTGCGCTACGGTCTTGAAAAGCGAAACCTTAAACGTTTAGGAAAATTCCTCGCAGCATTTTTCGCAGTTTTAGGGATAGGAGCCTCTTTTGGAGGTGGAAATATGCTGCAATCAAACCAGGCATTTAAAATAGTCTCAGAACAGATTCCAATCCTTCAAGGACAAGGTTTCTGGTTCGGAATTGGCTTTGCGATCCTAGTTGGAATCGTAATTATTGGTGGAATAAAAAGTATCGCCAAGGTTACCGAAAAAGTTGTTCCCATAATGGCAATCTTATATATCGTGGGTTGTTTGGTTGTAATTGGTTCTAATATTGAAGGTATCGGCGGCGCATTTTTAGCGATTTTTGAAGGTGCTTTTTCTGCCGATGCTTTAAAAGGTGGATTTATTGGAGTATTGATCGTTGGTCTTCAACGTGCTGCCTTTTCAAGTGAAGCGGGTGTTGGTTCCGCAGCAATTGCCCATAGTCCGGCAAAAACAAATCATCCTATCGCCGATGGATTTACCTCCATTGTTGAACCATTTATCGACACTATGGTGGTGTGTACTATGACCGCCCTAGTATTAATCTTTACAGGTAAACACGAAGGAAATATCGGTATGGGTGGTGTAGAACTTACCTCCGCTGCCTTTGGAAGTGTAGTTTCGTGGTTTCCGGTAGTGCTGGCCATCGCAGTATTTCTATTTGCATTCTCCACAATGGTTTCTTGGTCTTATTACGGAATGCGTTCTTGGACGTATCTATTCGGACGAAGCAAAAAAGGGGAATTACTATATAAATTTATGTATTTAGGCTTTGTGGTGTTAGGAGCTTCCGTAAGTCTAGGCGCTGTGCTGAGCTTTGCCGATATGATGATTTTGGCAATGTCCTTTCCAAACATCGCAGGACTGTACATTCTAGCCCCTGAAATTTATGCAGATATGAATTCGTACCTAGAAAAACTTAAAAAGGGACAATTGTATATTAGTGAAAAGTTTCGGAAGGCTTGATGTGAGATATGAGATGTGAGACGTGAGATAGACGAAATTAAAAGCTATGAAGGCTAAGAATAACAGTTTTTTGGATGTTACCCGCGAAAAGCGGGTCGAGCTTGCCTGCCGTGTGGTAGCTGTCCGCTTTGGGTCCTCACTTCCCCCGATAAAAATAGGGGTCGCTGTGGGCTTTCCACTGCTATCCCTGCCTACCGGCAGACATGGCCTAACGCAAACCGGCATTTATTATAAACAGTAGATAGTAAAGGATCAAAAATGCCTATTGTGAAAATGATAGTGGGTCAAAAGATAATAATCTACTTTAGCTGCCTAATTATTCTCTTTGTTTTTTGTAGGAACTAATTTTGAAATTGCCGTTAGACCTGCCAATATTCCTTCCATTAGTTTATAGCCCTTTGTAGAGGATAAGGTGGCAAATTCCATATTTACTTCCCTTTCTATATCTAAATATTTAAATACTTCCTGAGCGGCTTGTTTTCCGGACATAGATGCTTGTTCCATCGTCGGTATTTTCCACCTTCCCGGAACACTTACTACCTCCCCTGCTAGATAAACACCTTCCATTTCGGTTTTGGATTCTATCTCTTTATCCTCCGCAGATCGAACATAAATTTGCGAAAAATCTACCCATCGATGATTATTATTTTGGAGTATTCCCAGCTCTGCCGTTTCCAAATGTGCGTGTTCCTTCCATTCCTCAGTATAATCCAAATAGATGGGATCTACCGTGGCATTTTTTACGAGCCTACTTCGCTCCCCTTCTTCCGTTATTCCCAATTGAAATAGAATTTCGTGTAGGCTTTCTTCAGGGGTGCATTCCATAAATCGTTTTCCGTAAAGAGAACCTTCATTAAAAGGAGAACTACAGGTAGCGGACAAATTATAAATTTGCGATTCTGAAAAATCCACATCCTTCCAAAATCCTTCTTTATGCTGAATTTGAAAAACAATGTTCCAAGGCGCGTCAAAACTCAGATTATAGGATTTCCCTTTAAAAGGAACTAAGGCTTCCGGTAAAACTGCCATAGGAAACTGTGAACCAAAAGACCATTCATCATCAAAGGGTTTTTTAACCCCTTTCAGCAAACCTACTTTCCACATGGTCTCGTGTGGAACCGCAATAATACACGCGTCAAACTTATTGTTATCGAATTTTTCGCCTTCTGTTTTCAGCATTATTTTTTCCGAAGCTGAATCTCGCTCTATATTTTCAAAGCGTGTATTATAGCTGAATTTTACACCACGCGCTTCTAATTTTTTAACCAATAGCTCAATCACTTCCGAAGTAGGCCGATTAAAACAATACGACTTTGAATGTTTTCCCGGTGGCAATTGGGGACTCTCAGTCATTGGTAAAAACATCAACACGAAACTGTCCATAATATCCACCGCCTTACTTTCCATCCGGGCACCGGTAAGAATCCCAAACCAGTTGATGATAAACTGTCGCGTATGTTCATCAAAATCATCAATGCCTATAACGTCTCCTGCTTTTTGGTGGGATTGTTTATCACGTTCCTCATCGGACGCATTAACGTGATGGGCTATTTTTTTCGCCAAGCTCATCATATCGGTTAAGGATAAGTCGAAAGTACTAACCAGCTCCTTAAATGTTTCTAATTTTATGGATTCGGTACGATCTATGGCTACTTTTTTCCCCGATTTGCTCTCGTAAAAAATATATTCATCTACAGCAGTTAACACATCCATCATTCCTACGCGATAAAAAACATCGAAAAGCGCAAAATAGGTAGAACCCAATGCGCGGATAGAGTGCTCTTCAAACCGATTGGTTTTCTTATTAAAATATCCCTTCATTTTTCCACCGCAAGAATCACTGGCTTCAATTATTGTAATGTCCAACTCTGAATTCTCACTAAGCTCGAATGCAGCTACTAAACCAGATATTCCGCCTCCTACAATTGCTATTTCTTTTTTCATCAATAAATATTTTAAGTTCGAAGTTCTAGACTTCTATTATTAGTTTTTCTTCATCAAGTAATCCGCAACCGCTTGATACGCCGGCAATGAAGTAGCATCATTAGCTGAATTTGCAGCGATGGGATGCGAAGCAAAACGGACGATAACCATTTCAGCAGCAGGATCTATATAAATGGTTTGCCCGTGTACGCCTCTAGCGGCATATGCCCCATCTTTATTTTCAGTAATCCACCACATATCTCTATACGACCAACCCTTCAGTCCAGGATGATCAGATTTTTCAAAAGCCTTAGTGCTACCACCTTTCTCGATATCCTTTACGGCTCGTGCAGGAAAAAGTTGTTCCCCATTAAAGTTTCCGTGATTTCGTAGTAGTTCTCCAAAACGACCTAAGTCCCGAAGTCCGGCATTAAAACCGCCTCCGGTAAATGCGATTCCTTTTCCGTCAACTTGATAATAGGCATCTTGCTCCATCCCTATTTTACTCCAGATACGCTCCGAAAGCAATTCATTTACGGACTTTCCAGTTGCTTTTGAAATAATCCACCCCAAAGCATCGGCATTCACGGTTTTATAGCCAAAAGCTTCCCCGTGCTTCCCTTCTTTCTTCACGGTTTCCAAATATTCATAATAACCTTCGGGGCCTTTATAATCTTTTGGTTTTGGAAGCGGACTTCCCGCAGCGGAAAAATCCCAGATATCTGCGTTTGGATCGGCGTAATCTTCACTATATGCCAAGGCGGTAGTCATATCCATCACTTCCCGTACCGTGGCATCGCCATAGGCTGAATTTTTAAGTTCGGGAACGTAAGTCGATACCAATTTATTTTCATCTATTTTTCCTTCTGCAACTAGTATGGCAGCAAGGGTTCCGTTAAAAGATTTTGTCAATGACATTACTGCGTGAACATCATTTTCAGTAAGCTCACTAAAGTATTTTTCGTAAACCACTTTTCCTTTATGAAGAATTAGCATTCCATCAGTATAGTTTTCCCAAAGGGACTCTTCCCAAGTCATGGTTTTTTTTGAATTCCAAGGTGTAAAAGTCAGCGCATCAATATTGCTATCCAAGTCGTATTCCAAAGGTTTTGGCGCTCCCAAACCTCTGGAAACATTTATTGTGGGAAGCATTTCGCGCATATGGACTACACTCCAACGAATAGCGGGAAATTCAAAAAACGATCCATCGGCAGTGTGCAATGTTTTATTGGCAGGTGGCGGAAAACCTTCCATCCATCCAAAATTGCTCGGTTCACTTTCCTTGGCGGAAAGAAATTTCTTTTTGTTTTGCGCCATTAGTTGTAGACTTGAAAAAAGCACTACAACCAAAAATAGCATGGAAGATTGAAAGTTGATTTTTTCTAAATAATTTGAACTAGCGGAATAATATTCCATAATTTATTGGTTTTAAGAGTTAGCCGAAAGGAATAGACCGAAAAAATGGTCTAAAGTGTTGAAGACAGGAAGGTAAAATTGTTGTTCCCGATTCGGATAATAGGTGATTTTATCAAATTTAAAGAATTAGCGGATTACTAATACCTAAAGAAAATGTAAAATTTGGGAATTGGAATTTAAAAACTTTACTCGAGCGGTATGAAAATAATTGAATTATACTTTCTGTGCCTTCCCTGCTTGCAATCCTACAGTAAGTTTATAACAGGCAATTAAAGCGAGTAAACCTAAGGAATAGTTCCAATTTTCGGAAAGATCTTGAATAAGGCCGACAATAAATGGTCCGATGGCCGCTAAAAAATAGCCTATGGATTGCACCATACCGGATAGTTCAGCTGCCGTTTCAGAATCCGGCGCACGCAAAACGATTAGAAGCAGGGCCAGCCCAAAGGTACCACCGAGAACAAAACCAAGAATGGAAACCCAGATAGAAATGGGAACAAAACCCGGCAACATTAAGCCAATTAAACTTATAACTTCAAGCAGGATCAATAAAGAAATTACCAGGCGTTGATCTTTCCGGGATGCTGCCCAAACTGGAACAATTAGGGCACCAAGGATTCCGCTGGCTTGCGATAAGGATAGCATCCACCCTCCAAATTCAGCATCGTAGCCGGCATCCAACAAAATACTGGGTAGCCAAGCTAAAATCACATAAAACGCCAAGGACTGCAACCCCATATAGATTGCAATTTGCCAAACAAGTCGCGAGCCACTTAAGTTTTTCATCGCTTCTTTTAGACTTCTTTTTGCCGTTGTATCCTTATTTTTTTTGATTTGTGGCAACCATATAAAAAATGCCATAAGAGATAAGACAGCCCAAACCGAAAGCGAACCACGCCAACCTAGATTTAAGTCTCTAGCTAAAGGCACACTCAAGCCAGCAGCCAAAGCAGCACCAAGCGACATAGCTGCCGAGTGTAAACTCGTTACTAAACCTGCTCTATTCGGAAAATTATTTTTGGTTATCGCTGGAATAAGTACGTTCCCAAAAGCAATGGCAACTCCTAAAAGAACCGTGCCAAAATATAAACCAAAAACCCCATCGCTTGAGCGAATTAAAATCCCAAGGGTCAATAACGCCATGGAGGCCAACAAGGTTTTTCCTAGGCCAAATCTTTTCGTAAAATACGGTGTTATAGTAGATACAAAGCCAAATGCAAGAAGCGGTAAAGTTGTCAATAAGCCCAAGAAACTATCGGAAAGACTTAGCGCACGGCCAATATCATCCATCAATGGTCCAATACTCGAAAGTGCAGGTCGGAGGTTGATTGCCAGAAACAAAATTCCAAACAATAACCAGATACGGGCGGATTTATTTAAGATAGCTCGGATTTTTAGTACAGATTACAAAAGTAGCAGTCCCGATAGCTATCGGGAGTGGCAGTTGGCAGTGATTTCAGTATTCTTTCTTTCCTCTTTCAACTTTAAACTTTTAACTTTCAACTGTCAATTTCTAATTTCAACTTTCTATTTTCAACTTTACTTTTCTTACAATTTATAAATACTCACCCCTTCTTTAAAAGTTTCCACAACTTTAATATCCTTGATTTTCATCGGATCAACAAGAAGTGGATTTTTATCCAGAATCACGAAATCCGCCAACTTTCCTAAACTGAGACTACCTTTGGTATCTTCCTCAAAAAACTCGTATGCGGCGTTGGCAGTAATTGCTTTTAAGGCTTGATATGGAGTGGCCCTTTCGCTCTCTCCTATCGTCTCTCCTGTTCGAGAAACTCTATTTACGGCCGACCAGACTGAGAACAGTGGATCAAGAGGAGTAACGGTATCATCGGAATGGTTGGTGTATTTTAAGCCTAACTTATCTGCAGAAGCTATAGGGCTTAAAAAGTGAGCGCGTTCCACACCTAAGTTTTCTACGTGCACATCGCCCCAGAAGTAAGCGTGATTTGTAAAGAAGGAAGGCTCTATATTATATTTCTTATAAGTCTCTAGCTGGTCTAGTCTTACAAATTGGGAGTGGATTACAACAGTTCTACGATCTTTATCCAAAGGCTGATCCAATTCTTTGCACGCATACTCATGTGAAGCTATTATCATATCGATGGTCGCATCGCCATTACCGTGGATAAAAAGCTGTACATTATCTTTATAAGCAGTTTTAAATAACTCGTTAAGAGCATCCTGCGACAGACTTGGCAATCCTCTGCAATCCTTTTCACAACCTGGAACCGGAGTTAAAAATGGATCTGTAAAAAAAGCCGTTTTTCCTTGAGGAGAGCCATCGGCGATTATTTTTGTGCCTTGAACCTTAAATCTATTCCTATAGTTTTTCCAACTTACCAGAGAGTCATCTATGTTCTTTTCTAACTCAGCATATCCGCCTAGAGCCATTAGATCAATCTTTAATTTTCCTGCATCTGCCTGCGATTGAAAGAATTTAATAGCATTGCGATCGGTCATTCCGTCTTGTGCGGTGGTAACTCCGTTTTTAATGTAATATTCCTGTGTGCCATCAAAAAACTCGGCTTGTTTGGATTTTAATATTTGCAGCATACTGCCCATAAATGGATACATGGCTGTTTCTTGAACCAAGCCCGAAGGTTCTTGTGAGTTTGGAAGCCTTTCTATGGTTCCACCTTCTGGACTAGGAGTCTCTGCCGTTACATTCATCTCTTTCAAAGCCATAGAGTTTGCTATGCCCATATGTCCACTGGTATGAACCAGATAAACAGGGTTATTGGGCAAAACGGCATCTATTTCCATTTTGTTGGGGTGACGGTTTTCCTTTAGCTGACTCTCATCATAACCCCAACCAAAAATCCATTCGCCATCTGGAATCTGATGATCTACTTTATATTTCTCAATTCTACGCACCACATCGGCAATGCTGGTTACATCTCCTACCGGCGGGGAATTTAGATTTACTTGCCCCATAGTATTTGATACTATTCCAAAATGACTGTGAGGGTCGATAAAACCAGGTAAAAGTGTTTTCCCTTTAAGATCTATCATTGTGGCATCTGGAAAATTTGTCTCGGCATACTCTTTACTTCCTACAAATACAATTTTGCCATCCTGCTCAACAACTGCTTCCAAATAATCAGGATTGTCTGAATGCATACTAATAATTTCGCCGTTGTAAAATAACTGTGCAGTAGCTTCGGAAGTAGCTGTTACTTTTTGTTCTTTTTCCTTGCAGCTTGAGATTAAAGCTAGTGCGATTATGGAAAATAATAGGTTTTTCATTTATACAAAATTTATCTTGTTGATTTTATTATTACTGATTCTTATTCGTTTATTAATCCTAAAACTAACTTAGGACCAATACACTGTTTAGAGAAGGATATTTATTTAGGTTGCACCGCAAAGGGGACGCAGGAGGACGCAAAGCTCCTTATAATATTCTTTTCTTCTAAATACAACTTTCCTCTTTAATTTTTGAAGGTAAAAAATTCGATTTTAATCTATCTTTCTCTGCGCACTTGGCGTCTTTACGGTAAAAGATAATCCGATTAATCCATCAACTCAAAGCGTTTTCTGTTCTAATCTATAAGTGATTTTACCGATAATAATATTACTTTCTAATTCTCAATAAAACTATTCATAAACCATTTCAATATCATCCAACAACAGCAAACTTCCGATTGCACCGGCAAATTTATCACCATCAAAACTTGAGGCGGCGACAAAAGAAATATGTGTAGGCAAAATATAAGCGGCTGTTGCTGCATCTACATATAGATTGTTTTCCGGTTTCATATAATCCGGGAAACTTTCATCTAAAGGGCCATAGGTAAACTCAATTTCCATTGTACTGAGATCCGGCTGCAAATCGTCACTTCTAAACCAAGCCGTTGCAAGTCTTTGTATTTCACCATCCAATCGAACTTCCAAAAGCGCATATATATCACAGGCATCGCTATAGTTTAGAACCTCACCTTGCTTATTTTTATTGACTTCGCCTGGTTCGTAACTGTATTTAAACTTAAGGCTTTCGGGTCTTCCAGCAAAGGGAGTTCCAAATTCAGTAGCAGCTGCCGGATTTGTTGGATCAATAGCATCAGGGTTAAAAATCCCAGTAAATATGGAACCCGAAGATATTGGAGCGCCAAAAATAGTTCCTAACGGACCGTTATTCAAGGTTTCCAATTGTGCGGCCAAATTCCCATTTCCTAAATCCTTCGGGATGGTTGCCAATCTATTTAAAAGCTGCGTCCCTCTGTTTCCTGTGGCCCAAATGGTGTTGTTTGCACTTTCTCCCGGTTCAAAATAGCCAGTTCCCGTTTCATACCATTTATCTAACTTATAATTATCTAATTGTGGCGCTGCAGATGCAACAAAAGCTGTGATTGTCCAAGTGCGGCTTGTACCATTTTCAGAAACAATATTCATTAAAAAATCGTCATTTAAATCTATAGCGTCGCCTTCTCCAATATTACTAACGGCGAAGGATGACAACTCTAAAGTCTGAATGGTGATTTCTGATAAATCCACACCACCCGGAATTTCAACCGTTACCGTTCCATTGGTTTTATCAATCACAGCATTTCCCGATTGATTGCTAACCACAATCTTTTTAATATTGGCATATTCCGACTCTCCAAAATGATCTTCTTTTATACAGGAGGTTAATAATAACGTTGTTCCTAAAAACAGTAAAATACTTTTTAAGTTCATATTTTAGGATTTTTTATTGTTCATAAAATAGTAAGCTAATCCTACTTTAAGGGTAAGTAAATTCATTTTAAAGTCTACATTGTGCCGAACATCGTGGGATTCATCTATCTCGTTCCTCGTTTTGTTTTCTACGTTCAACTCATAACCCATAACATCCAGTTGCACTTCCAATGCGAAGTTTTCCATTGCAAAAAAGGTGACACCAGGGCTTATTCCCAGTCTGAGATTATAGTTTTCCGTAAAGGTTTTTTCTATTTCATCCAGATTTTTTATATCCCGTTTTAAAGTATTGCTCTTCCCTAATGTTAACCCAACTGCCGTAAAAAAACTCAGTCGGTCGTTTGCAGTAAGAGGAATACTCGTTCTATAATTTGGGGTAATACTAAAACCTCTAGTAATGGTATTAGACTGTATCGTATCTGGGTCTTTAAAGAGCTTGCCCTCAAATTTATTTTCATAAATGTTGAAGTTTAGCCCAGCCATTGTGTAGTCATTTAAATAATAACCTCCTTTTATAAGAAGGTTGAAATTTACCTTGTCGCCATCTATTGTTTTCTGAAAGATATTCTCGGTGTTTTCAGACTGTCTGTCTTCCAAAGACATTGCAAAACCTAAATAGATATTTCCTTTTTTGTAAGGACTAAAGTCGTTGTTGTAATAACTTGACAGCAGTTCATAAGGCGTATATTTCTTATCTTTTTCAGCCTCCTCAATAACTTGGGAATTAGCCGAGAAAAAAAATAATATAAGCACCGGGAATAAGATATAGCTTTGCTTCATAACTTAACTCTTTATTTCCTCAGCAACAACACTTTCTTTTAGTGTAAGATAATTGACTATCCCGGAAACAATTCCTGCAATAACACCGATGATAATTAATGCTGAAACCAAAGAAACCTCAACGGTTCCCACGTATTTCTGCCATAGCACCGCCAAGGAAGTCAAGACCCCAAAAGTGAAGAATCCGTGCTTTATCGTTAGCCATAAAGTTGTTGGAAAAAACGGCGCTTTTGCTCCTTTAATTCCGAAGTAAGCCACCAAAGTAAGGATCATCGACAAGGTAATTGCCAACATTACCGCGGTTCCTAAAACCGTTTGGTCGTTATTGGTAATTGAATCTACCGAAATAGGAATCATATCATTTCCTTTTAAGAAAAAATATTGAATCCCTCCGTTGATGACGGCGTTAATGACTCCAGTAATGACGGCGCCTTTCACCAATTCTGATTTTTTTTGTGCATCCATAATTCGGTTTGTTTTGGTTGGTTGTAATTTTTATTTGCCTTTTAGGCTGTTTTTTAAGTAATATAAGCTTTATGCCTTAATTCCTGTTTTCTTAAAATCGAAATGGACGGCGATCCACCTTTACAGGTATTAGAATTTTATTTTCCACGGACACATTTCGAAGGCTTTTAGGAGTAAGAAAAGCTGTTATTCTGTTCAAAAATTTTCTTGTTTTTAAAGTTTTCATAAGTTTTTTATTTAGGTTTTATAAGTAAAATCTTGGAAAAGCTCCCCTCCTTTTTTCAAGGTGGGGTGTCAATCATCCACGACGGATGACGGGGTGGTTAAACCTCTTTATTCATTTTCTTTTATCGAATCATCTAATTTATCTGCTGACGAAATTTTCAAAACCCCCAATTTCGTACCTTGATAAAATGTGCCATTTCCATCAAAAAGCCCGGCCATTTGTAAAGCACTAAAAGGATTTCCAATTCGTTCCATCATAGCTTTCTTCTTTTCTTGGGAAAGCTGATCGGCATTGGGCAAAACGGAATAAGGATCTAGTTCGATTATTTCTTTTTTTACCAGATCACCAGTATCAAAATCCAATTCAGCATATGCTTGTTGTCCATCTGAATCTTCATTGATAAAATGAATTCTTTTTGAATCCCTCCCCATTTTGGGTACGCTGGTGGTCCGCACGTTTTTATTGAACCAAACTGATTTGGCGCCTTTTCCATTTTTGTTCACATCAAAACGTTGAATGCCGTTTTTTAATTCTCCAACTTCATCTGTGGCAATACTGGAGGCGGGATAAACAAAGCCGTAGGTGCTGGCAATAATTACAGAATTTCCAAAGGCGATGGGTGAATTCTCACTTCCTTGTTCTACATCGCCTTCAAAAGCCAATTCGCTGGCAATTAATGTTCCGTTTTTGGAATTGTAAATATTCAGATGCGTTCCCTCGGTGCCACTATCGAGAATTGTTAGATATTCATAACCTTTTTTCGGACCAAAAAAACTCGGGGAAGAACCGGTACCCCAACTTAATTTTCCGGGTTTTACGCGATTACCGCGATCATAATCGGCTTGCCATATGATTTTGGGTTGCTTGTGTTTTAAATCTAAAACATATAAAGAATGTGTGGTTGCTATTGCAATTCCCGTCGGGCTACTAGAGATGGAGTTAGCAACAATTTCATCCTTTTTGTCAGACAAAGCTATAACACTGAATTCCCCAGTTTTAGGATCTAAAAATCCCGCTTGGGAATCATAGGAAGCAAACCAAATATTTCCTTTCCAGTCTGGGGTAATTGCCACAAATTCAAAATCATCGGCGGCAGATTCTAAAACAAATTCTTCTTTAATTTTAAATTCCCATCCGTTTTCGGTTTGATGATGGGCTATTCTATAAATGGTCTTTCCGTTGGCGAGCAGCAGCTCGTCATTTTCGTTTAAATACCCATAAATATTATTGAGGGCTCTACCTGCAGGAAGCTTAAAAGATGCTATGGTTCCCATAGTTTCCGGATTTAGCAATAACAGATAGGGCGTCCGTTTAATACTGCCGTCGGTACTTTCGTTCCGAACACATACAACTTGTAGCAAATCGTCGCTTCCCATCAGCAGCGTGGGAACAGCGCCTTTTTTGGTTTCAAATGTAAAATTAAGATCGCCCGTGGGTGCCTTCCCGGTAAATACATCGGAAGATAGCGCATCGTCGTGCATAAATGCAGTTTTTGTGCCTGCATAAGGATTTTTTACTTGTGCCATAAGAGTATTAATAAAGAATAATAATATAGGCAGTACAAATACTGTCTTTGTTTTAATGAGAGATAGTTTTAGTACTTTCATAATTTTCTTTCTATAAATTTATTTCAATAGTTTATAAATACGGCAGCTTGAACCGTCAACCAGTTTGGGGTGTTCTCTATAAATGCTTTCTCCAAACCTTTTCCTGGAATGCCATACGAAACAACGCCCAGAAACGTAAAATGATCTTTTAATAATCCTTTTAAAGTTACCGAAGCTTCGTGCCCTAATTCTTTATTTTTCAAGCTTGAAATTGGAGGTAATCCACCCAAATTATTCAACTGATTAGCCTGCAAATAAAAATAGTCCAATGATAAAGACATTCTTTTGCTCACCCAACTTGTGAGCTCAATTCTATGGGAAACTATATTTCCATTACCCAAAAGTTTTCTAAAGTTAAGTCCTTGCACCCAATTCCCCAAACCGCCAGTCAACATAGGATCAAAGCGTTCGTAGGTTTCGGTATTGGCGTCATCTCCTTTCATAAAAGCATAGCGGTAATAAATGGAGGGAGAAGTACTAACGTCTTTAAAGTTGTACCCCAATCCTGCGTACCAGGCATAGGACTTCATATCTTCGGAAGTATGCGATTGGTAAGCGTATTCCGATTTAAAAAATAACCCAGTTTCGGCAATATTGCTTATCCATAATTTCGGATTGATCACGTACATTCCTTTTTTCTTAATAGCGCCATCAGGCGTTGCATAATTCGCCTTTCCTCCCGTGGTTTGGATATATGAAATCCCCGTATCCAAATTGTTATTGTTGTTATAATTAAAAGTACCAATTGCGTAATTGGTATTGATCTGTTTATCCCGAAACAACTCCTGCGGTTCCACAAAATGTCCCGATAATCGGAATTGTTTCCACTGAATCGATAGGTTCCCATTTTTCTGAAAAGTAGTTCTTGACGAAGAGTAAACGCTTCCTGGAGGCCCAGCATTCGAAGAGCCTGAATATCTCGAAAACAAAAAGCCGTCGTTTAGCTGAAAGAAATTTCGACCGTAATTGGCATTGATGGTAATGTCTTTATTTTTGCCCAAGCCGGTTATTAAAAATCCGGTGTAAAGTCTTTCGAAAGCAATATGTGCGGTACTTCCCGAAGAATAAATATCGGTTGTGTTTCTAGCTGAAACCAAAACGGAGGCCTCGCCATACCAATACACATTAGAATTGCCCAATTTCGAAATTCCTGAAATTCCGGGTTCGACAAAGGTTTCCAACCAAAAACGGGTTTCTTTTCCTGGCGGATCATCGGCGATGGGATTGCCCTGCGTAAACGCTTCTCCTTGTGCAAAAAGCGGATTTACATCATTATAAAATCCCAAGCCACCCTTCATCATTAACTTGAATTGCGCCTGACCAGATTCGTAAAGTAGCGGAAAATCGTCATAGTGTTCAGAGACAAAGATACCTTTCCGTATTGGTTTTTTCACTTTTTCATCGGTAAGCGTCACGTAAATCTGAAGCCAAACAGAACGACCCACCGTTCCGGTACCGCTTGCAGATTCGTATAATTCGTAATAGGCATTCTCTACATTTTCTTCTCGCTTAATTCGGCTGATTGCCAAATCGGTAATTAAGGGGTTAAAGGTGGTTCCGGGTTTGATAAAAAAAGCTTTGTAGAAATTTTCCATTTCCGCTTCGTTAACACCAATCTCCGCATCGTCTTCCAAGATGATAATTCGGACGTCGTCAATAAAGTTTCCATTGGCAAACTGCGGATTTACCTTTTGGGTCTGTTGTGCCATTAAAATAGGAGTACATAAAAACAGTACCGAGCAAAGCAAAACGTATTTGCGAGGTACTGTAATTAGGGTTCTATTTATAAATGAAACGTTGATCATTAGAAGTTTAGAATAGAGTTTTCTGAATGATTATGGATCTCACAAGTTACTTCTAAAATCCTAAATCAAAAATTCAACAATCTTCAATCATTTAAGAAGTTGGCATCTTGCTCTTATAAACTCCACCACCGTTAACGGTAAGTTCAACACCTGTAATCCAAGATGCGGCATCGCTTAATAAAAATGCCATTGCTTGTGCAATATCGGCTGGCATGCCACGTCTTTTCATTACAATACCTTTCACTACATTGTCGAGCATTTCTTGGGTGTAACCCGCTTCTTTGGAAGATTCACCGTTATCCACAGTTCCGATAATAAGTGAGTTAAAACGAACCTCAGGACCTGAGGCCACTGCCATACTCCTGGCCATATTTAAAAGTCCAGCTTTAGCCGTGCTGTATTCTATAAATTCTGGTGAAGGGGTGTTCCCCACTGAAGATCCTGAAAATACTACCGAAGCATTTTTTTCTTTCTTTAAGTAAGGCATACAGAATTTTGTCAAGTTATATGCACTTAAGGTGTTGAGTTTATAGCCATCGATCATTTTTTGACTGTCAGATCCAAAAAGTGGTGTATTTGCACCCCAGCCCACGTTATTTACTACTGCGGAAATTTTTCCGAATTTCTCCACTGCCTTTTTTACCAACTCCTCAATTTCCTTTTCTTCGGTAAAGTCAACCTTCATAGCCAAAGTTTCGTTTCCGGTTTCCTTTTCAATATCGGTGGCAATGTTTTTTACTTTGTCTTCAGCCAAATCGGCCATAACAATGTTGGCGCCCAAGGAGCTTAAAAATCGAGCAGCTTCACTTCCAATAGCACCTGCAGCACCACTGATGATGATTACTTTTCCCTTAAAATTGAATAATTCATTAATTGTTTTCATAGTAAATTATTTATGGAATATTAAATGTTGCTTTTATATATTAAGATATAGACTTAGGACTGTAAGACGTAGGACATAAGTCCCTCACTCGGGCGGACCCGAGATCACGAACTTATTTTAACTTAGATTCAAAGTGCCACCACGAATTGCACTAATTTTCACTAATTCATTCCTTCTTGAAAATGATGACGCAAATAGGGCCCCTTAGATTTCACGAATGGAACAGACTTTCAGTCTGTTTTGAATGAACTTAGCTATTCTGTTCCGTTCTGATTTCTTCCATAAGAACATCATAACGTTCCTTTAAATTGGCAGAAATCTCTTTAGAGGATTTGTGTAGTTTTCTTAACTGAAATGATAAAAAGATGCTGAAAAGTCCCGCGAATAGAAAGCTCAACGCAACTAATATTACAACGCTCATACCAGCGAATACAGGATTCCAGATTAGAATAAAAGAAACTATTGCACCTAAAATTCCGAAGATTAGCAAGCCAATCCAACTCTTACTTCCATACTTTTTAACGTCAATTGCGAAACTGATAGAAGATATAGAACGAAAAAGAAGCAGAAAACCAACGTAGAAGGCCAAGACACTAATTGAAAGTCCAGGATGCATTATAAGTGAAGTACCTATAATAAAGGTGAGAATCCCAAAAGCTAATGACCATCCCCAATTATCGAGTTGCTTTCTATTGGCTATGGAAAAAATGATTTCCGAAAGCCCACCAAATAAAAATGAAAAGGCGAAGAGGATTGATAATGTAAGCAATGAACTTACAGGAGAGGTAAACACAACGATACTTACTACTACGAATAGAATACCAACTAGCAACGGAATATACCAATGCTTAACTGAGTTTTTAATTGAATTTAAAAATGAATTTTGCATGATTTTGAATGTTTAGTTTAATGTTAGTTTGTTTTTATTTTTTGAGGTGAAAGGCAATCGCAATAGTTGTATCTCAAGTTTTGTAATTCATATTGAGCTGTTTATTAAATACTTATATATGCAAATGTGGCCGTTATTAATGTCTTAAAATATGATTTTTATCAAGTTGGAATTATTTGCACTTTTAATGGACTATTATCCCTCCCAATTTCTCTTTTCATATACAATTTGTTCTATTTTATCAAAGCTTTCGTGATGAATGATGTAATTACTAGGACTTAAAGTATTTTTCATAGCCGCATCCAATTTATCAACCAACTTTTCAAATTCGTGTTTTCTTTCGGCATTGGTATAGTGATACTTAGGTAATCCAAGACGTGACATTTTGTAGGTATATTGGTTAAGAGTAGCTAGGTATTCGAAGCGACCTTCATCTTTTAAATCCATTTTTAATATTTGGTCGTAATGCCATTGCTGTAAAAAATCCTTGTCCTTGGCTGTAAAGATTTCGCCAGTCTTGTCATTTATGGCTATGGTAATAGTCGGCTCACTGGCAAATAGATTTAAGCTTAATAAGGAAAGTAGGCTTGCGATAACAATGTGATTGATTTTCATTTTAATAATTTAAATAAGTTTTAGAAAAAGGTAAATTGCGAATATTAGTGAACAAAAAGTTACATATTAAAGTGCAAATATATGATTGGTTCGGAGTAAATCGAACTAAAAATTAGCAAAGTTTTGTTAAATTTTGATTCCCTCTTAGTTTACTGATAACAGCATCCTTCGAGCTTTTTAAATTTTTTAGACTAATTTCACCTCTAGAAAAAACTGCACAATTATTGAAAATATATCAACTTTCAATAATCCATAGAATCACATTGTAGTCTTAATCTATTCAGAATGAAAATCATTGGTTATTTCTAAGGCCGAAATGAATATTGACATTTTAGGAACTTTTTACCGGTATCATTCAACAAAGAATATCTTTGTGAGAGACTTTGCTCCTACTTACCAAATTACAACCTATGAGATTCTTCTTCCTACTATTGCTTTCTACATTCACGACTGTTTCTTTTGGACAAAATGAAATCTCATCTACTACTAATTTGAAAAACAGGTTTAGATTTATTGAGCTTAAAGGCCAATTTGGCGCTTTTTTAAAATCCAACAACAAATTGACTGCCAGCGGTTTACTTGACAATGGTTATGGTGGAATTACAGTGAAATTGGGCTGGCAGCCTACAGATCAAGATGGCTGGGCAAGTAGATACAGTTATCCTTCTTACGGAATTGGATTTTATTCCGGATTTTTGAACAACGCTGAAGTTTTCGGAAATCCCAATGCAATTTATGGCTTTATAAGATTCCCTATTTCCAATCCCGAACGACGGAATATTTTTGCAATAGAACCTTCTCTGGGTCTCACCTATAAGTTGAAACCTTATGACTCTGAGGAAAATCCGCTCAACGAAGCTATTGGCGCACGGGCGGCAGTTTATTTTAATCTCAACTTTGGATTTACCTATAAATGGACCCGGGAAGTCGATATTTTATACGGCCTGGATTTCACACATTTTAGTAATGGTTCTACATACAAACCCAATAACGGACTTAATTTATATGGTTTTAACTTAGGGATGCGCTATAATTACAACAGAACGCAATTACTCGAAAACAATGACCCATACACCAACGATGTATTACCTGCTAGATTTAAAAGACCTCTTCGCTCCCCCACAGATTTAACTAGTGGGAATACTATTTCAATTTATATTGCTGGCGGCGTCGCACAAAACGATGATTTAATTGGAAGAGATATTGTTATGGGAACTTTTACGGGTTTGGCGGAATATGAACATCAATTTAATGAAAGGCATAGTGTCGCTGGTGGGGTAGATTTTTTCTATGACAACCGTTTCCGCGATAGAAAAGCTCAAGATAGATGGTTGCCGGCAATCCACGCGGGCTATGCTTTTAGCTTTTTTAAGTTTGATGTAAAAATGCAAATAGGTACATACATAGGTGATGATAAAGGAAAAGGAGCGTTTTTCATGAGGCCTGCACTTAGATATCATATTTCCAGACATCTCTTTGCCCAAATAGGCTTAAAAACTTTGGATGGCGGTTCAGCTGATTATATTGAATACGGTATCGGCTTTAAACCATTTTCTTGGTAAACTTCCTAAAGCAGAAATCGTTCAACGCAATTATTCTATAAACTAAAGTTGCGTTAAATGCATTTTAGAGTTTTTTAAAGGCTTCGGTGTTTCTTATCTTTAAGTCACGACTTTTTGCTATGAATACAAACACTATTTGGACCATTGGACATTCCACTAGAACATTGGAAGAATTCCTTCAACTTCTGAAATCTTTCAAAATAGAATTATTGGTGGATGTTCGCCATTATCCGGGGTCACGGAAGTTTCCTCAATATAATAAAGATAGTATGGAGATTACAATACCAGAGAACGATATTGAATATAATCATATCGTTGAATTGGGTGGCCGAAGAAAAGTAGTTCCAAATTCCAAAAACGATGCGTGGCGCCTAGACTCTTTTAGAGGATACGCAGATTACATGGAAACAAGCGAATTTCAAGATGCATTGACTTCTCTAAAAAATCTCGCATCCGAAAAAAGAACTGCCATTATGTGTGCAGAAGCCGTTTGGTGGAGTTGCCATCGCTCCATGATCTCCGATGCCTTAAAAGTAGATGGATGGGAAGTAATGCATATTATGGGCGAAAACAAGGCGACAGAACACCCCTACACCGCCCCAGCAAGTATAGTTGATGGGAAGTTAAACTATTCTAAGCAAGCATAAAATTGAAATGAGGCATTAAGGTTGCCGAGTGATTTTGTGCCACTTCATTTAAAGCAATACTCCTACTCTTAATCCACAAAATTGTATCGAGGCAGGGTTGCCGAGTGATTTTGCGCGAATACTTCCAAACAAACACGATAAGCTTCTTCATAAAATAGTATCGTGGCGAGATTCTCCACGATTTTTCAAACATTATTTCAATAGTAAATTGCACATAAACAATTACAGACTGTCGTAAACCTACCTCCCATTCTACCCCTAGTTACTCATTCTTAGCCGACTATAAAAAAACAACAAAATATACTATGCGTGCATAATATATTTTTGTATCTTTGGGTTTAGACTTTTTCAAATCTTTCATGCAAGAAAAACCAAAAGAGAAAACCATAGATTATATTTTGCGTTCCACTTGGATGAGCGTTACAAAAATGTATAATGAAGAGGCTGGAAAAAAAGGGAGCACAATGGCCACCGGATTTGCACTTATAAGTATCGATCCGGAAGAAGGCACTCCAAGTACGGGTCTAGGTCCCAAGATGGGAATGGAAGCAACCAGTCTTTCCAGAACTTTAAAAAGTATGGAAAAAAAGGGATTGATTGAAAGAAAACCGAATCCAGAAGATGGACGTGGCGTTTTAATCCATTTAACACCTTTTGGAAAGGAAATGCGGGAATTCTCAAAAACTGTAGTATTGGGTTTTGATGAGGCAGTGAAAAAAAACGTTTCCGATGAAGAACTGCAAACTTTTAGAAAGGTGGCAAAAACTATCAATGAGTTGATCAATTCAAAAAAAGTATACGATTCAGATTAAGGAATTGAAAGTAGAAAGTAGAAAGTAGAAAGTAGAAAAAAATTAATAATTCAGAATTAAGGCTTCTGGTATTCAGAAATCATAATTCATAACTTATAATTAAACCAGATGTCAAAAAGAAGAATTAATAAAGTAGCGGTAATCGGTTCCGGAATAATGGGAAGCGGGATAGCCTGCCATTTCGCCAATATTGGAGTGGAAGTGCTATTGCTCGATATTGTTCCCAGAGAGCTTAATGATGCCGAAAAGAAAAAGGGACTTACACTTGAAGATAAAGCTGTAAGAAATCGAATTGTAAATACGGATTTACAAAAAGCGATCAAAAGCAATCCTGCCCCACTCTACCACAAGGATTTTGCTAAAAGGATCACTACCGGAAATTTGGAAGACGATATTTCCCAAGTGAAAACTGCCGATTGGATCATTGAAGTAGTTGTAGAACGCTTGGATATCAAAAAGCAAGTTTTTGAAAATCTGGATAAACACAGAAAACCTGGAACGCTTATTACTTCAAATACTTCGGGGATTCCTATTAAATTTATGAGCGAAGGCCGTAGTGAAGACTTCCAAAAACACTTCTGCGGAACACACTTCTTTAATCCGCCGCGCTATTTAAAACTTTTTGAAATAATCCCTGGTCCGAATACTTCAACTGAAGTATTAGATTTCTTAAATGGATATGGCGAAAAGTTCCTCGGAAAAACTTCCGTAGTAGCAAAAGACACTCCTGCATTTATAGGAAACAGAATCGGAATCTTCGGCATTCAAAGCCTTTTCCATCAAGTAAAGGAAATGGGGTTGACAGTTGAAGAAGTTGATAAACTTACAGGTCCGGTTATAGGCCGACCAAAATCCGCAACCTTTAGAACTGTTGATGTAGTTGGGCTAGATACATTAGTTCACGTTGCCAACGGAATCTATGAAAACGCTCCTGAAGATGAAGAACACGAGATTTTTAAACTTCCGAAATTCGTCGATACCTTGATGGAAAACGAATGGTTGGGAAGCAAGAGCGGACAAGGTTTTTATAAGAAGATAAAAGACGACGAAGGAAAAAGTGAAATCTTAACCTTGGATCTCGATACTTTAGAATACAGAAAAAACAAAAAAGCTTCCTTTGCTACATTGGAAAAAACAAAATCGGTTGCTAAGGTAACTGACCGTTTCCCAATTCTTATTGCAGGCGAAGACAAGGCTGGCGAATTCTACCGAAAAAACTTCGGTGCTATGTTCGCTTACGTTTCCAAAAGAATTCCTGAAATAACAGACGAGCTTTACAAGATTGACGATGCAATGAAAGCTGGTTTCGGTTGGGAGAATGGTCCATTCGAAATTTGGGATGCCGTTGGCGTTAAAAAAGGAATTGAACTGATCAAAGATTTAGGGAAAGAACCGGCAGCGTGGGTAAACGAAATGCTGGAAGCAGGGATTGATTCTTTCTACACTATAAAAGAAGGAAACACCTATTTCTACGATATTCCTTCTTCATCTTCCGAAACTTCAGCGAAGGGCGAAGGAAAATACAAAAAGATTCCAGGACAGGATTCCTTTATTATTCTAAACAACATCCGCGAAACTTCTGAAGTCTTCAGAAATAAAGGAGTTGTAGTTGAAGATCTTGGCGATGGAATTTTAAATGTGGAGTTTATCAGTAAAATGAATGCAATTGGAGGTGATGTATTAGCTGGGGTTAACAAAGCAGTTGATATCGCTGAAAAGGATTTCGACGGTCTGGTAATTGGTAATCAAGGAACAAATTTCTCTGTTGGTGCCAATATCGGGATGATATTTATGATGGCTGTTGAACAGGAATATGAAGAATTAAATGCTGCCGTTAAGTATTTCCAAGACACTAGTATGCGTCTTCGTTATTCTTCAATTCCAGTAATAGCCGCTCCCCACGGAATGACTTTAGGTGGTGGATGTGAATTTTCATTACACGCAGACCGAGTGGTTGCCGCTGCTGAAACTTATATTGGGTTGGTGGAATTCGGCGTTGGAGTAATTCCCGGCGGTGGTGGTTCAAAAGAAATGGCAATGCGTGCAAGTGACTCCTTCAAAAAAGATGATGTGGAGCTAAACAGACTTCAAGAGTATTTCTTGACTATTGGAATGGCAAAAGTTTCTACTTCGGCTTATGAAGCCTATGACACTGGAATTCTTCAACCAGGAAAAGATATTGTAATTGTAAATCAAGACAGACAATTAGCCGCGGCCAAAGCAGCCGCTCGGTTTATGGCAGATCAAGGTTATACGCAACCAATTAGAAGAACGGATGTAAAAGTACTCGGGAAACAAGCTTTGGGAATGTTCCTAGTGGGAACCGATCAAATGGTCGCTGGAAATTACATCAGCGAGCACGACAAGAAAATCGCAAATAAACTTGCCTACGTTATGGCCGGTGGAGATTTAAGCGAAGCGAGCTACGTAAGTGAACAATATTTGCTTGATCTTGAAAGAGAAGCATTTTTAAGTTTGACAGGAGAGAGGAAGACTTTAGAGAGACTGCAGCATATGATTCAGAAAGGGAAACCTCTACGTAATTAATAAGACGTAGGACTTGAGATGTGAGATGTGAGATGTGAGACGTGAGACGTGAGACGTGAGACGTGAGATGTGAGAAAAATAAAAGAAATCATAATATTTAATAAAAATAATTATTTTTTAAATGAAAAGTCTAATGTCTAAAATCTAAATATCATGCACAACTTCCAAGAATTGAAAATTTGGCAAAAATCGATGGACGTTACTGAACAAACCTATCGGATTTCGGCTGAATTCCCTAAAGAAGAGAAATATGGATTAACAAGCCAAATTAGACGAAGCGCAGTTTCCATTCCCTCAAATATAGCTGAGGGACCGGGAAGAAATACCAACGGAGAATTTAAAAATTTTTTAGGTATTGCGAACGGCTCATCAAACGAATTATTTACACAACTAATTCTTTCCCATCGGCTTGAATTAGTATCTGAAAATACAGTAAAACCTATTTTAAATGAATTAATTGAGATTCAGAAAATGAATTACGCTTTGATATTAAAATTTTCAAAGAAAATTTAAAAAGTCTAAAATCTCATGTCTAAAATCTAAAATCTATTATGAGAACTGCATACATAGTAAAAGCATACAGAACAGCAGTAGGAAAAGCTCCTCGTGGAGTTTTCCGCTTCAAACGCCCTGACGAGTTAGCTGCCGAAACAATCCAGTATATATTAAAAGAGTTACCGCAACTCGATAAAAAACGAATTGACGACGTTATGGTTGGTAACGCCATGCCAGAAGCCGAACAAGGCTTGAATATGGGCCGATTAATTTCATTGATGGGCCTAGAAATAGTTGATGTTCCGGGAATGACCGTAAACCGTTATTGCGCCTCGGGATTGGAAACAATTTCTATAGCTACGGCAAAAATCCAAAGTGGAATGGCAGATTGTATCATTGCCGGTGGAGCAGAAAGTATGAGTTATATCCCGATGGGTGGTTACAAACCTGTACCGGATTATAAAATGGCGAAGGAAGGTCACGAAGATTATTATTGGAATATGGGCTTAACTGCGGAAGCAGTGGCTAAAAAATACGATGTTTCTCGCGAAGATCAGGATGAATTTGCCTACACCAGTCAAATGCGCGCTTTAAAAGCACAAGCTGAAGATCGTTTTCAAGATCAAATTGTTCCTATTGAAGTGGATCACACTTATGTGAATGATGCTGGTAAAAAGGTTACAGAAAAATACACGGTAACTAAAGACGAAGGCCCAAGAAAAGGAACCAATATTGAAGCACTTTCAAAACTTCGTCCTGTCTTCGCACAAGGAGGAACGGTAACTGCAGGTAACTCATCACAAATGAGTGATGGTGCTGCTTTTACAGTAGTAATGAGTGAAGAAATGGTCAAGGAATTAAATTTAGAACCTATTGCAAGATTGGTAAGCTTTGCTGCTGTTGGAGTAGAGCCTAGCATCATGGGAATTGGTCCGATGCATGCCATTCCTAAAGCATTAAAACAAGCAGGATTAAAACAAGACCAAATGGAGCTGATAGAATTAAACGAAGCTTTTGCTTCGCAATCTCTAGCAGTTATCCGAGGTCTTGGTTTAGACAAGGAAATTGTAAACGTAAACGGAGGTGCGATAGCAATGGGGCACCCACTTGGTTGTACCGGAGCAAAACTCTCAACCCAACTATTTGATGAAATGCGGAAACGAGACCTTAAAGGGAAATATGGAATGGTAACGATGTGTGTTGGTACTGGACAAGGAGCTGCTGGGGTTTATGAATTCCTAAAATAAATGAATCAAGACTGAAGGGAAACAAGAAACAGGACTGAAAGAAATCAGGTGATTTATAATTTTGAAAGGAGATTTTAAAAATACTGCAAGGTGTTGCCGCAGGCCTCCTTGTAGGTCTAATTCAACTTAAATCATTGAAACAGAAATAAAGTGAACCAGGAAACAGGACGAAATGGAAGCAAGATACAAGACTGACGGGAAATAGGAAATGTTTATAATTAAAAAAGAATATTTTCAAAATTAAACACAAAACGTCTTGGTTCATGATTCTCTAAAATAAAAAGCTTTAAAAAATATCACAATCCGCCCTGAGTCCTGAATCTAAAAAAATAAAACCATTAAATAATCCGAATCAGTTCAATCACAGCACAATCTGTCCTGTTTCTTGAGTCCTGATTCCTAAGTCAAATCCAAAAAATATGAGCACAACTGAAACAAAAGATAAGGAGCTATTAAGGGGCGGACAGTTCCTCGTTAAAGAAACAAAAGCCGAAGATGTATTTACTCCAGAGGATTTTTCCGAAGAGCAAAAAATGATGCGTGATTCTGTAAAGGAATTTGTAGATCGTGAAATCTGGCCGCTTAAAGAGCGTTTTGAGCAACACGATTATGCGCTTACCGAAGAAATAATGCAAAAAGCCGGTGAAATGGGCTTACTTGGAACTGCCGTGCCAGAGGAATACGGCGGATTGGCAATGGGCTTCGTTACCACTATGTTGGTATGTGACTATATTTCAGGAGCTAGTGGCTCTGTAGCTACGGCTTTTGGGGCGCATACAGGAATTGGAACCATGCCAATCACCCTTTACGGAACTGAAGAGCAGAAACAAAAATATGTTCCAAAATTGGCAACAGGCGAATGGATTGGTGCTTATGCATTAACTGAGCCAGGTGCCGGAAGTGACGCAAACAGCGGAAAAACAAAGGCTGTACTTTCCGAAGATGGAAAAACATATGCCATCAACGGACAAAAAATGTGGATTTCCAACGCTGGATTCTGTAATACATTCATCGTTTTTGCGAGAATTGAAGACGACAAAAACATTACTGGATTTATCGTTGAAAACGATCCTTCAAACGGAATAACCATGGGCGAGGAAGAAAAGAAACTCGGTATCCACTCCTCCTCTACCCGTCAAGTTTTCTTTAGTGACACCAAAGTTCCAGCAGAAAATATGCTAGGCGAACGGGGCGAAGGTTTTAAAATCGCTATGAACGCTTTAAACGTAGGTCGTATTAAACTTGCTGCCGCGGGTCTTGATGGGCAACGAAGGGTAATTTCAAAAGCAGTGGAATACGCTAATGAAAGAATTCAATTTGATGTTCCAATTTCATCTTTTGGTGCAATTAAGCTCAAATTGGCCGAAATGGCAACCAATGCCTATGTGGATGAAAGTGCTTCCTACCGTGCAGGAAAAGATATTGAAGATAGAATCGCACTTCGTATAAAAGCGGGCAATAGCCATCAAGAAGCAGAGTTAAAAGGTGTTGAAGAATACGCCATTGAGTGCTCTATTCTTAAAGTAGCCGTTTCTGAAGACATACAACATTGTACCGACGAAGGAATTCAGATTTATGGCGGAATGGGTTATAGTGCTGAATCTCCTATGGAATCAGCTTGGAGAGATGCGCGAATCACTCGTATTTATGAGGGAACCAATGAGATTAACCGAATGTTGGCCGTTGGAATGCTGGTAAAGAAAGCAATGAAAGGTCATGTAGACCTATTGAATCCTGCGCAAGCCGTAGCTTCAGAATTGTTGGGCATTCCTTCTTTTGAAACACCCGATTTCTCTGAATTACTTTCCGAAGAAAAAGCGATGGTTGCCAAACTGAAAAAAGTATTATTGATGGTTGCCGGAAGTGCAGTTCAAAAATATGGTACTGAATTGGAAGAGCATCAGCAAACACTAATGGCTGCAGCAGATATCCTCATTGAAATCTATATGGCCGAGAGTGCGATTTTAAGAACTGAAAAGAATGCAAACCGTTACGGAGAAGACACTCAAAAGGAACAAATTGCAATGTCGCAATTATACTTATATCACGCAGTAGATATTATCACCGTAAAAGCGAAAGAAGCAATTCTATCATTTGCTGAAGGCGATGAGCAACGTGCCATGTTGATGGGACTAAAACGATTTACTAAATACCAAAATATGCCAAATATTGCGGAACTGAGAAAAACTGTTTCCCACAAAGTAATTACTGAGAACAAGTATCCGTTCTAATTAAAATAGTTTTACTGTTCATTTTTAAAACCTCATAGGATGTTTATCACCTGTGAGGTTTTTCTGTTATTAATACTTATCTTTCCTTAGTTAATTTCAGGAAAATATGAAGAAAATCTTACTTTTAGCATTAATATCTTCATTGTTTCTAGCATTTTCTTTCCATAATTCTTCTGGATTAAAAATGTTAGTTCTCAATAAATTAAAAGAATACACTACAGAAAACTATCCAGAAAAGATATACATCCAAACAGACAAACCATATTACACTGCCGGCGAAAGTATTTGGTTTAGTGCTTATTTGGTTAATGGAGTCACCCATACAATAAGCGGAAAAAGTAGTATTGTTTATGTAGAGCTTATCAACGAAAAGGATGAAATAATTAGTGAACGCAAACTCTTCATAGAATCAATAAATACGCCTGGTGATTTTAAACTCCCCACGGATTTAGAAGAAGGGAACTACCGTATAAGAGCATATACCAATTATATGCGAAACCAACCTAGGGAATATTTTTTTAACAAAGAGATCCCCGTTTTCGCTCTTAATGAAATCGAATCGAATATAGAAGCCGATGCGCCTACAGAATTACCAGATTTACGATTTTATCCTGAAGGAGGATATTTAGTTAATGGCGTCAATAATAAAGTTGCCGTGAAAATTGAAGGAGGCAACTTATCTTCAAGTCCAATTGTAGGTATCATAGAAGATACGGAAGGTAATAAAGTTACAGATTTTAAAACCTTCGAGTTTGGCTTGGGTTTATTCTATTTAAAACCTGAGTCTGGAAAAGAGTATCGCGCAGTTATTAGTTCGGGAGATGAAAATATTCTATATGAGCTCCCTATCCCGCTCTCCGAAGGCTATGTTATGAATACAACTTTAACTGAGAAAGAAGTGATTATAAAGGTTGTTACCAACAAAAAAGAAGGATTGAAAGATGTACTAATTATTGGTCAACAAAGAGGATTGAGTGCATTTGATTATACCAACTTCAAAGAGACAAAAACGATGTTGGTAAAGATTCCGAGAATAGAATTGGTTGAAGGGGTTTTAGACATTGTTCTTTTCAATAAATCTAAAAAGCCAGTAGTAGAAAGATTGATATATATTAAAAAAGAAGAAACAATAGCGGTATCCATCGCAAAGACCAACGGCACAACAACAGCTACGCGAGACCGTGTAAACTTGGAAATTGACGTAAAAGATAAATTGGGCAAGATGATTCCCAGCACCTTCTCTTTATCGGTCACCGATTATAATTTGATAAAGCCTAATGAAAATGCCGAAAACATAAAAACGTACTTGTTATTAAATTCTGATCTTAGAGGTGAAATTAAATCGCCAAACTACTTTTTTACCGAAGGAGACACAATTAGAAAAAATGAACAATTAGACTTAGTAATGATGACACACGGATGGCGCCGCTTTGTTTGGCAAGAGTTTCTTGAGAATCGACAGGAGCAGGAATTCACACCGGAAGATGGGATTTATATAAGTGGCCAAACACTAAATGCCAAATCTCCTTTTCAAAATAAATTTAGCGAAACCAAACTCACTTTAAGACAGGAGGGATTTTATCAAGAAGTTAAAAACACAGATGAACATGGTTATTTTAAGTATGGTCCTTTTGTTTTTAATGATACAATAAATATGTTTTTACAAGCGGGTGAAGACATCTCTTCAAAAAGTCCAAATTTTAAAGATACCAACATTAAATTGTCCATACCTCCTCAAAAACCTGGCATGATACCCAATAGAATCATGGATGCATTTGAGCAAGATTTAGAAATTGCTAATATTGCAACCTATCGAAAAAAATCACGGGGCAGTGTATTTAGAAATTTTAGTTTTGATGGTGAAAGAGAGCAATTGGACGAAGTAAGACTTGAAGGAAAAGCAATAACAAAAGAAGAAATTGCAGAAATAAGGAGAGATAAGAGGACACGCTCGTTTACACCATCACACCGTATTGTAGTGGATGAAATGGGACAAACTGGAAGTGGTGATTTTATGCAGCTATTAATGAATGTACCTGGTATACGAATTGGAAGAAAACAAGGAGAGCAAAATCAAACTTCGCAAGATTACGAAATTAATCTTCGTGGTTTAAAACCTACCTTTTACTTAGATGATGTTGAAGTTGATTTATTAACCGCGAGGGTAGTTCCTCAAGCAGATATAGATTTTATTGACATTCGAAACACTGGTCACGCATCTTCGGCTTATGGTTTGAAAGCTCAAGGAGTTATCGCTATATATACAAAACAAGGCTCGAAAAATAACACCAATATTACCGACAAAAAACCTGGCTCAATAAGTTTTAAATCGGAAGGTTTTTACACCGCACGCCAATTTTATGCGCCAGATTACACTAAAGTCGATAGAAACATAGCCCGCGAAGACAAACGCACTACCCTATTTTGGAAACCAGCTGTAATTACTCAAGGCTTTCAAAACGCTAAAGTCAGCTTTTATACAAGTGACGATAAAGGGCGTTTTCAAATAGAAATTGAAGGCATCACCGATAAAGGAATTCCCATTCACTCAACTTCATATCTTGAAGTGGAGTAATTCGATCTTACGGATAATCACTCCTGCAAGGTTTTCAAAATCTTGTAGGTCTCTTATTGGTAATTCAATTCCTCAATTCTAAATCACCGTACACCATTCACTGAATACTGAACACTAATTACTGCATACTGTAAATTATGGCGCAGAGTTTGCTATTTTTGAAGGAAAATTTAATTATTATGAAGAAGCTTCTTTTCCTATTTATTATTTTCACGACCACCTTCACCTTTGCACAAGAAAACACCGAGGTATTTGTTTTTGATATCGCACCTTCATATGAAGGTTTAGAATTGCTAAATCCCAGAAACATTTCAAACAACGATGGTTATGACAATCAGCCTTCATTTATTTCGAACGAAACTGTGATTTTTGCCGGTAACAATGATGGGCAGACAGACATTTCAGAATATAATTTAACTTCAGATTTGCAAAAATGGGTTAATTCAAAAACAGATGGCGGTGAATATTCTCCTCAAAAATTTCCCTCAAAAAGTGATGTGGCAGCTGTTCGTTTGGACACTAACGGAAAGCAAAGATTGTATCAATACGATATTAAAACAGGAAATTCAACAGAACTTATTAAAGATCTCCAAGTAGCTTATTTTGCATTCTACAATGATAAAAAAATGCTTGCAACAGTACTAAACGCTGATAAATTGGATTTAGTAATGATCGATTTGCCAACAAAATCCGTTGATACTATGTTTTATAAAGCTGGCAGATCACTTCAAAGAGTTCCCAAAACTAGTTCTATGAGCTATTCTTTGGTCAATGAGGAAGGAAACTTAGACCTCTATCTCTTAGACATGAATTCTTATGAAAGTTTTTTTGTTACCGAATTGCCAATTGGAATTCAGGATTACGTTTGGATTAACGATACTCAAATATTAGTTGGCAGCAACAACAGACTTTATATGTACGACACTCTTGGAGGGTCTGAGTGGAATAGAGTTGCATCACTAGAAGAATACGGGATTAAAAATATAACCCGCATGGCTATCAGCCCTAATGGCAAAAAATTAGCCGTAGTAGCAGAAGTTAAATAAAGTATTAAGCTCAAGCCCTTTCTTAATTCAATCGTATTATTTCTCCCGAGAGCTATCGAGAGAAGCAATACTATTCTAGTTCATTCTCTTTACTTCTTATAGGACTCCATCCTTCTTTTGAGTATTTTTAGACAAATTTTCCATAAATGAATAGATTGACAAAATTTCTACACATTTCGACTTTCGGAAGAACCTTGAAAGCATTTAGCTTCTTGTTCCTAATACTAATTTCAGCTTCATCAATCTCTCAAGAATTCACTCGTGCAGATACTTTGCGCGGTAGCATCACTCCAGAACGCGCTTGGTGGAATGTGCTACATTACGAATTAAAAGTAACTCCAAATCCTTCTGAAAAGTCTATTAAAGGTAGTAACACCATAACTTATGAGGTTTTGAAACCTAATAATATCATGCAAATTGATCTTCAAAATCCGATGAAGATTGACAAAGTACTTCAGGATGGAAAAGAACTTCAATTTACTTCTGAAGGAAATGCGCATTTTATAAAACTTCAGAATAAGCAGAAAAAAGGAAAAGAAAACAAGATAACCATCTATTTCTCTGGAAAACCTAGAGAAGCCGTAAACCCACCGTGGGATGGCGGTTTTACTTGGACTAAAGACAGTAATGGCAAGGATTTTATCGCAAATTCCAATCAAGGAATTGGCGCTAGTGTTTGGTGGCCGTTGAAAGATCATCCGTCCGAAGAGGCGGATAATGGAGTTACTATTTCCGTAACAACCCCCAAAGATTTAATGGACGTCAGCAACGGTCGCTTAAAAGAAGTAATAGAAAACAACGATTCTAAAACATGGGTTTGGGAAGTGAAAAACCCAATCAATAGCTACGGAGTAAATCTGAGCATTGGAGATTACGTACACTTTGGTGAAAAATACAAAGGCGAAAAGGGAATCTTGGATATGGACTATTACGTTCTTCGCGAAAATGAAGCAAAAGCGAGAGAGCAATTTAAGCAAGCCCCGATGATGATAGAAGCCTTTGAATATTGGTTTGGCCCCTACCCTTTTTATGAAGACGGATATAAACTTGTGGAAGTTCCCTATTTGGGAATGGAACATCAAAGCAGCGTAACCTACGGCAACAACTTTGAAAACGGATACCTGGGAAAGGACGTTTCTGGCTCTGGCTGGGGAATGAAGTTTGATTTTATCATCATTCACGAAAGTGGACACGAATGGTTTGCAAACAATATTACCAATAAAGATGTGGCTGATATGTGGATTCACGAAGGGTTTACCAGTTATTCTGAAAACCTATACGTGGATTATTTCTTCGGAAAAAAAGCCTCATCAGAATATGTTCTTGGGGTTCGCAATAACATTGTAAATGACAAACCTATAATCATTGGGAACTACAACGTCAACAAATCCGGTGGCTCAGATATGTATTATAAAGGCGCTAATATTCTTCATACCATTCGTCAATTAATCGCAGATGATGAAAAATGGCGACAAATTCTACGAGGTTTAAATAAAGAATTTTATCATCAAAACGTCACGACTGAACAGATTGAAAATTATATAAGCGATAAAATCGGAATGGATCTCACAGCATTTTGGAATCAATATCTACGTACTGTTATGATTCCGAAAGTAGAATATTCTTATGAAGAGAACATCTTGAAATTCCGCTATGTTGACATTGTCAAAGGTTTTGAAATGCCCGTTATAGCAATTATAAATGGCGAAGAAGTTTGGATTAATCCAACTGCAGAATGGAAAACCAAAGAACTTAAATTCCCAATAAAAACCTTTGAAATAAAGAGAGATTTTTATGTTTACAGCGCACAGGAAAAATAACCCATCTTATTAAGTTTTAAATTCAAGAGACCTACCTAAAAAAGTATGATAAGGAATCTAGTTATAATTTTTACTTTATTTTTTTACTCTATTTCCTTCTCTCAAGATTATGAGTTAAGGGTTACACCTTTTGTAAAGAGCAAGATCATTTATAAAGACGGTACTTCTGAAAACGGGTATTTAGGTTTCCCAGTTTCCGTTTTTAAACCAAAGCTAAAACCTGAAGAAGGCGAAAAGGCAAGAAATATTGATTATGCCTTAATTGAAAAAATAATAAGTAATCCAGAAACTGAAAACGAAAGAACTTTTCAATATTTAAATCACAATTACAATAAATTTAAAATTTTTGTAGAGTTGATTTACGAGGATGTTTTAAGTATTTATATAAATTCTACGGACTCCGACGATCTTTTCTATTCCGATTTTGACAGGCAAAGTATTGGTGAGATGATGGGCCAAGCACGATTTGAAGGTAGATCTGGTTTTACAAAAAGACTAAAAATTTCTGATACTTTAAATTTACCGAATGGAAAAACAATTGCTCTTCCAATGCGGTATTCGTATTATTACGGTTTAAATTATGGAGTAGCTTTTGGATCTACACCGAAACTAAATTATTACATCTTAAAAGAAGGCAATACCAAACTTTATAAAGTAGAAAAAAATAAACGTTTTTTAAAAAAGGCTAAAGACCTAATGAGTGATTGCCCTATTATTTTAAACGACTTAGAACAAAATAAACTTAACATATTCGATTTACCAAACTTTATTGAGTACTATAAAGAGGTATGTGAATTTAAGAATATTGACGAAAATTAATTATACGAAACTCCTATCCCCACCAATTATGAAAATACTATCTACCCTATTTCTTTTTGTATTTACACTAACTCTTACAGCCCAAAAAAAGAATAAAAAAGACACATCAAAAGAAGACACAAAATGGGAAGTTGCCAATCCTGGCAAGGATTTCAACTATAAAACACATTCTTTTTCTACAGATGAAGGTACTTGGATGAATCTAGATGTGAGTCCAGATGGAGAAACCATTATTTTTGATATGGTGGGAGATATTTATAGCTTACCTATATCTGGAGGAAAAGCAAAAGTAATCCGTTCAGGAATTCCATTTGAAGTACAGCCCCGTTTTAGTCCTGACGGAACTAAAATATCGTTTACCAGTGACGCCGGTGGTGGCGATAATATCTGGACAATGAATCTTGATGGAACCGATGCAAAGCAAGTAACCAAAGAAAATTTCAGACTGTTGAACAACGCTGTTTGGAGTGCAGAGGGCAATTATCTTTTGGCGCGTAAACACTTTTCATCTGGAAGAAGTTTAGGTGCGGGTGAAATCTGGCAGTATCATATTACTGGAGGAACCGGACTACAACTTACAAAGCGCAAAAACGACCAACAAGATGTAAATGAACCTTTCACTTCTCCTGATGGTAAATATGTTTATTACAGTGAAGATATGTATCCAGGGGGATATTTTCAATACAACAAAGATCCCAACAGTCAGATTTACGTAATAAAACGTTACGATTTTGAAACGGGAGAGACCAAAACAATAACCGGGGGTCCAGGTGGCGCTGCGAGACCAACACTTTCTCGCGATGGTAAGAAGTTAGCATTTATCCAGCGTGTGCGAACCAAAACGGTGCTTTATATCCAAGATTTGGAAACTGGGAAGGAATGGCCAATTTATGATGCATTAAACAAAGACCAACAAGAAGCTTGGGCACTTTTTGGAGTTTATCCCAATTTTAGTTGGATGCCAAACAACCAAGAAATCATTTTTTGGAGTGGTGGAAAAATCAACAAGATTGATATAAACTCTTTAGCTGTCACCAACATTCCATTTACCGCCGATGTGAAAATAGATATAGCAGAAACGGTTCATTTTGACAACAAGATTGAAACCGAAACCTTTACTCCAAAAATGATTCGCCATGCAGTAACATCTCCTGATGGAAAATACATTGTATTCAGTGCTCTTGGGCATTTATACAAAAAAACGTTGCCAAATGGAGAACCGCAAAGGATGACAAATACTACCGATTTCGAATTCGAACCCACTTTCTCGCCTAATGGAAATGAAATAGTCTATGTTACATGGAATGATCAAGATAAAGGAGCTATTTATAAGATTCCAATGGCAGGCGGGACCGCGACAAAACTCACGTCAGAAAAAGGAATTTATAGAATGCCCTCCTATTCGCAGGATGGAAATCATATTGCATATATGAAAGAATCGGGAAATACCGATCAAGGTTTTACTTATACCAAAAACAATGGAATCTATACAATGGATACTTCTGGTAAAAACCAAAAATTTGTTACCGAAAAAGGTGAATATCCCATGTTTAGTAAAGATAACAAGCGGATATTTTTACAATTAGGTGGTACTTATTTTGGTGAATTAGAGAAAAAACTGATAAGCGTTGACCTAGAAGGGGAAGATGAAAAAACTCATATTACTTCTAAATATGCAAATAGACTTATTCCAAGTCCTGATAACAATTGGATTGCTTTTACCAATCTTCATAAATTATTTGTTGCTCCATTGGTTATGAATGGGCAAACTATAAATTTAGACAATAACAGCAAGTCTGTTCCAGTTTCAGAACTCGCGAAAGATGCGGGAATTAATATCCATTGGGCGCCAAACAGTAAAAAACTGATGTGGACTTTGGGTGATGAATATTTCAGCAATGAGTTGAAAAACAGCTTTACTTTTCTAAAGGATTCACCAGAAAAAGTTTCCGATAAGGAATTAGAAGGTATTAAGATAGGATTGACAGCACCGGTTGATAAACCTTCGGGAAGAATTGCATTTACAAATGCACGTATTATTACAATGGAAAATGATAATGTTATTGAAAATGGAACCATCGTAATAAATGAAAATAAGATTGAAGCAGTTGGTAAAATGGATGAGGTGTCTGTCCCTTCTGGTACAACGATTTATGATGGACAAGGAAAAACCATTATGCCAGGAATGGTTGATGCGCACGCGCACGTTGGCGCATTTAGATATGGTTTACCTTCACAGCAATATTGGCCATTTATGGCGAATTTGGCATTTGGAGTTACTACTTCGCACGATCCTTCCGCCAATACCGAAACTGTTTTTACACTTTCTGAACTTCAAAAAAGCGGCCAATTAGTTGGACCAAGATTGTTCTCCACAGGATTTATACTCTATGGAGCAGAAGGTGATTTTAAGGCGGTTATCAATAACCTTGAAGATGCTAGAAGCAGCATTAGAAGAACCAAAGCATTTGGAGCAAAAAGTGTAAAGAGTTATAACCAACCGCGAAGAGAGCAACGTCAACAGATATTACAGGCCGCACGCGAATTAGGAATCAACGTAGTACCAGAAGGTGGATCTACTTTTAACCATAATATAACCGAGGTTATTGATGGCCATACTGGTGTTGAACACAACATTCCAGTTGCGCCAGTTTACAAAGACATCTTGGAAGTATGGGGCAAAAGCAACTCGGGCTACACGCCTACTCTAATTGTAAATTATGGCGGAATGAACGGCGAAGTATATTTTTATGAAAGAGACAATGTTTGGGAAAATGAAAAACTGCTCACCTTCACCCCACGCAGTATTATTGATAGTCGCTCGCGCCATAGAATAAAAGTCCCAGCCGAGGAATATGAGAACGGACATAAATTGGTTTCTCGGACTGTAAAAGACCTACAGAATGCGGGGGTGAAAATCAATATGGGAGGTCATGGGCAATTGCAAGGTCTTGGCGCACATTGGGAAGTATGGATGCTCAGACAAGGTGGGATGAGTAATTTGGAGGCTTTAAAAGCTGCGACAATCAATTCCGCAGAATATATTGGTGCCGGTGAGGATATCGGTTCATTAAAAGTTGGGAAATTGGCCGATTTAGTTGTTATGGATAAGAATCCACTGGATGATATAGAAAACACAGAAAGCATCTCGATGGTAATGATTAACGGACGACTTTACGATGCAATGACTCTGAATGAAATTGGCAATCATCCAAAAGAGCGTTTGCCTTTTTTCTGGGAAATGGACGGATATAATCAGGCTTTTCCTTGGCATCAAGAAACACACGGATTTATGGATGGCGGATGTACATGCCATTAAATAATGGAAGAATCTAGAATAATATTGGACTGAGATTTTTTTGATTTTTCACCCCTGCCCTAAAGGAAAATCAAAAAAATCTTCATTTCATTCTTAATAAGTATTTTTACCATTTCCAACGTTATTTCACATCCAGAGGTAAATAAATAAAAATGTACAGAGCGTATTGGCAATTTTATAAATCCATTTTTCCCTTTATTACAGCTTTCTCTATATTAAGCTTGATTTTCTTGGGACTAATATGGGGATTTATATTTTTTGCAACTATTAGCTTACTTTTTGGTTTTATCGGGTTTCAGGTGTTTTATAAGGATCAATACTATTTCTATTTCAATCTAGGAATCAGTAAATGGAAGCTTTTAATGACTTCATTTATCATTAATTTATTTGTTGGTATCCCTGCGTTTTCAATTTTAATTATTTTAATATTTTTCATGTTTGGCAATATTCAAATTACATAATGCCACAGTAAATTTTGGTGAAAAAGAAGTCTTGAAAGAAATCTCTTTCACTCTAAATACGGGAGAAATTCTGGGGGTATTTGGTAGAAATGGCTGTGGAAAATCTACTTTATTAAAAATGATTTTTGGCGCTCTGAGAAAAGGTTCCATTGATATTTTAATTGATGGCGAGAATTACAAACCTGCAAAGAATATTTCAACGGGCCAGATCGCCTATCTCCCGCAACATCCTTTTTTACCTAAAAACATAAAAGTTCGTGATGTAATTCCTATTTATTTCTCTGACGAGGAAAAACAGGATCTTATATTTTATGACACATTGATAGCAAAATTTACTGCTAAAAAGGTGGAAGAATTATCCTTGGGAGAATTGCGTTATTTTGAAGTTTTATTAGTTGGAAACCTCGATCACCCATTTTTATTGATGGACGAACCTTTTTCAATGATTGAGCCTTTGTATAAAATTGAAATCAAAAAGTTCCTAAATAATCTAAAATCGAAAAAAGGAATTTTGATAACAGATCATTATTATAACGACGTATTAGAGATGACTACCAAAAATTTAATTATTAAGAACGGGAAGGATCACTTAATAAAAAACATTGAAGATTTAAAACAGTATGGTTATCTCAGCAAAAATTCAATATAAAAAAAGCCTCATTTCTGAGGCTTTTTCCTTTCATTATAGTTGATGAGATTACATTTTCGGCATCAACACTTTATCTATAGTATGTACAACACCGTTTGATGCATCCATATCAGCACTCGTTACAGTAGCTGTATTTCCTTTGGCATCTTTTATCATTACTTTCCCATCTTTATCAGACAAAGTTATAATATCTCCATTCAAAGTGGTTACGTCTAATTTACCTCCTGCATCCTTAATTTTTGCAAGAACATCAGTTGAAGTCATATTTCCTTGAAGTACATGATATTTAAGTACTTTTTGAAGTTGCTCCTTATTTTCTGGTTTCATTAAGTTATCCAAAGTTGCTTTTGGAACTTTACTGAAAGCCTCATTTGTTGGGGCAAAAACAGTGTATTCGCCATCACCTTTGAGAGTTTCAGTCATATCTGCAGCTTGAAGTGCCCCAACCAAAGTAGATAGATCTGAATTTCCCATCGCTTTTGCAGCAATTGAATTGGATTCCATATCTGCCATTTTCGCGTTGTTGTCTTCCTCTATTTTCATTAGAGAATCAGTCTCACGTTGCATGCGCGTTTGTTCAGCTTGCGCTTCTGCTTCTTTCTTTTTCGAGTCATTACAGCTAGTAAATAGCATTGCTACTACTGCCATTGACATTAAAATTGTTTTTAATTTCATAGTTTATAGTTGATTTATTATTTAACCTCAAAGATATTTGAACTAGTCCAAATTTTTTATTAAGAATCATTAATCTTTAGTTAAATATTTCACATTTTTTATATCGAATCAGCAATTTGCTCGGTAAAATTATAAAGTTTTCTAAACAAAAGTTGTTTAATATGAAATTCTCGTATCTTTAAATTCTTAACTTAAAAAACTTAAAAATGAACAAGGCAAAATACCAGAGCGTTCTGGATCTAGCAAAAAAACTAAACCTTCAAAATGAGGAGGTTAAAGAAGAAAACGGCCAACTTAAAGTTACCGCAACAGCAAAAACCCAATATGACAAAAACCAACTTTGGGATGAGATTAAGCGTGTTGGAGGTGAAAATCCAACCGATATTATGGCAGACATAAAAGTGGAAGACTCTTCAGCATATGCCCATCATACGGTTAAAAGTGGTGAATCTTTAAGTAAAATTGCTAAGCACTATTACGGTGATGCAAATAAATACAATACTATTTTTGAAGCCAACAAAGGAAAATTAAAATCAGCAGATGTTATTCATCCAGGTGATGAATTGGTGATTCCTAATATTTCATAATTAAACTAGATTAAATAGAAAAACCGCTTTATAGAATTTCTATAAAGCGGTTTTTCTATTTAAAGAAGTTTACAATCCACTTATATAGCTACCGTAAACATCTTTAAAATGAAGTCCGTTTCCTAAGCTGAATTTGCTCAGTTTATTGTTTGCTGCCAATCCCCATAAAATCACCTCTTTTAAAAAATATGAATCTTCTTTAGAGGTTTCTGGTTGATACTTTTCTATTAATTGCTGCAAAGGAATAATTCTATCTAATTCTTCTTTATACTCCACGTCAGAATAAGAGTCGAGTAATTCAAAATCATTTTCCTCAAAGAACCAGGCTACAATTTCAGAATATGGATCTGTATCACCTTCTTTAGTCAATTTCTCAATTTTAGGAAATCTTTCTTTAAAAGTAGTATTCACCGCATCTACAATTAATTGTTGTGCAACTTGGTTTACCCCTTCTTGTTCTCCTTCATAAACCAATTCAATTTTTCCTGTGATGGAAGGAATAATACCAATAAAATCTCCCAATCTAATAGCAGTTTTTTCTCCTCCATTTTGTAGTGCTCTTCTTTCGGCAGTACTCAATAGGTTTTCGAAAGCTGTAATACTCAATCTTGCACTCACCCCACTTTTAGCATCGATAAAATCATTTTCACGAGCCTCAAAACTTATTTGTTCCAAAACATCTTTTGCGAGATCTGGCACATAAATTTTCGATTTTGCCTTAGTAGCTTCGGCTGTTTCCTGTTGGGTTATAGAGCGTGCAGTTTCTATATCTTCTGGGTAATGCGTTAAAATCTGCGATCCTATTCTATCTTTTAGCGGCGTTACTATACTTCCTCTATTAGTATAGTCTTCTGGGTTTGCTGTAAAAACGAATTGAATATCCAACGGTAAGCGCACGGCAAAGCCTCTAATTTGAACATCGCCTTCCTGTAAAATATTAAACAGCGCCACTTGAATTCGCGGTTGCAAATCTGGCAGCTCATTGATCACAAAAATACATCGGTTGCTACGAGGAATCATCCCAAAATGAATTACGCGATCATCTGCATAAGTCAGTTTTAAATTTGCAGCTTTTATTGGATCTACATCTCCAATTATATCGGCAACCGTTACATCTGGCGTAGCGAGCTTTTCTGAAAATCGATCGTCACGATGCATCCAACTGATAGGTGTGGCATCTCCTTCTTCCTGCATCAAATCCTTGGCATAGCGCGAAATAGGATTAAAAGGATCGTCATTAATCTCGCTGCCTTCCACTACTGGAATGTATTCATCTAAAAGTCCAACCATTTGTCTGGCAAGTCGTGTTTTTGCTTGTCCACGTAATCCCAGTAGATTAATGTTGTGTTTTGAAAGAATTGCGCGTTCCAATTCTGGAATTACAGTAAGTTCATACCCGTGAATCCCTACAAATGGCGTTTCCTTCTTCATGATTTTCTGAAGTAGGTTGCGACGTAATTCTTCTTTAATTGATTTTGCTTCGTAACCGGATTTCTTAAGGTCTCCGAATGTTTTTATGTTTTCTATTTTCATGTTTTTTTTTCTATATTTTTGATTCACGCAGTAGGGACAGGTCGCGACCTGTCCGTACGCGACCTGTCCCTACCGGATGCGTTTGCGGCGATTTGTTTCATAATCACTAAAGATCATTTCCCCCAATCCTTTTAGGCCGGTGTAAAATGCCTTTCCCTTATTTGCAGCGGTAAAATGCTCAATAAACTGCATTAAATAAGGATCTTCTGCTATCATAAAGGTGGTAATTGGAATGTGCAGCTTTCTAGCTTGCGCGGCCATTGAATAACACTTGTTTACTATATAACTATCCAGCCCGTTGCTGTTTTTATAATATCGCCCATCTGGAAGTTGAATACAACTTGGTTTCCCATCCGTTATCATAAAAATTTGCTTGTTGGTGTTTCGTTTTTGACGTAGCAAATCCATCGCCAATTGAAGTCCGGCGACTGTATTTGTGTGATATGGACCGACATTTAAGTATGGTAAATCTTTTATTTTTATAGGCCAGGCATCATTTCCAAAAACTAAAATGTCTAATGTATCTTTTGGATAGCGTGTGGTTATAAATTCGGCAAGTGCCATTGCTACTTTCTTTGCTGGGGTAATCCGGTCTTCGCCATAAAGTATCATACTATGGCTAATGTCTATCATCAAGACTGTACTCATCTGCGTTTTATACATGGTTTCCTCAACCACCAAATCATTTTCAGAAAGCGTAAAATCTCCTATACCGTGATTAATCTGTGCATTTTTAAAGCTTTCGGTCATTGAAATTTGCTCTAGCGAATCTCCAAAACGGTAATTTCTAAACTCTCCCGACTGCTCATCCCCTCTTCCTGTTTGTTTTGTTCTATGGTTTCCAGCACCACTTTTTCGAAGTTTCCCGAAGATTTGTTCCAAAGCTCGTTTCCGCAGTGCTCGTTCTGTTTTTTCGGTAATAGCTAGACCACTTTTACCATCCATTTTTATTTCTTCGCGTATATAACCCTTCTTTTTTAGGTCTTCTACAAAGTCGTCTAAAGTGTAATCTTTCGTGGTAAGATTGTATTCATCATCCAACTGCTCAAGCCAATCCATTGCTTCATCAAAATCGCCTGAGGTATGAGTAATCAATTCCTGAAAAACATCCAAAAGTTTATCAAAGGGAGATTGATCTTTTGGAGTGTGTTTGGTGAAGACAAATCCACTTTTAGCTATCTTTTTCTTCATATTTTAAAAGTAGAACATTCGATGTTTAAAAAAAAAGACCAAACGTTAAACTACTACAAAATAAGCAGCCGCAAAAAATTTCGATAGAGTTAAAAAATTGACGTTTTGTGTCAATTAGCATTTATTAACACATTAGTTAACAGTTTGTTGTTGCATTTATATTTTACTATTCCTTAAATTTATAAGTATTATTAACCAACTAAACCTAAATTATTATGGCGGAAATCAAAATTGAAAAGAAAAAACCAATATGGCCTTGGATTCTTATTATCCTAATTATTCTAGCTGCCATTTATTTCTTTTGGTATTATAATGACACTGATTATAATATGGACGAAAATCTAATAAATAACGATTCCATTACACAAATCGACGAAACTAACGATTACAACAGGAATGACAACGATTATAATGATGTTGGATCTACTACTCTTTATTCTGGATCTTATGGAGTTGTAAAAAATGAGCAGGCAATCGCTGATTATTTAAATTTTGTGGATCTTGATAAGAATATGGATCAAGAAACCAATTATGAATATTATCGTTCAGCTTTTTTCAAGCTTATTACCGCGACAAAACGTGAAGCAGAAATTAAAAATGTAGATATAACCGACGAAATAGCTGCCTCTATGAAGAATGCGGAAATGTTAACTAATGACCAAGGGAAATCTCAAAAAGCGGATGGTATTAAAGCTACAACAGAAAACATTTCAAAAGCTTTGAGAAAAATCCAGGAGCACGGCTTTAAAAATCTTTTACAAGAAACTAACGACGTAAAAACCGCTTCCGATAATATTGATGCTAGTGGAACAATTGAAGAAGACAAAGAAGATATTAATTCATTCTTTGATAAATCAGCAATTCTGCTTCAGAAAATGTACCATAGTGAAGAAGAAAACAAATAAAAAAACTACAATTATGAAAAATCAAGAAAAGCATTTATATACTTTAGATGAATTATCAGATTATAAAGTAGCCAGTGAAGATCCAGATGTACGCAGTTGGGAGGTACGTGATGCCGATAACCGAGTTATCGGTAAAGTAGATAATCTATTGGTAAATAAAACAGCCAGACGTGTAGTCTATTTAGATGTAGAAGTTGACAACACGATAATAGATGCCAATCACGATCCATATGGCAGACCTCATATTATTGAAATACGCGAGTTTGTTAATAAAGATGGCGAAAACCATGTAATTGTTCCGATAGGGATGGTAAATCTGGATGATAAAAACAAAACGGTTCTGGCAAATGCAATAGACCACCGCACTTTTGCAGAGACCAAACGTTATCACAAAGGCGATCCTATTAATAGAGAATATGAAACGGCCGTGTTAGACTCTTATAATCGCGAAAATCCACCCGCAGAGGTATATGATGGTGACCAGTTTTATGAACGTGACGAATTTGATAGAAAACGTTATTCAAAACGCGGATAGTAATACATTTTTAATAAAATATAAAAGAGGAAAACCTACAGTTTTCCTCTTTTCGTTTTAAGGGTGCTTTAAATATTTATTGAATCAAAATGATTAGATTTGATTTAACAATCAACAATGTAACTTCCAAAACAGAGCTTAATGAAGAAATTCAGCCTAATATTTTCCTTAGTACTACTAGTCTTTGCGTGTAAAGACAACCCAAAAGATGAAACCAAAGTAGTTTCTGAAGTGAAATCATATACTATAGAGCAATTTATGGGGAATGAAAACGCTACGGCAAATGGCTTTTCACCAGATAAATCTAAAGTTTTAATAACTAGTAATCGGTCTGGAGTTTACAATATGTACAAGATTTCTGCCGAAGGCGGAGAGTTTACCCCTATAACACAGTCTGATAGTGCTTCGGTCTATGGTATTTCCTATTTTCCTGACGACGAAAGGATTCTCTTTAGAATGGACGGAAATGGAGACGAAATTTTTAAAATTTTCGTAAAAGACAGTAACGGAATCAAAAGATTAACTCCTGAACAAAACGTACGTGCGCTTTTCCAGGGTTGGGCTAAAGACGGGAAAAGTTTCTACTATAACAGTAATGAGCGCAATCCGCAAATGATGGATATCTATGAAATGGATATTGCCACTTTTAAGCCGAAGCTAATTCTTGAAAATGAAGATGCAATGGATTTTGGAGGAATTTCAGAAGATAAAAACTATATGCTTCTTTCAAAATCAATAACTACAAATGACAGTGATCTATTTCTTCTAAACCTTAAAACGAATCAAAAAACCAAGATCAATGAAAGTTTGAGCAAAAATACTCCTGAGGACTTTTCACCTGATGGAAAATCATTTTACTACACAACCGATGACGACTCTGAATTTAGTTATTTAATGAAATACGACATTGAAAGCGGTACTAAAGAAAAAGTCTTAGAAAAAGATTGGGACATTAATGCCTTCTACTTTACTCACAATGGAAAGTATCAAGTTATGTTTTCTAATGAAGACGCCAAAACCAAAATGTATGTAACCGAAGTAGCCACTGGAAAGGAGCTAGATTTCCCTGATATAAATGGTCAAGCAATTGAAGCTGCACGTTTCTCAAACGACGAAACAATGGCATTATTAACTGTTGGCAGCTCTCAACTTCCCACAAACACCTACTCCTATAATATTGAATCTGGTAAATATTATAAGCTTACAGATGTTCTGAACAAAGAAATAAATCCTGACGATTTAGTAGAGGCGACAGTAGTTAGATATAAATCTTTTGACGGTTTAGAGATTCCTGCAATTTATTACCAGCCAAAACAAGCAAGTTTGGATAATAAGACTCCCGCACTTGTTTGGGTTCATGGCGGACCTGGCGGTCAATCAAGGCAAGGTTACAGTTCTTTAATTCAATACTTAGTGAATCACGGTTATGCAATTTTAGCTGTCAACAATCGCGGTAGTAGCGGTTACGGAAAGACTTTCTTCCAAATGGATGATCAAAACCATGGAGATAAAGATTTGAAAGATTGTATCGCTGGGAAAGATTGGTTGGCAAGCCAAGATATGATTGATAAAGACAAAATAGGAATTATAGGTGGCTCCTATGGAGGATATATGACGATGGCAGCACTAACCTATGCTCCAGAGGAATTTAAAGTTGGCGTAAATATTTTTGGGGTTACAAACTGGATCAGAACTTTAAAAAGTATTCCGCCTTGGTGGGAATCCTTTAAAGACGCACTTTACACAGAAATGGGAGATCCTTATACTGCTGATTCGATTCGTTTAAAAGAAATTTCACCATTATTTCATACTGAGAATGTAACTAAACCTCTTATGGTTTTGCAAGGTGCTCAAGACCCAAGGGTTCTTAAAGTTGAATCTGACGAGATTGTTGAAGGCGTTAAAAAGAATGGCGTTCCTGTGGAATATGTAGTTTTTGACGATGAAGGTCACGGATTTGTAAAAAAGGAAAACGAAATTGAAGCCTACGGAAAGATTCTTATATTTTTAGACCAATACTTGAAAGATGAAGGTCAAAATAAGATGGATAATAGCAAGAAAGATTCGACTGACCTAAAGTAATATCTTATTACAAAATCCCAATCTTCTCTGAATGTGCAATCGCTTCTTGACTATTCGAGAAATAGCAGGTTGCAACGTTCATAGATTCAATATTCTGTAACGTTTTAGTCGTTTTTGATTTCTTGTGAGGTGAGGTTTGTCTGATATAAATTGCTTTTATATTTTCAGGGAAGATCTTGACAATGCGTTCATATAAATATGGGTCTCGTTGCGAATCGTCCCCCAGAAGTACATAGTCAAGATTGGGATAAAACATAATTATATCTTTAATTTTTTCAAATTTATGATCGTGGCTTCCTGTTCCAGTAAAGAGGAAATCGGAAATTCCCGTTTTAATTTTTTTAAGTTTTATTACTGCCTTCGGAAGTTCGTGAAGCCTAGCAAATGAATCGATAAATTCATATAAGTTCCACTCACTGCTGGAAACGTAAAAGAAAGAATTTGACGCTTTTTCGTTCTCCTGCCCCGCCCTGCTCAACGCTTGATAATGTGCTACAACATCTTGAAAAACCTTGCGCTTATTAATGTTTTTTAGAAGTAATACGTATAATTTTTTAAAGATATTTCCGCTGTGCGAAACCAAAAAAGTATCGTCAATATCTGAAATCACACCAAGATTGCTTTCAAAAGGTTTTAGTAATTCAGAAAACTCCACAATTCCGAAATCATATATTTTACAACTTACTTCATACGGATGCCACCCACTTTCAAGTTTTTCAGAGAAAGGTATTGTGAAACGAAAATAACCATCGGCCAGTGTTTTGGTTACAACTTCAATATTTTTAAATTTTAGCTTTACCTCTACATTTTCCAAAGGTTTAATTCGAAACATATGGATAACGGAAACAGCATGCCTAATTCCTTTGCGATCCATGCGGTATTTATCTGGTGCCCAGGATTCAAAGACATGGCCAAAGACAACCAATTCCTCTTCATTTGCATATCCACGGTATAGTTTTAAGTCAAGCTTCACTTATTGAGAATTCGTTAACGGTTTAGCATCTCCAAAATACTTATTTTTAAAGTTAATTTTTACAAATGGAATCAGAAAATTATATTTTGCTTGTTGTCAATCCAATTTCTGGCGACTGCGACAAAGAGCCTATTATCAATTCTATTAAAACTGAAGCAGATAAAAGAAATTTTGACTTCCAGCTTTATAAAACTACAGGAAAAAGCGATGTAGAAAACATAAAAGCAATTATTGAAGAGAAAAAACCATTCCGTTTGCTTGTTGCAGGCGGTGATGGAACAATATCTATGGTTTCAGAATGTATTCTTGGAACTGATGTTTGCTTAGGAATTATTCCAGCAGGCTCAGCAAATGGTATGGCGATAAACTTCAATCTTCCCGAAACATTATCTGAACAAATTGATATTGCGCTTTCAGATTGTTCCATGAAAATTGACGTGTTATACGTTAATGATAAACTATGCTTACACATTGCAGACTTAGGTATAAATGCCGAATTGGTCAAAAATTATGAAAATTCAGGCATTCGTGGGAAATTCGGATATTTTTTACAATCTATTCCCACACTTTTAAATTCAGAATCTCCTTTCGACTTTACAATCGAAACGGATAAAGAAACTGTAGAACAAACCGGGATTCTTCTTGCCATAGCAAATGCAAATAAATTTGGAACAGGAGCTACCATTAACCCTCAGGGAAAAATAAATGATGGTCAATTTGAAGTTCTTATTTTTAAGAATTTAGATTTTTATGAAATTTTTAAAACAGTACAGGAAAATCCCGATATGTCCTCAGATTTTGTTCATATTATTTCAACAAGCGAAGCAAAGATAACCTGTGCTAATAAAGTTCCTTTTCAAATTGATGGTGAATTTATGGAGGAAGTTAGAGAGGTGAGCACTAAAATAGAGAAAGAGAAGCTTTTGGTAGCGGTGCCAGAAAACTTCTGTAATTTACATTCAAAAAAAACTAATCAATGAATATTCAAAAAGTATCTTTTACAAATAAAGACAAAGAACAACTCGCGGGCCGACTAGAACTTCCTTTAGACCGAAAGCCACATAATTTCGTGATTTTCGCACATTGTTTTACCTGCACCAAAAATCTAACTGCCATTAGAAATGTGGGTCGGGCACTTACCAATGCAGGTTTTGGCGTTTTAAGATTTGATTTTACTGGCTTGGGAGAAAGCGAAGGCGATTTTGAAAACACCAATTTCTCCGGAAATGTAGAAGATCTTGTTGAAGCGGCTGATTATTTAGAACAAAATTTTATGGCTCCCACGCTCATCATTGGACATTCTTTAGGTGGAGCAGCAGCCATATTCGCAGCAGCTCGTTTGCCCTCCATAAAAGCTGTCGCGGTTATCAACTCCCCAAGCAGTCCTTCGCACGTAATGCATTTACTAAAAGACAGTGAGCAAGAAATCACTAAAAATGGAAAGGCAAAAGTGAATTTAGGCGGTATTGATTTTACCATAAAAAAACAATTTCTGGACGATCTTGAAAACAAATCGCTTGCAGATGTAGTCGGAAATTTTAAAAAAGCACTATTAATCCTCCATTCACCACAAGACAAAATAGTGGGCATAAAAAATGCCGAAGCGGTCTATATGGCTGCCCATCATCCAAAAAGTTTTGTTTCCTTAGACGGAGTGGACCATTTGCTCTCTAAAAAAGAGGATTCGCAATATGTGGGAGAAGTTATTGCCGGTTGGGCCTCACGTTATGTTGAAATTCCGCCTAATGAAGAATTAAAGAGTAAAAGTAAGGTTGCCGCAAGTTTAGACTCTGATGAAAATTTCACTACCGACTTAAAGGTGGGCGATCATTATCTTATCGCTGATGAACCGACCAGTTTTGGAGGGAATAACTTTGGTCCTTCCCCTTATGAATTTCTTTCGGCAGGGCTTGCTGCTTGCACGGCAATGACTATTCAGATGTACGCGAAAAGAAAAAAATGGGAAGTAGAGAATGTTTCGGTTCACATTAATTACTCAAAAGATCACGCTGTTGATTGTGAGCATTGTGAGGAGGATTCAGCTAAAATAGACACATTTAATCGTGAAATAAGATTAAAAGGAAACCTCACTGATGACCAGAAAAAAAGATTATTAGAAATAGCAGATAAATGTCCAGTACATAAAACACTTCACTCTAAAACCCAAGTTATTACTAAGCTAATTGATTAGCTTGATGTTTAACGATAAGCTATTCTCTTATTTCTGAAATGCTAAGGTTTGTTAAAATTTTTGTTCAGAGAAAATTGAAACAGTACCTTTAATATTACAAATCAACATTAACTAAAAAACTTCCAATGAAAAAATTAGGAATACTAATTACAGCTACGGCAATATTTGCTTTCGTAGGCTGTAAAAATGAAAAAAAAGATTCGGATAAAATGGACACTATGGACGATACCGTTCAAGTGGACACCAATGCTGATCAAGATGCCATGCAACCAAAAATGATTTCTGTGACTATGGAACCAAAGGGCGGAAGCACCGCACTAGGTGAAGTCAATTTTACAGAAGAAAATGGAAAGGTCACAATGAATGCTAAATTTAGCGGCTTAAAACCAGGGAGCCATGCAATACACCTACATGAAAAAGCTGATTGTAGTTCTGATGATGGGAAATCTGCTGGAGGTCACTGGAACCCAACTCATGAAAAACATGGAAAATGGGGTGATGCAGAAGGTTACCATAAAGGTGACATAGGCAACTTTGAGGTAGATAAAGACGGGAACGGAAGTATCTCAATGACAACTGACGAATGGTGTATAGATTGTGATGACGACAATAAAAATATAGTTGGCAGAGCAGTAATCGTTCACGAAGGTACTGACGACTTTGTATCACAACCAACTGGTGATGCTGGTGGACGTGTAGCATGTGGAGGAATTATTGAATAATTCTCTGTAAATAATTGAGCAAAAAAAATGTCGGCAAATTTGCCGACATTTTTTTTGCTGTTAAAGTCCGTTTTAGACTAGATGTGAATCGGTCTATCCTCAGTTGCAGCAAGTGCAGCTTCTTTTACCGCCTCAGCATAGGTTGGATGCGCGTGACTCATTCTAGCAATATCTTCTGCGCTAGCTCGATATTCCATTGCAACAACTGCTTCTGCAATTAAATCGGCAACTCTGGCTCCTACCATATGTACGCCTAGAACTTCATCAGTTTCTTTATCAGAAAGTATTTTCACAAAACCATCTAAATCTCCACTGGCTCGGCTTCTTCCTAAAGCACGCATTGGGAACTGACCCGTTTTGTACTCAACTTTCGCTTCTTTCAATTGCTCTTCCGTTTTACCAACAGATGCAACTTCTGGCCAAGTATAAACTACGCCAGGAATTAGGTTATAATTGATATGTGGTTTTTGTCCTGCGATTATTTCAGCAACCATAGTACCTTCTTCCGAAGCTTTGTGTGCAAGCATCGCACCGCGAACTACATCGCCAATGGCATATATATTTTTAATGTTAGTTTGAAGTTGATCGTTAACGTCAATCATTCCACGTTCGGTGATCTTTACGCCCGCATTTTCAGCTTTTAGACCATTGGTATAAGGTTTTCTTCCTACGGAAACTAAACAATAATCACCTTTAAAAGTAACTTCTTTATCTTTTTTATCCGTAGCGGTAACTGTTATCTCTTTTCCTTTTTTGGAAACTGCTGAAACCTTATGAGAAAGCTTAAATTTCACACCTTGTTTCTTCATCGATTTCATCAGTTCCTTACTTTGTGCAGAATCCATAGTTGGGATAATTCTATCCAAATATTCAATTACAGTAACTTCCGCACCTAAACGACGATATACTTGACCAAGTTCAAGACCAATCACACCTCCGCCTATAACAAGAAGATGTTTTGGAACTTCCTTTAAGCTAAGAGCTTCGGTTGAAGTAATAATGCGATCTTTATCCAATTTGATAAATGGAAGTGTTGAAGGTTTACTTCCGGTAGCGATTATAGTGTTCTTAGCCTCAATGGTTTCAGTTTTTTTACCATTGGTAATTTCAATATGAGTTGCATCCTTAAAAGCCCCCATACCAGTAAAAGTATCGATCTTATTTTTGTCCATCAAAAACGCAATTCCCTTAGTAGTTTGATCTACTACGGAGGATTTACGTTCAATCATTTTTTTAAAGTTCAGCTTTATATCACCTGGAATTTCAATTCCGTGATCTTCAAAATGCTTTATCGCATCTTCGTAATGATGTGAAGAATCTAGCAAGGCTTTACTTGGAATACAGCCTACATTAAGACAAGTTCCTCCCATAACATCATATTTTTCAATGATTGCTGTTTTCAACCCTAATTGTGCGCAACGGATTGCGGCAACATAGCCACCGGGACCTGAACCAATTACTGCTACATCATATTTTGACATCTTGTATTTTTTTTAAATGAAGTGGCAAAGATACGATACTGCAAATTAGTTTAAAAGTTTAGGAGTTTAAAAGTTAAGATGAAAATTTCCTCTTATTAAAGGAAGTGCTTTTTAATTTGACCACTCTTATAAATTTTCGCAATTTTGCTAACCAACGATAAAACTATAATCATGGCGTTCAAACCAGCAGACAAAATTCAGGATTTACAATATTTTGGCGAATTTGGTGGAGTTAATCCTTCTATTTCAGATTCCTCTACCTATACTTTTCTTTCGGCAAAGACAATGTTCGACACTTTTGAAGGAAATGCAGATGGATGCTATTTATACTCCCGCCACTCTACGCCTTCAAACTTACATTTAGGTCAAGCATTGGCAGCGATGGAAGGAACTGAAACCGCAAATGTGGCGGCAAGTGGAATGGGTGCTATAACCCCAGCAATTTTACAGTTGTGCCAAGCCGGAGATCATGTTGTTTCAAGCAGAACCATTTACGGAGGAACCTATGCTTTTCTAAAAAACTTTGCACCAAGACTTAATATTAAAACTTCATTTGTAGATATTACCAACCTTGAGAAAGTAGAAGCATCAATTACTAAAAATACAAAAATAATTTACTGTGAAACCGTAAGCAACCCCCTATTGGAAATAGCAGATATTGAAGCACTTTCAAAAATCGCCAAGAAACATGGCCTACAATTATTTGTCGATAATACTTTTTCACCTTTAAGTGTTTCTCCTGCAGAACTGGGAGCAGATGTAGTTTTGCATAGTTTGACAAAATTCATCAACGGAAGTAGCGATACAATGGGCGGCGTAACCTGCGGAACTCAAGACTTTATTGACAGCCTTCGCAGTGTAAACGATGGGGCAAATATGCTTCTTGGACCCGCAATGGACAGTCTGCGTGCAGCATCTATCCTTAAAAACCTTAGAACACTTCATATCCGTATCAAGCAACACAGTGAGAACGCATTGTACTTAGCTGAAAAGTTTGAAGCTGATGGTCTTAAAACTGTTTACCCTGGATTGAAATCACATTCGGGTCATGAGCTTTTCAAAAAAATAATGAACAAGGAATACGGTTTCGGCGGAATGCTAACTGTTGACGTTGGCGGAATCGATAAAGCAAATGAATTAATGGAATTGATGCAAGAGCAAAATCTTGGATATTTGGCAGTGAGTCTAGGATTCTACAAAACTCTTTTCAGTGCCCCTGGTTCCTCCACTTCTTCTGAAATTCCAGAAGACGAACAGAAAGAAATGGGACTCAGTGATGGCCTGATACGATTTTCAATCGGTTTAGACAACGATATTGCTCGCACATATAAAATGATGCGTGAGTGCATGGTTAAAGTTGGAGTGCTCTCCTAGTCCTCAAATAGGGAGACTGGAATAAACAGAAATGTATAACATTATTGTAGGCGTGCGATTATACCTCAAATCCGCAACTGATTGTTAATAAAAACCGTAAAGCTTTAATCATTAGGG
>JBQEAY010000012.1:0-107778 GCA_052105975.1 Aequorivita sp. | reverse complement strand
TAAACAAAAATCAGAATTCTAATTCAATTCACACACAACTTTTGAGAATGATCCTTTTTCTATTCCATTTGTAAGAAATATCCTACCTTTTATAAAGTTGCGCTTTATCTACATTCCACAAACAAGAAAACCCGCCTACATTCTATGAGAAAATGTAAACGGGAAATCTACCCCAAACCTAAAATTTTAATCTATTCTAAAAATAACGGCTTTTCATCTTGCTGGCCGTACTTCTCGAAATATGTAGTAAGTAAGTTTATAATTTCGGCTTTTGTTTCAGTTCCCGAAATGTAAATACCATAGGCTTTTGAGAACAGACTTTTGAGTTCATCGGGTTGCAAATCTGAATCTTTAATGAAATCCAGCATTTCCGCATTTGATGTTATCCTAACTTTTTTCTTCATATCACTTGCATCCCAGTTATCGGTCTGGGATCGTCAAAACTAATTTCTATAATCTTATCCAAATCACCCGTTAACTCCGTAGCCTTTAAAGTAGGTAGCACGAATTTAGCTAACTGCATTACTATTGTCAATCGCTCCATAGGTTGCAAAGAATCCAAATCATCTTGAAACGTGGAAAGGTTGTTGTTTACCAATTCCTTAAACTTCTCTCGTACTCCTTGAGTAGCTTTGTTTTTACTCCCTGCAGGCCTGCCTGCTTTTCGTTCCTTTTCCATTATATTAATATTGTTTATTCCGTTTTACTGGCTTTATAGCCTACTAATACGATCTGTATTAACTTCGACTCTTGTTTGTTTTTGGTTTGCATCCAAGATACCGCCAATACTTATAAACCTAAACGCTTCTCTTTCTGGAATGAAGTTTTCTTCAATAGCAATATTGAGTAAATCGGTAATCTTAACGCCTAACTCATACGCTCGCACTTGCTTTTCGTTTTCGGTGTAGGTGTAGCATCGTTCTATTTGCTTAGGCTCTCCCACCAATTCAAACAGGCCTTTATCGTTTTGCTCTATTGGGTACTCCCTCCAAATAGGTGCATTACTTTTCATAAAGCTTTCCAATGGTGCTAAATCTATTCCTAGAATATTCAAGTTTAATCTTTCATCGGCACTCTTAAACTGAAATTTAGGTTTCAAATAATCTTTGATAAACTTCATTCCGTTATCTCTGATATTATCCCTTTGCTCTTTGTCAAAAGTGGTTTTGCATACCTTCTCACAAATAGCGATTAAGTCATTTAGGGGTTTAACTGATTGTGAAGCTTCTTTTCTGATTGCTTCGATTTTCTTTGTATCGGTTCTAAGTAGAATCTTTTTTACTTTGCTCATTGTTTGGGTTTTAATTTTGGGTTACTTTTTTGTTAATCTCTAAAATCTGGTGCAGTTCTTCATCTGATAGCTTGGTTAGATCCTGCTTTACTTCGTGTGTTGTATGGGTTGCATCTAACTGCATTTGCTGCTGCTTTGGCACTAAGTATGGAAGCATCTTAATAATGGCGTTAACCTTGTCTTTTGGCTCTAACTGCTCGAAAACCTCATCCAGTCTTTCAAACTTTTTGCCTAAAAAACTCTGGATGAAATCCCGCATTTCCTGTGTCGATTTGTTTGGCACCCCCGCCGTCCTGCCGCCTGTTTTCTTCTTTTTCATATCTCTACTTATTGTCTACTTTATTAATCAAAACTGAATAATTCTAATTTGTCGCCTGTCAATATTGCGGTGCTTTTAACGTCCTTAAAAACTTCTTGTGCCATCGCCCCGAATACTACGTTTCGGTTATTGCATCCTTTTCCTTCAATCTCTTTTTGGATTGAATTTTTTAATCGTTTTGAAAGTTTATATTCCATACTTAAAGATACTGATTAACTGTATTTTAGACTTGTTTATCTAAAGTTATTATTAAGTATTTATTAACAATGGTGTTGATTACTTATTTGAATGACTTACGCACTGCGTAGGTTGTGCGTAGGTTGTTGCGTAAGTCTTAACCCCTATAAACACTGGTCTGCGTAAGTTGCGTAAGTGTTTTTGCAATGGGTTAATATATTTATAATAGTTTTTAAGATTGGTATTGCTTAATATTTATTTTTTTTACGTGCGTACTTTTAAAATAACCTACGCAACTTACGCATCCCCATAAACACTGGGCTAACAACTTACGCAGGACTTACGCACCACTTACGCAGGATGCGCAAATCCCGAATAAAGTCAGTCAAAAGCTTTGTATTTCCTTAAATGTCCGCAATAACTGAACGGTTTTTTATTGTGCTCGATAAAAGCATCAATATATTTCCTTGAGTTATGAATACTAAATTCAGGTTTATACCGATACATATCGTTTCGTTTATGAATTTCCACAAAGTCAGCAACTCCAAAAACTTCTGTTTTCTCAAAAATTAGAGTTTCAAATATCCGTTCTACCTCGTTTAAAATTCCATCGTTATAAAAATACGCTCGGAAATTATCCATTCGTTTATCATATTCGATTGATAGCAAACCGTTGTTTAAAAAACTCTGAACACAAAAGAAACCGAAATTATAAAAGGCGTTCCATTCGTCCTGGTCCCAGTCTGTAAAGAATGACTTTTTAAAATACGCATCGGGGGTATTGTTGATGTTCCAAAAGTCAGAAAATTTGTATTCCTTGAATCTTCTATTTGTTGAGGTTGCTTCTGCTTCATATCGGACCGCCCAGTTAGTTGAAATAACAAACTTAGGTGCATCTTCAAAAGAAATGGTTTCGGCCGTTACTCCTTTGCGCTGCGCATCTATGGAACCCGTTATATGCGTATAGAGTGCATTGTAATTAAAGTTACTGGGTACGTCATCTAATAAATAAAGGTCGTGTTCCTTTTTCAAATCTGCGTGAACGTGGGTGTAAGTTGGATCGTATGCGTTCCCTCCCTTTTGGATTGACGGCCTAAAATGTGATAACGCCATTTGCAATAAACTTTTACCTCGGCCACCGTTCCTACTTTCACCATCTGCGCCTTCATCTGAAAGGATTATAGCGGGATTAAAGGCAGGGTTCTTGTAATTGGTAATGAGATAGCCAAACATTGTGCAAAAGGCCGATACGCTTCTTATGTCTTCATTTGTCAAATCTTCTTTTTGAATATCCTTATTCGTTACGGCCATCATTAGGAATTGATAAAAATCACTGGGCTTTTCATTGGCATCACAAAAACTAATTTCGTGTTCCTGCGTGCTATGCTTAGAAAAGAAACCATTAATATCATCATAAGGGATCAACTCCGTTCCATCGGCCGTAATCCTTGCAATACCGTTTTTAAAAGGAATATCGCATCTTGCTTTCGTATCTCTGTGATATTGTAGTGGGATCGGTGTAAGTAGTTGTAATGATTGCTGAATGGTTCCTGTGGCATCTCTCGCAATACGGTCTTCCAATGGTGCAGAATCAAACTCGTTTATATTCTCCTTAAGGAAAGGCACGAGGTCTGTTTTATGATTGATCGGTGTAACTATCCTATTTTCATTTTTAAGGATTGTTAACTGGTCGTGTCCTTCTCTTGTGATACGGATAAAGTCCTCTTGCTCAAAAAAGCGTGAATAGGTTACTGGGCTTGTGGTTGGCTTTCCTTCTTCATTAATACAGTAAAAACTGACAATGTCGCTTAACTGCTCAGGCTTTAGAAATTCCTTAACCTTGAATTTCACTATTCCAAATTCCAGTTCCTTGCATTCCGCATCCTTTAGAGTTGTAACTCCATCGTGAAGACGAACAAAGTATTTCGGCTTGTTAGTGTCAACAAACTTTTGAATATATTCAGCTTCATATTTCGCCAAATCTTCAAATAATCTGCCTTTAGTATTAAAACGCTCCTCTGTTATAACTTCATTAACCCGCTCTTTATAGATAGGCTCTAATTGACTGCGTACGGCTTCGATTGTAGCACCTTTAACGCCTTTGTGTATATTGAGCAACATATTAAATTTGCGCTTGTCTATAAGCTTGTAAACGTCAAAAGGCTTTATTCCTAATTCAAGAAATATAAAACTTGGATAGGCTTGCGCTATGTCGTATTCCTTAATCTCAAAAGGTAGGTACTGGCGTAATACGCTCGGTATTGAAGTAAGTGGATTATATTCTCGGCTCTTGTCAATCTTTACATTAAACATCGCATCGTATTCTGTTAAATATAGATCCGAAAATTTAAGCATCATAAACAATACATATTTTTTGTATTGATACTCATTAAAAGGATTGTACTCCATATCCTTATCTGACTTTTCGTAATACTCTTGCAGCTTGTTGATGTCGTGCCGGAAATACTTTTCGTTCAACTTTTTGCCCTTCTTATATGAATTTACATATTTGAAATAATCGTTATTTCTTAAAGGATTGGAATTGATAAAGTTTAAGTACTCAATCATTAACTTATCCAGTTCATTCCTTGAGGTCGTGCAGCGTTTTAAAGCATCTGCAAATGTAAAATCTTGCTTCCTGCTATTGGATAGGTCTTTAATACGTTCCGTAAATGTGGCCTTCCAGTCAGCGACAAAATCACTGACTTTTATTTCTTTTTCGTTGGCTCCCATTATTCAAAAGTTTTTAAACTGTTATCGTTTCTACTTCTGAAATATGCGGGGTTCGTGGTAACTGCTTCAACAAAGTTTTGAGACCGTTCGCATTTAATCCGTCCAACTACTTGCGCTCGTCCGCTCTCAATCATATCTAATATGTTTTGAGTAACCATATAAGTCTGATCGGTGTAGCCTAATTCTGTGGCGGCCATCCTTCGGCTTATAGGTTTTTTGTAAAGGATTTTGTAAAGTTGCTTTACTTCCTTTTCTTTTGTATCTTGTACCTGTCTCTTCGTTAAAGACTTCTTAGGGCTATGGGGGTTTCTCTCTTTCATAGTCCTATTTTTTTTACGATTGCTTTTAAAAGCTCCGAACGCTTGTAAAATTTTTTACCTCCTATACCATAGGAATAAATACGCCCTTTCTTTTCCCATCGCCATAAGGTTACAGGGGTGCTTTGTGTAATCTCGCACGCCTCTTTGGTTTGGACGAGATCATCCGCTGGATCGGGTTGTGGTGGTTTGTTTGTTTGTTGCAAGTTGAAAAGCTCAACTGCAATCGCTTTAACTGTGTCCGTATCAAGTTTGATCGGCTCTGAAATTGAAAATGTCATAGAATGTTATTTATAGTTCTATGACAAATTTATGCCTACTTTAACGCTAAGTAACTGATAATCAAATATTTGTAATTGATTGAATTGATTGAAATTGATTAAATTAATTCAATCAACTTACAGTATTACATTCACTTTCTTAATGTTCTTAATTTTTACTTTAGTTGTGTCTAATAATTTATTATCATTTGAGTTTAACCAATGTTTATTGAAATTTGGATAACTCCCATTATCCCCGCCGAAATACTGCGAAAATGAATAAAACATATTTTGTTGGTTTGTGGTACTCAATAAATTAAGCTCATGCAATCCTATTAAGAAATAACAAAATTCCTTTTTAGTTGCATCCTTAAAACCTGCCTTTAGTTTATCCAAAAAGAATTGTTTATCATTATCGGAAACCAAAAGATATTGATCTGCACTTAATTGCTCAACTGGCTTTTGTCCTGCTCTTTTCGCATTCTCCTTGCATCCATTCAAAAGATACATTTCAAATTTTATTAGCTCCTCAACTGCGATAAGGTTTGTGTAATATAAAAATTTATTTCCTGTAATGGTGTGCCTTGCTTGGTTCCGTATGTTATCATAAATCTTTGAAGGATCGCTTTTACTTTGCTTTAACGGTCTATTAATATAATCATCTAACAACTTATTAATAACGCCCTCCCTATTGGTTAAAGGGGTGTTAATCGCTTCTTGTGCCATTGCTTTATATTGTTCCAAAGGAAAGTAAGATACAATTGGAAGGCCAAAGGGCATTAAAGGCGGTTTTGGTTTGCGTTTCAGTTCGGCATTCTCTTTTGTTGAAAATTCCTTAACTACGTCTTTATAGTTGGCCGTTAAATATTCGGGTGTGTATTGGCTTGTAAACTCTTCAAAAGTTTGCCGTTCTTTGGTGTCGTTGGTTCTCATAGTGGTATCAATTATTTAAACATTACCGTAATTTATACGTTTTCCTTTTTTATTGTCCTTCTCGTTTACGTAAATTAAAAAAGAAGCGGTTGAGGTGTGGCCTGTGATGTACATTAGTTCGTCTATGGGCATAATGTTATAAAAATTAGTTGCAAAGCTCCTGCGACCTGAATGGCTTTGAATCAACTCCCACTTTTCAAAGGTTCCTGTTTGCTTTCGGTAATTACCGTTTTCAGTTTTTACTAACTTACTGCCTTTTATTCGCTTGTTTATTTTAGCCTTTTTACAAACTTGTTTAATGTATTTATTGTACTTCTGATCTACAATTTTCTTGGGAAATTCTCCTTTTCGTTCATCCAGTATCTTTACAATTTTAGGATGCAAAGGGAAATCCATTTTCTCGTCTGTTTTTTCTTGTGTAAATTTTATGTAAATCTGTTCAATACCTCTATTATCTTTGTCTTTATAAAGCATTCCTTTATTGAAGTTCATAAAATCCCCTATACGCTGGCCACAGTAGCACGAAATTAGAAGCCAATCCCTTGCATCCTTTAGGGTAGGGGTTAAATCCTTTAATTTTGCTATCTCTTCCAGTTCGTCAAAAGATAGTATAACCTTTAATTTTTGTCTTTCCTTCTTTTGTTTTTTATCAATTTTTATTTTGAAGTTATCCAGTTCGGGATGGGTTTCAACTTTTTTAGTACGGGCGTGCTTTGCAAATGATAAAATATAAACCATATCACGCTGATAAGTAGAGAAAGTATATTCCTGTTCTTTGGCGAATGCTATAAACTCAATTTTCAAAGCATTGTTAATGTCTTTTAAAAGTATTGTTCCAGCCCTGCTATCTTGAAAAGCAATCAATTTATTTTGAATAACCTTGTATCTTTTTTTTGAAGTATCGCTTATAAATTCGCCTTCGGCTTCTCGTGTGGTTACATTGTAATCAATATAAGAAATTAAATCGCTGGGGATCGTTTCCGCTTTGCGTGGATTGTTGTAATGTGATACGGTTTCTTTTAACCATTCTTTATCTACAAGCTCGGGTTTTTTTAGTTCGTCAAACTTTTCAATTACAAACTCTTCAAGTTCTTGAGTTTCTTTTTTTAAAGTGTTTTCTTTTGCTTGTTTTTCATCATCCTGAAATCTTGTGCCTTTACGGTATTCGTTCCAAAAGTCCTTATCAATTTTTATTTTGCTTCGGGCTTGAAAATCTTTTTTTCCGTGCAATCCTGTAAGCAAACAGGCGGTTAAAAATGTTTCCTTTTTCTTTGAGCGATACCGAAAAAATACACTGGCCATAATACAGGTTTTTAATTGTACTGTAAATGTCCGTAAATTGTCCGTTAATATGAAATTTATTGTAATCTATTTTAATAGACTTATAAACATTTTTCGTGTAGATTGTTTATATTAGCGGTTTAAGAGTGTTTTTTGAATTTCATTATATTTCCTTGTATTTCGTTATTGTGATACTGGTGCGATCACTTAGAGTCCTCTTTTTTAAGAGGATTTTTTGTTTAAATAAGAATTTAAAAACAATTAAAAAGCATGTGAAGGTTCCCCTAATAGCAATCGGGATTCTGCGATCACATTCAATTGACTAAATATTAGAGAGTTTTTTGATTTTAACACTTAAGCTTTAGAACAAACAATCATTTCCTTTTTACCTTCCATATTAGTCACAAAAAATAAATAAAAATCCCCGCCATCAGCGATTTTCCATTTTTTACGAATGGTAGCCACTGACTCTGGAAAATTTCGAGTTGTAATATTTGCTTTTTTAAAGTTCAGCGCTTTACGCATTTCAGATTTGGTGTATGGAACCACACTTTCAATTATAAAGCTTCTTCCAGGGAAATCAATTAAGCTTTCACTTGTATAAAGATGTGTATTTTTATTGAGCTTATTTAGTTTGAATTTATACGAGAGCAAGTCGAAAGCACCGCTTTTTAGAATAGCAGCATTGGGCTCATAGAGATATTTCTGCGGTAAACTATATGTTGCTTCTTCAGTTTCGTTCCAGTCAAAGTCAAATATTTCCTTTCCTGATTTTATAAAATTGACTGTCTTGATTTTTAAAGGCCCATCATCGCTCTTTTTAAGCAACCATAACAACTCTTTCACCTCATTGTCGACCGCTACAATATGGATTTCCAAAACACCGCATAATTCCTTTAGCCCAACGGATATATCAAACATTGGTGAAGTTTTCAAAAGAAATACTTCACAATGATTTAATATTCCTGAGATATTTTCCGGAATATTAGGCTGGCAATCGTTTAGAAAGAAAACCTTGCCCTTGCTATCGTGACGGCGTGAAGGATCGGCATAGATAACGCTGTATTTATTGTTTAGGACGGCACTTAAGCCATCTTCAGCAGAACAGTGCACATTCTGTCTATTTAGGATTTTAAAGTTGTGTTGGGCTATTTCAGAAAGAGTAGGATTAATTTCAAAATGATGTATAGCTGAAAACTTTTCAGAAAAGAAAAAGCTATCAACCCCAAAACCACCAGTTATGTCGGCGAGGGTTTCACCCCTGACTAAAGAAGCTTTGTACCTAGCTGTTGTTTCAGAAGATGTCTGCTCTAAGTTTAGTTTCGGAGGAAATAGGATTCTGGGTGTAGAAAACCAAGTTGGCAACTTTTTTTCAATTTTCTTTCTGTTTTCAATTTGCTGCATCAGCTCTTGGACCGAGATTTTATCGAAAGGGCTACCTGCAAAGGCAAGCTTTGAAACATCACCTTCAAAATTTTTAATAAAATTTTGGACTTCGGTCTCTAAAAGTGCTTTGTTTATCAAAAACTACAAATTTTTGGTAAGGCTATCAACAATTTTATATTCTGAAAGAAATTCCTTCGCAATGACTTTTAATGCCGTATAACTAGGTACAGCTAAAATCATTCCTGGAATACCAAAAACAAATCCCCCTATTAATATAGCTACAAAAATTTCCAAAGGGTGAGAGCGAACACTGTGGCCGAAAATAACTGGTTGCGAAATAAAATTATCAAAAATCTGCGCTATGGCATAACCACCTGTTGCAATTGAGAGCAAAGGCAAAAGGCCCGTGGAAAAATCAGCCCCCAAATTATTTGAAACTATTACCAAAAGCATTAAAGCCCAACCAATAAGCGGTCCCAAATAGGGTACAATGTTTAAAAATGCGCAAATTAAGGCAACTGCCACCGCATCATTAACATCTAAATAAAGTAATAATACAGAATAAAAAAGTGCTAAGATTGAAATCTGTAAAAGCAAGCCAATAAAGTAACGCGAAAGTAGTTCATTTATCTTCATTAGAATACGCTTAAACTTGTCTTCATCACCTCTTTTTGCAAAAACAAGCACTGATCGAGCCACGAGAAACTCTTCTTTTAATAGGAAAAATGAGATGAATAGAACTGAAAAAATACCAATTACCGTGCTAGCTATGCTTCCAAAAAAGATGTCTATAAAACTTGGAATAATTTCACTATTAAAATTTTGTACATAAGTAGTACGTTTTATCGCCTCTACCAACTGAAAATGATCTACACCTAAATAATCACTAGCTTGAATATTAAGTTCGTTTAGATCTCGCTTTACCTGTTCAAAATCTATTTGTGAAATATGCTTTCCTTGATCAACAAGGACGGGAATAAAGATACTGAGTATCAAACTGAAAGCACCGATAATCAGTAAAAGAGTAACAACGGAGGCTAATGTATTTGAAAACTTTAATCTGTTTTTAAAAAATAACACAACGGGTCGCCCAATCAAGGTAAGTACGAGTGCTAGGCCTATAAAGAGTATTAAAGCTTGGATTTGATATAGAAACCAAAGTAAAATAAGGACACCGACTACCACAGCCAATGCTTTTAAAATTCCGATGGTTATTGCTTTTGCGGTGGTTTTCACAGCGTAAATATAATATATTTCAAACTACAAAAAACAAAATTTTGTTAAGGGCTTCGATACAAATTTCAATTTTGATAGGCACGCTGAAATTCACTCAGCCACAATAGGCTAGTTTTTTGATTTTTTGGATTCCATATTTATTGGAAGTTGATGATTTTTAAAAATTTAATTTTCAAATACATACTTAACAATATTAGCACCCATTTGCAATGCCTTTAATCTAACCTCTTCAGGGTCGTTATGCACTTCTGGGTTTTCCCAGCCATCGCCAAGATCTGTTTCATAAGTGTAGAGTAAAACCAATCTGTCCTCAACATAAATACCGAAAGCTTGTGGGCGCTCTCCGTCATGTTCATGGATTTTTGGCAATCCTTGTGGAAATTTAAAAAAGTAATTAAAAATAGGATGGCTTACAGGAAGTTCTTTCAGTTTTTTATTTGGAAATAACTTAACAATTTCCTTTCTAACATATTGATCCATTCCGTAGTTGTCGTCAATATGGAGGAAGCCACCACTTATCAAGTAATTTCTTAGATTCTGTACTTCTTCGGCAGAAAACAATACATTACCATGCCCCGTCATATGTATAAATGGATAATCAAAAATATCGACACTTCCAGGAGTTACAGTTTCTGGCTTTTCTTTGATTGCCGTATCAATATGCGAGTTACAAAATTTAACAAGATTGGGAAGAGAAGTAGGGTTGGCATACCAATCACCACCGCCACCGTATTGTAAGAGGGCTATTTCTTGTGCTGAAATATTTCCGAAGGAAAGCACCAATAAAACAGAAAGAAAAATTATTCGCATAGCTTTCAAAAATAAGCATTTAAACCTAACAGGTATTGAAGATGTTAGGTTTTTAAGATTCATTGATAAAAGCCACACTATGACTGGCAACAACAGCCGCAGTTTCAGTTCGCAAACGACTTTCGCCCAAAGTAACCGGTATATATCCAGCCTTTTTTGCAAGTTCTATTTCTTTTGTAGAAAAATCACCTTCTGGACCAATGAGAATACTTATTCTTTTATTGGGAAGCAATACGGACTTCAATGATCTTTTATCGGTTTCTTCGCAATGGGCGATAAATTTTAAATCGTCCAACTGATTTTCAGATTTTAAAAAATCCTTAAACGAAATCGCTTCATTTAAAATGGGTAAATAGGCTTTTAAAGATTGCTTCATCGCACTTTGGATGATTTTCTCATATCGCTCAGCTTTAATTACTTTTCGTTCGCTGTGGTCACAGATTATTGGTGTAATTTCAGAAACACCAATTTCTGTGGCTTTCTCCAAAAACCATTCATAACGATCATTCAATTTTGTGGGTGCAACCACCAAATGCAATTGATAGGGTATGGGCTTTTGAATTTCTTCGGAAAGGATTTTTACCAAACACGCTTTAGGGTTTGCGCTAATTATTTCGGCATCAAAAAAGGAGCCTTTTCCATTAGTAATTTTAAATGAATCACCTTCTTTCATTCGCAACACTTTAATAATGTGTCTACTTTCCTCCTTATCGAAGTTTACTTCTTTTGAGTTTTCTGAAATGTTTGGGTTATAGAAAAGCTGCATTTATATTTAGTTTGATTGTTGGTTTCGCCAACCATTTAGATTGAAGACAAGTTACTCTTTACATGTTGGTCGCATGTTACAGTTTTATTAATTCAGTTTCGATTTCGACTTCTCCCAATAGTTATCGGGATCAATTTCCTTTTAATTAAAATTTCATCCTCGCAGATGCCGCCACATCGTTCTCCGCGAAATTTTGTGTTTTAAATTTCAGTTCGCCAACAATTGCAATCATAGCTGCATTATCAGTACAGAACTCTAACTTTGGAACATGGGTTTTCCATCCGTATTTATTTTCTGCTTCTTTTAAAGCATTCCTTATACCACTGTTTGCCGAAACGCCACCACCAATCGCTATTTCTTTTATTCCTGTTTCTTTAACTGCATTTTTCAGCTTATCCATTAAATAATCGACAATGGTAAATTGAAGACTAGCACATATATCCTCAATATTTTCAGAAATAAAATCAGGATTTTGATTCACTTGCTTTTCAACAAAGTAAAGCACTGATGTTTTGAGACCACTAAAACTAAAATCCATTGGCCCCACTTTTGGCTTTGGAAATTTAAAAGCTTTGGGATTTCCCTTTTGCGCATATTTATCAACCAAAGGACCGCCAGGATAGGGGAGCCCTAGTATTTTAGCACTTTTATCAAAGGCTTCCCCAACGGCATCATCTATAGTTTGACCAATAACTTCCATTTCAAAATAATCGGTAACCTTTACAATTTGTGTGTGGCCACCGCTAATAGTCATTGCTAAAAATGGAAAATTAGGAGTTTTCTGTCCTTCAACTTTTATAAAATGTGCCAAAATATGCGCTTGCATATGGTTTACATCTATCAACGGAATACCCAAACCCATAGCCAAAGATTTTGAGAATGAGGTACCTACCAAAAGTGATCCCATAAGTCCAGGACCGCGCGTAAAAGCGATGGCAGATAACTGTTTTTTGTCGATATTTGCCCTGTGTAATGCCTGGTGAACCACGGGCACAATATTTTGCTGGTGGGCACGTGAGGCAAGCTCAGGAACCACGCCGCCGTATTGTTCGTGAATTGCCTGTGTAGCAACAACATTACTGAGTATTTCGCCGTTGTTGATCACGGCTGCAGCAGTGTCGTCGCAAGAAGATTCTATTCCAAGGATATAGCAGTTTTTTTGTGTCAAAGCAAAAGGGGGTATATTTATTGGTTGTAAAATTAAAACATTAAAAGCGTATCAAAAAACTTCGGAAAATAATAGTTCGCACCTTTGTAATCATTGTATTACTGCTTGTGCTTATAATTATTATTTTTTCCATTCCCTCAGTTCAAACTTGGGCAGCGAAAAAGGTTACTACGGAACTCAATGAAACTTACGGTACCGATATTAATATAAAACGTTTAGGGCTTAACTGGAAAGGCGAAGTAGATATTCGCGAAGTATTTATAGCGGATCATCATAAAGACACCTTGATTTACAGCCAGGAACTGCAAACTAATATTGTAAGCTTCAGCCAATTGATACAAGGTAATCTCGGTTTCGGCAATATTGCGCTAGATAATGCGAAACTTTACGTGAAGACTTATAAAGATGAAGAAACAGACAACCTATCTGTTTTTGCCCAAAAATTTGAGTCAGATACACCGAGCGCCGAACCGTTTTCATTGTTCGGGAGCGACGTGACGCTAAAAAATAGCAAGGTGAAAATCACAAATGAAAATCTTGAAAATCCAGATGTTTTTGTTCTTAACCAAGTAAATATTGTTGCTAATAACTTAAAAATTCATGGTCCAGATGTTACGGTTAATGTTAAGGAGCTCTCTCTAATTGCGGATAGGGGTTTCGAAATTAAGGATCTACAGGCCGATTTTTCTTATACAACTACAAATATTACACTTAAAGACATGAATTTGGAAACAGAGGAGTCCAAAATCATGGGCGACGTAGATTTGGATTTTTCCAATAACGGAATGACAGATTTTGTAAATGACTTAGTGATTACTGCAAATCTGAAAGACTCAAAAGTAGCAACGAACGACTTGAATGGTTTTTACAATGAGTTTGGTCCCAATCAGGTGATTTTGCTCGACTCGGAACTTGAAGGAACCTTAAACAACTTTACTGCTAAGAATTTGAGACTTCAAACCGGCGATACATATATTCAAGGAAATTACGCATTTCAAAATGTTCTCGATCCTGATAAAGGCTACTCCATAAGAGCCAATAACCATAATATTTCAACCAATTATTTTGACTTGCGAAGATTTATGCCCAAGATTTTGGGAGATGTGGTTCCAATGGAATTGAAAGAATTAGGAAGTTTCAGTCTAAGAGGAAATACTACAATAATAGGTGATGAGCTAAACACAAGAAGCAACTTGCACAGTGGAATAGGAAAGGCCGATTTAGATTTAAAAATAGGTAATATTAGCAATATCGATAATTCTTATTACAAAGGGAATGTGAAGCTTAAAGATTTCAATCTCGGGAAAATAGCCAAAACAACATCTCTTGGAAAAATGACTGGAAACCTTGATTTTGATGGTCGTGGTTTTAACAAAGACAACGTAAACACCGAAATTTCTGGAAAAATATCTTCATTTAATTTTGAAGGCTATAACTATAGGAATATCGAGGTTTTGGGAAACTTGAAGAATCCGCTTTTCAATGGAGAACTGAGTATAGACGATCCAAATTTAAAGTTGGAGTTTACAGGTTTGATTGATGCCTCTACAGATACAAACTTCTTAGATTTTAAGGCAGAAGTTGAATATGCTGAGCTCAACCAGTTAAATTTAATGACGCGTGATAGTATTTCGGTTTTCACGGGAAATGTGGTTGTTGATATGGAAGGTAAAACAATTGAGGATGTGGTAGGGACCATTAATTTTAACCAAACATTTTATCAAAACGAACGCGACTACTTCTATTTCGACGACTTTACGGTTACTTCCTCTTTTCAAGATTCAGTGCGGACCATAGAAATCAATTCACCCGATATTATAAATGGAAAAATTTCTGGTGAGTTTTTAATTGAAGATATACCTAATCTATTTCAGAATGGGGTCGCAAGTATTTATGCAAATTATATTCCCCGGGAAGTGACTACCAATCAGTATATAGATTATGAATTTGTAGTCTATAATAAAATTGTAGATGTCTTTATACCTCAACTAAAGCTAGGTGATAATACACGTTTAAAAGGCTCCGTTTCTTCTGATCAGTCAAAGTTTGAACTGGATTTCCGATCTCCAGAAATTATTCTTTTCAACAATTACATAGGCAAACTTAACATTCAGATGGACAATGATAACCCTCTGTATAACACATATATATCTGCAGATTCAATCTATACTGGGTTTTATAATCTGAAAGACTTAAATATCATAAATAAAACCTTGAACGACACTATGTATGTCCGTTCAGAATTTGCTGGCGGTCCTAAAAAAGAAGATCTTTTTAATCTCTCATTATATCATACCATCAATCCTCAAGGGAAATCTGTGATTGGTGTAAAGAAATCTGATATAACATATAAGGGCAACGTTTGGTACTTAAACGAAAACAATAACCGTTTGAACAAAGTATCTTTTGATGATAATTTTAATGAGGTACGGATCGATTCCCTTGTACTCAGCCGCAATAAAGAATTGATACAAATGGCAGGTGTGTTACGCGATTCAACATATAAAAACTTGAAGGTTCGGTTTCAAGATGTAAATATTGGTAATGTTACACCAGAAATAGACAGTTTGAGACTTGAGGGAAATATGAATGGAAAGCTTGATTTCTTACAGAAAGACGGTGCCTTTTACCCTAATAGTGCGGTGACTATTGATGATGTGATTATCAATGAAATTCCGTTTGGCGATTTGAATCTTAAAATTGATGGTAACAAAGATTTATCTAAATATAGAATCAATACTTCACTTACGAATAATGACGTAAAATCCATAAATGCCATTGGAGAGATTGATGTTGCCCCTAAAAACCCACAAATCCGACTTAATGTAGACTTGAATCAATTCAACTTGCAGGCTTTTAGTCCTTTTGGCGGGGAAGTAATTACTGATATTCGTGGGCTAGCCACAGGGAACGTGCGTGTATCCGGGAATTATAAATCGCCTAATATTTTAGGCCGTCTTAACCTAGAAAACAGCGGTTTAAAGATTCCTGAGCTAAACACAGACTTTGATTTAGAAGATAATGCTCAGGTTATCGTAACTAAAAATAAGTTTGAGATTGAACGAACTAATATTAAGGATACAAAATATAAAACCGAAGGAGTATTCTATGGAAATGCCACCCACAACAATTTTGGTAATTGGGAATTAGATTTAAACATTCAGGCTCCAAAGAGATTATTAGTGTTAGACACACCTCCAGAAGAAGATGCACTGTATTATGGAACCGCCTTTATAAGCGGTAGAGCAAAGATTGCAGGACCAATTGATGAATTGGTTATAGACGTTGATGCTACTACGGAAGAAGGTACCACATTTAAAATTCCTATTAGCGATACCGAATCCATTAGTGATGATTCCTTTGTACATTTTCTTTCTCCCAAAGAGAAAGAAGCACGTATACAAGGAGAAACAACGGTTTCGGAGGAAGTAAAAGGCTTAACACTCAAATTTGAACTTGATATTAACAAAAATGCCGAAGTGGAAGTTGTGGTAGATCAACAAAACAACTCCACCTTAAAAGGTCGTGGAGCGGGAATTCTTCTTATTGAAATAAATACAACTGGAAAGTTCCAGATGTATGGTGATTTTCAAGTATATGAGGGGGAGTTTGATTTTCGTTATGGTGGTATAATCCAAAGAAATATTGGCGTGGTTCCAGGAGGAAACATAACTTGGGATGGAGCACCTGAAAAAGCTAACCTCAACTTGAGCGCAGTTTATAAAACCCAGGCAAATCCGTCAGTTTTATTGGATAATCCATCTGCCAACACAAAAATTCCAGTTGAAGTTTTCGTGAAACTAGATGGAGAACTTGCCCAACCGGCACTTTCATTCAATATTGATTTTCCACGCGTAAGTTCAACTTTAAAGAGTGAGCTGCAGTACAAACTTCAAAACCAAGAGCAAATGCAGAATCAGGCGCTTTTTCTGTTGGCATCCAACTCTTTTGTTAACGATAATTACGCAGGTTCTAATGCATTTGCAGGAACTTTGGCCGATCGTGTTTCTGGTTTGGTAAACGATCTTTTTACGGATCAAGACGGCAAATTTAAAGTAGGTCTAGATTATTCTGTTGGTAATAGAACGCCTAACCAAGAAACAGCAGACCGTTTTGGAATAACACTTTCTACACAAATCAATGAACGTATACTTATTAACGGAAAAGTAGGTGTCCCTGTAGGTGGTGCAAACGAAACCGCAGTGGCGGGAGACATTGAAGTACAATGGCTAATAAACGAGGACGGAAGCCTCAGAATGAAATTCTTTAACCGTCAAGCTGATCTTCAATTTATAGGGGAAGATCAAATTTTTGAACAGGGTACAGGTATTTCATATTCCGTAGATTTTAATACGTTCCGAGAACTTTACCAAAAACTCTTCAACAAGAAAATGGTTAAGGAATCTGAATTGCCAGATACTCCTGAAGAAAATAATACCCCTGTCAACTTTAAGCCTCAAGGAACAAAGACTGAGGAAGAAGGAGAGTAGAAGAGATGGTACTATGGTGTTCTTTGAGTTTCCCGTAGAAACCCATTCTTTCTTGATTACAACTTTCTATTTTCGACCTAGCTTAACTTTTAGTCACTAAAAAAACCCTCACGTTATACGCAAGGGTTTCAAAGTGTATATATTTCAATGTTTCCTAAAGCGAAGCAATCGCAGAAATTTCAACGTTTACAAATTTCGGTAAATTGGCCACTTCTACAGTTTCACGAGCAGGAGCGGTGTCATCGTTAAAGTATGTTGCATACACTTCATTTATAGCTCCAAAATTGTTCATATCACTTATAAAAATAGAGGTTTTTAATATATTTTCAAAAGTCATTCCTGCTTCAGCGAGTACGGCTTTTAAGTTTTCCATCACCAATTTTGTTTCGGTTTTTATATCGTCGGTAACTAGGTTTCCAGTTTTGGGATCTAGCGCTATCTGTCCAGAAGTGTAAAGCATATCTCCTTTAAGTATTGCTTGGTTATATGGTCCAATAGGAGCAGGAGCATTTGTAGTAGTGATTATCTTTTTCATATTAATCAGTTTAAAAGTTTATTAGTTACTAGTTTAAAAAGTCGATGAGTTTATATGTTTAGAAGTTTATTGGATTAAACGATTAAAACTATCTCCGGGACCATGTGTTTAATATTTCATCCGAAGATGTTAAGAGTTTCTCTTTTACGCTTGGATAAATCGCTCAATCAATTTTTAATCTTCGTACTATTCTGGTAATTGAAATCTTAATTTTTTCATGAAATTTAGAGCTTAAGATGTGGGATTCTATTTAAAGATGAAAAAAATAATCATTATTCATTATACCTTATTCCTTCCATTAAAGCCTCTTATCGCTCTCTCTACGCTTATCATACTTAATATCACTAAGTATTGAGGACTTTATACCTATAAAGAAATACCATGCTGTATTGATACTACCAATCGGAGTCCAGTTGAAGCTCATTTGCCAACTTTCCAAATCACGCTGGAACCGGAACTGCGTTAGGGTAACACCTTTATTCTTAAAATCATACCCAGAAGACACACCGACTGTCCATTTTGGTGCAAGTTGCAAATTGGTACTCATCATAAAAGATTGGCTCGAGATTTCATTCTGCCCTTGATTGTTACCATAAGTTATCGTGTAGGCAAAACGCACATCCCACGGAATCTTATAGTTATACCAAGCCACATCGGCCTTCTCGGTTTCATCCTCATCGTCATCTTTGTAAATCTGTCCGTCATAAATATCTGGCGCCTCACCAAAAAGATCATCGGGACGACCACCATTACGGAAAGTTTCATTTTCTACTTTGTCTAAATCCCTAGTCATTCCTTCAAAATCTTTGCTTGAAAAAGAGTAGTTGATACTCACATTGGCATTGGTGAGACGAAAAAGACTTCCTCCATTATTTATGTTGAAAACATCAATTTTTTGGTTGTTATTATCCAACGCATAAGGATCCAATGTTCCACTAAAATTAAAGTCCAGCTTTGGCACAATAGGAATGCTACCTGTAAATTGTACCGGACTCCACTGTAAGGAATCACCAGCAAGATTATAGGCAGTAGATAAGTTTAGATTGTTTAACAGAATTACTTTTTTCGGTTCACGCGCAGTAGTATCTGCATTGCGGACCTTTGCCTCAAAGGTATTGCTCAAAGACATTCCAATACTACTTGAATAAACCTTATTGGGAGCTCCATAGAGTGTGTTTTCAAAACGAGAATATTGATGAACTCCTTCTGTGATCTCATTTGCAGTCTCACCAACGATAAATTCGTCGTAATATCTATCAAAAGCAGGATTCACGTTATAACTAATAGAAGGACGAACCACATGACGAATGGCCTGTATCTTTTTCTCTTTTCCGAAGTTAAAAAGTCCATACAACGTAGTTCCCAAACTAGTTGAGAAATTGTAAGTACGGTAGCTTTCAAAACCAGAAACTGTATCTTTCACTATGCCACCTCTACCTTCTCTAGCATTTTCATCATAGCGTTGTCTCGTAGTTTTCATCACCCAGGTTTCTCGAAAGTTTGTTCCCGCAGAGGCACTTAAATATTTTAAAATTTTAAAGTTGGTTGTAATCGGTATACTATGCTGTGCGCCAATTTGTGCATTGTTAAACATTTCCGACTTAAAAAATAGTGAATCCTGAGTTTGTATCCTATTCTCAGCTCTTAGGTCGTATTGAAAGTTTATGTTTTGAATGATACCTTTCTTTGCTCCGTCTTTTGGTGCAAAAGGATAAATCCTCGAAATACTTGCACTAAGATTAGGAAGCGACATGGAGATTTCCTGTGTTTTTGTGTTTTGCGAATGTGTAGCAGCAAGGGTAAAGTTTACCTGTGGGTCACCCTCAAAAGTTTTTGCGTAAGAAACGGATGAACTCATGGTATTGATCAAAGCACTCGCATTGTTAGTTTGATTGACAGATTCTGTAAAATATTTGCTACTACCAATATTTACTGAAGCTGAAAAACGAGAGCTCGGATTACTTTTAGTATCCTGAGAATGCTGCCAGCGAATATTGTAAATACTGCTTTCACTATAATCAGGAAAACCGCGCTCACTGTTAACAAGGTTTTCAAAACGTGCGCTCACACTTCCACGATATTTATACTTTAAAACATAAGAAGACTCTCCACGCAAGGCATAACTACCGTTCGTGTAATAATCACCCAATAAACTCAAATCTAAATAGTCATTAATCGCAAAGTAATATCCTCCATTTTGCATGAAAAATCCGCGGTTATTGTTTTCACCGATAGAAGGAAGTATAAAGCCTGAGGTACGATCTTCTGTCAATGGAAAGTAAGCAAAAGGTAGTCCTACCGGCGTAGGCACATCAGCGATATACATATTGGTAAGCCCGGTAACAATCTTCTTTTTTGGAACAAATTTCGCTTTTCGGGTATAGAAGTAATACTCAGGATCGTCAATATTCTTTGAAGTTGTAAACTTTACATCCCGAAGATAGACAACAGAATCATTTACTTTTTTGGTTACTTCAGCAATTACATTAAAGCCACTTTGTTCGGAACGGCTATTATAAACAAGAGCCTTTTCCGAATTAAAATTATACCTGATTGAGTCTGGTTCTACCTTATTCGTTTGCTGAACAAAAACAGGACGCTGACTATACACTCCGGCGCTATCTATTCCTTTTGCATACACTTCATTTTTATTGTAATCTAAAATTATCAATCCGGCATCTATACGCATATCCTCATAAATTATGTAGGCTTTATTATACATATAAACTTTATTTTCCTTTCTGTTGAGCAACACATAATCTTCTCCGTAATACTCAACAATATCGCTCAAAGTTTCCTTGGGAGGCTCTATTGTATCCGTCTTAACTGTATCTTGTGTCTTCTCATTAATCTCGCTGAGAAATGGATTAAGGTTAAGTGATAGCGTATCTTCTTTAGTTGTTTTTGGAATATTGGCTTCATTCTTGGGTGGAATGTCTTGTGCATGCAAAACTGCACTGCAAAAAAGCAGGGATGTTAAGAAAATTGTTAAGTAATGCCTTGTAGTCTGCAATGCTCCGATACTATTATTTTGTAGATTTGGCTCAGTATTTGAAACGGTCAAAAATAAACATATTTTTTGGTGTACGTTTTTTAAAATGAAAAATTTGGGAAAAAGAACATAATACTAGAAAAGTAAGCAAAATGGTCATATTTCGAATGATTAATGTTCCAAAAACTTATGATTTAAATTGTGTCTGGTGTAATAAGGTTTCTTATAAAAAATTAATAATAATTAATAATCACAATCGTTAAGTATATATGAAAACGAAAATACTTTCTTCTTTCGTATTAATAATAAGTCTTTCATTATTCACTTTTAATGTTAATGCAGCAGAAAATCCAGTAAAACCATTTGTAGTGGTCTTAGATGCTGGTCATGGTGGTCATGATCACGGAAATAAAGGAAACGGTTATACGGAATCTGAAATATCCTTGAATATCGTTTTAAAAGCTGGAGCTGCATTGGAAAAAATCCCGAATGTAAAAGTAATCTATACAAGGAAAACCGATGTCTTTATTGAACTTCGTGAACGTGCCGCAATTGCCAATAGACATGACGCAGATTTGTTTGTTTCTGTGCATTGCAATGCGCATAGTAGTAACGCTTTTGGAGCAGAAACCTTTGTGCTTGGACTTCACAAGAGCCAAGCAAACTTTGAGGTTGCTAAAAAAGAGAATGAGGTGATTTACCTTGAGGCCAATTATGAGGAAAAATACGGTGGCTTTGACCCAAATGCTCCTGAATCCTTGATTGGAATGGTGTTAATGCAAGAAGAGTACCTAGACCAAAGTATCCTTTTGGCTAGTTTGGTACAAAACAATGTTGTTAATAACTTAAAACGACACGACAGAAGTGTGAAGCAAGCTGGTTTTTGGGTACTTCACAACACTTATATGCCTAGTGTGTTGATTGAAACTGGTTTTTTAACAAACAAAAAGGAAGGCGCCTATTTAAATTCAGCTAAAGGACAAACCGAAATGGCTCACGAAATAAGCAAGGCCATTGAAGGATATATTAAAAGTCTTTCAATTAGTGATGAAAAAATAAAAGACCCCGACGTAAAGGAACTGGAAGTAGAAAAAGCTCTTGAAACAACCAAAGAAGATATTTTTGATGGTATAACTTTCAAAGTTCAATTAGCTGCTAGCAATAAGAAACTCGATCCTAAACCAAGTAATTTTAAGGGGCTTAAAGCCGTGGCACGAGATAGGGAGGATGGTCTATTCAAATATTACTATGGCGAAACTTCTGATTATAACAAAATTCAAGTAATGAAAACCTTTGTGCAACAAAAAGGCTTTCCTTCTGCGTATATTGTTGCGTTTAACAAGCGAGGAAAAAAGGTTAATCTTCCCGAAGTGTTAAAATCGAAAGCCAATTAATGTGCTTTCTTTATATTTATCACTTAAATTTGTTCACAATCTAAAATTATACATTTGAGACTATCGAAAGAAGTTAAAACCGGAATCCTCGCCATTGGCGCCATCCTGTTACTGATATTTGGCTACAGTTTTTTGAAAGGCACAAACCTGCTCGACAAAAACCGTGAGTTTTTTGTAAAATATGACAACGTAGAAGGCCTAGCGCAAGCGGCACCTGTCACTATTAATGGACTTACCGTTGGAAAGGTACAGGATATTAGTTTCGCCAATGATAAAGGCGGTCTTGTTGTAAAATTTACTATTGAAAAAGATTTCGATTTTTCAAAAAATAGCATTGTTAGAATCTACAGTGCTGGACTTATTGGTGGAAAAAACTTAGGTATTTTCCCTGAATATGATGCCAATAATATAGCAAAAAGTGGTGACACATTACGTGGTGACGTTGAAGACGGTATGTTAACTGCAGTGACAAAAGCTCTCGGACCTTTGGAAAAAAAGGTTAATAATACCTTGGCCACAGTAGATACATTGTTGCTAAACGTGAATGCTATTGTAGATGAAGACACTCGAAACAATTTGCAACAAGCTATTGCTAATCTTAATACAACCTTGAATTCCTTTGCAGGGGTTTCTGAAAACTTAAATCATATTCTCGGAAACAATACCGACAAATTGGATAATACTTTTACCAATTTAGACAAAACTGCAGGCAACCTTTCTAGACTGACAGATTCATTAGCACAATTAGAAACCGGAAAACTGGTTACCGATTTGCAAAATGTGGTAGACAAGATGGATAATATTGTAGCCGGCGTTGATAATGGGGAAGGTTCTATCGGTAAGCTTTTGAAGGACGACAAATTATATGAGAACTTAGAAGGAGCATCAAGACAATTGGAGCAACTTCTTCAAGATGTGAAACTAAACCCGAAACGATACGTTCATATTTCTGTTTTTGGTAAAAAGAATAAAGAATACGAAACTCCAGACAACCCAGACGAATAAACCATCATGCAATACATTCCTAACATACTCTTCATTATTGCCCTTGCGGCCGGTATTGGTTATTTTACAATCAATATTCGTAAAGTAATTCGCAACATTAAACTGGGGCAGGAAGTGGATGCTTCAGATAACAAAGCTCAAAGATGGAGCAATGTGTTTAGAATTGCGCTGGGACAATCAAAAATGGTTGTTCGGCCTATTCCGGGATTGCTACACATATTTGTGTATGTTGGGTTTATCATCATTAACATTGAAGTTCTTGAAATCATTATTGATGGTATTTTTGGAACGCATCGTGTACTTTCAACAGTTCTTCCCGCAGGATTATACAACTTCTTAATTGCCTCTTTTGAAATCTTGGCATTTTTAGTTTTAGTTGGAGTTATTCTTTTTTGGATAAGACGAAATATTATAAAATTAAAACGTTTTTGGGCTAGAGAAATGAAAGGCTGGCCAAAAGACGATGGAAATATAATTTTGTATTTCGAAATGGTATTAATGATATTGTTCCTCACAATGAATGCTGCTGACCAATCCTTACAATCTTTAGGTGTAGCACATTATGTTGAAGCCGGTGCTTTTCCGATAAGTCAATTTATAACTCCACTTTTCGATGGACTTTCTGAAGGAACATTGATTATCATAGAACGCAGTGCTTGGTGGCTTCATATTATAGGGATTCTTGCTTTCCTTAACTACTTATACTTTTCAAAACACCTTCATATTATGTTGGCCTTCCCCAACGTTTATTTTGGAAGAGTAGTACCGCAAGGAAAATTTCCAAACCTTAAGTCTGTTACTCAAGAAGTAAAAATGATGATGGATCCCAATGCCGATCCATTTGCAGCACCTGCAGAAGGAGAAGCAGAGGAAGCTCCTGCCAAGTTTGGAGCTAGTGATGTAATGGATTTAAGTAGATTCCAATTGCTCAGTGCCTATACTTGTACAGAGTGTGGACGATGCACCAGTGTTTGTCCCGCCAATAATACAGGCAAGTTACTTTCCCCGAGAAAAATAATGATGGACACTAGAGACCGTTTGGAGGAAGTAGGAAAGAATATAGACAAAAATGGCGAGTTCAAGCCAGATGGAAAACAGTTGCTTCATGATTTTATTCTTCCTGAAGAACTATGGGCGTGCACTACTTGCAATGCCTGTGTGGAAGCCTGCCCTGTGAGTATTGAACCGATGAGCATCATTATGGATATGCGACAATTCTTGGTGATGGAGCAATCTGCTGCACCAAATGAGCTAAATGCGGCGATGGGTAATATTGAAAACAACGGTGCACCTTGGCCTTACAATCAAATGGATAGATTGAATTGGGTGGATGAAAATTGATAATGAAATAGAGGCTTAAATAAAAACTAACCAACCTTCACTCGTAAGAATATGAAAAAAGAAGAAGTCGAAAAGATATTACACGATAAAGTTGAAAAGGGTGAGCATGTAAGTCCAATTCTTCCAGAAGGTGTAAAAAATTATTTGATAGATATAGACGGAACCATTACGGAAGATGTTCCTAATGAAGAACCGGAACGCATGGAAACTTGTAAACCTTTTCCCGATGCATTAAAAACCTTGAACAAATGGTATGATCAAGGACATATGATATGTTTTTTTACCTCTCGTACAGAAGCGCATAGAGAAGTAACTGAAAAGTGGCTGGTAAAACACGGGTTTAAATATCACAGTCTGCTAATGGGAAAACCACGTGGCGGCAACTATCATTGGGTAGATAACCACTTAGTGAAAGCCACTAGATATAGAGGAAAGTTCACTGATTTAGTGGAAAAAGAAGTAACTATTGAAGTGTTTGATGATTAAATTAAAATTTCTAAGTATCAAAAGTCTGACCTAGAAACCTAAATACTTGGAACCTGAAACTAAAAAAAATGAGTGAAAATATAAAAGTCCCAACAATGGCCGAATACGCGGCGCAAGGCAAACAACCCGAAGTACTTTTCTTCGTTGGTTGTGCAGGAAGCTTTGATGATCGTGCAAAAAAAATAACCAAGGCTTTCGTAAAACTACTTAACAAAGCAAATATCGATTTCGCGGTTTTGGGAACCGAAGAAAGCTGTAACGGCGATCCCGCAAAAAGAGCAGGAAATGAATTTTTGTTTCAAATGCAGGCTATGACCAATATCGAAGTGATGAACGGTTATGGTATTAAGAAAATTGTTACCACCTGTCCGCACTGTTTCAATACCATAGGAAACGAGTATCCAGAACTTGGCGGAAATTATGAAATCATGCACCATACCCAATTTTTAAAATCTTTATTGGAAGAGGGTAAACTGAAAGTAGAGGGTGGAAAATTCAAAGGAAAGAAAATTACTTTCCACGATCCTTGTTACTTAGGAAGAGCAAATGGTGAATACGAAGCTCCAAGAAATCTACTTGAGAAATTGGAAGTGGAATTAGTTGAGATGAAACGAAACAAAAAACGCGGCATGTGCTGCGGAGCAGGAGGGGCACAGATGTTTAAAGAACCCGAACCTGGTGATAAAGATATAAACGTAGAAAGAACGGAACAAGCTCAGGAGACTTCAGCAGAAATTATTGCTACTGGTTGCCCTTTCTGTATGGTAATGATGACCGATGGTGTAAAAGCCAAAGATGCCGAAGAAAACCTTCAGGTAATGGATGTTGCAGAAATGATTGCAAGTGCAGAAGATTTATAAACATACCTTTTTGATCTACAAGGCGTCCTCGACGCAGAAGACCTCCTTGTAGGTCTGAACATAAAATTTGATATTTAATAATGCTTACAGAATTCAAAAACTTGCCCGATGATTCCAGAGTCTGGATATATCAGGCCGATAGAAAATTAAGTGATGAAGAAGTCACAGAAATAAAAGAACTAACAGAAGATTTTTTAACAAAATGGACTGCTCACGGAGCCGCCTTAGAAGCAGGACTTGAGCTAAAATACAATCGATTTATTGTCTTCGGACTCAATCAAGCAAATGCTTCAGCTTCGGGTTGTAGCATCGACGCTTCCGTACATTTTATTCAGTCATTACAGGAAAAATATAATGTAGATCTACTCGATAAGATGAATGTTACTTTCTATTCGGGTAAATATATTGCATATAAACCCCTGCTTGATTTCAAAAAAATGATAAAAGACAAATCGGTTTCTAAAAATACCGTTGTCTTTAACAACCTAGTAAATACGAAAGCTGAGTATTTAGAAAACTGGGAAATTCCCGCACACGAAAGCTGGCACAATAGATTTTTGTAATAAATTCATTTTTCTAGATATGAAGAAATTCTTGCTGGCTAGTATTCTTATATTTTTATTTTACCCACTATTTGCACAGGAAAATAATCCGTTAATTTTAAAAAAGGATTTTCAGAATCAAAAAAGATGGGTAGATAGTATTTATGATAATATGTCGCTTGAAGAGAAAATGGGGCAGCTCTTTATGGCTGATATTTTTTCAAGTGACCCAAAAGCCAAAACCGATAAAATAAAAGATTTAATTACCAATTATCATCTTGGAGGAATAATTTTTTCTAAAGGTGGTCCCATGCAGCAGGCCAAGTTAAATAACGAATTTCAGGCACTCGCCAAGATTCCGTTAATGATCGGTATGGATGCGGAATGGGGTTTAGCAATGCGTCTGGATTCAACCTTTGCTTATCCATGGAATATGACATTGGGGGCCATTACTGACAACAAAATTGTTGAAAAAGTTGGACGTCGAATTGGCGAACATTCAAAGAGACTAGGAGTTCATATTAACTTTGCACCCGTAGTTGATATAAATACCAACCCAAATAATCCAATAATAGGCAATCGCTCTTTTGGTGAAGATCGCGACAATGTGACCGATAAAGCACTTGCTTTTATGAAAGGAATGCAAAGCGCTGGTATCATGGGAAGTGCTAAGCATTTTCCTGGCCATGGCGATACGGATATGGACAGCCATAAAACACTTCCTACCATTGATTTTTCAAGAGAACGACTGGATACCTTAGAATTATATCCGTATAAAAAATTGATAAATGAAGGGCTCAATAGTGTCATGGTAGCGCATTTAAACGTTCCAGCACTTGAACCTCGTATAAATTATCCATCGTCACTTTCTTCAAAAATAATAACAGATCTTCTAAAAAAGGAATTAGGCTTCAACGGACTGATTTTTACGGATGCCCTGAATATGAAAGGCGCTTCCAACTTTAAAAAACCAGGCGAAATTGAATTGGCAGCCATTTTGGCCGGAAATGATATACTGTTGATTTCAGAAAACGTTCCAAAGGCAATGGACTTTCTTATCAAGTCGTATAACGAAGAGACAATTACTGAGAAACGTCTGGCTTATTCTGTGAAAAAGATTTTATATGCGAAATACAAAGTAGGTCTTAATCATTACAAGCCTGTAAATACAATGTATTTGCTTGACGATTTAAATTCTGTAACTGATGATGCGCTTTATGAGGAAGCGATGGATAACGCACTTACAGTAATCAAAAACGATCGCGCAATCCTCCCAATAAAAGATTTAAAAAAGAAGAAGATTGCTTATGTCAATTTTGGCGACGATTCTGGAGAAGAGTTTTTAAGTGAATTGAAAAAGTATGGCAAGGTAGATTGGGTTAAGGCTAATAGTCTTGATGATTATGTTCAGAAATTAAAGGAATACAACTATGTAATTATCGGATTCCATAAATCTAATGACAATCCTTGGAAAAGTTATAAATTCACTCAAAATGAAGTGGTTTGGCTTTATGAGATCGCACGAACTAATACGGTAATTCTGGATGTTTTTGCGCGACCATATGCGATGTTAGATTTAAAAACCACAGCCAACTTTGAAGGCGTTATAATGTCTTATCAAAACAGTAAGGTTTCACAACAACTTTCAGCACAACTTATTTTTGGTGCTCGTGAAGCAAAAGGTAAGTTACCAGTATCATTGGGTGAGGATTTTCCTTTGAATACCTCATTAAAAACAAAATCTTTACGAAGACTTCAATACGGCACACCCGAAAGTGTAGGTGTAAACAGCTATAAACTAAAAAAAATAGATTCCCTTGCAAATCTTGGAATCAGAGAAGGAATGTTTCCTGGAGCACAAATCTTAGTGGCTCGAAAAGGAAAAGTGATTTATCAGAAAAATTTCGGTTATCACGAATACGACAAGAAAATTAAAGTAAAAGACACGGACATTTATGATCTTGCTTCACTGACGAAAATTTTGGCTTCAGTACCTATCGTAATGGAGTTGGTAGATAAGAAAAAGTTGAGCTTAAACACAAAGCTTTCGGAAATGTTACCAGAGTATAAACACTCTAACAAAGCAAATGTTACTCTTAAACAAATGCTATCTCATTATGCACGCTTTAAAGCATGGATTCCTTTCTATCGCCACACCTTCAATAAAGAAAAAACAGGGGTTTCTTCTAAGTATTATTCAGATATTCCGGGGAAGGATTTTAATGTAGAAGTTGCAGAAAATCTTTATATGCGAAGGGATTATATGGATACTATTTATAAAGATATACGCGAAAGCGACTTAAACCCTCGATTAGAATACAGATATAGCGATTTGCCATATTATATTTTGAAAAAGTATCTAGAAAAAGAATTTGGTAAGCCACTTGAAAATATTGTTCAAGGAAATTTATATGAATCCCTTGGAGCAAATTATACACTTTATCACCCATTAAGTAAATTTCTAAAAGAAAATATTCCCCCTTCAGAACAAGACAACCTTTTTAGAAAACAGAAAGTTCAAGGTTATGTCAACGATCAAGGTGCAGCTATGCTGGGTGGTGCAAGTGGGCATGCAGGCTTATTCAGTAACTCTAATGATGTTGCCAAAATAATGCAGATGTATCTTTGGAAAGGTTTTTATGGCGGAACACGTTATTTTGAGCCAAACATACTCGATAAATTCAACACTTGTTATTACTGTGATAAAGATGTGCGAAGAGGTGTTGGCTTTGACAAACCACAGTTAGGAACCGTAGGTCCAACTTGCGGTTGTGTATCTATGACCAGTTTCGGTCATAGTGGTTTTACAGGAACCTTCGCATGGGCAGATCCAGAAAAAGAAATCGTGTATGTGTTTTTATCAAACAGAACATTTCCTGATGCGACAAATAGAAAATTAATAAAAAGTGACTTACGCAGTAATATTCAGGCCGCTATTTATGAAGCGATTGATTATTAAAAAAGATAAATTATGAAAATAGCAATAGTATGTTACCCCACTTTTGGTGGGAGTGGAGTAGTGGCGACAGAGCTAGGTTTGGCACTTGCTGAGCATGGCCATGAAATACATTTCATAACTTACAAACAACCCGTAAGGCTTGAATTACTTTCAAAAAACATTCACTTTCACGAAGTTTCTGTTCCTGAATATCCACTGTTTCACTTCCAACCTTATGAGCTTGCACTTTCAAGCAAATTGGTAGATATGGTAAAACTCCATAAAATTGAACTTCTTCATGTTCATTATGCCATTCCACACGCTTATGCAGGTTATATGGCCAAGAAAATGCTCGAGGAGGAAAACATTTATATTCCTATGGTAACCACGCTTCACGGAACTGATATAACACTAGTAGGAAATCACCCATTCTACAAACCTGCAGTTACCTTTAGCATCAATAAGAGCGATGTTGTAACATCGGTTTCGCAGAGCTTGAAAGAAGATACTATTAATCTTTTTAAAATTAAAAAGGAAATACACGTAGTACCGAACTTTATTGACATTCCAAAAAAGATAAATCCCTTTACAGACTGTCAACGTGATTTGATGGCAGAGCCACATGAGCGTATTGTTACACACGTAAGTAATCTACGAGCTGTAAAGCGCGTAAAAGATGTAATTGAAGTTTTTGATCGCATCCAGAAAAAAATTCCCGCCAAGTTAATAATGGTAGGAGAGGGACCTGAACGTGAAGGCTGTGAAAAGCTTTGTGCAGAAAAGGGAATCGAAGAAAAAGTGATATTCCTAGGAAATAGTAATGAAGTAGATAAAATTTTATGTTTTACCGACCTATTTATACTTCCTTCAGAAAAAGAAAGTTTTGGACTGGCAGCACTAGAAGCAATGGCTTGTGGCGTACCAGTTATCTCTAGTAACACCGGTGGCTTGCCCGAGGTGAATATAGAAGGGGTAAGTGGCTTTTTGAGCGATGTAGGAAATGTTGATGAAATGGCAGAAAATGCGTTAAAGATAATATCTACAGACGAAGTTTTAAACAAGTTTAAAAAACAAGCCATAGAATCTGCTATGGTTTTTGACACCAAAAAAGTTGTGCCTATTTATGAGAAATTATATGAGAAAGCCATCTTACATATGAATAACGTGGCAGTATAACTTTTGAGAGGCCTACTAGTTTTCAATTTGAGTAAAAAAATGAAGAAAAAGAAAGTAATTTTTTTATTCAGGAGTTAATAATTCCTATCAATAAAATCCATCGCGTTCTGCTGCATTACAAAATCTACAATCACTTTGGCCTCAATTCTATTGAAGTCATTTAGCAAGATTCGTTTAGAGGAAAGATAAGCCTCCGCATGGTTTAATAGCTCCTCAGCCAGGTCTTTCATGTTTTCAGCAGTCCAAAGACCGTTTATGGGATTTACTATTCCATCAAAATCACTTCCAATACTCTGAATTCCCCAACAGAAAAGACCTTTCTTATCCAATACTTCGGCAATATGAACTATCTGTCGCCAAACTAACAAAGCCTTTTTTCTAAGCTGTTTCCGTTTGTTCGGAAAAAATACTTTACTTTCATTAATAGCCTTTTTACTCCCAATACGGCGCTCATCTAACTGGATCCCGAATATTCCATTACTTTGTGCAATCCGGATCAATTCATCATCATAAAAATTTATATCAATATCGCAGAACCATTCGTCATGCTCCGGAAAGTCCGTTTGATTTCCTTGTACAATGGAACGTTTGCCATTACAGCATCCATGGCTCGCAATAACAGCTATTTTCTGGGAAGAATACTTGGTGTCAAGTAGCTTATAATAAGATTTACGAGATGTAGTACTCATATGTTTTACGTCTATCGGAATTCTTTTACCTTCAGTATCGTCTAGTAAAAGATCGATAGCCTCATAACCCAATTCAGTAATATCACTATCTAAGCCTCTATTTTGATTTTTTTTCAACAATCCAATAGATATACTTCTAGCGTGACCGCAAAGTTCATTGTAAAAATGATGAGCTAGAGTGAGAAAAAGAGGCCGGTATTCCCAATTCTTGATTGTATTAATATTTCCAAGAACCTCTGTACGGCTGGCCATATCCTTATTCATTTCAATGCCTGTATTAAAGCTATGTCCGCCCTCAATGGTAAGTAAAATATTTATTATTTTCTTTGAATCTGTTTCTTGTGAAAGATTCCCTTCAATATCTTTATAGCTTTTAATCAGTCGATAGGTATAAGTAATCCCATCGATAGTCTCCACTTGATTGTGAAGTTGGCGATAATAATTATATTCATCCTTCAGATCAACAAAGTAATCTTTGTTGATTCTAATATAGTCCATTCGCGATTGACTAATGCTCGCGGCTAGATTTACCAAAATATCGGTAACGCCTTTAATTCCTATAATTTCTTTTCCGAAAAAATGTTTTTCAAAAGGATAGAGTGCTACAACAACAACTTTAGTTTCTGATTTGGCGAGTGCGGTAAGATCTGTTTGGGTAAATTTAGTAAGTGTTACTAACCTGTTTAACAGCTTTTCAAGAAAATTGGGCGGACTATAATGCCAAATGGAGTTTTTTCTATTGGGGTCTAAGGCATTTTGTTTTATTGGTTTATATTTAAAACTCTTACTATATGGTTTTAAGGAAGGATGGCAATGTATGTCAACATAGTTCATTTCAACAATGGGTGTTTTATAACCTCGTAAAATTGCAACAAATTCCAAAGGGATAAAACAGGGTTTTCCCTGTTTTATAAAAAGGGAAATGCCCCTTTTAAAAGGGGCATTTCGTTCAAAATATATATATTGAATTGATGTTTAGAACTGATAACGTGCAGAAAGACCAACATCAAAATTAACATCATCACGATAGCCAAAATTGAATTGTGGTCGGAAATCGAATGAAAGCAATAATGGAAAATCAAAGCTGTATTCAATACCAACATCTCCAGTTATAAAACCAAAAGCCTCTGATTTTTTATCTTTAAAAAAAGGATGGTTTCTGTCATAATCATAGTCGTAGTTAACTATGCCAACTCCTGCACCAGGGCCAGCATACCAATTAAACGCCCCATCAATATTCCAAACCCATTGATAGATACCTGTTAATTTTACTGCATCCCAATAACGCTTGCTGTGCCAGCCTAAACCAAGTTCAAGTCGGTTGTTATCGCCCAAGGCACGTTGATAGTTTACTTCCGGACCAAAGCCATCACTGTCACCAAGTCTTAGACCGATAGCATTTTTAGAAATTTCCTGTGCAGTGGCTTGCCAACCAAAACCGGCGACAAGAAACATAATTAAAACTAGTTTTTTCATAAAGTAAGTTGTTTTAGGGGGAAGCTTCTTATTAGATATTTACTTCTAAATTGAAAAAACTTTCCGATGATTAATAATGGTTATTTAAGTTTTTATATTTAATTATAAAAATGTAAAAGTACCCCTATTAACAGATGATAGACGTTAATATGATGCTAATCTCCATAATAAAATTTACAAAATTTTGTTAATGAAGTTTTTTACATTTACATTATCAAAATGAAAAAGCAACTCGAAAACTTTAAGAGATTATTTAACGGTGAATTCTACTCAGATTCACTGCACACATCTCTGTATGCCACGGACGCATCGGTCTATAGGAAGATTCCAGTGGCAGTTGCTTATCCATTAAATGAAAGGGGAATAAAACAACTGCTTTCTTTTGCTGAAATAAACGGTACGTCCCTCATACCAAGAACTGCAGGCACATCACTCGCCGGTCAATGTGTTGGAGATGGAATTGTAGTAGATATTTCAAAACACTTTATAAAGATTCTTTCACTCGATACCGATAAAAGAACGGTAACAGTACAACCTGGCGTGATTCGGGATGAATTAAATGCATATTTAAAACCTTACGGACTTTTCTTCGGCCCAAATACTTCTACAAGTAACCGCTGTATGATTGGCGGGATGGTAGGTAACAACAGTAGTGGCACAACTTCTATCCAATATGGGGTAACGCGTGATAAAGTCTTGAAATTGAAAACAATACTCTCCAATAGTGAAGAAGTTGTTTTTGAAGCTATTTCAAAAGAAGAGTTTATTCAGAAAACACATCTAAATTCTTTAGAAGGAAGTATTTATAAAACACTTTACGACGAATTAACTCCGGAAGGCACACAAGAAGAAATCCGGAAAGAATTTCCAAAACCTGAAATCCACCGAAGAAATACAGGATATGCAATTGATAGCTTGCTCGACACTTCTGTTTTTAGCAATTGTAACGAAGAAATAAACTTGTGTAAACTTCTCTGCGGAAGTGAAGGAACCTTGGCGTTTACCACGGAAATAACACTTCAACTGGACCCACTGCCTCCAAAGTATACCGCAATGGTAGCTTCGCATTACAAAACACTCCAAGCCTGCCTAAACGATGTTGTAATAGCTATGCAGCACAACCTGCATACTTGCGAAATGATGGACAATATAATTCTCGATTGTACCAAAAAGAGCAAAACCTATGAGCCTTATCGTTTTTTTGTAAAAGGAAATCCAAAAGCGGTTTTATTACTAGAATTAAAAAGTCATTCTGAAGAAAATCTGGAGCAACAGACTCAAGCTTTGCTCAAATCATTAAGTATTTCAAATTATAGTTATCACAATCCTGTTTTAAGAGGAGAGGAAACTGAAATGGCTTTAGAGCTCCGCAAAGCTGGTTTGGGATTGTTAGGAAATATGGTCGGAGATAGAAAGGCAGTTGCCTGTATTGAGGATACTGCTGTAGCTTTGGAAGACTTATCTGAATACATCAGTGAGTTTTCCACTATAATGAAGAAATACGATCAGGAGGCTGTTTATTATGCACACGCAGGTGCTGGAGAGTTGCATTTAAGACCTATTCTAAATTTAAAAGATGGTGAAGATGTCTCCTATTTTCGAAAAATCACAACGGAAGTAGCTCTTCTCTGTAAAAAATACAATGGCTCATTCTCTGGAGAACATGGCGATGGAATTGTGCGAGCAGAGTTTATTCCCTTGATGATTGGAGAAAAGAATTACGCGCTTCTAAAACATATCAAAACCGCGTTCGACCCACAGAATATTTTAAATCCAGGCAAAATTGTCGATGCTTTTAAAATGGACGAATCCTTGCGTTATCAAGTCGGAAGAAAGGAACCAGAAGTTAAAACAATCATGGATTTCAGTGATTATAAAGGTATACTTCGGCTCGCTGAAAACTGCAATGGGAGCGGAGATTGCCGCAAAACCGCAGATGCCTCTGGCGCAATGTGCCCCAGTTATCACGCTACAAAAGATGAAAAAGACACAACGCGGGCCCGCGCCAATGCTTTACGAGAAGTCTTGACCAATAATCAAGCTGTCAATAAATTTAATTCCGAAGAATTGAAAGAGGTATTAGACTTATGTATAAGTTGTAAAGCTTGTGCAAGTGAATGCCCAAGTAACGTAGATATAAGCACTGCAAAAGCTGAGTTTTTATATCAATACAATAGAGAAAGCGGCGTTTCTTTTTCCAACAAAGTCTTTGGAAAAAGCACAAAATTGAATAAAATGGCCTCGCGAACTCCGGGACTCGCTAATTGGTTTTTTACTCATAGTTTCACCTCAAAAATCATTAAAAATATTGCAGGCGTACATCAAGATCGTTCAATGCCTCCAATTTCAACTAAAAGTTTTAGTAAGATACATCAAGATACTGTAAACCAGAAAAATAAACATAATTTATCTAACAATTACAAACAAAATGATATCTTATTATTTATAGATGAATTCAGCAATTATCTGGATGCGGAAATTGCGACCGATGCTTATCAGCTTTTAGAGGGTTTAGGCTATAAAATAACAGTTGTAGACAATTTAGATAGCGCTCGTGCATTGTTATCCAAAGGTTTTTTAGAAGAAGCAAAAAAGGAAGTTAATACGAACATTAAATTCTTAGATGGGAAAGTGTCTGAAGCAACACCTTTAATTGGAATTGAACCCTCGGCCATTCTTTCATTTCGGGATGAATACATCAGATTGGCGGATGATAAACCTTCAGCGGAAATCATTTCAAAACACACTTATCTGATAGAAGAGTTTATCGCAAACGAGATTGAAAATGGAAATATTTCCGCAGCACAGTTCACTTCCGAAGAAAAACATATTAAAATCCACGTGCATTGCCATCAAATGTCATTAAGCAATCAAAAAGTGACCTTTGATATTCTAAACCTTCCAAAGAACTACAAGCCAACTATTATTCCGTCTGGATGTTGTGGGATGGCCGGAAGTTTTGGTTACGAAAAAGATCATTACGATGTCAGCATGAAAATAGGGGAGCTCAAGCTTTTCCCCGCAGTTAGAAAGGCTTCCGAAGAAATTATTATTGCCAGCAATGGCACCAGCTGCCGCCATCAAATTTTGGATGGGACAGGAAGACGAGCGCTACATCCTGTTACAATTCTTAAAAATGCCCTGTTGAAAGATTGACGGTTTGATCCACGGCCCATGACAGATTAAGCTTATAATGAAACTGATTTTATATATTTATAGGTAAGTTGCAGTCTGAAAAAGAAGAAAGATGCCCATTGAAAACATCCCTCAAATTTATCTTGACGATAAAAAGGAAACACCAGGTTTATTTGTCTATGACTTTAAAATGACCAACGATGTGGTTAAAAGCAAGGTGAATTTGGGAATGAATATGTTCAGCTTTCTGCAAGTTGGTAAAAAGCAAGTTCACTTTGCTGGAACCTCAGTGGCGGTAAACAAAGATCAATCATTGCTTCTCAAAAAAGGCAATTGGCTATGGACGGAGTTATTGGAAGCAGAACCCAGTTATTACTGCAAGCTCTTCTTTTTTTCACAAAAAAAACTTGTGGAGTTTTTAGAAAAACATACCGATAACAAAGATGAAGTAGAGGATGAAGATCCTTATTTTATAATTAGAAATGATGCGTACATTACTTCATACTTAAATTCACTATCTACCATTAGTAATGCTCCCCCGGTTTTTTTGGAGAACCTTCTTTCCATAAAATTCGAAGAATTGATGCTTTACCTTCTTCAGAAATACGGCAGAAGGTTTGAATTGTATTTATACTCCTTAGTAATTGTTGAAAGTTCTCCATTTAAGAAGACAGTTGAGAGTAAAATACATTCCAATTTAAAATTAGAAGAAATCGCATTTTTATGCAATATGAGTTTATCAACCTTTAAGCGTAATTTCATCAAAGAATACAAAGCTTCTCCTGGGAAATGGTTTCATGATAAACGGCTTCAAAAGGCAAAAAGACTTTTAGAGGAGGGGATCTGTAAACCCTCTGAGATATATTTGGAATTTGGATACAATAACTTATCAAACTTTAGTATCGCCTTTAAAAATAAGTTTGGCATCAGTCCAAACCAAGCTTAACAAAAAAGTTGTTTTTCTTTAATTTACTCATTATCAAATAAATATATTCACATGCATTCTTGTGGACTTCGAAAGTATTTATAGTTTGGACTGTTTTCATAAGTTATTTATAGAAGAATAGGATTACATTGCATAATATTCAATTATCGAATTGAATTTATACATAAAACCTAAAAAAAGTAAATGTTATGTGCAAAAATCATGGTATCTCCTATAAAGGAACAGGGGAAGTGGAATTAACGGAAATAGACTATCCCAAACTTGCTTTGGGAGATCGAAAATGTGAACACGGTGTTATCTTAAAAATAGTGGCCAGCAATATTTGTGGTTCAGATCAACACATGGTAAGAGGAAGAACAACCGCCGAAAAGGGTTTGGTGCTAGGGCATGAAATTACAGGAGAGGTCATAGAATGCGGTCGCGACGTTGAATTTATCAAAAATGGAGACATGGTTTCTGTTCCTTTTAATGTTGCCTGTGGTCGTTGTAGAAATTGTAAAAACGGGCAAACGGGGATCTGTTTAAATGTAAACGGAGATCGCCCAGGAGGTGCTTATGGATATGTCGATATGGGTGGCTGGATTGGAGGCCAAGCCGAATATGTCATGATTCCTTATGCAGATTTTAACTTATTGAAATTTCCCGATAAGGACCAAGCCATGGAAAAGATTTTGGACCTGACCATGCTTACTGACATTTTCCCAACAGGATTTCATGGAGCGGCTATGGCAGGCGTAACTGCTGGTTCTGTCGTGTATATTGCAGGTGCAGGGCCAGTAGGTCTCGCTTGTGCCTCAAGCTGCCAGTTATTAGGTGCAGCTGTAGTGATAGTAGGCGATATGAATAAAGCCCGTCTTGCTCACGCCAGAAGTTTTGGCTGTGAAACCATTGATTTGACCAACGGGATTCCTGTAGAAGAGCAAATCGCTATGATTGTAGGCATCCCCGAAGTTGATTGCTTCGTTGACTGTGTAGGTTTTGAAGCGAGTGGTCATGGCGCCAGCGCAGGTAAAGAAATGCCTGCCATTGTATTAAACCAAGCCATGGCGATCACTAGAGCTGGTGGATCTATCGGAATTCCAGGTCTATATGTGACCGAAGATCCAGGAGCCCAAGAAGAGGCCGCAAAACAAGGAAGTCTGAAAATCCGTTTCGGATTAGGCTGGGCAAAATCCCATTCTTTCCATACAGGACAAACTCCTACAATGAAATATAACAGACAATTAATGAATGCCATATTGCATGATAAATCAAATATCGCCAAAGCCGTAAATGCGGAAGTAATAAGCCTGCAAGATGCCCCTAGGGGATATGAAGAATTTGACTCTGGAGTGGCCAAAAAATTTGTTATCGACCCACACGGTATGATAGCTCACTAATTTGAACTGTTTTCATAAGTTATTGAACTGTTTTAGTAGGTGAATAAGAGTTCTCACACTCTACATTTGCACTATAAAATTAACAACACTAAAAATAGAAAATCATGAATATTACATTAGCACAAGCAGAAAAAGCAATCGCAGCAGCAAAAGAAAAAGCAGCCGCAATAGATACTAAAATGAATATTGCAATTGTAGACGCAGGCGCAAACCTGGTAGCCTTCGTACGTATGGACGGAGCGTGGTTAGGTTCTCTTGACATTTCTATCAAGAAAGCCAAAACCGCGCGTTTCTTTGATATGAACACTGGAATAGTAGGTGAATTATCTCAGCCAGGAGGTTCATTGTACAACATTGAACATTCAAACGGAGGTTTAATTACTTTCCCAGGTGGAATTCCAATTAAAAATGCAAAAGACGAAATCATTGGTGCCATTGGAGTAAGTGGAAGTGCAGTAGATAATGATCACGCTGTAGCAGAAGCTGGAGCTAAAACAATCTAAAAACATAATGTTTTACTACTAAAGAGGATAATTCGAATTAATTATCCTCTTTTTTCTATTAATTATATAGTTTGAATGTGAAATATTGTTTTTAGGTAACCAGTTTTTCTTTCATTATTTTATTCACAACTAAGGAAATTGCACCGTCTCCAGTTACGTTACAAGCGGTACCAAAACTATCCATTGCAATATATAAGGCTATCATAAGGCCCATCATTTCTTCGTTAAAACCTAACATAGATTGCAAAATTCCAACAGCCGCCATAATCGCGCCTCCTGGTACGCCAGGTGCTGCAATCATTGCGATTCCCAGAACAAAAATAAATCCTGCAAACAATGTAAAATTGAATGGCATCCCATGTAAAATCATTAATGCCATTGCGCAAGCGGTAATTTTCATGATACTACCCGATAAATGAATGGTGGCACATAAGGGAATAACAAAACCTGCGATTTTTTCTGAAACACCATTTTTTAATGTCTGTTCTAAGGTCACAGGAATCGTAGCTGCCGAAGATTGTGTCCCTAGAGCAGTGAAATATGCTGGCATCATTGTAATCAATAACTTTAGAGGATTTTTCTTTGTAAGTACCCCTGCTATGGTGTATTGTAGTAATAACAATAAAATATGCAGGGCAAAAATGACTCCGATTATACTTACAAATACAGAAAGAATTGTAAATACTTGTCCGTTAAATGCCATGCTTGCAAATATTCCTAAAATAAAAAGTGGTAATAGAGGTACAATAACATTCTCTATTAACTGCATGATAATCTTTTCAAAATCTTTAACTACCAGTTTTAAACTTGATTTTTCCTGATATGAAAGTCCTAAACCAATAACAAAAGCTAAGACTAATGAAGTCATTACATCAAAGACCGGTGGAATGTTGATACTAAAATACGGTAATAATTCACGGCCAGAATCGGCAATTTGTGCGGCGTCGTCAACATGAGACTCTAAAAGTGTTGGAAATATATTGGAGGCAGCAAAGTATGTCATAAAACCTGAAAATAAGGTAGAGCCATAAGCAATAGCTGCAGTAAGTAACAATAGTTTACCTGCCCCTTTACCTATATCGGAAATAGCTGGCATTATTAACCCCATTATAATTAACGGAATAGAGAAACTTAAAAACTGTCCGAAAAATTCATTGAAGGTGGTAAATATTCTGTTTATGGATTCAGGTAAATACAGGCCAAAAACAATACCTAAAACTATGGCAAGAAAAACCTTAAATAGTAAGTTCGAAAATAAACGCTTCATAATATATTCTTATTAGTAAAAGACATTGATGTCTTGCTTTAGATTATTTTTAAGTTGGCTAATATACAGCCAATGTCGCGAAGGAGCGTTTTATGGCTATTCTTTTTTTATTTATTAACAGACTTAATTTGCTAATGCATCGTCCTAATATTTTACGCAGCGATTTTCCAAGAGATCACTGTATAAAGTAAACGGACCATTTTTTTAGTAAGTTGTTTACAGCACTTTTATATAGCTAAACACTACATTCTTACCTTGAGAAAACATCATAGAAAACTGTGCTAACCTAAATCGCAATATTAGCTGTGTTCGAGTGTGAATTTTCGAATGAAACAGAATAATTTTAGTAATATTTGTAGAACAAGGATTTTTCAAAAACCATGAAAATCATTAAAGTCTAATTACCAACTAAGTAGCTTAGAGAATGGGTAGATTAAACCATTAACAGAGAGTACAAATTATGAAAAGTGAGATTTTAGATAAGTATTATTTAATTATTGGCGCGGGACCTGTAGGTTTAGCAGTAGCAAAATCTTTCAAAGAAGCTGGAATTCCATACCACCAAGTAGATGCTGATGACGATGTAGGCGGAAATTGGTATCACGGTACATACAAATCTGCACATATTCTATCTGCTAGAAGAGTAATGGAATATCCCGATTTTAAAATGCCTGAAGATTATCCTGATTTCCCTAGCAGTGGTCAAATGCTGAAATATTATCAAAGCTACGCTTCACACTATAATCTAACCGAATCTATTCAGTTCAACACTAAGGTTATTTATGTTAATCCAATAAAAGAGAATTTATGGGAAGTGACTTTTGCATATAACACAACTAAAATTTATAAAGGAGTAGTAGTTTGTAATGGACATCATTGGAGTAAAAACTATCCGGAATACGAAGGTAATTTTACTGGGAATTCTTTTCACTCCAAAGAGTATAAATCACCAGATCAGTTAAGAGACAAAAGAGTTTTAGTAATTGGAGCGGGTAATTCTGCCTTTGATATTGCATCTGAATCAGCTCGAGTTAGTTCTAAGAATTTTATAAGTGTTAGACGCGGTATATGGATCTTTCCAAAAACTTTTATGGGCAAACCCTTGGCTTCTTTAAAAGTACCACCCATACCAGATTGGGTACGTGAGAGCTTAATAAAAATGATGCTGAAACTGACAATTGGAAGTCATAAGGAATATGGATTACCTAAACCCGAATCTAAAGTTTTTGATAGGCATCCAACGGTAAATACGGAAACACTCATGCATGTAAAGCATGGTAGAACTATAATTAAGGGAGCAGTAAAGAAGTTCTTAGGGTCGCAGGTAGAGTTTGAAGACGGGAGTATTGAGGATGTCGATACAATAGTTTACGCAACTGGTTTTAAAACAGATTTCCCATTTCTTCCAAAAGAACTTTGCCGAGTAGAAAAGGCGCATGTAAAAGTTTATGGTTATAGTATGTATGATAACTATATGGGACTTTACTTGGTGGGGTGGATGCAGCCAAGAGGTGGTGTTGGTTCCTTAATTGCACCTTATGCCAATTTACTAGCTCGCTTTGTACAGCTTCAAGATAAGGTAAACTCACCTGTGGGATTGATATTAAAAGAGATGGGAGAGCCCTTACCAACCAGCCATTTATTTGGTGGTGCCCAAGTGATAAAATGGATTTCTAAAATGGATAAAAAAATGGATAAACTAGAGAAAAAGGGACTAGAACTTGATAAAGAACATGATGGATTTGTGAATAACCCACTAGAATACACTCCAGAATCGCTCTCTAAAGACATGCAGGTTTATTAAGCGGAAGCCCTTTATTGACAAGCTTACCAATCTCTTCAGTGATGGCTACATACCCTTCCTTAGGATTATTAGAATTTTAAACCTTGAATTTTGAATTATTGAACCCGAACGTTTACATTTGTTGAAAACCGTAGTATGGCAGGCAATTCCTTCGGAAAAATCTTTAAACTTACCACCTTTGGCGAATCTCATGGGCAGGCTATTGGCGGAATTATAGATGGATGCCCCGCAGGTCTTTTGCTGGATTTTGAAGCTATTAATGCTGAAATGCAACGCCGAAAACCTGGTCAATCTGCTATTGTTACCCAACGAAAAGAGGAAGATCAAGTATGCTTTCTTTCCGGAATATTTGAAGGCAAAACTACTGGAACACCAATTGGTTTCACAATTGAAAATACCGATCAAAAAAGCAAGGATTACAGTCATATAAAAGATATTTATCGTCCTTCACACGCTGATTTTACTTACGATAAAAAATATGGAACCCGCGACTATCGCGGTGGGGGCCGTTCTTCTGCTCGCGAAACTGCTTGTAGAGTTGTAGCCGGTGCAATTGCAAAACAACTTCTTAAAGCTATTAAAATCACCGCCTATGTTTCTTCCGTGGGAGAAATGAAACTTCAGAAGTCTTATTCTGAAATTGATTTTTCTGAAATCGAAAAAAACCCCGTTCGTTGTCCAGATTCTGAGACGGCGAGAAACATGGAAGATTATATAAAATCAATTCGAAAAGAAGGAGATACTGTTGGAGGAGTCATAAGTTGTGTAATCCAAAATGTTCCTATTGGATTTGGTGAACCTGTTTTTGACAAATTACACGCTGAATTAGGGAAGGCAATGCTTTCCATTAATGCCGTTAAAGGTTTTGAATATGGAAGTGGTTTTGCTGGTACAGCAATGAAAGGCAGTGAGCACAATGATTCATTTAATACAGACGGGAGTACAAAAACCAATCACAGCGGAGGAATCCAAGGTGGAATTAGCAATGGAGAAGATATCTATTTCAAAGTAGCCTTCAAACCTGTGGCTACAATAATGCAAAAACAAGAAACCATAGACAGCGAAGGCAATAAAGCCCAAGCTCAAGGAAAAGGTCGACACGATCCATGTGTAGTTCCCCGTGCAGTACCAATTGTGGAAGCGATGGCAGCATTGGTTCTGGCCGATTTCTGGTTAATGGACAAAACATCTAAACTGTGACCTTTAACATTCAAATAAAGCATAAAGGTATTATCAAAAAACACCGATTTATAGACAAATAAATATGAAAAAACTTGCACTACACTGGAAAATCATCATTGGATTGCTTTTAGGAATTATCTGGGCTTTACTTTCCAGTAAGTTAGGATGGAGCGAGTTTACTATTGACTGGATTGCACCTTTTGGAACGATTTTCATCAATCTATTAAAATTGATTGCGGTCCCTTTGGTATTGGTTTCAATTATTAGCGGTGTGGCAAATATAGGAGATCCATCTAGTTTGGGTCGAATGGGAGGGAAGACATTATTGGCTTATTTATTGACCACGCTCTTTGCGGTAAGTATGGGACTTCTACTGGTAAATACTATAAAGCCCGGAAAACTTATCGACGAACAAAGTAGAATTGACAATAGAATTAGCTATGAAGTATGGGCTGCTTCTGAAGGCCGCGAAATTAAGGATGGCATACATTATTTACAGAAACCAGAATACATTGAACGCGCACAAACCATCACAGATCTTTCCAAGGATGAATTAGAGAATACAACAGTTTCTGAAAAGATGGAAACTGCTAAAAAGACTAAAGAAACCACTCCGTTACAACCCCTGATAGATATCGTTCCAGAGAACTTTTTCTTTTCGCTGAGTGACAATGGATTAATGCTTCAGATTATTTTCTTCGGAATATTTTTTGGAGTTTGTCTCTTATTGATACCCAATGAAAAATCACAACCAGTCACAACTTTTATGGATAGCGTGATGGAAGTTTTCCTTAAAATGGTCGATTTGGTAATGCAGGCGGCACCTTTCTTTGTATTTGCTTTACTAGCGGGTGTAGTAAGCAAAATGGCAGGAGACGATATTGGTAAAGTATATGAAATTTTTAAAGGTTTAAGTTGGTATTCTCTTACCGTATTTTCTGGATTGATGTTGATGATATTTATTATCTATCCATTATTTTTAAAGCTATTCGTTAGAAAAGTTCCATATAAGGGATTCTTCAAAGCAATGGCTCCCGCACAAACTTTGGCTTTTTCCACTTCTAGTAGTGCAGCAACATTACCTGTTACTATGGAATGTGTGGAGGAAAATCTTGGAGTCGATAAAAAAATAACCAGTTTTGTTTTACCCATAGGTGCAACAGTGAACATGGATGGAACCTGTCTTTATCAAGCCGTAGCAGTTGTTTTCCTAGCACAATTACACATGATCGATCTTACAATAGGGCAGCAACTAACGATTGTGCTAACCGCGACCTTAGCGTCCATTGGTTCTGCAGCTGTTCCTAGTGCTGGTTTGGTTATGCTAATCATTGTTTTGGAATCCGTAGGCTTGAATCCTGCTTGGATTGCGATCATTTTTCCAGTAGACAGAATTTTAGATATGTTCCGTACCGTTGTAAATGTTACTGGTGATGCTACAGTATGCTCAATAATCGCAGATGGCGAAGGAATGATGAACTATGAGCCCAAGGAAGACCCAACCGAAACCTTCGATTTAGATTCTTAGAATAATCTGATTACTAGACGCATACAGAATAATCTTCACCTGTAATTTCCAAAATTATTTGGATAAAGAAATATTATTAGGTAGTTTAGTATTTAATTCCCCGGGAAATAGACCCAATCTATAATTTTTGAACCATTGCCACTCGGCATTGTAAATCAAACTGTTATGGGGAAATTATTCTTGTTCTTCGGGACGACATTGATTGTAACGATGTCCTATTGCCAAGTAGGAATTGGCACAACTACACCTTCATCTGCTTCTATGCTGGAGGTGAGTAGTACTTCTAATATGGGGGCAACTTATCATGGTTTTATGCCACCTAGGGTACCAACTATCATTGAAAGAGATGCCATCAACCCAACAGAAACAGACGCTGGCTTACTCGTTTTTGTAAAAAGTATAAGATGTTTACAAATATGGAATGGTGCTAGTTGGGACGATGTGAAATGCACTTCATCTCCCATACCAATTCTAGCAAGTTGGGATTTTGAAGGTATTGCAGGAAATGAAATTGATGTAAGTGCTGTAGTTGCACCTAATATATCCAGTGGATTGGTTTCTCGAGGGGATGGAATTACTCCCGCATTAAACGCAAATCGATTTAATGCAAATGATTTTACCCAACCCGACTTAGCAGCCGCAATTGCAAATAATGATTATTTCGAATTTACAATTACTCCATTAGCGGGTTTTCCTATATCAATATCAGAAGTGTTTTTTAATTATGAGCGCTCAGAAACTGGTCCAAAACTAGGTGCATTAAGAAGTAATATCGATGGATACAACACTAACCTTGATGTGTTTACAAGTTTAACAATTAGTGATTCTAAGACCATCGACCTTTCAAGCTACGGATTTGAAAATCAAACATCTACGATTATTTTTCGACTTTATCTTTATGGTAATGTAGGAAACGCAACAGGATCTGGAGGATTCGAAGGTTTAGGGAATGATTTGGAAATAAGAGGTACCATAGATTAAGAATAAAGCTTTGAGAAAAGTATGTGTTTATTCAAGAAAATACGACGATCTGATAATGTGTGTAAGTTAAAACCACAGCCCGAAATCTACTTCTTTACACTTTTGTTATGGGCATCAGTTGAATACCTCATAAAAATTTATTCTTCAATTCCGCAGTGGGAATCATACAATTCTCTTTTTTCCCAAACCATTTATAACGGTTTCGGGCCACGTAATCATAAACCGCATTCCTGATGAATTTCGGCACTATCATAAACCCAAAAAGTAGAGGAAAGGCACTGCCCATATGTTTAGCTATATGAAGTGCCGCCGAAGATTTTTCATAATGTTTATCACCATCGATCAAAATAATTGAATCAACTTTTGTTCTATCTATATTAAATTTTGAAGTTAGCTCTTGCCCAATTTCACTTTGAAGCGCGGCAAATTTGAAAGTGTTCTTATTATCTTTTTTAATAACAAAATTGATCGCGCCATTGCAGAGATTGCAAACGCCATCAAAAAGGATTATTTTGTGATTATCAAACATTTTTTTTCGCAAAAGGCGGAAAATCGCCAAGTATAATATTGATGGATTTAAGTTATTATTTTCTCCCCCTTTGGGGAGATGCCGCAGACAGAGGGGATTACACTTTCTCAAGTTCCGTCAAGCTAACATTGGTCGTAAACATTCCGTAATTAACAAATGCCTTGGTTTTTTCAATCGTATCGATCGTTCCAATGGCGCGGCCATCTATCATCCGCACTCTGTCTCCAACTTTTAAAGTTACTTTCGGTTTTGGTGGTGGGAGTTTTTTCGCTTTTTCTTTTTCTTCTTTTTTGCGCTCTCGGATTACTTCTACCTTTTTCTCAACTTCTTTGATTACTTCTTTTTCTTTCGCCTTTACAGCTTTTTTCTTTTTTGGTGCCAGTTTTTTTCGTTTGCTATTTTCAACCATAACAAGCTTCATCAATTCATCAATCAGTTGCTTCTTTTGCTTGTTGTTAAAATATTTTTCAGAAAGTGAGTCGAGCTTTCTCCCTAAACTAATAAGTTTCTGATTGGAATCAAACAACTCCTGATAGCTTTCTAGTTTATCCTGCACACGTGCATTTACTTCTTCTAGTTGTTTGTTCTCTAATCGTGCTTTCTGCTCCTCTGTTTTCAAGGAATCCGATGTTTTCCTAAGATTAGAACGTTCCTTCTGAAGGTTGGCAATGGTTTTATCAAAACGCACTTTACCGCGCTCAATTTTCTTCTTTGCTCTATTGATTAAGCTATATGGAATACCATTTTTCTGGGCAACCTCAAAAGTGTAACTACTACCAGCTTCTCCCAAATGCAGGCTATACAATGGTTCCAAAGACTTATTATCAAACTGCATATTCGCGTTAATTGCATCGGGCAACTCGTCTGCCAACAGTTTTAAATTAGTGTAATGCGTTGTAATTATTCCAAAGGCATCCCGCTCATAAAACACTTCCAAAAAGGTTTCGGCCAAAGCACCACCAAGTTCGGGATCACTTCCTGTTCCAAACTCATCAATCAAGAAAAGGGTGTTTTTATTACACTTTTTCAAAAACTGATTCATCTTTTTGAGGCGATAACTATAAGTACTTAAATGATTTTCAATGGATTGATTATCTCCAATATCAGTTAATATCCGTTTGAAAAAATACATTTCACTTTGCGGCTCCACTGGAATTAACATTCCACTTTGCAACATAACCTGCAGAAGTCCAACGGTTTTTAAGGTGATACTTTTACCACCCGCATTTGGTCCTGAAATAACAATAATTCTCTTGTCGGGAACAAGTTCAATGCTCTGCGGAAATGTTTTTGCCTTTCTTTTGTTGTTTGAAACCAATAACAACGGATGATATGCCTTATGAAGGGAGATTCTTTTTTCCGAAGTGAGAATCGGTAAAATTGCATTAATTTTTAGTGCGTATTTCGCCTTTGCATAAAGCACATCCATCTTTATCAAATAGTCTTGATAACTCGCTAGAAGTACGGCGTGCGGCCGAACAAATTCCGTCATTGCTTTTAAAATTCGCTTTATTTCTTCATCTTCCTCATAGATTAAATTGCTAAGCTCATTGGCATATTCCAGGGTTGCCTGAGGTTCAATATAAACGATGCTTCCCGTTTTTGAACTCCCCATAACAGCGCCTTTTACCTTTTTACGGTGCATGGATTTCACAGCTAATACTCTTCTGTTTTCAACAACTGACTCACGAATATCATCCAAATAATCATTTTGTACATATTGCGAAAGTGCTTTAGTGAATGATGAATTGATTTTTCCTTTTACAAGGTTCAGTCTTCTCCGGATCGTTCCGAGTTCATTAGATGCTTCATTCTTTATATCGCCGTATTTATCAACGCGTTTATTGATTTCGTCGGAAATAAGCGAGGTGTAATTTACTTTTTCAGAAAAGGAATTTAAGTGAATATAGAATTCCTCAAATTTCTTAAAAAACTTCAATAGAATTCGAGTGGTTTCAGAAATAGAAAGAATTCTTCTAAAGCCTGAAATTTCCAACGTGCTGTTTTCTATTTCAAGTAAACGAAGTTCACGGAAAATAGGATCGAAGCCGTGGTTAGGAATTTGGTTATCCCCATTGAAGGAGGCTTTAAACTCTTTAACCCTATGTAGTTCAGGGCTAATTTTAGAAAAATCCTGAAATGGAATTATATCCAACACATTTTCTTGTCCAGGTTCAGTGACGCAAAATTCCGAAATCTGCCGAAGCACCGAAGGGAATTCAAGGTCTTCTAAAGTTTTATTATCTATACGGGGTTTCCGCTTTATTTCCATTAATTTTACTTTTTCAGCAATCATGCAAAAGTAAGAATAATGGAGGTAACAATTGAGTCTGGATGGAAGGCTATTTTAAAAGATGAATTTGAAAAACCATATTTTACAGATTTGGCTGAATTTGTAAAAACAGAATACGCTTCCTACGAATGTTTTCCTCCTGCAGATCAAATATTCTCAGCTTTCAACACCACACCATTTAATGACGTAAAAGTAGTGATGTTAGGGCAGGACCCTTATCACGGATTTGGGCAGTCACATGGTTTATGCTTTTCGGTTGGAGAAAACGTTAAGATTCCACCTTCCTTGAAAAATATTTTTGAAGAAATAAGAACCGATATTGGTACTTCTCCGCCCGATAATGGGTATTTGGAACGCTGGGCAAAACAAGGAGTTCTATTGCTCAATGCTACTTTAACAGTAAAAGCTCACATCGCTGGAAGTCATCAAAGAAAGGGGTGGGAAAAGTTTACGGATGCTGTAATTAAAAAGCTATCAGATGAAAGGGAAGATTTGGTGTTTTTACTTTGGGGTGGCCCAGCAAAGAAGAAAGGAGCCAAAATCGATACTTCAAAACATTTGGTACTAACTAGCGGTCATCCATCTCCATTAGCAGCCAACAGAGGTTATTGGTTTGGTAATAAACACTTCAGTAAAACTAATGAGTATTTAAGTAAAAACGGGAAAGAGCCAATTGAATGGTAAATGATATTATTCAGAGGTAACAATCCTGAAAATATCAAAAACTAAGCAACCTTTTTCGATAGGTTCTCTAAGCTATAGAAATATAAGGAGGAGAGAGTTATTCTATTCTTCTTCTGGCACATCAGATTCTGTGGCATCATTGCAGCTAAACTGCAATAGCAAGAAGTTTGTGACCAACAAGGCTCCCAAAATGATTAAGAAAGTAGTCATGCTAATTGTTTTTATATAAACAAGATGCAAGTTCTACTCTGGGGTTGCGTAGGATTTTAGATCTTTTCTTAGAATTTATGTAAGACGTTGATTTCCTGAGTTTTATTTTCAATTAAATCCAGCTCTAAAAGTTTTTGTTGGATGTTTTCTAGTTCTTTTGAAGTCAATTGTCGGTTAGTCCACTCTGTTAATGACAACCATTCGCGAACATCGTCGATTTGTTGACCGTATCGTTTGGCTATTATCTCATCAATATTAGGCAGTGTTTTAAAGTTCTCTGTAACCGAATTTATCACCTCTAATATTGATTTCACACTTTCTGCTTCATTCTCTAAAACATCATTCCGAACAGCGATTACAAAACTTGGCCATGGAGTAGGGGATTCGCCAATCAAACGAAGTGTTCCATTATCTACGTGTGGTTTGGTCATAAATTTTTCCCACATAAAATAATCACCATTCCCTTTTGGGAGACTTTCCAACGCACCATCTAAATCTTGGATCACTTTAAACCTCAAGTCATTTTTTAAATCCCATTCAAGGTTTTCTGCATTGACAAAAGCCATTAAATGAGAACCTGATCCGTAGCGACTTATGGCAGCATGTGTCCCTTTTAAATCTCCAACTTCTTCAAATTCTGAAGTGGCAGCAACGTGAATTCCCCATAATAATGGTGTTTTTACATAAACTTGAACAATTTTACTGTCATTCCCATTTATGATGTCGCGCACCATTCCTTCAGTAAGGATTACAGCCATATCAATTTCCTTCTCGCGCAACGAAGTGGCCATTTGACCAGTTCCGCCCGGATAATCTTTCCAACGCAAATTGATTCCTTGCTCTTGGAATTTTTTATCACGAAGTGCGATATACCAAGGGAGGTTAAAATGTTCTGGCACACCGCCAATCAAAAATTTTTTCATTCTGTAATTTTTCCTAATGTATATTGAATAAGTGCATCAATAGTCTTTGACGTATCCTTGCTAAAAGTTCCTGAAGCTCTGTTGGCAATAATGGCATTCATTGACAGTGCTCTATGTCCAAGAAGTTTTGCCATAGCATACATTGTAGCCGTTTCCATTTCAAGGTTTGTAATTTTTTTGCCTTTATAGCGGAAGGAGGTAAGCTTCTCATTGAGATTAGGGTCCTTTAACTTCGCTCTAAGCACACGACCTTGTGGCCCATAAAAACCAACATTGGTGATTGTCATACCTTCAATCGTTTTTTCTGAAGACAATTTTTTCCGCAAGGTTTTATCTGCTTCCACAGCATACGGAACAGAATTATCAGGATTCCATTTGGTATGTTCTATAAATGATTGCGCAAAATTAGGGATAGTAATTTCATCAGTTTTATCGTAATAATGCATTACGTTATCCAACCCGATTCCCATTGCACTTATTAAAAAGTTGTCTACTTCAACTTCAGGTGTCAAACCTCCAGAAGTGCCAATCCTAATAATATCGAGCGATGTGAGGTTATCCTTTACTTGGCGCTTTTCAAAATCGATATTAACTAATGCATCAAGCTCGTTAAAAACAATATCGATATTATCGGGTCCAATACCTGTAGAAACCACGCTAATACGCTTTCCTTTGTAAGTACCAGTATGAGTTTTAAATTCTCGGTGTTCAGCCTCAGTTTCTATAGTGTCAAAATATTTTGAGACTACTGCTACACGTCCTGGATCTCCAACGGTAATTACGATAGGTGCCAGTTGGGAAGGAGCTAGATCTAAATGATAGATTTTACCTTCTGGAGTTAATATAAGTTCACTGGGCTTTATAGGTTGCGATTTCAATTTTTTTTGAATTTAAAAGTTTAGGAGTTTAAGCTTTTGAAAGCCAAAACTATCTTTTGCTACTACTATTTGCACTTATTTTCCATGTGAAATAGCCAAGATGAAAGACCATTTTTTATTCTTGAACACTGCAACTTTCTTCTACCCGCCAACGCGTTTCACCTTGAATCCTTTATCTTTCAAAAACTGCATAATTTTATCGCGATAATCACCTTGAATAATTATTTGCTCATTCTTAAAGCTTCCTCCAACACCTAAGAGTTGTTTGAGTTCTTTTGCAAGAGTTTTAAAATCACTGTCAGCACCATTATAACCTTCTATAATGGTTATCGGCTTTCCTTTGCGTTTTTCATACTTACAAATTAATGGATCGTCCTGCATCCAAACTGTAGATTCGTCCTTAGTCTCAGGAATATCTTTGGGTTCGTGTTCGGGAAATAGATTTTTTAATTGGTCTTCTAAAGAACTCACTGTTTATTGTTCAAGGTTTAAAAATTAAGGCTATTGTGGTTTTGGCTTCGCTCAACCACCAGATAATGATAGAACCGGTCCTTGAGCGGAGTCGAAGGGCTACTTTTTAATAAGTCCAATCTCCACTAAACGTTGGTGTAAAAATTCACCTGCGGTAATATCATCATAAGCTTTTGGATGTTCGTCATCAATACATTCTTCCAAACAATTCAATTTCATATCACTTCGTGGGTGCATAAAGAAAGGTATAGAATAGCGTGGATTGCCCCATTCTTCGCGTGGTGGATTCGCGACACGATGGATTGTTGAACGCAGTTTATTGTTTGTAAGTCTTTCTAGCATATCGCCTACGTTAATAACTAGTTCATCTTCCTTTGGAATTGCGTCAATCCATTCTCCATCTTTACGCAGCACTTGTAAACCTCCAGCAGAAGCTCCCATCAACAAAGTTATCAAGTTGATATCTCCGTGAGCACCAGCTCTAACTGCACCTTTTGGTTCTTCGGCGATTGGTGGGTAATGTATAGGTCTCAAAATACTGTTACCATTGGTTGCCCAGTGATCAAAATAAAACTCATCCAAACCAATATAAAGAGCTAAGGCTCGAAGTACATAAATACCGGTTTTTTCAAGCATTCTATACGCCTCCATACCAGTATGATTAAAATCTGGGAGCTCCTTTACAGGAACGTTTTTTGGATATTTTTCAGAAAGATCTGCATCTTCGGTTGGTTCTTGTCCAAAATGCCAAAACTCTTTTAAATCACCTTCCTTCTTTCCTTTGGCATGTTCTTTTCCAAAAGAAACATAGCCACGTTGTCCACCAAGATCAGGAATTTCGTAACTTTCTTTAGTGTCAACAGGAAGGGCAAAAAAGCTTTTTATTTCTTTATAAAGTTCAGAAACTAATTGGTCACTGAGGAAATGGTTCTTAAGCGAAACAAAGCCTATATCTTCGTAAGCGGTACCAATCTCATTTACAAATTTCTGTTTCCTTTTAGGGTCATCAGAAAGGAAATCGGCTAAATCTACGCTGGGTATATTGTTCATAGTTATTTATTTATTAATACAAAGACCTAAATTTATAGAATTAGGATGTAAGACAAAAGACTTAAGACTAAAATCAACATCTATTAACTTGAATTTAAGTCTGAGGAGGTTTTGTCTTATGCCAATCATCTTTCAACTCTGTATCCTATTAGTAGGTTTTAAAACAGTAAATTATTATTTTAGTTTACAAAGGTACCAAAAATGCGAAAGTTACGAAGAAGATTAAATTTGCCTTAATCATCCCTTTATCATTGGGTTTTTTTCTACTTTTGGGTCTGCAAATTTTTTATGAGGAAACATAATTAATTTATTTTCAAGTACACAGCGGAATGTCTATTTGAGATATTCTATAACTGTACTGAGTGCAGCCGAAACATGGCCCATTTAAAAAAACATTATAGATACATGAAACCAGAGACTACCCCCGATATTTTATTTAATTACGATCGAAAAAATATTGACGATGCCACCTTACTAAAGCTTTACCGTGGCATGTTGAAACCGAGAGTAATAGAAGAAAAAATGTTGATTCTATTGCGTCAAGGAAAAGTTTCAAAATGGTTCAGCGGAATAGGACAAGAGGCTATTTCTGTAGGAGTTACTTCAGTTTTAGACAATGACGAATACATTCTGCCGATGCATAGAAACCTTGGTGTTTTCACATCGCGTGATATTCCTTTACACAGATTGTTTTCACAATGGCAGGGAAAAGCGAACGGTTTCACAAAAGGTCGTGACCGAAGCTTTCACTTTGGAACACAAGAATTCCACATCATTGGGATGATTTCGCACCTTGGACCACAATTTGGTGTTGCCGACGGTATCGCTTTGGCGAATAAATTAAAGAAAAATAATAAAGTCTGTGCCGTTTTTACAGGGGAAGGCGGAACCAGTGAAGGTGATATTCACGAGGCATTAAATGTTGCATCAGTATGGCAACTACCGGTTCTTTTCTGTGTTGAGAATAACGGTTACGGTCTTTCAACCCCTACAAACGAGCAATATAACTGCGAGCATATTGCAGACCGTGGCAAAGGTTACGGAATGGAATCTCATATTATTGAGGGAAACAACATCTTGGAAGTTTACACCAAACTTAAAGAACTTGTAGAAGACATGCGCATCAATCCACGTCCGGTTTTATTAGAATTCAAGACTTTTAGAATGCGTGGCCATGAAGAGGCCAGTGGTACAAAATATGTCCCTAAAGATTTAATTGACAAGTGGGGCTTGATGGATCCACTTGCAAACTATGAAGAGTTTTTACTTTCGGAAGGTGTTATTACTGAAGAATCAATTCAAAAGTTTAAAGATGAGTTTAAGCATGAAATTGATGAAAATCTAGAAATTGCTTTTGCAGAGCCAGTGGTTGAATTTGATGAGAGCGTCGAATTAAAAGATGTATTTAAACCTTTCGATTATCAGGAGGTTTCAGCAAGTTCAGAAAAAGAGAATATTCGTCTTATCGATGCTATTTCCCAAGGCTTAAGACAATCTATGGAACGTCATGACAATCTTGTTATTATGGGCCAGGACGTTGCAGAATATGGTGGTGTCTTTAAAATTACGGAAGGATTTGTAGAGCAATTTGGAAAAGAACGCGTTCGCAATACACCTATATGTGAGTCTGCAATTATTTCTACAGGAATGGGACTTTCAATTAACGGTTTTAAAGCTGTTGTTGAAATGCAGTTTGCAGATTTTGTAAGCTCTGGCTTTAATCCAATAGTGAACTATCTTGCAAAAAGCCATTATCGTTGGGATGAAAAAGCAGATGTTGTAGTACGTATGCCTTGTGGGGCAGGTGTAGGGGCAGGACCTTTTCACAGTCAGACGAATGAAGCTTGGTTTATGCATACTCCAGGTTTAAAAGTTGTTTACCCTGCATTCCCTTATGATGCCAAAGGTTTATTGGCTACTAGTATTGAAGACCAGAACCCAGTATTGTTTTTTGAACACAAAGCACTTTATAGAAGTATTCGTCAAGATGTTCCATCAGACTATTATACATTACCATTAGGGAAAGCTTCACTATTAAGAGAAGGAGAAGATGTTACAATTATCACTTACGGTGCTGGGGTACACTGGGCATTAGAAACTCTAGACCAAAACACTGAGATAAATGCTGATTTGATGGATCTTCGAACCTTAGTACCATTAGACATTGAAGCAATATACAATTCCGTTAAGAAAACAGGGAAAGTTATTATTCTTCAGGAAGATTCGATGTTTGGAGGAATTGCTTCAGACATTTCAGCAATGATAATGGAAGACTGCTTTGAATACTTAGATGCTCCAGTTAAGCGAGTTGGAAGTTTGGACACGCCTATTCCTTTTGCTTCTAATTTAGAATCTGGCTATCTTCCTAATAAAAAATTCAAGGAAAACCTATTAACTTTATTGGCTTACTAATATTTTAACATTCGTTGTTAAACTTTAGATAAAGAGAATCCAAACGTTAAAATTGTTTTTTACTTTAGTGCCATACTAATCATTAAAACAATAAAACTATGTTACGTTGGATCGTTATTTTTCTAGTAATTGCAATTATTGCAGCCATTTTTGGATTCGGAGGAGTCGCATCAGGTGCGGCTGGAATCGCAAAAATTATTTTTTACATCTTTATTGTACTTTTAGTAATTTCATTACTATCGAGTCTTTTTAGAAGGTAAAAATCAATTCTTAACCAATTATTTAAACTAATTCTAATTTTATGAAAAAAATCCTCATTTTGGCCCTTATCGCGGTCACGGCATTTTCTTGCGGAACCCCAAAGACTGTGCAAGAATCTCGAAAAGTAATTAAGGGGTATTGGGCTCTGGATAATATTACATATGACTCTTCAGGAACTTTTAATGTTTCAATTTTCAATGATACTTCAGCAGAATGTCTTGAAGGCAGTAATTGGAGATTCATTCCTAATAATAATACAGGGAATTATACAATTGAAAATCCCGACTGTCCAACAGGACAAAGAGATTTCATTTTTACCATTCAGGAAATAGATTCCGCAACAGGACTTTATGACTTTCTTTTGAAACCAACAAATGCAAAAGGTAAATCTGAGACTGATACTGGTTTCAGATTGCGTTTGGCACAACTTGACGAATCGTCAATGCGTTGGGAACAAACAGTAAGCCTTGATGGCAAACCCTTTAAAATAAACATGAACTTTTCTAAAATTCAAGACTAATTATTATGAAAACATTTTTTAAACAAACCGCATTAGTAGCTTTAGCCCTAACTCTAGTTATAAGTATGGGAAGCTGTGAGGCTACTCGAAATGCAAACAACAAACAAAAAGGCGCCGTAATTGGAGCTACTGGTGGAGCCGTTCTTGGCGCAATATTGGGTAACAATATTGGTAAAGGCGGTAATAGTGAACTAGGAGCTGTAATTGGTGGTGTTGTTGGTGGTGGTGCTGGTGTGCTTATCGGTGGCAAAATGGATAAGCAAGCACAGAAAATTGAAGATGAAATTCCAGGTGCTCAAGTTGAAAGAGTTGACGACGGTATAGTTGTTACTTTTGATGAGAACAGTGGTGTTTATTTCGATACTGCCAAGTATAATATAAATAGTACCTCCCAAGCTACTTTAGACAAATTAGCAAATGTGTTGAAAGAATATCCAGACACAAATGTATTGGTTGTAGGCCACACCGACAGTGTAGGTGCAGATGCAATGAATATGACTTTGTCTAAAAACAGAGCTAATTCCGTAACTAATTATTTTACACAGAATCAAGGACTAAGCTCTGGTAGATTTACTACAAAGTGGTTTGGAGAAGATGCTCCAATAGCAGATAACTCTACCGCTGAAGGACGTGCTAAAAACCGACGTGTGAATTTAGCTATCATTCCTAACGAAAAAATGAAGAATGACGCTAAACGCGAAGCTGGTGAATAATATCTCCTTAAATTAATTAAAATCCCGTACCTTTTTTGGACGGGATTTTTTTAGTTTTAAACCGAAATAAATATGACGACAAAACACAAATGGGATATCATTATAATTGGAGGAGGGCTAGCAGGTCTAACAACCGCATTGCACCTTGCCAATAACAATTGTTCGGTTTGTTTGATTGAAAAGAATGAATATCCAAATCATAAAGTATGCGGAGAATATGTTAGTAATGAAGTATTACCCTATCTAAATTCGTTGGGAATTGACCCAATGAACGTTGGCGCTAAAGAAATTTCTAAATTTAAGATTACAGATACCAAAGGCAGTCCAATAAATGCAAACCTACCACTTGGTGGTTTTGGGATTAGCCGCTATGCTTTTGATCAATTGATTTATGAAACAATAAAGAATAAAGTTAAGGTTCTCTTTGACACTGTTGAAAAGGTGAATTTTGAAAAAGATCAGTTCTGTGTTACCACTCAAAAAAAAGATGTTTTAAAAGCTGATTACGTAGTTGGTGCCTATGGAAAAAGATCGAACCTCGATACTTTTTTAAAACGCAGGTTTATGAAGCAAAAATCTCCATGGCTTGCTGTAAAAGCGCATTATAATTACGAATTTCCAGATGATACAGTTGCATTGCACAACTTTGAAGGAGGCTATTGCGGGTTGAGTAAAACCGAAACAGGAGCGGTAAACGCATGTTATCTAACAACGTTTAAATCTTTTAAGAACTATGGCGATATTGATACTTTTCAGAAGAAAGAACTTTCAAAAAATCCATTTTTAAGTGATTTCTTCATAAATGCAAAACCACTTTTCAAAAAACCATTGACCATTAGCCAGATATCATTTCAGAAAAAAGAACCAGTGGAAAATCATATTTTCATGATAGGGGATAGTGCAGGGTTAATTCATCCTCTCTGTGGAAATGGAATGGCAATGGCTATAAAAAGTGCGCAAATTTTCTCAGAATTTTTTCTAAAATCATTTCAGAAAAACAATTTTAACCGTGCTTCTTTAGAAGCCGACTATATAGAAAAATGGAATGATGAATTCGAAAATAGATTAAAAACGGGGCAATTAATCCAACGTATGTTAATGAACCCAATCGCGTCAAAAGTTGGCTTTGCAGTAGCTAAAACAATTCCTTTAGTAGTACCGATGATTATAAAGAAAACACATGGAGCCTAACAAAGTGATTACTTTCAGTAATAAACATAGGTCTCATCAGGTAGAGATAATGGACGATCTAGATTTTCAAGGTTTAGAGATGCAAAACCTCTTAAAAGACTTAAAAACTGTAAATAAATGGTTGGGAGGAAATAAAATAACAATCGATGGACTCCAAGAACTATTAACACAGCGCTCCAGGTCTGAAAGAATTATTATTTTAGACATAGGCTGTGGCGATGGCGAATTACTTCGTCAGTGTGCAGATTTTGGAAAACGAAATAATCTCAATTTTGAATTGATAGGGATCGATTTCAATGAAAATATTTTACAATATGCTGAAATTCAGAGTAGCGAATATACAAACATCAGTTTTCAAAAAATTGATGTATTTTCCGAAGAAAATCTAATTCCAAATTGCGATATTGCATTGTGTACCCTGTTTTTGCATCACTTTAGTAAAGAAAAAATAGAAGTTCTTTTAAATACATTAATAGGCAGAACAAGTATTGGCTTAATAATAAATGACTTACAAAGAAGCAAGCAGGCTTTCGACCTTTTTAAAGTTGTAAGTCGGCTTTTTTTAAAAACCAAAACTGCAAGGCACGATGGACTCGTTTCGGTTGCAAGAGGCTTTAAAAAACAAGAACTTGAAAACATTTCAAAAAACATCCCTGATCAACAGAGTGAAATCCATTGGCGTTGGGCGTACCGTTATCAATGGATACTCAAAAAAGAATTATGAGCGTTAAAATAAAGACAGTTGCGAAGCAATTACCAAAATACAGCCGAGAAACAAAGGAGATTATTCCATTTGTTGAGCAATGGATGCACAGTCAGGATCGACGTTTTCAAAGAAAAGTAATTAAAATCTTTGAAGGGGCGGGCGTTGATAAACGCTACTCAATAATGGATCCTCTAGAGGTCTTTACCAATACTAGTTTTGAGGAACGCAACGACATTTATATTCGGGAAATTACCAAACTTGGGAAAAATTGTCTTGAAAATGCCCTGGAGAAAGCAAACTGGAAACCCACTGATATTGATTTTATAATCACGGTTAGCTGTACAGGAATTATGATTCCATCTGTAGATGCGTATTTGATAAACGAATTGAAAATGAAGCAGGATATCGTCCGATTGCCTGTTACTGAAATGGGTTGTGCCGCGGGAATATCAGGTATTATCTATGCAAATAACTTTTTAAAAGCCAATCCTGGAAAACGTGCTGCCGTAATTGCGTTAGAAGCTCCAACGGCTACGTTTCAGCTAGAGGATTTTTCAATGGTAAATATTGTGAGTGCGGCGATATTTGGAGATGGCGCAGCCTGCGTTTTGATGTCATCAAACCAAGAAGATAACGGTCCAGAAATACTTGCTGAAGAAATGTATCATTTTTATGATGCAACCAATATGATGGGATTTAAGCTAGTAAACACCGGCCTACAAATGATTTTAGATAAATCTGTTCCCGAAAAAATAGCTGAGCATTTCCCCTTATTTATTCATCCATTTTTAGAGAAAAATGATGTGAAAATTGACGAGATCGATCATCTAATTTTTCATCCTGGTGGGCGTAAAATTGTTGAAACCGTTGAAGATTTGTTTGGCAGTTTAGGCAAGAACATTGATGATACCAAAGAAGTTCTTAGATTGTATGGCAATATGAGTAGTGCGACCGTTTTATATGTTTTAGAGGAGTTTATGGAGAAAAAAACAGCGAGTGGAGATTTAGGATTGATGCTTAGTTTTGGCCCAGGATTTTCTGCACAGCGTGTTTTGCTGAAATTTTAGTTATGAGTGAATTAAAAAAATATTGGGCAATAATTCTTGGCGGTAGTAGTGGGCTAGGCCTTGCCAGTGCGAAAAAACTAGCTTCCGAAGGAATGAATATTTGTATAATTCATCGGGACCGAAAAAGCAATTTGGCTGCATTTGAAGAAGAAGTTAAAAAGATGGAAGCTTATGGAGTTTCTGTAAAGACCTATAATAAAGACGCACTCAATGAAAAAGTTAGATTGGAGATTATCAATGACTTTCCAAAACATAGTGTAAAACTTTTATTACACAGTATTGCAAAGGGTACCTTAAAAAAAATGAATGGATCTGAAGACGAAACATTAATCAAACAAGACTTCGACATAACGATTCATGCTATGGCTACAAGTTGGTATGAATGGACTCAAAGCTTGATTCAGAATGAGGTTTTTACAGAGAAATCTCGAAATATCGCTTTTACAAGTGAGGGTAATTCTAGAGTATGGCCGGGCTATGCAGCTGTTTCTGCAGCAAAGTCAGTATTGGAAGCATTGATGCGTAATATGGCTGTAGAGCTTGCTCCGCTGGGGTTAACGACCAACTGTATTCAAGCTGGAACTACCCAAACACCATCATTCTTGGTTATCCCAGAAAGTGATAAGTTAGCTGAAATGGCAAAAATCAGAAATCCGTTTAATAGATTAACTACTCCCGAAGATATTGCGAATGCAGTTTATCTACTTAGTAAAAAAGAAGCTGATTGGATAAACGGAACAGTAATAAAAGTAGATGGTGGAGAGAGCCTTAGATGAGTTGAAGCCTATGGCTTACAAAAATCATTGAAATCAAAAAGTATTGAAAACTGAAGATATAATAGAAAAGCTACCGTATTCTGAACCATTTTTGTTTGTGGATGAGATACATTCTGTTTCCACTGAAAGTATAACTGGTACCTATACTTTTAGGAAAGATGCCTACTTTTATGCTGGTCATTTTAAGAATAATCCTATTACACCAGGTGTTATTCTAACCGAATGTATGGCACAGATTGGCTTGGTTTGTTTTGGTATCTATCTTTTAAATGAAGAAAAAAAATCAGAAAAAACAGGCTTCGCCCTAAGCAGTACAGAAATTGATTATTACCTTCCCGTATTTCCTGGCGAAAAAGTAAAAGTAGTTTCGGAAAAAATATATTTTAGATTCAATAAATTGAAGTGTAAAGTAAAGATGCGCAACGAAAAAGAAGAAATCGTCGCACAAGGAACTATAAGTGGTGTGATTTTGAAAGAAAACAGTATAAAATGAAAAAACGTGTCGTAATAACTGGTCTGGGAGTAGTTGCTCCAAATGGAGTAGGTATTCCTGCTTTTTCCGAAGCTATAAAAAACGGTGTTTCTGGCATAGAATTTTTTCCAGAGTTACGCGATCTTAAATTTTCTTGTCAATTGGGTGCAAAACCTGATATTTCCGAAGAAAAGAAACGAGAATACTTATCAGATCTTCAACTTCGCAACTTCAATAGTAGCGGTATTCTCTATGGTGTAATTGCCGGCATGGACGCGTTAAAAGACGCAAAATTAGAACCGGCAAAACAGGAAGACGAACCTCTGTGGGACTTGGGAATAATATTTGGTTCTGGAACCAGCGGGGTTGAAAAATTTCGCGAAGCTATTTATCGAATTGACGACAAAAATGTACGTCGTTTGGGAAGTACTTCTGTGGCGCAAACTATGACCAGTGGTGTAAGTGCTTATTTAGGAGGACTTATTGGCGCAGGAAATATGGTTACGGCAAACTCCTCTGCCTGTGCTACGGGCACAGAAGCTCTTTTAATGGGTTATGATCGTATTGCCAACGGAAAGGCCAAGTTTATGCTCTGTGGTAGCACAAGCGATTTTGGCCCATACATTTGGGGTGGTTTTGATGCGATGAAAGTAACAACCTACAAATACAACGATTCACCAAATGAAGTGGCAGGCCCAATGAGTGTTGATGCCAGTGGCTTTGTACCTGGAAGTGGGGCAGGAGCCTATGTTCTTGAATCTTTGGAGAGTGCACAAAAAAGAGGGGTAACCATCTATGCTGAAATACTTGGAGGAGCTGTTAATAATGGTGGTCAAAGGAGTGGAGGCAGTATGACCGCACCCAACAGTCAAGCGGTGCAGAAATGTATAAAAGATGCCTTAAAAAATTCAAAAGTATCTGGAGATGAAATTGATTATATCAATGGACATTTAACCGCAACCATAAAAGATCCAGATGAAATAGAAAACTGGAGTATTGCCTTAAAAAGAAAAGGGGAGGAGTTTCCATACATAAATTCACTTAAGGGAATGGTAGGTCATTGTTTGGCAGCAAGTGGAAGTATTGAGATTGTTTCAGCAATCCTTCAATTGAATGAAGGTTTCATATTTCCCAATGTAAATTGTGAAAATTTGCATCCAAAGATTACATCATTAATTTCTTCAGAAAAAATTTCGATGAAACTGCAAAAAATACATTTGCAAACCGTAGCAAAAGCTAGCTTCGGCTTTGGTGATGTTAACGCTTGTATTATCTTTAGAAAAATTTAAAAAACCTATGACTTCGGAAGAAATATACGGCAAGCTTGAACCAATTATAAAAATATACTTACCTGAAGATGTTTCCGCAACGGAAATAAATCGATCTAGCGACCTGACTCGCGAATTGAATATTAATTCATCACATCTGGTTGATATTATTCTAGATATAGAAGATGTTTTTGATATTGAGTTTAAAAATGAAGATATGGAACAAATGCGCAATGTTAACGACGCTATTTCATTAATTCAGCAGAAAATTTCGATTTAGCTTAAAGCTTATTCAAAACTTAAAAACGATATTTAAGCCTTATAATCAGCGCGTTAAAGTGAGTTAAAAAGATTGGTTGTAGTTTATTTATTCATTAATTTCAATAGATAAAAACTTAAAAACCATGAAAAATCTCGTAGGACTCTTATTTTTATTAATCAGTTTTTCAGCCTTTTCTCAAGATCCATTTCTACAGAAATCCAATGCCAAAGCTAAAAATCAAGCAATAGAAATCACAAATAAATATATTCCAGAACTAGGATTAACTGGAGAGCAACAACTCTTATTTCAACAAAAAGTGGAGGAGTTTTTAATTCGCCGTTATAAAGTTGAAGCCGAATTAAGCGGAAAAGAAAAGCTTAACTTGCTTTATCAACTTCAGCAAGAGGAGACGAAAGATATGCAAGATATCTTAACACGGCCCCAACTAGAAGTCTACAAACAAGTTAAGCCAAATATTCAACCTTTGGAAGAAGTACAGAAGGAATGATTATTCCTCATTCTTTTCAATGAATGTTTCATCTTCCGATGTTCTTTCAAGATCAGGATCAGCGCCATTGGATGGACTTTGTTCCAAGCCAGCAGAATCTACTTGAAAAAACTCCATAATCTCTGGTGGATTATCAATCTGTTTGGTTCTCTTTCCCATAATAACAATGGGTCTAGAAATAACCGAGTCATTATTTTGAATGATTTTAAGCCAATCAGTGGAATCGAAATTTTCTGTAGCTTCTGAATCTATATCCAGTTCTCGCTTATCAACTAAATCACCAATTTTAACCCCAAGAGCATCGGCAATTTCGGCCCATTGCGTATCGGCAACTTTTGTTTTTGCCAAATCTATCGCTAAATACCTACCGTCCATTCCAGTGAGATAACTCAAGGTATGCGTTCCAACGCGAGTATTGCTGCTGTATATAAGCGTTAATTGTCTATCATCGCGTGCTATTTGTCCCATATCTTTCATAGAATTAGTGTGCTTTTAATTTTTCTTTACGTTTTTGTAATTGGGTGCGGAGTTCTGTAATAACTTTTGCTACCGACGCTTCAAATGAAGAATTTGAGGCTTCTGCAAAAATTGTAGGGCCAGGCATACTTAATCGAACATTACAAATTTTCCCTAATTCAGGGTTTGAAGAATTTTGTTTTTTAAAATATACATCCGCACTGACTATAGAGTCATATTTAGTTTCAAGTTTATTTAATCTTTCAGCAACAAAAGCCTCCAATCTTTCGCTAGCCGCTACGTCGTGGTATTCGAAATTTATCTTCATAATTTTTTGGTTTTTGGTTATCAAACTTAAAGGTACAATAGCAAAAAAGCCATTCCAAATTTTTAATAGGATTTTGTGAAAAATTAATCTTCTTACAACGGGTTTGGATTTGGTATAAATAAAGAAGCAACAATACCGGCTGTAAGGGAAATGCCAATTACACCTAGTGATAACCACTCTGGAATTTCAACGTTGTGAGACATAATCATTTTTATTCCCACAAAAGCAAGAATTACAACTAAACTGTAGTTAATATATCTAAACTTAGTGAGCATTCTGGAAATCAAAAAATACATAGAACGCAATCCCAAGATGGCCAATATATTAGAGCTAAATACAATAAAAGGATCTGCCGTTATTGCGAGTATTGCTGGAATACTATCGAGAGCAAAAAGTATATCGGTAAGCTCAATTATTATCAAGGCAACAAATAGGGGAGTTGCGGCACGAACGCCCATTCGCTTTATAAAAAACTTATCGCCATCCATTTTATAGCTTACCGGAAAGAGTTTTTTCAAAAAGCGGAACATTTTAGACTTTTTAGGATTAAATTCCTCTTCCTTATGAAATAACATTCTAAAGGCAGTAATTAAAAGAAAGGCTCCAAAAACATAGATTATCCAGTCGAATTTATTGATAAGCGTTACCCCAAAAAATATCATCAATGCTCTAAAAACAATTGCACCTAAAATCCCCCAAAATAAAACCTCGTGTTGATATTTCTTCGGAATAGCGAAGGAAGAGAAAATTACGGCTATTACAAATACATTATCAATGCTCAGCGAGAGCTCTATTAAATAGCCAGTAATGTATTTTAGAACGGCAAGTTTTGGGGTAAGATTTGTTGGATTATCAATAAGGCCATCCCTAAAAAGCCAATATATAACCCCTGAGAAACCAATCGCGACTGTAACCCAAATACCAGTCCAAATAGTAGCCTCCTTAGTTTTGATAACGTGGGCCTTACGGTTAAAAACTCCCAAATCCAATGCTAGGCATAAAACGATAAATGCGATAAATAATGCCCAGACAATCATGCGATATGTTTTTAATCAAATTTACGCGTAAAACGAGTTTATTAAATACATAGAAATGTTAATAATGATATAGAGCGTTAAATCTTTTTAAAAAGCTTTTCGAGCCAAGTGAAAGACATTACATTTAAAAGATAAATTTAAAATATAATATGGACATTAGTAAAAACACCCCAGTAGATTATCCCATTTTGGAAAGCATTAAAAACAGATGGAGCCCAAGAGTATTTGCAGAGACTCCTATAAAAGAAGCTGATGTAAAAGTTTTATTTGAAGCGGGGAGATGGGCCCCTAGTTGTGCAAATATTCAACCGTGGCGTATAATCTGGGGAATTAAAGGTACCGAAATGTATGACCGCATTTTCAACTGTTTAGACGATTTTAATCAAAGTTGGGCAGGGAATGCACAAATGCTTTGGATCAACGCTTTTAAAAAAACAATGAATGATGACGAGAAAGAGAACTTTCACGCACTTCATGATTTAGGGCTGTTTATGGGTAATGTGATCCATCAGGCTAACAGCATGGGAATTGCAGTGCACCAAATGGCTGGAGTTCAATTTAAGAAAGCTCAAGAGGAATTTAATTTCCCTGATGATTATCACGTTGCTACTGCAGTTGCATTTGGATACTATGGCGGAGAAGCTGATAATCTACCAGACGATTTGAAAAAACAGGAACTTAAAAAGACTCGAGTGAGAAAAGAGCAAAAAGCATTTGCTTTCAACGGAAATTTTAAAAAATAAAGAGAACGAAAAACTATATTATGGAAAAGAAAAAGAAGCATGCCGATTTTCAAGATGAATATACAAAATCCTCAAATTTTGGAAAAACGGACAAAAAGGAAGAGTTAGAGATAAAAGGTGATGGAAAGCTCAAGATGGAAAAAGATGATGAAATGAAGGAGAAGTCTGAAAAGAGGAAAATTGACAAGGCACTGAATGAAATAAAGTCAGAAGAAGAGTAACACGATTTCTGCTATTAAAATTACTGAGAGAGTAGCTTAATAAAGCTAACCTATTAGATGGCGCCATAATAGGAGATAATGATAGTTTCCAGAATTCACTATAGTATAGTTGGTTCTGGTTATTCTATTTTACATAATATAAATTATAGAACAAATATCTTGATTCGCGTAAAATGGCGAATAGAACTTTTTCTGTTCTATTTGACGTAAATGCAGATATAAAGTGTCTTTAGCTATATTGGCAGCATTTATGTAATAACCATTTTATAAATAAAGCTTTATTTTTATTTAAATATTTTACAACTTATTGGATGGATGCAATTGAAAGCTATAATTGTGTGTTTTTTAAAAGGGAAAATTAAAACTTACCAAGTTTATTGGCTAAAAACTCATCACTACTTTCCGTTTGTACTTCTATCCAGATTGGTAAATGATCGCTCATCTGATTTCGTTTCCAGTATTTATTGAAATAGCTTCTGAATTTTGCATCATTGGTTAGTGTACTTGGATCTTCTTTCTGTTGAAGCATTAGATTATGATAGTTTTCTATCTCTTCGGGGGTGTTAATATAGACGTAATCAAATAAATTGAAAACTCCGCCTTTCTCTGTCCCATTGGTGTCCAGACTAAGTTTAAAGTAATCGTTTACATTTAAAAAAACCCGATCGTAGATTTGATTTAAACTGGTATTTGTGAATTTTCCTTGGAGTCCATTACTTTCTTCAAAATCAGTATCGGTTATGAGTTTTACAATATCACTGTCCTCTTTATAAAGGTTTGTGTCTCCCACAATAACCATATTTCTATCCTCGAATGCCGCGGAGTGTATTTTTCTTTTAAGTATTTCCATTAATAGGCGTACCTCCTCTTTCCGAATAGCTTTGTTAGCTGATCCCTGGCCTGGATGCAAATGAATACTTACAACGGAGAATTTTCGCCAGCCACTTTCGAAACCTGTGAATATAGGTGTTCGTTTTAGCTGCCTGATAATAGCATCTTCCGCGACGGATTCGGGAGAGGTTACAATTTCTCCAGATAATCCAGATTGTGTTATACGTCGAGAGTCATATATAAAACCAAAGCGTTCGTCATTTCCCCAATTTCCTTCGGTAACATCACTAAACGTGTGTTTCCAATGACTTCCTAAAAGTTTAAGTACCTTCTTAAAATCGCTTAAATCTCTATTGATTTCTTGTAGCGCAACGATGTCAAAGGAATTGATTATTTCAGCGATATAATATAGGGATTCTGCAGTTCTATTTTTTAAGGTACCAAAATTCTTGATATTCCAGGACCCCAATAAAAGGTTGGTATCTACGGTTTTTCTAGGGATTTTATCCAAAAGGCCTTTTCGTAGCCTCAGAAGATTAGCTAGGGTGCGCTGTTTATCAGCATCAGCTAACATCCGGTTGTAGTTGTCTTTTTTATTCAGCATTATCAAGGAATACCGATCGTTAAGAAGTTCGCTGTCTGGTCTTAAATCATTATACCACATTTCTTTTTTATTTTTCGTTCATCTAAACAGAGCTATTGCTGTTTAATTATGAATAAAACACTTTGGTGAGGAAAAGCAAAGCTATTAAACACTAATTAAGAGGAAGTTATGTAAATGTATAAAATATTACGCAGTTTTATTTATTTTCTAAACTCTCGCCTTGCACCTACAATATTTACTGCGCTTGTGACAATTCAGACTTTCAACTGTTCAAGCGGTGTAGCCAAATTACATGCCAACTATAAATCCTTGTTAAAAAAAAAGAATGAATGTTCATTTTTTATATCTTTGTGCCATAATTAAAGAACTATGGCCAAACTTCAGAAAAGTATAGATAAAAAAAATGCCTTAATAAAAGCCACTATTGAATTGGTAAACAACAATGGTTTCCATGCCGCGCCAATGAGTAAGATCGCGAAAATGGCCAAGGTCTCCCCTGCCACTATCTATCTGTATTTTGAAAATAAACAGGACTTGGTCAACAAAGCCTATATCGAGGTTAAAGCGAAATATACAAAATATGCCTTCGCTACTTATAGTGAAGAATTATCCGTGGAAAAAGGTTTTGAATGTATCTGGAAACGCATTGCCGATTTTAAATTTAAAGAATCTGAAAATGCTATGTTTTTAGCACAATGTGATAACACCCCAATGATTGACGAACCTAGCCGTCAAGAAGGAATTAAACACCTACAGCCCCTACTCGACCTATGGGAACGCGGAAAAAAAGAAGGAATTATAAAACCAATTTCAAACTACATATTGTACGCATACACTATTAGTCCGTTGTCATTTTTAATGATGGCAGATAAAAGCAGTGGGTTTCAATTGGATGAAAAACATATTGAAGTTGCTTATCAGGCGGCGTGGGATAGTATTAAAATGTGAGACATGAGACGTGAGACGTGAGACGTGAGACGTGAGACGTGAGAAAAAATTAAAGCTAAAAAGAATAATTATGATAAAGACAATAGTATTAAAAAACAGACCTAAAGGAAAGCCTTCTATTTCCGATTTTGAATTTTTAGAGGACAGCAAAGAATTAAGCATTAATGAAGGCGAATTGCTTTTAGAAACAACCTACGTTTCGGTAGATCCTTATTTAAGAGGGCGAATGAGCGATGCAAAATCTTACACTCCTCCTTTTGAACTTAATAAACCTATTCATTCTGGGGTGATTGCCAAGGTTATTGAATCAAAAAATGACAAGTTTAATGTCGGCGATTTCATCTCAGGAATGTTGGATTGGAAGACGAAACAAGTTTCAACTGGCGAAGGTCTTTTAAAAGTAGATGGTTCAAAGGCATCATTATCCGCTTATTTAGGAATCTTGGGAATGACTGGTCTAACGGCATACACTGGATTAACACAAATAGGAAAACCAAAATCTGGAGAAACCTTAGTCGTTTCTGGTGCAGCAGGTGCCGTTGGCTCCGTGGTTGGACAAATAGGAAAAATACTCGGCCTTAGAGTAATTGGGATTGCAGGTTCAGATGAAAAGGTGGAACTGCTAAAGTCCAAATTCGGTTTTGATGCGGGAATCAATTATAAGACTACCGAAAATATGAAAGCTGCAATCGCCGAAGCCGCTCCAAACGGCGTGGATATCTATTTTGATAATGTTGGCGGTCCTATTTCCGACGCCGTATTTTTCAATATTAACCAATTCGCAAGGCTCATTATTTGTGGTGCTATTTCGGTTTACAACAATACGGAGTTACCAAAGAGTATCAGCGTACAACCTTTCCTAATTAAAAACAGTGCCCTAATGCAAGGCTTTATAGTTTCTAATTATCAAGAGATATTCCCAGAAGCAATGGAAAAACTATCTGGTTGGTTAGCCGAAGATAAATTGAAATATACTGAAACTATAGTCAATGGTTTTGATAATATCCCAACTGCGTTTATCGATTTATTTGAAGGAAAGAATAAAGGGAAAATGGTGGTTAAGATATAAGATATTAGACGTGAGACTTAAGTTCTGAAATATAAATGCTCACACCTTCAACTTGAAACCAGAAACAATCCTATCCGCACGGGTGGGAAACCAAAAATTTAATAAAACACATAAGTAAAACTAAGATGAATAATTTTGAATTTAAAAATCCTACCAAAATAATATTTGGGAAGGACAGTATTGAAAAACTAGCAAACGAAATTCCTGAAAATGCTAAGGTTCTCTTGCTTTATGGCGGGGGAAGTATTAAGAAAAACGGTATTTATGACCAAGTGAAAATGGCTTTATCCGATGCTAGAGTAATCGAGTTCGGTGGAATTCCTTCCAATCCAGAGTATTCAGTTTTAATGGAAGCCTTAGAGGTTATTAAAACCGAAAGCATCACCTTTTTATTGGCTGTTGGTGGTGGATCTGTGATTGATGGTACCAAATTTTTATCGGCTGCAGCATCCTATGAAGGTGCTTCTCCGTGGAATATCTTAACCGATAATAAAAGAATCGAAAAAGGCTTACCTTTTGGAACGGTATTAACGCTACCCGCTACGGCATCCGAGATGAACTCCGGTGCTGTAATAACTCGCGCCGAAACCAAGGAAAAGCTAAGTATGGGCGGCCCGGGATTATTTCCTCAGTTTTCTATTTTGGATCCTCAGGTAATCGCTTCTATTCCTGAACGCCAATTGGCAAATGGGTTGACCGATGCGTTTACGCACGTTTTAGAACAGTATATGACGTATCCTGTGGGCGGATTATTACAAGACCGATTTGCCGAAAGTATTTTACAGACCCTGATTGAAGTTGCGCCAAAAGTGATAAAAGATCCTACAGATTATGAAGCGGCTTCCAATTTTATGTGGAGTTGTACAATGGCCTTAAACGGATTAATCCAACAAGGAGTTCCTGGAGACTGGGCCATCCATATGATGGGTCATGAGCTAACCGCGCTGTTCGGCATCGATCACGCACGTACGCTGGCTATTATGACGCCTAGCCATTACAAATACAACTTCGAAGCCAAAAAAGAAAAATTGGCACAATATGCAGAACGAATCTGGAATATCACCGAAGGTAGTACAGACGATAAAGCTTATGCTGCCATTGAAAAAACAGAAGAATTTTTCCACAAATTAGGAATTGATACCAAGTTATCCAATTATACAGACGATTACGAGGGTACCGCCAAAACCATAAATCAACGTTTTACGGATCGCGGCTGGTTAGGAATTGGGGAACACAAATCTCTTTCTCCAGAAAAAGTGGAAAAAATTGTGAGGATGGCTTATTAGTAAAAGCTATGAAATCACTAAATTCACTAGCTTTTGTGATAACTATTATAACAGTATTTAGTTGTAATAGTGGCACTAAAGTAGATTCTGCTGAAAAAGTTTCAGAAGAACAAGTAATTTTAAAAGGAAAAGAAATGAACGTATTATTTATATTGACATCTCACGATAAATTAGGAGATACAGGAAAAAAGACAGGCTTTTGGGTGGAAGAATTTGCCAGTCCATATTATAGTTTATTGGACCAAGGAGCAACAATTACCGTGGCAACACCAAAAGGAGGTGCAGCACCGATTGATCCAAGTAGTGACGGCCCCGATGCGGCTACTGAAGATACCATTCGTTTTAATAAGGACACCAAAGCGCAAGACATAATTGCAAACACCAAGGTATTGGCAGATATGAACCCAGACGATTTTGACGCTGTTTTTTATCCCGGAGGCCACGGTCCTTTATGGGATCTGGTAAACGATACCAATTCTATCACACTTATTGAAAAATTTAATACCCAAAAGAAACCCATTGCTTTTGTATGTCACGCTCCGGCAGTATTAAAAGATGTAAAAGACACTGATGGGAAAAGTTTGGTTAAAGGTAAAAAGGTGACAGGTTTTTCAAATTCTGAAGAAGAAGCTGTCGGATTAACAGAAGTGGTTCCGTTATTACTCGAAAACATGCTAAAGGAACATGGAGCTATTTATTCCAGCAAGGACGATTGGACACCTTATGTTATCCAGGATGGCAATTTGATCACCGGCCAAAACCCAGCTTCATCCAAGTTGGTTGCGGAAAAACTATATGAAGAATTGAAGTAAAATTTTAATAGAAATACAAAGAAGGTTGCCTGAAGAGGCGACCTTCTTTGTATTATAAGATTTTTATTAGTTAATGAAAACTGCCACTTATTTCCCCGCTTTCATTTCTTGAAACAATTCCTTAAACAATCCACGAGCAATCAATACTTTCATTATCTCATTGGTGCCAGCATAAATCCTAGCTACTCTATTATCTGCATACATACGCGCAATTGGATAATCCCAGATATAACCATAACCTCCAAATAACTGCAAACACTCATCCACTACCCTACCATGCATTTCTGTTGCTGAATACTTCGCCATGGAAGCACTTTCAGCAGTTAGTTGATGATTGGCTAATAAGGCTGTACAGCGATCTATAAAAGCCTGATGCAATTGTAATTGTGTAGCACATTCAGCAAGTTTAAATTGTGTGTTTTGAAAGCCGGCAATCGGTTGCTTAAAAGCGGTTCTTGTAGACGTATATTCAATTGTATTTTCTATGGCTCCTTCCGACCCACCAATAGCATTAAGCCCTACTGTTAAACGTTCGCGAGCCAGTTCTGTCATCATAATTTTAAAACCCATTCCTTCTTCTCCCAGTAAATTTTCCTTCGGAACTTTTACATCTGCAAAAAACAGCTCACATGTATCTTGAGCTTTCATCCCTATTTTTTTGAATGGGACTCCCTTTTCAAAACCTTCCCAATCACTTTCCATTATCAATAAGGAAACACCTTCGTTTTCTGTGCCAACATTCGTTTTTACAGCTACAATGGACATATCGCTCATATAACCATTCGTGATAAAAGTTTTCTGTCCGTTTACCAAATAATGATCTCCTTTATCTACGGCATTTGTTGTGATAGCTTGAAGATCGCTACCGCAGTTTGGCTCGGTCATTCCGATGGATGTAATCATTTTTCCGCTAGCCATTTGTGGTAGGTATTTTTGCTTTTGGGCTTCGGAACCGTACTTTAAGAGATATGGAGCAACAATATCTGTATGTAATGAAAACCCAGGACCACTGACTCCTCGTTTTCCCATTTCTTCGATGAACAAAGCGTTAAAGCTGAAATCTAAACCACTTCCACCATATTCCTCCGGCATATCAATGCATAGCAAACCTAATTCGCCCGCACGTTCCCAGATTTCTCGGCTCACCATCCCATTTTTTTCCCACTCATCAGTGTGCTCAATAATTTCATTGTTAATGAAATCTCGGATCATTTCCCGCATCATTTTATGTTCTTCTGATGCGTATATTTCGCGGGATAATAGGACATTTTGGAGCATATGGATTGATCTTTTGAATTGTTCCTATAAATATAACGATTCTTCCTACTCTTCAATATGGAAGTCGTGAATATCTCAGGTTTCAAATTTCGCTTCGCTCGTATTATAAAAGAATATATGATGCAGTTCTGCAGAATTAAATAAAACATCCATCAAGCTGTTTCTATTGTCCTCTATTTTTATTGCGTAAGGTTAAATAATGCATAAGCAATACTATTTACCGCATCAGTCATGATTTTGAAATCTAAAGTTTCAATGGTATCTGTAGCTGTATGATAATTTGGATTTCCTTGACCTCCTGTGCCAATAACCATGACTGCAGGAATATTGAATTGCCAATAATTGCGATGATCTGAAGGGCCGTTGTTTGAGTAATTATCGGCAAAGGATAAACGTCGAGAGCCCAAGCTACCATTTGCTTTCAGCAATTTGGAGACTTTCTTATTAAAGGGATCAAACCTTTTAATTCCAGAAACTATCAATTGGTTTTTATAGATAGAATCATCTTTGATAGCCTTCTTTTCTTCACGATAATATCCTATCATTTCAAGTGCAATCATCCCTATATAATCCTTGTTGGTGTTTACAATGGAATTTGCGTGAATATAGCTTCCCATTTTATCTGTTTTAAAAAATGGCGGTTCCTCTAAACAAAAAAACACAAAATCGATTCCATAATCTAACGCCAAGGCGCTTTCAGTTAGTATTCGTGAGATTTCTAACAAGCCGGCTACACTACTGGCATTATCGTCTGCTCCAGCTTGCTCTTTATATACATCATAATGAGCGCCGATGATAAAGCGTTTTGTTTTGTGAGGTTGATAAGAAGCTATAATGTTTTCGTATTGATTTCCTTTAGCTTTCCATTGTTGTCTAACTGTCAGTAAACCGATTTCCCTTATTTCCTCCTCTATATAAGCTGCTGTTTTTTGGAGACTTTCGATATTTTTATGGTTCCGATAAGGGTATATGGAGGTCAGGAACATTACATGGTTGTATAAGTTTTCTGTGTTAGCTTCCATTTTTTATATCCTTTAAACCGCGCAAGAGCTAGCCTCCCGCTGGTGCCCTACATTCAATACGTCATTAAATAATCTTACTACCCACTCTTTCTAAGAACTTCCAAAGGAGAACTCTTTAAAACTTCGCGAATATTACTCAAGCCAATTCCTAGAACCAACAGAGAGATTCCCGGTAGAAAAACCAAGAACGGGATTAATGAAGGTACAAAAGGTTCTTTAAAAACAAATACTGCCAAGAGTAAGCTGCTAATTAGCGCCAAAAGAATTCCCAAGAGACTGCCTAAAATCCCTAGAAATAGATATTCCAAGGCCGTTATGGCTAATATCTGTTTGTTTTTTGCGCCTAAGGTTCGCAATAAAACACTTTCCCGTATTCGCTGATATTTACTGGTACGCACAGAGCCAATTAAAACAATAATACCTGTAAGGATGCTGAAAAATGCCATAAAATTAATAATCCAAGAAACCTTGTTTAGGATATCTTCAACTACCGTAAACATTTGTCTTAAATCAATAACAGACACATTGGGAAATTTACTGACCAAATTCCGCTGTAAGCTTGCCGAACTTTCTTCGGTTGGAGAATAAGTCGCCAATACATTGAACTGTGGCGCGTTTTCTAAAACTCCGCTTGGAAAGAGGATTGTAAAATTAGGTTGCAGGTTTGCCCAATCTACTTTTCGGATGCTTTTAACAATGGTTTCCATCAGCACGCCTTGAACATTAAAAACAATTGGATCGCCAATGGTAACATTGGCATCTCTTGCAAGATTTTCGGAGATTGAAATTTGAATGAGCCCATCTGGATTTTGATGTGGCACCCACTCCCCTGCTAAAATTTCTTCAGAATCTATAAGGTTAGAGCGATAGGTGGCTCTAAACTCATGATTTAAAATCCAAGTTTTTACTGCGGACGTACTATCCGTTCGCAAGTTATTTACCAACTCATTTTTGATACTTTGCATCCGCATGGTAACCAGTGGAATATTATCCAAAACAGGCAGATCATTCGCTTTAAAAGTATTTATCACATCCGCTATTTGGTCCGGTTGCACGTCTAAAGTTATCAGGTTTGCACTTTCTGAGGTTTGACCAATTTCGGCTTTATCAAGTAAAATATCTTTTGTAAAATAGAGGGTACTGATTAAAAATGTACCTAAACCAATAGCTACCAGCAGCACGATAGTTTGATTGTTCGGACGATATAAATTCAGCAAACTCTGACGTGTAGTAAACCCTGCCCGCTTTGGGAAATAATTTTTGACCAATTTCATAGAAAGACCTGCAATTCCTGCTAATAAACCGAAGCTTACAAGAATTCCGACAATAAAAGCTAGCGCAAACAACCAATCTTGAAGCAACCAATAGGAAAAGACGTATAGAAATAAAATAATCACCGTAATGGCTACAAATTGAGCCTTTTTTGACTGTTTTGAGGTGGCACCACTAAACCGAAGCACTTCCAATGGTGAAACGTACCAAGTGCGCAATAAAGGCAGTAATGCAAATAAAACGGACATAATTAACCCTAAAAGTACGCCCATAATTAAGGGTTGCACCGTAATACTAATCGTTAAATCAAAGGGTAAAAATTCTTTTAAAACAATGGGAAAAAGTTCTTGCAGCCCCACTCCTATAGCAGTTCCTATAATTCCGCCTAAAATTCCAATTCCAGCAATCTGGATTAAGAAAATCAAAAAGCTTTGTTTTCTCGATGCGCCCAGACATTTTAGGACTGCAATCGCTTTTATTTTCTCCTTGATGTAGATATTTACGGAGCTGGCGATACCTACACAACCTAATAATAGTGCAATAAAAGCGGTTAGGTTTAAAAACGATCCTACATTTTCATACCTACGTCCCAATCTGCTGCTCGCGTTGGTGTGGGTTCGTAAATCTGCGTTTTCTGCTTCGAGTATTGGCTCAAAGTGTTCTTCCAATTCTACCAGATCTACATTAGGTTGCTTATAGAAATACTGATATTGCTTTCGACTTCCAAATTGTAACAATTCCGTTGCCTCTATAAACCGAAATGGAATAATTACCAAGGGGGCTACAGAAGTTGCAACTGCGCTATTTCCGGGAATACCTTTTAATGCTCCTGCAATGGGCAAGGTTATTTTTCCTATTTTAATAGAGTCGCCAGGTTGAAGATTGTATTGCAACATTAATGTCGCATCTACTAAGGCTTCACCAGAGGATTGATAGTTGTCTCCCGCGTTTTCAGGTTCTGTTTCAATGCTACCATAAAATGGGAAGTCACCTTGCAATCCGCGAACTCGGACTAATTTAGAGCCGTCATTTTTAGGAAAAGCGACCATGGAAACAAAATTAACTTCAGATGCATCGGGTTCTAAAGCATCAATAATTGCCTGCGCTCGCTCATTCGGAAGTTGATCACTATTAATTACAAAATCTGCACCCATCAAAGATTTTGATTGCTGCTGAATATTATCGATAAGGTTTTGGCTAAACAACTGTATAGAAACTACTGCGGCAATTCCCAATATAATGGAAGCCATAAAGAGCAGTAATCTTACCCTACTTGCTTTTGCATCACGCCAAGCCATTTTAAATAACCAAGGGGTGTTGATTTTTGATTTTAACACAGATTTGCTCAAATTTTTACCGTTGTTTCATTAGTTAAAATCTGACCTCCTTTTAATCTTAAAATATGCTGTGTTCTTGCAGCTAAATCTAAATCGTGGGTAATTATCACTAGCGTAGTTCCTGCTTCTTCGTTTAGACTAAAAAGTAACTGAATCACTTTTTCGCCAGTTTCTTCGTCTAGATTTCCTGTGGGTTCATCTGCGAATAAAATAGAAGGTGTATTCGAAAATGCTCGTGCTACTGCTACCCGTTGCTGCTCGCCACCAGATAATTGTGAAGGATAATGATCAACACGATCTCCCAATCCAACTTTTTCCAATAATTCCTTTGCTTTGCTAACGGCATTTTTAGCTCCTTGTAGTTCTAAAGGAACACTTACATTTTCAAGAGCGGTTAATGTTGGCAATAATTGAAAATCCTGAAAAATAAAACCTACTTCTTCATTTCGCAATTGCGCGCGCTCGTCTTCATTTAGGGTATTTAAGTCATGACCACATAATTCCACCGTGCCTGCATTGGGCGTATCCAAACCTGCACATAAGCCTAATAAGGTGGTTTTACCACTTCCCGATGGACCAACGATGGAAAATGTTTGTCCTTTTTCAACGTCGAATGAAACATTGTGAAGGACTGTTAATTGCTTAGAACCGCTTTTATAAGTTTTCTCCAGCCCATTAATCTTTAATATCTTTGTCATCTAAATTTTATAATAATCAGCAATGTTATGCCGAAGTTCAAAATTACGCAAAGCCTTTTAAATACAAGAGTTTACAAGTATGGAAACCTCACAAAGTTTTGTTATTTGCTAGTGGCTTTTGTGTTGCTGTCCTGCGGAAACAATACAAAATCGAATGCCGATGTAGATAAAAGTGAAAATACAACTACCGAAACTGAAACTGCAGAAAACGCTTCGAATAAAACTATTCTATTCTTTGGAGACAGTATTACTGCTGGATATGGTTTAGATGATACAAACGATGCTTTTCCGGGGATTATTCAGGCTAAAATTGATTCCATAGGCTTAAACTATCAAGTTGTAAATTCTGGGGTAAGTGGTGAAACTACTGCTGGTGGCAAAAGTAGAATCGATTGGATTTTAAACCAAGATATTGATATATTCGTTCTGGAACTCGGAGCCAACGACGGGCTACGTGGCGTGGCTATAGCTGAAACCAAAGCTAATCTTCAAGCCATTATAGATACTGTTAAGGCCAAAAGCCCGAATACTACAATTATTTTGGCAGGTATGCAGATGCCACCAAATATGGGACAGGATTACACAAAGAAATTTTCAGCTATTTTCTCTGATCTCGCTTCAGAAAATAATATTAATTTCATTCCTTTTATTTTAAAAGATGTAGGTGGGATTAAGGAATTAAATCAAAATGATGGCATTCATCCTACTGCTGAGGGTCATAAAATTGTAGCTAATAATGTGTGGGAAGTACTTTCTAAGGTAATTGATTAATTAGACTTGAGATGTGAGACGTTAGATGTGAGACGAGAGTTGATACTTCTGACTTTAGTTTTGACATAATTGAATTGTTTCTAAACAATTGGTTTGGATTTAATGCCACTTAGTAATCGTCATATATCTTAACAAATTTTGTCAAGGTTCTCTCCTTCAAAATAAATTTTTATTTTCTGGTTATTTCTCTTATAGTTTTGTTTTAAAAATCGATAAAACATTTTATTTCAATTTCAATTGCAGAAAAGAAAACTACATTCAATTTAATCATCAACAGATAGTATCTTTGCGATAATTAGCATAAACATCAAACCAAAACATCATCTCAATAATTTCTATGCCTTTTAAAAAATTACATGCCGATATACAAGAGAAACTAGAGTCTCTAGAAATCGTAGAACCTAATTCTTTCCAGAGTAAAGCCATTCCAGTAATAAAAAGTGGTGCCAATGTTTATTGCATTGCTCCAAAAGACAGTGGAAAAACGACTACACTTATTCTTACTACTTTACAAAAATTAAAGTGTAGAGCAATAGGAAATGCTCCAAGGGCGGTAGTTCTAGTAGAAAACAAGGAAATAGCTATGGAATTATATGATGCTTTTCTAGATTATACAAAACATAATTCCTTACGAGTCTATGTAGGCTATGAAGAGCTTCACATTGATGTGCAAAAATCTGAAATTGCTATGGGAGTGGATATTCTTATTACCACCCCAAAATCAATGAACAAGTTGTTTTTGACAAATGGCGTAAGCACATCAGATTTAAAGATCTTTAGTATAGATGATGCTGAGTTTTTAGTTCAAAAATCAGCATACGCTGCCATTATGTCTATTACCCAAAGTATTAGAAAGTGTCAGTATGTACTTTATTCAGAGAAGATGCACCCAATGCTAAAACGGTTTGAGTCTCATTTTATGGAATACTCAAAAGTTGTTAAGATGTGAGATTTCAGCCTTGAGACTTGAAATGATAGAATCATAATTTGAGATATTTAATCTTTAACTGAAATCTGTAACTTTAAACTTGAAACCCATTTTTATGATACCTAAACTACATTATATATCTCAGGGGAATTTTCCAAAGGAGCATTTGGAAAACATTCAAAACGCCTGTACTTCTGGTGCAGAACTAGTGCAGTTGCGTTTGAAAAGTGTATCTGAAAAGAAATTTTTAAAATTAGCTGAAGAAGCTAGAGAAATCACTTCACATTTTCAAACTAGATTGATTATTAGTGATAATTATAAGATAGCAAAAGCCATTAAAGCAGATGGTGTACATTTTGAGAAAGCAGGCTCCTACCCCACTGTTACCAGAAAGCATTTGTACTCTTGGCAAATTATAGGTGGCACCGCAAATACCTTGCAAGATTGCGAAACCTTACTTGACAATCAAGTGAATTATATTAGTCTAGGACCATTTAAAGAAACAGCGAATAAAGAAAATATAGCTACGCTTTTAGGATTAAAAGGCTATACGGCCATAACTGATGTATTGAAAACTGGAACTCCGATTATTGGTTTTGGAGGTATAACAACGGAAGATGTTACAGCTATATTAGAAACTGGAATTTCTGGAGTTGCTGTTTCCGAAGCAATTACCCGAGATTTTAAGACTATAAGAACCTTTAACCAACTACTAAACGCTTCATCAACAGCAGAGCAACGTCATACGTTTGAGTAAAATTAGTTATGAGTTCAGAGTTATGAGTTAAGAAAGCTTGGTGATTGTTTGTATCAATATAAACGTTCCCTTTCACCAAAGGTTCAATCGGAGATTTTACAAGCTCTACTTTTAAGAATAGGAATAAAAAAAGCCCATCGGTTAAGATGGGCTTTGCTTGAAAATATAAGAATATATAATTAGATAACTTCTACGTTTACTGCGTTTAATCCTTTGTTTCCTTCTTTAAGGTCAAATGTAACTTCATCGCCTTCTCTAATCTCATCGATTAATCCAGAAATGTGTACAAAGTGATCTTTTTCAACTCCTTCTTCAGTGATGAATCCAAAACCTTTAGTGTCGTTGAAAAATTTTACTGTTCCTTTACTCATTGTAATGTAATTTAATTTATTAATGTTTTATGGTTTGCAAAGATGGTGCCAATTATTTAGATGACAGCAGATTAGTTCATTTATTATTTGTCGCATCCCAAGAAAATGTAAGTGTCCTAGCAGGAATCATAGTTTCAATACGCAAAATGAAAGACGTAATCTCTAAAACATTGATAATTTCACTTTCTTCATTTATTATAAACTAGAAAAGTACGGCTATTTATTAGAGCCGAACACATTTCTTAATATGATAATTCACATTGAATAAATTCCTCCGATTGTTTTGGAAGTAATTAGTACTTTTAAAGAATGGAAAAATTGATTCAAATAGATGATCAATTCATTGAGGAAAACACTGTTTTTTCTGAATTGATTGAAATATTAAAACTTGACTTTTCAAATAGAGATATTATCGTTCCAGAGCGTCACCACCACGATTTTCCAAACCCGGTGGTTAACAAAAATTCTACCTTGTTAATAATGCCGGCATGGAATCCGGGAAAAAACGCAGTCGTGAAAATAATCACAGTAAGTCCAGAAAATAGTCGTTTTAATTTACCTTCTATCAATGGAACTTATGTTTATTTTGATGCAATTAATGGCACTTTAAAGGCAATACTAGAAGCAAAGAATTTAACTTCAAAACGTACAGCCGCAGCATCAGCTTTAGCTTCTTCATTCTTATCAAGAGAAGATTCTTCCTCATTATTAATGATTGGTACCGGTGCATTATCAACTAATCTTATAAAAGCACATGCTTCGGTTAGGCCTATAAAGAATGTTTTTGTTTGGGGACGTCACTATAAAAAAGCCCAAGCTGTTTGTGATCAATTGTCAAATGAAAACTTCACCACTACTCCTATAAAATCTATTGAAGAAAAAATCTCTGAGGTTGATATAATTACGTGTGCTACATTGTCCAAGACTCCTTTAGTTCTGGGAAAGTATTTAAAACCAGGACAGCATATAGACTTAGTTGGTGCTTTTAAAAAAGGTATGAGAGAATCAGATAATGATACCATTTCAAAAGCTTCCATTTTTGTTGATACTATGGAAAGTGGTTTAAATGAGAGTGGAGATATCGCAATTCCGTTAGAAGAAGGTATTATTCAAGAATCCGATATTAAAGCTGATTTATTTGCACTTTGTTCTAATGCGAAAAAAGGAAGGATAAACTCCGAAGAAATAACTGTGTTTAAATCAGTTGGTCACGCAATAGAAGATCTAGCCGCCGCAACCTATTATTATAACAAATATACCAATACTCCTAATTAGCCTTCAAAAACTGAAAATATGAAATCAATTCGCCCTTATTACCTCTTACTATTTATACTGTTTTCTGTAGGTTGTAGCACCTCGATAAATGTTGTAAACTCAACTAGAGAGAGTACAAACTTTGAAAAATTAGCAGCTATTAAAAACATAGTAAGTATTGAAAAAAGACCTACTGTCAGTCATTTTGATGAGAATTATGAGCTGTGGTTTGAACAACTTGTCGATTATAAAGACTCAACAAAAGGCACATTTAGACAGCGCGTCTTCTTAGGATTTGAAAATCCGTCACAACCTGTAATTGTAGAACTCCGTGGTTATGGAATTGGTTCTGAAAGTGCAGGCGAATTGGCTAGTCATTACAATGCCAATCAATTAACCATAGAGCATCGTTATTTTAATGATTCACGACCGGAAGAAATAGACTGGAATACACTTACTGTGAAAAATGCTGCTAAAGATCAGGCTATTATTATTGACGCAATTAGAGACGCTTTATATCCAAAAGCCAAATTTATTTCTACAGGAATATCTAAAGGATGCCAAACGACCATGGCACATCGCAGCTATTTCCCACAAAATGTAGACGGATGTGTTTGCTACGTGGGACCATTAAATTTTAAAAGAGAAGATGATAGAATATATACTTTTTTAGAAAATGTAGGAACTCCCGAGGAAAGAGCAAAAGTAAAGGCTTTTCAAGACCTGTGTTTTGAAAATAGAGCAGCTTTGTTAGAAATATTAAAGGAAAAAGCAAAAGAGAAGGATATGTCTTGGGAGTTCGGTGTAGAAAAAGCTGTTGATTATTCCATACTAGAGTATTCCTTTGCTTTCTGGCAATGGGGCGCAGATTTTGAAACAATTCCTTCTGCATCAGCTTCCCCAGAAGAAATTTACAAGCATTTATTTGACGTTGTTGGTTATGGTTTTTTTGAAGAACATGCTGTAGAAAATTTGCAGCCTTATTTTTGGGCGGCTTTGACGGAACAAGGTATTTATGGCTATAAAACCATGCCGTTTGAAAAGTATCTGCATACGGATAAAACATATACTTTCGATTGGGCTTTTCCAGAGGGAATCACAAAAGAGTACAACCTAAAACCTATGCAAAGAATAAAGTCGTTTTTAGACTCTACCGCGGAAAAAATGCTCTTCATTTATGGAGAAGATGATATTTGGAGTGCTACAGCTGTAGATTTACCGGAGAACGCCAATAAACGTGAAATGTATAAATATGTAAAACCAAACGGAGATCATAAAACGCGAATCGAAAGTTTTGACTCTGAAAAGAAGAAGGAGATTTATAGTATTATAGACTCTTGGTTGGAATAGATATTAGGTGCTGTCGCTTGAAATCGAAACTGAAATTGAAAATGAAAACGAAACATTCGTTATTTGTAAGCTTTGGTTAAATTTCCATAGACTTTATAACTCTTCACACATTCCTTTTAGCCATCCTATTTCATCATTATTCAACATTGGGGATAATTGATTGAATACCATTTTATGATAGGAATTAAACCATTCTTTTTCTGAATCCAACAAAAGTGATTTATCGATGAGCTGTCTATCTATTGGACATAGTGTGATTGGCGTAAAGCCTATAAACTCTCCATATTCTGTTTTTTCTTTAATTGCCGAGAGAACCACGTTTTCAATCCGAATTCCGAAAACATCTTTTTTATAGAATCCAGGTTCTATGGTTGTCAGTTGATTTGGTAAATGCTCCGTACTACCATAACCAGTTGTCATACTTGATGCAAAACCCTGAGCTGGTTCGTGAACCATTCCGAAACTTCCTATTCCGTGACCTGTGCCATGCGGATAGTTTAAACCTTGTTTCCATAAATGAAATCTTGCAAAAGCGTCTATTTGCATTCCGACCGTCCCCTTAGGAAATCGCAATTGTTCAAGTTCTATATATCCTTTTAAAACTGAAGTGTATGCCGTTTTTAATTCCTTTGTTGGCGTACCTCCCAACCAAACTGTTCGCGTAATATCTGTAGTGCTGTCCTTATATTGTGCACCACTATCAATTAAAAGAATGTCTTCGTTTTTAACCATTGCAGAGCCAGTTTCTGAAGCAGTATAATGGATAATAGCACCATTGCCTTTATACCCGACGATGGCAGCAAAAGATTCACCTATATATAAATCTTGTTGTTTTCGAAAACTTTCCAGTTTTTCTCCAATTTCATATTCTGAAATTGCTTTTGTTTTTAGTTCGGTTTCCAACCAAATAAAAAACTTTGTAAGAGCAACGCCGTCTTTAATCATACAATTCTTTGCGCCACTAATCTCCGTTTCATTTTTAATGACTTTCAATTCCTTTACTAGTGAATTCTCGAATATAAACTGACTTCGCACTGCATTATAAACCGCGGAGTTTAGAGAAGAGACATCCGTAATGATCTTTTTATTAGCTTCTATTTTTGCTAATTCAGCAATTGCTAAATCATAATCAATAATTTCGATATTCAATTTTGAGAATGTCTCAATAGCTACGGATGAAAACCTACTCCTATCACAAAACAAGATTGTCTTTTTAAATCCAACCAGCGCATATGCAGTAACCAATGGCGTAAAGTCTAAATCTTGAGAACGGATATTAAACAACCAGGCGATTTCATCTAAACTTGAAAACAAATAATAGTCGGCTTTTGAGTCTGCGATCTTATTTTGAATTTTTTGTAATTTAGAAGCTGTTGTTTCTCCGCTGTATTCTAATGGATGGATTTCAATTGGATAATCAGGTAGGCTAGGTCTGTCAGTCCAGATTTTATCAACTAAATTTGGTGTGTTTTTAAGTTGAATATTTTTAGATTTCGATATTTCTTCAATATAATCCATTTGAGCTTTCGAAAACTGTAAGAAATCCATTCCTATCACGGCTTTTTCCTCCAAACTATCGCATAGCCATTGAACGTGTTCAGGAGCATGAGGAATCGATTGTTTATGAAGGTTAATGTCATACTCCTTACATTCATCTTCAAATTGTAAAAAGTAACGAGAATCTGTCCAGAGCGCTGCTTCATTTTTCACTAATACTAATACTCCAGCTGATCCGGTAAATCCTGAAAAATATTCTCTTACTTTCCAGTGCTTTGCAACATATTCTGATTGATGGGGATCTGTGGATGGAATAATAACCGCGTCTAAATTATTTTTAGACATTTTCTGACGTAGCTTATCTAGCCTTTTATTAATCATATTTAGTTAAATTTTCAGTATCGATTAAACGAATTCAAATTTAAGAATGTTTAAATCTATTCTCTCTAATTCCCTACTTTATATTATTGAATATATAGCAGGATTTGAAAATTAAAAGTAATACTAAGTCCTCAATTACAATCTCACGTTTAGAGATATGGTTATCTTTGCTCTTATTTACAGCGGCATAAAGTAAGATGAAAGAATGAGCCTATAATTGAGTTGTATCTATATTTCAGCTTCGTATATCGTCTAAATATATTTTTATTATGAAATTAAACTTATTGTCTTGCGATACCCAAAGGCCAGATAGAAGAGCAATCGCTAAATGTATTGTAGAAATCTCTTCCAACATTGATGAATCCCTAGCGAACGAACTTACGGATATCCTGTTAGAAGGAGATGCCGTGGATATTGAGGTGGAAGATAAAGACACTGCTTCTGTCTTAAGAGCTTTGCGAAAACTTTCGATCGATTACGAGATTATAGATTGACAAAACTAATTTAGAATTTTAAAAGACCTACAAATGATTTACAGACTCATAATATTCTTAATACTAAACTTTGCTTCTATTGGTCTTGGACGTTTTCTAGGAGGTGAAGGCCCAAAATCTGAATGGTATGCCAGTATTAATACCGCTCCTTGGACTCCTCCAGGATGGATTATTGGTATAGCTTGGACCGTATTATTGATTTGTTTTAGTATCTATTTAACGTATTTATGGTCTGCAGTGGAAAATAAAAAACTCCTTCTTGGCCTATTAATACTGTACTACATATTGAGTCTTGTATGGAACCCTATATTCTTTCAATACCAGCACATTGTAGGGGGAATGCTTCTTATTACTGGACTTGCCGTAGTTGTTGGCTTTATCACATTTTATTGTTGGTCAGATGTCAAGCTCAAATCGCTGTTAGTATTCCCCTACTTTCTTTGGTTAATATTTGCGACATCGTTAAATGCCTATATTCTGATAAAAAATTAGTTTCTTAGACCAATGATCTTATATTCAATCTAATAAATTTTTATTCTAATAGAGTTTTACCCATCACCTAGCCCATTCATGGACCCAATAACTATCTACATTTTAGCAATTGTTTTTATTGCTACTTTGGTCCGTTCTACTTTTGGGTTTGGCGAATCCTTGATTGCGGTTCCCTTATTGATTCTTTTTATTCCAATTGAAACGGCTGTACCACTTGCTGTACTTATATCCATTTTTATCGCTGCAGTTGTGGTTGTTCAAGACAGAAAACAAATTCAGTTTCAAAGTGCAAAATGGCTGATTTTTTTCGCAATCCTAGGTATTCCCATAGGCCTATTATTACTCACTTACGGAGATGAAAATATCGTAAAAACGATTCTGGGAATTTTGATTATTACGTATTCAGTGTATTCCTTAGTCTCAAAAAGTGAATTTAAATTAGAAACCGACAATAAGACCTGGCTTTTTATCTGTGGATTTCTATCGGGAGTTCTCGGTGGCGCTTATGGTTTAAATGGTCCTCCTCTAGTTATCTACGGAAATATTCGCAAATGGAGTGCTAAACATTTTCGAGCAACTTTACAGGCGTATTTTTTACCCGCCAGTATTATTGGAATGTTCGGCTATTGGTACAAAGGTCTGTGGAGTTGGACGGTAACTTATTACTTTCTTATTTCACTTCCAGTAGTGATTCCAGCAATTTTCGTGGGAAGATACCTCAACAATCAATTAAAGGATGGCAATTTTTTAAAATATGTTTATATCGGATTAATTGTAATTGGAATAGTTTTGCTGAGTCAATCTTTTATTTAAATAATTGCGATGTGCGATGGCAAAATACGAATTGGGTTTAAATAAACTTATTATAGGTATTTTTCAGTTTATCGTCATAGTGATTCTCTTTGTAATCAGGACCATTATACCTCTTCGCAAATTCTGCCCACTGGTGATTTCGTAAATAAGATAGTAGATTATTTGCTTTCAAAAATTCTCCAAAAGCAGCTAATTGTTGCTGCTCATTCTTCTTCATATTACAGACAAATTCTAAAACATCATAATAGCCAACTAAACGGTAATTAAAACCCATAATCTGAAATAATCCATAGGAAGCCGAACAATATGCAGCTTCAGCAACATCAGCTTCTGGGCGGATAGAAATTGCTTTTTTAATTCGTGTCCATTCCCCTGAGCCTCCTTTGTAATGAATTTTGGTCCATGGCGAATACAACACATCTTCAAACCTTCTTTTCAAGCTTTGACAGTCATATCCCCGCTGTTTCAATTCTCTCCAGAATATATGTCCTTCAAATAAAATTATCGGTTGACCATCATTTAGAAAACCCGCGCCCTTACTTTCTACTTCAAGTACTGCTTTAATAATTGCTATTTCAATATTATACTTCTCTGAGAAAGCCGCAATATCTTTCTTTGTAAGGTTCCTACACATTCTATTTAATAGGAATAACAAATCGGTATTCACCAATTTCAACCAGGTTTTTGTAAAAACCACGCCGTCAGAACTCAGTCCATTTTTACCTTGAAAATCTTTAACAGCATTATCCGTTACCGGTCCAAAATCCCCATCGAGAGTTAGTTGATAGCCTTTATTATTAAGCAACTCCTGAAGCCTCTGGACGTCTGCGCCGCGAGCCCCCAATTTCAGCGTGGGTTGCTCTTCAATCGTTTCTAGAATGATTTTACTTATTAGAACGTTCCAAGTTTCTGTAAAAACTACGCCGTCAGCATTCAATCCATTTTTACCTTGAAAATCCTTTACAGCATTAGCGGTTGCTGGACCAAAATCACCATCGATAGTTAGTTGATGATCTACCTTGTTGAGCATCTCCTGAAGCCTTCGAACAGCCATTCCACTAGCTCCCTTTTTAAGAAGTGGTTCATCAGTGATTTTTACTGGAGGTTTATTGATCAAACTTGTCCAAGTTTGAGTATAAACAACGGCATCAACGCTTAATCCACTTTTTTCTTGGAAATCGCGAACGGCTTCAGTGGTTGCTATATTAAAATACCCAGATACGGACAGGTCATATCCCTGCTCTTGTAACAACTCCTGAAGCATTTGAACTGCTTTTCCTTGGGAACTCGGTTTGATTAATCTCATTATGAAAGGCTTTTATTATGAAGAAAACATTAGAATGATCAGCTACATTAATACCTCAACAGACTATCCTTTTTGTTAAAAATAGCCAAAATTCCTATAAATACATTGATTTAAGATGTTTTCCATCAATAATAAAACAAATATGTTCGAGTGAATTCTGAAGACGCCCCTTCCATACACCCTCCTATTGTCTGGCACTTAAGGACCTTTGTGTAGTGCTTCTATTTGAAAATGGGCATAATAAAGATGTCCGAGCATAAAACTGGCCCTTCGATACACTCTCCTATCGTCGAGCACTCAGGCACCTTTGTGCAGAACTTAAAATATAAAGACGAATCAAAGCGGTCCAAGTAAATTACGAAGAGCGCAGCGATTTTGGAATTTGTATCGAGGATACCGATTCACAAGAGTGCCTGAATCTCTTATATAATATTTAACATAAATATCCACAAACATTTCTATTTTTGAAAACCTACTCCAACTTTAAAAACGAATGAAATTAATATTCACGACATTATTAATTTTTTACTCCCTCCATTCGTTTTCTCAAAAAAAGGAAATTAAGTCCGAAACTCAGGTTAATGATTCAATTCTGAATAAGCTAGATACAGAGATTGTCCATTTAAAAGAAGAATCTTATGACTCTATAAAACCTCAGCGCTCAGACACATTAAAACTGTCAATATTTGAACCGGTAAACAAATTGGATGAAGTATTCATTCATTCAAAATCTGAGTTCAATGCGCTTTCTTTGGGAATTATTCAAAAGGAAATAAAACCTCTAACTCAATATGAACGACAACTTTACACTGCAGGTGATTTTAAACCTATCCACCTATTGTCACTTTTAGGTGGTTCTTTGCAAGTTGACCCTATTATAAATGCAATTAGCGGAAGAACCAAAAGATTAAAAAAGTATGTTCAAATTGAAAAAAAGACGAGTAATTTTATCTTTTTAGAAGATCATTTTAAAGAATATATGCTCAATAATTTGAATATTGAGAAACAGTTAATTGGTAGATTTCTAAACTATCTAATTGAAAATGAAAACTTACAAGATTTGATTGATAGGAAGGATGACGGAGAGTTATACTTTTTTATAGGAGATGAATGGTTTAAATTTAAAAGCCTTCAAAATGAATCGCTTCCATTCAATAATGAGAAGGTCGAAAAAGATAAGTAAAAGGACCTTTCTGTTTTGGTAGGGAAGTTTCTCTCTAGCCTAACTACTTCATATACACAGATTCAGTAATTTAAAAAATAAGCTGTAATTTAGGTTTAAGAGGATAAAATATAAGACAGCTAAATACAGTATATAAAAAGTACTGCTTTTCGGCATAATTATTCAGATACTGATACAGTTATGAGTTTTGACTTAAATAAAATAATTCGATGAGCATAAATAAAGATCTTCCGGAACTATTAAAAGCTGGAATCATTAGCCCCGAAACTGCCGAGCAGATTCAGGAGTATTACAAAAGTAAAGGTGGGTCTTCTTCCAATAGGCTTTTCGTTGCTTTTGGAATTTTAGGTTCAATATTGGTAGGTCTTGGCATCATTTTAATAATAGCGCATAACTGGGATGAACTCTCCAGAGCCACTAAAACTATCTTTGCTTTTTTACCATTGGTCATTGGGCAGATAATATGTGGCTTTGTGCTTCTGAAAAAATCGAACAATACTACTTGGAGAGAAAGTGCCACGGTATTTCTATTTTTTGGAATGTGTGCCTGTATTGCCCTGGTCGGACAGATTTATCATATTCCCGGAAACTTAAGTTCTTTTCTACTCATGTGGATGCTTCTTTGCCTGCCCTTGGTTTATATAATGAAATCATCCACTGCTGCGCTCCTCTATTTAATAGGCATTACCTACTATGCCGTCGAGACCAGTTATTTTTCCCATCCTATGTCCCAATCATATATCTATTGGGGTTTATTACTTGCCGTTTTTCCACATTGCTATTTTTTATTTCGAAACCATCCAAAAAGTAATTTTCTAAGAGTTGAAAATTGGCTAATTCCTATATCAATAACCATTGTCCTAGGCACATTGGCAGATGCTGTAAGCGAATTAATGTTTGTCGCTTACTTTAGCCTTTTCGGTTTGTTTTACTTAATAGGAAATAATAGTTTTTTTAAAGAACAGAATCTAAAAAACAATCCTTACAAAGTAATCGGGACTCTTGGCACTTTGTTCCTTTTATTCACAATGAGTTTCGATGGGTTTTGGAGCGAACTAAGAGGTGAGGAATATAAACTTAGTGAATTAATCACAGTCTCAGAATTTTGGGTGGCGACTGGAATAACGCTTTTGGCACTAGGGTATCTCTTTTTTCAGCAAAAGAATAAACCGTTGCACCAACTACCTCTCCTATCACCGATTTTTCTATTATTCATTTTAATCTTTATCATAGGTTTTTACTCTTCCATTGCAGTGATACTTATCAACATTATCATCTTAGTCATTGGCATATTGACGCTTGTAGAAGGTGGAAAAGAAGAACATTTTGGAATATTAAATTTCGGTCTATCCATAATTACCCTGTGGATTATAATCCGTTTTCTCAATAGCGATTTAAGTTTTGTTGTACGTGGTCTTTTACTAATGGCAATAGGAATTGGGTTTTTCACTACCAATTATTTGATGTTTAAAAAAAGAAGGCAAAATGAATAGAAAGAAGATATTATTCACAGCATTTATCCTGATGGCAATCATTCAATTGGCTATACCAGGAAAAATGATCTGGGATAAGGAGCAAATACTCAAAACAGGAAAAGAATTCAAATTTGAAACTGCTCCAGTTGACCCTACCGATCCTTTTCGGGGCAAATATATCGTACTTCAGTATAATGAAAATACCATCGACTTGGAAACTGAAGATAATTGGGTCCCGGGAGAAAAAATTTACGTTGTTTTAAAACCTGATGAGAAAGGGTTCTCAACTATAGATAATGTGTCAAAGGAGAAACCAACAGAGAACCTAGATTATGTTTTAGCCAAAGTTAACTATGTGTCGGGCAACCGTTTTAAAACAATCAATATTTCGTATCCCTTTGACAGGTTTTATATGGAAGAATCAAAGGCATACCCTGCCGAACTGGAGTATAGAAAATCTCAACAAGATTCGAGCAAAACCACCTATGCGCTAGTAAGCATCAAAAATGGAGATGCCGTATTAAAAGATGTCTTGATTGATGGAGTCTCAATAGGTGAAATAGTAAAGCAAAATCAATCTGAGTGAATTCTTAAGCCGGCCTTTGATACATCCTCGTGCCTCGGATACTCAGAACCTAAATTTGATGCTCCAAATTAAAGAACCGAACTTAGGTGTCCGAGTGACTTACAAAAAGCGCAGTGATTTTTGGAATTTGTATCGAGGATACCAACTATTGAAGCTGGTCCTTCGATACATCCTCCTATGTCGGACACTCAGGGACCTTTATACGATAATTTTATGTGAGAGCAAAAACAAAGATATCCTAGTGGTCCGAGGAAACCACATGTTGTATTTTATTACCTAAAACAGCTCCTTCAAATATTTCATATTAGACTTTGCAGTATCAATCACATCGGCAGCTTGACCATTCAACATTAATTTCCCCATACTTGTAGCAAAACCCTTTATCTGATCAAATTCTACTTTTGGGGGCATGGCCAAAGCATCAGGGTCTGTAAAAATGTTAACAAGCGCTGGACCGTCGTGTGCAAATGCTTCTTGCAAGGTGGTTTTTACTTCATTACATTCCTCTACATTCCACGCCTTAATGTCCATAGCTTCGGCAACCTTAGCAAAATCCGGGTTTTTCATATCGGTTTGCCATTGAGGATATCCAGCTACCTGCATTTCAAGTTTCACCATTCCCAAAGTACGGTTATTGAAAATAATGATTTTTGCTGGGATTTTATACTGGCTTATCGTCATCAAGTCGCCTAATAACATGCTAATACCACCATCGCCACATAAAGCAATAATCTGTCTATCTGGTCTGGAAAGTCCTGCACCAATTGCCATAGGCATAGCGTTTGCCATCGAACCATGATTAAAAGAACCTGTGAGGTAACGATCGCGTTTTCCCTTTATATATCTTGCAGCCCAAACGGCAGACATTCCTGTATCAACAGTGAAAATGGCATCATCTGCAGCAATCTCATCAATTACAGATGCAACAAACTCTGGGTTGATATTTTTATCTTCAGATTTATCACCTACATAGGAAGCATATTTCTCTTCTTGCTCTTCGTGTAACTCCCGCATTTCCTTTAAAAACTCATCGTCAGATTTCTTATTCAATAAGGGTAATAAGACTTCTACCGTATCTTTTATATTCCCAGCATAACCATAATCCACTTTGGCGCGGCGACCGATACGTTCTGGTTTATTATCTATTTGAATAATGGTGTTTTCTTCAGGCAAAAAGTCAGTGTATGGAAAATCGGTTCCCAATAAAATAAGAAGATCCGCTTCGTGCATAGCTTTAAATCCGGATTTGTTTCCTAATAAACCATTTAGACCTACGGCATACGGATTACTGGTTTTATCAAAAAATATTTTACCTCGGAAACTAAATCCCATAGGTGCATTTAGTTTTTCTGAAAGTTGCATGGCTTCTTCCTGGGCATCTTTGCATCCATACCCACAAAACAGCATCACCTTTTTATTGGAGTTGATGACTTCCGCCAATTGCTCCAATTCTTCTTTCCCTGGAATTAGTCTAGAATTGGTGTAATAGTTTTTATGAGAGGTAGTTATATGCTCAACATCAGCCTGAGATACATCGCCTGGCAAACCAACTACCGCTACTCCTCTATCTTGAATAGCATGCTGAATGGCCGTCTGAAATGCTTGCGCAGCCTGTTCAGGAGTGCTGGCCATAACACAATATTTACTGCAATCGTCAAATAGTTTGACTACGTTGGTCTCCTGAAAATTATCCATCCCCATTTTGTCAGTGTTTATCGTGGTGGCGATAGCAATTACTGGATTTCCAGAGCGGTTTGCATCGTAAAGACCATTGATCAAATGAACATGGCCAGGGCCGCTACTTCCCATGCAACAACCTATTCCGTCTAGTTCAGCGTCCATGGAAGCGGCATATGCTCCAGCTTCTTCATGGCGTACGTGAATCCACTCCAATCTACCGTCACGTCTTACGGCATCGTTTATGGGGTTTAAACTATCTCCCGTAACCGCGTAGAGTCTTTTAACTCCTGCATTAACTAAATTTTCGACTAATAAATCTGCTACATTCTTTGACATATATCTTGCTTTTTGCTAAAGATACCAAGCGAAAGGTTTATTTTATATTAAGGTCGCGTTAATTATTTGTAGTGCGTGTAAAACCCCAAGCAGTTGGACGTTCCATAACTTTTAAGTTTCACTTAGGTCAGTCTTCATCACAAGTTGCAGTAAAAAAACTACCTTCCTGAATTTCAATATCTTGCCTTGAAATTTCTAGAACATCAATACGATTATAAGGTTTTAATTCTTCCTGTGAAGGGTTCTCAGTGTAAGGAAAAAATTCATCTCCGTATAGAAGTTGATTTGGAAAGAGGCTCTTATTTGAGAATTGTTTTATAAAAGCGGAATCTTCCTCACTTAAACTTTCCAACGGCCTTTTTGCCATCCCTTCATCATCAGTTTCCATATATAACTTGCCTTCTTTATACATTGCCTGAGCAGTTGCTTTCGTAGTGTATTCCGAGGATAGATTAATCAAAATAAGATCATTATAAGCACCAAATATATTAAAGTGATATACTTGAGCATATGGTTTCTCTTGTGAATTTGAATCTTCCCATTCTCTTATAGCTTGTGCCGCGTGTAGTTGAATCAATTTCTCGTCTTGAGTGAATGTATAAGGATGACTGAAGCAATTAGCATCTCGGTTAAAAACAGGTTTTAAACTGTTTTTGTTATTTGAATCGAGTCCGACCATTGCTCCGTTATCTGCATCCATTGAAAAATCAATTTGCGTTTTATCGCCTAAGATGTTTCGCTTTCTACCATACAAAGCAAATTGGGGTTCTGTGCTTACACTAAGAAGAATTTTATCGTCTCTAAGTTCCCAGGTGCCTTTTTGTACCCCACCAAAATAAGCAATAACAAAAGTATTATTCGGTAGAAACACCGTAGTACTGCCTCCCATAGGGTCATTACTTTTGGCTTTATAAACTCCAAATAAATCCTCTTCGGAAACAGTTTGTGCAAATACACTTCCTGCCAAGATTAGACAAATACTAAGAAACAGAATTTTCATTTAGCTAAGATATTCAAATTAAATTACTCAGCCTTATGATACATACTTCTGCATCGAACACGTCAGGATTGGGAATACAGCTACTAAAGCCGGGCCCTTCGATACATCCTCCTACGTCGGACACTCAGGGACCTCAATACAGTACTTCTAACTGACAACGCTAACAAAGGTGTCCGAGTGAATTACAAAAAGCGTAGCGACTTTGGAATTTGTATCGAGGATACCGAATGCAGAAGCCGGCCCTTCGATACATCCTCCTGCGTGGGATACTCAGGGACCTCGCACAGTACTTCTAATTGATAACGCTAACAAAGGTGTCCGAGTGAATTACAAAAAGCGTAGCGACTTTGGAATTCGTATCGAGGATACCGATTCGCAATTGCGTCCGACATTATTTATTTAATTTTAGAAAAAACAAAAAAATCATGGTAATAGATAGAAAGAAATATCGAACTCCCTTTATCTTACTAATTTTTGGAGTGCTGTTTTGCATCGTCTCAGCCTATTTTTCAATAAACGCCACCGAAGATTGGTTTGGAAGATCTGGCGCGGTTTTGAGTTTTGTTTCTGTAGCGATTCAGTTTATTCTTTCTGATTTGAAAAAATCTGAAATTAAAACTTTATTTAACGCAAATATTGGGTTAAAACAAAAGTTTAAAGTGGCTCGAGAGAAAGATCCTATCCATGATTTCATGTCGGCCGCCTCCACTATTACTGGTCTTGTGGGTACGATAATTTGGGGATATGGGGATTTGTTTTTGTAGTGTTTAGTCGGCCCTTCGATACGCCCTCCTATCGTCGGGCTACTCAGGGACCTTGATGTATTTTTTTAGGATGAACTTCTTTTCCATAAAACTATTATTCACTATCTTTAAAAGATGGCTAAAGGTTTTATGTACATATTATTATGCTGTGATAATTCCTATTATACTGGAAGTACGAAAGACTTGGAGTTTAGATTTATTCAACACCAAGCAGGCGAAGGTTCAAACTACACCAAAAATCGATTACCTGTTAAACTGGCATATTTTGAAGAATATGATAGAATTGATTTCGCTTTTAATAGAGAAAAACAAGTACAGAAATGGTCGCGAAAAAAGAAAGAAGCATTAATTTCTGGGGAAAGCCATTTGCTACCTCAATTGGCCAAAAAGACATCCAGGAATAAGGAGAATTAACCCCGGCCCTTCGATACGCTCTCCTTCGTCGAGCTACTCAGGGACCTTTGTTGGATCCTATATTTAAAAAACTCAGACCAATCAAGGGTGGCTGAGTGAATTTCAAACCGCGAAGCGGTTTGAAATTTGTATCGAAGCCAAAAAACCCTGCCATAAACAAAAGTCCACGGCAGGGAAATAGATCGGGGTTGTATTCCATCCCCGAATCAGGCATCTTTAGATAGCAGCGCCACTTGCGGCTTCAGCTTCGGTTTTTAATTCTTCCTCTTCTTTTTCTATTGTTCGGTTGTAACCCTTAGTTCTTTGTCCTTTTAAACGCTTGCGCAACAACACAATTTTTCGTTTGTGCAAACCTTCCATATTTAGGAAAGCCACATAAACCACTACAGCACCACCCAATAGCACCAGTAATCCGTAAAGTCGTTTTGTGGAGATAATAAGCGCATCCATTTTGATATTTCTATAGAGATTCATTGCAGCTTCTTGAGTATAGGCTCCAGCGTCCATTTTTCCAGCTATACTATTAAAAACCTCCAAATTCCAAATCCCACCAATATAATTAAAAATTAATCCCCAAACGCCAGGACCGAGCATCGTTCGTGTTACAATTAATACCGCTGCAACGCCCAAGGTAGCGTCCACCGACAAATTCCCCAGCGCATAGAGCCAAACTCCAATAAATAGCACTGCCATTCCAAAGCCACGAAGAATATTGGGTACTATTAACTGCTCATAACTCAAGTTTGGTGAGACCAAGAAATACATAAAAATGTAATAGAAAATAAAAGCTGCAAACCCAGTGAGGATATACATTTTTAAGGATTTATTTTTCCCAAGCCATTTTAAGCTGTAAATACTTCCTATTATAATTCCTGGGATCATCCATAGGTTATACGAATTGTCCAAGACTGTACTAAACCCCAAAACCCCTCTGGTAATCTTCCCCTGAAGGGAGCTTCCAGCCAAGAAAAAACCGAGCATAAACAGCATCATTATACCGTGAATCACATTGTAATTTTTTAAGGTCCCAAAATCTACGAAAGGGCGTTTTGTAAAGCGTTGGTTAATTTGATAGACTATAATTCCCACAATAACTATGAGCGTTGCAAACATAATATTGTCTGACCGGAAGTAATTTTCTTGTTTCGCAAACGCCATAAAATAGGCCATCGCCATAAATATGATCACGTAGAGAAACATCCCCATCCAATCTATATAATACAAAGGAACCTTTTTATCGAATCGCTTATGGTGCATAAAGATCAGCGCTAGGGAAGCACAAAACAACATGATGATAGCCATTATAAAATTGGCGCTCTCCCAAGAGGTGAAAAAACCAATTCGCGTCATCAAATATCCAGCCACCTGAGGAATAATAATTGCTAAAGGATAGAAAATGGAGTAGAATTTAGGTCGTTCCCCTGTAGGACTTATAATAAACATAACCGGGAGGATAAGTTCAATAAGCGCAAACATTTTAAAGAAACCAATCAAAAATGAAGCAACCACTATCACTAAATTATTGTCCGTGGTGCCGATCACAAAAGACAGCACTGCCAAAATCAAAAACGTGCGTACAACGAGATATTTTGTGTGAAACGCCAATTTGAATCGGAAAATGATAGGCATACTTGTTCCCATCCCGATAACCCCGGCATAGTTGGCAAATACCAACCATTCATTATAGGTGCCAAGGCTGCTTGCCATATAGCTAACATTACCCGTATAAATACCACTCACAACCAATACTGGAAACAGAAAGATGATAATAAGCAGCAGCTGTACTGGTTTTGGAACCCAATCTGCAAATAAACCTTTGTTATACATTGTCTACTTTTTAAGGGTCATAACCACGTTCATTCCCACTCGTACGCTATCGATGAGTTTCTGATCATTATTTTTGGTGAATTCTATTTTCACAGGAATACGCTGTTGCACTTTCACAAAGTTTCCAGAGGAATTATCAGTTGGAATCGCTGAATATTCCGCGCCAGTTGCAGCGGAAATTGAAGTTATTTTCCCTTCAAACTTAGTTTTCCCCATCGCATCAATTGTAAAATCGATTACTTCACCCACATGGACTAAAGGCAATTGAGTTTCTAATAAGTTAGCCTCAACCCACTTTGTATTCTCCTGTACCAAGGCTGCAATTTGCTGACCTGGTTGAATAAATTGTCCGGTGGTAATGGGTCTTCTCCCCATAATTCCATCTTCCGGCGCAGTAATTACGGAATATTTCAAATTTAATTCTGCTCTTGCCAAGGTGGCTTCAGCAGATTCTATCTGTGCATCACTGATTGCAATTTTAGATTGGGTTTCGTCTGTAGTCAGTCTTGCAGTATTTTTTTGTGTCCGCATAGCGTTGTACTGCGATTGTAAGGTTTTTACCTGCGTTTCCACCTGTTGATACTGCTGCAGAGTTACCGCGTCATTATCCAATAAATTTTTATATCTGGTAAGATCTGCCTTTGCGTTATCCAATTGGGCTTGAACTCCGAAAATATTAGCTGTCACGGTGCTTTCTCCTGTACTTACTCTTGCTACAGAAGATTGGGCTGAAGCTTTGTTTGCTTTTGCTTGACTTAATCCTGCTTCGGCTTGCGACACGGCATTTTCAAATTCACTTCTATCCAAAATCACCAATGTATCCCCCTTTTTCACTTCTTGATGTTCCTGAAAACGAATGTCTTCTATATATCCAGGTACTCTTGAGTTGATTGGACTGATATAAGCTTTTACCTGAGCATCATTAACATAGGTATCGTCATTGATATGTAAGTAGTTTTTCATTATAAACCATATTACCAATAAGGTCACAATAAACACGAAAGCATTTAAAAGTGTGAGATATAATTTATTTTTTTTCTTGATTTTTTTTTCTGTTTTTGCCATGATCTATTTTTTAAAGTCTGATTGGTTTATAGTTGCCCCGTAACACGTAGAAGCCTGATATAGTTTACAATAATATCTGTTTCGTCATCCAGAGTCTGGAGTTCTGCCTGAAGTTTTGTGTTTGAAGCGTCAATTATTTCGGCTACGGTCACTAATTGGTTTTTGTATTTCAATTCAGTAATTCGATAGTTTTCGTCAGCTGCCTTTTCATTGATGCTGCTCACTTCTCTTTGCTTAATTGCCTGATGATAATTGTTGAAAGCTGTATTTACATCGGCTTCAATATTTTGCATCACCGCTATCTTTTGCTGCTCGGCTTGGTCGATCAATATCTTATCCACGGCTTCCTTTTTACCGTTTTTAAATAGGGATTCAATATTATAGGAAAGATTTAAACCAACTTGATAACTAGCAGAATACGCATCTATTGCAGGGGAGCTGCTGGTCATGGGACGTGTAGCTCCATAACCTGCAAACCCAGCAAGTGTAGGTAATCTATCCGATTTTGTGAGTTCCAGATTTTTTTCAGCAATAGCTATTTGGGTATCACTTATATTGAGTCGCGGATTGTTTCCAAATGCTATTTGACGAAAATAAGTTTCATCCTGAAGACGGATTGTATGGTTGATATTACTAACGTCTGGAATAATCAAGATATTCTCATCCAAACCTGCCATCAGGGTTAGGTTTTTGTTGGTTATATCAATGGCGTTTTGAGTTTGCAATATGCTTTGCTCCAATTGTCTTTGCAGTACTTCGGCTCGCAAAACTTCGTTTTTGGTTACCATATCCTGCTCAAAGAAATCATTTACATTTTTTGTTCGCTCCTCAGCCAATTCTTTGTTGTTCTCCAGAATTTCCTTTTGGTGTTGAAGATTATAAAGGTTCAGATACAATTCCGAAGCATTCAATTTTATACTTTGATCCGTATCATTGCGCTGCCCATCAACTAAAGTTTTATTCATTTCGGCTAAAGCAACGGCTTTGTTAATGCGTCCTCCACCGTAAATAAGTTGATTTGCATTCAAATTGAATTGATGACCGAAGTTTGGAATGTTCACACTTTGAATTTTTGACCAATGTGTATTGTAGATGTCCACATCACTCAAATACATTCCGATCATTTCGGCGCCGATGTTTGGAAGTCTGTTGGTTTTCACCTCCCCAATTCTGGCCTCAGCCACTTTTACGGAGGTGTTGGCCAATTCCAATTGAATGTTGTTCACCTTTAAACTATCGGCCAATTCCTGGATGGTCATTTTGCGCTCCTGTTTTTCCTGTGCAGAAGTTATTTGGCTGTGAAAACCAAATAACACTAGGAAGACCAGCGTTGTCTGTTTTAATAATCTCATGTTGCCTTGCTATTTTTTGTTGAAACAAAGGTACGTTGAGACTAAGTCTCTGAAATATTAAAACTTAGGGGATTGATGTCAAAATGTGGGATTTTTGCTATTCTTGGTAGTTATTTCGGAAATCTGTAGGATTCATGCCAGTTTGTTTCTTAAAAAAATGACTAAAAGTATACGGATCCGTAAATCCTAAATCTAATGCTATTTCAGAAATAGGTTTATTTGTGGTGGTCAATTCGACTTTGGCACGACTTAAAAGCATACGATGAATAATCTCTAAGGCCGGCATTCCCGTGACCTCTTTTACCATTGCTGAAAAATGCCGTGCCGTAACATTTTGTTTTTGAGCATAATCGGAAACCTTTAATTTGGAAGTGGCATGGTCGCGTAAATTTTCAAAGAATTTTAAAACGATTTTTTCCTTTTGATTTGTTGGATTGGAGTCAAACTGGTTGTTTCTATCCATCTTTTCGATCGCACTATATAAGAAGGAGTAATTAAGATGCCGGAGAATGTGTTTTTCCAGATCCATATTTTCGGTAACTTTTAATTGACGGTTTATATAGTCGGCCAAAAACCAAAGATCATTAAAATCTTCTTCGGGAAGATTAAAGGTGTATTGGGAGTTAGCATACACATATTTAAACGCATCCAAAAGATTGAGCTGAAACGTCATGGTGCGCACATACTGCCTATTGTATTGTAACAGAATACATTCACAATCTTCACTTAACGCTACTAATTTAAATTGTTCCTGTTTTGAAATCACTGTAATCGTTGAGGCTTCAATAGTATGTTCCGTTTCGCCTTCAATAATCATCTTGCCAGATTTCACCAATAAGAAGAATGGAGGAATCAATTCAAACAATTCATTTTTGGAAAGTCGTTTCCGTAATATCTCATCGGTGAAAATGTAAACTGATCTATTTTTAAAAGTCATATTTATCAGAATTGAATCTATAGAACTTGGATTATCAAAATTCAACATTCTCGTCCTAAATCATCATTATGGCTAATTTATCAAATCCAAGGTAATATTTGTTATAAATTTCCTTAAAAAAACCTTGTATGAACCTCCATTTTTTTTATCTTTTCTCTCTACTTCAGACCAAATATATTTCTGTATAAGATTAAAGTTATAGCAGCCCATTTCTCCAAAATAACACGCTCTTTTAAGCAAAGAGATGTTATAAAAGACTGTTTTAAGTTATGCAACGTATTTTAGAACGATTCCAAATCATTATTGCTGCATTGAAAGTTTGAGTGTTTTTATCGCTAATAATAGATAAATAAATAATCTTTTTATCATTAATATTTGATTTCCAGACAGTTAATTGATTTTAGGTTAAACTATGATAAAACATCAGATCCATTTATTTATTTTGATTTCTATCTAATTCTGTATTCAACCCTTCATTTTTTCATAATATGATATATCTCATCTTTCCATACTAGCCTATTGGCTATTTTTAACTTACAATTCATTGTGATATGAAGTTTAATTTAAAAATACTTCCAGAAAAAGGCTCCTCTTGGCGCACATTTGCGGTTTTTGCAATTGCTGCAGTAATTGGTCTCGGATTTTTCCTAATGAAAGAAGCTGAAGTCGTTTCTTATATGTCAGACAATCCCCAAGCCTGCGTTAACTGCCACGTAATGACTCCTGTTTACAATAGTTGGATGCACAGCTCTCATAGAGAATGGGTTTCCTGTAATGGCTGTCACGTACCACAAGATAATATTGTCAACTCTTATTTTTTTAAGGCGAAAGATGGTTTATATCACGCGGCAGTTTTCACCGCTAGAGCAGAACCGGATGTAATGTTTATGCGAGAAGCTTCGCAAGAAGTGGTTCAAAACAATTGTATTAGATGCCACGTACAGCAAGTAACTGAAGTTAAATATGATGGATGGATTGATAACCATAAGGAAAACCGAACAGATAGAAATTGTTGGGAGTGCCATAAAGAAGTGCCACATGGGCGCATACATGGATTATCAACAGTAAAATATAATATAGCCCCGCTACCCTCGGATCAGGATGAAACAGTGATACCGGAATGGTTGGCAAAAGAAATGGAAGATTAACAAACCACACCAATTATGAAAAACAAAGTTCTCTTCGTCGTAACAATTGTAGTTGTCTTTTTATTAGGACTTCTTGCATCAAGTATTATTAATCGAAAAAGTGAGGCCAAATACAAATATGTGCCGAATGTGGAAATTGGTGAAAATGAACCAAGAAATGAAGAATGGGGGAAAAATTATCCGAGAGAGTATCAATCTTATCTTCAAACAGCAGACACTTCGTTTGCTACTTACCAAGGTGGTTCCGCAATGCGGGATATGCTAGCAGAAGATCCAAGAATGGTTGTGCTTTGGGCGGGATATGCTTTCTCAAAAGATTACAATCAAGGTCGTGGACACTATTATGCCATAGATGACCTCAATCATTCTCTGCGTTCTGCTGCTCCAGAAAGCAAGGAAGACGGCCCTATGCCTGCAACTTGTTGGACTTGTAAAGGACCAGACGTTCCAAGATTAATGAATGAAAATGGCGTTGCGGAATTCTATAGCGGCACTTGGGCAGAAAATGTTTCGGAAGTTGTCAACCCAATTGGATGTGCAGACTGTCACGATCCAGACAATATGAAATTACGAATTACAAGACCTGCTCTGGTAGAAGCTTTTCAAAATATGGGGAAAGATATAAACAAGGCTACACACCAAGAAATGCGTTCTTTGGTTTGTGCGCAATGTCACGTGGAGTATTATTTCGACAAAACTAGACCAGGACAAGAGGGTATTAGCTACTTAACCTTCCCTTGGGAAAACGGATTTACCGTTGAGGATATGGAGAAATATTATGATGATATTGAATTTTCAGATTGGACACACGCTATTAGTAAAGCTCCAATGCTTAAAGCGCAGCATCCTGATTATGAAACTTTCCTTACAGGAGTTCACGCAGACCGTGGGGTTTCTTGTGCAGATTGCCATATGCCCTATAAAAGTGAAGGTGGACAGAAATTTACCGACCACCACTTACAGTCTCCTTTAAATAATGTTGCCAACTCGTGTCAAGTATGCCATAGAGAAGAGGCAGATAAGCTTATTGCCAATGTCTATGACAGACAGAAAAAAGCCAATGAAAACAGAATCAAATTAGAAGATGTTTTAGTAAAAGCACACGTTGAAGCTGGAAAAGCTTGGGAGCTTGGCGCAACCGACGAGCAAATGAAAGACATACTTATGAGCATTCGTCACGCACAATGGCGCTGGGATTATTCAGCAGCTTCTCACGGAGCTTCCTTCCACTCGCCTGTTGAAGTTGGAAGAGTATTAGGAAGCGGACTTGCGGAAGCTCAAGAAGCACGTGTTATGTTAGTGCGTCTCTTGGCTACTTTAGGTCATAACGATCCTGTTGCTATGCCAGATATTTCAACCAAAGCAAAAGCTCAGAAATATATTGGACTCGATATGGAAAAACTCATTGAAGATAAAGAGAAATTTAAAACGAATACCTTACCTAAATGGCTAGAAGAGGCAAAAGAACGCGAAGCAAAAATGGGTACAAAGAAAGCAGTAAGTGCTAATAAATAAACCAAATCTAAAAACGGTTTAGAAATTCCTTTAACGGCTTATTATAAGTCTGATCTCTCTTTATGAAGTCTATTTATCGATTCTTTTCGTCCTCTACTTTAGCATTATTCTTACTATTAGTGTTTGCGGTGGCTATGGCTACCGCAACTTTCATTGAAAATGATTTCGGTACCGATACTGCCTGGATTAAAATCTATGATGCCTTATGGTTTGAATTGGTTATGGTAGGCTTAGCATTATGTTTTTTAGCCAACACCTTTAAATATAAATTATGGCGAAAGGAGAAATGGGCAGTGCTGCTTTTTCATCTCTCATTCATAATTATTGTCATTGGTGCGGGAATTACACGCTATGATTCCTACGGAGGAATAATGCGAATTAGAGAAGGCGAAAGTTCAAAGACGATTATTTCAGATAAAAACTATTTACAAGTTCATATTTCCAATGATAAAAAAACGAGACATCTTCAAAAAAAGATGGAGTTTTCACCCCTAAATGACAATAGCTTTTCAATTGAAACAGATATAGAAGACACTCCAGTTACCATTTCCTTGAAGGAATTTGTTGCAGATGCTTTACCCGAAATTGTTGACGATTCGGAAAAAGGAGCTCCCTTGTTACAAATGGTTACCACTTCTGGCAACGGGAGAGAAACAGTTTTTTTAAGCAAAGGTGAAATAGAAGTTATTGGGCCACACAAACATAAAATAGGTTTCGAAGCGCAAGAAGAAGGAATTATCAATATTACAGAAGTTGATGGAGAATTTAAAATCTGGGCACCTCACCCACTGGATTTCTTCGTTATGGCCGATCAAAAAGCTGGGGTTTTAAAAAAGGATTCACTTCAGTCTATGTCTCTTAAAACCTTATATAGACAAGGAGATTTATCTTTTGTCCCTCTTTCTTATCACGAGAAGGGCAGTATGAAATTGGTAAGTACTTCAGAAAAACCTCAAGATAACGATCCTACAAAAGATGATGCTGTAGTGCTTAATGTTAAGGTGAGAGATAAAACCGAGGAGGTGATGCTTCTCTACCGAAAAGGTTTTTTGCCAACCACTCACGAGATTAATGTTGACGATATAAACTTTAGTATTTCTTATGGCGCAATGCCAATAGAAATTCCGTTTGCCGTGAAGCTAAACGAATTTCAATTGGAACGATACCCAGGTTCTGAGAGTCCATCTTCTTACGCCAGTGAGGTAACAGTTTTGGATGGCGATACCGAAATGCCGTTTCGAATTTATATGAACAATGTTTTGGATTATGGTGGGTTTAGATTTTATCAAGCCAGTTATGATACCGATGAAAAAGGAACCTTACTCGCCGTAAATCACGATCTTTTAGGCACTGCAACTACTTATATTGGCTATTTTCTAATGATGATTGGGATGTTCTTTACCCTCTTCGGAAAAAGTACCCGTTTTACTATTATTAGTAAGAAATTAAAGAAACTGAAACAATTAGCCCCGCTCCTATTACTTGGACTATTGAGTTCAGTTGGAACATTTGCACAATCTCCGATGCAAAAAGATTCTATTCCTTCTGTAACTGAACTGGTTGTAAATCAAGAAATTGATAAGCAACATTCAGATTTATTCGGAAGGATTCTGGTTCAGGATATGGATGGAAGAATTAAACCTATTAATACTTTAGCTTCAGAGTTTTTAAGAAAGATCTATGGTAAAACAGCTTTCACTTATAAAGCAAATGACGAAAAAATAAGTCTGGATGCTAATCAGGTTTTCTTAGCAATGCACGTTTCTCCTGGAGCTTGGCAGAAAATACCAGTCATTAAAATAGATGCTCAAAAGGGAGGTGATTATTTTAAACCACTTAAAATTACCGAGGACGGATTTATTTCCTTTGATCATTTAATCAATCCAAATGGCGATTATGTATTGTCTAAAATGGCAGAAGACGCACACGCCAAAAAACCCGCCGAGCAAAATGAATTTGATAAGGAAGTCATCAAAGTTGATGAGCGATTTAATATTTTATATAATATTTTCTCTGGTAATTATTTAAACATTTTCCCCAATAGCTTAGATAAAACAGATAAATGGTTTAGTTATACCCACGATTTTAGAGATTTTCCCGAAGAAGATGGTGCATTTGTTCAAAACATCAGCCGCACCTATTTCAATGATATTGCGGCAAAAAACTGGGAAGGTGCTACAGATAAGCTTTCCTATATAGATACCTACCAAAGAACACTCGGAGCAACTATAATTCCTTCAGAAGAAAGAATTGAAGCCGAATTATGGTATAACCAAATGAATCTTAACTTTTGGTTATTCCAAACTTTTTTCGTCATAGGATTCTTAATGTTGGTATTGGCTCTTGCCAAAATATTCGTTCAAAAGCGAATTATAAATACCCTTTGGAATGTACTTATTATCGTCTCATTAATCAGCTTCTTAATATTTACAGGAAATATTTTACTACGTTGGTATATTGCCCAACATCCGCCTTGGAGTAATGGGTATGAAATGATGGTTTTTGTTTCTTGGGTTCTTATGCTTTGCGGCCTAATGACTTTTAGAAAATCTGATTTCTCGTTACCCTTGGCTACGCTCTTTACTGGCTCTCTCCTATTTGTGAGTTACCTGGATTGGTTAAATCCAGAGATTACCAACCTGATGCCTGTATTAAAATCGTCGTTTTGGTTAAAGGTTCACGTTGCTACTATTGTAAGCAGTTATGCACCCTTGGCATTATCTGCAGTATTGGGCTTTATGGCGTTGATTTTAATGATTATTAAAACGAAATCTAGTGCTAGAAGAATCGATATTCGTATAAAAGAACTCACTTATATCAATGAAATATCGATGACCATAGGGCTGTTCGTACTGACAATTGGAACCTTTTTGGGCGGGGTATGGGCAAACGAATCTTGGGGACGCTATTGGGCTTGGGATCCAAAGGAAACTTGGGCCTTAATTTCAATCATTGTATATGCTATTGTACTACACCTTCGATTAGTACCATCACTTAAAAGTCGCTTTACTTTAAACGTTGCAAGTGTATTTGCTTTCGCATCTATTATTATGACTTCTTATGGGGTAAATTATTATTTAACAGGTTTACACAGCTACGCCGCAGGAGATCCAGTGCCGGTTCCTATGTTTATTTATATTCTAGTGGCAGTTGTACTTATTGTTGCCATTGCAGCGTTTATAAGAGTTCGAAAGACTAAAAAGCGAGCGATTTAATAATCCCGCAGATTTCGGAGTAAACTAAGTGTATTAAAATTGAAATATTAACTTCAGGAAGTACCCTCTATCTTTTTAAGATTTACATTAGATCGAAAACGCTTCAAAAGAATTTTAAGTTTTGGATTTATAAATTTTTCACAAAATGGTTTTTCTGGATTGCTGTAATAATAATTAAGCAACTCATTTCGCGAAGCTTTAAATTTAGAAAATGAAAAAACTTTTGTTATGATTAGCTTTTCAAAATCCTTTTGTACTGACTTTAGTATTTCTTGGGCTTCTTGGGTTTGTTCTTTAGAAAAAGTATAAACAGCGGATCGATACTTCTTCCTCATACTGTGATTGGAAGTGCTTTTATGCGTAAGCAAATGAATCTCAATCAAAACTTTTAATAAAATAATTTCTTGATTGAAATGCACGATCACTGCTTCAGAAAAAGAACTTTCTTCTCCAGTTGAAGCAATATATCCTTGCTCCACCGATTCTACACCTTTTAAGGATTGGAAAACAGCTTCAGTACACCAATGACATCCTCCTCCAAATCCGACTTTTATCACTTTTACAATTTAAAAAATACAACTTATCACAACCATTTTTTCCGTTTAAAATACCAAATCATTCCCAAGAATACCAAGGCCATTACACCCAAAAGATAGTAATAACCATATTTAAAATGGAGCTCTGGCATATTGTCGAAATTCATCCCATAAATTCCAGCTAGGAAGGTCAAGGGAATAAAAATAGAAGCCATAATCGTCAAAACCTTCATTACCTCATTCATCTTATTGCTTATGGTCGTCATATACATATCCATTAAGCCTCCAACCATTTCGCGGTATATTTCAACACTTTCGTTCACTTGAATAATATGATCATATAAATCGCGAATATATTTATTTGTTCTTTGCTCAATAAGTGTAGTTTCTATTTTTTCCAAGCGGTTTACTACCTCCCTCAAAGGCACAACAGCTTTTCTTATTTTTAAAATTTCCTTTTTGAGTTCTAAAATTTCTTGGGGAATATCTTGATCATCTTTGCTGTCAAAAAGTTTATCCTCTAATAATTCCAATTTATTACTTAAGAATTCTACAACCGTAAAATAATTATCGACAACAGCATCTAAGATCGAAAACATCAAATAGTCTGATCCCGAACCACGAATTCGACCTTTTGCATGTTCTATTCTATCCCTAACTTCGTCAAAAACATCGCCTTCAGATTCTTGGAAAGTCACCACATAGTCTTTTCCCATAACCATGCTCACATGTTCATTGGTTAGCTGTTCATTTTCATCATAGTGAAGCATTTTAAAGACAATAAATAGATATTCGTCATATTCATCTATTTTTGGACGTTGGTTTGTGGTTACAATATCCTCTTGAATCAAAGGATGCAGTTCAAAGTGATTACCAAGAGCGATAATATCTTCGGTATTATTTAACCCGTTTACATTAATCCAGGTAACTCGAGAGGAATCTTCGTATTTAAAAACCTCTTCAATATTATGCGTCTCGAAACGTTCGTATTCTTCTTTTGAAAAATCAATAATATCCAGTTTGGTCTTGGTAGTCGACTTTTTACCTATGTATGCCACTGTTCCCGGCGAGAGGTTTCTTGCTCTCCTAGGTTCAATTTTAGTGACTGGAACTTTTCTTTTTCTTTTAGCACACATAAAAAGAGATGATTTTTTTTAAAGGTAGGAAAAAAGAAGAAAGGCTAATCGGTTTTATGACGTTCGCGAAGAATTTTCTCAACATCTTGAAGCGTAAAACTTTTTGCTTGTAATAGAATAAGATAATGAAATAGTAAGTCCGCGCTTTCATTTAAGAAAAGTCTGTCGTCGTTGTCTTTAGCTTCAATCACAACCTCCACAGCCTCTTCGCCTACTTTCTGAGCTATTTTATTGATACCACTCTTGAAAAGAGAAGAAACATAAGAGTCTTCATTTTCTATATTCTCTTTCCTGTTTTGAATTATATTTTCCAATTCCGTAAGAAAGCCAAAACTTAAAGCATTCTCTTCCTCCCAACAAGTATCAGTACCTTTATGACAAACAGGACCCAGTGGATTTACCTTGATTAAAAGCGCGTCGTTGTCACAATCTACCGCAAGTGAAACCAGTTCCATAAAATTGCCGCTTTCTTCCCCTTTGGTCCAAAGCCTTTGTTTGCTTCTACTGTAAAATGTGACTTTTTTTGATTGATTGGTTTTTAAAAAAGCCTCTTCATTCATATAACCAAGCATCAAAACTTTCTGTGTACTATTATCCTGAATTATCGCTGGCACAAGGCCGTCACTATATTTTTTAAAATCTAATTCCATTACTAAGTTTTTTTATTATTCTAATTTCATTTTTGAACTTCCCTGATTAGAGTTGACCGTTATTAATTAATTTTCATTGTTAA
>JBQEAY010000011.1:0-110503 GCA_052105975.1 Aequorivita sp. | reverse complement strand
GGTAACGACAACGCTATTTTTGCTACTTTAGATTTTTATCGGACAACAATGATAAGGTTTATAATATCTCAGCGATTTTTCAATTAGCTATTAAAATTAAAAATTTACGTATTTAATCGACGAAATGCACCATTATTTCGATTAAAAGCGTTTTTATTTTATTTTTTATATATTTGCCTCCATAATTTTTCCCCAAACTTGATGTTCCCCAGATTATGCATCTAATAAAAAACAACCTACTTATAATGGCATTGATATGCCTTGTTATCACCTCTTGTTCAAAAGATGATCCTGTTGAAGATGACGCTGCTAAATATGATATTGATTTAGCACTTGCTCAGAAAAACGACAGAGAAATGTCATCAGAGATATTAATCTTACTGAATGACCATCGTGCAACTTTAGGACTTCCAGCACTCGAGATGGATAACGAGTATGCTTCTGCTTTTGCCATAGAACACACGGAATATATGATTGAGCTGAAGGAGATAAACCATGACCATTTTGGATATCGTTCCGAAGGAATAAAATACTACGACAATGCAGAAACCGTGGGCGAAATTGTTGCCTATGGTCAGGAAACCGCAGAGAGCGTAGTAAATGCTTGGCTTAGTAGCCCGCACCACAAAAGCATTATTGAAGGAGATTATACACACACCGCTTTTGGTGTAATAAAGAGCGCAAAAGGACGCTATTATTTTACTGAACTTTTTTATAAAAAGTAACCCAACATCCCTTTTTCTATTAGCCCAAATTGCCGTATTTTTACGTGGAAACACAAAAAAGTACGGCTATGGCTATTAAAAAACCTTTCAATTTAAACAAGTGGATAGAAGAAAATCGTGATAAGTTGAAACCACCAGTTGGTAATAAAAACCTATACGTAGATTCTGGAGATTATATCGTGATGATTGTGGCTGGGCCAAACGCTCGAAAGGATTATCACTACAACGAAACCGAAGAGCTTTTCTATCAATTGGAAGGTAATATTCAAGTGGCCATTCAAGAAGACGGAGAGAAGAAAGTAATGGAACTTGGTCCAGGCGATATGTATCTACATCCAGGAAAAGTGCCTCATTCACCCGCAAGAAGTGCCGGATCTATAGGTTTGGTAATCGAAAGAAAGCGCACTGACCTTGAAGGCGAAGATGGACTTCTTTGGTTCTGCGACAATTGCAACAACAAATTATATGAAGTTTACTTCCCTCTGAGCAATATTGAAACAGATTTTCTAAAACATTTTAAACATTTCTACGCAAGTGAAGATTTACGTACTTGTGACAAATGTGGAACGGTGATGGAAGCTGATAAACGTTTCGTTTCTGACGAGGAATAACCATTGATTTTTATTAATTTCGCAATCGGTTGATTATTAATTAGAAAAAATAAAAATTGATGAGTGAAATTGCAAAAAAATTTGGAATTGATAAAGCCCTAGAAGAGTTAGGCCTAAATAAAGACGTAAATCACGGTACTTCCACCGGGAAAGATTTTTTTGGAAACGGAGAAATCATTGAATCTTATTCTCCAGTAGATAATGCTTTAATAGGAAAAGTAAAATCTACTTCTAAAGAAGATTACGAAAAAGTAATAACCACAGCAAATAAAGCTTTTAAAGAATGGCGCACAGTGCCAGCACCTCAACGTGGAGAAGTAGTACGCCAGTTTAATGACGAATTACGCCGCCTAAAAGAACCTCTTGGAAAATTGGTTTCTTACGAAATGGGAAAATCGTACCAAGAAGGTTTGGGTGAAGTTCAAGAAATGATCGATATCTGTGATTTTGCTGTTGGTCTTTCAAGACAGTTGCACGGATTGACAATGCACTCTGAGCGTCCAGGACACAGAATGTACGAACAATACCATCCACTTGGAGTAGTAGGAGTTATTTCTGCATTTAACTTCCCAGTAGCAGTTTGGGCATGGAACACAGCTCTAGCTTGGGTTTGTGGTGATGCTTGTATCTGGAAAGGATCTGAAAAAACACCAATGACTAGCGTTGCATGTCAGAATATAGCAGCACGCGTATTTTCTCAAAACGGCTTGCCAGAAGGACTATCTTGTCTAATAACTGGTGACTATAAAGTTGGTGAAATGATGACCAACGACGAACGTGTGCCATTAATTTCTGCTACGGGATCTATTAGAATGGGTAAAATTGTAGCGCAAGCAGTTGCTAAGCGTCTAGGAAAATCTCTTCTTGAACTTGGTGGAAACAATGCGATTATCGTTACTCCAGATGCTAATGTTAAAAACACTGTAATTGGAGCTGTTTTTGGAGCTGTTGGAACTTGTGGTCAACGTTGTACTTCTACACGTAGATTGATTGTACACGAAGATGTATATGACAAAGTAAAAGATGCAGTAGTAGCTGCGTACAAACAAATTAAGATTGGTAATCCGTTGGATGAAAACAATCACGTAGGACCACTTATTGACAAAGATGCGGTTAAGAATTACCAAACAGCATTGGAAGAAGTTGTAAAAGAAGGTGGTAAAGTTTTGGTTGAAGGTGGCGTATTAGAAGGCGAAGGTTTCGAAAGCGGATGCTATGTAAAACCAGCGATTGCTGAAGCAGAAAACCATTATGATATCGTACAACACGAAACTTTTGGACCTGTTTTATATATCATGAAATACAAAGGTGATTTGCAAAATGCTTTGGATTTACAAAACGGTGTAAAACAAGGTTTATCTTCTGCAATTATGACTAACAACTTGCGCGAGGCAGAACGTTTCTTATCTGTAGAAGGATCTGATTGCGGAATTGCTAACGTAAACATAGGAACTTCAGGAGCAGAGATTGGTGGAGCTTTTGGTGGTGAAAAAGAAACAGGTGGCGGCCGCGAAAGTGGAAGCGACGCTTGGAAAGTTTACATGCGTAGACAAACAAATACAATCAATTATACAACTGAGCTTCCATTAGCACAGGGTATTAAATTTGATTTGTAAAGTCCCCTCCCGACCTCCCCGAAGGGGAGGAGACGGTAATATAAAAACCTCAAAGGTCCTAAGATCTTTGAGGTTTTTTATATTATAATAGTTTCCATTATAAATCCCCCCTTTGGGGGTTAGGGGGATTATTATACAATCCCATTTGGTTCAACCCATTTAAAGCGATTCGCATCTTCTGGAACCTTAATACGGTCGGCAATTCGAAGCATTCTTGATGGTAATCTAACTAAATAATCACGAGCTTTTTCAGCTTCATCTGTAAGATTTGTAATTTTTGAAATTTCCCAATGGGCGTTCAATTTTTCAAGAATATCAATATAATCGTAAGTAGTATAAACTCCTAACCGCTGCGCTGCATTACTGAAATCGTCAAAAGCTGAAGCCATTTTCCCTCCGCTTTGACGTAGATTTTGAGCTGGCATGATAATTTTTTTCTGCATCATATCTGCAAATGCAATCATCATTTCACTAGGGTCATATTCAAAAATGGTTTTTACGAAGTGACGGTAGGCCAAATGATGGCGCATTTCATCTCCAGCAATAAGATTACACATTTTTGCAAGCGATTTATTTCCTTGTTTTTTGGCTATTTTCCCCACGCGACTGTGCGAAACATTCGTCGCAAGTTCTTGAAAACTCGTATAGATGAAATTTCTATAAGGATCGCGACCTGTTCCTACCTCAAAACCGTCGTTGATTAAATGATGCGTGGTAATTTCTACTTCTCTCATATTTACCCTTCCAGATAAATATAAATATTTATTCAATGTGTCGCCATGTCGATTTTCTTCGCCTGTCCATTGTCTAATCCATTTACTCCAGCTATTACGGCCGTGTTGGTCTATCCCTTCCATATCCATCAACCAACTTTCATAAGTTGGCAATGCTTCTTCTGTAACCATATCGCCTACTAGAACTATCCAAAAATCATAACCTAATTCTTTGGCCTCTTCGCGAAGTTGGGTTACTTCATCCATATAATTATCTTTCTGAAGATCGGGTAGAAGATCCGTCGGTTGCCAAATCTTTTCAGGAGGTATAAGGTATTGATCAATATAACTATCAACTTCCTTTTCCAAGGTTTGCATTACTTCAAGTCGTATATTTTTAAGTGCCATGGTTTAAATTTAGAGGTAACAACAAATATAGGGAGTGAAATACGAAATGTGTAATAAAAAAGTCTTAATTCCTACCTTTTTCGTTAGGATATAAACTATACACGGCATCACTCTGCCAAATTTCCTTAGTATCTACATCGAGCATAGAGAGTTTACCCTTAAAAGCCGCGCCTGTATCTACGTTCCAAACATTGGCAAAATTGGCAGGTTTGTCAAAACCTACTCGAGTAACGGGGGTATGACCGATGTAGATTTCTTTGAAGAGTTTTAACCGCTTTGGATATTTGTCATCTTCTTCGGAAATATTAGTATCCATAGCACAAACCATTTCCCATAATGTCCTGTCCCAATAGACTAAGTTTTTATAGTATTCATTTTGAGGTCCACCCTGATTTGTAAACCCAGCATGTAGGAAAAGTCGATTTTCAGAGTCTATATGATAGTTGATGAGGTTTTCCAAGAATCGAAGATGTATTCCTTTTTCGGTTTTTGATAGTTTAGAATAGCTCGCAACACTACTTTCTCCACCCTGATTAAGCCACATGGGTTTATCTTCACCCGTTCTTAAATATTCACAGAGTAACTCATCGTGGTTTCCGCGAAGGAGAATACAATTATTTTCTTGTGAAAAATCAATTAAATATGAAATCACCTCAGCAGATTGACTCCATCCATCTACATAATCCCCCACAAATATATATTGAGTGTCCGAAGGAAGATTCGCTTCATCTATCAATTGTTCCAAAGCTTTAAAACCTCCATGAATATCCCCTATTACAACTGTTCTCATCTTAGTTATTATTTATTATAAAAGAAAGACAAAATTTCTTTGATTTGTATTTTAATGTTGATAAAAAATAATGACGGGTAATTCATTCTTAAGTGAACAAATAAATTGCACCTAATACGCAAAGGATTGCAAGCACCATAAAGAATATCTTCCAAAACGAGTACGGCCGCTGCCCCCAAATGTTTCCACTCTGTCCATTCACAAAAAAATTGTAGCGTTTTCCTTTATATTTATAAGTGCTAATATAAACGGGAAGTAATATATGCTTAAAAGTTTCTTCGGAAAGTTTCATATTAATGGAAGATACCTGCTGCGTATCACCACCAATATCCCGGCGAGCCCAGTTATCAGCAATACTTTCGGCAACTCTATTGCTTTCGTTATGACCTTCCAGAAGTGGAACAGTATATTTTTCGGTTACAAAACCAGAAAGATAGGAACTGTCAAAAGGTTTCAACAGTTTTAAATTCCAACGTGCCACATTCACAGGAACAACTCCCTTTTTTTGACTAGATGCCCTTACCAAAGTATCGTCCACAAAACCCGAAACGCTGCCCGAAGCCGAATACCAACGTGTCCGTCTTTCTTGGACCGTACGTCTATTTTTTCCACTCCCCACAGTTTTAGACACGTAGTAATATTCACCCCTTTGACCAGTATAAGTTGCATAAAGCTGAGCATCAAACGTCCAATACGGCGCATACAAACCTCTTGTTTTATCTGGGTCTAATGCAGCTTTCATCATATTGTCTGGAGCAAACCATAATCCATCAACCCATTTTTTAAAAATCCGATAAGCCTCTTTTTGATCAATTTGAAAAGGTAAGACCGCTCCTGGAAGAATCCATTCCTCTTTATAAGCGTCTTCAATAATCAACGGAGAACCGCAGTAGATACACGAAAGTGATTTGTAATTTTCTTCAATGTGCTGGTTGGCACCGCAATTTTTGCAATGAAGCATCGTAATCTCCTCACTGTGCTTTTGAGATCCCATTTTTTCCAGATATGGTTTCAACTCCAATTCCTCAAAATCATTTTCTGAAGGAGCGATAGCTTGCGTATGGCCACAATAGTCACACTTCAACTCTGTTGTTCCTGGAGCATAAGTAAGCTCTGCCCCACAGTTGACGCAAGATTTTTTAAGTTCAGATTTTTTGGGTGAAATATCTTCCATAAATGACGGGGTTTCGATACAATTTTAAAACTGCTGCCTCACAGAAGCTCTAAGACCACTCAACCACCTTAGTTTAGGTTTTATAATTGATAAAAAGGAAAATTTTAATGATAAGTACAATAGTTTTAGTCTAAAACTCATACAACGTCATATTGGTTCTTAAATCCTCCAAGCATTTTCACTTGCTTTCTTTTACTAAAGATAAATTGCATTACTAAGTTAAGGTGGTTGAGTGATTTTGTTGTTTGAGCAAAGCGAAATCAAAAAAATTGTATCGAAACTTCCGACTTCCTTCCTATTGCGGTGGAAGTGGCGGTGGTGTTTTTCCACCTAAAAATGATTTTAATTCCTCAACCTGATTAAGTGGTGTCCACTCTGCCAAACCAGCTTTCCAAACTAGCGTATCTCTGTTTACCGTTCTATTTGCGAACAATGATTGTAACTGTTCAAGATTAACTGGCCCTGTTTGTTGTCCGTTGGCAGCATAAAAATATTGAACTGCTGATGGCATTGGTGGTGGCATCATTCCACCTTGTTTCTGTTGTTGAGCTTGTTGTTGTCCCATCTGAGGATTCATCATCCCGCCCATTTGTTGCGCGAGCACAAAGCCCATTCCCATACCCATTCCAGCACCAGCGGTTCCACCTTCATTTGCTGCAGCGGCTTCAATAGCTTTTGCTGTTTTGAATCTGGTAAGTTTATCAAGATCCAACTTGTCGATTCGGCTGTATTCGAAGATTTCCTTTTTAAGATCTTCGGGCATCGAAACATTCTCTATATAGAATTTTTCCAAAGAAATACCAACGCTATTGAATTCAGGCTGCATCACTTCTTTGCAGGTTTCTGAAAGCTCAGTAGCATTCGCAGCATAAAGTTCTATGGGAAGGTTTGCCTCGCCAACGGTATCTGTAAACCTTGTAGCGATCAGACTTTTTAGGTGTTCGTTGATTTCAAAATTTGTAAAATTATTGTCTGTTCCAACAATATCAACAATAAACTTTCCGGCATCATTAATCTTATAGGCATAGGTTCCAAAAGCGCGGATTTCAACTAAACCGAAACGATCATCACTCAAGGTTATCGGGCTTTTTGTCCCCCACTTTTCATCAGTAAAAAGGTGTGTGTTTACAAAATAGACCTCAGCTTTAAATGGGCTATTAAAACCGTATTTCCAACCTTTTAAAGTAGTTAAAATGGGAAGGTTTTGGGTATTTAAAGTATATGTTCCAGGTGTAAAAACATCTGCCAATTGACCTTCGTTTATAAAAACAGCGGTCTGCCCTTCACGAACAATCAGTTTGGCATTGTTCTTTATTTCATTTTGATAGCGTTCAAAACGATGACAAATAGTATCTGGCGTGTAATCCAGCCACTCGATGATGTCAATAAATTCACTACTCAGTTTTTGTTTTATTGTATCAAATATGCCCATTGTTTCAGTATTTTAAAAATTGAAATTTAAAGATATAAAAATAGCTTGTAACCATTGTTAATTATAACTCACCTTCCTCAAGATTCGCAAGGAATCTTTTGAAAGTTGGTATGCTTCAGCATGGTAATCTCTCAAATATTCCTTGGCTTCTTGCAGTTTTTCCTTCGCTTCCTCAAAACCGTTTAAATAGCAAATTAAATATGTTGAAGGTAGATTCCGAAGATCTTTTTCTTCGGAAGCATTGAGCGGAACTCTCTTTTTCAACTTTTCCATCACAGCATTATTTGCATTGTAGATATGATAAAGTGTTTTTTTGTGGAAAAGTGGAGGTTCAAAGAGGAGTTTAGAATCCATCTGATAGGAACCGTTTTCACTGAACTGAATTCTTACCTCTTCCAATGGATAATATTTAAATTGCTCATTCAACCCCAAGTGCACAAATTCCACGGTCTTAAAATAATCATCAGTAAATTCAATGCTTACCTCATCCTGAGCCGAATAAAAAAGCCGAACCTGTTCGTTGATAAGCTCAATATCAACACGTGAATAGTAGGTCTTATCCTTCATTTTTTTAGGGTTTCCAGCCCAGCAAACCACAAATTGTTCCTTGTAAACTTTGTAGTGGCTTTCTAAATCTTTATGCCGATTGTTTATAAAATCCATAACGCCATCAAGCGTTAATTCAATATTACTTTTCGCAGCGTTTTCAATAGATTTTACAATTTCCGAATTGACATCCTTAATTTCAATATCGAAATCTTTAGGCATCGAAATACTTCCATCGCGAAGAAAAATAGAACCTCCCCAATACTTCCAAATATTTTTACGCAAGGAAGTTATTTTACCATTTGGACGAATGGTAACCAAGCCAACAACTTTATCAGTAGGTAAATTCGGAAATGCCACATTTTCATATATTATCAACGGCGCATTTGTGAGATAAGCATTTACAAGATTCTGGATCTTACTATCATCAAAAAAATCTACTCCTCTAATTTCATTAGTTTCATCTTCAACACCAATAACAATAAATGAATTATTCGCCGGATTGCTATTACTCAGCGCGCAGATGTGTTTTAAAAATTTCGCCTTTCCTTCCTTATTTCCAAGATCAATTTTTCGTTTTTTATCATAAAAACTACTCTCGTCATTATGGGCGAGTAGGTTTTTGATAAGAAGCCTCTTATTAATCATTATCTATTATTATTATTTATTATTAGCGTTAATCAAACTTTGGACCCTTACGATCTGAGCTTTTTAGGTAATTCATAAATTTCGATATTTGATCAATTTCATTTTGTGTTTTTTCCATTAGAGAATCAAATGCTTCTTGCGAGATATGTTTTCGGTCAAAAGCTCTAATTAACTGAGATTGAGTCTCACTGCAAGAACCTCTTGAATAACTCAGAAAATTTATAAATTCTCTATTCCCTCCACGGCCAAAACCTTCAGATATATTATCCATAATTGAACCCGAAGAGCCATTTATTTGATCTCTAAGTTTATAATCGCTTCCCAACGGGGTTGAAATAATTAAATGCCAAATATCTTTACAAATTTCCCTTGCCAGTTTATATATTTCCAGTTCTAGGTATGAGTTGTAATGCGCCATGTTTTTATTCTTTATTCTTATTACTTATTATTATTGCTATTGTCTATTATTTCGATGCGCGATTAGCAACTAATTAATAATAAAAAATAGTAATAGAGAATGTAAATAAAGCCATTAGGCTTTGTTTACAATAGTCGAAGACGCCTGATCCAAGCACATAACCGTTAAATCTGCAATATTAACATGTGACGGACGCGTTACAGCGAACCAAATTACATCCGCAATATCTTTCGGTTTCAAAGGAGTAAAACCTTGATAAACTTTTTCAGCTCTGTCATTATCGCCTTTAAATCGCACATCGCTAAATTCAGTTTCAACTAGACCTGGATTTATTGCGCCAACTTTTATTCCTTTTCCATTTAAATCGATTCGCATTCCTTGATTTATGGCATCAACAGCGTGTTTACTGGCACAATAAACATTTCCTTTTGGATATACCTCTTTTCCAGCGGTACTACCAATGTTGATAATTTGACCAGATTTTCTTTCAATCATTTTTGGAAGGATTGCTTTGGAAACGTACAGTAAACCTTTCACATTTATGTCCAACATGGCATCCCAATCCTCGGTATTTCCTTGGTCAATTGTGTCCATTCCATGGGCGTTACCGGCATTGTTTATTAAAATATCTATTTCTGAAAAGTCCTTCGGAAGTGATTCAATCGCGGAAAAGACTTCTTCCTTATTCCGAACGTCAAAATTCAAGGTGAAAACTTCAGTTAAAGCAGAAAGTTCTTTCGAAAGCTTTTTCAAACGCTCTTCTCTCCTTCCGCAGAGAATTAATCTCACTCTATTTTTAGCGAAAAGTTTCGCCGTTGCCATTCCTATTCCCGAAGTTGCTCCGGTAATAAATGCTGTTTTTTTCATTTTCTATTGTTTATTTTTATTTTTTATTACAACTCCTAAAATAGCCTATTGACTTATAAGGATTCATTAAAAGTACTATTTCTGAAATATTTGGAAGACCCATTTTTTATCAATCTTAAAAAACTTAACAAATACCTGCAAACGCTAAGAAAAGTTTAGGTTTCCAGCATTCTTAATTTAACCAATTGTTAACAAGGTTTTTGCCAATTAATGAGCAATTTGCAACGTCTTTTAAAAGAAGCATTCTACATTGAATCTAAATACAATATGGAAAATACAAATTCGACCTTTGACATTGGGGCATTAAATGAGAAAATTGAAAGGGAAAGTGCCTTTGTGGACGTCCTTACAATGGAAATGAACAAAGTAATCGTTGGCCAAAAACATATGGTGGAACGATTAATGATTGGTCTTTTGGGTCAGGGGCACATTCTTTTAGAAGGTGTTCCCGGACTAGCAAAAACATTAGCAATTAACACGCTTTCACAAGCGGTACATGGAACTTTTAGCAGAATACAGTTTACCCCAGATTTACTTCCTGCAGATGTTGTAGGAACAATGATCTATAACATGAAGGTGAATGAATTCAGCATCAAAAAAGGTCCGATTTTTGCCAACTTCGTTCTTGCAGATGAGATTAACCGTGCTCCGGCAAAAGTGCAATCCGCACTACTGGAAGCGATGCAGGAAAAGCAAGTTACCATTGGCGAAACCACTTTTAAACTGGATAAACCATTTTTGGTAATGGCAACGCAAAACCCGATTGAGCAAGAAGGAACTTACCCATTGCCAGAAGCCCAAGTTGACCGTTTTATGTTGAAGACGGTTATAAAATATCCGCAAATCGCTGAAGAGCAATTAATTATTCGTCAAAACCTAAAAGGCGGCTTCGAAAAAGTAAATCCTGTTGCAACAGTTGATCAAATTTTAAGAGCACAAAATTCTGTTCGTGAAGTTTATATGGATGAAAAAATTGAGAAATACATACTCGATATCATTTTCGCCACAAGAACTCCAGAGAATTATGGACTTTCCGAATTAAAACCTCTTATCAACGTTGGCGCTTCTCCACGTGGAAGTATCAACTTAGCCATAGCCGCTAAATGTTACGCTTTTATCCGCCGTCGCGGGTATGTAATTCCAGAAGATGTTCGAGCCATTGTACACGATGTACTTCGCCACAGAATTGGAATAACCTACGAAGCCGAGGCTGAAAATATCACTTCCGAAGAGATCATCAACAAGATTATCAATGTAATTGAAGTACCATAAAAAGTTTAAAGTTGCAAGTTCAAAGTTGCAAGTTGAAAACACTTGAACCTGAAACTTGAAATCTGAAACCTGAAACTACAGTGGATACAAAGGAACTTCTTAAAAAAGTACGAAAAATCGAGATCAAAACACGACGCTTGAGCGATAACGTGTTTGGTGGGGAGTATCACAGTACTTTTAAAGGTCGCGGGATGACATTCAGCGAAGTGCGCCAATACCAATTTGGCGATGACGTTCGTAATATCGATTGGAACGTAACTGCTCGCTACAATGAGCCTTACATAAAAGTTTTTGAGGAAGAACGCGAACTAACCTTGATGCTGATGGTAGACATTAGTGGTTCGGAAGAATTTGGAACGCAAGAACAGTTCAAAAATGAAATTATTACTGAAATCGCTGCAACTCTTGCTTTTTCAGCAATGCAAAACAATGATAAAACGGGATTGATTCTATTTTCAGATGAAATTGAGCTTTATATTCCACCGAAAAAAGGGAAATCGCACATACTTCGCATTATTCGTGAATTACTAGAGTTTGAACCAAAAAGCAATAAAACGGATATCGCTAATGCATTTAAGTTTTTAAGTGGCGTAATGAAGAAGAAAGCCATTGTTTTTGTGCTTTCAGATTTTATTGCTGATGGATACCGAGATACATTGAGGATTGCGGCAAAAAAACACGATGTTACTGGAATCCGAGTTTACGACCAAGCAGAAGAAAATATCCCAAATTTAGGGATGGTGCAGATGGAAGATCAAGAAACTGGAGAACTTTTATTGGTTAACACAGGTTCAAAAAGTGTGCGTAATCAATATTATGCCTATCATCGCGAGCGTGAAGATTATTTTGTAGAATCCTTCACCAAGAGCGGTGCAGGAGCTTTAAGTTCGAGGGTTGACGAAAGCTATGTAAAAAAATTATTGGGTTATTTTAAAAGACGTTAAAGCCCCCTAACCTCCGAAGGGGGAATTACTGACGAAATTAAATGTTGAAAAAAAATAAAATACTAATTGATATTTCCATAGGGTCTCAAAGACTTCCTGCAAGGTCTTCAAGACCTTGTAGGTATTTAAATCAGTTTCTTTTTTCTCTTCTCTTTCTTCTTTTTTCTTTTTCCGTAAGTGCCCAAGTAACTTCCTCCGTTGATTCTACAAAAATCAAGATTGGTGAGGAAATACTTTACACAATAAACATTCAAGCAGATTCTACCGATGTGGTAGTTTTTCCAGAAGAGCAGACTTTTGCACCTTTGGAAATGATCGAGTCTTATAAAACAGACACGACTTATGAAGCCGCAAAGTATCGTCTCATAAAGAAATATGGCTTGACGCAGTTTGACAGTGGCCATTTTACAATTCCACCGCAGCGAATCATAATCAACAACAAACCTTTCTTAACCGACTCCATTAATGTTGAAGTAAACGACGTTGTTGTTGATACGACCAAGCAGAAAATGTTCGACATAAAACCTGCGGTAGAAGTTAAAGGCCCAGCGTTTGATTGGTTATTGCTCCTCTATTGGCTCGTCCCTATTCTGTTGATTATTGGCATTGGCATTTATTTATTCCTCAGAAAAAAACGAAAAGACGCTGCAAAAAAGCAACTGCCTCCTTATGAGGAAGCAATCGTTGCGCTAAAAACACTAGATAACAGCCAACTTTTAATAGAAAATAAAAGCAAGGAATATTATAGTAGCCTTACTGAAATTGTAAAACGATATTTGGACCGCGAAGTTGATGAAGCTGCACTGGAAAGTACTAGTGACGAGCTTATAAACCGTTTAATGATGCATAAAGATGCGGGAAGTTTCGACTTCGACTTGGAGACTATCCGCAGACTAGACCTAATTTTTAAACGTGCTGATTTAGTGAAATTCGCTAAAATGAACCAACATTCTGGACAGGCGGAAGTTGATAGAAAAACTATTGAAGAAATCATCAACGAAACCCACGAAGCCGTTCCTGAGCCTACTGAAGAAGAGCTTTTGGAAAATCAAGAATATCTAGAAAAGCTTCGTAAAAGACGCAAACGCAGAAAATGGATTTTAGGTGGTTTGGGCATTGTTGCAGCCGTTATTTTAGCGGGAGTCATTTACGGTAGCTTCGCCGGTTTTGACAATCTAAAAGACAAAGTGTTAGGAAACGATCTTCGGGAACTAACTGAAACCCGTTGGATTAAAAGTGAGTATGGAAGTCCAGCTGTAATTTTAGAAACGCCTAAAGTTCTTGTAAGAGTAGAACCTTCAGAAACAAATGCAGATAAAAGCAAGGTTAGTGGAAAAGACTATTTTGCCTATGGCGAAATGAAATCTCCACTGTACATTATGGTTTCAACTATGCAGTTTAGTCAAAAGCAAGACATCGCTTTAGACACTGCATTGGATGCTGTTTTGGATGATTTAGAACGCGGTGGTGCTAAAAATATGATCGTAAAACGCGATGATTTTGAAACTGAAAAAGGAATTAAAGGACTTAAAGCTTACGGCGAATTCAACTTGCAGGTTTCAGATACTAAAGTTTTGAAGGAGAAGAGCACTTATGAATTGATGCTTTTCGCTCAAGAAAATGGTTTGCAGGAGGTTTTAATAGTCTATCAAGACGACGGCAAATATGCCGAAGAAATTAAAAAAAGAATTGAAGCTTCAATAGAGCTTGAAATTTCAGAGAAATCAGGGAAAGATGGGAAGTAATTTCGAATTTGTAAATCCGCAGTATTTCTGGTTGTTTCTTATACTTCCATTGCTCGTGCTATGGTATTTATGGAAACGAAAACAACAATCGGCTTCCTTAAAAATATCAAGTATACAAGGATTTAAGACTGGTAAAAACTGGTTGTCAAGATTAAAACCAATACTATTTGTACTTCGTCTTTTGGCAATTTCGGCATTAATTATTGCAATGGCAAGGCCTAGAACTGTCGACGAAACCACAAAGACAAAAACCACTCGGGGGATAGACATTATAATGTCAATGGACCTTTCAGCAAGTATGTTGGCACGAGATTTAAAGCCAAACCGTTTGGAAGCCTTAAAAACCGTAGCGGCTCATTTTATTAACAGTCGTCCAAACGACCGTATTGGTTTGGTGGAATATGCTGGAGAAAGTTATACCAGAACTCCTTTAACCAGTGACAAGGCACTAGTGCTTTCCTCCTTGAAAGATATGACGTATAACACGACAATTGAAGGGGGAACCGCAATTGGTTCAGGGTTAGCAACGGCGATAAACCGATTAAAGGACAGCCGAGCGGAGAGTAAAGTTATTATACTATTGACAGACGGAGTTAACAATACCGGTTTTATTGATCCAAAAATTGCCAGTGAACTGGCTGTGGAATTTGGTATCAAGGTTTATACCATCGGCCTTGGAAGCAACGGAATGGCAATGTCGCCCATAGGTATTCGTCCAGATGGTGGATTTCAATACGGAAATGTGCAAGTTGAAATTGATGAAGACCTTATGAAGGATATCGCTGCGAAAACCGGTGGTAGATATTTCCGAGCTACGAATAACACTAAACTGGAAGAGATTTACGAAGAAATAAACAAACTTGAAAAAACCGATATTGAAGAATTTAAATACACAAATTATAACGAAATGTTTCGCCCATGGGTGATTTTCGGCTTGATTTTGCTAGGTATTGAGTTTTTATTACGTATTACGGTTTATCGTGGATTTCTGTAAAACTAAATCCTTTTCTATTGAAAGAATAAATATGGAAAGCGTGCCAATAAAGAATAAAAAATAGCAATAAAGAATAAAAATGTACCAATTAGAACAACCCATATACTTCTATATTCTCTTCGCCATTCCGGTGGTTGTGGTGCTATTTCTATTGGTATTAGTTTGGAAAAAATCAGTTCAAAAACGTTTTGTAGATAAGGAATTACTGAAAAGATTGAGTCCTAATCGTTCAGTTTTCAAACCTATTCTAAAAATATTGGTTCTTTGTTTGGCCATTGCCTGTTTGAGTTTTGCTTTGGTAAATCCAAAAGTTGGAACCAAATTGGAAACCGTGAAACGCGAAGGTGTGGATATTGTTTTTGCCTTGGATGTTTCAAAAAGTATGCTTGTTGAAGACATTGCACCCAATCGATTGGACAAATCAAAGCAGATTATTACCCAAATTATAAACAGTCTCGCTGGCGATAGAGTTGGGATTATCGGTTATGCTGGAAGCGCTTTTCCGCAGGTGCCAATAACAACAGACTTTGCTGCTGCAAAACTATTTTTAAACGGAATGAATACCGATATGGTTTCATCTCAGGGAACGGCAATTACCCAAGCGATAGAAATGGCACAAACTTTTTATGACGATGAAAGCCAGACCAACCGTGTGATGTTTCTAGTTTCCGATGGAGAAGATCACGGTGGAAATATTGCTAAAATTTCCGAAGAAGCCGCAGAAAAAGGAATTCGTATTTTTCCTATTGGTATAGGAACTGTAGAGGGTGGACCAATTCCTATCAAAAAGAATGGAGTATTGCAATACTACCTTCGCGATAAAAATAACGAACAAGTTATAAGCCGTTTAGGTGAAGAAACTCTTAAAGAGATTGCAAAAACTACCAATGGTGAGTATCTTAACGGCGCTAATACCAAAGCCGTTGTAGACAGAGTAAAAGCTATTCTTGGCGGAATGGATAAAAAGGAATTCGAAGCAAAACAATTCACCGATTTTAAAGATCAATTCCAATGGTTTTTAGCTGGGGCATTATTTTTGCTGGTATTGGATGTGCTATTGTTGGAACGTAAAACAGCTTGGCTTGAAAAGTTGAATTTGTTTAATGAAAAGCCCAAGGCTTAGATTGCTTCACCCGATAGCTATCGGGTGAAGCAATGACTCGTTTTACAAAAAATGATTAATTAAGGGATGATAATTTCAGAAGGAAAAAATATAAAGATTCTAAACAGTAAGGCCATATTGTTGGTGGTATTGATGTTTTCATTTTCCACTTATGCCCAACAAACAAAGGAGCAGAAAAAGGAGTTGAGAGCAGCACAGAATTTTTTGAGTGAAGCTCAACAATCACTTCAGGAAGAAAGGTTCAAAGATGCCGAAGCAGATTATAGGCAAGCTATTTCCTTAAATCCGAAAAACGAAACCGCTAAATACAATTTAGGAACCGCTTACTACGGAAAAGAAAAAAATGCTGAGGCAATGCTTAGGTTTAAACAAGCCGCGGTTACTGCCACTGATAAAACAGAAAGACACAAGGCTTTCCACAACTTGGGAAATACGTATATGAATGAAAAAAAATATACCGAAGCAGTGGAATCTTATAAAAATGCGCTTCGCAACAATCCAAACGACGACCAAACCCGATATAACCTAGCTTTGGCTAAGGATTTATTAGATAAAAATCCACCGCCACCAGAAGATCAAAACGACAAAGACAAGGATCAAAACGAAGATAAAAAAGATCAGGATAACAAAGATCAGCAGGAGCAGGACGATAAAAACAAAGAGGGAGACCAAGGCGACGAAGAAAAGGATAAGGACAAGGGCGACCAAAAAGATGATAATAAGGAAGGCGATAAGGATAAAGATAAAGGCAAGCCTGACAAACCAAAAGATGAAGGCGACAAGCCTCAACAGCAACAACAAGTACCTGGACAACTTTCACCTCAACAGGTAAAAAGTCTTTTGGAAGCAATGAACAACGAAGAGAAAAAAACGCAGGAGAAGATGAATGCCGAAAAGCAAAAAGGTGCAAAAGTGCAATCGGATAAAGACTGGTAGATTATGAAAACGAAGAACTTTTTATTTCTTTTGACATTTGTGTTGTGCGGATTGGCCGCCACAGCACAAGTGCAGTTTGATGCCAAGGTGAGCAAAAAGAGACTCGGAGTAAATGAACGAATACGAGTAGATTTTGAAATGAACCAAGACGGCGATAATTTTAGACCGCCAAATTTTGAAAATTTTAGAGTTGTTGGAGGTCCAAATCAATCTATCAGTAACTCTTGGATAAATGGAAAACGAAGCTTTTCAAAAACTTATTCCTATTTCTTGTCTCCGCAAAAACGTGGGAAAACAACTATTGGTCAAGCAACTATTGAAATAAAAGGAGAAACTTACAAAACACTCCCAGTAGAAGTAACCGTTACGGGAGCTGTAGATGTTCCAAAAGACGGAAATAATGCAGATTATGTGGCGAGTGAAAATGTTCACCTGGTTGCAGAAGTATCCAACGCAAATCCTTATTTAAACGAAGCCATAGCTGTAACCTATAAATTATACGTCTCGCACGATGTGAGCATTACCAGTCAGTGGCGTGAAATTGACACTCCAAAATACGCTGATTTCTGGAGTCAGAATATTGACAACAAAAACAATTTTAAAGTATACGAAGGAAAATACAACGGACAGGACTATCGATATGTAGTTTTAAGAACTACAGTGCTATACCCGCAGAAAACAGGAAAACTCAATATAGAACCGCTTACCTTAGATATCCCAATTGATGTTCAAGGTGCCAGACGCGATATTTTTGGCCGTAGATTGATGGAACGGGTTAACAAAACGATTTCTGCCGGAAACCGTACAATTAATGTAAAACCATTGCCTTTAGAAGGAAAACCTGATGGCTTCAACGGTGCTGTGGGTGATTTTACTTTTGATGTTACCACTGATAAAACTACTCTAAATGCCAACGAGTCATTACGATTGGACGTAAAGGTTGCAGGAAAAGGAAACTTAAAGCTCTTTACTACACCATCGGTAAAACTTCCTAATACATTGGAGGTTTATGAACCAGAACACAGTGAAAATGTGACTACAACAAGTGGTGGAATGCAAGGTTCCATAAGCGATTCATACACTATAGTACCTCAATTTAAAGGCTCTTACCCTGTAAATCCGATTACTTTTTCATTTTTTGATCCAAAAACTGAAAAGTATAAAACAATCACTTCAAAAGAATTTACTATTGAAGTTGAAAAGGGGCCAGTTTCTAATGCTGTTGCAAATACTACTGGAAATGATGGAAATAAACAAGTGGTACTTTCAAAAGATAATTTTAAGTACATAAAACTGGATGCCAATTTGAAGCCAATTTCTCAGGAAGCATTCTTTAAATCGGCTTTGTTCTGGACGCTTTTAGGTGGACCATTTTTATTGATTCCACTGTTTATTCTTGCGGGGAATAAACGTAGAACACGCTTGAATGATGTAGAAGGAAATAAACTGCGCAGAGCGAACAAACTCGCTAAAAAATACCTTTCTGAAGCAAAACGGAATATTTCAAATCCAGTTGTTTTTTACGAATCTTTGGAACGAGCACTTCACAATTACCTAAAAGCACAATTGAATATTGAAACTTCCGAGATGGAGAAAAGTCTCATTTCAAAAATGATGTTGGAGCGAAATGTAGAAGCGCCAGTGGTTGAAAACTTCATCAGCTTACTCAAAAGCTGTGAATATGCGCGTTACGCTTCTTCTTCCGAAGCTACAGTGCAACAGGACTACTCCAAGGCGGTAGAAGTTATTTCGAATATTGATAAACAAATACAGTAAAACGAGAAGACTATGAAAAAGTTGCTGTACATATTGATTCTACTAATTTCTATAACTGGGTTTGCTCAAAATACTGAGCTATTTGACCAAGGAAAGGAACTTTACAAAAACGGGAAATACCAACAGGCCGCTAATGCTTGGATGCAAATTTTAGATAAAGGTGAACATTCTGCAGAGCTGTATTTCAACTTAGGAAATGCACAGTATAAATTGAACCATATTGGTCCTAGTGTCTATTACTACGAAAAAGCACTACAGCTTTCCCCAAACGATGAAGACATAAAAAACAATCTTGCCTTTGCTGAAAATGCACGGATAGATTCCATAGAACCACTACCAAAAACCGTTTTTTCAAAATGGTACAAAAGTATTGCTAGCATTTTCACTTTTAATGGATGGGCTATTTTGGCTGTTGCTTTCTCTATATTTTTCGTGGCCTTATTTCTATTATACTTTTTTTCATATACGGAAAGAAGAAAGCGCTTGCTTTTTGCCAGCTCCATGTTTGCAGGAATATTCCTAGTTGCGTCATTGACGATGGCTTTTTTGACTTACGACGATATCACAAAAAAACAAACCGCTATTATCTTTGCGAGCGAAATTGAAGTAAAAACCGAACCCTCAATGGGAAGCAGCGATGCATTTACGCTACACGAAGGCACCAAAGTACAAGTTTCTGCGCAAGATGGTAATTGGTACCGCATAACTTTAGCAGACGGAAAAGATGGTTGGATTCCAGCAACTGAGTTGAAACAGCTTTAAAATTATTTTGTGCCTTACCCCCTGCCCATAAATGGGAACGAAGACTTGGATTTAGGATTTTAAAATTTATTACTCCAAACTATCTTTAGTCCTTTTTAAAGGCGTATTTATTTCTGGAAGGTCAATATTCAATTCATCAACTTCTTTCATTATCGTTGGAAGAATAGCAGGCGCAAGAGAAGCTACAGGTGCATATAATACAGAAGCCTCTCGTTTTTCTGGAGAAAGAATCCTGTACTCTTCCGAAGAATTAACAAACATAAAGACTACGCTGATTAAAAATGCAAACTTTAGTACATTAAAGACTCCTCCGAAGAATTTGTTAAAAATACCCATCATCGCAAAGTCGGCAACTTTTGTCAACAGTCTTCCCACTATACTGAAGAGTATCATTATCAAGAAAAAGGTGATTAAAAACGATACGATACTGGTTAAATCTTCACTCAAGTCAAACCACTTTTCGATATAGACTCTAACATAATCAGAAAAATAAATAGCGCAATAAACGCCCACAACTAAACCAATCAAGGAGGCTAAGGCTCGAAAAAGACCTTTCCGGAAACCCATAAAAAAGGCGATTAAAAAAATGATGCCGATAACAAGATCGATGGTGTTCATATTTGTAAAATTTCGATAAATATAACACTTTCAAATTCTGAATTATGAATTCATAATTCAGAATTGTAAAATGTATCTTTGTAGATTAACATATTTATAAAAATGGCACGCGACGAACAATTAAAAATTCAATGGGAAGCAGTAGTAAAACTACTTAGCGACCGCTTTGCTGATGGAGATGCTTTGGATTTAGATGCCATCATCTATTTGGTGGGTTTACAGGAACTCGGCCAATTACACAGAAAGTTCAAGAAAAATGAAAAACTTGACTTGATGCACATCGCTATCTGTCGTCTTTTAGAACCTTATGGATATTATGAGTTTGACTATTTTGACGAACAAGGCTGGCCGCACTATACTGTTTTGGAACATTTGCCATCCTTAAAAGCTGGAGAACAAAGTGTTTTGATGAAAGAAGCTATTGTGCATTATTTTGTGGAGAAAAAGGTGATAGCTTAAAGCATCATTAACCTGTAAATTACTAAGGTTTAATTGTATGGACAACAAAATAGAAACGCAAGACTATTATAATTGGATATATGATTTAAAGTCGAAAATCCACGCAGCCCAAACCAAAGTTGCTTTATCTATTAACTCCCAATTACTGGAATTATATTGGGAACTAGGAAAAGATATTACAGAAAGACAGGAAAATACCAATTGGGGAAGTAAGTTCATTGAACAAACCGCAATTGAACTAAGAAATGAATTCCCAAAAATGAGAGGATTTTCAAGACGGAATTTATATGCAATTAGACAATGGTATAAATTCTATTATGAAAAACACCAATTTGTACCACAAAGCGTGGCACAAATACCGTGGGGACATAACCGGTTGATAATAACAAAAACAAAGGATATAGATGAAGCCGAATTTTATTGTAATGAAACAATGAAAAATTAGTCGCCAGATTCATTCATCTAGCCTATTTCACTAAACAATGACCAACAAACCTGCAAATACCAAATTCTATTCACAGATTGTTGATTTACTGCAATCAGCAAAAAGTCAAGTGGTTCGTAATGTTAACCAAACGATGGTGCGCACTTACTTTGAGATAGGTAAGATGTTAGTCAAGGAAGAACAAGGTGGAGAAGAACGTGCAGAATATGGTAAAGAACTTTTAAAAGGGCTTTCAAAAGTTTTAACGAAGGAATTTGGCAGAGGATTTTCTGTTACAAATCTTCAGCAGATGAGACAGTTTTATATGGTATACTCAATTGGTCAGACAGTGTCTGACCTTTCTAAGAAATCGTCACCACTTTTGTCGAAATCTGAACCTAAAGAAAAACAGCAGACACTGTCTGCTAATTCTAAAAATCTAATACCGCAGACAGTGTCTGCTGTATTAAGTCCGGAAAATTCATCTTTGAATTTCGTTTTAAGCTGGTCTCACTACTTAAAACTAATGCGAATTGATGATGAAAATGAGCGAAAATTCTACGAAATTGAATCCCAAAAAAACAATTGGAGTGTAAGGGAATTGCAACGTCAATTTGATGCCGCCCTTTATACTCGCCTTGCGCTAAGTAGAAATAAAGAAAAGGTTAAGGAGCTTTCAGAAAAAGGACTGATTCTCGAACAACCCAAAGACGCTATTAAAGATCCTTACATCTTGGAATTTCTCGGTCTTCCAGAATATTCTCAATATACAGAAAGTCAGTTAGAACAAGAAATTATCGATAAACTCGAACATTTTTTGTTAGAACTGGGTAATGGATTTACATTTGTGGCTAGACAAAAAAGAATTTCCTTTGAAGAATCACATTTCAGAATTGATTTGGTGTTTTATAACCGTATTCTAAAGTGCTTCGTGCTAATAGACCTAAAAATCGGGGAATTAAAGCATCAAGATCTCGGCCAGATGCAGATGTACGTAAACTACTATGACCGAGAAATTAAATTGGAGGAAGAAAATAAAACAATCGGAATCGTACTTTGCAGGGATAAGAGTGAATCTGTGGTAAAATATACGCTTCCTGAAAAAAATGAACATATTTTTGCAAGTAAATATAAAACCGTGCTACCAAGTAAGGCTGAATTGAAATTGATAATAAACCATCAGAAAGGCTAGTATTATCACAAAATAAATATCTGAAATGATAGAAACCGTAAAAAAACACATCACCGAGGTTGAAGCCTTTTCTTCAGTCAATAAAGAAGAAATAGAAAACTTCCGCATAAAATATTTGGGGAAGAAAGGAATCTTAAACGACTTTTTTGCTGAGTTCAAAAATGTGCCAAACGACCAAAAAAAGGAATTTGGACAAGTGATAAATACCCTTAAGAATAGCGCTCAGGAAAAAGTAGATTCTCTTAAAGAAGCTATTGAAAACAATGCTGAATCTAAAGGTGTATATGGAGATCTTTCCCGTCCAGGAGAAGTTATTCAGTTGGGATCTCGCCATCCTATTTCCATCGTAAAAAATAAGATTATCGATATCTTTTTACGAATTGGGTTCAACGTTTCCGAAGGCCCAGAAATGGAAGACGATTGGCATAATTTTACTGCCTTAAACCTTCCTGAATACCATCCGGCACGCGATATGCAGGATACGTTTTTTATTCAAACAAATCCAGACGTTTTGCTTCGTACGCATACCTCATCGGTACAGGTTCGTTATATGGAAAACAACAAACCGCCTATTCGTACTATTTCACCAGGTCGAGTTTATAGAAATGAAGCTATTTCGTCCCGTTCACACTGCTTTTTTCACCAAGTGGAAGGATTATACGTAGATAAAGGCGTAAGCTTTGCAGATTTGAAACAAACCTTGCAGTATTTTACTACGGAAATGTTCGGAAAGTCGAAAATCCGCCTTCGTCCCTCCTATTTCCCATTTACAGAACCAAGCGCCGAAGTTGATGTTTACTGGGGCTTGGAAACCGAAGCAGATCATAGAATCACAAAAGGCACTGGTTGGTTAGAAATCGGTGGTTGCGGAATGGTAGATCCAAACGTTCTTACCAATTGTGGCATCGATCCCGAAGAATATTCTGGGTTTGCCTTTGGGGTAGGTATAGATCGTATCGCGATGTTGCTCCACCAAATTCCGGATATTAGAATGTTTAGCGAAAACGATGTTCGCTTCTTGGAGCAGTTTAAAAGTGTACTTTAAAGCAGACTTAAGACCGCTGCGCTAAAAGACATAAGATTTAAGACGAAATAAAGACTATTATGAAAAAATATCTTGTTATTGCTATTTTGGTCATTGTTGCAATTGTTATTGCATACTTGACTTTTGTGATTGCTTATCTTAAAATAATGATTGGCCTTATTCTACTAGGCGTTTCGGCCATCGCACTTTTGGCAGTTTGGATTATGTGGAAAATTGAAGACTAATTATGCGAAAAGATATTGAAATACCTCAAGCCAAAAACGTGTATGTTGTTGCCGTAAAGGAATGGGATAAAGATTTTACCGGACAAGTTTGGAATATATATGTAGTGAATGATCGCGACGATGAAATTTCGATGGTTTTAGTAATTTCACGAGGAAAAAGTGAGGATAAAAAAACCTCAACGCTACGTCATAACGTGGGGGATATGCAAACAAAAACCTCTGCAAAAATTGAGTTTATTCCAGACGAAGTATTAGGTTTTACGAATGAATATCTACTCACCTTCTTTTCCGAAAATAAGCTGTTTGAACGTAAATTCATCTTTGAACCCAACAGTATTTCTGATGAAAAAGTAATAGAGGTACCTGTTATGGAAAGCGAAGGAATTCTAGCAAAGTAATTTTTCGTGATGCTAAAGGTTGAAATCAATTCTTTTTCTTACTCTCAAAAAACTATTTTAAAGGATGTTTCATTCACTTTGAAGCCTGGCGAACATCTAAGCGTTCTCGGCGAAAGTGGCTGCGGAAAATCTACGCTTTTACATCTTATTTACGGTTTACTTCATTTAGAAAATGGCAATATTTTTTATAATGATAAAAAACTGCTCGGTCCCACAAAGACCCTTATTCCGGGAGAACCTTTTATGAAGCTTGTCGCACAGGAATTCAACATAATGCCCTTTACCACTGTTGCAGAGAACTTGGGATCATATCTTTCGGGTCTTGAAGAGGAAAAAGATACCCAAAGGATTGATGAACTTCTAGAGGTAGTGGAAATGGAAAGTTTCAAAAATACTTTGGTCAAAAAGCTCAGTGGTGGACAAAAACAACGTGTGGCTTTGGCAAAAGCTTTGGCCAATGAACCGAAAATTCTTTTACTGGATGAGCCTTTTAGCAATATAGACACCTTTAGAAAAAATAAATTACAACGCAAGATTTTCAGCTACCTGAAGAAAAATGATATTAGCTGCATCACTGCAACTCATGATAGTGACGAAGCTTTGGCATTTTCAAACAATATATTAATACTGAAAAATGGTAAGATAGAAATGAGAGGCACGCCTGAATTCATCTATAAAAATGTTTCGACTGAATATCAAGCTGGTTTTTTCGGAGAGGCAAATTTACTTCCAAAGAAACTATTTACAGACGAAGAAACTTCAGTAGATATGGTCGTATTCCCACATCAACTTAAAATTTCCGAAGAGAAAACCGAATTACAAGTAAGAGTTAAAAAGTGTTATTTTAAAGGCAGTCATTATCTGGTTGAAAGTGTTTGGAATAATCAAGATATTTATTTTCATCATTTCGAGCCACTTCAAATAAACAGTCATTTGAGTCTAGCATATTTTGATAAATTGACTTCTTAAAATATAGAAATCTAAGATTTGCGTCTCCCCAATTATAAAAGTCTTATTTTTAGACAATGCTGCTAACAATGTTACTACAAATGAACTGGATTCTCATTGCAGAAATTTTATATATAATTATAGTCATCCTTGTTTGCGCAAGAGTTGTATATGACACCCAGAGTACAACCAAAACCCTTGCGTACCTCCTAGCGGTTATCTTTTTACCTTTTATAGGAATTATTATTTACTTTTCCATTGGTGTCAATTACCGAAAGCGGAAAATGTATAGCAAAAAGGTTTTCAACAATCCTGAAGTGGAAATAGCCATGCAAAAAAGGATTTTAGAGCTGTCCCAAACTATTTTCACTACAAGATCCGAATCGGTTAAAAACTTTAAAAAACTTGCAAATTTAATTCTTAACCAAACTTCAAGTCCAATTACCCAAGGAAACGACGTTACTCTGTTACTAAACGGAGAGAATAAATTTCCGAAGGTTCTGGAGGCGCTTAAAAATGCGAAGAATCACATTCATATAGAGTATTATATTTATGAAGCCGATGATATTGGTTGTAAAATAATAGACTTGCTGATTGAAAAAGCACAAGAAGGTGTAAGAGTCCGTTTTATTTACGACGACTTTGGAAGTAGAGAAATACGGAAAAAGCAAGTGCCCAGACTAAAAGCTGCGGGAGTAGCTGTTTTTCCATTTTACAAGATAAAGCTCATCGCTCTAGCCAATAGAATAAATTATCGCAATCACCGTAAGATTATTGTTGTAGATGGTGTTTTAGGCTTTGTAGGAGGTATAAACGTAAGTGATAAATATATAAACACCACCGATTCAAAAAACGACTTATATTGGCGCGATACGCATCTACGGATTCAAGGTCCCGCAGTCTCAACCTTACAATATATTTTTATGGGAGATTGGAATTATTGCGCTGGAGAGAAACTTGCTCCCAACACCAATTATTTCCCTGAAGTAAAGGAAGCTTATCAGTCAAATTCAGATAAAATTGTTCAAATTGCTGCCAGTGGTCCGGATTCTGACACGCCTTTAATTCAACAAACCTTGTTACAGGCCATAAATTTAGCGAAGGAGGAAATACTAATTACAACTCCCTATTTTATACCCGGAGAAAGTATTATAGAGGGCTTGGTGATAGCCGCCTCCAGTGGTACAGAAGTCAAATTATTGGTTCCTGGTATTTCAGATTCGTTATTGGTAAATTATGCCGCACGCTCCTATTACAGCCGGCTTTTAAATGCTGGAGCCAAAATATATCGGTATCAAAAAGGATTTGTACACGCCAAAACAATGGTTGTAGACAAACAACTTACCATGGTTGGAACTGCAAATATGGATTTGCGTAGTTTTGATCTTAATTTTGAAGTAAACGCACTTGTATTTGATGAAGCCATAGCGCAAGAATTACGGCTAGCTTTTTATGAAGATCTAAAAGATGCTCCAATAATAGATGTTGATAAATGGAATTCACGTTCCAAATTCACGCAGCTTCTGGAAAAATTGGCTGGATTATTCTCACCATTGATGTAGCGATACCATTCAGTTTAGACTATACCAACACTATCATTTTCCCTTTGTTCTTTCCATCAAACAAATCAATAAATGCTTTCGGTATGTTTTCAAATCCTTCCACAACAGTTTCCAAATAGCTTATTTTATCTGCATCCATCCACTTGGCCAATTGGTTTTGCGCAGGACCAAAATCCTTTACATAATCACGAACAGTAAAGCCTTGCATTAAAATACTTTTTTTAATTAGCGTGGTTTCAACTCTCGGTCCAGTTGGAGTTTTGGTTTCATTATAAAGTGAAATCGCACCACAACTTATTACTCTTCCATATTTATTCATATTTGCTAGCGTGGCATCCAAGATTTCACCACCAACATTGTCATAATAAACATCCACACCATTGGGGCAGGCCTCTTTTATAGCCATTTTCATATCGTCGGTGGTTTTATAGTTGATAGCGCCATCAAAGCCAAATTTCTCCTGGATACGATCGATCTTTTCATCAGTCCCAGCAATTCCAACTACTATACATCCTTTAATTTTTCCTATTTGTCCTGCAATACTTCCTACTGCTCCAGCGGCTCCAGAAACCAAAAGAGTTTCACCTTTTTTCAATTTTCCTATTTTGTCAAGACCTAGATAAGCTGTAATTCCTGTTAGGCCCAAAATCCCCAAATAGGCTTTTAAAGGTGCTTTTTCGCTATCTACTTTGTTTAAGCCATTACCGTTTGAAACTTGAAATTGTTGCCATTTAAGCATTCCATTTACAAATTCACCTCGCTTGAAATTTTTATTATTGGATTCAACAACTTCAGCAATAATCCCCGATTCTAAAGGCTCCCCAACTTGAAAAGGTTCAACATATGATTTTTCATCACGCATTCTACCTCGCAAATATGGATCTACGGACACGTATTTGGCCTTTAATAATACTTCTCCCTCCTTTGCTTTTGGCTTTTCTTCTTCAGTAAATTCAAAATCCTTTAATGTGGGTTTTCCATTTGGACGCTTTTTAAGTAAAATTATCTTATTCATTAGAAATCAAATTTAAATTGTGAGTGAATTATAATACAATTCAATAGGGAGTTCAGCTCGTTAATTCAGTTACAAACCTTGCGTGAATTGTGCCAATTCACATAAATTTAAAGCTTAAAAGCTCAATAAATGCCAACATTTCATATATTTAATAAAACAATAACAAATTTTCTTTTCTGAAAAGATTAACGAACTTACCAAACGGAGTCAATATCTTTGCCGCAATTGAAAAAAGACCAATTGAAAACATCCCAAAGCAAAGTTCAAGAAACCCTTAAAGATCTTTCGGAATACTTTAATAGTACCGATTTCTCTAAGGCTATTCTATTAGGAATTGCACTCACTGTACCCATATTGGTTGGTATCAGTTTAGATGCTCTTCAAATTGGGATTACGATTACCCTTGGAGCTATGCTCGCCTCACCTAGTGATGTAAGCGGAAGTATTCGACATAAAATAACAGGGATTCTATTTGCTACTTCACTGGCAATGTTGGTTAGTTTCATCGGCGGATATTTACATCTTTCTCTATGGTTACTGTTTCCCATTCTCGGAGGAATGATGTTCGGGATATCTTTTCTTGCCATATATGGATTTCGAGCTTCGCTTATCAGTTTTTCGGGGCTTCTAGCTTTGGTTCTTAGTTTTTCACATGTTGGTGCAGGCATGCAACCTTATGAAAGGTCTCTTTTAATAGGTATTGGTGGGCTTTGGTATGCAGGGCTCTCGTTGCTACGTCATTTTATTTTCCCAAAAGCACCCACAGAATATTATCTTTCAAAAACACTACGTCTTACGGCAGATTATCTACAAATACGAGGGGAATTGGTAGAGGATAAAGACAGAACCGAACTTCTTAGAAAACTTCTAAATAAACAAACAGATCTTACCGCTATCCACGAAACCTTACGTGATATTTTAATATCTAGTAGAACCGGTTCGGGAAAATCTGATTACGAAGGAAAGCGAATGCTCATATTTGTGCAGTTGGTAGATATGCTAGAACTGGCAATGGCCCATCCAGTAAATTATGCCCAAACAGATGCACTATTTAAAAAGAAACCCAACCAATTGGCAGATTTCCAAGGCTTACTTTTTGCCATGAGCGATAGACTAAATATTCTTTCAACACATCTTTCAAAGCCTAAAGGAATTCAGAAAAATACTGAAATAGAGACCTTTCTACAAAAAGTAAGAGAAGATGTATTCACTTCGGAAGAAATCTATGACGAAGATTTATTGATGCTTCGAAATCTTTATAAGTATCAAAAAGAACAGGTAAAAAAGATTGAAAAAATTGAATGGTTACTGAGTAATCCAGATCGTCGTCAAATCTCTTTTATAAAAAATGAAGATGCAAAAAGATTCTTGACTAAACAGAATTATGATTTTGAAGTCTTTAAAGAGAACTTCAACTTCCGCTCCCCTATTTTTAAGCATTCACTTCGGCTAGCCACTATGACTATGATTGGTTATGGCGTGGGAATAATTATCGCAGTTCAAAATCCATATTGGATTTTACTCACATTGATCGTGATAATGCGGCCAACATTTGGACTTACAAAAAAACGTTCCAAAGAAAGAACTATTGGTACGCTCATAGGTGGAGTCTTGGCTGTGGGGATTGTTTTAATCACCCAAAGCACCACTGTATATGGTATTTTAGCAATTACTTCCTTGGTCATCGCTTTTTCAATGGTACAGCGAAATTATAAGGCCTCCGCTACTTTTATTACGCTCAGTGTAGTTTTTATTTATGCGCTTATGAGGCCAGACACTTTTAGTGTAATTCAGTTTCGCGTAATGGATACGTTGATTGGTGCTGGGTTGGCTACATTGGGAAATCTGCTTCTCTGGCCCGCTTGGGAAATACAAAGTATGCAAAGTACACTACTAGAAACAGTAAAAGCAAATCGAACTTATTTAGAAGAAATTATTGGTTATTACAATAAAAAAGGAGTAGTATCTGATGAATACAAGGTCGCGCGAAAAAGAGCATTTTTGGAAATGTCCGATCTTAGTACAGCATTTCAAAGAATGACCCAAGAACCAAAATCGAGGCAGAAAAACTTAGATAAGGTATATGAAATTGCCATGCTGAACCATACTTTCTTATCATCCTTGGCGTCTTTGAGTACTTATATTCTTAATAATCCTACAACGCCAGCTTCCAAAAAATTTAATACGGTTACCTCAAAAATAGTTCAAAACCTTCTGGAAGCAGAAGCTATTCTAAACAAAGAAACTCCTGTAGAGAAAAAGAAAGAAACCAGTAATTCTGAAGATATATTTGATGCTAATTTCGGTGAGAACATGTTTCTTTCGGAAGATGACAAGATGAAAATATCTGATGAAATAGTTTCAAAGCTTGAAGAAGCACATTTGGTTCGCGAACAGTTAAAATGGTTGCTGGCAATGAGCGAAAAGATGCCAAAGGTTTTGAGTGAAACTCAGTTTTAAGCCCAAACCTTATTTTACATCTTCAATTTTATACTCAATTCCGTTTAGTACAAATTCATCGCCCTTTCTCTTTCCTGAAATAAGCAAGCCAACGGGCGAATTTAATGCCACACAAAGGTAATTTGTGCTTTCAACTGAAACTGTCCCTATCGAAATACTGATGAAATAAATAAATTTATCAGTATAAACCAAACTACCCAAACGCGCATAATCCGAAGTAGCTTTTATATCAATTTTATTGAGTAGTTGTGCTACTTTTTCGATCTCATGCAATTGTCTTCCGGCATTTTCACGGTCAATCTGAAGCATAGCACGTGCTGTTTCATGTTTGTCTCCAACGCTACTCTTAGATTCTTCGAATAAAGATTCCTCAATGCCCGCAATTGTCCGTCTTATTTTTTTATAACGATCATCTACCTGTCTATCGCAGTGTTCTACCAATTGCGTTTTAAGCCCTACTACAGTCATTTCACTTTCCTTTTATCTTCTTTCAGTTCTTGTTTCTCTAATGTAAATGGTCCGTAATAACGCATCTGTCTTATGATCCATTGTGTACGTCTGGCCACGTAAGCACCTGGTGGATTTGCACTATAGCGCCGCGGACTTGGTAAAATAGCCGCAATTGCAGCTGCATTTTCAGTACTCAGATTCTTTGCAGATTTATGAAACCAATATTGGGAAGCCGCTTCGGCTCCAAACACGCCGTTACCCATTTCAATACTGTTTAAATAGACTTCTAAAATACGCTCTTTGCTCCAAAGTGTTTCAATAAGAAACGTAAAATAGACTTCCATCCCTTTCCTAAACCAACTCCTCTGTGGCCAAAGAAAAGCGTTTTTTGCCGTCTGTTGTGAAATTGTACTACCACCACGCAATTTCTTTCCCTGTTCATTTTGTTTAATAGCCTTTTCAATTGCTTCTCTATCAAATCCACTGTGGTTAAGAAATGTTTGGTCCTCTGCAGAGATTACTGCTAATTGCAAATAGGGTGAAATTTCATCGATCGGTACCCAATCGTGACGTGTTTCATACTTCTTACCACCGTCAATCGCCCGAATTGCCATCAAAGGTGTGTATGGCACAGGAATATACTTATAAAGAACCACCCAAAGTACTGTAATCCCGATGAACAACAGGAAAATTTTAAATATAAATCTGAATAGTTTTTTAAACATAAATTTTTCAGTTCCTCTGTGTCCTCTGCTCCTTTACAGTAAATATCACCAAATAGTATCTAAAGTTTTTTAATATAATTCCGATAGTTGTTTTCCAATTGAACTCCCAATTGCAACACCCATTCCACCCAATCTAACACCACAAAATACGTTTCGGGAAACGGATTTTATAATCGGTTTTTTCTGTTCCCCGATTCCCATGATGCCACTCCAGCGCTGATCAATTTCAAAAGATTGATCGGATAAAATTACGGATTTAAGCAATTGTTCCAGCTTATTTTGGATAAGTTCCGTTAGTTCCAGTTCAGTAGTTTCCTCCGTTTGAAAGTCTAGGTTTCTACCACCACCTAAAAGGATTCTATTGTCAATATTTCGGAAATAATAATAACCCTTATCTAAATGAAAAGTACCTTTTATATGAAGATTTTCAATAGGCTTCGTGATTAAAACTTGTGCTCTAGCCGGTTTTATGTCTTCTTTTAAAAATTGCTTTGCGAAACCGTTAGTAGCGATAAAAACTTTTTCAACTGAAATCTCTTGTGATGAATTAATTTCGAGTGAAACTTTATTACCGTTGTCTGATATACTACTTATTTCAGAAGAATTCAAGATCAAAATATTCTCTTCGGAAGATTTTTTTATTAGTGAGAGCATCATCATTCCCGTATCAATCTGACCTTCAAATTTACTATAAATCAGTTTGGTCTGAATGTTTTTGAATCTAAATTGATTTTCCTTTTCTGAAAATACTTCGGAATTAAATATTGGATAAAGTAGCTTATTTATATACCCGATGTTCTTCCTGCAGGATTCAAAAAGTTCAGTATTCTCCTCTGTAAATAGCTCGTATCCTCCATTTTCTTGATAGTCTAAGTGTTTATCACCAAGCGTATTTCGCAAGAGTTTTAAACCTTCAACACGGGCTTTTACAAGTTGGATAACTTCTTCTTCGGAATGGGTTTTTAAATCGTCTAATATTTCAGAAACACTTCCGAAGCAGGCAAATCCAGCATTCTTCGTACTCGCACCACTGGGAAGGAAACCGCGTTCAAAAACTACAATCTTACTGTTGGGATACTTTTTTCGAAGTGATAATGCACAATTCAATCCTACGATTCCACTGCCAATAACAGCAAAATCGATATTTGAAAGCCAAGTTTTGTATTCCCAGTAAGAAAGATTCATATTAAAAGAAGTTCCAAATTAAAAAAGCACCAAATTCCAAAGATAAGTTATTGGAATTTGGTGCTTATAGAAAGTTGCAGTACTCAGTCTCAGTTTGCAATAAATCCATGCCTACTGCTACTGCCGTCTGAATATTCAATTTTACTCTTCTTCTGGCTCGTTCATTTTAAACGTGTCCATAAAAGCGGTAGTATAATTTCCAGCTACATAATCCGGCTCATCCATCAATTGACGGTGAAACGGAATGGTAGTATGGATCCCTTCAATTACAAATTCGTCCAAGGCACGTTTCATTTTACTAATCGCTTCTTCCCGCGTTTGTGCAGTTGTAATAAGCTTAGCAATCATTGAATCGTAATTCGGAACAATTGTGTATCCTGCATAAACGTGCGTATCTAAACGAACACCGTGACCTCCTGGCGCATGTAGTACAGTGATCTTACCTGGTGAAGGACGGAAATCGTTATAAGGATCTTCCGCGTTAATTCTACATTCTATCGCGTGTAATTGAGGTGTGTAGTTTTTACCTGAAATAGGGATTCCAGCTGCTACTAATATTTGCTCGCGTATCAAATCATAATCAATTACTTGTTCAGTAATCGGGTGTTCCACTTGAATACGTGTGTTCATTTCCATAAAATAGAAATTACGGTGTTTGTCCACCAAAAATTCTATTGTTCCTGCACCTTCGTATTTAATGAATTCAGCAGCTTTTACAGCAGCGTTCCCCATATCAGTACGAAGTTTCTTCGTCATAAACGGACTTGGAGTTTCTTCAGTAAGTTTTTGGTGACGACGTTGAATAGAGCAATCGCGTTCACTTAAATGACAAGCTTTTCCAGTACTATCACCCACAATTTGAATTTCTATATGGCGTGGCTCTACTATGAGTTTTTCCATATACATCGCATCGTTTCCGAATGAAGCAGACGCCTCTTGACGGGCGCTGTCCCAAGCTTTTTTAAGCTCCTCTTTTTTATAAACCGCGCGCATACCCTTACCTCCACCACCAGCGGTAGCTTTCAGCATTACAGGATAACCAATTTCTTTAGCAACTTTTTCACATTGCTCAAAATCTTTAATGATTCCTTCGCTTCCCGGAACGGTTGGTACTCCCGCAGCCTTCATTGTAGCAATTGCTGAGGCTTTATCACCCATACGCTCAATCATTTCTGGAGAGGCACCGATAAATTTTATATTGTGTTCTTGGCAGATTTTTGAGAATTTCGCATTTTCCGAAAGAAAACCGTAACCTGGGTGAATTGCGTCTGCATTGGTTATTTCAGCAGCTGCAATAATGTTAGACATTTTAAGGTAACTAAGGTTACTGGCTGGAGGACCAATACAAACTGCTTCATCTGCAAAGCGAACATGTAGACTTTCTTCATCAGCCGTAGAATAGACCGCTACTGATTTAATACCCATTTCGCGGCAGGTACGGATAATTCGCAGTGCAATCTCGCCCCTATTTGCAATCAATATCTTTTTAAACATAACTTTTTCTGAAATATCAAATCCCAAATCCCAAATTCCAAAATACTTGAAATTTGGGATTTGGGATTTGGAGTTTATATTTATGATGGATCTACTAAGAACAATGGTTGGTCAAATTCTACTGGAGAAGAATCGTCAACTAAAACTTTTACTATTTTTCCAGAAACTTCACTTTCAATTTCATTGAAAAGTTTCATTGCTTCAATAACACAAAGTACATCGCCTGTGTTGATAGTACTTCCAACTTCAACAAAAACAGGTTTGTCTGGAGATGGTTTTCTGTAGAATGTACCGATAATTGGCGATTTGATAGTAATTAATTTTGAATCTGCATCCTCCTTTTGCGCTTCTGGTGATGTAGGAGCAGCGGCAGCAGGAGCTTGTTGCGCCTGTGGTTGCATTTGTGGCTGTGCTTGCATGGTTGGAATCTGCTGAATATAAGTGGTTTCTCCCTTACTGTCTTCAGAACCTGTCTTAATAGTTATTTTTATATCTTCCATTTCAAGTTTCACTTCGCTGGCACCACTTTTTGCCACAAACTTGATTAAGTTTTGAATGTCTTTTAATTCCATAATGTAAAGTTTAGTCTTTTTGTGTTGGTATTGGTATAAATTATATTGAGTCGTAGGCCCATTTCACATAAACAGCGCCCCACGTGAAGCCTCCACCGAAGGAAGCAAACATCAAGTTATCTCCTTTTTTGAGTTGTTTTTCATAATCAAACAAACAGAGCGGCAAGGTTGCAGAAGTTGTATTGCCATATTTGTGTATGTTCATCATCACCTTCTCATCAGGCAGGTTCATGCGGGAAGATGTAGCATTAATAATGCGTTTATTCGCTTGATGTGGAACAAGCCAATTTACATCATCACCGATTAAATTATTCTTTTTCATTACTTTTTCACAAACATCTGCCATATTTGAAACAGCAAATTTAAATACCGTTTTTCCCTCTTGAGTAACGTAGTGCTGTTTATTTTCAAGTGTTTCATTTGAAGCGGGAAGCAACGAGCCACCAGCATCAATTTTCAGAAATGGTCTCCCTATTCCATCAGAGCGTAGGTATTCATCTTTCACCCCATATCCTTCTGTATTGGGTTCAAATAAAACTGCTCCAGCCCCATCACCAAAAATGATGCAGGTTGTACGGTCTGTATAGTCTATGATAGACGACATTTTATCAGCGCCAATGAGAAGTACTTTTTTATATTTTCCAGATTCAATATAGCGTGCAGCGGTTGACATTCCAAAAAGAAAACTGGAACAGGCTGCGCTTAAATCATAAGAGAATGCGTTTACTGCACCAATTTCTGTTGCAACATACACTCCAGTAGCTGCAACTGGCATATCTGGTGTGGCAGTTGCCATAATCACAAGATCAATTTCAGCAGGATCAGTATCGCTTTTTTGAAGAAGGTCTTTTGCCGCTTGAATGGCAAGATAGGAAGTGCCTTTATCTTTATCCTTTAATATTCTACGCTCTTTAATTCCTGTTCTGCTGGTGATCCACTCATCGTTGGTATCAACCATTGTTTCCAAAACTTTATTGGAAAGAACATAATCTGGAACGTAGCCCCCTACAGCGGTAATAGCTGCCGTGATAGTATTCATAAAGCTGAATTAAATTTCACTTAAAAGACCAAAAATCTTCTAAAAAGAGTGAAAATTACTAAATTTTACTTGAATTTCGGCACTAATTAGGTTGTTTTTGACTTCTCGCAAAGTTAAAAAACAAAAAAACCCCCACATTCCTGTGAGAGTTTGATATTATAGCATTAAAAATTATGCTTCTGTCTGCTCAGTTGCATCAATCACAACTTGACCACGATAGTACATTTTCCCTTCGTGCCAGTGCGCTCTATGGAAAAGATGCGACTCTCCAGTTGTTGGATCTATTGCAAGTGTAGGAGCAGTAGCTTTATAATGCGTTCTTCTCTTATCTCTTCTTGTTTTCGAAGTTTTTCTCTTTGGATGTGCCATTGCTATTTATTATTTATCCGTTAATAGTTTTTTTAATGAATCCCATCGGGGATCAATATCGTTGTCTTCGGGCTCCTTTTCTTCGTCTAAGGCTTTCGGACTTAATTCTTCAAGTTTATCGAGTATATCGCTTTCTAATGTACCATCTTCTACACCAGGATGAACTTTTCGTGAAGGCATAGCCAACACAATTGATTCATAAATGTATTGCTGAATATTCACTTCGTAACTACCATGGGGCAAAATGAGTAAATCTTCATTTTCGTCATTGTAGTCGTCACCAAATTTTACTACAAAAGTATATTCCCCCGAAATCTCTTGATTATAAGGTTCATTTGTAGTATCGCAAGCAACGTTTACAGTTCCATTATATGTTAATGTAAACTCCATTAACGTGCTCATTTTTTCCAGCAGTACATCGAGATTAATGGCAGCGTCATTAAATTCGTCATACTCAAAATGCTCAAAGAACGCTTTTTTTAATTCAAAGTTAAACTGGTGTTTTCCTAATTTCAACCCTACAAAAGGGATTGTAAACTCTTTCAAATCCTTCATTTTCACACCTATTTAAGACCTTAACCTTACGGATAAGGCGGGTGCAAAGATAAAAAAATAATCTAATAGCAAATTAGTTTTTCTATTTCTTTTTTGAATAGCCTCTTTTCCTGCTAGTTCGGAGCGGATTCTTGGAGATTTCCTTGTACTCTTCACGGGTTTCATAAATGGAAACAGCATTAAAAACCGCTTCGCGAAAAGACTCAAAATTTGCTTCATTTTTTCCAGCTAAATCGTATGCTGTACCGTGATCAGGCGAGGTACGGATCTGATTAAGACCAGCAGTAAAGTTAACACCTTTACCAAAAGCTAGGGTTTTAAAAGGAACTAAACCTTGATCGTGATAAGAAGCAATAATAGCATCAAAGTTTTTATAATTACCAGTCCCGAAAAAGCTATCTGCAGCGTAAGGACCAAAGACTAGCTTTCCATTTTTGCGGATATTGTCAAGTGCAGGACGCAAAAGTGTGTCGTCTTCATCACCAATAACTCCATTATCTCCGGTATGTGGATTAATTCCTAAAACAGCAATTTTTGGTTTTTCTATTCCGAAGTCTTCAATAAGTGTATGATTAATAGTATTTATCTTTTTGTCGATACGCTCGCGAGTAATATTCTTTACAACATCTTTTACAGGTACGTGATCCGTTAAAAGTCCTACACGTAGATTTTCAGAAATTAGAAGCATCAAGCTCTCCCCTTCCAGTTCTTGCGCTAAATAATCAGTATGACCAGGAAAGTTAAAAGTTTCTGATTGGATATTAGATTTGTTAATGGGTGCAGTAACCAAAGCCTGAATCTTACCTTCCTTTAAAGCTTCAACAGCAGCCTTCAATGATTTTATCGCATATTCGCCGCCAGCTTTATTTTCTTCACCAAAAGAGACATCGACGTGATCTTTCCAAACATTCAATACATTTATTTTCTTCGGAACGAGATCTTCAATTTTATCTATACCGTGGAAATTGATGTCTGTTTCAAAATGTTTCTTATAAAACGACATCAACTTAACCGAAGCAAAAATAACTGGTGTACAAAATTCCAACATACGCGCATCTTCAAAAGTTTTCAGAATTATTTCACTGCCTATACCGTTAATATCGCCAATTGAAATACCGACTACTATTTTATCCGCTCTGCTCATTTTATAATTGTTATTTTTGCACTACAAATGTAACTAATTGTATCGATGTTTACAGGAATTATTGAAAGCGTTGGCGAAATAGCTCATCTTACTAAAGAAGGGGAAAATCTCCAAATAGAAATAAAAAGCCCATTGGCTCAGGAACTGAAAATAGACCAAAGTGTATCTCACAACGGAGTGTGTTTAACCGTGGTTGAAATAAAAGACAATTCTTATATTGTTACAGCTATTAAGGAAACCTTGGATAAAACAAGTTTAAATTCTTTAGAAGAAGGTTCCTTGGTTAATCTGGAAAGAGCAATGAAAATGGGTGACCGTTTGGATGGCCATATTGTTCAAGGGCATGTTGATGGAGTTGCCAAATGCATCTCTGTAAAAGAAGAAGACGGGAGCTGGGTTTTTACTTTTGAATATAAAAACTCAGAATTCACCACGGTTGAAAAAGGTTCAATAACCGTTAATGGGGTTAGCTTAACTGTTGTAAACTCTAAAAAAGAACAATTTAGCGTTGCGATTATTCCTTACACTTTTGAAAACACAGGTTTTAAAGATATCGAAGTTGGAACTAAAGTAAATCTAGAGTTTGATATTATAGGGAAGTACGTAAAAAATCTTATGACACCCTACTTATAGCTTTATTTCTTTTGTATAGAATATAGATTCCAAAAAATACACCCACAACTAGAAGAATCCATATATTATCATCAATCGGCAATTGAGGGTTTTCTGTGCCATCACCACCTCCAGGACCAGGTGCAGGTGGGCCACTAGTTTCAGAGCCTGACTGGAGCACAATAAGGAGAACTGTAAATATTAATGATGCCATGAATAGGATTTAACGACTAGGAAATCGCAATTATGTGCCTAAAGTAATAATTTTTTTTATTCTTCAATGAAAAAATGAGTTTTAGCTTAATAAATACTTAACTATTATTCAAAAAGGTTACGAAAACAATAATTAGCAATTAGTTTTTTCTTAGATATTCTATAAAAAACAGTCCTATAAGGCGCTAAACATTGTACCCAGATACTCACTTTGCCCCAATGAATTTAGTAAAAACTCATTTTCAAGTTTTTGGTAGAAGTGAAAAGAGTTGCCTTCTAGTCACCATTAAATAATTTTAAAAAACCATAGACCTTAGAATATGAAAGTTTGTTTTTTGTTTGACATAGATTTTATCTTTCGTTCCAGTCAGAACATGTGGATAATTTTCCAGTTCAAATTTTAGAAACAGCACCCAATCATTGACTTTGGAAGTAAAGGTTTGGCTACCATATTTGCCTTGGTTATGATTTATAATTCGCGTATCCAAATCCTTATGACAAGCACCAATATAAAACGTATCCAAATATTCACTGTATAAAATATAAGTATAAGCCATAATAAAATAAAAAAGGGAAGCAAAAAATTGCTTCTCTTTTTGTGGCCCCATACTTCGGCAAGCTCAGCACAGCGCCTGTCCCGATAACAATCGGGAGAACCAGGGACTTTCTGTCCCGAAAGCTTTCCGGAGAGTCAGATACTCTTGGTTTCATTTATAATTTTTTCTCTGAGTTCTGGATATTTTAAAAGATTCAAAATGTATTTACGGCTTTTCATTGCTTTTATCTTTCGTTCCAGTCGGAACATGTGGATAATTTTCCAGTTCAAATTTTAGAAACAGTACCCAATCATTGGCTTTGGAAGTAAAGGTTTGGCTGCCATATTTGCCTAGGTTATGATTTATAATTCGTGCACATAGATCTTTATGACAAGCACCAATATAAAACGTATCCAAATGTTCACTGTACAAAATATATGTATAAGCCATAATAAAATAAAAAAGGGAAGCAAAAATTGCTTCCCTTTTTGTGGTCCCACCTGGGCTCGAACCAGGGACTTTCTGATTATGAGTCAGATACTCTAACCAGCTGAGTTATAGGACCGGTTAAGAGGATGCAATATTACTACATATTTTAAAACTCTACAAGCATTTTATTTCCTAATTTCTTGGCAAAGCTCTATCAAAACACCGTTTGCAGATTTAGGATGAAGGAAAGCAACTAGCTTATTATCGGCACCTTTTTTAGGGGTTTCATTTAACAAAACAAATCCTTCTTTTTTCAATCGCTCCATTTCAGCATTGATATCATTTACCGCAAATGCAATATGATGGATTCCCTCACCGCGTTTTTCAATAAATTTCGATATCGGACTTTCGGGATTTGTCGCTTCTAGAAGTTCAATTTTACTTTCTCCACATCTAAAAAAAGAGGTTTCTACACCTTCGCTTTCTACTTTTTCACTTTTATATGGCGGGGTTCCAAGTAAAGCTTCATAAACTTTATTCGCTTCTAAGATGTTTTTTACCGCAATGCCAATATGTTCAATTTTTTCCATTCAACTAATTTATTCCTCGTTTCAGAGACAATGAATATTTGATTAAGAAGTCAAAAATACAAACTTAATTCTATTGAATTTCAACAAGCTTCAAGCTTCATTTACCATATCTAAAGTTTTATGTTCTATTTTTGCACTATGGAAGAAACTAATAGACAGAAAAAGATAGGCAGCGTTTTGCAAAATGATCTTGCAAACGTACTACAGAATATGCTTCGCGAAGCCGGACAAATGGGCATTATTATTTCGGTAAGCAAAGTGAGTACAACTACGGACCTTTCCATCGCGAAGGTTTATGTTAGTGTGTTCCCTGCGGATAAAGCAGAAGTAATTGTGGCAGAACTCAACAAAATAAAGCCAAAAATAAAACATCAAATTGCACAACTTACGAAACATCAACTTCGTAAAATGCCAGATTTAACTTTTTATAATGATGATTCTTTAGAGTATATCGAAAAGATAGACAAAGCTGTAAAAGGTGAAGATAATCCACTGAAAGATCCAGATTTACTTCCAAAAAGAAAAAAAAAGTAGCTTGAATTTTTCGCTCTACATCGCCAAGCGTTATTTGTTTTCAAAGAGCAGCAACAATGCCATCAATATTATAACCGGTATTGCTGCCATTGGTGTAATTGTAGCTGCAACAGCATTATTTATTGTACTATCTGCATTTTCAGGATTAAAAGATTTCAGCTTGCAGTTCACTAATGTATTTGACAGTGATCTTAAAATTATTCCCGAAAGTGGTAAAACTATCACCTTTACAGAGGCTCAAAAACAGCAACTTAAAAAAGTTGAAGGAATTAAAGCTTTTTCAGAAATAATCGAGGAACGCGTCTTTCTTCACTATAAAGGAAAGAATCATATTGCATACATAAAAGGAGTGGATTCGCTTTACGGGAAAGTAACACCCTTGGACAGTCTTTTAATTGCTGGATTATGGTTTGAGCCATTCCGAAATGAGGTGGTTATTGGTTTAGGTACCTCAAGCAAACTTTCTTTGTATCTTAATGATTACAGCAGTCCGTTAGAAATTTATGTGCCAAAACCCGGAACTGGGCAGCTAAATGCACTTGATCCTTCCGATGCTTTTAATGTGGATAAAACTGTGGTTTCCGGAGTATATAGTGTAAATGAAGATTTGGATTCTAAATATGTTTTTTCCGATTTAACTTTTGCTCAAAGACTGCTTTCTCTGGATAGCTCAAAAATTTCATCTGTAGAGATTAAGCTACTTCCCAAGGCTTCCGAAGAAAATGTTCGCATCGAAATCAAAAAGATCTTTCCTGAAAAAGTACTTCTAAAAAACAGAATTCAGCAAAACGACGCACTTTACAAGATGTTGAATGCTGAAAATCTAGCAGTTTACCTCATCGCCACATTAGTGGTGATTATTGCGCTTTTCAACGTAATTGGCTCTATTATTATGATGGTTTTAGACAAGCGGAAAAACATAAAGACACTCTATAATATGGGTGCTACCATACAAGAAATACGCCGCATCTTTTTCTTACAAGGAACGCTGATGACAGTGTTAGGGGGAATAATAGGAATTATTTTGGGAATTATAGCAGTATATGCACAACTGAAATTTGAATTTGTAGCCATAACAAGTACTTTACCATATCCCGTAAAAATGGAATTCATAAATGTGGTGATTGTATTTGTAACAATAACTGTTTTAGGGATTATCGCCTCAAAAATTGCAGCGAGCAGAGTTAGAGAGAAATTGGTGGCCTAATCTAGAAAGATACCATGACTTTGGCAGCTTCAGATGCTATTTATACGACCATGTATTCTGGATCTACTCCCAAACTTACCAAGGCATCACAAACCTCTTCCGTAAAATTTTTAGGCCCACAAACATAAAACCGGGAATCAAACCCGCCTATGGTTTCGATTAGAAATTTACGGTCAATTCTACGCTCACGAAACCCAATTACTCCTTCCCTAGTGAATACATTTTTATAGGCTGGCCCCAACATCTTAGTCAATTCATCATGCAAAATGATATCGTCCTTGGTTTTGTTTGAATAAAGAAGCGCAATGTTGCGTAGGTTCCCACTCTCGAATAACGCTCTAAAAATTGCTATAAAAGGAGTAATTCCCGTTCCTCCCGCAATAAATATTCCTGGGCCTTTATATTTAATTGTTCCATACACGTCATGAAGTAATAGCTCATCATCTGCAGCTAGCTTTCCCATTTGTGCGGTCACTCCTTTGTGGTCATCGTATATCTTGATAATAAATTCCAAATGATCCCAATGTTGTAATGAAGTAAACGTAAAAGGACGTATCTGGTCTTCCCAACCTGGAAGATTTATGGATATATGCGCCGACTGTCCGGGAGTATATTCAAAATCTGCTGGCTTTTCTAATACAAAACGCTTGACATTGTGGGTTATATAGTGGGTGTTGCGTATTTTGAGCGTCTGCATAATGTTGGTTTGGGGGTCTAAAGTTAAAAGGATTTTTAATAAAAACGGTCTATAGATAATGACACTTTACAATATGAAAAATATTTTTCTCTTAACACTTATTGATCAGTGTTTTGACTTATATTTAGCATATAAATAATAAATCTTCTCCAAAATTTAAGAAATCATATCAACGGTTATTGTTGATCTTTAAAATATGAAAACTATGAAATATTATGTAATTATTCTTCTAGTCTTAGTAAGCTTTTTGAGTTGTGATAAAAATGACTCAAATGATAATGATTGCATGGAACAGGAAATCGCCTATGTTACCAGTATAAATGCACCAAGCACAGGTACGATTAACAAAACCATTGAAGTTGAAGTTGATTTTGACCTAAAGAATAGTTGTGGCAGTTTTAAGGATTTTACTGAAAGCATTAATGGTAACTCTAGAACAATAGAAGCAAACGCCGAGTATGATGGTTGTATATGTCTACAAGTAATAAAATCTGAAACTATTACTTATGCTTTTGAAGCCACAACTCCTGGAGATTACGAATTGAAATTCATGTCAGGAGAAAATGAGTATATTATTGTCGTTATTACGATTGAATAAAAACATTAATTCTCAATATTTCTACTAGGATCTAAGCAAACTGGTAATCTCCAATACTTCGACTTCGCTCAGTAACCTTATACAAATTCATAATCACCAAAGATCTGTAAAACCTCATCAAAAGCTTGAAAGACCGAAGCGGAATCATCGCTGGTGACCATCTTCATTCGGTATTCCTTAAAGTTGGGAATGCCTTTAAAGTAGTTGGTGTAGTGACGGCGAGTTTCAAAAACGCTCAAAGCTCCAGTTTTTAATTATTTGTAATACAAACAGCATAAAACCGAATAGAATTCTGATTATTTAACAAATTATTAGGTTTATAACGGATAAATCTATATTTTTAAAAAATCATAACTCCCCAGAAATAAGATTCATCTTTAAATTATAAAGTTATGAGTAAAAATTTCACCCCCCCCCATTTTTTAAAAAAGTGGTTACTATCTTTTTTATTAACAATTCCTCTTGTGCTTTTAGCTCAAAATAATCCTGAACCCTTCATTGGATGTGGTGCTATCCTAGCGCCCGAAGATTACAAACTAGATAAATATTTTGGAGATAACCAAAAGTTGGTCAATTTACTTATTGAAAATAATGTAAATATTGATAAAAATTATTTAGATCAATTGAATAATATGGAGTCTATACCGTTTATGAATTCCGAAATGTTCAATCAGAGAAGCACCCATTATAAAATACCTATTAAGGCTTGGATTTATAGATACAACAATGGAACAGGAAATATTTCCCAAAATCAAGTTTATCAAATTGTTGACGAATTGAATTCAATTTATAGTTCTAATACCAATATAAGTTTTTATTTACTATGTGATATTGAAGAAATAAATAATACGAACTACGCAAATCAAGGTGATGTTTATTTTGATAATTACGTTGTTGCAAACAAAGTATCAGGTGCCCTGAATATTCATTTTGTAATAAATTCTTATCTCTGGACTGGAAGAGGTCAATTTCCTTGGTTTCCTAATCCATATACTGCCGCTGTGGTTACTAATGATTCTGGTGCAGTAGGAAGTATTCTTGCGCACGAGATTGGTCATAATTTGGGTCTTTTACATACTTTTGAATCTGCTCGCTCTAGTGAACACTTTAACGAAAGTGCAGGTAATTGTTTTCAAGAAGCAGTAGATAGAGGAAAAAGACAAGGAGTTTTCTGTGTGAGTACAATCAACAGGCTGAAATGTGAAATAAATGGTGATGGATTGTGTGATACTGAGGCCGATCCAGGAATTATTCGGCCAGGCAGATGGCCTGAATCATATTTATATCCTAATTCATGTAATTATAACACTTCTGTTGGTGGTCAGGATAACTGGAACGATAATTGGACTCCTACTGTAGCCAATATAATGGCATACGTTCCTTCATATTGCCGTTCATACTTTTCGCCATTACAAGTTGGTAAAATGTATGGCTATATTGGCGGTATTGGCATTAACAATCCTACTTTTGATATTTCTGGTCCCGATGCACTTTGTTATAATCAGACTGCAACATATTCCGTAAATACTTTGCCTGGTGCAAATAATTACTTTTGGGAGCTTCCCAGCAACATGACCATAGTTCCTGGTGCCGGCACAATTGGAAATCCAGTCGGTCAAGGTCATCCAGTAATTAAGGTTAAAGCCGCTAACGGTGCGGGAGGAGAAATTAAAGTTACCCCAAACTGTGGCAGCAAGCCCGCCATCGCCAATATATTAGACCTTGGTGCTATAGAGATTGATGGTTACGACCAAGCTTGTCCTATTTATACTTACACCTATACAGCACCCTTTATTTCCACGGCCGATTATTCTTGGACCATAACAAATGGAATAATCCTCTCGGATCCGACATTACGCGAAGTGCAAATAAAAATGACTGCAAATCCCTCCAATCAATCCACTTTGCATTTGGAGGTTACCAATGTTTGCAATTATACTATAAACTCATATAAAACAATTATCCATGGCGATCCGCCACCGCCCGCACAGCAATGTATTTCGTACAAACCCACAGCAACGGCACCAGAGGCATTACCAAAACAAAAAATACCCCTTACTGAATTTGGCGATATGTTACTATACCCAAATCCCGCTTCAACCGAGGTAACTATCATTGCCCCAACAAGAGGTCGTTTTATCTTAAGTATTTTTAATACAATTGGGCAATTAATGTATGGAGAATCCATTGAAATAAAAGATAAGCAAACAATAAATGTCAATGCCTTACCTGATGGCGTTTATTATGTAAAACTTGAAGGAGAGACAGGAACTTCTACTAAAAAATTAATCTTAAAAAAATAACATTATGAAAACATTTTTTATACTATCCATATTTTCTTTATTCTTGATTTTATCCTGTAATAAAGAAGAAAATAATCCCGGAACTGGTCTTCCTGCAGAATACAATGTATTTTTAAATTTGAGAAATCAAGATGGTAACTCATTTGAAGAAGGCCAAATCGAAGCTAAAGCAGCATTTATAAATCAAGAAGGTCAAATTGTGTATAATGGAGATTGGTTTCCATTACCTATCGCTCCCGATCAATCAAATTCTATTGGACAAAACGTATTTGGTCCTTTCTTTCTCAGTATAGGTTGGGAAGCAGGTCAAGAGCCAGAAGAGGGCACCGAATGGGTAACCAATAATTTATTATTGTTGCGATATGAAGGCCTTTCGGAAATAGATACTTTACGTGGCAGAGACAGCATGCGATATCCGGAATACCGCTATTTTGATATATTTAAAAATGGTACGCACTTACAACGTTTTAATGATCCAGAAAATTATATTGAAAAACCATGGTATATTACCATTCAGAAATAAAATTTATTGAATTAATTATCCTAACCTTCCTCTAAACGGGGAAGGTTTTTTTATTGGCTAAACAAACTCATAATCACCAAATACTTGCAAAACCTCGTCAAAAGCTTTGAAGACTGAAGCAGAATCGTCACTGGTTACCATTTTCATTCGGTATTCCTTAAAGTTTGGGATTCCCTTAAAATAGTTGGTGTAATGGCGGCGGGTTTCAAAAACACCCAGTTTTTCGCCTTTCCAGTCTATAGCCATCTGCAAGTGACGTTTGGCGGCATCCACACGTTCTTGCATGGTGGGCGGCGGTAAGTGTTCCCCAGTTTTAAAATAGTGTTTCACTTCCTTAAAAAACCATGGGTAGCCAATACTTGCTCGGCCAATCATGGCACCATCAAGACCGTATTTATCACGCATTTCCATCGCTTTTTCGGGCGTATCAACATCGCCATTTCCGAAAATAGGAATATGCATTCGCGGATTGTTTTTTACTTCCGCAATAGGTTTCCAATCCGCATCGCCTTTATACATTTGGGCGCGGGTTCTACCGTGAATGGATAGTGCTTGACAGCCAACATCCTGCAATCTTTCCGCAACTTCCATAATTTTTATGGAATCGTGATCCCAACCCAATCTGGTTTTTACAGTTACGGGAAGTTTGGTATGCTTTACCATTGCTTCGGTAAGGCTTACCATTAAATCTATATCCTTTAGTATTCCAGCACCAGCACCTTTTGAAACTACTTTTTTAACTGGACACCCAAAGTTGATATCAATTATATCTGGACCGCTGGCTTCAACAATTTCCACACTGCGCAGCATAGATTCCAAGACCGCACCAAAAATCTGAATACCTACTGGACGTTCTTTTTCGTAAATATCGAGCTTCATCACGCTTTTTGCAGCATCGCGAATAAGCCCTTCGGAAGAGATAAATTCAGTAAAAACCACATCGGCACCTTGTTCTTTACAAAGTGCGCGGAATGGTGGATCACTCACGTCTTCCATCGGTGCGAGCAACAATGGAAATTCGGGTAGCTGTATGTTTCCTATTTTTGGCAATTCTTTTTTATTTGGAAGTGCAAAAGTAGTAAATATCAGTAAATAACGATGTTAATAAAGAAGTTACCGAAGTTTCAACCGAAACCTATTCAAAATAGAGTATAAAAGTTACTGGTTGAGAATGGTTCTCTTCCAGGCTGTGGAACAGATCTTTATTCTTTTTATCACCCCAGTAAAATCTTCCAAAAAAATTTCACTAAATACTTTGGTTAGATTCTTATTGCCATCTACATTTAACCACTTAAATAGCATCCAAAATGAAAAATCAAAAACAGGCGTATATTTATGCAGGTATTGCTGTACTTTTATGGAGCACAGTAGCCACCAGTATGAAAATAGCACTTCAGGGCTATAGCTTCTTACAATTGCTTTTTTGGTCTTCAGCAACTGCTTTATTGGCTTTAGCTATAATGATGCTAGTAACCAAAAAGTACAAGAATCTGGCTAAGCTCCCTGCCAAAGCTTATCTGCGATCAGCTTTTTACGGCGCTGTCAATCCATTTTTATATTATATGGTTTTATTTAAGGCCTACGATTTGTTGCCTGCCCAAGAAGCACAAGCACTCAACTATACCTGGCCCATTATGCTCAGTTTATTGGCAGTGCCATTGTTAAAACAAAAGATAGGGCTAAAAAATGTAATGGCAATTGCGATTAGCTTTATAGGCGTGTTGATTATTGCCACTGGCGGTAACTTGGTTAACCTATCGTTTACCAACGGGCAAGGTGTGCTTTTAGGACTTTCATCAGCTATTATTTGGGCCTTATTTTGGATTTTTAATATTAAAGATGAACGCGATGAACTCAGCAAACTCTTCCTCAATTTTTTCTTCGGATTTATATATATTGTGATTGCAATAATCTGGAGTTCAGAAATCGTTTTTGTCGATACAAAAACTTGGCTAAATGCAATTTATATAGGTTTGTTTGAAATGGGAATCACTTTTGTTATTTGGTCCATTGCTCTTCAAAAATCAATTACAGCTGCCAAAGTGAGTAATTTTGTTTATTTAGTGCCGTTTTTATCCTTGGTGGTAATCTATTTTGTTTTAAAAGAAACCATTGGATTTCCAACAATTATAGGTCTTTTTCTAATTGTTGGAGGCCTCATATTTGATAAGATAAGCTTTAGACAATTGCGTTTTAGAAGCAGAAAACAGTCTGGATCATAAAGGTTTAAGGATTAACAAAAACCAGCCCTTATAGTAACAATATTGTAAAGTTAGTCACGGTTTTATTTTTCTGTCAATCGATCGCCCTCGTCGGTTTTGATTCGCTTATTATTGTCATGAAGTCTTGCATTTCCGAAGTTATATTTAAAACCTAAACGAAATAATCTACTCTCTTGATTGGCGAAGAAACGATTGTCCTGATTGTAATATTTGGTAACAGAAGCTACATTGTTCAGGGTATTAAAAATATCATCTAACCCTACTGTTAAGCTTGCCCGTTTATCCCAAAATACTTTTCTAAAGGAAATATTTACAAAACTCTGATTTTTAAAATATCGATTGCCAAAAACAAAGTTTGAAATATATAATGCACTAAGGTCTGCCGTAAATGAGCGATCCTTTGAAAGTGTAAAGTGACTATAAACTCCTAAATATTGACCAAAAGTATCATTGGTATAGGTTTCCTGCGAACTTTCTAATGCGTAAAATTTGTTGGATAAATAAAACGATGAAGTCGTTAAATGAAAGTACCACCAAGATGCTAAGGAATTAAAATAAGTAATATCAAAACTGTATTGATATACTTCGTCAAGATTATCTTCCATGGTACGTAACGTACTGTTTTCATTATTCTGAAAAGAAAGATTATCCAACGCATTTTTTACATTCTGATAATACAGATCAAAAAACAACTTGTCTTTATGAACATAACTCAAGGTAATCTTGTCTTCGATTGCCGGTTTTAAATTCGGATTTCCTCCAATAAAGTTATTTTCGGTGATAAAATATTTAAATGGATTTAAACTCTCATATCGTGGACGATGAATATTTCTGTTGTAAGCAAGGCCTACACTATTCTTCTCATTTAAAACATAATTTACTGACGCCGAAGGAAAAATTTCAAAATAACTTTGATTATTCACATCTCCCAGTGAACGGGAAATAGCATCAATGTTAGTATATTCTCCACGAAGCCCGGCAGTGATACTCCATTTTTCCCAATCTTTTTTATAGTTTATGTATTCGGCAAAAATATTTTCCTTGTAATTGAAGTCATCAGAAAGTGTATTGTTGAACGTATTGACATTGTTTTCAATATCAAAAAAACCTAAGCTACTTTCAGTATCGATATTGCTAAATTTCAATCCTGCATCAAATGTTCCTCCCCATAATGATGTAGAAAAATCTATTTGACCAGTAAAAATATTGCTCTTCTGTGCCGAGTTGGTGAAAAAGCTATTATTCCTCAAAAAGTCATTATCTGGCAAAAAGTAATCGGTGTTTACACTTTGGTCTTGGTTATGCTTGTAATAAATATAATTAACAACTGCGGATAGTTTAGCACCATTATCATTCAGTTTCCTGTTATAATCCAAGGCAAAAGCCATATTATCCTTTTTATAATTCACCTCACTCGCAGTGGTATTCAGAGAGTCTAGTTGTCGCTGTGTGTTATAAATTGAAGCATTCCCATTATTTTGGTAGTTAGTGTTTGGTGATAAAGAAATATTTGAGGTTAAACCAATTGAATTATTATCATCTAAAGTGAAGTCCAATACAACATTCCCGCTATGATTATCGGAATTTGTAGTTCGGTTGAAATCCGTTTCCCAAATAGATTTTGTAGAAACTTCATCAGGTTGGAAAAATCGGATAAAATTTTCGTCTTCTTTATATTGCTTTTTGGTGTTATAATTATAGCTGGCATAGAGATTCAGCCAGTTATTCTTGTAAAAATGGGAGGTTCCAAAACTGTATTTTGGATAGATTCCCTGAGTGTAAGTGGCATCTACTGAACCTTTATAGCCTATGGAAATTGCCTTAGAGCTAACAATGTTAAGTACTGTTCCTGCATCGGCATCGTATTCCGCAGAGGGGTTTGTAATAACCTCGATAGACTTAATATTCGACGCGTCGGTATTTTCTAGAAGTGAGGTGGCTTCCGTATTTGAGAGATAAACCCGCTTGCCATTGATATAGATTGTGGGTTTTGAAAATTTAATCTGAATACTTTCCCCAATTACGACTATTCCAGGTGTTTTCTTCAATAAATCCATTGTACTTCCTACTGAAAGAGAGGTGTTTTCAACATTAAAAACCAACTTACCAGAAGTTTTTTCAATTGTCGGCCGTTTAGCGGTTACAACTGTTTCGTCAAGCATTTCTTGGTTTTCTTTGAGAAAGACTTTTTCAATATTTTTGTTAGCGGAAAGATCGATAACCTCCGAATGGTCTTCAAAACCAACATAACTAAAGCTTAATGAATAGGTTCCAGCTTCTAATCCTTTTATTATAAACGAGCCATCGGCTTCGGTAGTAGCTCCCTTAAAAGGTGTTTCAGATTCAGCCTTAAAGATCAAAACATTCACAAAGGATAAAGGCATGTCTTTCGAATCCATAACTTTCCCAGAGACAGTAAAGTCCTGCGCCATCAAAATACTACCATACAGACAGTATATAAGCATAATAAATCCTCTCATAAGTAGGTATTTGGGGAAAACACTCTTTACTATAGTTCTATCTGGGGAGAAAGTGAAAGTATCATAGGCATAAAGCACTATTATACTACAAATATGTTAAATTTTTATTAAACAAAAATAGTCAGGCCACATTTTTTTCCAAGTGTTCTAAGGAATATATAGATAATCACTCTTTTAATCTATATTTGCACCATTATAGCTTGAGAAGGAATTTTTATGAAGAACATCCGCAATTTTTGCATTATCGCCCATATAGACCACGGAAAAAGTACCTTGGCAGACCGTCTATTGGATGCCACTGGTACCGTGACAGATCGTGAAAAGCAAGAACAATTGCTCGACACCATGGACCTTGAACGTGAGCGCGGTATTACCATAAAAAGCCATGCTATCCAGATGGATTATGTTTATAATGGCGAAAAATATACACTGAACTTAATTGACACTCCTGGTCACGTAGATTTCTCATATGAAGTTTCCCGTTCTATCGCCGCTTGTGAAGGAGCTTTGTTAATTGTAGATGCGGCACAGAGTATTCAGGCGCAAACCATTTCAAACCTTTATTTGGCTTTGGAAAACGACCTGGAAATTATTCCAGTTTTGAATAAAGTAGATCTTCCCTCTGCAAATCCTGAGGTAGTAACTGATGATATCGTTGATCTTCTAGGCTGTAAACGTGAAGAAGTAATTCCAGCAAGTGCAAAAACAGGTCTTGGGATTGAGGATATATTGAGTGCCATTATTGAGCGTATCCCACCGCCAGAAGGCAATCCTGAAGAATCTTTACAAGCTTTGATCTTTGATTCGGTTTACAATCCGTTTCGAGGAGTAGAAACTTATTTCCGTGTTCTCAACGGTGAAATAAAGAAAGGCCAGCAAATAAAATTTATGGCTACTGGGAAAAACTATTACGCAGATGAAGTGGGAACTTTGAGGTTGAAACAATTCCCAAGAGATGTAATTAAAACCGGTGATGTAGGTTATCTAATTACCGGAATAAAAGAGGCTAAGGAGGTAAAAGTTGGGGATACGATTACCGATTCTAAAGACCCAACTAAGAATATGATTGGCGGTTTTGAAGACGTAAAACCAATGGTTTTTGCAGGAATCTACCCTGTTGATACTGAAGATTATGAAGAGCTTCGTAATTCAATGGAAAAATTACAGTTGAACGATGCCTCGCTTGTTTTTATACCTGAAAGTTCTGCTGCATTAGGTTTCGGATTCCGTTGTGGATTCTTGGGAATGCTTCACCTGGAGATCATTCAGGAAAGACTGGAAAGGGAATTCGACATGACGGTAATTACCACCGTTCCTAACGTTTCTTATCACGCATATACAAACAGAGATCCAGACACCATAGTTTTGGTAAATAACCCTTCGGATTTGCCAGAACCATCATCATTAAACCGTGTTGAGGAACCTTATATTAAGGCCACTATCATCACAAAATCTGATTATGTAGGGTCGGTTATGTCACTTTGTATTGAAAAAAGAGGTGAGATTACCAATCAAACCTATTTAACAACCGAACGCGTTGAACTAACTTTTGATATGCCCTTGGCAGAAATTGTTTTTGATTTTTACGATCGTCTAAAAACTGTTTCAAAAGGATATGCTTCATTTGACTATTCACCTACTGGAATGCGGATGTCTCATCTTGTAAGAGTGGATGTTTTGTTGAACGGAAATTCCGTAGATGCTTTATCAGCCTTATTACACCGCGATAACGCCTATGATATTGGGAAGAAAATGTGTGAGAAGCTACGCCAATTAATCCCAAGACAACAATTCGATATTCCTATCCAAGCAGCGATAGGTGCAAAAATTATCGCACGTGAAACCGTAAAAGCCCTTAGAAAAGACGTTACGGCAAAATGTTATGGTGGTGATATTTCACGTAAGAGAAAGCTTCTAGAAAAGCAGAAAAAAGGTAAGAAACGTATGCGCCAAATTGGTAATGTGGAAATTCCGCAGGAAGCTTTTATGGCAGTGCTTAAATTGAATGACTGATAGGTGCCGGATGACAGATGACGGATGTTAATCCCGCTTCAACTATACTCTTTAATGCCATAAATTCACGAATATCTACTAAAATTTCGTGTATTTGTGGCATCTCCTTTTTGGGGTATGATTCAGTATTTCAAAATCAATTACCGCAACTAGCGCCCGCCTCTTCTAATCCTTGGATATATATGTCATATGGTGTACCAGTATTTTGACCGTTCACTGATGCAGTGCCATTACTTTCCTCACAAACTTGAAAGTTAGCAGTTTCAGCTGAAGAACAGGTAGTGCAAGTAACGCCATCATCTTTTTTACAGGAAAACACAGATAGTGTAGAGACTATGGCGATTATTAAAACGGTTTTTTTCATCACAAACGATTTATTAACTAACGCCTTAACTTCTAAATTATTTCTTGGTTTTACCTTCATTCTCGGTACGAGTTGCGTTTACAACATCTTCAAAATCCATTGGTTTTCCTAAATAAACCAAACTAGCGCCAGCTTCTACCTCGATTTCTGAAGGGGAATTAAGAAGGTCTAAATGGTCATCATCGTGTTTAAGGAAAAGCGGAATTGCATCTTCGTTTTCACTTATAATGTTGAGCACTCTCAAAAACTGATTATGACTTTCTACAGGAATTTCTTGAATAGAAGGGAACTCTGCTGCAACTTGGGTAAAGCGAGTGTAATCATGTGTGTGGGAAAATAACTCTTTGGCAGAAAGGCTTTGTTTTTGCCGCATTTCATCTGAAGTCATTAAACGGAAAGTTCCATTTTCTCCAAAATGCTTTCTCCAACGATTAATAGCCTGTTTATTTATTTCATCACTACCTGTCATTGCCAGTATATAACCCACATCATTCAATTCAAAATTGTCCGTGAGATCATCGGTATAAATATTTGATGTAAAGGCTTCAAGCCCTAATTCTTTTGCTCTATTTATATTTAATTGATTGGAATCGATAAGTACAACATGACGATCATGTTTCTGTAAATAAGTTCCAATCAAACGCGACACTTTTGAGGCACCAACCATAAGGATTCCCTCAGATTTGTTTAAAAATACTCCTAACCAACGCGCCATAACTCTTGCTGTTGTTGCATTAATAATTACTGTTGTCAACACAACTGCAAATACTAAAGGAGTAATATATTCAGCACCTACAACACCTTTGGAAACTAGTTGCGTTCCAAAAAGAGACGAAATACCAGCCGCAACAATCCCACGAGGACCCACCCAACTAATAAATAGTTTCTCATTGGTTTCGAGCGATGACCCGATTGTACTTGCAAAGACCGTCAGCGGCCTCAAAACAAAAATTATAATAGCCAATAATATTGCCGTTTTCCAATTGTAGACTAACATAAGATCCTCTACACTAATGTTTGCAGAAAGTAGGATAAAGAGTATCGAAACAAGGAGAACACTGAGCGATTCCTTAAAATATAGAAGCTCCTTAAGGTTAGGCAAATCACTATTACCAAGAAACATTCCCATAACAACCACAGCTAAAAGACCTGATTCATGTGCAAGCAAATCACTGGCAACAAATACTGCCATAACGAGAGAAAGTGAAACCACATTAGACAGATAATGTGGTACAAGTTTATTTTTTACAGAGAAATATAACGCATATCCCGCCGAAATTCCAAAAGCCATTCCTACTAAAATAATTTTTCCAAAATCAAGCAAGGCTTGCTTCGTATAGCCAGAGTCACCTTCAACGCTAATAAATTCATATACAAGTACTGCTACCAAGGCGCCTATTGGGTCAATAAGAATACCTTCCCATCTAAGAACAGCTGCAACATCTTTCTTCAGTGGAATATTTCGTAAAATTGGTGTAATTACTGTAGGTCCGGTTACAATTATAAGGGCAGAAAAAAGAAAGGCTATTCGCCAATTAAGTCCAAAAACATAATGAGCAGCAACACCAGCTCCAATAAAAGTGATGGTTGCACCTATGCTTATTAGCTTTCCAATAGATCCCCCCACTTTTGAAACTTCTTCTCTCTTAAGCGTCAATCCACCTTCAAAAAGAATAATTCCTACTGCTAGAGAAACAAAATAGAAAAGATTTTCACCAGGAAAAAGTCCTTTTTCTCCATTCCAGATTGGTTGGAGCCATTGAGTTCCATCAGCAGATAAAAACGTTGAGAGCGGACCGACCAAGAGCCCAATCAAAATCAAGGGTAAAATTGCAGGAATTTTAAGCTTCCATGCGACCCATTGGGCCAAGATTCCGAGAATTATAATTCCAGCAAGTTCTACCATTCAATTGGGTTTTCGGTAAATTAAAGATTTTTAGTCTTCACCAAATACTAATGAATTGTTAAAAATAGTATAATTAATTTACACTTAGGCAATCGGTGTGCATCGCTTTTGTAATTTGCGAGTTATTTCTTCAAATTATGCAACTATTTCCTATTGAAGCCGGCAATTTTAAACTAGATGGCGGTGCAATGTTTGGTGTTGTGCCAAAACCACTTTGGACGAGAACCAATCCAGCAGACGAAAATAATATGATTGATATCGCCGCGCGATGTCTCCTTATTCAAAATGGCGATCGACTTACATTGATCGATACAGGAATGGGAAACAAACAAAGCGAAAAATTCTTTGGATATTATTATCGTTGGGGTGACCACAACATAGACGATTCTTTAAAAAAGCACGGTTTTCACCGTGATGATATCACCGATGTTTTTATGACGCATCTCCATTTTGACCATTGTGGAGGAGGTGTTCAATGGAATAAAGACCGCACAGGCTACGAAACTGCTTTCAAAAATGCTACATTTTGGAGCAACAAAGATCACTGGCAATGGGCAACCCAGCCTAACCGAAGAGAGAAAGCCTCCTTTTTAGAAGAAAATATACTTCCTATTCAGGAAAGCGGACAATTAAAATTTGTTGAACAACCAAATTCAGATTTTGCCAAAGCCAATGAACTTGATTTTGGAATTCTTTTTGTAGATGGCCATACCGACAAACAAATGATTCCGCATATAAATTACAAAGGGAAAACCTTAGTTTTTGCGGCAGATTTGCTACCAACAGCTGGTCATTTACCGCTTCCTTTTGTTATGGGTTATGATACGCGCCCTCTATTAACGCTTCCCGAGAAGGAAAAATTCCTTAAGATGGCAGCGGAAAAAGACTATCACCTTTTCTTGGAGCACGATGCTCACAATCCAATTATAACCGTTAAAAATACTGATAAAGGGGTTCGACTTAAGGAAACCTTATCACTAAATGAATTTTTTAATTAATACATTTTAAATAATGAAAATCTTTAAAATCACATTTATCGCAGTTGCAATGGCAACTGTAATGGCAAGCTGCGGAAGTGGTGCTGCAATTGTTGCAACACCAATCCAGAACATTGACGCTAACCCCATAAAAAATGCACCGTTAACTGATGCCCAATTGAAACGTTGGCCTGCAATGGACCTTGTACAAGATACAGTTCCGGGAATGAGTGTAGATAGAGCCTACAGAGACATTATCAAAAACAGAAAAGGAGAAACCGTAATTGTTGGAGTTATTGACAGTGGCGTTGACATCGATCATGAGGATCTTGTAAATGTATTATGGACCAATCCTGGAGAATTAGCCGGCAACGGAATAGACGATGACAACAATGGTTTTATAGATGATGTTCACGGATGGAATTTCATTGGTGACATTATTGGAGAAAACATGGAATATGTTCGTTATATGAGAAAGTTTGGACCTAAATTCGAAGGGAAAAGCGAATCCTCAATTAGCGCTGCAGACAGAGAAGATTACGCCATGTATCAAAAAGCTAAAGCCGAATATGATAAGGAATTAGCTGAAATCACTCAAAACAAAGGTCGTTATGAACAAATGCTTGCTCAAATAGAGCCAGCTCACAAAGCAATGGCCAAAAAGCTTGGAAAAGAAGATTACAACCTTGAAGACCTTAAAGGAATTAAAAATCCTACGGCAGAAGAGCAACAACAAATTGCAATGCTAGGTCAAATGCTCAACTTTGCTGATTCTGTTCCAAAAATGCTTAAAGAAGTTGAAGGTGGTATAAAATATTTTAACGGAAGACTTGAAGACAATTTCAATATGACCAAAGATTTCCGTGGTGTTTTGGGTGATAATCCAGATGACCTTGCAGATAATATCTATGGTGATAACAACGTATCAGGCCCAGACCCAACTAAAGACAATGTAAAACACGGAACCCACGTAGCCGGAATTATAGCGGCTCAGCGTAGCAATGCTATCGGTATGGATGGTGTAGCAAGAAATGTTGAAATCATGGCAGTACGCGCAGTTCCAGATGGCGATGAGTACGATAAAGATATTGCATTAGCAATCCGTTATGCCGTAGATAATGGTGCAAAAGTATTAAACACAAGTTTTGGAAAATACTATTCTCCACATTCTGATTGGGTCTATGATGCCATTAAATATGCTGCAAAAAATGATGTATTAATTGTGAATGCCGCTGGAAACGAAGGTTTAGATCTAGATACAGTAAATGTTTATCCAAACGACCAAGTTGACAATGGTGACGAAATAGCTGATTCATTTTTGACTGTTGGAGCTCTTAATTATGAATACGGAAGTGGATTAGTTGCTGTTTTTTCTAACTATGGAAAGACAAATGTTGATGTTTTTGCACCAGGTGTAAAAATATGGTCAACAACTCCTTTAAATACGTATGAATATTTACAAGGAACTTCAATGGCAGCACCAGAAGTTGCTGGAGTTGCTGCAATGATTCGCTCTTACTACCCAACGCTTTCAGCAAAACAAGTAAAGCAAATCATTATGGATAGTGGAATTACTACAGATATTGAAGTAATTTTAGACGGTGATCCATCAAACACAAAACCATTTTCAAGTATTTCGAAATCTGGAAAAATGGTAAATATGTACAACGCCCTTATTATGGCCGATAAAATGTCTAAATAATGAAGCAATTTTTAAGTCCGTTCTTTTTTATAGCTGTATTTGTTTCAGCTTTTGCTCAAAATAATACGAGTTATTGGCAGCAAGAAGTAGATTATAAAATGGACGTCCAAATGGATGTGAAAACCTACCAATTGAAAGGAAAGCAGGAGTTGAAATACACAAACAATTCCCCAGATACATTAAATAAGGTTTTCTACCATCTTTATTTTAACGCGTTTCAACCAGGAAGCGAGATGGATGTTCGCTCGCGAACCATCAAAGATCCTGATAGTCGCGTTGACGATAGGATTTCGAAATTAAGTGCTACGGAAATAGGCTATACTAAACCAACTTCTTTCACTCAAGATGGGAAGACGGCTAAATATAATATTAAGGGTACGGTTATGGAAGTGATGCTGAATAAGCCAATACTTCCAGGAGAAAGTACTGTTTTCAAGATGGATTGGGATGGACAAGTACCAGTTCAAATCCGTCGTTCCGGAAGAAATAATGCTGGTGGTGTTGCTTTAACAATGACACAATGGTATCCAAAATTAGCGGAATACGACTTTGAAGGTTGGCATGCCGATCCCTACATTGCTCGTGAGTTTTACGGCGTTTGGGGTAATTATGACGTTACAATTACCATAGACGAAGCTTACACTATTGGAGGAACTGGTTACCTACAAAACCCAGCGGCTGTTGGCCACGGATACACATACCCGGGACAGAAGCCAATGCATCCAGTAGATGGAAAATACACTTGGCACTTTTTAGCGCCGGATGTGCACGATTTTGCTTGGGCTGCAGATGATGACTATGTACATGATACCTATGACGGGCCAAATGGAGTAAAGCTGCATTTCTTTTATAAAGATGATCCTGAAATAGCTGAAAACTGGAAAAATTTACAACAAAAAACTGCTGAGTTGATGCAGTTTTTTAATGATAACGTAGGTCCATATCCTTATGAACAATACTCGGTAATCCAAGGTGGCGATGGCGGAATGGAATATGCAATGTGTACAATGATAACCGGTGAACGTGAATTTGGAAGTCTAGTTGGCGTAACCGCGCATGAACTTGCACACTCTTGGTTTCAATTCGTTTTGGCAACCAATGAGCTCAAGCACGAATGGATGGATGAAGGTTTTACAACTTATATTTCTAGCGAAGCTATGAACCATGTTATGAAACAAAATAAGCCAAATCCACATGCTGGCTCTTACAGAAACTACTATTTTATGGCGAACAGTGGAGACGAACAACCACAGACCACGCACGCAGATAGATATGCAACAAATAGAAGCTACGGAGTAAATTCATACAGCAAAGGAGCTGTGTTTTTAGTACAATTGGGATACATTATTGGTCCAAAAGACCTTTCGAAAACCTTGAAACGTTACTTTAACGATTTTAAATTCAAGCATCCAACTCCAAATGATTTTATTCGCACCGCGGAAAAGGTTTCTGGATTTGAACTTGATTGGTATTTAACAGATTGGACCCAGACAACAAATACCATTGATTATGGAATCAAGGAAGTTGAAAATAATGATAAAAGTACAGAAGTAACTTTGGAAAGAATTGGTCTAATGCCAATGCCTATAGATCTTTATGTTACTTATGAAGACGGTACACAGGAATTGTTTTATATTCCCCTTAGAATGACGTGGGGCGAAAAGCCTAATCCATATACCGAATTGAATCGTATAGTTTTGGAAGATTGGGCTTGGACAAATCCAACCTATACTTTTAAAATAAGAAACGATAAAAAAGTGAAAAATATGATGATAGATGCCACTCAAAGAATGGCAGACGTAAATCCTGAGAATAATATGTGGGAGAGTAAATAATTCAATCCCAATTTCCATTGTAGGCGCGCGATTAATCGCGCGCCTACATGTTTATACCCATTTTCGTTATTTCTATCTCTATCCCATATTTAAAAGTGAAAAATATGACGAACAATGCCACTCAAAGAATGCCAGACATAAATCCTGAGAATAATATGTAGGAAACAAAATAAGAGATTCGATAAATCCTATTAAAGACCTCACAGGTTTTTGAAACCTGTGAGGTTTTTCTTTTTATATATTTACATGGTGAATCAAAAATTTCCAAAAACCGAAAAGCTCAAAAGCTCCAAAACAATTGAATCCTTGTTTTTGGAAGGTAAAACCTATTCAAACTATCCTGTGAAGGTCTTTTTTCTTCCGAAGGAAAATCTTGAAAAAAATCTTGCAGCCTTTGCAGTACCTAAGCGTAATTTTAAATCGGCAGTAGATCGAAACCGTGTGAAACGTCAACTTAGAGAGGTTTACCGACTTAACAAACACGCACTGGAAGAAGCTAATGACAATAAATTTGTAATGCTTTTTCTCTACCTAGGAAAAGTTAAACCAAAGTATGACGATTTAGAAAAAGCAATGAAAAAGCTACTAAAAAAATTAAGGAGCGAAATGAGCCCGGATAAAAGTTGATTTTTTGAAATTTCACAATCATTCTTACGACCAAAAACGAATAGGGCCTTGCTAGACGATTCGAAGAAAGTAAAGCGATTTTCTTCAGCATTTTATACCTTTAGCTACTATTTCTCGTTTCTATAAATATAGATTTGTTTCTTCGTATATTTCTGAACAGCAGAAAGACAACGTATTAAATTTCAAAAAATGAAAAAAAGAATACTTATACCCATCGTTGCCATAGGTATATTTTTTACCACGGTAAGTTTCAAAAGTGATTTCTTCGAAATTGCGAAACAGATTGAAATCTTTACAACGCTATTCAAGGAATTGAACATGAATTACGTGGACGAAGTAACACCCGCTACGCTTATGGACAAAGCTATTAAGGGCATGTTAAAAGATTTGGACCCATATACAGTCTATTGGAACGAACAGCAAGTAGAAGACGCTAAAATCAATAATTCTGGCGTTTATACAGGAATTGGTGCAACGGCTCAAACCAAAAAGGATAAAATTATAATTGTTGAGCCTTACAAAGATTATCCCGCAGATAAAGCCGGATTAAAAGCAGGAGACGAAATTATAAAAATTGGAAACGTAACCATTGCCGATTTAGATGAAGAGGCAGGCGATTTATTAAAAGGATCACCGGGCTCCACAGTAGATGTAACTTATGTTAGACAAGGAAAAACAACAACCGCAACTATCACTCGTGGGGCCGTAGAACTTAAAGCAGTTCCTTTTTATAAATTGCTAGATAATAAAATTGGCTACATCGTTTTAAGCCGATTTAATCGTAAAACTACGTTTGAAACTAAAGCAGCCTTGATAGATCTTAAATCTCAGGGCGCAAAAAAAATCATTTTGGATCTTCGAGGGAATCCAGGTGGTCTTTTAAATGAAGCCATAAGTATTGTAAATCTATTTGTTGAAAAAGGTCAAGTTATTACGACCACTAAATCGGTTATCGAAAAATACAATCAAGTTTATAAAACCAAATCTGAACCTGTAGATACCGAAATTCCGTTGGTAGTTTTGGTTAATGGAAGAAGTGCCTCTGCCAGCGAAATTGTTTCTGGTGGCCTTCAAGATTTGGACCGTGCGGTGATTGTAGGTGCACGAAGTTTTGGAAAAGGCCTTGTACAACGTCCCAAGAAGTTGACGTACGGAACGCAGCTTAAAATTACTATTTCACGCTATTACACGCCTAGTGGTAGATCTATTCAAGCTTTGGATTACTGGCATCGCGATGAAAACGGAGATCCCATCCGGAAAGATGCCAAAGAATACAACGCCTTTAAAACCAAAGGTGGCAGAACGGTCTATGACGGTGGCGGAATCCTTCCAGATGTGCAGTTGGAATCTGCGGTTTACAGTCCGATTACCACAGCTTTGCTAAAAGATAATGCCATTTTTGACTACGCCACAGAATATTACTACAGCCATCAAATGTCTGATTGGAAAAACTTCAAATTCGGAGAATCGGATTTTCAGAATTTCATGAAGTTTTTGAAAGACAACAATTTTGAATACGAAACAGAAACCGAAAAGAAGTTCGCCGAAGGTTTAAAAGTTTCGGAAGATGATGATATGAAAAAAGAAATTACAGCAAGTTATAATCAACTTTTAGCGGCTATTGACAAAGCAAAAGACAAAGCTATTCTTGATAAAAAAGTGGAAATAGAATCTATTATAAAAGATGAGATTCTAAAACGGTATTTCTATCGCGAAGGACTTTACAATTACCAAATTGAGCACAATCCAGAAATTATGGAGGCGGTTTCTGTGTTGAATGATGAAGCAAGATATAGGAAGATATTGAAGTGATAAACTAAAACAATAATTGTCAATCTTCCAGTGATAATACGTTAAAATATTCTTCCAAATAAGTTGTAAGATCTAAGGTATGCAACTCTTGAGTGGTATCCGTGGTATCAAACTTTTCGTTGGATATATAATAGATTAAACTATCTTCAGTTGTTATACCTTCCACTTGATGGAAAGGTAGATTTATATCTAGTTTGCGTTTATTTCCACCGAAAAAGTCTTCATCCTTAAAATCATATAAAAGAAAAACAAATGGTTGTAAAAAATTATTATAACCAGATAAGGCAATGATTCCTTTGTCTTTTTTATAAACAGCACCTGTTACTAAGCCTTTTATATCAAACGTATCCAATAATTCCGCTTGGTATGTTCCTGGAATTTTAGGAAGTTTATAAACCCTAGTTTTATTGCTTATCCACTCCTTGGTAAAAAGAAAGATTTCGTCATCAGTTATAATAAAAGCTTCACAATCATAATCCGTGTTATTAGCTCCTTTCGGCGTAAAATCTATTTGATTCTCATAGGTAAAGTTTATTATGTCCATTTCTGGAATTCCTGCTAGAATGGAGGTCTTACTCACTCGTATAATCTTTAGATCAGTACGGTTCCCATTGACATTATTTCCAAAATCGCCAACATAAAAATAATTGTTATCCTGCGAGATTTCTTCCCAATCCTTATTTATCTCAGGATACAAGGAAATACTGTCAGTAATGTAACCGTTAGAAGGATTGAGTTCATAAAGGTTATTGTCCGCGCTGTCGTTCTGAGTCCATAGTTTATCATTCCAGTAGATAAGTCCTGAAGTTTCAGAAAGCACATCCTCTAACTCATAAGTATTTGTAGTTGACACAACCACATAATCGTAGGTACAACTTCCATCATTCTGTATGGCTATGGAATTGTAATTATTAGCGAGAGCATCCGTACAACCAACTTGCGAATAAATTTGACCAACACTCAAACAAAGAAATACAGTGTTTATCAAATAATTTTTAATCAAAAATGCACTCATAATTCTTAAACGCTTAGATTACAAATACTAATGTACAATATTTCAAGCCTTGAAAGCTAAATTGTGTATCTTCATTAATTACCGTAATCTTGATGAATTCCATTAAAAATAAATCATAGAAATGCAATCCTTCTTAAATTTTTTCGAAACAATGCCTGTTTGGATGAAGGCAGGATGGTTATTTTTTGTCCTTACTATTTTTTGGATTTTGGAAGGATATTACAAGCTTGTTTTTACCAAATACAACAAATGGCGACACGCAAAAACCAATTTTATCCTACTGGCTTTTGTGATGTTGATAAACGTTGTTTTCGGAGTTGCAACTGTAGGAATATTTCTGTGGTTAGAAAGTTCAAACTTTGGTTTACTCCAACTGATCAACGCACCAATTTGGTTAGAATTACTACTGTCAATTCTGGTTTTAGACTTGATTGCACAGTATTTTGTGCACTACTTGCTTCACAAAGTACAATGGATGTGGCGGCTTCATACGGTTCATCATTCAGATAAAAACGTTGATGTAACCACAGGCACACGGCATCATCCTTTCGACTTTATTATTCGTGAAACCTTGGCATTGATTGCGGTTGTAATTATGGGAATGCCAATTGCCTTCTATCTTTTTTACAGAATTTTGAGTGTGCTATTTACTTATTGGACTCACGCCAACATTTCTATTCCGGAGAAATTAGACAAAGCACTGAGTTTTGTATTTGTGACTCCGAATATGCATAAATTCCATCATCATTATCAAATGCCTTGGACGGATAAAAATTTTGGTAATATGTTCTCAATTTGGGATCGATTGTTTGGAACATTCGTCTATGCGGATACTTCAAAAATTAAATACGGTTTGGACATAGTAGATCACACAAATGACGAAAATATTTTGACCCAATTACGGCTACCTTTCAATAAAACAGTACGTTACAAAAGCAAAAAATAATAGTTAACATAATGTTAACCGCTTGTTTATCAATATTTTCGTAGTTTAGCGGTTATGGTAAAAACAGAAAGAGACGAAAACAAGGAGATTCTTATGGAATCTGTGGCTTATTTAGAGAACCGGGGTTTTGAACACATCCAAGCCGATGTGGAAGGTTATGAAATTCCAAAATCGTATCATAAAAAAGATAGCGATGTTGTAATTACACCAGATATTGTTGCCGATAGAGCAGGTGTAAAACATTATTTTGAAATTAGTTTAAAATCGGATAAACCTCGATTATTAAAATCAAAATGGCAGTTTTTGGATACTTTGACGCGAATGAGAAACCAACGTTTTAAAATTATTACACGTCGTGGACATTATAAGTTTACGGATGAAATGCTGAAAGATCTTAATTTAGAAAAAAATCTAATTAAGCTCTAACCATAGTAATGTGGGGGATTCCATCTTCCATATAACGATCACCAGTAGTTTTAAAACCATGGCTTTCGTAAAATATAACTAAATATATTTGAGCCGATATCTTTATGGTATCGGCTTTATATTTGGTTTTTATTGCTTTTATCGACGCTTTGGTAATTTGATTTCCGTAACCCATTTTACGGTAGTTTTCGCGAACCAAAATTCGTCCTATGGCTGCTTCATCAAAATAATCACCAGCTTGAAAACATCGCGCATAGGCAACTAATATACCATCTTCCCAACCTAAGATGTGCAAAGCTCGCTCGTCCTTTCCATCAATATCACTATATACGCAATCCTGTTCTACCACAAAAATGTCGCTTCGAAGTTGTAACATTTCATACAATTCCTTTTTAGTTAATTCCTCAAAACTTTTTACTTCAATTTCCATAGGTTTTTATAAATCAATCTTGAACAATTATATCTTTCGGGTCGTCTTTTTGATGTTCTGGTTGAATAGTTACGTGGTTAATTCCAAAATTTTCATAAAGTACTTCCTCAACCTTTACTAGCACAGCATCAAATTCTGTTAGGCTTACATCTTCATAAAAATCTAAATGTGCCTCTAGATGCGTTTCCTGTTCGTTTAATTGCCATATATGCATATGGTGCACATTCTTTATTTCAGGAAGTTTACAAATAACATCACTAACTTCCTCCAAACTTAATTCATCTGGAGTAAAAAGCATCAACACTTTAAAAGAGCTTTTCAACAAATCGTAGCCCATAAACAATAAATAAACAGCAATAAGGACGGTCAATAGACTATCAACCCAAAACCATTCAAAATATAGCATCAATAATCCACCAATCAATACAGCAACAGAGGCAGCCATATCAGTAAATAAGTGCAAATATGCAGAACGCATATTCATATTACTTTTGGAATCCTTATAGAGAAGTAACACGCTAAATCCATTTGCCAAAATCCCTAAAAGGGCTAACCATATTACCAAATTACTCTCAATTGCTTTCGGATTCATAAAACGAATAAACGCTTCATAAATAAGATAAATAGCCACAACTACTAATGTGGCCGAATTGACAAATGCGGCAATTATCTCAGCGCGTTTATAACCGAATGTTTTAGTGACCGAGGCATCTTTTTTTGAATATCTATCAGCCACATAACTCACTGTAAGTGAAAGAACGTCGCTAAAATTATGAAGCGCGTCAGAAAGCAAAGACAAACTTCCAGAAATAATACCGCCAATAACTTGAGCAACGGTAATAATTATATTTAAGAAAATAGAAAGCAGGAGCTTTCTTCCTTTCATATCTGGATGGGAATGGGTGTGATCTTTTGGGTGACTATGCGACATTTTAAGAGCTTATGAACATGCTATCTTATCCACCCGATTTTTGTGGCGACCGCCTTCAAATTCAGTTTCTATAAAAGTCTTTACCATTTCAACTGCTTGAGGCTTGCTTGTGAAACGTGCGGGGATACTTAAAATATTAGCATCGTTATGTTGACGTGCTAAAGCTGTTATTTCTTTAGTCCAGCAGAGAGCAGAACGGACTTTTTGATGCTTATTAGCCGTCATATTAGCACCGTTCCCACTACCACATATTATGATACCTAAATCTACATTTCCGTTTTCAACATCCTTGGCTACGGGATGAACAAAATCTGGATAATCAACACTCGATTCAGAATCGGTACCATGATTAATAACAGTATGTCCCGCTTTTTCTAAAAACGAAATAATTTCAAACTTATACTCTGGTCCAGCGTGGTCGTTACCAATGGAAATTTTCATAATCTTTATTTTTGTCAAAGATAATAATTTAGAAGTCAGAAATTTTCAGACTTATGTATTAATGAATAAAATTCAATTAAACAATTATTTTCTTTCACATAATTCTATCAACACCAGCAAAAATGTTATTAAAATCTGAAAATCAATTGATAACAATTTCTTAACGATGCCTTCATTATTTAGTTAACAAGACTGTTGATATTTGTTTACTGAATTACAACAATTAAAATTGTAGATATGAAGATTAATTGCAATAGGTTCAAGATTTTGGAAAAACAAAATAAATTGACCACTTTTTACCGCTCAGTTGTAAGGAACTTTTTTGGTGTTACAAACATCTTTTTAGTAAAAACTTGTCATATTTAAGTTGTGAAGATAGGTTGTTCACAGTTGTTAATTACTTCAGTTATCTCCTTATTATCAAGAGCTTTAATTCTTAATCTTATGTTAACAACCTCTTATTAAGTAGCAATAAATTGATTTCAAAAGAAAAGCTCAAAAAGTTATGCTAGATATTAACAAGCTATAATCATCAACATTTTTCTTTTAAAATTTATAAAAAAACAAATGATGTATATAATATATGTTGATAACAATAAAATGCTTCTTTCAAATTTCAAGTAAAGAGGACTCAAATAATTTTAAGAAACTTAAACTATTTTTAAATTTGAAGGATGATCTAGATTTTTAATAATCTCTTCGGCTCGTTCAATATCTTCAATATGGACTTGCAGCCTAATACCGCCAATAGCGTTAGAATAAAAAGGAAAAACACTAATCATTGTTTCATTTTGGAAGAAATAACGAATTTCCTCCTGCTCGAACAAGAGTTTTAGCACTGCATATTCGGCTGGATATTGAAATATTGCTATTGTTTTAAAATTATTCATATTTCATTTTTAAAACAGGTTGGGAAGGCTTACTAAGGTAATAAAACTTTCCTAATGTAAACACGCTATTGTCTTAGAAGTATTACATTTACGCTAATTATAAAATAAACTATGCCAAAAAATAAAAGAAAAAATAAAAATAAAATTGAAAATCTTTCTCAAACTATATTAAACATTCTTCGGAAGGATCATTCAAAATCTTTTAACTACAAACAAATTGCTGCAAAATTACAATTAGATGACCCTAGCAGCAGAAATCAAATCATAAAAAAACTGAAGGATCTTCAAGGTAAAGGAAGTATTCAGGAAATTGATAGGGGCAAATATATACTTACACCATCACAAAACTATTACACAGGAAGAGTTGATATAGCTGGCCGTGGCCAAGGTTACATTATTGTTGAGGATTTAGAAGATGATATTTATGTAAAAAGCAAAAATCTAAACAAAGCCTTAAATGGTGATATTGTTGAAGTTTATGTCTTTAAACGCAAGAAAGGTGGTAATTCTGAAGGGGAAATAACTAAAATTCTTGAGCGTAAACGTACTGAATTTGTAGGTACAATCGATGTTCAGGATAATTTTGCATTTGTAGATGTTACCGATTATAAAATGTACACAGATATTTTTGTGCCGAAGAATAAAATAAACGGCGCCAAAAATGGCGAAAAAGTACTAGTGGCAATGGAAGATTGGCCTGAAAAAGCCGATTCTCCATTTGGGAGCGTAATTAAAGTCCTGGGAATGCCAGGAGAACACAATACCGAAATTCACTCTATCCTTGCGCAATACGGTCTTCCGTATGAATTTCCGAAGGAAGTTGAAGATTATGCCAATAAAATTGATACTTCAATAAAAGCTTCAGAAATTAAGAAACGTCGCGATATGCGTGATGTATTGACTTTTACGATAGATCCAAAAGACGCAAAGGATTTTGATGATGCACTTTCTTTTGAGAAGTTGGAAAATGGAAATTTCGAAATTGGAATTCATATTGCAGATGTTTCGCATTATGTAACCCCTGGAAATGAACTTGATGATGAAGCTTATGAACGTGCAACTTCTGTATATTTGGTAGATAGAGTAGTGCCAATGCTTCCAGAAATTCTTTCAAATAATGCTTGTTCACTTCGTCCAGACGAAGAAAAATATACATTTTCAGCAGTTTTTGAAATGAATCCGAAAGGAGAAGTTATAAAGCAGTGGTTTGGTAAAACGGTTACGCTTAGTGATGCGCGTTTTGCTTATGAAGAAGCTCAGTATATTATTGAGAATCCGAAGGAGGAATCGTATACAATGCCCTCAGACATATCGATTACTGATAAAGAATATACAGTAAAACCAGAAATTGCAGAAGCTGTTTTAGAAATGGATACTATTGCTAAGAAATTACGTACAAAACGTATGCGTGCTGGTGCTATTTCCTTTGATAAAGTGGAAGTAAAATTCATTTTGGATGAGAATAGCAACCCTGAAGGTGTTTATTTTAAAGAAAGTAAGGATGCCAATAAATTGATTGAGGAATTCATGCTTTTAGCAAACAGAAGTGTTGCAGAATTTGTCGGAAAACAAGAACCTCAAAAGACTTTTGTTTACCGAGTTCACGACGAACCAGATGATGAAAAGATTGCGGCACTTGAGAATATTATTAAACGTTTTGGTTATAAATTAAATACCAAAGACCGTCATTCTACGGCAACTTCAATGAACAAACTTTTAAAGGATGTTCAAGGTAAAAAAGAACAAAATTTAATTGATACTCTTACTATTCGCAGTATGAGTAAGGCTTTGTACACAACACACAACATAGGTCATTACGGGCTGGCTTTTGATTATTACACGCACTTTACCTCACCTATTCGTCGTTATCCAGATATAATGGTTCACCGTCTTCTACAGCGCTATTTAGACAATGGAAAATCTGCTAATCAAGAAGAATATGAAGAAAAATGCTCACATAGTAGTGATATGGAGAATTTGTCTACAAATGCGGAGCGCGATAGCATAAAATATATGCAAGTTAAATACATGCAGGATCATCAAGATGAAGATTTCTTAGGTGTAATTTCTGGAGTTACAGAATGGGGTATTTATGTAGAAATTATTTCGAATAAATGTGAAGGAATGATTCGTTTACAGGATTTACAGGATGATCGTTATGAATTTGACAGAGATGAATATGCCGTTATTGGTGAGCGTACAAATAAGGTATATCGACTTGGGGATGAAGTATATGTAAAAGTGAAAAATGCAGATTTAGTAAAAAAGCATTTAGATTTTACTATGATTGGTCATAAAAAGGATGGGAAGCCTGAATAGTTAACCTTCTCAATATATTTTCTATAGATTTATATTATACATACATGCGTTTAAGTTAGAGCTCATTGCGTATAGGAAACTATTATGTCTATTTATCTCTAAATCAAAGACTTTTATAATCTCAGCGGTACAAACCTAATATATTTAAAAACTTCGTACTTTTACCTAACTATGTTTGATGGTTTACTCTACGCAGCATTTTACGGTTTCTTATTGGCATTTGCCGTTGGTCCTGTGTTTTTTACACTGATTGAAACGGCTATTACCAAAGGAATAAAGGCCGCGATATTCTTTGATTTAGGAGCACTAATTGCAGATATAATCTTCATTTTAATAGCCTTTTTCAGTACTACTAGAATTCTGGATAAAGTTAAACACGATCCTGGTCTTCTTATTTTTGGAGGGGCAATTCTAATAGCCTATGGTATAATCTCATACATCCGTACCAACAAATCTATTTTTAAAATAGTGAGGGAACACCACGCTGTAAAAGTGAAAAAAAACTTGGGCGGTTTATTTTTAAAGGGTTTTGTTTTAAATTTTGTAAACTTTGGTGTTTTGGCTGGTTGGATAGGAGTGCTAATTATGGCTAATGCACTTACAACCTCAGAAAATGGAGTATTCTTTTTTATAATTACTGTTTTGTCAACCTTCTTTCTTACAGATCTTTTAAAAATGATTTTAGCAAAAAGATTGAAAAATAAAATGACACCACGCTTTATTTTCAAGACCAAAAAATGGATTAGTATTTTAATATTGTCTTTTGGGGTATTGCTGCTTATCCAAGGAATTTTTCCAAAAGGAGTAGAGGCTGGACTTGAAAAGCTACCAGGACAAAAGCATCCATTGGAAAAACCAATTCCTCCCGTTGAAGAACCTCAATAATACTTAGATAAAATAAAATTCTAATGTTAGTTTAGTTTTTCAAAAGTATCAAGTTTCCCGACGCTTCGGGAGTACCGCTGTGTTTTTTCCCCATATAGAGCTACATGCCGTTAGGCATATAATATGGGTAAGAAAATAGAACCCCTTGAATGACCAATCCTGTAGGGATTACATATATTATGATGCTTTTTAGAATCTGATAATAATCTTGTCGGACACAAAATAGACCTAGTCTAGTTGAGGTTTGCAGAGGCATCGAGCGTCTCCGATGCTTCGGGAGCACCGCTGTAGATTTCTAATAAATAAAAAACCCCAACGTTAGTTGAGGTTTTAGAGGCATCGAGCGGATTCGAACCGCTGTAGCAGCTTTTGCAGAGCTGAGCCTAGCCACTCGGCCACGATGCCTTATTTTAAGCTTGCAAAGGTAAAAAAATTAAGCATATAAAGCATATTTATCATGCAAATTACCTTTTCCCTTTCATGGTGACGCTTACTTCGGCTACATCACCTCCAATCGGTGGATTTTTTTTAGCAACGGAAACCTTTACTTTTTCCACCATTTTAGACTGTTTTAGAATTGAATCTATAATGCGTTTGGCAACATGTTCCAATAGCTTTGCACGGATTGCCATTTCCTCACGGACAATTTTTTGAAGGATTACATAGTCAACAGTATCAGCGAGTTCATCTGTTTCTGATGCATTTTTTAAATTAGCTTTCACTTCTAGATTTACTAGATAATCAGATCCAATCTGTCCTTCTTCAATCAAACAACCGTGAAAGGCATAAATCTTAATATTTTTTAAACGAATAGTACCCATGTAATTAGTTTTCGCAAAGATACTTTTTTATGTTATTTGGTTACCTTTGTAGGTCTTAAATCAAACTTATTATTTACTGAACACATAGTCTTTTAAACTAAAAATATATGACAAACGAAGCTGCACCACTTAATTTTATTGAACATATCATTGAGGAAGATCTTAAGACAGGGTATAAAAAGGAAGAGCTGCACTTTCGTTTTCCACCTGAGCCAAATGGTTATCTTCACATTGGTCATGCTTCATCAATATGTTTAAACTTTGGTTTAGGCGAAAGATATAATGCGCCGGTAAACTTGCGTTTTGATGATACAAATCCTGCCAAAGAAGAACAGGAGTTTGTAGATGCAATTAAAAGAGATATCACTTGGTTAGGTTATGAATGGTCTGAAGAACGTTATGCTTCTGATTATTTCCAGCAATTATATGACTGGGCCGTTCAAATGATAAAGGATGGCAAGGCTTATGTTGATTCCCAAACTTCAGAATTAATAGCAGAGCAAAAAGGAACGCCTAATACACCTGGAAAACCAAGCCCATATAGAGCGAGATCAGTAGAAGAAAACTTGGATTTACTGGAGAAAATGAAAAACGGCGAAACTAAGGAAGGAGAGCATGTACTTCGTGCAAAAATCAATATGGAATCGCCAAACATGTTAATGCGCGATCCAGTGATGTATAGAACATTGAATAAAAGTCACCATCGTACAGGAACTGATTGGAAAATCTTCCCGATGTATGATTGGACCCACGGGGAGAGTGATTATATAGAACAAGTATCACATTCTTTCTGTACGCTTGAATTTCTACCCCATAGAGAGCTTTACGATTGGTTTTTGGACCAAGTGGTCGATCAGGATAAGTTACGCCCTAAGCAACGAGAATTTGCCCGCAGAAACTTAAGTCATACAGTTGTGAGCAAACGAAAACTTGCACAATTGGTTGCTAGTGGTGCAGTAACTGGTTGGGACGATCCTCGAATGCCAACAATTTCTGGTTTGCGCCGAAGAGGTTACACTCCCGATTCCATTAAAAACTTTGCGGATAGTATTGGTGTTGGAAAGCGTGAAAACCTAATTGATGTTTCACATTTGGAATTCAACGTACGTGAAGATTTAAACAAAAAAGCACCGCGAATTATGGTTGTTCTTGATCCAGTTAAGTTGATAATTGATAATTATCCTGAAGGAAAAACTGAGATGCTTGAAGCTGAAAATAATCAGGAAGATGAAAGTGCTGGCAGTAGAGAAGTGCCGTTTTCAAAAGAACTCTTGATTGAGAGAGAAGATTTTAAAGAAGAAGCAAACCGTAAGTTTTTTAGATTGACTATCGGCAAGGAAGTCCGTCTTAAAAATGGGTACATAATTAAAGGTGAGAGCGTGGTAAAAGATGATGAAGGGAACATTACTGAAATTCATTGTACATATGATCCCGATAGTAAAAGTGGAAGTGGCTCAGAAGCATCTTTGCGGAAAGTGAAGGGAACATTGCATTGGGTTTCTGCAGAACATGCGCTACCTGTTGAAGTTCGACTATACGACCGTTTGTTTACAGAAGCGTCTCCAGATACGAATAAGGAAAAAGACTTCACGGAATTGGTAAATCCAGATTCTTTACAAGTAATTACGGGCTATGCAGAACCGAGTATAAAAGACGCAAAACCTGAAGATAAATTTCAATTTCAACGCTTGGGATATTTTGTAATTGATTGCGATTCCACTGCTGAAAATATAGTTTTTAATAGAACTGTTACATTACGTGACTCTTGGGCTAAATTGGCTGAATAATTAACGATTTAATTAAAGTATTTTTCTATTTTTAAGAGAAATTGGCTATCTTATCTTCTTTTTATGATATATTTATTAATTGAAAATTAACTATTAACCGGTTATTAACAACACATAGAACGACTCTTACTTATCTTTGGGATTATTAACCAATTAAAATAAAAATATAATGGCATCAAATACAGGTCAAACACTATTAGCATTATTAACAGGAGCTGCAATTGGAGCGGGTATTGGAATTCTTTATGCACCAGAAAAAGGTTCTGAAACCCGTGATAAGCTCAACAAAGAAGCTAAAAAGGCTCAGAAGAAATTAAACAAACAAATTAAAGAAACAAGTGACAGTTTAAGTAAAAATGCGCAACAAGCTCGTTATAGTTTTGAACAAAAATTAAACGATACTTTGTCTTCTGCAAGTTATAAAGCAGATGATATTTTATTGGCAATGGAGGATAAGTTAGAATCGCTTCGCAAGAAAAATGCGAAACTTCAAGCAGAATCTGAAATAGACAAAGCAACAGCGTCAGCCAAAAAAGCAACTTCGTAATATGTTTAAAAGTCTAACAGAAAACCTACATCGGGTAGTAGACAGAATTGAAGATTATGGTACAAGTACGGCGGAGTATTATAAACTTCGCCTATTTAAATCTGCAATGAAAGGGGCTACTTCTTTAGTTAACCTTTTGGTTTTCGGAAGTCTTTCTCTTTTTGTTATGCTTTTTCTTTCTGTGGGGGCTGCTTTCTGGTTGGGTAGTTATTTTGAGCACAACTACATAGGATTTTTCTTAGTTGGAGGTTTTTATGGAGTCATTTTTATTTGTATGTTTATTTTCGGAAAAAAGTTGATAGAGCGCGGTTTACTACAGAAATTTTCGAGTTTATTATACGATGAAGATGACGTTGAACCTAAAAAAATTGCAGAAGAGGAAATAGAAGAATATCAGCAAGTCCTAAATGAGGATGCACTGCGAAAAGAAAGAATCACAAAATAATACTTATGAAGCAATATACTTCTTTTGATGAAATAGACAGAGACTTAAAATATCTTCGCCTAAAATCAAAGATTGATTTAGAGGAGGTAAAACTAGGCTTTAATAGGGGAAAGGAATCAATAAGTGAAACGCTGTCTCCTATGAACTTGATAGCAAGTGCTGTTGGATCTATTGCTAAAAAAGCCTTCGTTTTAAAGGTAGTAAACAAGTTTATAGGTAGTAAATCTGGTAAGTAACCAAGATAATTAGTATCTATATAGCTTAAAAACCTTTAAAATTGATAAATAAAAATGCCCTCGATATCGAGGGCATTTTTATTAGATTAATATTCCAAATCTTCTCCTTCTTCTTTCCTTGGTGGAGCTTCGCGTTTAGGCTTCTTTTTTGGAATGATACCTTTAGCAATGTTTTGCTTCTTCATTTCTTCCCCAATTTGATTGCTGGCTACAAATGATGCAATCATGTCGTTAAGCATATTGCTTCCAGCTTGTGGTGAGTTGGGTAATAGAATGAGGTTGGTATTGGTTTCTTCCCCAATGGATTGTAGCGTATCATAGTGCTGAGTAACTACAATTAGCGCCGATGCTTCCTGCGAATTGATGCCTACATTGTTCAAAACATCTACACTTTCTTCTAATCCTCGAGCAATTTCCCGACGTTGATCTGCAATTCCTTGTCCTTGTAAACGCTTGCTTTCCGCTTCTGCGCGTGCTTTAGCTACAATTTTAATTCTTTCTGCTTCTGCTTCATATTCTGCGGCAACTTTTTCTCTTTCTGCAGCATTAATACGGTTCATGGCGGCTTTTACCTGTATGTCTGGATCAATGTCCGTAACTAAGGTTTTGATAATATCATAACCGTATTCGCTCATTGCCTCGTTTAATTCTGATTTAACTGCGATAGCGATATCGTCTTTTCTCTCAAAAACGTCATCTAATTTCATCTTTGGTACTTCTGCACGTACCACATCAAAAACATAGGAAGTAATTTGATCGTGTGGATTTTGAAGCTTGTAGAATGCGTCGTAAACCTTCATTGAAAGTACTTGAAACTGTACCGAAATTTTTAAACGAACGAAAACATCATCTTTCGTTTTGGTTTCAACTATAACATCCAATTGTTGGATTTTTAAATTGACTCGTCCAGCGATTCTATCTACCAATGGTATTTTTAGTTGTAATCCTGAATGTCTTATACTTAGAAATTTTCCGAAACGCTCTACAATTGCAGCAGTCTGCTGTTTCACCGTAAAGAAACTTGCCAATAGAATGAAGATTCCAACTATCAACAAGGGTATTAAAATAAATCCTCCCATAACTTTTAAATATATGTTTATTAAGTTGTGGAAGATACAAAAATAAAGCTATCTGTACCTTTGATTAATACCCTAAAACCTGGGGCTAAAGGAACTCTCGTTTATAATGTCTTTCGATAGAATTTTAGTTGTGAAACTATTAAGCTGAGTACTTTTTCTCCCTCTTTTAACCCATAAAACCGATTGCTTTTTCAACACGGGAAAGGCTTTCCTTTTTTCCTAGAATTGAAATAATTTCAAAAACATCGGGTCCTTTCATTTCGCCTACCAAAGCTAAACGCAACGGCATCATTACTTTTCCGAATCCGATATTTTCCGAAGTAATCCATCCTTTTACCTTTTCTGAAAGGTTTTCTGATGAAAAGTCTTCTGTTTTTTTCAAAATAGAAACAACTTGTTGTAATAACTCTGGTGTTTCTGGCTTAAATGCCTTTCCTGAAGCTTTTTCGTCATAGTTTTCAGGTGCTTCAAAGAAGAAGCTGCCTTGTTCCCAAAGATCACTAACAAAGGTTGCACGCTCTTTTAAAAGGGAAGTAATTCTTTTGAGGTTAAAACCTTCAATGGATATATTCTTTATTTGCAGAAATTTTTCAAAATCTTCAGCAAGCTTTTCATCATCTACTGATTGTAAATATTGATGTTGAAACCATTTTGTTTTTTCGGGATCAAATTTTGCTCCTGCTTTGTGAACGCGTTCCAATTCAAAAGCTTCAACTAGTTCTTTTAAACTGAATATTTCTTGTTCGGTTCCTGGATTCCAGCCTAAAAAAGCCAACATATTTATAACTGCTTCTGGTAAATAACCGTCTTCGCGGTAGCCTGAGAATATATCGCCTTCAGCAGTTTTCCATTCTAGTGGAAATACTGGGAATCCCATTTTATCACCATCGCGCTTGCTCAACTTACCGTTGCCTGTTGGTTTTAAGATTAAAGGTAAATGTGCAAATTCTGGAGCGGTCCATCCAAAGGCACGATATAGCATAACATGAAGTGCCAATGAGGGGAGCCATTCTTCTCCGCGAATCACGTGCGTAATTTTCATTAGATGGTCATCTACAATATTTGCCAAATGATAGGTTGGCATTCCATCACTTTTAAACAAAACTTTATCATCCAGAATGTTGGTTTCTACCTGCATTCCACCGCGGATAATATCATTTAGGTGAAGTGTTTCATCTTCTGGAGACTTAAAACGGATAACATATTCTTCTCCAGCGTCAATTTTCTGTTGCGTTTCTTCCGCAGAGATGGTTAAGGAGTTTTTTAACTTTAACCGGTTGTGCCAATTATAGATAAAGGTTTTACCCCTTTCTTCGTGATTCTTGCGATGCGTGTCGAGTTCTTCAGCGGTATCGAAGGCATAATATGCATCGCCGGATTCAATCAATGCATCAGCGTATTCTCTATATAGACCTTTACGCTCACTTTGACGGTATGGACCACAATCACCTTCTTTGGAGCCTGTATTGAGCGTAGTCGAAGTAGGACCTTCATCATAAGGAATATTCAACCAATTGAGAGCTTCAATAATATATGCCTCAGCGCCGTCCACATAGCGGTTTTGGTCGGTGTCTTCAATTCGTAAAAGGAAATCACCACCGTGTTTTTTCGCGAATAAATAGTTAAATAAAGCAGTGCGAACACCACCAATATGTAAAGGACCTGTTGGACTTGGTGCAAAACGCACCCGAACTTTTTGAGACATAAAATTTGCTTTTTTGTTCCATTCCTTCGGCTTATGCTGAGATATGGAACTTTTATTGAAGGTGCAAAGGTACAATTATGTTATTTCATTTTAAAGATAATGTGTTGGCTGCTTTTGTACTTTTTTGGTGTGATATTTGGTTCATGAGAAGAATAAAATATTATTGTATTTTAGGAGTTTTGAATACAAGCTAGAAACCATATCAATTTTTTTTACAGTAGTAATGTATAATTTTTCTTTCCCCGTCCCTAAAGGGTGGAAAAACTCATCATTTTAAGAAGTAACGAATTTGCTCCATTTAGGGTTGGGGTAAATTTTTATAAAGTTTTGGCAGGGTGAAATTCCTTCCGAAGTTTATTTTGAGCGGAGTCGAATATCAGTAATTTATGAGCACTTTCAACATCATCCAGCGAAAACTGGAGGAATTTATAAAAAAATACTATACCAATGAGCTAATTAAAGGAACCATTCTTTTTTTTGCCATAGGGTTGTTGTATTTATTGATAACGCTCTTGGTTGAATATTTTCTATGGTTGAATCCGCTAGGAAGAAGATTGCTCTTTTGGGCTTTTGTTATTGTGGAACTTGCGCTATTTGTCAGATTTATAGCCTTTCCGCTTGCAAAACTTTTCAAACTCCAAAAAGGGATTAATCACGAAGAAGCCTCCAAAATAATAGGGAAGCATTTTCCACAGGTTAGTGATAAATTACTTAACGTAATTCAACTGAATTACAACCGTCACGAAAGTGAATTATTTGCCGCTAGTATTGAACAAAAAGCAGAGGAATTACAGCCAATTCCCTTCAAAAGTGCTGTAAATTTTAAAAAGAACGCTAAATACCTAAAATACGCAGCGATTCCCATTTTGATCTTTTTAATGTTTAGTGTTTTGGGTGGTACGGATATCTTTTCCAGTAGCTATAAAAGAGTGGTCCATTATGATACGGCTTTTGAACCTCCTGCACCTTTCTCTTTTGTGGTTTTAAACGAGAATTTGAATGCTATAGAAAATAAACCATTTACTTTAAAAGTTCAGGCTCAGGGAACTGTAATACCTGAAAATGCAAGTATCGATTATAACGGTGAAACCTATTATATGCAACAAACGGCGCCTGGTACGTTTAAATATACTTTCCAACAGCCAGTGGAATCATTTGATTTCAGTTTAAAGGCCAATAAAGTTGCTTCTAGGCAGTATACTATAGATGTTGTGAAAACACCTTCGTTGCTCAACTTCGAAATGGTTTTAGACTATCCTTCTTATACTGGAAAGACGGATGAAACCTTAAAAAGTACTGGAAACGCCACCATTCCCGAAGGAACTCGCGTAAAATGGAATGTTTCTACAAAAAACACCAATGCAGTTACCTTAAAAACTGCAGATACCGCCTTTGTTTTCGCTTCAAAAGGAGAAGCTTTTAATTTAGAAAGAGGTGTTTTTAATAAATTGGATTATTCAATCACTACTTCCAACGAGAAGCTTAAGGATTATGAAAATTTAGCCTTCACATTAAATGTTGTGAAAGATCAGTTCCCTGAAATTAGTGTGCAATCAAAAAAGGACTCTACTAGTAGTCAGCGTGTTTTCTTTTTAGGACAAATTTCTGATGATTATGGCCTTACTAAGCTAAGATTGGTCTATTTCCCCGAAGGTGATGAAAAGAAAGCTAAAACAGAGGCTTTGCCACTAACCAAAACCAATTTTGATCAGTTTACATATACTTTTCCGGGTAATCTTAGTTTGGATGATGGAGTTTCGTACGAGTATTATTTTGAGGTGTTTGATAACGATGCCATACACAATTACAAATCGTCTAAATCGGGGATATATTCCTTCAGAAAGCTTACCAAGAGCGAATTGGAAGATGAGCAACTTCAAAATCAGCAAAACGCAATAAAAGGACTGGATAATTCTTTGGAAGAACTAAAAGACAGAAAAAAGACACTTGAAGAGCTTTCACGAACACAAAAGGAGAAAAAGGAGCTTAATTATAATGATAAAAAGAAGCTAGACAATTTTATACAACGGCAGCAGAAGCAGGAAGAGATGATGAAGAACTTTTCTAAGGAAATGAAGGAGGAGCTCGAAAATTTTCAACCTGAAAATGAAGAAAAAGATCCCTTTAAGAAACAACTGGAAAAACGTTTGGATGAAAATGAAGAACGACTTAAAGAGAATGAAAAGTTACTTGATGAGTTGGAAAAGCTTCAAGATAAAATTCAAAAAGAAGAACTTACGGAAATGTTGGAAAAACTATCTAAACAAAATAAAAATCAAGAAAAGAACCTTGAACAACTTCTAGAGCTCACTAAGAGATATTATGTAGAGAAAAAGGCCGAGAAAATTGCTGAGGAATTAAATAAACTGGGTGAGGAGCAAGAAAAGTTGGCTGATAAATCTGAGGATGAAAACACCAAGGAGGCCCAGGAAGAACTCAACGAAAAGTTTGAGGAGCTTAAAAAGCAAATGGATGAGTTGCAAAAGGAGAATGAGGCTTTAAAAAAGCCTATGGATATTCCTAACGATAAAGCCACCGAGCAAGAGATTGACGAGGAACAAGAAAAAGCTACTGATAAGCTTGAGGAGAATAAGCCAAGTGACGCTGGAGAAAATCAGAAAAAGGCTGGTGAAAAAATGAAACAAATGAGTCAGCAAATGCAGTCCCAAATGCAGTCTGGCGGAATGGAAAGCATGGAGGAAGACGTTAAAATGCTTCGTCAAATTGTTAAGAATCTTGTGGTATTTTCTTTTGAGCAGGAGGATCTGATGGAGATTTTTAAATCAATAGACTATGGGAACCCGGTATTTGGTAAAAAATTGAATTTACAAAATGACCTTAAAAATAACTTTGAGCACATTGATGACAGCATCTTTGCATTATCGCTTCGTCAGCCTTTGATTGGTGAGAAAATCAACAATACGCTTACTGAAATGCAATATAATATAGATAAATCCTTAGATCGATTGGCACAGAATCAATCTCGTACGGGTATTGGAAATCAGCAATATACAATCACAGGAGCTAATGATTTAGCAGTTTTGCTAAGTGATATATTAGGAAATATGCAGATGCAAATGGCCATGTCCATGGGCTCCGGTTCTGGTAAAACTGGCATGCCTTCGCCTGGAGAGGGTGATGGCGAAGGATTCCAACTTCCAGATATTATTCAAAAGCAGGAAAGTCTAAGTGAGAAGATGGAGGAAGGAATTAAGAAAGGGAAAAAGGGAAAAAAGGGCGAAGGAGAAGGAGAAGGTGATGGCAAAGGTGAAGGACAAGGAGAGGGCGACGGTAGTGGTGATGGACAAGGTGAGAATGGAAAAAATGGGAAGGATGGTAAAAATGGAGATAAAGAAGGTGGAAATAAAGAAGGAAGTGGCGATAGCGAAGAGATGAATGGAGAAATCTTCGAGATTTATAAGCAACAACAACAGCTACGTCAAGAACTTGAGGATCGATTGAGAAAGTCCGGGTTTAAAGGAAATGGAGGGGACTTATTGCGACAAATGGAAGGGATAGAACAACAGTTGTTAGAAAAAGGCTTTAATCAAGGAACGCTTCAACAGATGTTGAATCTGAAATATGAATTGTTAAAACTCGATAAAGCCACTTTTGAACAAGGACAGGAAGATAGAAGAGAATCTCAAACTAACAAAAAGGAATATCGAAACAACGTTCTTCTTTCACCTGAAGAGATAAAAAAATACTTTAATACTACCGAAATTTTAAATAGGGAGGCCTTACCTTTGCGTCAAGATTACAAGAATAAAGTGCATGAATACTTTAAAGAAAACAATGATTGATTTTAACTTTGAAACCGACTTCCAATTAGAAAACCAAGCTCAAATTGAAACTTGGATTTCCGATATAATTTCTTCCGAAGGATTCGAATTGGGTGATCTTCTTTACGTTTTTTGTGACGATGAATTTCTGCATAAACTCAATGTTGAGTTTTTAGATCACGATACGCTTACAGATATTCTCAGCTTTGATTATAGAGTAGGTAAACAAATTAACGGAGAAATCTATATTTCTGTTGAACGTGTTGCCGACAATGCCCAAGACTTTAAAACCAGTTTTAATGAAGAATTGCATCGTGTGATGATTCACGGAATCTTACATTTTTGTGGTTTAAAGGATAAAACGGAAGAGGAAGAGGCAATTATGAGAAAAAAAGAGGATGAAGCCTTAAAAAGGCTTTCAGGTTATTAGCGACACTTCTCTATTAACTCTTTGTGTTTAAGTTATTTATTGTACTTTTGCACCCCAAAAAAAATAGAAAAATAAATAATGTTCCACGTGGAACAATCAAGATAATATATGTTTCCAAACGAATATGATGTAATTGTAGTTGGAGCTGGACATGCTGGTTCTGAAGCTGCAGCCGCAGCCGCCAATATGGGTTCAAAAACACTATTGGTAACTATGAACTTGCAAACTATTGCCCAAATGAGTTGTAACCCTGCAATGGGTGGAATTGCTAAGGGACAAATAGTTCGTGAGATTGATGCAATGGGTGGTTATAGCGGAATCATTTCAGATAAGACAGCTATACAGTTTAAGATGCTCAATAAATCTAAAGGACCTGCAATGTGGAGTCCAAGAGTTCAAAGTGACCGTATGCGGTTTGCTGAAACTTGGCGATTGATGTTGGAACAAACTCCAAACTTAGATTTTTACCAGGAAATGATTTCTGGGATCATTGTTGAAAACGGAAAAATCAAAGGAGTAAGAACATCACTTGGTCTTGAAATAAGGGGTAAGAGTGTTGTGCTTACAAACGGAACTTTCCTAAATGGATTAATCCATATTGGAGAAAAACAATTGGGAGGAGGAAGAGCTGGTGAAAAAGCTTCCGTTGGAATAACTAAGGATTTGATTGATTTAGGTTTTGAAGCTGGTAGAATGAAAACGGGAACTCCGCCAAGAGTTGATGGAAGGTCTCTTGATTTTTCAAAAATGATTGAACAGCCAGGGGATGAAATTCCGGAGAAATTCTCTTATTCAGATGAAACTAAACCTTTGACAAAACAGCGATCTTGCCACATGAGTCATACAAGTTTGGATGTTCATAATATTTTGCGCGAAGGTTTTGATAGGTCACCAATGTTTAATGGTTCAATACAAAGTACGGGTCCAAGATATTGTCCTTCTATTGAAGATAAGATAAATCGATTTGCAGGTAAAGACAGACATCAGCTTTTTGTAGAACCTGAAGGCTGGGATACTGTTGAATATTATGTCAATGGTTTTTCAACTTCTCTACCAGAAGATATTCAGTTTAAAGCCTTGCGTCAAGTGGTCGGTTTTGAGAATGTCAAATTTTTCCGTCCGGGATATGCTATTGAATACGATTATTTTCCACCTACGCAGTTGATGCATACTTTAGAAACTAAATTGGTTTCTGGTCTTTATTTCGCAGGACAGATAAATGGAACAACAGGATATGAGGAAGCTGCCTCTCAAGGATTGATGGCAGGAATAAATGCCCACTTAAAAGTTCATGAAAAGGATCCTTTTATACTACAGAGGAATGAAGCTTATATAGGAGTTCTGGTTGATGATCTTATTACAAAGGGAACAGAAGAGCCTTATAGAATGTTTACTTCACGAGCGGAATATAGAACACTGCTTCGCCAAGACAATGCAGATTTTAGACTAACTCCAAAATCACATGCCATTGGTTTAGCTGGTGACGTTCGTATGAGAAAGATGGAAGAGAAGAGAGAAAAGTCGGCGGCTTTTGTTAACTTTTTTAAAGAAACGAGTGTTGTTCCTGAGGATATAAATCCAATTTTTGAAGCACGTAACTCTGCCTTGGTTGATCAAAGTGATAAGATGTTTAAATTCTTTTCGCGTCCTGAAGTTACGATGGAAGATATGCGTGGAATCGAATCTGTAAAGAATTTTATTGAGGAGAATAACTTGGATGCAGAGATGATAGAACAAGCAGAAGTGCAAGTAAAGTATTCTGGATATATAGCAAAAGAAAAAAACAATGCCGATAAATTAAACCGATTGGAAGGTTTAAAAATTCCGGCGTCCTTTGATTATTCAAAGTTGAAATCACTTTCTTATGAAGCGCGAGAGAAATTGACAAAGATTAAACCTGCTACCGTTTCCCAGGCTTCAAGAATAAGTGGAGTTTCTCCAAATGACGTTTCCGTACTCTTGGTATATATGGGACGTTAATCACATTGTTTCACGTGGAACACTTCTAAAGCTAATTCCATAATAAAGTAAAACTTCCTTGAGCGATCAACTAAAAACATATCTAAAGACCAAGGATTATTTGGTTTCCGATGAAGTATTTGAACTGGTTTACGATCCAGATCTTGACATGCTAAAGACTTTTCCGCAGCCAGATGTGGAGAATCTTCCTACGTATTACGAGAGCCAAGATTACATTTCGCATACTGATGAGAAGCGTGGTTTGATGTCTAGTTTATATCAAACGGTAAAGAAATGGTCTCTTCAAAAAAAGACAAAACTTATTTTTGAGCAAAATTCGGGAGTAGGGACTTTGTTAGATGTTGGTGCTGGAACCGGAGAGTTTTTAAAAGTTGCTAAAGAAAAAGGATGGGAAGTTCAAGGAATGGAACCTAATAAAAGTGCTTCTAATTTATCTACTGAAAAAGGAATCGAATTAAAATCATCCTTAACTGATTTTCGAGGTAGCCAATTTGATGTAGTTACGCTTTGGCATGTTTTGGAACACATTCCGAATCTGGAAGAAACAATTGCTCAATTGTCAGATTTAGTGAAACCCAATGGCACCCTAATTATTGCAGTGCCAAATTTTAAAAGTTACGACGCTAAATATTATAAAGAATTCTGGGCAGCTTTTGATGTTCCCAGACATCTCTGGCATTTTTCAAAAACCTCCATGGAAAAATTATTTTCTAACAGGTTCACATTAGAAAAAAGGGAGCCAATGATTTTTGACTCGTTTTATGTAAGTCTTCTTTCCGAAAAATATAAAACTGGGAGCAAGTTTTCTCTAAAAGCATTTTGGATTGGACTTAGATCAAATTTAAAGGCAAATCGGTCAAAAGAGTATTCTTCACACATTTATTGCTTCAGAAAAGCAAAATAATGCGATTTAAGCCTTTTTAAGGGGTTTTTTAGTCTTGTGTGGTGTTCCACTATTGATTTTTCGTGTTATTTGATGTAAACCACTCGAAAAAAAGTCGAAAATAATAGAAAATGTTTATTTCAGCGTCTAGAGCATAAGAAAACCTTATACAAGTTCTTTTTTATGAATGAGTCTTGTGAGCTTTATTGACAGATCGGTGAAGATAATTTTTGCATTTCCATTTCGCTCAATATGATAAGATGCATCTTCTAAAGCTTCATTTATTTCAAAAATATTGTTTTGATGAACAAATGGCGCAAATTTAGAAAGCGTGAATGTTTCATCTTTTGCTTCAAAAAATAAAAGAGAGTCGGCTTTGTAGTTTTTTAGAAGGGACTGTCTGAAAACTTCGATACAATAGTTAAGAAACTTTTTCTGAGTTTCTCGGCCTTGTTTGGCAAGTTCGTCGCTCCAATCAAGAAGATTATTTATCGCCCCTTTATTTCCTTTTGCTCTAAAAGCAGTTCGGACCCAGCTGATAAACCATTTCTCAAAAATTTCATCATCACCTGTTGCCTCAAGTAATTGGAGAGCCTTATTAAAATCTCCACGAGCTCGTCGCGCAGTTTTAAGCGCTAGGTTATGATCAATATTTCTTTTTTCAGTTAAGTTTTCTACAATATCAGATTCTGAAAGTAATGGGAAATCCAATTTTTGACAGCGGGAACGGATCGTAGTAATAATTTGCTGTTCGTTTTCGCTCAAGAGTAGGAGTAAAGTTTTGTCAGATGGTTCTTCTACCAACTTCAGGATTTTATTGGCACATTCTCCATTCATATTTTCCGCCATCCATATAATCATCACTTTATAACCACCCTCAAATGATTTTAATGCAAGCTTTTTGGAGATATTTTCAGCTTCATATTTACTAATATTACCCTGTTTTTTTTCAATACCAATACTTTGTAACCATTCAAATAATGAAGCGTATGGATTGTCTAGAACAAAATTGCGCCATTCTTCAGCGTAATGGTCTGAAATAGCATTCTTCTTTATTATATCGTTTGTGTTTACGGGATAAACAAAATGAAGATCTGGATGCGTAAGCTTTGTAATTTTATTTTTACAGGCAAGATATTCGGGACTATCCGTTTTGTATTGTTTACACAATATTTCGGAAGTATAGGCAATTGCCATTGGTAACAATCCACTTCCATTTACGCCCGAAAATAGCTGAGAATGGGGTATGCGACCATTTTCGACAGTCTGGGAAAGATGTGATTTTATATGTTTCTGACCTATTACTTCTGAAAAATCCATGCGCAAATCTAAGCAATTTTGATCGTATTATTTCCTGCTAGTTTTTATGTCTGAAGTAAATTGCAATGAAAAAGGACTTGAGGCTACAATTGCTTCTTAACAAGCACAAAACTATTATATTTGCAATCAAAATTTACGAATATGAAAACAGTGAACGATATAAATTTTAAAGGAAAAAAGGCCTTGATCCGTGTTGATTTTAATGTTCCATTGGATGATGACTTCAATGTAACTGACGATACGCGCATTCGGGCGGCTAAACCTACCATTCTAAAAATATTGGAGGACGGCGGAAGCTGTATTCTAATGTCGCATCTGGGAAGACCAAAGAATAAGGAGGAGGAATTTTCTTTAAAACATATTTTAAAATCGCTGTCTGATATTTTGGGAGTTCAAGCGAAATTTGTGAATGATTGTATAGGCGCTGAGGTAGAAACTGCGGTTTCAAACCTGAAGTCTGGCGAAATTCTTTTACTTGAAAATCTGCGTTATCACGAAGAAGAAACGAAAGGAGATCGGGACTTTGCAGAAAAACTGTCAAAGTTTGGTGATTATTATGTTAACGATGCTTTTGGAACTGCGCATCGTGCACACGCTTCAACAGCCATTATCGCCGACTTTTTCCCTGAAAACAAATGCTTTGGCTTATTACTTGCTTCTGAAGTTGAAAATGTTGAAAAAGTTCTTGAATCAAATGAAAAACCGGTGACCGCGATAATCGGCGGGGCGAAGGTTTCTTCAAAAATTACAATTATTGAAAATATTCTCGATAAGGTTGACCATTTGATAATTGGTGGCGGAATGGCTTTTACCTTTATAAAGGCTCAAGGAGGAAAAGTGGGGAGTTCCTTGGTGGAAGACGATAAACAGGATTTGGCACTGGAAATTCTAGAAAAGGCAAAAAATAAAAATGTCCAAGTCCACTTACCGGTTGATGCTATTATTGCAGATAGCTTTTCCGATTCGGCAAATACAAAAACTGAAGCTGTTGATAATATTCCTGATGGCTGGATGGGTCTGGATGTTGGTCCAGAAACCAATCGTATTTTTGGAGAAGTGATTCTTGAATCCAAGACAATTTTATGGAACGGACCAGTTGGTGTTTTCGAAATGGAACCTTTTGCCTTAGGGACTAAATTTCTAGGACAGAACATTGCTAAAGCTACACAAAATGGAGCTTTTTCATTGGTTGGCGGTGGTGATTCCGTTGCTGCCGTACATAAATTTAAACTAGACAAAAAGGTGAGTTATGTTTCCACAGGTGGTGGGGCAATGCTAGAAATGTTAGAAGGAAAAGCACTTCCGGGAATTAAGGCACTTTTATAGTAAACGTTAAATACCAGAATCTTAGCATAATGCAGCTAATTATTTGCTTAATTTCGCATAAAGGCTATTTTGATAAAATTTTTTAATTCAAAAGACGTTAGAGTTTTTAAGAAATTATTTGTAATATTATTAGAAGATTACTAATCAGGCAAGCTTGCCAAATTCCTCAAACGCAATAAAGAAGTTGATGAAATTAAATAAAATCCTCCCACTTTTACTGTTGCTAGTCTTCAGTATAGGTTTTGCACAGAAAGATAAAGGTCACACTAAAAACTTGAATACAGATCAGGTTCGAGTGGTAGACTCTATCAAAGTTACTAAGATTGCTGATGAACTACCTTCCACTGTTGTTGCTACAACAATTAAAGACAGTACCATATTTAACTTGAAAGATATGGCAATGGCGAGAGAAAAGGATAGTCTTTGGCTGAAAGAGCTTTACAAATCTGATCTTTTTGAGGAAATATATAACAGTGTTGCCAATCAAGACTATGAGCCAGTTGAATATTCAGAACTTCCTACAGCAGTTCTAAAGAAAAGACTAAAGGAACTCAATGCTCGCACGCCTTTTAACGTAGAATACAACCCTGCCTTAGAAAGCGTGATAAAGCAATATCTAAAAAATAGAAGAAGAGGCTTAGAACGATTGATGGGATTAAGTGAATATTATTTCCCGATGTTTGAGCAAGAGCTCGATAAGCACAATCTTCCATTAGAATTAAAGTATTTAGCAGTTATTGAATCTGCTTTAAATCCACGCGCACGATCAAGAGTTGGCGCTACTGGACTTTGGCAGTTTATGTACCCTACAGGTAAAATGTTTGGATTAAATGTTAGTTCTTATGTCGATGAGCGTTCAGATCCAATTAAAGCTACTGAAGCGGCATGTAAATATCTAAATAGCTTAAATAATAGTTTTGACGATTGGGATTTAGCCCTTGCGGCTTATAATTCTGGTCCAGGTAACGTTTCAAAAGCAATACGCCGTTCTGGTGGAAAAACAAATTACTGGAATCTTAGAAACTATCTTCCACGTGAAACAGCCGGTTATGTTCCTGCATTTCTAGCTACCATGTATATTTTTGAATATGCAGAAGAGCACGGGTTTAAGAAACAAGCTTCTAGAATCCCTTTTGTTGCCACTGATACAATCAAGGTAAAACAACAAATTACACTGGATCAAATTGCAAAACTTACCAATCTTGATAAAGAGGAATTAGAGTTTCTTAATCCTTCCTATAAACTTGGAGTGATTCCAGTTGTAAAAGACGAAAACTATATGTTGCGTCTTCCGCTTACCGTTGTCGGTACCTTTGTAAACAACGAAGATGCCATCTATGCTTTCACAAAGGAGGAACGAGAAGAAGATAAAGAGTCGCTTCCAGAATTGATTGAACAGCCCGAGAAAATCCGTTATCGCGTTAGAAGAGGCGATTTCTTAGGAAAAATTGCAGAAAGATACGGTGTGGGTGTTAGCCAAATTAAACGTTGGAACGGGATGCGAAGTAATTCTTTGAAGATAGGTCAAAACCTTATTTTATATCCTAAAAAGACGGCTCGAAATATTGCAAGTAACTCACCTTCAAAGCGAACGACCTCCGAAAAAACGTATACTGTACGCAACGGAGACTCATTATGGAGCATTTCGAGAAAATTTCCTGGAGTTTCAATCCAAAATATCCAAAAATGGAACGATATTAGTGGTACTAATCTGAAGCCTGGAACTAAACTTAAAATTCACAAAGGATAGTTCCATAAATATCCTTTACATGAAACCACTTTACATTGTACTTTTTTCGTTATTTATTGCCTTTACTTCTTGTAATGAAGGTGGTAAAAGAGACAAAACCTTACTACCCGATTCCGTAGGAAATATTAATGCTTTACAGATTGTCATACCAAACGATCTTTGGAATGGCGTGGTAGGTGAAGCTATTAGAGACAATTTTGCGGCTCCTACAGATGGCCTTCCTCAAGATGAACCCTTATTTTCGATGAACCAAATGCCGCCAGATGCTTTTGACGGCTTTGCACGTAGCAATAGACTTTTTCTTTATGTGGTTTTAAGTGATGAGGATAAGGTTTCCATTGCAAATAATGAATATGCAAAACCACAGGAAGGCGCTATTATCAAAGGAACTTCAGAAGAAAAGCTCGTTGAATTAATAAATAAAAATTCAGCAAAAATAATTGAAACATTCAAAGCTTCCGAAATTAAGGAAAGACAAAGAAGAACGGCTATTTCATTGTTGAAAACCGATTCTTTAAATAAAGTTATGGGTGTGAGTCTGAAAATTCCAAGTGCATACCGATTAGCTAAAGGAAGCGATAACTTTTTTTGGTTTCGAAAGGATCTGAAAGATGGTACTACTAATATCCTTGTATATGAAGTGCCTCTATCAATGATCAAAAATGATACAACTGCCGTGGCAGATATCATTAAAATTAGAGATTCTATTGGCAGCAGGTTATTACCAGTGGAAGATGACGGACAGTTTATTACCGAAGACGCCTATGCGCCTTATCTCTTTAAATCCAGTATTGATGGAAAATTTGCTTACGAAACCAAAGGCACCTGGGATGTTAAAGGCGCATGGATGGGTGGACCCTTTATAAACTACGCTGTTCGCGACGAAAAAAACAATCGATATCTTATTCTAGAAGGATTTACTTATGCTCCTTCGGTGTCTAAAAGAAACCTTCAGTTTGAATTGGAATCAATCTTGAAGACTGCTAAAATTGAGTGAAATTCTTAAAAGTTTTAACCCTGTAGAAGTTGAGGAGGATACTTTATTATATAGCTACATATTCCAGTAAATTTCTTCGAAAATTACATCTACCATAAGAGGCAAGATGGAATTTCTAATAAGTCTATATTTTTCCGTTATTTGCAATTAGATAAAAATTTTGTAAATATACCATTTTTTGGTACTTTTATATCAAATAGTAATCAAATGGGCAAAAACACATCTATATCACTCGGGAATTATTTTGACCAATTCGTCCAAAGTAGCGTAAGTAAAGGAAGATATAAAAATGTTAGCGAAGTAATCCGTGCTGGATTAAGGCTTTTAGAAGATGAAGAAAATAAAGTAATTGCTTTAAAAAGCGCGGTTCAAGAAGGAATTGATAGCGGAATAGCTCATGATTTTGACCCCAAAAAACATCTTGAATCTTTAAAGGCGAAAAAATACTCAGATGGCTGATTTTAAGCTAACTAACAAAGCTGTTGAAGATTTATCAAAAATTTGGAATTACACATTTGAAGTTTGGTCGGAAAAACAAGCTGACAAATATTACATTGAATTAATTTCTAATTGTCAAGAGATTTCTGAAAATCCAGATTTAGGAAAGAATTACGAAGGCATATCTAAGAACCTTCTCGGATTGAAGTTAAATAGACATATAATATTTTACCGAATTTTAAGTGAGAGCAATGTAGAAATAACGAGAATTTTACATGAAAGAATGGATTTGAAGAAAAGAATAGCTGAATAAAAATGGTAGAAAATGAGTATAAACAGACGCTAGCCCATCAAGTCTGTAAGTTACAGAACATTTGTTCTCTATTATTCTTTAAAAAAATTAATCTCCGCACTTAACCGAGTATTTTCATCTTCTAGTTTATTAATATATTATTTCTTGACTTCTATATTCGTCTCCTTCATTTCCAAAATAGATTCAATTTGATGGTAATGAGCGAGTAAAAATCTTACTAAACAAAAATGCCTTTCAAGTAAATTCTTGAAAGGCATTTTTTAGATATTTAAAAAACGATTTATTTTTTATCGTCTATTTTACTGTCTTTAATATTAGGATCGATATCTTCATCTTCCTTCGATGCATCCTTGAATTCTTTAAGTCCGCTACCTAGGCCACGCATAAGCTCTGGAATCTTTTTTCCTCCAAAAAGCAATAGTACAATAACTACTATTAATATGATTTGCCAAGGCCCAATCATACCTAAGGGAATAAATAATGTGGTCATGATTTCTTTTTTTTAATTATACAAATGTAGCAAGAAATGTTTAGATAGAACGTTTTGGGAAGAACTTTAGCATCAGTAGCTATAGTTTATTTTATATTTGTAAAAAAGCATTTTCTAAGCATGGAAAAGAAAGAAAAGGGAGCTAAGCGGTTCAAAAAGAAGTTATTACACAAATACCGTCTAGTTATACTTAATGAAGAGACCTTTGAAGAGCGTTTCTCTTTTAAGCTAAATAGACTTAATGTCTTTGTATTCAGTACACTTTTTGCCTTATTTCTTATAATAACAACGACTATCATTATCGCTTTCACTCCACTTAGGGAATATATTCCTGGTTATTCATCCATCGCTTTAAAAAAGAAATCGGCGAAATTGGCTTACCAAACAGACTCGCTACAACAGGTTATTGATTTAAATGAGCAATACCTCGCTTCAATCAAAAAAGTGCTTACAGGCGACGTGGAAACAGTTGATTTTAATAAAGACTCTCTTATAGAAGTCGCAAAGACAGATCCAGCGGTATTAATACGCACTTCCAGAAAAGATTCGCTTTTACGAGCTAAAGTTGACAAAGAAGATAAATACAACCCACTTATTGCACCACAGATTCAGGATTATGCATTCTTTGCACCTGTTAAAGGAACAATAACTGAACAATATGACTCTGAAGCCAAACATTATGCTGTGGATGTTGTTACTGCGAAGGACGCACCGGTAAAAGCAATTTCTGACGGTACTGTTATATTTGCAGAATGGACAGCACAAACCGGTTATGTGATTATTGTAAAGCACAATAATAACTTTATCTCTGTGTATAAACACAATGCCATGCTTACCAAAGAGCAGGGGGAGCTTGTAAAAGCAGGAGAAGTGATTGCAACGGTGGGAAGTACTGGAGAACTTACAACTGGTCCTCACTTGCATTTTGAACTTTGGCGGGATGGTTTCCCTGTAAATCCGACCAATTTTATAGATTTTGATTAATAGCTTATGACCTTAAAATCCGTTTCAGCAAAAGTATTTGCGAAAATTGTAATACTCAGAATCCGAAAATGGGCAAAAAAACCTGTTGAAACCCAGCAGAAAGTTTTCGATAATCTAATTTCCGATGCAAAAAATACTGCCTTCGGAAAAGATCACGATTTTAAAAATATCAAATCATTTCAAGATTTTTCGAAACGTGTTCCAATAAGAGATTATGAAGAATTAAAGCCTTATGTAGAACGAGTTGTTGCAGGTGAAGAAAATGTGCTTTGGCCTGATAAGCCACTCTATTTTGCCAAAACTTCGGGAACAACATCTGGCGCAAAATATATTCCGCTTACCAAAGAATCCATGCCGTATCATATTGATGCTGCGCGAAACGCCATTTTGTGCTATATCAACGAAACTGGAAATGCTGATTTTGTTGATGGTAAAATGATTTTCCTACAAGGAAGTCCCGAAATGGAAGAGAAGAACGGTATTCAATTTGGAAGACTGTCTGGAATTGTAGCGCATTACGTTCCTGCCTATCTTCAGAAAAACCGTCTACCCAGCTGGGAAACCAATTGCATTGACGATTGGGAAACCAAAGTTGATGCCGTTGTTGAAGAGACAAAAAACGAAAATATGACTGTAATCAGCGGGATTCCTTCCTGGGTACAGATGTATTTTGAAAGATTACAACAGAATACCGGTAAAAAAGTGGGGGATCTTTTTAAGGACTTCAACCTATTTATTTATGGTGGAGTGAACTTTGAACCTTATCGAGCCAAATTTGAAAGTTTAATAGGAAGAAAAGTTGATAGCATCGAACTGTTTCCCGCGAGTGAAGGCTTTTTTGCCATTCAAGATAGTCAAAAAGAAAAGGGAATGCTCTTACTTCTAAACTCTGGGATTTTTTACGAATTTATAGAAGCGAGTGCTTTTTTTGATGAAAACCCAAAGCGGCTCACCATTGGTGAAGTTGAAACAGGTGTTAATTACGTGATGATTATTTCAACCAATGCAGGACTGTGGGCCTACAACTTGGGCGATACTATTCAATTTACTTCCACAGAACCTTATCGTGTAATTGTTTCGGGAAGAATTAAACATTTTATTTCTGCCTTTGGAGAACATGTAATTGGCAAGGAAGTGGAAGAAGCTATGAATAAAGCAATGGCGAAGTTCGATTTCTCCATTTCAGAATTCACCGTTGCACCTCAAATTACTCCTTCAGGAGAAGAATTGCCATACCACGAATGGCTTGTTGAATTTGAAAAAGGACCCGAAAACCTGCAACAGCTCACTGAATTTCTCGATGCCGAAATGCAACAACAAAATTCATATTATTTCGATTTGATCGAAGGGAAAATCCTGCAGCCTTTAATAATCAGAGCCCTCAAAAAGAACAGTTTTCAACACTATATGAAGTCTCAAGGCAAATTAGGTGGCCAAAATAAGGTACCTCGTCTTTCAAACGATCGTAAAATTGCGGATTACTTGCTTAAAATCCAGCCTTAAAATTAGTAGTATATTTGCATCCAATGAATAAAATGAAATTACATACCAGAACACGCGCCCAAGAAAGTACGGGTGCTATTGAAAGATTATATATCACGATGCGTCATCTCTTTAATCGCGGGTTTTACAAGCCTATGGGAGTTTCAGGGGAATCGCTTCGTGAATCACTTCTAATACTTCGTCCCGAGATTTATGGCTCCATAAAAGATGAGAAAATTGAACTTCAGGGTTTGCTTTACGTTATGGATCGCTTACCTGAAGGAATTGAAGAATGTAGATTTATAAACTTAACAAGTGATGAAGGCTACAAAGACTCACATTTTGAGGCTATCATCCCAATGAAACGTCGCAGAAACTGTTACCGAATCGATTCGGAGCAGATGAATATTGAAGTTACTCGCGGACGTTCGGAAATTTATGATATTCTCACCCACTTGACCTTCCTATTTGTCGAGTCGCATAAGATTATGAAGCAAGTACTCATCAATGAGAACGGCGAAGTGATACGCGATTGGAAGAAGTTGGAACAATCTGTAAAGAAAAAGGGTAAAATTACACAGGAAGAAAAAGAGGTTACCCTTACCCACACAGCGAATTTCTTGGGAAGAACTTTTGAAGAAGTAAAAAACGTTTATCCATACTTTGCAACTGAGAAGAATGAAGACCGTTTTTTCAACATTATATATTTCTTAGGAAAGCTTGCTATTGATGAAGTGCTAGAAGACAATCAACGTATTATTACGTTTAGTCCTGTGCTTCGTGAGCGCTTAGGCCATCATATTCACGGAGAACAATGGGCGTACCGTATAAAACAGACATTACAGAAAAAAGGCTTATTAGAACGCCCCTTACACATTATTAGTGCGAATATGCACAGTGTAATGAACAGTCTTTATGCACCAAAAGCATTGCCAACAGAATTTTCTAAGAAGAGACCTTTACAGGTTTTCGAAGCTTTGAGTAGCCCTACCAGTTCAAAATTGCGCGAAAAGGTCTCTAAAGTTGCTCATTCTGAAGGAATGCTCTTTATTGCCGACGAAAGCGGGACTAATATAGATGTACAGATAATTGATACTGCCAAAATAAAGAAAAACAGCTACACCGAAGGATTAAAGGATGTAGAAGACTCACAAAAACCCGTAATCCTAGTGATGGACTATGCCTTTGGCGAGCAAGCCTACGAAACGATGGACGAACTTTTAAAACCTTTTGTCGATGAGCAGGAGAACAGTAACTTCCTAAATGTAGCCTCTGTTTCTATTATGGGAAAGGCAGGTATCTTGGAAGGTGGCAAAGGGGATATTATGATTCCATCTGCCCACGTTTTTGAAGGAACGGCTGATAATTATCCATTTAAAAACGAATTGGAAAAATCATTATTTGATGAAGATGATGTAAAAGTTTGTACGGGAACGATGATTTCGGTCTTGGGAACTTCACTTCAAAATAGAGACGTTCTCAAATTTTTCCACGATTCAACTTGGAATGTAATCGGCTTGGAAATGGAAGGTGCGCATTACCAAAAAGCCATTCAGGCAGCTTCGAAAATTCGTAGAAGTATTAGCTCAAATGTGAAGGTTCGCTATGCGTATTATGCATCAGATAACCCACTTGAAACAGGAAGCACTTTAGCTTCTGGTGGATTGGGAACAACAGGCGTAAAACCCACCTATTTGATTACTGAAAAGATGTTAAAACAGATATTAGACGCGTCTAAAAAATAATTTTCATGAATGATAAAGTCCTGATAACTGGTGGTGCTGGATTCATAGGTTCCAACTATGTGGAATACGTACTCAATAATTCCGAAGACGAAATTTTCGTGTTGGATAAACTTACTTACGCCGGAAATTTAAGGAATTTGGAGGCTGTTTCAGATAAAATTACGTTTATAGAAGGAGATATTTGCGATGCAGAATTAATCGAAAAACTTTTCTCAAAACACCAGTTTAAAAAGATAGTTCACTTTGCTGCGGAAAGCCATGTGGATAATTCTATTTCTGGTCCTTCAGAATTTATCCAAACAAATATTGTCGGTACTTTCAACCTTGTTCAAAACGCTTATAAAACTTGGATGAATGCCCCGAATGATTTAAAGGCCGATTTCAAGAATGCGCGTTTTTTGCATATCTCTACAGATGAGGTTTATGGCACTTTAGGAGAAACCGGACTTTTTACTGAAGAAACTTCGTATGCACCTAACAGTCCATACAGTGCTTCAAAAGCATCATCCGATTTTATTGTACGCAGTTATTTCCACACGTATGGATTACCTGTTGTAACGACTAACTGTTCCAATAATTACGGACCCAATCAGCATAAAGAGAAATTGATTCCAACGATAATTCGAAAAGCGATTTCAGAAGAACCCATTCCGATATATGGTGATGGTAAAAATGTTCGCGATTGGCTTTATGTAATGGATCATTGTAGCGGTATTTATTTGGCTTTAGAAAACGGAAGACTAGGAGAAACCTATAATATTGGTGGTCGCAACGAACGCGAGAACCTTTATATAGCACATGTTATTTGTGAATTATTAGATAAAATGCTTCCAAAAGAGATTTCGTATAAAGAACAAATCACCTTTGTAAAAGATCGCCCAGGCCACGATTTTAGATACGCTATTGACGCTTCAAAAATTGAGGATGAACTAAGTTGGAAAGCAAAAGAGAACTTTGAAACAGGTATTGAGAAAACGATTGCTTGGTATTTGGAGAATAGAGACAGATTATAAAAATCTGCCACGAATTGACGAATATTTTTTTTTCTCTCGCATGTGCGTGGTCGGAAAAAAAATCTTTAAGTTGTAAAAAATTATAGAATAATGAAAAAAGAGATAGCAATAAAATTAGATGAAGAATTGCTAGAAATGGCCAAGGCTGAAGCAAAAGCACAAAACCGCAGTTTTAATAATTATATAGAGCATTTGCTTTTCGTGGATTTGGGAAGTACACCCAAACAACTGGCAAAAAAAACAATTTATGATACTCAATATGATCTGAACCTAACCAAGGTCGAGGGTTTTGATAAATGGATAGAGTCTTTTTTAAATGGTGAGTCGGATATCTAAAATTTCTTTGAGAAAGATTAAAAAATGATAAAATTGAATTGATGAAAGGAATTATTTTAGCCGGAGGTTCAGGTACGCGTTTGCATCCAATTACACTGGCTGTAAGCAAGCAATTGATGCCTGTTTATGACAAACCGATGATTTATTATCCGTTGTCAACACTTATGTATGCAGGTATTAACGACATTTTGATTATCTCCACACCACAAGATCTCCCATTGTTTAAACAACTTTTGGGCGATGGGAAAAAGTTGGGTTGTAATTTTCAATATGCCGAACAAGCAAATCCGAATGGTCTTGCCGAAGCTTTTGTTATCGGAAAGGAGTTTATTGGTGATGATAAGGTTGCATTGATACTTGGGGATAACATATTTTATGGTTCTGGTTTAAAAGAATTGCTACAAGCTAACAATAATCCCGATGGGGGAATAATATACGCTTATCACGTATTAGATCCCGAACGTTATGGGGTTGTAGACTTTGATAAAAACGGAAAAGCACTTTCTATTGAGGAAAAGCCCAAAAACCCGAAATCGAATTATGCTGTTCCCGGAATCTATTTTTACGACAATAGCGTAGTTGAAATAGCTGCCAATATTAAGCCTAGTGCCCGCGGTGAACTGGAAATAACCGACGTAAACAACGTCTATTTAAAACAGGGAAAACTCAATGTGAGTATTCTCGACAAAGGTACGGCCTGGTTGGACACAGGCACTTTTTCTTCCTTGATGCAAGCTGGACAATTTGTAGAAGTTATAGAAGAACGTCAAGGTTTGAAAATTGGCGCCATTGAAGAAGCAGCATACGAAATGGGATATATCTCAAAAGAACAACTAGTAGCTTTAGCCAAACCTTTATTAAAAAGTGGCTACGGAAAACATTTAATTCAACTCGATTAAAACTTGGAACTACAAAAAACCCCATTAAAGGATTGTTTTATACTGAAACCGAACGTTTTTAAAGACGAACGCGGACTTTTCTATGAAACTTACAACCAAAAAGTTTTCGGACAAAGTACTGGCTTAAAAACCGATTTTGTACAAGATAACCAGTCCGTTTCTGCAAAAGGGGTATTGCGTGGACTTCACTATCAAACAGGTGAAATGGCACAGGCAAAGTTGGTTCGAGTTGTAAAAGGGAGAATTTTAGATATTGTGGTTGACCTTCGCAAAGACTCTGAAACTTTTGGAAAGTCGTTTTCGGTTATTTTGGATGATGTGGAACACTTACAACTTTTCGTTCCTAGAGGTTTTGCACACGGTTTTATTACACTTTCGGAAGAATCTATTTTTTCTTATAAATGTGATAATTATTACAACAAAGCCTCAGAAAGTGGAATCATTTATAATGATGCAATCCTAGCTTTAGATTGGCATCTTCCTAAGAAAGAGTTTATTATTTCAGAAAAAGATTTGGAACTTCCCACTTTCGAGGAAGCTGTTAACTCCATCTGATTGCTGTAATACAGATTTGGTAATTCTATTAGGCCCAATTCAAAATACTTGAAATTGCACGACAATTTTCCTGTAAACCTATATAGTCGTTTTAAAAATAGTAGTTAAATCATTTATCACTATTTCTAATAGCTAATTAGGGCTTTTTTATATTTTTGCTCGTAATTGGTTTTGCTTTTATATATCCTCCCTAACTTTAAATTATTGTAGCTAGGCTCATTGATTTTTTAAATGAAGAGTTACCAAGGGGCAATGTTTTTAGGCGAGCAAAGACAAATTATGAGTAATGTTATTTAATTCCTTTTCTTTTTTAATTTTCCTACCGATAGTACTGCTATTGTATTTAATTACCCCCAAAAAATTTAGGTGGTTATTATTACTTATTGCCAGCTATTACTTCTATATGAGCTGGAATGCAACGTATGCATTGCTCATTGCTTTTTCTACGCTCGTAACTTACTTTAGTGGAATTTTAATTTATAAAGCGTCCACGGCAAAAGGGAAGCGACTTGTAGTTGCTTTAAGTTTTATTACCAACTTATCCATTCTTTTCTTTTATAAGTATTTCAACTTTTTTTCAAGGACTATTGAAGATAGTTTTGAAGTAATCGGATTAAATATCGACGCTCCGATATTAGATCTTTTACTTCCAGTTGGGATCTCGTTTTATACTTTTCAAGCCTTAAGTTATACCATGGATGTGTACAGAGGCGAAATAAAGCCTGAACGACATTTAGGTATTTATGCACTCTTTGTTTCTTATTTTCCACAATTGGTTGCTGGACCTATAGAACGTTCGAAGCATTTATTGCCGCAGCTTCGGAATTTTTCGCAATTAAAATATGAAAATTTAAGATCGGGAATGTTATTGATCTTATGGGGGTTATTTAAGAAAATGGTAATTGCCGATAGAATAGCGATTTTGGTAAATACAGTGTATGATGACCCTGGAAAATATACAGGAATCGAAACTTCTGCAGCTGTACTTCTTTTTTCATTTCAGATTTTCTGTGATTTTTCAGCTTACACAGATATTGCAAGGGGGGTTGCCAGATTGATGGGGATAGATCTTATGAAGAACTTTGACAGCCCTTATTTTTCAAAAAATATAACTGAATTTTGGAGAAGATGGCATATTTCGCTGTCAACTTGGTTTAGGGATTATCTGTACATTCCGCTTGGGGGAAGCCGTAAAGGAAAGAATAGAACGTATTGGAATTTGTTTTTTGTTTTTTTGGTCAGTGGACTATGGCACGGTGCTTCTATGAATTTTGTTATTTGGGGAGCTATGCACGGGGTAATAATCGTATTGGAAAAACTATATTACAAACGTACCTCTTGGTTTTTTTCAGTTAAAAGAAATGCCTCTTTAAGCGTTAAACTGTTTAGAGGAATATTCACCTTTTCTTTAGTTACCTTTTTGTGGATTTTCTTTAGGGCAGATACTTTTTTAGACTCTTTGATTATTATAAAAAACCTATTTAATTGGGATATGGCTAGAGTCTTTAACGGTGAATTATATAATCTTGGACTCACTTCAGGGCAAGTTTGGCTTAGTATATTTTTTATTGGGTTAATGTTATTGATTGAATATTACAATTCATTTGTCGCCAATCCTATTGGTTTATTGCTAAAACAACATATTGTTTTTAGATGGTCAGTTTATTTGATTCTAATAATTACCATCTTAGTTTTTGGAGCCTATGGCGGGGAACAACAACAATTTATTTACTTTCAGTTTTAAATTTTTAAAATATGATCATTTACAGCTCTAAGATGAGATTTTTAATCTGTTTAGATTAAGTAACTTTTAAACTTAATATTCATGAATAACAAAAACCTAACTACATTTTTTCTTAAGCTTGTGTTTTTCGGATTGATTACGGTCTTGGTTATTGGTTCATTTATTTTGCCTTATGCCCCAGATCTTGGAGAAGAAGATAATTTAGCCGTAACTGCTCAGAAAATTTCCAAACAGGAAGCAGACTATTATGATATGCTTTTTTTTACCAATTCTTACCTTTATACTTCTTTAGATCCAATAATAATCAAAGAAAGATTAGGATTGGATGCACTTCATTTGACTTCGGGTTCTCAAAGACTTGAAACGTCTTTAACTATGGCTCATGAGGTTATTAAAACGCATACTCCTTCGTATGTAGTGTTTGATGTTTCTGCTCCAACTATACCTAATCCAGAAATAGAGGATGAAAAATATTGGTATTTTCAAACTGTCGCCTTGCAAGAAATCCCATTTTCTCTAGATAAAGGCATAAATGTGACTAAATATTTCCCTATTAAAGAATATACTGAAAAATATGTTTCAGCAGTGTCAAAAAAGGCAGGGCGGGTTTTTAGAATGAATGATTTGGAGAATTACGCTAAGCGAGAACCATCATATAAAACATCTAATAAAAACGTTTATTACACTTTTAACGGTTTTATCGCCACTAATGCACATAAAACTGTTGAAGAAAAGATATTCGAAGAATCGTTTTATAAAGAGCTCGAGCCAAGTAAAAATGTTGATAATCTTTGGGGAGAAAGTTTAATTGCTTTAATGAATCGGTTTTTGGATGAAACTTCTAAAAGAGGAATTGAAGTTATTTTTGTTCATTCCTTAAAAATGAAACCCACAGGATATACTAGTAAAATATTAGATGGCTGGGTTGAAAAATATCCGAACGTTAAATTTTTGGATTTTAATCTTAACAGAGATAAATATTCTTTAAGTGGGAAAGATTTCTTTGATAATTCACACCTAAATTATACTGCTAATATTCAAGTTACAAGCAGTTTTGTGGATAGTCTGTCGACTTGGTATTCATTACCGAAAATTGAAAACACTGAATTGGATTTTAAATATTTTAAGTTTAAAAGCTTCTTTTATAATTTAAATGAACAAGAAGATAAATTTATAAAACTTGAATTTGAAGATGAATTTCCATTAGAACTGAAAAATCACAAATTGGTAATTTCGTTATATCCAGAAGATACTACGTTACTGTCAGACTACTCGAAAAAACTAAAGTTTAGGTCAGATAACTTTTATATTGAGATGGATAAGGCTGAAACAATTGATAATGGAGATTCTAAAATAATTATTCAAAGACTGGATTCTAGAATTAATCAAAACACCTTAGAAGACTTAAAATTGTATTTCTATCGTCCTAATGACACCTTAGATCTTCCGGTTTATAATTTGAATGAGATGTAGTCTTGTTACCGTTGATATTTTTTGATTCTAATATTTCATTTGTTATTACATACTTTTACATCTAACCTCTATTTTTAGAGAGTAAGATGTAATAATTAATAATAACGCAACCTTAGCCTTGGATTGGCATCTTCCAAAGGAAGAATTTATTATTTCGGAAAAGGATTTAGAACTTCCCAGTTTTCAGGAAGCGTTAAATCCCATTCCTAGCTCTTCCCAAAGGGGAAGGCAGCGCCAATTGATTTTAAAATTTTAGAAATTGCTTAATTTTATTGAAAAATTAATATTAAAAGAATAGGGTAAAAGTCATCTCCGAGGATTTAGTGGATTTATGAAAAAAATACTAGTTACAGGCGCGAACGGACAATTGGGAAGATGCATAAAAGATGCGGCTACGAAATTCCCCGACTTTGAGTTTGTCTTTGTGTCAAAAGAAGAACTGGATATAGAGAATGCTGATTCTTTAAGGGATTTCTTCAGAGAAAATGATTTTTCACATTGCATAAATACTGCAGCATATACCAATGTTGAAAAAGCAGAAAGTGAAGAGGAAAAAGCTTTCGCAATTAATGCTAAAGCAGTGAAAAACCTGGCTTCCATCTGTAAAGAAAATGATGTTATTTTGCTTCACGTTTCTACAGATTACGTTTTTGATGGAAAGAAAAAGTCTGCCTATCTGGAAACAGACGAGACCAATCCCATCAATGTTTACGGAGCTTCTAAGTTAAAAGGAGAGCAGTATATTCAAGAAATTTACGATAAGTTCTTCATTCTACGTACATCCTGGTTGTATTCGCAATACGGGCATAATTTTTTAAAAACCATTTTAAGATATTCTCAGGAAGGAAAACCGCTTACAATCACAACCGAGCAAACTGGAACGCCTACAAATGCAAATAATTTGGCTACGGCCTTATTGCAAATAATAGCACAAGATTCTACGGAATATGGCGTTTACCACTACAGTAACAGTGGTGAAACCACCTGGTTTGGCTTTGCGGAGGAAATACTTTTGCAAGCAGAAAATTTTGAAGAGGCAAATCTTGCTAAAACCAACCATTACAGTACTTTTGCCGCACGGCCGGTATACAGTGTTTTGGACAATGCAAAGGCGCAAAATAAATTAGATTTAAAGTATATAGATTGGCGTGAAAGCCTAAGATCAGTTATAAAGAAATAGCTGGTAATTTGTAATATTTTTTGAGAGAGAATAAATGAAGAAAAAGAATTTAATAGTTTTCGGAACTCGCCCAGAGGCCATAAAAATGGCACCATTGGTAAAGGAATTTTTAAAAAATGATACTTTCGAAACTACTGTTTGTGTAACAGCGCAGCATCGTGAAATGTTAGATCAAGTTTTGGAGTTTTTTGAAATTGTACCTGATTACGATTTAAACCTAATGCGTCCCAACCAAAATCTTTACACACTTACGGCAACTATAATTGAAAACATGAAACCGGTTCTTGATGAGGTTAAGCCAGATTATGTATATGTTCATGGCGATACCACAACATCAATGGCAGTTGGAATTGCAGCCTTTTATAGCGGCGCAAAAATATGCCACGTAGAAGCAGGACTCCGAACCTTTAATAGACAATATCCGTTTCCCGAAGAATTTAACCGTCAGCTAACTGGAAAAATCGCAGATTATCACTTTTCTCCTACCGAGCTTTCCAAAAACAACCTTTTGGCGGAAAATACTAAAAAAGAAAACATATTGGTAACTGGTAATACCGTTATTGATGCTCTTCTTTATGGAATTGATAAGGTAAACATCGACAATTTTAAAGATGAAGAAATTGAAAATTTAAAAATCATTTTAGATTTTCAGAAGAAAATAATACTTGTAACCGGCCATAGACGCGAAAACCATGGAGATGGACTTGTAAATATGTGTGCTGCTCTTAAAACAATTGCACAAAATCATCCAGATATTCAAATAGTTTACCCAGTCCATTTAAATCCTAACGTAGTTGGCCCCGTCAATGAATATCTAGACGGGATTGAAAATATCCATCTTGTAGCACCCTTGGCATATCCGGCCTTTATATGGCTAATGGAAAAATCCTATTTAATTATTACAGATAGTGGTGGTATTCAAGAGGAGGCACCGAGTCTTGGAAAACCTGTATTGGTAACCCGTACAACTACAGAACGCCCAGAAGCCGTTGATGAGGGAACTGTTCTTTTAGTTGGAACAGACAAGGCTAGAATAGTAGCTGAGACCGAAAAATTATTAAATGATACAGCATATTATAACGCGATGAGCCAGTTGCATAATCCATACGGTGATGGAAAAACTTCAGCGCGAATCGTAAATTTCATTGAACAATTATAACATGGAAAATAAACCCTCAGTAGTAATGATGGGTCTTGGCTATATCGGCTTGCCTACTGCAGCTCTAATAGCTAGTAAAGAACTTAATGTTACGGGTGTAGATATTCATCAACACGTAGTGGATACCATAAATGATGGAAAAATACACATCGTAGAACCAGAACTGGGTGGACTTGTGCATTACGTGGTAAAGCAAGGCTTCTTAAAAGCCTCAACAGAGCCCGTAGCGGCAGATGTTTATTTGATTGCTGTACCAACACCTTTTAAAGAAAATCACGTACCAGATCTCACTTATGTGGAAAGCGCGGTTAAAAATATAATTCCAACCTTAGAAAAGGGTGCTTTGGTTATTTTGGAATCGACCAGTCCAGTCGGAACAACGAAAAAGATTCAAAAAATAATTTTTGAGGCACGCCCTGACTTAGTTGGCCAAATCTTTATTGCATACTGCCCAGAAAGAGTATTACCAGGAAACGTGATTTATGAACTGGAGCAAAATGACCGTGCAATAGGTGGAATTGATGAGGTTTCTACGGAAAAGGCAGTTAACTTCTATAAGAATTTTGTTAAAGGAGAATTGCACAAAACCAATTCACAAACTGCTGAAATGTGCAAATTGGTTGAAAACTCATCTCGAGATGTTCAGATTGCTTTTGCCAATGAACTTTCAATAATTTGTGATAAAGCAAACATCAACGTTTGGGAATTAATCCGTTTAGCGAATAAACACCCGCGTGTAAATATTTTACAACCAGGAACAGGTGTAGGTGGACATTGTATTGCCGTAGATCCTTGGTTTATCGTTTCTGAATTTCCTGAGGAAGCTAAGATGATCCGTGCTGCTCGTGAAATCAATAATTATAAAACGGAGTGGGCTATTGAAAAAGTTAAAAGTACTGCTCTTCAATTTAAGATAGATAATGGAAGAGATGCAGTTATATCTTGTATGGGCTTAGCTTTTAAACCGAATATTGATGATTTGAGAGAATCTCCTGCGCTTCACGTGGCACAACAATTAAAAGCAGATGGTTTTAATATTTTGTTTGTAGAACCAAACCTAAAATCACACGATAAGTTTAACTTAACATCATTGGCAGATGCCAAGACTAAAACAGACATCATGGTTTTTTTAGTAGCACACAAAGAGTTCAAAGGCTTGAATGGTGAAATTAATATGAGTGTGTTGGATTTTTGCGGGATTAGGGATTAATATTTTACCTAAGTATTTTACAATTAACTAAAAGTATATTTTAGAATAGGATGATTAAAAGAAAGAATTCTTGTAAAATTCAATTCTTACCGTAATTTTACGCCAGGTTTATCCTTGTTTTAAAAACGCAAGGAATTAGAGTAATTAACTAAAACTTTAGATTGACGCGAGAGCCTACAATCGGTTTTAAACATTAGAATCAATAATTAGTAATATTTAGTTTATGTCGGAACAACAATCAGGGGAAGAGATTGATTTAGGATATCTAGTTAAGAAATTTAAACAAACCTCAAGGAATTTTGTTAAACTTCTTTTCAGTGTCTTGGCCTTCTATCTAAAATTTTGGATAGTTATCTTGGTTTTGATCATAGCTGGGGTGGCTTACGGGTTTTATTTGGATAGCGATTCTAAGAAAGAATACGAAAATCAAGGGATCGTTATTCCAAATTTTGAAAGTGTGGATTATTTATATAGTAATATTGAGACACTCAATGATAAGATCAGGAGTAATGATAGCATTTTCTTAAAAAAGATTCTTTCTGAAGATTATAAGGCACTCAAGAAAATTGAGATAGAGCCAATCCCAGACATGTATAATATGATGACCAAGTCACGGGAGCAGATTGATGTTTTTAGAATTCTATTTCAAAATCAGGAATTGGATAAATTTTTTGATGATATTTCCAACAGTAAATATTTTAAATATCACAAGATAAATATTGTTACGCGAGGAGAAAATGAATCTAAAAAGGTAATTTCAAAGATTCTGGAATATTGGAACAACAATGAACTTTACGATGAGTATCGTTTAATTTATCAAGGAAATGCTGCCTTCCGAGTAGATGAATACAAAAAGATGAATTCCCAGATTGATTCTATTTTGGCGAGTGTTGTAAGAGGCAATCAAAAAGAACAAGCTTCGGGAGTAGTAATCAATGAAAACAGTAGTCTTTACGCGCTATTTGATAGAAAGGAAGTCATAATGAATGAGATTTTGGAAGCACAAAAAAAGACTGTTGACTACACTGATGTGGTTCGCTTGGTAAGTATGGATTATAGTAAAGAAGTTCATCAGTTTTCAAATAAAATTAAATATCCAATAATTTTTATTTTCTTGTTTTCATTGGTGTTTTTTATTATCCATTCCTATAAGAGTTTAAAAAGATACGCAGACAAAGAATAAGAAGATTTCTGATTCCCTAAGCTTTGTGTTTTTTCACCTAAAAACTGCTTTGTTTTTGAACAAGTTGGAAATTATTACTACCTGGAATGTAGAAAACAAAAGTGCAAAAGAAGCTATAACATATTTTTGGATGGAAGAACACGCTTCAATAATCAAGATCTTATAATTTGAAAGTAATTGGTCGAATAAAGCCACTGATTTTTGATAATGTCTCTTTGCTGGTTGTGGTATTGGGTGCACTCAGTAATTTTGTGCTCATACTGTTTATAAGGAGATTTATTCCAGAATCCTTTAATACCTACTCCCTCTACATCACCTATTTGTCAATTATTGTTTCTTTTGGTCTTATAGGTTTTGATCAAATTCTGTTGCGATTATCAAAAATAGAAAGTGGTAAAATAATTATCTCGAAAGACATTTTTATTTCTATCTTAATTTCTGGGATTATTGCTCCAATTGTAATTTCATATTATTTCAGTTTACAATATGAATCACTTTCATTTGTTTTATTGACCATATCAGGTTTTTCTATCAACAGTATGATTTTGGCATATAATACCTTGAGACTGAATAAAGACTTTGTAAAATCCCAGTTGTTTCATAACGGTTACAAGATTATATTTTTACTCGCCTTTGTCGTTTTGTATTTTTTTATTGCTATTACAGTGGATTATGTCGTTTTAATCACAACTGTCATTCTCTGCTTTTTTAGTATTGCGGCCTTTATTAAATTGTTTCAAAACATCAGAATATCACAAGAAAAGACAAGTTCTCTTTTCAATTACTTTATCTCCTTTTCAATGAACATGGCCTTAATGACCATACTTTCATATGGGGAGCGAATTTTAATAGCAAATGAGTTAGGTCAAGATGTTTTCGCAAAGTACTTTTATTACTCTACCGTCTTCTTGTTTCCCTTAACCTTGATTCAATATTATGTGGGATTTAAGGAATTGGTGTTTTTTAAGGAAGAAGTAGATAAAAAGCTATTAATCAGTAAATTGATAAAAATCCTGGTAGGTGGATGTCTACTCGTAGCTGCTGTGGTTTTAACCGTAAAGATTGACGGAGGTACATTTTTAACAATAGATATTAAAGACAATCTTACCTTAGTGATATTGCTGTCTTCTTTAGGTATTATTAAATTGGTCTATGGCTTGTTTTCAGCCTTGCTGGGAGCCAAAGCAAGATATCAGGACATATACGTAATAAATATATTTACGATTCTCTTGTTAGCTATTTTGATTCCGATACTTTTTTCAATTGGAATAACAGTAAATCTGGTGGTCTTGAGTTTATTAATAATCTTTGCTGTTAGAGGTGCCTTTATATATTTTAGATATGCGTAAGTTCCTAGATCCTATATCGAGGTTTTTTACCGAATCTGAAAATCTTCCCGTACTCGTTTTAGTGCTGTTTTTTTTGTCGGAGCTCAGTACCACCATTGCCTACAATACAAGAATGGATTTTTACAACTTCAGTCTTGTGGTCAAAGTTTTGTTTATAGCTTTCGTAGGACTGAATTTCTTAAAAAATTGGAAAAGGTATAAAAAGATTTTTCTGTTTTTTAGTGTAATGACCTTAGTCTTTTTTATAGGACAATGGAGCTTTAATAGTTTTTCATTAGGCTCCAATTTTGCCGAAAATCTTACTTTTTTTGGACGTTATCTATTTATTTTTATCCTACTGCTTTTCCTGGTTGATCATAAAAAACCATTTACGTCCCTATTTTACAATGTTTATGAAAAAACAGTAATAATAAACAGTTTTATAGTAATCCTAACCATTGTCTTCGATTTGCCCATTTTCGAAACCTATTACAACCGGTTTGGCTCCAGCGGTGCTTTTATGACACCGAGCATGATTACCTATTTTAACGCCTTTGCACTAACCTATTTCTTGTTTCAATACCTATATAAAAGGAAAAAGTTGCCAGAATTGATTTTAGTAAGTCTGGTTTGTTTTTTAACTGGAACAAAAGCCTTAATGTTCTTTTTCGCATTGACTGTTATTCATTTCATTTTCCTTAAAAAACTGTATAAAAAACGAAATTTTTATTTGTTTTTCTTAGGAGTCATTGTCTTGCTGCTCTTGGCAAAAGACAAGGTTTCCAGATTTATTTACGAAAATTTTAATTCCCTGTTTGAAGTACATCAAGACAAGGGAATACTCTCCGCTTTAACTTCGTTGCGGAGTGATAACTTTAAAAATGATTTTATCCCGGTAGTTTCAGAAAAATGGAATATACTTAATTACCTGTTTGGCGGAACTAATTTTGAGATTTACAGAGTGGAATTTGAGATTTTTGACGTTTTTCTATTTTTCGGAATTATTGGAACGCTGATCTATTTAATTTTTTACTTTAAGAATGTAATAAATTTTAATAAAATGCAGAGCTTTGGAAAAGTTCAAATGGGTATTTTGCTGCTCACTGCATTGATTTCTGGTAATTTTTTTAATAATGCACCCATAGCTCTATATTTATTAATTGTTTTGAGCGTATTGAGAAATGATACGTTTAAAGATCTATCACTATAATTCAATCTCTTTTAAAAATTTGAGTATTAATGGAACAGCTTATTTATATTTTGCTATCTACAATTTATCTTTTATTAGGGATAGTTTCTGTTCTCAATTTGTCTTTTAAAGATACCGCATTAAAAATATTTATAATTTTAACGGTGTTACTTCCTATCACTAAGTTTACAACTACATTCCATACACATTTACAAATTTCGTTTTATTACTTTTATTTTGTTGGAGTAGTTTTATTGTTTCTTGCAAAATTGGGGTCCAATAGGAGGTTTAGTCTTAATTTGTTTTTATGTAGTGCCTTGTTAGGAAGTGTATTAATATTTTATATTTTTCACTACACTCTTTTAGTAGAGGAGCCACGTAAACTCACTAATGTTCTTAAGGACATAAAACCATTTATCTTGATTCCATTAGGTTTTATTTTTATGGATCAGCTGGGAAAAAGGCTTAAGGATATATTGACGAAGAAGTTTTGTGTGAAGTTATTATGGGGTAATCTTGCTGCTACCGCATTGATGTATTACTTAATGGTCCAAAAAAGTATTCATCTTGTTTTATCCGATGATCCTTATTATAAATATGAAGAATTGCGTTATGAAACCTTGGGAAGTTATTTTGGAATTTTCTATCTGACCTTTGCCATTTTTAATAAACGGAAAATTTCACTTATTGAATTATTTTTATGCTTGGCCCCTTTGTTAGTTACGGGAAATAGAACCCTTATTTTTTCGGTGTTGATAATTATTTGTCTCTACTACATTTTGAGACTTTCCTTTGCTAAAATTATTGCATTCATTCTTTCGGCGGTAGGTTTGCTCTCCATATTTGGTTATCTCGTAATGAAGTCTGAGGAAGGTTCTCCTCTTTCACGGTTCAAACTATTACTCGATCCAGATTATATACAATATGCACTGCTAAATCGTTATTCACCTTTTGTTAGCTCTCTAAAGAGCTTTGAAGGCTGGGATTATTTTATCGGAAAAGGATTGGGCTTTGCATTCTTTATCCCTTGGTTTCATTATAGAGATAATATCGACATTTATAATATTTATATCGATAATTTATACTTAACGCTTTATGCAAAGTTCGGAATCTTTTCAATCGTTTTTTTCGTTGTGATGTTTATATTTCTATTTACCTATAACAATTTTAGAACGGCCTTCTTTTATTTTGTGTTTATCTTGATTCTCTCTGCTACCAATGCATTTGTTTATCAATATAATTTTTTATGGATTTTCATTCTTTTTGCTTTTCCGTTTAATACCGAAATAGTAAAGAGGACAAAATAAGAATAGTTCCAAACCAATTCTTTTAGGGCATTGTAGAGCCTAAAATTAAAAATGCTCCTTATAATTTCTTATATTTAAAAGGTTTAGGCTAGAAGTATAACTCAATTTGATTAACGTAAATCCCTTACAATCAAAATATAATATATAATTACCCAAATCTCAACGCCATGATTTTAAAATTTTCAAGATTTATATTTTTCATTTTTTTATTGACGAACCTACAACTTTTCTCTCAAACTTTCAGTTCGGATGATTTTGTAACAACCTGGACTACATCTAATACTGGAACTTCAAATAACAATCAAATTATAATACCAGTCGATGAATCTTTGACGTATAATTATAATGTTGATTGGAATAATGATGGAATAATTGATGAATTTGGGATTACTGGAAGCGTAACGCATACCTATACTACCCCGGGAACATATACAATACGGATTAGTGGAGATTTTCCGAGGATTTATTTTAAGAACTACCAAGACAATTTTAAAATAATTTCAGTAGACCAATGGGGGGCACAAGCATGGATATCAATGAGCTATGCGTTTGACTCTTGTTTACACCTTCAGATAAATGCCAATGATGTTCCAAATTTATCAAATGTAACAGACATGAGCTATATGTTCAATAGTACTGGCTCTTCCTTAAATCAAGATATTAATAATTGGGATACTTCCAATGTAGTGAATATGGAAGGCATGTTCAGGCTTGCGTATTTTGATCAACCCTTAAATAATTGGGATACTTCAAATGTTACCAATATGTCTGAGATGTTTGGTTATAGTAGTTTTAATCAGGACTTAAACGGTTGGGATACTTCTAATGTAACAAATATGAAATCCATGTTTGATTCTGCTAGAGAGTTTAATGGCGAAATCGGAGATTGGGATACTTCAAGTGTTACGGATATGGAAAATATGTTTTATGGTGCACGGTCTTTTAATCAACATATTGGAAATTGGAATATCTCAAATGTTACCAGTTTTAGAAGTATGTTTTACCGTGCATATGATTTTAACCGGCCGTTGGACAATTGGGCTCCCTCCAGTGTCACCAATATGGATTCTATGTTTGAACAAGCCACTTCCTTTAACCAAGATTTGGGTGGTTGGGATACGTCTAGTGTTATTTCCATGGAAAAAATGTTTTCCGAAGCCAGTTCGTTTAATGGAGCTTTAAACGGTTGGGATACATCGAATGTGGTAAGTATGCTTTGGATGTTTGAACGAGCCACTTCATTTAATCAGGAAATTGGTGATTGGAACACGTCCAGCGTTGAAGTATTTTCTTGGATGTTCGACCGTGCCACCTCATTTAATCAATATATTGGCGATTGGGATACCTCCAGCGCTATCACTATGGACTATATGTTCTTCGGTGTTACTTCCTTTAACCAAGATATTGGCAATTGGGATACCTCCAGTGTTATCAATATGGATGGTATGTTCTTCGGTGCCACTTCCTTTAATCAAGATATTGGCAATTGGGTGGCTATTTCGGAGTGATGGTGCCACCTGTTTCGGTCAAACCGTGCCACTTTAAA
>JBQEAY010000010.1:0-111972 GCA_052105975.1 Aequorivita sp. | reverse complement strand
TAAAATTAAGAAAAAAAAGTAGAATAACTTTGTTTTTTACATAGTATCTAAAGGGCGAGGAAGGGAATGTTTTCAGGAGAAAATCATTTAGTTTTTATTTTATTCAAAGCCCTCCCTTTAGGGACGGGGAAAAGGCTTTGAAGAAAATGTTTTTACCTAAAAACTACTGATTAAATAAATCCAGCCATTTTTTAAATACTTTCTCTTTTTCAAAACGTTTTACAGTTTGTTTTGCGGAAGACCCCATTTTTTTTCGTAATTCCGTATTCTGTATTAATGTATTTAAAGCTTGAACAAATTTCTCTCGATTGTCATATTCAACTAAAAACCCATCTTTTTTATCGGAAACAATGTGCCTGGGTCCCGTTGGACAATCATAAGAAACAATGGGTAGTCCTACAGACAAAGCTTCTAACAATACTGTGGGGAAACATTCAGTTTCGGAAGTCATTACCAATACACTATAATCTTGCATCACTTCTGGCAGGTTGTTTACACTGTCTTTTAAAAACACTCTGTGCTGGAGGTCTAATGCTTTAATTTGTGCATTTAATTGACGCGTGGTGTTTAAGTAATCCTCGCCATAAATATGCAATTCCCAATCGGGGAATTTTTGATGGATGGCTTTCCAAATAACAATAAGCTCTTCAAATCTTTTCACTGGTGCCAATCGTCCAGCACCTATTACTTTTTTGTTTTCTAATGGAGCCGTTAAATTGGATTTTTCTACTCCATTGGGGATTAACACTGCATTGGAACCTTTTGCAAATTCTTTCTCATCTTGATTTAAAACGACTATATGATCGTACTTTTTATCTATCCAAGCATCAAACTTTTGCTTTAACCTTTTTATAAAAGACTTTTCTTTGTTTATGCTATGAGGTTTATAAAAACTATTATGCCGTTCTTTAATCAGTACAGCTCCATTTTTTATAAAAGGCAACCAATAATGATCAAAATTAAAATTTGGCGATAAAATTACATCAGGTTTAATTTTAAGGATAGCTTTCTTTTGTAAACGATAATGTGCAATGGCTTTTTTAAAGTTTTCAAAAGTTAAATAAGATTTTTTTCGATTGTAATTTATCTCTAAGTCAATAAGTTTGATATTGGAATCTAATTGATAGCGCGGTGCTTTATTTTGTTGCTCCGTAGTCAAGATGAACACCTCGTAATCGGGTTGTTTTACAAAATAATTAGCTCTTTCCGTAATTGATTTTTCAATACCGCCGTGCAGATAAATATGTCCGGTATTAAAAAGAACTTTCATTTTACTATTTCCTTATATAGTGTTACCCATTGTTCAATTATGGGACTGACTGCAAATCGGTTTACATTGGCTTGTGCTTTTTGTCCCATTTCTTTCCTTAAATCTTGGTTGACCATTAGGCGCTCCAAGTATTCTTGCATTTGTTCCAAATTTCCATTTTCGGCTAAAAAACCATCTTCTCCATGTTGTAGGATATCCTCAGGGCCATAGGGACAAGCAAAGCTAACGCAGGGCAAGCCACAAGTCATCGCTTCTATTAAGACCATTCCAAAGCCTTCGAATCGAGAGGACATCACATAAATAGAACTGTCCTGGTATTTTTCTTTGATATTTTTTTGAGCTGGAAAATACTTAACCTTTGCGGGTAAGTCATTTGTATTTAAAAATGATAAATCCTCTGCTCCGTATAAATGTAGTTCCCATTCTGGATAATTAGGTTGAAGTTTTTCCCATACTTGCAATAATAAATCCTGTCCTTTTTGATAAGAAATCTTGCCAATACTTATAATAACTTTATTTTCTAAATCTGTATTTTTATCCTCGGTAAAGGAGCGCGGATTAGGAATAACTTCAAGATTTTTTACATTGGGCCATTCTACTTTTTGATCGTCTGTAAGGATGACAAAACAATCAAATTTAGGGGCAAGTTTTTCGGTTAATAAAAACTGCATTTTCGTGAATAGCTTTGATCTATTTTGACTTAAAGATTGAATCTGTGCTAATTTTGAGTTGTGACGTTCGTAAATTAGTTTTGCTTTGGTTTTTAAAAACACAGGTATAAAAAATGCTTTAAGTCCATTGTCACAAACAGAAATAATATCAGGCTGAAGTTCATCAACTACCTTTTGAATCCCTTTTCTATATTGACTGATGTATTTTAGGGGATTTTTACGGCTTGCAACAGGAATACTGACAAAATTAATCTTGGGAGAAAACTCAAAAAAAGGATTTTCATTTGCTTTATTCAACCCTAAAATTGTAATCTCAAAACCATGTTTTTCGACTAACTGCAAAGTTTTAATGGTTAAAACACGTTCAAGCCCGCCAGGGCCATTTATACCATTTGTGATGTAGAGAAGCTTCACGTAATTATAGAACTTTGTAGGTTTAAAAAGACCGCAATATCTGAAAATTTAACTAATTGTAGCTTTATTTTCATCTAATTATGGTTAACGATATTATCTAAGACATTATCTAGCTGAATAATGGATTTATTTTTAAGGTATAAATTCTTAAAATAAGCGTATTCTCTCTCTGGATTATGGGATTTAGGACTATTATCAAAATGTTTTTTGAATTCTTCTATGTTTTCAGACCTATAAGTTCCATTGTGCGGAGTTTTAAAGAAAGTTATTCCTGAAATATAAAGCGCTTTGGGGTTACAGTTTAGGATAGTATTTATGGCAATAAAACCAGTTGTTGGACATTGTGGCGCCGAAGCATCCAAGCTTTTATTATATAAGTCTTTAGGTAGATTTGAAAACTTGGTTTTACCACCCGATTTTTTTCCAAAGAGGATAATATCATAAATACCCTCTTCCGCAATCGTATAATTTTTTGAATATATAATATGTTGCACCTTGTGTTTTTTCCACAAATCTGCAGTGATTGGACTGGATCCTATTACATTGGAATTGTCTAAAAAAGAATGAAAAAGTACATCTGTTTTAGTGCCAACGTATTCTTTTTGTTTATCTATGAGTTCTACACCTTTATTAATACGGACAACTACGTCAAAATTATCTATATATTCCCCTTGTTTTTGGTGTAGAACCGAATCAGCACCACCGATTAGCGCTATGCGTTTGTTACTGAACCATTCAGGGCTAAATTTATAAAGTAATTTGTTGATGAAATAATCTGCTTGTTTTTTTCGGATTTGGTGTTTTAAATTTGTAATCATTCTTCAAATAAATATTTTTTTAGTGTTGAACAGTAAATTTTTATCAAGTAATGTTGAGTCCCATTTTCACTGATGATTAAAGGTAAACTATAACTCGAAACTTTGATTTTAAAATTCTAGACTCCTTATTACTTTTAAGTAATAATAAGTTATGCCTAAATTCAAACATTTACAATTCAATAAGTTACGATTTAGTGTTATGTCGTACATTTTTAATCAGTCATTACTATTTTTTTAAAATACGGGGATATTTTACAGTTTTAGCGCTAGAGTTGAGGTTTGAAGAGCTGATTTTCCTAAATTTATGCTTTTTTTATTTAGTTTTATAGTAACATAATGTTTATTTATATTTTAAGCGCTTATTTAGTTGATAAAATGAGTTTGCATCGTGTGGATTCTTTCCTGTATTTCAAAAATAGAGCTGCGAAAGAATTGAGCAAAAATAACGCCAAACTAGAAAAATGAGCAATTTGGGATGAAAATAAACCATCACTATTCCCAGAACTCCGTATTAATCTAACTAATCTTAGCCCGAAGGTTATTTAGATGATTTTTGTAATATTAATATGAAGAAAGGAGGTAAGTTCAAGTAATAAGGAATGGCTCTAGTTTAAACCAGCTATTATAATTGCAATTTCCAATTTTCGAAATTTTATCACTCTTTAGTCCCGATAATTATCGGGAGGGCAATAACAAAAGGAAGAAAATTCAATCTTTTTCACCCTGCCCTTCCGCGTGTCGCAGAAGCTTTACGGGGCGCAAAGGGAGTAAGTGAATTTTTTTCGTTTGGACTAACTTGAAACCTGAGGAATTTCTATTTACACCAAAATATCAACGCATAACTTAACTAGAGCTTAAGGAACTAAAACTATCGATATAATTATCTGACCTTTTTATCAAATCGGGATTGTTAAACCCATAAAAAGCAATATTATTCACTTTGGCAGCCTCTAGGTCATTGATAGAATCCCCAATCAAACAGACGTTCTTATTTTTGTATTCATATTTTTTTATGATATCCGCCACCAATTTATTTTTTGGCGTCGGGGAACCTTTGATAGTTTTAAAATAAGAATCGATGTTTAGGCCACTACATATTTTATTGAGTTCCTTTTCATCAGATCCAGAGACAATGTGAAAATTTTGGTTTTGGTAATTTTCTTTTATATAGTTTAAGCTTTCCTCAATCAGATATTTAGGGTTTATCAAATTTTCTAACATAATCTTAGAGAATCGGTTCGCTAATTCTTGAATCTGCTTATCAGTAACCGTTTCTCCTCTTAGGTCTTCAAAAAAGTGGCGAAATTTAACATAGCGTGATAATCCGCCTTGAGCTTGATGGAACTCTAACAAACGCGATACTTGCTCCGTTGGATATTCCTTTAAGACCTGTTCAAAACCACTATCTCTGATTGGCATGGAATCCATAATAACACCATCAAAATCCCATAAAATGACACGATATTCAGTGAAGTGCTTCATATAACTTTGCTGCTGTATTAAAATCTTCCTCCCAATCTATATCCATACTTTCCAAGGAGTTGAGTTCTAATAAGTACGGATTTTTCCCGATGCGATCTTGCTGAGATAAATAATTTTCGCGACTATTAATAAATATACCGCTGTTAACGGCATAAAGTGGATTTAAGTCCTGGGTTCTTGGCCATTTAATTTGAGATCGGTCGAAGTTAATTGCTGAATTTACTTTTTTATCCCATAAGAACTCCTGGATTTTGGTTACGCTCATTAAGCTGTCGTAACCCTGATTTAGGTGTTCTTTATATTTATCCAGTGCTTTTTGATATAATTCCGCAGTTATAAAAGGAGAAGTAACATGGGTCCAGACAATATGTTTGGCATCAGTAATTGTGGGAATGTAGTTTATTAGGTCTTGCAGATCTGTTGTGGACTGTGAAAGTATTTCGGGTCGCTCTATGATTTCGATACGCGGACTTGCAAAAGATTGAGCCAAGCCGATTGTTTTTGGATCATTGGTCGATATTAAAATAGGAATATCGTGGACATGTAAAAGTTGCTTTATTTTTAAGGCTACAAGCCCTCCTTGATGTCCTGCAAATTCACGCGTGTTTTTATGTTTTATTCGTTCACTCCCTTTTCGGGTGGGTAAAAAGAAGATAAAGTTTGACATCTGATTGTTCTTATGCGATAAGTCCTTGTTAATTTTTTTCTAATTTAAAAACCATTCTTGTTCGGTTTAGTATTTGGAAATTTCTGTTAAGTTTCTTTTTCTCTGATAATTACAGATAAACTAAATCTAGGCACCTCTCTGTTAGAGTTCTAGATACCTAATATAAAAGTCAGTTTTTCCTAATCTCAAATCAGTATTTTCCATCTATTTGGATAATCGGTAAAATAAATTATTATGAGCTATCAAATCATAGTGAGTCTTAGTGAGGGAAGAAAAGTCTGAGATAAATTCGCTTAATTTTCTGAATAAATATTGATTCTCCTCAATCAACTCTATCTCTTTTTGAGTGATGATTTCAGGTTTATACCCATCATAACCAATCAAATAAAGATGCTCCGGTTTGCAGTTTAAAGCTATTTGCAATGCCAAGGTAGTGTGGGCATCGAAGTATTTATCGGTGAACCAAATTTTCTCCAATTCTTGGGTTTTATCTTTTATAGCATCTGGCACATAAGTTTCCATTTTACGTGGAAGAGGAGGTACTATACAAACTCCATTGAAATGGGATAAATCTTTCAAAATAGTTTCCAATCGTCTGCCTTCGTTCCCTACCAGGCAAAAATATTGTTTGTTTTTTAGGTTTTTGAAATAGCCTGCATTTTTAGCACTTGCATGAATAATAATGATATCAGGATTGTTTTCAACAAACCGTAAAATTCCGTCAATATGCTGGGCTATTGAACCACCACCACCTATAACAATAACCTTATCTGTTTTTGGAAAGGAACAGACTGGAAATTTTTCATTGTTATTTGTTAAATTCCTTTCATTTTTCAATCCTCGGATAACTGCATTTAAGGCGTAATAGCGCACCGTTGTCAATTCCATAACTTCTTTTTGGGGCAGAGAATAAGCACCCGAAATCATATAAGGCAGGCTGGTTCCCCAATTATATTTTTCTTTGAGAGGTTTAAAAGCCGTGACAGCTTTTTCTAATTCATTAAAATTCACTTCAAGATCATTTTTTTGATTGAGGACTGTCAGTAACAATTCGGTTTTCAAATTTCCTGCACCACGTCCCATGCCCAAGATAGTGCTATCAATAAAATCCACTCCCAAGTCAATAGCCATCAAACTATTGAGTAAAGCGGCCTCTAAATTATTATGTCCATGAAAACCCAATTTACAATCCAACTTGGATTTTAATAGCTTAATCGGTTCCTTTAATTCATTAGGTAAAACACTACCATAGGAATCCACCATATAAAAGACATCTATGAGTCCATTCAATCTTTCCAGGGAATTCATAAAGCTTTTATCGAATTTCCATTTTGATAAATACATCAAATTAAAGCTGATTTCAAAACCATACTCTTTGATTTTCTCGACTAGAGCAATGGCGCGATCTAAGTTTTTAGGCTTAACGGCCATTCGTATCATATCTACTATACCTATTAAAGGTTCAAGTAAATCTGGAATATCCTGCTCTTGTATATCCTTCTCATTAAGAATAATAGCCAATTTTTTCTCTGTTTTATTTTTGATATCTCTTAACTCATAAAGTGGTAAATAATAGTATTTTCCAAAATAAGAGTCTTGTAAAGGGCTGCGATAGCCGAGTTCAATATAATCTATGGGTAATTTATTAAGGGCAAATATGTATTGATCGACGATTGACTTATCAAAGTCCCATTGGGTATAGTAACCACCATCGCGTAAAGTACAGTCTAATATTTTCATGTATTAAGTTCTAAAACTCTTGTTGGGTTTATACCAATTAAATATTCAAACTTTTAATACGACAATTAAAAATCTATTTGGTATTACCTAAAGCGAACAAAGTTAATAATATCTTGGACGCTTTGCCCCCAAGTTCAAACAATATGTGCAGCTTAAGTTAAAAATCATTGCGATTAAGTTCCAATAATTTGACGACTTACGGAATTTGTGTTATAATGAAAAAATAGAAATTATACTTAGGGCTGATGCGGATAATGGTGAGATTGGCAAGATTATACCCTTAATATTTTAAAGCTCTTATTCTAAAAACCCATACCTATTTTTCAACCTCTCAATTTCCTTTTTATAACTTTCTTTTGAAGCAAGTGATTTCAACTCGTCCTTTTGATAGTTTTTTAAAATCTTATCTCCCAATTTATTATTAAAAAGAGGGAGTATATGTTTGCGGCTTCTGAAATACAAAGCTTTCTTGTATTTAAACTCTGGAATATGCTCAAATAAACGATTGAGCGTAAAGTTAAACTTTAAAGAGTTTGAAGATTTTGCAGTGTTTATTTGTTCGGCTTCCAACTTCAAATCCTTTTCGTCTAAAGTTTTTTCTGTCAACTGTAAAAGAGCTAATGTAATTTCTTTCCATTTGGATTTATAATCTTCAAAGGTGAAAAAATGAAGATCTTCTGCGAATCCTTTGTTTAAAAGTGCAATGATTTCAGACCAACGATTTTCAGCAATATTTTTGTTGTTGAAATAGGTGTTTATCGTAGCACTCATTTCTCCATGTCCCAACTCCTGTTTATAAGTAGAGCGCAAAAAATCATCGTAATTCCTGATAGCATAAACTGGAATCACTTTGTGTTCCTTTAAAATTTCACAGTAAATAGGAATGATTTTATCGGCATGTGGATAAATTTCAGAAAATGCCAAGTGATTGTGGTAGCCCAAGCAACCTTCATAAGAAATGATGGCGCAATCATACCCAACAATTTCTCGATTTAGGCAGTCTTGAATCCAAGTTTTGGTTTTTTCTAAAGGAAATTCCTTATAATTAATATTTGCGGCCAATGCATCTGCTTTTTCTTGTAAGCCTTCAATTTCTTGAAACCTAAAATAAGCAATTCCATTTTGATTTAAGTATTCCCTGTTTAACGCCAGATTAAACTGTAAATGTGTGGAAGCTGTTTTATGCGCTCCGAAATGGAAAATTATTTTCATAGAGTCTTCTGGCTTTTAAAATAATCAGTCATAAAATCATCTATAAGCTCCGAGTTTTTAGAAAGGCTGTTTTCGGTGTTAATTTCGAGTATATGCGCTCCATTTTGCTTAAGCATTTGCACATCCTTTTCCCGCTGCGTTAAATGCTCTTGAAGTTGTAGGTGCAATAGTTTTGAATCTCGATTTTGATGAACGGGTCGGGTGGTGTCCGTTCGATTCCGTTTCTCTATATATTCCATGATTTTTTCTGGAGAAGCTTTGCAATAAATAATAATTCTATTTCGCAGAAATTCTTGTTTTTGCTCGGTTTCCTTAAGCTGAATAAAATCATTTGCAAAAAATTTAAATACATGTTGATCCAAAAACACCTGCTTTTCTGACAGATAATTTCGGATAAAAAAATCAATTTTAAGGCTGTTGTAAAAAAGATTTAGCCGTCTATTCGTCTTTATAAAACTATCCTGCGCTTCACTGAGTTCTTTTAATTTGGCAGAAAATAAAAGTTCATATATCTCTACTTTTCCCATATTGGATTCATCAAGTTTGAGATCATATTTTTTTAAATCTTTTTCGGTCATCATTTCTCCTTTAAAAGGAAATTTATGATGTTTTAAATAAAAATCTCTGAGCGTAGTTTTTCCTACTCCAGAAGGTCCCATAAATTCGACAATAAGATTATTTTTGGTTATTACGGATAATGGAGGAGGTTTTGGCCGCTGCCCACGCACCAGCCTTAAGCCAAATAATTTCTCTAAACCTCTATTTAGTAAAGTGAACAAATCTATTTTTTTTTAAATTAAGATAATTGATATGACATAAACTATTCGGTATATAAAAATTTTTTTATCGAGGCAGCTATGTCTTTTGTATTCTGCTCTGGTGTAAAACCTGGAACCAAATCGAAGTAATACGAAATAGGAAAAACAATGCCTTTCCCAGTTTTGCTTTTGAGTTGGGTTGCCTCTTTTTCAAGTTGGCTGTGATCTATTTGATTTGTTAAAAGTTCTTTGTAGTCTGGATTATCTTCAAAAGAAAAGACACCAGGGAAGGTTTTATACCAAACTCCCCAGCCAAATATCAATACATTTTTACCTCCGGTAATCGCCTCCCACCCCATGGTTCCGGAAATGGTTGAAACAAACAAACAGTTTTTAATCAAGGCATACGTATTGGTTTCATTGGGAACCAAAACCAGCTTTTTAATCCTTTGCAAACGCTTATAGAAAAGTTCCCCACGCATAACGTAGGTTTGCTTGGGGTTTTCTTTGACATAAATTTTAACATCATCAGGGATAAACTCTGATAATCTCTCAAGTGCCAAGAGCTGATCTACATACTCCCCGCCCCAAGCAGAAGTGGTTTGTTCGGGTTGAAGATGCAAACCGAAATAAATAAACTTCTCCTTAAGATCAATAGGTTGGTTATATTTTTCTCGATTCTTTTTAAATTTATGTTTTAAATCATAGCGATAAATGGCTTGTCCCCTAAAAGCTTTGTGCGTTAGTTGGGAGAGCATACGAATGCTAGGATTATTTTCATAAAACTTCTTATATTTTTGTTTTAGGCTTAACTTTTCTTCATCCATATAAGAAAGTTCTTTCTCATATTTCTTTTCAATTTTAATTGGCTTGGAAGGAGCAATTATTTTGGAAGTTGAAAATTCACCAAAATCCTTAAAATTCAAGTACATAAAGTATCGATTTGGAAAATGGGATTGTTCTAAAAATAAAGTTTTGATGTTTAGAACTTCGGCCACACAAACGGCAATTAAATCAAAACCCAGATGAGGCCCACGAGTCATTACCAATAAATTAATATTGTTTTTTGTGTAAAAATTATAATACACATTGATATAAATGGAAAACAGGTTTAGGTAATCGTGATAATTGTATTCCTCATAATCAAACTCACTTAAAGCAGAGGTTCGGCTTTTCATATCGATAAACTGCGGTAGAAAAGCATAGAGCCGATCTAAAATATCTTTCGGAATATATTTTTCAATATACTTGGGCTGATAGAATTCTTCTTCCTCTATAAATCTTGTACTGACAAAAACTTGATCCCACAATTTTTCCTTTTGGAAATAGTCTATAATGGGTTTTTCCCATCCGTATTTTCTGGTGTAAAAATAAACCTTGTCCATATTTAAGCCTTCTTATTTTTATCCAATAATTTTACGGCTCTGTTTAGATCTAAACGCGTCAAAACCCTTTTGGCCTCTTCCACTTCTGCTGAGAGCGAATTGGTAGGATTTTTATGGAAGTTTCCTTTATTCGCCTCAAATATCCACGGATATTGATTGTAAACTTTTTCAATTAAGGAAATTCCTTGGTCTTTTCCACCTTCTGAAAAACCAAGAATACTGGAAGCTACTAAAAAGTCTGACGGATAATCTACGGTGACGCGTAAATCTTGAAGCTTAGGGTTTACTTGATGTTTATAAGCACCTTTTTTATACTTTTCATGCTCCAATAAATACAAGGTAACATGCTCCCTGTCCATTTCTGATAATTTAACTTGCGTCAATTCCAAAAGCGGTTTTCTTTTTATGATTTCAACATGCACCCCCAAAGGTAAACCTGTGGTATAAGTAATGTCAAAATCGTTTTCAATGTGAAAATCAATAGCACTTTTAATAATCTCACTATCTACAAAAGGATTGTCCGCAGTGTATCTGACGATATGCTCGTAATCTCCTTTTTCGGTAATTTCTTGGTAGCGACTCAATACATCCTTCTCTGAACCTCTGTAGTATTGCACCTTATTGAATTGGCAAAAAGAAACTATCGCATCATCTTCAGGATGCTGCGTAGTGGCGACAATAATATCCTTTTCCAAAGTTACTTTTTGCAAACCGTCAACTACCCATCCTAACAGCGGTTTTCCACTTTTTAAAGGAAGTGGAAGCATCACCTTTCCCGGTAAACGAGTGGATTGCATGCGGGCTTGAATGATGATCGCAATTTTCTTTATTGCCATGGTTACATTTTTGGAAAGTTAGGGTTTTATGTAATTTAATGAGAGCAAATAATTCGCGATTTTTTATTGTTTTACAAAGTGTTCTTCCACAAAATTTCCCAAATCCATATTTTCTGAAATGAGATACTCTATATATTCTCGAAAAACACCTTCTCCACCTTTTTTGCTTAAAACTAAATCTACTTTGTATTTAATATAATCTGGCGCGTCTATTGGAACTGCACTATGAGCGGTATTTTTGAGCAAGTCTAGGTCATTGAAGTCATTTCCAATAAAAGCGGCTTCCTCAGCTAAATTGATTTGGTGCTTTTTACAAAAATCCTGAGCAGCTTTAAACTTATTTTTTACGCCGGATAACACGAATTTTATCTTTAACTTCTCCAATCTACTTTTAACGGAATCGGAGTCTTCTCCTGTAATTACCACCAACAAAATATTCAGTTTCCTAAGAAAAAGAACGCCAGCACTATCAGACGTATTGAACTTTTTGAAGGCTTCTCCCTCGTCATTATAAAACATGCCACCATCCGTCCAGACGCCATCTATATCGGTAAAAACTACTCGAATATTATGGTTATTTAATTTTATCATGTTCGATCAATTCGTTTTTAAGAATAGCTGTTTTTGCTTTTTTACCGATTACTTGGCTTCGTTCCGACCAGCGAAAGCCTGTGCCCGGACTCAATAAATGGAGATCCTCTTCCTTAATAATACTGTCTTTAGCGATAGATTTATTGGCGGCTATAGACCGCTCCAACTTCCCTTTAGCTTCGGTAACCACCGGATTGATAAACATAGCTTCTGTGCCAATTGCTTTTTCTACATTTCGTATGTCACGCATCATCCTAAAAATCCCTTCTGGAGCCAAGGAACCTTGTTGATCTGTTCCTTTTAAAGTTCGATCTAAAGTAATATGTTTTTCAATGACTTCGGCTCCCATAGCTGCGGCAACAACCGGAACCATAATCCCAATGGAATGATCGGAATATCCAATGGTATATTGTGGATAGCGTTTTTTAAGAAAAGGAATACTATTTAAATTTATATGTTCAAATTCGGCTGGATATTGTGAAAGACAATGGAGAATCGTGATGTTATCGTGGTAGCCATTTATGGTTTCCAAGGCTTGATCCAATTCCTCTACGCCGCCCATCCCAGTGGAGAGAATAATAGGGATTTTGGTTTCTGCCATTGCAGCTAACAATGGCAAATTGGTCAAATCTCGAGAAGCTACTTTTAGTTTGTCAGGGGTAAAAAGCTTTAATAAACTTAAACATCCTGAAGAACATAAGGTTTCTATAAAATCCAAACCTTTAGATTTGGCATATTTGTATAACTCGAAATGTTCTTCATCGCTCAGTTCAAGAAAAGCCCGATGTTCTCCATAAGTTTTGCCAAAGGAGTTGGGGGAATTGTAAGGAGACGCCATTTCTGAAGCGGTCAACTCTTCGGTTAAATCTCTTTTGGTAAATTTTACCGCATTTACTGGAATGGGGTTATAACCAAGATTATGGCTCATAATAGTAGTTATAGAGGCATCAATTATGTTTTTTGCCAGTTCAACTGATCCATTGTGGTTTTGACCGATCTCTCCAATCACGTAAGTTTGTTTCATAAACTATCATCCTCTTTAAAGTTTCCCGAGGCTTGCAAAATTTTCTTTTTCAGTAATATTTCCACCACGGGAATCAACTCTTTTATAGGAATTTTGCTGCGCTCTGAAATAGCGATCAAATCATATTCGCCATCCGATAAATTGAGGACCCACATCATCGCATCTACAAAAGCCCTTTCTCCTTTTTTGGATAACGTGGGATACAATCCTCGTTTCCCCAATTGGGGTTCTCCATAAGGCAGGGTATTAAGGTAATGCGAATTCCACTCTAAAACTTGAATCATCTCCAGATATTTGAGAACAGTTTCCTGCATCGCACCAAAGCTAATAAAATCTTTGTTATCTGCAGAGGTATGGTACTCCGGATAGGTGCTGTGCTTGGTTCGCATTAATGAGCCAACCGGAAGATTGAAACCTGGCGAACAATATTGGCGTTCGTCACTTCCCAACGGAGCAAAATCGATAATTTCATAATCCGCCTCGGTCTGTTTTAACACTATTGCTGCAGTTCGGTCTGCTAGACTATTGCCTATTCTACTTTTTTTATAGGTGAAATTTCCTGGATCTCCCACACAATTGACAACATATCCAGCTTTTAAATTTTTTTTCCAATGCGTTCCATAGACCGAAAGATTGTATAAGGCGCCAATGGTTTCGGGGGCAAATAAAAACCGGTAGGTGTATTTTAGGTTTTTCTGTTTGCGAAGTTCGCTATAAATTAAAGCCATTACCAACGGTCCAGACAACTCATTGTTGGCCATAGAAGGATGACAGATATAGGTTGAAAATAAAACCTCTTGTTTGGATTTTCCTTCAATTACTGCCTCACCTACGGTCATACTTCCATTTTTATCTAAGGAAGAATCGATAAAGACTTCATAAGTTTCACTCTTATCCAACTTTAAAAACTGCTCGTGAGCCATACAAAACCCCCATCGGCGTTTGTAATATGAAGTCATATATGGAATTAGCTCCGGTTGATCGGGAAGTGTATAGAGATGGGGCTCAAGTTCTTCAAAATTCATTTTTCCGTTAAAAGCTTCGGAATAACCCAAAATATGTAGGTTATTTTCTGCCATATTCACGATCACCTGACCTTTACTGTCTTTAATCCAGGCTGCTTTGATATTCCACTCTGGAGGAACCTCCCAATCAAAACAGGCGGTGCCAGAAGGAACCTCGGTTAATTTTAAATCGATTATTTCGGAAAGAATTTTAAGGCTTTCTCTATTCCCGTCTCCTGTTAAGCTTCGGGTTATAGGCCACAACCGGTCAAAATATGTTTCTAGTTTTTTTTTCAAAGCTTGGCTATATATAATTTATTCGGGGTTGAACTTCTCAAACTCGGGATGATTCGCAATGAAAAAATAAGGATTATTCTTTATAACTTCTTCCGATATGCTGATGAAATCCGCAAGTTGATAGCTTCTTACTAATCCATTGCCCACGCTTGCTGTTTTAAGCATATCGTTTTTTGTAAGCGCTGCTTCAATATAACCAAAGTCTAATTCAGCATTAAGGTCTCGATTTCGAACATACATTTTATATGTTTTTTCTTGCGTGGAATCTTGATCCGTGTAAGAACCTGTAAATTCTTTCCAATAGCGATAAGGTACTTCTTGTTTTTGTTCAATCCAGTGGAAAACAGAATTATATTCAAAACCAGCACCCAAAAGAAGTAGTTTTGCATCCAGTTTCACCAATCGATCGAAAGCACTACCCGGGTCAAAAGCAGCAGCGGTGTCATTTTCCGTGAGATAATCCGCTTGATTTCCGATTACCGCAAGAGACTGTATTGGGTTAAAACTTCTTTTGGCTTGTGGCAGGGTACGAATATATTCCGAAAAAGCACCCATATTTTTGGAAGGGGTTTCTTGTCTGTTGAAAGCAATTCCTTTGCAAAAATCAAAATTGAAAGTAGGCACTACTAAGGTTCCTTCCTCACCTATTCTGTCCAAAAGCGTTTGACATAAGAATTCCGTCAGTTTATTTATTTTAAGATCAGTTGGCCATCCAAACTTTAAAATGTCGGAATGAATAAATAAAATATCTCCTTTGGCTATTCCGACTTCTGAAAAAGCCTTCGTAAATAAATCGGTTTGGTAAGTCTTCATTCGTCTGACCTATTGAGGGTTTCTTGTTGAATTAAACCGATTAATCCCTTGACGGAGGTGAACTCAGTAGGATCGAGCTCGCTAAAATCAAATTCTATGGAAAACACATCTTCCAACTCAACCAAGAACTCTAAGAATGAAATGGAATCCATAACCCCTTGACTTAATAAGCTTTCTTCCAAGTTTACTTCCTCTTGTTTTACACTGAGTTCTTGTAATTTTGGTGCTAAGGCCTTTAATATTTTTTGTTGAATTGTATTCTCCGTCATAGCCTATTGAATAAGATCAATTAATTGTTTGGAATCTATTTTTCCATTCGGATTAAGTGGAAATTCCTTGATAAAAATGATTTCCTTAGGAACCATATAGGAAGTTAATTTTTTCCGTAAGTGTTGCAAAATATCATTTTTTGAAGGATTTGTGGTTTCTTCTACAAAACAATATAGATGATCTGCCAATCCATTCGTAACGGGATAGGGTATTGTATAAACCAAATCCGCTCCGGTGAAGGTTTTTACGGCGAGATTTATTTCTTCCAATTCGATTCGAAATCCGCGAACTTTAACTTGAAAATCTTTGCGAGCAATATAAAAGAGATTTCCTTCTTTCAGCCTTAAAATATCACCTGTCTTGTACCAAATTCGGTCGTCTCCGGGAAATTTAAAATAATTTTCCTCAGTTCTTTCAGGGTTTTGCCAATATCCCTTGGTGATTTGTGACCCTGTCAAACAGATTTCTCCTTCCGTTTCAACGACTTGATTGTTTTCATCGATTAGTCGATATTCTTGGGTGGTGAAAATTTGACCTAAGGACACAATCCCATTATGTGTCTGAATTTCGTGTTCTTGTTTTGGAAGGCGGTAATGACTTAAACCAATCGTTATTTCTGTAGCACCATACTGATTTTCTATAATTGAATTAGGAGCTGCTTCTTGCCATTCTAGAGCCAATGATTTAGGCAAGCTTTCTCCTCCGAACAGACTATACCGAATACTTGGAAAAGAATTTGGTTTAAGCATCTTAAACCGCTTCATAAACAAGAGCAAAGAAGGTATCGAAAACCAAGTAGTCAATTTGTTTTCCTTGATAAATTTTGCCGGCGCCATTAAGACTTTTTCTGGGATTGGATATAAGGTTGCGCCTACATACCAGCATAGGTACATATCGTGAACGCTGGCATCAAAGGTTAAATCTGATACTTGAGAAAATCGATCTTCCGGACCTAAGTCATAGCGCTTGGATAAGTAGTTGATATAACTCCACACATTTTTATGGCTCACCGGCACTCCCTTTGGAATTCCCGTACTACCTGAAGTGAAAATGATATAGGCGATACTTCCTTCTGAAGCCATTATAGCTTTTTTCAAGCCAGTTGTAAGATCAGGTTTCGTGTGGATTTTAAATTTATTCTCAAGTTCCTTCGGAATAGCTGTAAGGTCCATTTCTGGACAAACTAACACCAAATCTTTAGGAAATCCCTCTGGTTGATTTTGAATTTGCTGCAAGCCTAGTGCATCGACAATCAGAGTTTTAATCTGTGCAAGCTCCAAAATCAGTTGATTACGAAAAGCGGAGAACTGAGTATTTAAAGGAACATAGGTCTTGCCGCAAGCCAAAGTTCCTAAAATTCCAACATAGGCCGAAAAGGAACGACCCGCAAATATACCTATTTGATTTCCTTCGCAGTTTTTAAGAAGATGTGCCAGTTGTAGTGCATTCTGATACAATTCTGTATAAGAATATTCAATTTTATCAACTACTAAAGCCGTTTTATTAGGGTATTTATTTTTAGACTGTTCAAAAACACCAAAAAGGTTTGTCATAAATGAAGTATTTCGAAATTCAGTAGTTGTTGTCTATGTGTTAGAAAAAGCTAACTTAGACTGAATGAGCTATTTGAAGCGAAGGATTTTAAGGTGATTTTCGTTCCAAGTTTAGCTTTTAATTTATTCAATAAAAATATATCGTATCTCCGTTTTCATTCCTAAACTTTGAAACTTAAATTTATAAGCCGAAAAAGTTTTTCTAGCCCTAAAGGGTGGACTTTTTCAATATAATTTACGCTTTAATTAGAATTTTGGCTCCTTTTAGTCCCGATAATTGTCGGGAGGGGTAAACGAAAATACAGCTTATTATGTTTTTAGGAATCTTTGCGGAAATTCAAAAAAAATAAAAAATTTGCTTAAAGACAAAGATATCAAATAGAACTATGGTTTAAAGAAAGTAAGTAGAAAAATGAGTAGACTGGAATATATCATTAATAGCGAGTAGAAAATTTTTATTAGTTGTGAAGCTGCATTTTATATCTAAATTTGCACTACAATAAAAATAAATTAATTTATGGATGTTTACGGAAAAATGTTAATGGAAGGTGATCTCGACGCTCATTTTCAAGTGGAGCGAGAAGATGGTCATATTAGCAGTTATTCTTTTAAAGAATGGTTAGGAAAACATCCTAAATTTAATACATGGGAAAAAGCAATTTTTGAATACTTGAACAAAGGAAGCATATTGGACATCGGCTGTGGCACTGGAAAACATGTGGCTTATTCCGAAAGCCTTGGATTTTCAGCCAAAGGAATAGATACCTCCGAAGACGCTATTAAAATTGGTCAAGAATATGGAAGAGATCTGGAATGTTTGGACTTTTGGAAGTTAGACGAGGAAGCTAAATATGATAATGTTATCATTATGGACAGCACGGTAGGTTTTATAGCTCCTCCCGAAAAACTAAATGAGTTTTTTCAAAAAATGAAAACCATTCTCTCAATTTCCGGTAAGTTGGCATTAACGAGCATAAATTGGCCAGAAGCAACCAATTCGGATTATAAAGAATATATTCTACAGAATAAAAGGAGAGATCAGTATCCAGGCTATGTCAAGCTAAGATTTAAAATGGAAAACTTTATCGGGGAATGGTTTGAAGGTTATTATTATGATATGGACTCCCTTATAACAGTTGCGATGAATAACGGTTTTTATCCAAGATGGATTGGAGGTAGCGACGCGGTGAAATACACGGTAGTGTTCGAAAATAAAGGGGAAGAAACATTAACCTTTTAAGGCTGGATAAGACGGGTTTTATCTTAATAAAAAAATATGATTTTTTACTGAGTTTTCTTTGAGAACTGATTCCTATTGTGACTCCATCTTAACCACAATGGCATCTACGCAATTAATTCCATCCATGGCTGCAGAGATAATTCCGCCAGCATAACCAGCGCCTTCCCCGCAAGGGTATAGTCCTTTTATCCCAACATGCTCAAGAGTTTCTGGGTTTCTGGGAATGGAGATTGGGGAAGAAGTTCTACTCTCTGGAGCGTGCAGCACGGCGTGATTGGTATAATAGCCGTTCATCTTCTTTCCGAAAGCGACGAAGGCTTTTCTTAGTCTTGTTGAAATTATTGGCGGTAGAACTTCGTTTAAATCAGCGGCCACGACTCCTGGTTGATAGGAAGTTTTTGGGAAATCTTCGGAAATTTTACCTTCTACGAAGTCAATCATTCGTTGGGCAGGGACTTTTTGGGTCTTCTCTCCTGCTTCCCAACAGCGTCGTTCAACTTCCTTTTGAAAATCCAGACAGACAAAGGGGTCGTCTTTGGTGTAATTTGGTAAATCCTCAGGAGTTACACTAACTACGATGCCGCTATTTGCATATGGATTATTGCGTTTACTGGGGCTCCAACCATTGGTTACCACTTCTTCTTGCTCCGTAGCACAGGGAGCGATAATACCACCCGGACACATACAAAAGGAATAAACTCCCATTCCATCCACTTGCTCCACCAAGGAATAACTTGCCGGGGGCAAATATGGATTCTCATCGTCCCCGTGATATTGAATACAATCTATAAGTTCCTGTTGATGCTCAACTCTTACGCCGATAGCAAAACCCTTGGCTTCAATTTTTATCTTTTTTTCGTGAAGTAAATAGAATATATCACGTGCGGAATGTCCCGTCGCGAGAATTACATGATCAAATTGAAACCAGCTCTCACCATTAATTTGAACGGATTCAATAGTGTCCTTTTGAATTTTGATATCGGTTAACTTTGAATTAAAGTGCACCTCTCCCCCATTTTCAATAATCGCTTCCCGCATGGCGGTGATTATCTTGGGAAGTTTATTGGTCCCGATATGTGGATGTGCATCCACCAGAATATTTTCATCGGCTCCAAAATGTACAAACCATTCTATTGCTTTTAAAACATTGCCACGTTTTTTGCTGCGCGTGTAAAGTTTCCCATCAGAATAAGTGCCTGCACCTCCTTCTCCAAAACAATAATTACTTTCGGGATTTACAAATTGATCTTTATTTATTGCTGCTAAATCTCTTCGGCGTTCGCGAACATCCTTTCCACGTTCAAACACAACAGGCTTTAAGCCAGCTTCAATGGCTCGAAGGGCAGCATATAGACCGGCTGGGCCTGCGCCAATAATGGCTATTTCTCTCGAATTGGTAACATCTTGAGGTGTAAAAGATGGGATTACTTCGCGTTTTTCATCTTTCCCCCACAGTTCAATTTGTAGGTTTATTTTTATTGGCTCCCGTCTGGCATCAATGGAGCGTTTACGAATTCTCCAATCCGAGATATTACTTTTCCGAAGCTTCTCTTTCATTAAAGCGAGTTCAAGAATATAATCTAAGTTTTCTTGCTGTTGCGGTAATATGGCTATTTGAACTAGTTTGCTCAACTTCGATACATTTTTCGTAAAGATAATACTTCATTTATATTACACAGATTTAATACGAAAAATACTCAGTTACCTGTGAGGGAGTGGTCAAAACTAAAAATTCCAAATGACATAAAACAAATAACTCCTCCTACGCTAAAAAAGCTTGTGCCTCCGCTAGCCTACTACGCCGAAGTGGCTACGAAGGCCGTAAAGCTTCGGCGACACGCGGATGGAGAACAAGAGTTGGCAGTGGCAGTTTTCAGTAACAGTAAGCAGTGCGTTTGGGAAAACTTTAAATACTAATGTGAAAATAACTTACTAGTTTTCTTCAACTTCATCTTCGATTTTTGTAAATGGTCTCCCCCTACGCTAAAAAAGCTTGTGCCTTCGCTAGCCTATTACGCCGAAGTGGCTACGAAGGCCGTAAAGTTTCGGCGACACGCGGATGGAGGACAAGAGTTGGCAGTGACAGTTTTCAGTAATAGTAGGCAGTGAGGTTGGGAAAAATTTCAATAACTAGTGAAAAACGACTTACTCGTTTTCTTCTTCAACTTCATCTTCAACTTCAACTTCTACGTGTTATAGCTTTTCCGCAGAGATACTCAAAGAAATCATTTCAAATCCTCTAGGTAACTTCTTAATTCTTACACTATTTAAAATTAAGAAAAACTTACTTTCAATTTTAATACCTCTTGTTATCTGGTTCGTTTTGTTATCTGGTCCCTTTAATTTCTAGTGAGAATAAAGGTTCCTGAGCGGAGTCGAAGGACGATTTCGTTTTCTTAGGTATTACTTGATTAAAAACCAATTATTCAACAAATTCTCTCGGTTATACAACATCTCCTCTTGCGTTTTAAAATCATAAACCGTTTTTCCTGCGTACTTACAAATTGCGTGTCCTGCAGCGGTATCCCATTCCATGGTTGGGGCGAAACGCGGGTATTGATCTGCTATGCCTTCAGCCACCATACATAGTTTTAGGGAGCTACCTTTCGAGATTGTTATTACCTTTCCATGTTCTTTTTCTAACTCTGTTATATAATCTTCTGTTTCTTTAGATAAATGAGATTTACTGGCTACTACTGTGAAATTTTCTTTCTCTATGGCCAATGGAAGTTTATCAGCTGTTTTTAATATTGTTTCTAAAGAAGAGAATGCTGTAATATCCGCTAATTTAAAAGCCCCCAATTCCTTACTCGCAAAATAAAGTTGTTTTAGTACGGGTACATAGATAACACCTAGGATTGGAATTTGATTTTCAACCAGTGCAATGTTCACCGTAAACTCTCCATTTTTTTTAATAAACTCCTTGGTGCCGTCAATAGGATCAACGATCCACAGCTTATCCCATGTTTTTCTGATATCATAGGAAAGGTGTTTTCCTTCTTCCGAAAGAATAGGTATATCCGTTTCATTTAAATAACTGATTATAATTTCATGCGAAGCTAAATCTGCTTTGGTCAAGGGAGAGTTATCACTTTTAAAATCCACATCAAAACTTTCGTTTTCGTAAATTTCCATAATGCGCTTCCCTGCTTCCAAAGAAGCCTGAATCGCTATACTAAGTAATTGGTTCATGCTTTTTATTTATCGGTTAGTATCTGTTTTATTATAGTTAAGTCCGATTAAGATTTAAGTTCTTCACTCGCGAGCACCTGAGAACACGAACTTTATCTAACTTGGGCTTAAAGTGCTGCCACGAATAGCACTAATTTATACAAATTATATCCAATGTCGAAAACAGATGCGCAATCTGTATGGCCTAAATCTCACTAATAAACAGACTTTCAGTCTGTTTTGATGGCCCTATAACATTAGCGCGGCATGATTTAGTCATATTTTTACCTTTAGATGTAATTTGTTTATTATCAAATTATTACAAAAATTTTTATATGATAGTCCTTCACTCGCGAGCACCTGAGAACACGAACTTTATCTAACTTGGGCTTAAAGTGCTGCCACGAATAGCACTAATTTATACAAATTATATCCAATGTCGAAAACAGATGCGCAATCTGTATGGCCTAAATCTCACTAATAAACAGACTTTCAGTCTGTTTTGATGGCCCTATAACATTAGCGCGGCATGATTTAGTCATATTTTTACCTTTAGATGTAATTTGTTTATTATCAAATTATTACAAAATTTTTTATATAATAGTCCTTGACTCGTGAGCACCTGAGAACACGAACTCTATCTAACTTGGGCTAAAATTACTGCCACGAATACCACGATTATACACGAATTCTTTCTTGAAAAATGATGACGCAAACGGGGCACCATAGATTTCACGAACCTGCCTGTCCTCCTCCGGCGGGTAAACTCGGTGGGCGGGTTCCAAAAAACAAAAAGGAGGCAGAGCCTCGGGGAATTAAACCTTAAAAAGGACTAAATGCACATTCCAGCCGCAACGGTTTCATTTGTATTTGGGTTTACTAAAATAAAACTTCCTGTTTGTCGATTGTTGTTAAACTCATCAATCATCAAGGGGCCAGCAGTTTTTATTGTAATACGTGCAATATCATTCATCTGGATATTATTATCGTCTGTTAAGCGATTGAGAGTTTCAATATCTACTTTATATACGATGTCTTTAATCATTGCCGTTTGTTCGTTTGAGGTATGTTGAATTATAAATTTAGTTCTCGGTTGATAAGCTTCGTTCCCTAACCAACAAATCATCGCATTGATTTCTTGTGTTTTATTAGGCACATTGTTTTTACGCACAATCATATCTCCACGGCTTACATCTATATCGTCTTCCAAAGTAATTGAAACCGACATGGGCGCAAAAGCCTCATTAATTGATTCTTTCCCCTTATCAATAGATTTAATTTTGGAAGTAAACCCAGATGGCATTACCATAACTTCATCTTCTACTTTAAATCTTCCAGATTGAATTCTTCCGGCATAGCCTCGATAATCGATAAATTCTTTGCTTTGGGGTCTAATGACGGTTTGTACAGGAAAACGTGCGTCAATTTTATTGATATCCGAACCAATATGTAATGTTTCCAACGTGTGAAGTAATGGTGCATCTTGATACCAATCCATATTTTTTGATCGGGTTACCACATTGTCTCCATTTAAAGCTGAAATCGGGATAAAACGAACGTCCTTAATCATCATTTTTGAAGCTATCGCCTTATACTCCTGAATAATTTCATCAAAGCGGGCTTCGCTATAATCGACAAGATCCATTTTATTGATACATACAATAACGTGTGGAATTTGAAGTAAAGAGGCGATGTAAGAATGTCTTCTTGTTTGTTCCAAGACTCCATGTCTTGCATCTATTAACAATAAAGCTGCATTTGCGGTAGAAGCACCTGTTACCATATTCCGGGTGTATTGAATATGGCCGGGCGTATCTGCAATTATAAATTTTCTCTTGGGGGTAGTAAAATAACGGTAGGCAACATCAATAGTAATACCTTGTTCGCGCTCATCTTTTAGTCCGTCCGTAAACATGGCTAGATCTACCTCGTGCTCCCCTTTAATCTCACTTCTTGTTTTAATAGCGTCAAGCTGGTCTTCAAAAATTGATTTTGAATCGTAAAGTAAGCGACCTATCAGGGTACTCTTACCATCATCTACACTTCCAGCTGTTGTAAATCGTAATAATTGGTTGTTATCTGTCTCCATATTTTTTGGTGATTGGTGGTTGGTGATTGGTGGTTGGTGATTGGTGATTGGTTGGTGTTTTATATTAATTATTCAGTTTGTTTATTACAGAACGAATTAAACCGTAAATCATTTTTGGAATAGACTCTAAATTTTGAATCAATCCTGTCTTAAATGAATTTTATTATCCATTTGAAAATTTTTAATTTTTTTGATCTCCTTTCTTTTTTGCATCGCCCAAAAAAGAAACAAAAAAGTCTAGGCTGACGAAACTTTATCTAAATTTATCATTCGGCAGCTAAATTTTAGGAACTCGCTCTGATATTTTTTGCTAAATATAAAAATTTATAATGCTCAAACAGCCTAAAATTTTTAACGCTGCTTTCATTTCAAATTTTACGCTAAATTTTCGATAGGCCGATTTGACATTTAATTTTCAATCTCCTAAAATATTAATAAAATGAGGTGTTTTGCAAAGATTATTAAAAAGGTTAAGGACGCTATTGATTCTGAATCATTTAAATAATCCAAATTATTCGCAATTATTAGTTGATTATTAAGTTCAGATGCACCACCTAGTGATATATGTAAGAACCGAATGAAATCTTGGTCAGACTTTCTAGCTGCTCATTCTACAATATTCGATGGTATGGATACGGTTGATCTTCTTATTTGACTTGTTAAACCAAACTTCTCATCATTAGGAAATGATTTCGTTTTTTAATAAATCAACGTAACAAGATCTATTGAGTCCTTCCAAACTTTTAGGTCTTTATGAGTTTTCATTTTATTAGTTATTGGTGGTTGGTGATTGGTGATTGGTGGTTGGTGATTGGTGATTGGTTATTGGTGAATTAATAACGAACTGATAATTATTTATAGATCACTGATCACTAAAAATAACCTTGCTTTTTTCTATCTTCCATGGCGGTTTCAGATCGTTTATCATCAGACCGATTACCGCGTTCCGTACTTCGCATTGCAGAGACCTCTTCTACTATTTTTTCCAAAGTATCTGCTTCAGACTCTATCCCACCGGTGATGGTTATATCACCAAGTGTTCTAAACCGAATCTTTTTACGTACAACGGCTTCGTTTTCGTTTTTTATTAAGTATTCAGAATCGGGAATCCAGGAATCATTTCTACGGATAACATCTCTTTCGTGTGCGAAATAGAGGGAAGGAATAGAAATTTTCTCTCTCGCTATATAATTCCACACGTCCATTTCTGTCCAATTGGAAATAGGAAACGCCCGGAAGTGTTCCCCTTCAAAATACTTGCCATTAAAGATATTCCATAATTCTGGCCTTTGGTTTTTTGGATCCCATTGCCCAAAATCATCTCTATGTGAGAAAAAGCGTTCTTTTGCTCTTGCCTTTTCTTCATCTCTTCTACCTCCTCCAATGGCGCAATCAATTTTATTATTTTCAATGGCATCTAATAGTGTGGTAATTTGCAAACTATTTCTAGTTGCAAACTTGCCTTTTTCTTCTTGTACACGGCCTTCATCGATAGAATCCTGAACGGAACCAACGATTAGCTTTGCGCCGAGCGATTTTATTAAGTCATCGCGAAACTGAATGGTCTCAGGGAAGTTATGCCCTGTATCCACATGTAATAAAGGAAAAGGAACCTTTGCAGGATAAAAAGCCTTTTCTGCCAAATGTGTTAGCAATATTGAATCCTTTCCCCCAGAAAACATAATTACTGGGTTCGTAAATTGAGCCGCTACTTCACGTAAGGCATAAATTGCTTCAGACTCAAGTTCGTCGAGATAATTTAAATAATGTTTATCCATTGTTATCGTTTTATTCGATTTTCTATAATTTTCACAATTTTTAAAACGGCTTCTTGAACAGTCGATTCTACCGTTTTAATGACAAGGTCTACCTCTTTTGGTTCTTCATAAGGTGCATTGATTCCTGTGAAATTTTTAATTTCTCCTCTTCCTGCTTTAGCATAAAGTCCCTTAACATCTCTTTCCTCACAAACTTCTAGAGGAGTATCAACAAAAATTTCAAAAAAATCATCCTCCCCTATTATTTGTTTAACAAGCTCTCTGTCCTTCTTCATAGGTGAAATAAATGCCCCAATACAAATTAATCCGGCATCGAGCATTAATTTTCCAATTTCAGCAACCCGTCGTAAATTTTCATTTCTATCCTCTTCTGAAAAACCTAAATTATTGTTTATTCCCTTGCGAATATTATCGCCGTCCAAACAGAATGTGTGGTATCCTTTTTCATTGAGACATACATCCAATTGATTAGCAATAGTAGACTTCCCTGAACCAGACAAACCTGTTAGCCATATCATGATAGGCCTTTGTTGCTTTTGTTGCGCCCTTTTTTCATTCGAAATATTATAAGCTTGTTGATGTACGTTTTCAGCCATTTCTTTAAATTAACTTAATCCATAATTTGATTTATACCATACACGTTCGTGAAGGTAATAAAGCACTAATTTTGTAAACACTTCGAAGCCACCAATTGTCAAGCCTATAGTGGCATCTCCAGTTATCCACCAACTTAAGCATATAGTATCTAAAGTACCAATGAGTCTCCAAGTAATGGTTTTTAAAATATGCCGAACACGGCTGGCCCCTTCTTTAAAAACCCTCAATTTATACCACACACGTTCGTGTAAGTAATAGAGTAGCATTTTGGTAAAAAGTTCAGCAAAGCCAATTTGTAATCCTGCTTCTAAATCTCCAGAAACAAGAAAACCAATCGTTATTGTATCTATTGTTCCAACAATTCTCCAAGTAATGGTTTTGGCGAGATGTCGTTTATTCATCTTCAATAGCAATATATTCGTTTATTCATGTCCATTTTTACTAGTTAATCAATTAAAAAAACCTCTCAAAAATAAAATCAACATTGAACCGATCTTTGAAGAACCGAGATTCTTGGCAAAAGGAAGATTCTCCTTGACGTTAAAATTAATTGTCTTAGGCATAACAGCGGATTCTAATCCTTAAAGTTTTCTCTATTTAATACTTTAGTAGAATAAAGAAGTAGAACCATGTTGGTTTTTTTTATTAAAATAAATAATCTACAAAAATATCCTTTAAACACAAGGTGACCAAGACTTAGTTCGTTATTTTCTTGAACTAGTAAAAAAGGTCAGTATTACAATGAGGCTATATAAGAATAGCTTCAAGTGAAATTGAGTAACATTTTGAAATTAAAGTTGGGAAGTGATCTTTAATCTTGACAGAAACCGTTTTTTAAAAGATTTATTCCTTCGATTATGGCGCTCAAAATATCCCAAAACTGAAAAAATAAGCAGATATACGAATTTAAGACACAATTTAGCTTTTATAAGGAAAAATCCACCAAAGACATACTTTTTTTCGCGGTTCCCTTTACACTATCATGATTGAAGTAACGAATCCTAAATTATTCAATCTCCATAAACATTTAATTATCTTTGTACAAAACTGAGAAAAAATGATTTTTATAGAAAATGAAGGTAATACAGATCCCAAGTTAAACTTAGCTTTAGAAGAATATGCCTTGCGGAATTTTAGCGCAGAGAACGATTATTTACTATTTTATATTAACGAACCTTCCATTATTATAGGTCGCAACCAAAACACGTTGGAAGAAGTTAACCAACAATATGTTGAGGATAACAACATCCATATTGTACGTCGTGTTTCAGGTGGTGGTGCGGTATATCACGACTTTGGTAATCTTAATTTTAGCTTTATTACCAATCACGATGTAAAAAGTCTGAGCAATTTTAAAAAATTTACGGCACCGGTAATTAAAGTTTTAAAGAGTCTAGGCCTGAATGCCGAATTAAAAGGTAGAAACGACATAGAGGTTGACGATAAGAAAATCTCTGGTACGGCACAGTTTTCAACAGGTAAGCGGATGGTTAGCCATGGCACTTTATTGTTAGATACGGATTTAGGGGAAGTGGTAAATGCGCTCAACGTAAAAATGAGCAAGATTCAATCGAAAGGCCATAAATCGGTACGTAGCAGAGTTGCTAACATTTCAGAATTTTTAGAGGAACCTTTAAGCATAGAAGAATTCCGAAAACTTGTATTAGAAGGCCTATACGAAGAAAGTGAGCCTTTTGAACGTTATCATTTAACCCCCGAGGAGTGGAAAGCAGTCTATCAATTAAAAGAAGAAAAATACGATACTTGGGAATGGAACTACGGCCGCTCCCCAAAATTTAATGTTCAGCGAAATAAACGCTTCCCAATCGGAGAAGTAGATCTTCGTATTTTTGTTGAAAAAGGACATATAAAGGAATTTCGAATTTTTGGAGATTTCTTCGGAAAAGATCCTGTAGCAAATCTTGAAAAACTTCTTACTGGAGTTCGTTATGAAAGAAATACTATTTCAAAATTGCTAAAAGATGTCAATATGAAAGAATACTTTGGAGATATTGAAAAAGAGGATTTTATTGAATTGGTTTATGGGGAAGATGTTTAGTTGAGAGTTGGGAGTTGAGAGTTGGGAGTTGTGAGTTGTGAGTTGTGAGTTGTGAGTTGTGAAAATATAAAAAACAAATTCCATATAATAAGCTTCAAATAGCAAACCTGCCTGGTGGACGAAAAGGTGAATCCCAAATAAAAATTGGTTGATGTCAGTGGAGATTGGGGAAAAAATAAATATCATACTAAAAACAACTCACGAGTTCTCACCAACTTCAGCTTAGATTTCGATCTTATCCTCCGTATGTTCCTTCACCTTATAGCAAATTTAAATCAAAAGATAGAGAGTCTCCTTAAGCCGAAGATGCTTTCATAAGCAAAGAAGTGGCAGCTGGGAAAATTATTACATTAAAGTTCTAAAAAAAAATTCATCTGGCGGAAGGGGTCATGGTAAGACGGAAGACGGAATTTTAAAAAACAAATAAAAGGTGACAGTTGACTTTGAATCTTATATAAAAATAAATCCAGCATCTAGGTTCTACCGTCCTGTTTCCCATTTCAATCTAGTGTTATTTGAAAACTCTTGACTTAAATATATTATATAGAAAAAGTTCAGCCTTTAGGGCGGGGAAAAAACTTTTTCGTCTTATAAATTTAAGATTCCAAGTTTAGGAATGGAAACGGATATGCAATAAAAAAAAAGCTGCATTAGAAATTGCAGCTTTTAAAAAATTTTATATAGTTGAAATTATTCAACAATAAATTTACCTTGCATAAGTGCATAGTGACCTGGGAAAGTACACATAAAAGTGTATGTTCCTGGCTCTGTTGGAGCCTCGAACTCAATGGTATCGCTTTCGCCACCACCTAACATTTTTGTATGAGCAATAAACTTATCGGTCATATCAGCAGGGATATAATCGTTGTCGGCAGCACTAGCAGCAGCTTGGCCTACAGCAGCCATATCTGCATCTTTGGTAAGTAATGCCCAGTTATGACCCATTACATTTTTTTCCATTTTACCAACGTGCTTCAAAGTAAGCTTTACCTTTTGACCTGCTTTAACACGAATCTCACTTTTATTAAATTTCATTTGGTCGTTACCTTCAATAGTAACTACTGCTTCTTTAGAATCAGAATCGGTTGTTGTGGCCTCAGCTGGAGTAGATTTCTCCTCCACTTGATTACCGATAGTCATACCTGGCTTTTCTTCTTTCTTGTTGTCGCCACAGCTAATCGCTAAAGCGGCCATAAGTACTAATACTAAGTTTTTCATTTTATATAGAATTTAGGTTAATTTGAAATTGAAGACAAAATTAACCGCTATTTTAGGATTACAAAGAGATTTGTAGGGTTTTTTAGAAAAATTATGAAAACGTTAAGAATTTAAAATGAATTATAAGTGGGATATAATTCATTTTAAATTCTGATAGCTTATCATGTATTGGTCAAAAGTATAAATTCCAAATAAAAAGTGCAGTAAGCAGCGGGTTTGGAAAAACAATATCCTTGTCTGAATCAACTTCAACTTAGATTTCAATCACGATTCTCGAATCAACAAATCACAATTCCCGAATTAACCAGTTCACGATTCCTTAATTACCAAGTTCATAAACTAGCGCCCTAATATTTTATTCCAAAAGCTCTTCTTATTCTGTCCGTAAGTATAGCCGTATTTGTTGCCATATCCAAAATTGGCTATAGCGACATTGTTTAGAACAAAAGCTACGTTTTTAAGCTTACCGGTTCGCTTATTATCTAATGGGAAGTTGAGCAGGTTCTTTTCAGTATAGCCAGCTCTTATGGTATAGATGGTAACATCTGCATATTTATCAATTAAAAGAGTGTCTGTCACCAACATTGCCGGGGCAGTATCTACAATTACATAGTCAAATTTTGAAGCTAGTTCACTAAACATATCGCCAGCTCGATCTTGCATCCATAATTCAGCAGGATTTGGTGGGATAGTTCCAGATACCATTAACCATAAGTTTTTCTGGTTATTAGCGGGCTGTACATAGTCTTCCGTGGAACTTTCTGGATATACTAGATATTCTACAACTCCACTATTTGTAAAATCACCATCTATATAGCGTTGCAGCTGCGGATTTCTAATGTCGGCTCCCACTAACACAACACGGGCTCCTCCATTAGCAAGTGTTACCGCTAAGTTTGCAGAAACAAAAGTTTTTCCCTCTCCTTTTACAGTTGAAGTAACAAAAATAGTTTTACCTACTTCTTTGTTTTCTACCTTGTCTAATACTAAATATTTTAAGTTAGTGCTTAAAATTCTAAAGGATTCGGCTAATACGGACGTATCATTAGCTTTTATGATATCCTCATCTTTCTTACCCAGTTCGGGTATTTCTCCAACTATTGCAATGTTACCACCGTGACGTTCTACGTAGGAGCGGCTTCTAATTTTGTTATCAAGAAGCTGACTTAGATAAATAATTATTAAAGGAAGTAATAGTCCAACAAACATGGCTCCTAAAATGATAACAGATTTTTTCGGAGATATTGCAATTGATTGGCTATAAGCCGGATCCACTACTTTGGCTCTTGGTGCTGTTACAGCAAGGGTAATGGCATTTTCTTCCCGCTTTTGGAGTAAATACAAATAAAGTGATTCTTTAATTCCCTGCTGGCGGCTTATACTTCTAAAGTCCTTTTCCTTTGAAGGGATTTGATAAATCTCTGAACCAATATTGGCTCTTTCATTAGTGATCTCTCCAAGATTAATTTGAAGTGACCGTTTTGCATTCACCATACTCTCCAGCACATTGTCGCGTACTTCCCCAATTTGCTTATCTAAGCCCACAACTAATGGGTTTTTTGTGGTGCTACTTTGCAGGAGACGATTACGCTCCATTATTAGTTGATTGTATTTACCTACCTCACTCGCAAAATTTTCTGTACCCACTCCTAAATTTGCGGGCAATAAATCAGTTTCTGAACTATTTTTTAAATAATCCATCATTGTGTTGACCAAGGCTATTTGGGTCTCAATCTTCATTTGTTGTTGATTGGCCTGATTGGCATTTTGAAGAAAAATCTGACTCTCCGCCTCAATATCCGTCAGTCCCTTCTCTAATTTGTAATCTACCTTTCCAGTTTCAACACTATCAAGTTCGTTAGTAATGATCTCCAGTCTACCTTGAATAAAGTTAGCAGTATTACGTGCTATCAAGTTTCTATCGTTCATAGAGTCATCGTTATATTGCTCTATAAGCTCATTGATTATGGCCCTTGCTTTTTCTGGTAAGGTTGAAACCATTGTAAGTCTTACCACACTACTTCTATCGGTCATTGATTGAACGGTGATAGAAGATCTAACGCCAGCTGCAACAGCATCTCGGCTCCTTATAGAGACACGGACTTCTCCATAACTATCATCTAACTCTCTTCTTTTTAAGACTGTAACGTTCGGCGTAACCATAATAGTACCCCATCCCAAATCTATCAAATCTCCAAAATTATGGGTGGCATTATTTTCCTGAACTTTAACTTTGAGACTAAATTGTGTACTTGATATTGGCTCAATATATAAAGGACCTGGAGGTGTGCTTGTCTCTCCTGGCGGTGATACCACTTTTACTTCGAAAGGTTTTCCACTAAAAATTTCAGAGTCCAATATTTTACCTTCAACAAAATATGAAACCGTCAGGTTTAGTTCATCTACTACTTTTTCACTAAGGGTCTTAGAATTTAAAACAATCTTTTCATTCTCAAAATCAACAACATTCATCATATCCACCAAGCCTAAATCCTGAAATGCGCCCAATTCTGAAGCGGATGTACTACCTTGGTTTTTTATTAATATGGTGGCAATAGCACTATAAGTAGATGGAGTATACCTAAGGTAAATTAGCGCGATAAGCAAGGCTATAAACATAGTTGCTAAAAACCAAGGCCATTTTCTTAGGTAAACATCTATATGCTCACGAATGGATGTTTCTTGGTCTTGGTTGGTATTCTGAGGTAGGTCTTGCATTGTTTTATTTAATAAAAACGACAAATATGGAAATTAACAAAGATGCCAAGCTAATTAATATTCTAGTATTACTGGAAGCGGCCGAAGATTGTATCTGAGCGTTATTGGGTTCAACGTATATGAGGTCGTTCTGTTGTAAGTAAAAATACTCGCTATCCATTATCTTGGCATCGGTTATATCCAAATAGGCATAGTCTTTTTTACCATTAGTTTCTCGAAGAACAAGAACATTGTCTCGTTTCCCGTTAATACTTAAATCTCCAGCAAGGCCAATAGCATCTAATAACGTAACCCTTTCACCCTGAATAGAATAAACCCCAGGTTTAGTAACTGAACCAAGAATACTAACTTTAAAGTTTAATATATTTATGGTAACAATTGGGTTTAATATATATTCAGAAATTTGTTCCTTAAGCTGCTTACTCAGCTCTGCCCTAGTTAGACCAGCCACCTTTACTTTTCCCAAAACGGGAAACTCAATGTAGCCGTCTGCACCTGTTAAATATCCTTGGTTTTTACCACCACCGGCACTAGATTCCAAAACCAAATTAAAGGGTTTTACCGCAGAAGGATCATATGCAGATACAACAATACTTAAAATATCATTTGGTTTAATTTTGAAATTGTTTTGAACACTGTCCAGCTGCCCAATTTCTTCAGGAAGATTTTGAAAATAAACAATATCCTTTCTGGAGGCGCAAGAAGCTACAAGCTGTAGCAAAATGGCCATAAAGAGTATTTTAATCGCGATATATTTCATTTAGGCTAATTTGTTGCAAATATAAACTTTTATCCCTAGTGTTAAAATACTAACGATTAAAATAGTAGGTTTTTTGAATTGTATGAGATGGTCAGTGGTCAGTTATGGGTTGTGGGTTACAAGTTGCAGGCTGAGAGTTGCCGGTTGTTGCTAATTTTCAATCTAAAGTACTAAACTCAGAGTTTTGACTTACAAATTCAGGAACTAAGCGTTTTAACCTTAAAATTATATCTCTTTTTTTACCCGTCGTGTCTGCCATTGCTTCAAGTTCGTCAATTGCGGTACATATATCTTTATAATCATGGACTACAGGACTACAAACCATTATTTTTGAATGATAGGTAGGAAGTGTGTTTTCACCATCGACCAACAGTTCTTCATAAAGTTTTTCACCTTGTCTGAGGCCGACAATTTCTATAGGAATATCTATATATGGCTTTAATCCGCTTAGTTTTATCATTCGTTCAGCAAGATCTAATATTTTTACGGGTTTTCCCATATCAAAAACAAAGATTTCACCTCCTTTTCCCATGGTGCCGGCTTGCAATACTAATTGACAAGCCTCTTCTATAGTCATAAAATAACGAATGATATCCTTATGGGTAACCGTTAAAGGGCCACCGTTTTTTATTTGTTGTCTAAAAAATGGAATTACAGATCCATTACTACCCAATACATTGCCAAAACGAGTAGTAATAAACTTAGTTTTCATACCCGGCGTTCTTTGTAAAGCCTGCACAAAAAGCTCTGCTGCACGTTTAGATGCACCCATTACGTTACTTGGGTTAACGGCTTTATCAGTAGAAACCATCACAAACCGCTCACATCCATAAGCAACAGAGAGCTCCGCTAAGTTTCGGGTTCCCAATATATTTGTTCTAATAGCCTCTCTTGGATGACGCTCCATCATTGGAACGTGTTTATAGGCAGCGGCATGATATACTACATCAAATTTAAACTTGCTGAAAATCCCATCCATGCGACCTCTTTTTGTGACGTCTGCCAAATAGATGCGATAGTTAAGCTCGGGAAATTGCTTTTTTAAATACACTTCCACTGTGTGTAGCGGACTTTCTCCGTTGTCTAAAACTACAAGAAGTTTAGGGTTAAAGCTAGCGATTTGTCGAACTAGCTCACTGCCAATGCTGCCTGCTCCACCCGTAATAAGAATCTTCTTTTCTTTAAGGTCTTTCGAAATAAGATCTGTTTCTATTTCAATAACACTGCGCTCAAGAAGATCTTCAATTCTTAGCGGAACGATTTTTAAAGGTTTATTAGAAAAATCATTCAATTGTTCCGGCAGTGAAAGGTTGAACACTTTAAGTTCCAGTGAAAAACATGCCTCAGCAATCCAGGATCGTTCATTTACAGAAAGAAGATCACCTACCAACAAAACTCCCTCAGCTTCATATTTTTCCTTGATTTTCACTAGATTACTTTCTAGATTGTCATCAGTATAACACACTGGAAGGTTCATTATTTTAAAACTTCTGCGTTTCTCTTTCGTAGTCAAAAACGCAACAGGCTTATAACCCGAAGCCGAATCGGCAAGAATTGCATGCGAAAGTGAAATAGTTTTATCATCCAAACCAAGCACTATCACTCGTTTCTTTAAATTTCCGGAAGCCGCTGCACGAAGAAATCTATAAGCTTCCTTTATAAAAATTCGAAACCCCAGTAATAAAGTCAATGAGATAAAAGAATAAAGCAGTAAGGTAGTAGTCAGGAATAATTTAGTTCCTGTGAAGTAGTGGAAAATTATATTTCCTACGAAAGTTATCAACAGAAATACAATTGTAGCCTTAGCGAAGCGATAAACATCTGAAAAAGTGCTATGCCTAATGATACCCGAATAGGTCCGAAAGAGCATAAAACATCCAAAATGCACTGTAATTAGTATTACGGCCTTTTGGGAAATGGACAAATAGTCATGGAAAGAAACTTTGGTTTCATTTAAAATGAACCAGGTTATCAGAAACGATAAGGCACAGATTGTTACATCTATAAGAGCTACCATCCACCGTGGCAAATATCGCTGCCCTAGTACACTTTTTCTGAAGTTACTAAATAGCCTAGCTATAAATAAAGTAAATTTTCCTGGCCTAGCCATTTCGTGTTTCTTTTACGTATGTAATTATAGATTTAGCTATTCGTTGACGGTCAACATCATTCAAATTACTCCCTGAAGGCAGACACAAACCTGTTTCAAAAAGACTTTGGCTTATTCCATTTTTATAGGAAGGAGCGTCTTTAAATACAGGTTGCAAATGCATAGGTTTCCACAAGGGCCTCGATTCAATATTTTCTTTTAACAAGGCCTTTCGCAGCCCATCAGGATTGAAACTTGATGTAGTTCTGGAAAATGTTATGCAACTCAACCAATGATTGCTAGATAGCTTATCATTCGGTTCAACAAAAACATCAATATCATCAGTGTTTTGAAATAATTCCTGATAGAAATTATTCATTTTTCTACGTAACTCAACATGGGCATCCAACACCTCCACTTGTCCGCGGCCAATACCCGCGCTAATATTGCTCAATCTATAATTGTAACCTATTTGGGAATGTTGATAATGTGGCGCTTCATCTCTTGCCTGAGTTGCAAGAAAAATAGCTTTATCTTTATGGCTCAAACTTCGAGAAACCAATGCTCCTCCCCCAGATGTAGTTATAATTTTATTGCCATTAAAGGATAATATCGAAATATCTCCAAAAGTCCCGCATTTTTTATCTTTATAGCTGCTGCCCAAGGCTTCCGCACTATCTTCAATTATAGGAATATCGTATTTTTCAGAAATGGCTTTTATTTCGTCCACTTTATAAGGCATGCCATATAGATGTACTGCAATTATTGCTTTAGGCTTCTTCCCTTTTGCCTGTCTATCTAAAATTGCAGTTTCCAATAGCTCTGGACACATATTCCAAGTTTCGCGTTCACTGTCTATAAAGATAGGAGTAGCACCTTGATAAACTATCGGATTTGCAGAAGCCGAGAAGGTCATACTCTGGCAAAGTACCTCATCATCGCTACCCATGCCCAGCAATATCAAAGCTAGATGTATTGCCGCAGTGCCTGAGCTAAGAGCTGCCACATGGTTACCTGCACCCAAATAGTCTTCCAATGAAATTTCAAATTGAGTGACATTGGGGCCCAGAGGAGCTATCCAGTTCGTTTCAAAAGCCTGGTTTACATAGTTTATCTCATTGCCTCCCATATGAGGAGATGAGAGATATATTTTCTTTTCCATTAGCACTTACATAATTGAAACTATTTTAAAACTCCATCAAGTAAATAAAGGCAAGGCCATCATGATACCTTCAAGACCATCTTTCAATTCGGTTAAATAATCAGATTTTCGAAAAAACCTATTTTTGGGAGGGGTAAAGATATGAAATTTATATAAATTTCTCTATCTATAAGTTTAGAGGCTTGAATATTTTCATTTTAACAAGACCTGATATGATAATCCAAATTCATTCAAATCTTATCTGGAAATAGCCTCCTTATTATAATCCTATGGATTCGCTGTTATGATAAAAGTGTTACTTCATTATAGTATTTTAAGGCCGTCATACTACAAAGACCAAATCTTTATGTCAACAACTTTTATTTCTCCTGACTGCGTAGGCAATAAAACAAAGTAAGACTCCAAATAAGGAGAATGTGGCACCAATAAGTCTTTTAGCTAAATTAAGCTACTTAGAATATTTAATAATCCTCGCGGGAGCCCCTACAACCACGGCGAAATCAGGAACATCTTTATTTACTACGGCCCCTGCACCAACAACAGCCCATTTTCCAATCTTAATTCCTTGTAATATACAAGCTCCTATTCCCACGTGAGCTCCTTCCCCCAAGGAAACTTCTCCAGCCAAGCTTGAATTTGGAGAAACATGAACAAAGTTTTCTAAAACACAGTCGTGTTCAATAACCGCAGCACTATTTACAATACAATGCTCCCCTATTTTTACATCTGCATTAATAACTACTTGCGCCATAACAACTGTTCCTTGGCCTACGGAAGAGCGCGATGAAATACTGGACGTCTTATGAAAAACACTAGCATATGAAACATCCAATATTTCGCTTAAGTTGCGGCGTATTTTATTATTTCCTATCGATATAATCCATTTTTCATCAATCTCATTTTCATTCCCAGCAAATTTTCTGACTGGTATACCAAATAAGTTATCGATTTTTGGGTCATCGTCAAAAATACAGGATATTGGGTTATCTATTGAACCCGAAACATCAATTACAGATTTACAATGTCCGCTTGCCCCATATAAAATCATATCAATTTCCTTTAAATGATTCAGCCGTAGCTTGGCCAGCTTGAGTTACTCCTTCTTTTTTGAATACTTTTTCGACGGTCATAATTAGTATTTTTAAATCTAAAAAAAAAGATTGATTTTTTACATACCACACATCATATTCAAACTTTTGTGTCCAAGACACCGTATTCCTCCCATTTACCTGTGCCCATCCAGATATTCCAGGCTTTACGAAATGGCGTTGTTTTTGGAAGTCATTATAAAGTGATAAATATTGAGGCAATAATGGCCTGGGCCCAATAAAACTCATATCACCTTTTAAAACATTAATAAGTTGTGGAATTTCATCCAAGGAAGTCTTACGTACAAAATTTCCAACATTAGTAAGCCTTTCAGAATCTGGCAAAAGGTTTCCATCAGCATCCTTCCTATCATTCATGCTCTTAAACTTTATTATTCTAAAAATCCTTTCATTTTTTCCTGGTCTTTTTTGAAAGAAAAATGGTTTACCGTTATTTGCGATTGCTAAAGCCAAAGTCACCAATACAAAGATTGGCGATAAGACTAAAAGACCAATAAAGGCGGCAAAAAAATCAAATATAGGTTTAAATACTTTTCTATACATCCTCAATTATTCTATTATCCATCTAAAATCAAATTGCTAAACTCTTAAATTTGCACAACAGCCCACCATTAATAACCTACTGATTTCGATTACTTTTTTAATTTAGAGGATCTAATTTTCAACTTATAAAGAATCAAACATCACTTTTTCCTAAACAAACTAGAATTCTTAACGTCGTAAATTGGTATAACATTCGAAAATTATTTCTTTTTGGTTTTGTATTTATACCATTTGTCTACCATCTAAATACGTTTAATAAATATGATTATTTCAATATTTATTCATTTTAATGATATTCTTGGAAACAAGATTAAAAAATCGCTCATTGCCCGAAACTGTACAACATAGAAAAGTTCAGTCTTTATAGCTAATGTAATAATCTATTTTTTAATCTGAAAACTATATATAACCTTCACATTCCCTGTTTATATTATTTTAATACTATTATATAGTTCATTAAAAAAGTAAAAGAGTAATAGAGAATCAACAACAACCCAATTTTTTTATGTTGTCGTGCCAGTATAAATTGCTTTAATAAAGGGTAAAGAATAACTAGGCTAATCATAAACCACGACAAATAAGCGAATCTATTTGAAAATTGAGCCCGAATTACTAAAATCCAAAATGCATTAGAGAGAATATAGGTATTAAACAACCAAAAATATATTTTGTCTTTATAATTCCTTTTAAATATATAAAACCAGCCAGCAAATACACCTGTAGCGCTATATAATAAAAAATCCCATCTAAAGCCTGTACTAGCGAATTTCACGTTATATATGTTCTCTTCAGTTAAATAAGCCGTTCTATCATCAAACCCCAAAGTACTAAAGAAGGCGGTAAAACTACTTCCAGCAATTAATGACAACGGAATACAAAAAAGCCAGATATATATTAAAAATTTAGGGTTATTATAGAAATTGGCCAATAATAGGGCCGCCGCAGGCAACATCATAGTTTTATGGATACTTATAGCCAATAAAATAATCACTATCTGCCAAACTCTTTTTTCTCGAGACATCCCCAATAAAAATAGAGACCCTGCGATACCATTTCGAATTCCATTGGTTCCAAAAGTCCAAAAAGAAAAAGATCCTACCAAAAACAAAAAGCCGTAAAACCAATAATCCTTAAACCATTTTTTACATACAAAAACCAAAGGTATTATATATAAAGCCTCGCATACTAAAAAGTAAACACGGGCACTCATTATTTTTGAACTAAAAAATGTGAAGAGTTGGAAAAGAAGATCACTGGTGGATGTTATTTGACCTCCATGGGCATAACGCTCAAATCTTTTATTGTAGGTTAACATATCAACAAAAATCCCGTTAATCGGCCTTGTCCCCATATATAACAGTATGAATATTAAGTAGATCGACCCCATAACCTTCATATACCGAAAATTGTGATCACTGTCTATAGGTTGACTTTGCGAATGGATAAATGTGAATAAAACCAGCAGTAGTAATAATATATAATGTAGCTGCACATAATATTCTAATGGAACCCAATCAAACATATTTTGAATTATCTATATAATAAATGGTTGAAGCTATAATTAAATGAAATATCAAGAATAAAGAAAACTAAGTTTTTCAAATAGTACATTTCTTCCCTCATTGTATTTTTCATATAAAATACTTTTTATTCTCTTTAGTCGCTACACCTATAGTTTTACTTTAAGCTTCGAAGGAAATAATTGTTTAAGTTTTAGGAAAGATAGTTATGCTCGATTTTATTCTGTTTCAGCATTAATTTTTCCCAATCTCCACAAAAAAACACATCACAGACAGTTAGTAGCAAGACAATAGAAATTGAGTCCGCATTCTTAGCCAATAATCAGCAAATATAAAATAATTTACTCCAAATGATATCAATAAAAAATGGTCTTTCTTGAAAATCAAAAAAGACCATTTTTAAAATTAAGTTCTCATTATAAATCCTTTCACTTATAAAGTAAAAATTTCAATAAAAATTAATCTTCATAATACCAATCTGCGTGCTCTGCTTTATTACCAAAACCAAAGTTATAGGTAAGACCTAAACTAAAGTTAAATAAACCACCAGTCTTGTGCTCGTAGTAAGGATCTATAAGGCCCCCATTATACGCGTAATGCTGCTTTAGGTTAACCTGATAAGCCAAATCTGCAAAAACAGCAAAATTCTTTGAGATTTTCACTTGAGGTTTGAACCCCCCTATAATATTCCCGATATGATCAGTACCTTCCGAACCAGAAGGGTTGGCGAATGTAACTCCTGCATCTAAATGAAACAAAAGTCCGAAAGTTTTTCTAAAATCACCTTTTAAGTTAGCAACCTTCCAAAGATTCGCAACACCACCAATTGCTACACGATTGTATTTTAAACTACCATCACCCTCTTTGTCATCAAAGCTAAGAAAAGAATAATGTGCAGTTACACCGTAAGTGTCATTTATCATATAGCGAATCCCGCCTTGAAATTGCTCAAAGGCACCAGAGTAATCACCTAATTTAGTAACTAAATCACTTGGTGCGGCAGGAATATGATAACCAGTTTGAACTTCTATCGACCATTGATTGTATGGTTGTTCATAATTTTGGGCAGATACGGATATGCCTATTAACAGAAATGCCGCAATTGAAAGAAACTTGATATTCAAAAACTTCATATTAGATAGTTTAAATTTATTTTTAAGTTTTAATTTGGTTCCAAAAGGAATAAGCGACAAAAGTAAGATTATTTTTTTGAATTCTAATTTTATTCGCAAAATTTATATTCCTTATTGTCGAAACAATATGGAAAGAACTAACAAGTGGAAATTTAAGTACTAATTTTGTTATTTATCAACCACTTTTAAGGTGGAAAAGATATTGCAGAAAAGAAAGAAAATTAATTGTAATAGATAAAGATTGGGAGCAGTTTCCATATCTGCGGAAAGTCTCAGTTCGTTGGATTAATCAATCCCGATAGACATCTTGATCTTATCTGGAACAAGTTTTCGGCGAAGTAGACATATTTCAAAAAAATTACACAATTCTGGACAGTTTAGAGGTCAAAGTAAGATGGATTTAAGACTCCAAACTTATAAACCTCTAAACTCATCAACTCTCAACCAATAAATCTATAATCCAAAAAGTATTTAAAATTCTAGCAAGACCCTTCTTACTTCTGCTGAAACTCTACTCTCTTAAATTCTCCCAATACCATTTTACCGCTTCCCCTATTCCAGCATCGATGACGTGAGTAGGTTTATATCCTAAAAGCTTTTCTGCTTTTTCCACGGACGCCAATGAATGTGGAATATCTCCTTTTCGGTTAGGGCCGTGAACAATTTCAACTTTCTTAATTTTAGCATCAAAAAGACTTAAATGTTTTTTGAGCAGCTCAGTAAGTTCCACTAAGGTGGTTCTATCTCCAACTGCCGTATTATACACCTGGTTTAATGCTTCCTTATTATTTGTAGTGATGGACAAAAGATTCATCTGTACTACGTTATCTATATAAGTGAAATCGCGAGAATAGCTGCCATCACCATTTATAATTGGACTTTCATGATCCATAAATTGTTTAACGAAAAGCGGAATTACAGCTGCATATGCGCCATTGGGATCTTGGCGTCTTCCAAAAACATTAAAATATCGTAGACCAATAGTGTTAAGTCCATAGGTAGTATTAAATATTTCGGCGTAAAGCTCATTCACGTATTTTGTAATGGCGTAAGGTGAAAGAGGTTTTCCAATAACATCCTCTACTTTTGGCAAACCCTTGGAGTCGCCATAAGTTGAACTACTAGCAGCATAAATAAAGCGCTTTATTCCAGCATCTCGAGCGGCAACCAACATATTTAAAAACCCACCTACATTTACATCATTCGAGGTTATCGGATCATTGATGGAACGCGGAACAGAACCCAATGCTGCTTGATGTAAAACAAAATCTTGATTTAAACAGGCCTGCTCGCAAGTTTTCAAATCGCGAATATCACCTTCTATTAAAGCAAAGTTTTCATTGCTAAGAAATGGAGCTATATTGTGTTTATGTCCTGTAGCAAAATTATCCAAGCAAGTAACTTTGGCATTGAGCTTCAATAGGGCTTCACATAGGTTAGAGCCAATAAATCCGGCTCCACCCGTTACTAATACTCTTTTATTCGCTAAATTTTTAAATTGTTCTAAATCCATTGGAATTGTTAATTTGTTAATTTCGAATTTTGCAAAATAGTTCCATTTAAAGAATGCTTCGATTAATTTCTTATAAGAATTTAAGGTTATATATTCGGGAATAGTTGATTTGTCATTAAGAATTTAAAATTCTTACTTGCACTTATTACTTTTCATCATTTCTCTTTCTCAAATATCTTATATAACCATTTATCAACTGTAGGCATTTCTCTATTTGCAATCGTATTTCTGTCAGTGTATCATCATTTATATATTCGCAATCTCTAGCTTCAATACAATGATCTAAAATTTCAGCCACCGACCCTCTTGAAAACCTTAAATAATTAATGTTTTCTTTATAATGATACCTTCCCCAGCCTTCGGCTATGTTTGCTGTTGCAGAACGAGCTGCGCGCAACATCTGTGAATGAAGTTCAAATCTTTCAGCTTTAGGAAGTTTCTTTAATACATTTTCTTTTAAATAAACTTTCAAATTATAACATTCCTTCCAACAGTTCAATTCCTCGAAATTAGATGCCATTTTTTTGATATATTAAAAGGTGATTCGTTGATCTATTAATTCAAATTACAAATCAAGATTCAAAACTTCTTTTAGACAGTGCTAATTCCTAATCTTCACTTAGATCTTTAAATCCAAAGTGTCGATTCCCAAATCCCGAATTAACGAATCGCTGTAATTACAGTTTGCCTGTAGCATTCTTTAGCACACCCTTTACATCATATACTATTGCCGTTTCTTTTTTAAACTGATCTAAGTCCAAGTTCAAAAATTCATTATGTGCCACGCCAAGTATAATGGCATCAAACTGTCCTTCCTTTAGCGTATCTACTGTTTCTAAGCCGTATTCATGTTTTACTTCCTCGGGTTTCGCCCAAGGATCATAAGTAGTTACTTTAATACCGTAGTCACATAGAGCTTGTACAACATCTACAATTTTGGTATTACGCACATCTGGACAATTTTCCTTAAAGGTAACTCCCAGCATCAGCACTTCCGCGGTGCCTATAGAAATGCCTTTCTTGATCATACACTTTACTACCTGCGAAGCTACGTATTCACCCATTGAGTCGTTTAATCTTCGGCCAGCTAAAATTATCTCTGGATGATAACCACGTTCTTGAGCCTTTTGCGCCAAATAATAAGGATCTACACCAATACAATGTCCACCAACTAATCCAGGTTTAAAAGGCAAAAAGTTCCATTTGGTCCCAGCAGCCTTTAGAACCTCATGCGTATCGATTTCTAGCAGATTAAAGATTTTTGCAAGTTCGTTCACAAAGGCAATATTGATATCGCGCTGTGAGTTTTCAATTACCTTAGCGGCCTCTGCCACCTTTATACTCGGTGCCAGATAAGTACCAGCAGTAATAACCGATGCATATAATTCATCAATTGCTTTTGCCGAATCTTCCGTAGAACCAGCGGTAATTTTAAGTATTTTATCTACCGTATGTTCCTTATCGCCCGGGTTGATGCGTTCAGGAGAATAGCCAACGAAGAAATCGGTATTGAACTTCAAGCCACTTTCCTTCTCCAATACTGGCACACATTCCTCTTCAGTCACTCCTGGGTAAACCGTAGATTCATAAATTACTGTATCGCCCTTTTTAAGGACCTTACCTACAGTTTCGCTTGCCGCATATAGAGGCTTAAGAACTGGACGATGGTTTTTATCTACGGGAGTGGGAACCGTTACTATATAATAATTACAGCCTTGGATATCCATTAGATCAGTACTGCAGAAAAGACCATTTTTTGGCGCTTCGGATGAAGTTTCAATACTTTCATCCTCCAATACTTTGGCCAGAGCTCCTATTGGGTTTTCTTGCAATATCACTTGTTTCAATATATCATCTTCAACTTCCAATGTACTGTCGTGGCCACTTTGGAGTCCTTCTACCCTACTTCTATTGATATCAAATCCAACAACGGGATATTTTGTAGCGAAGAGTCGTGCTAAGGGTAGACCAACATAACCTAATCCTATAACACCGATTTTTATAGCCTTGTCGCTTTCTGCTTCTTTTGGCTGATCATTTGGGGATGTTTTAAAAACTTCCATAGTTTCTTTATTGTCTTTTGTTAAGCACCAGAATTATTGACTCACAACAAAGTAACTGTTGCAGGCTCAAATTTTGGTGGGAGCAAAGATAAAAAATCCTATTTGTTAAAATGCTAATTCCTGAGAGTTAAATGTTAATTGTTTGTTACGAGCCTATGGACGCTAGGTGCAAGAGCTCACATCCTCAAAAAAAATCTAGAAAAACAAGAGTGCTAATTGGTGATAATAACAGCAATAGAAATCAAATTCTAATTTAGCCTGACTAAAAAACAAAGATCTTACTCCATACCTCTATATTAACTCCCCAACATAACTGAGAATAAGATCCTTAAATGAAAGATCTCAAAATATAAAAATCTGCAATTTAGCATTCCTCTTACCAAGAAAAAAGTACACCAATCCGTCCGCCAGATGAAAGATTTGAGAAACTAAACCACCTAGTTAAAAAAAGGCTAAACCCTCTTTTATCATTGCTGAAAAGAAGGTCTTTGATTATCTTTGGACAAACCTTTAAAAACAAACAACATGGGCTATTTAAACCTCGACAAAAAGAAAACAACTGAGACAGCTAAAGAACTAAATATTCTCTTGGCAGACTATCACTTATACTATCAAAAACTTCGTAATTTTCACTGGAATGTGGTTGGTCATAACTTCTTCGATCTTCATATAAAATTTGAAGATATGTACGAAGATGCCAAACTAAAAGTGGACGAAATTGCCGAACGTATTTTGACCCTTCGTTTTCAACCCACAAGTAATTTTACCGATTACCTTAAAATGAGTAGTATCAAAGAATCTCCTGAAGATACCAAAGATATGGAAATGGTAAAAATCTTGCTTGACGACCACGGAAAGTTATTAAAGCAAATGAGAAAAGTGGTAGATGCAGCTGACGAAGCGAGTGATGAAGGAACAACTGACATGATTGGCGCATTTATTGGCCATATTGAAAAAGTAAGCTGGATGCTTGATGCATGGACAATGAAGACTGGAGCAAATCACCCAGAAGCTGAGAAATAGACGGCGTTAGACGTTAGAAAAAATTAAAAAAACTGGATAAATTTGAATGTAAATTCACTCTTTTCCAGTTTTTTTAATTAGACAGTAAAGTAATTCCTCGTCCAAGGTTTAGGAGTAACAGACTTTTAAAAATCAAAACCTAAGCCAAATGTAAACCGAGTTCCTTCCTTGGAATTGAAGACGCTTATGTTGGCATTAAGACCACCAGCAGCATTCATCCAAAATCCACCGCCAAAGGAGTTGTGCCACTTCTTCGAAACGTTTTCTTTAAGCCATACTCTTCCTAAATCTGCACCACCATAAATTCCCATTTGGAAAGGTCTGATGCCAATTTTGAAGGAAGGTAATGTGTAACGCAAATCAGCATTTGCCACCAAAAATGATTTCCCTGTAAAACGATTCTGTCTGAAACCTCGCAATCCATTAGTACCCCCTAAGCTGTTGGCTTGATAAAACTCATAATTCTTTCCAAAATTAACATTGTAGCGAATATTCGTTTTTAATATTAATTTTCTGTTTTGAGTAAGGGCATTATAAAAACCTATCCGCGATTTTAAAGATCCGAAAACCTTACCCATATCCTCAAAATTATCCGTTACTCCAACATCCAGATCGAACATCATCCCAATGGTTGGATTAATAATATCGTCATAACTGCGATACCTATAAATTGCTTCCAACGTACCGTAATAAGCTCGCTCTCCCCTGTTCCAGACATCAATAAGTGAAATAAAATTATCTGACGATTCATTAATTTCATATGAATCAAAAGAGGTTTGAAGCTTGAATAAACTTCCAAAATTACTGTTCCGAACTAAACCAACATTAGCCGATATCTGTTGCACCTCAACTCTATTGTAAGCATATCCCTTATCACTCTCTAGATTTTTAGTCTCATTACCATAGCCGAAAAAATTTGTTGTGTAATTCGGACTTGTAAATCGGCCACCAACACTGAGGTTTAGATTGTTTATGATATTAGCGAACTCTCCCTCGTAAGATATCTCAAAGGTTTTGCGATTTGCAAAATAGGCAGCATTAAAAATATGTTGTTGTGAAAATTGGTTTCGTTGGTAACTATCTACTCTAAAGGCATATTGGAATGCCGCCCTAAAGCCATCATCGGGATTAAAACCAAGGGCAAATATCAATTCATTTGAAAGATCTATTTGCTTACGATAGTCGTAAACGTTGAGATTGTAAACATCGGTAAAACGAAAATTCGCTCCATTCTTCGCTATAATCGTATCGGATTTTTTTTCAAAATCATACACTTTTACCCGTCGGCCATGGTCCAAATCGTAAACGTCATTGTCGTGTCCACCTATTAATCTTAGAAAAATCAAATCTTTTTCATTTCCCTTGACCACAAATTTATCACTTCGCGAGAGACCATAAATCCAGAGTTCCTTTGTGTCTTTTGACGAAAAGGTTCTATCTATAAGCGTATCAGATTTTACTCCATCAATAACATTAAAACTCTTTACATTAGTTTTTCCATTTGGCAGGCGGGTTACCTCAAAAAGATCCTCATAATCTGTACCTACAATCGTCTGTAAATACGAGAGATAAGTATAGTAGTTATCAGCAATTTCAACTAGATTCGCTCTGCGCTCTTTTAATTTTTGTTTTATATTCTCTAAGGATTCATCTTGTACTTCTTTGGGAATTGCACTGAATGCTGTCTCAATTACCGCATCAGAAATACTGTCTTGAAGAACTTTTGCAAGATATTTCCATTGGTTTCTTCCAGAATTTCCAATTAATGCCCTATCTAAGATTATCCCCTCTTTATTAAACCATTGTAAGTCATTGAGACTTTTTCCGTACACATGACTCTCTTTTGTACCACTAAACAAGGATCGAGTTATGTCTAGAATATTTCCCTCAAAACTGGAAAAGGCATTGTCTCTATCAGTTGGAATTGGAACAAATACATCTTTACCTTGAAGATTCTTATATTCCGCCCAGCGCCAATTGTCTAGCGTGCGATCCCAATTCCCTATTAACATATCGAAGAGGCGGGATTTGATATAATTCTCTTCATCTACAAATACATCGCCAGTCTTTCTTATTTTCGTAAGAATATCTTCCGTAGTTTCTATCTCATCTGGATATTTAAACAGTTCCTCTCCCTCACTTTTCTCTGAGGGTTCAATTGAAATTAAATACAGTTCATCCCCATAATTTTTGTTGTAATTTCCAAGTCGTTTTTGTTTTGGCACATAGTAAAGCTCTGGCTTGGTATAGAAGATATCAACCGCTTTGGCCATTTCAGGTATAGATAATATAGCATAAGGATGAGTGGCCGTATAGAAATTAAAATCTTGTCCTTTCATTGAAGGGACATCGATATCTTCTACATCGGAAGGAATATTTTCATTGTCTTCAAAAACCAATTGCTTCGTAACTTCGAGCGCCTTCTTTCCCATAGCCCTCATCCTATAACGATTACCTTTTTTATCGGTCAAGATAAGGGAATTATAGTCGGCAGCTTTATTTTCATTTATCACCTTTAAACCACCATACAATGTGTCTAAAGAAGCAACTTGTGCTTTTACGGGTTTGGAATAAGCATCTTTATACTTTGCGCCCCAAACTGTTTTAAAAAATAAGGCTTCGCTTATACTGTCTTGTTTGTAGATGGGAACATTATATTCCTGCGGAAATATTTCTGGAAATTTTGAAACATCTAGGGTTTTTGGAGCAGGAATCACTTCCTTTTGAAAAATCAACTCTGGTTTAAAGTTTTCACCTTTCACGAAATAACGCACCCAAGAGGAACCATCCTCAAAAACATCCAAAACAGTGAAACCTTGGGATCCTGTACTAAAAAAACCATCCCTTCCTGTTGCAGCATACGATTCCTTAGACCCGGCACCAGAAACAATCTGGTTAAATCCATCTTTTTCTATGTATTGCAGGTTGTGATCGTGGCCAGAGACGAAAACCAATCTTTGATTGTTTTTGGCCAGCTTTTGCAATTTGATCATCAAATTATTGTACAATTCATTAAAGCGATCCTGAACAGAAACCCCTCCCTGCGACCGTATTTGCACTACGAGAGATGACAAAACCGGTAAGGGAATCTTTTTTTGAAACGGATACAAATGTTTTTCTAAAGCAAAATAGCCACCGTGGTTTCCATTGGAGAACATTGGGTGATGCATTGCAAAGACTATAGTTTTATTTTGATTTTTTTGTAGCTCAAGACCGAGGTCTATAAAGAACTTTTCACGAGTTTTTATATCACAATGCTGGTTGATGGTCGGACTCTTGTTCCAGTCTTCCAAAAACCACTGGGTATCAATTATGATTAACTGGATATTATCAGAAACATCTATACTTTCTAAAGCACAGCCATCACTTGGTTTAAAGGCATCCTGATTAGGAAATTTTGATTCTACATATTCCTCTTCCCTAGCAACTCCCAAAACACCTCCATTGTACCATTCGTGATTTCCAGGAATAAAAATAGTTTCTCCGTCATAATCCTCAACCGCAGTATGCTGTGCATCTATCATATTTTCAGATTGTTTACGGCGTGGATGATCTTCGGGATCCATTCCCGCAGGATAGATATTATCCCCTAAAAAAAGAGTGTAGTTTCCAGAGGTTTTCTCTGTTTTAAGATATTTCTTAAAAGTAGTCAAAGCATCGCTCATCCCATTCATCGGGGAAAGTCCAGCATCACCCACTAAGTAGAATGTTTTTTCTACATTCTTGTCAGATGGATATATAGGCTTAGCGTTTTTATCCTTAAACTGTGGAGTAAAAGTGGCACATGAGGAGACAACAAAAGCTACTAATAATAAGAAATAAAATCTTTTCAAAATCATAAGACAGGTTCTCTACTAATTTAAGGGAAATCATTGAGAATTGAAATTTCACTTCAAATATAATAGGAGTTTTTGAAACAGGACTATTGGAACCAAGACTATTGGAGTCACGACTTTTTGGAGCTAAGAATACAATGATTTATATTGAAACCAAAGTCTCACGTCTCTCCCGTTAGCTATCGGAATTCACTTCTTATAAGATCGAAACTTTTACCCCAAAAGTGAAACGCAAGCCTTCATCGCCAGTAAACAAATTAAAAGTACCGCTCAGCAAATCGGCAGTGTTAACCCAAATTCCGCCGCCGTAGGAACTGTGCCAAACATCGGAAGTATCGTTTGGAACCCATACTCTTCCCAAATCATAACCTGCAAAAACTCCAATCTGAATCGGCGTTAAAGCCGTTCGGAATTTATTGAAACTATACCGTAAATCTGCTCCTCCAGCCGCAGCCGTTTTACCCGTAAATCGTTCTTTTCGATAGCTGCGCAAACCTGTGTCACTACCCAGCTGTGCAGCTTGATAAAATTCATAATTATTTCCAATATTAAACTGGCCTTGAATATCCGTCTTCAATACAAGTTTCCTATTTCTAGTAAGCGCATTATAGAAAATAATCTCTGGTCTTAAATAACCAAAAGCACAAGAACATTCCTTTATATTTTTGGTACCTCCCGCTACAAGACTAAAATCCATTCCACGGGTTGGATTAACTTTATTGTCATAACTCTCGTATTGATATTTCCCTTCAACAGTTATAAAGTATTTTGTTTTGTCTAACTCAGTCGGACCTGGATTAAAGTCGGTAATAAATCTATCCGGTGTTCCTTCTACTTTAATTCCTTCTAAACTAGCTTTAAACTCAAAAATGCTTCCATAAGGGGAGTTCTTTTTTATACCAAAAGAACCACCATAACCTCCAATTCGAACTCGATTATAATTTTTTCCAATATCAAATTCATATTCTAAATTGCGCGTTTCGTTTCCATAACCAAAATAGTTTTCAGAAAAGTTAGGGTTCTTAAAGTAACCGCCTATTAAGAAGTTCCAGCTGCCAAATATATTAGCAAATTCCGCCTCGTAATCTGCCATAAAACTATTGGTGGCAAAAAAATAACCTAATGCCAATCTATGCTGCTGCGAAAAAGGATTGCGTTGAAAACCGTTTATTGTAAACGTATCTGAAAGACCCAGTTTAAAACCATCGTCAGGATTATAGCCAAATGCTGGCAACAATAGATTTACAGATTGAATATTTTTCTTAGGATCATAGGTATTGAAATCATAGTTATCAGTTAACCTAAAAGCGGCTCCTCCCTTTTCCTCAATTGTATTTTTCTTACTTTTTTGGTCGTAAACTTTTACTTTCCTTCCGTTGGTAATTTTATAAATGTCATTGTTTTGCCCTCCCATTAAACGAATGAAAATTGGTTTGTTTCCTTTTCCCTTGACCTCAAAAACATCATCATCGTCTAATCCATAAACCCAGATTTCCTTAGTCTCATTTGAGTAAAAAGTCCGGTCTATCATAACATCTGCCTTCTCACCTTTTTTAATTCTATAGGCTTTGATATTGGTTTTTCCTTCCGGTAAACGAGTGATTTCAAAATAATCATCTTTATTGGTTCCGGTAACTATCTGAAGTTTTGCCAGGTAATCATAATACTCTGCAGCAATTTTTACGATATTATCACGTCGCCCTTTTAGCTTCTGTTTTATTTCCGCAGCCGTTTCATCTTGTACCTCCACTGGCATATCATTAAAAGCACTATCGACGACAGCATCTGTTATGGAATTTTGAATGATAGTTGCTTCCTTCAACCAAGCTTCTCTTCCATAGTTTTGAATTAAAGCATGGTCGAGTTTTATTCCTGCCGAATTAAACCATTTTGTGTGCTTTAACTCTTCGCCATAAACCTGAAACTGTCGGGATGTATCAAATAGAGCTCGTATTACATCTGATAAACCTCCATCAAAATTTGAGTAAACCTGATCCCGATCACGGGGAATAGGTTCAAACGTAACGCTACCATCTTCATTGTCGTGTTGGGTAAAACGCCACTGATCATTATGACGGTCCCAATCCCCTACCAACATATCAAAAACTCTGGCACGTATATAGGCCTTTTCGTTTAAGGTATATTTTTCATCTCTTTGTAATTTTTCCAGAAGGTCATCTGTGCTTTCCACATTATCAGGATAGTCGAAGGTTTCCCCCTTAAATCGTTTATCTGGTCTTTCCACAATCATATAAAGCTCATCGCCATAATCTTTGTTGAACATGCCCAATGCTTTTTGTTTCGGCACATAAAAGAGTTTAGGATTAGTATGAAGGATTTCAGCAGCACCAGCTAATTTTGGGATTGTAAAAGCTCCATAAGGATGTGCAGCCGTGTAAAAATCAAGAATTAAGTCTTCGGGAATAGTATTTTTGAAATCCTTTTCTACCTGCTTATTTTTTATAATTACGGTTTGAAGAAACTGCACTGCACTTTTCTTCATTGCTCGCATATTGTAAGTTCTTCCGTCCTTATCTTCCAACCTCAGCGAACGCGTTTGGTGTCCACCTCCTGCCCTAACAACGTGCAGACCTCCATACAGGGTGTCCAATCGGACTGTTTTCGCAGTAACATTAGTTCCGTAAACTTTTCGATAGTGATCCCCCCAAACGGTTTTATAGAAACCGGTTTTCTCAACCATTTCATCACTGTAGATTTTTGCTTTTACGGTCTTGGGAAAATTTTCGTGAAGGGTTGAAAAGTCGAAATCCATTTTTGGAGGATTTATTTCTTTTTGAAAAAGCAATTCAGAAGTACCATCATCATTGGCCTTTAAAAATTGAACTTCAGCTGATCCATTTTCACCAATATCCAACCTAGCAAATCCTTCTTGTCCAGAAACAAACTCACCATATTGTCCAAGAGAAGCCGCCGTAGCTCCAGATCCTGAACCCGAAACAATCTGTTTAACAGCGCCACTTTCACTGTATTGCAATGATTGGTCAAGACCTGAAACAAACACAAGTCGATCCAAATCATTTGTCAGAACTTTTATCCGATTCATCAAATCGTTATAGCGTTCGTTGTAACGATCTTGCCTTGAGATTGCCCCTTGTATTTTTACTTGTTTAATGAATGTACTGAAAAAATCTTTGTGAATTAGCGGATACTTTCCACCATGCTCCCCATAAGTAATCAAGGGATGATACATTGCCACGATAATTGTTTTAGTAGCGTTTTTCTTTAATTCACTTTCAATTTCCGTAAAGAATTTATCACGGGTTTTGATTTCGCATTTTTTGTTCATCTTTGGATACTTGTCCCAATCCTCTAAAAACCATTGAGTATCTAAAGCTAAGAGGTAAATATCATCATTTACATCAATTCCTTCTATAGGACAACCGTTATGTGGTTGCAAGATTTGTTCATCGTCAAAACGGGCTTTTAAGAAGTCTTCCTCAAGCTCAAGCCCATCCACTCCACCTTTCCACTCTATGTTTCCGGGAAGCACCATAATTTCACCCTTAAAGTCTTTTAAGGCGTCCAGTTGCAACTGCATGGAATTCTCAGCTTTTTTGTTTGCCTTATTATCTTTCGGCTGCATTCCGGAGGGGTAAAAACTATTTCCTAAAAACAGAACATAACTGTCTTTAGAGTTATTTTTAGAAATATAATTTTTTAGAGATTTAATAGCTTTGGAAGCTTCGGATTCATTCTTTCCTGCGTTCCCTACAAGGTAAAATGTTTTATCAATAGACTTTTCTAAAACTACTTTGGAAGGTTCCTCATTTTTAGATCTATACTGAGGTTGATAAGTTGCGCAGGCAGAGAGAATGGCAGCTGACACAAAAGTTATAAAGATGTTAATTTTATTCATATAGATAATTGGCGGTTGATTTTTTAGTAATTTGGATATCTAAAATTTTTCTATGAGCGACATTGTTCAAGCTGCCGATGATTTTATCTTCCAACTCTTTAAAGACGAGCTTCCGAACACCTTTGTGTATCATAACTATACGCATTCAAAACGTGTATATAAAAGTATAAATGAAATCATTGAAAACTCCCAAATAAGTGTTAAAGATGCTACTACCCTACGTTTGGCGGCTTTGCTACACGATACCGGATACACCGTTTCTCGTAAAAACCACGAAGCAGAAGGCGTAAAAATAGCGACTAAATTTTTAGAAAGTCACAATGTCGAAAAAGATATTATTGAAGGAGTAAACAAGTGTATTCTCGCCACAAAATTTAAAGATACCGTTCCAAATTCAAAACTTGAAGAAATAATACGAGATGCCGATTCCTCTCATTTTGGAAAAGAATATTTCGAGGAAGCTAGTGAGTTTTTAAGACAGGAATTTATTTTTCAGAAAGTACATAATTTCAGCGCTGCGGAGTGGCTCGATGAAAACATAAAAGTGTTTGTTGAAGAGCATAAATATTATACGGACTACGCTTTAAAAAACTGGCAGCCGATTAAAGAAGAAAATCTAGCTAAACTTCTGAAAGACCGTAAAAAGAATAAACAAAAACTTAAGAAGGAAAAAGTCAAGGCGCAATTAAAAGCCAAATATAAAGACGGTAGCCCCGAACGAGGAATACAGACTTTTTATCGTACGGCTTTGAGAAATCACATGAAACTGAGCGATATTGCCGATACCAAAGCTAACATAATGCTCTCGGTTAATGCAATTATCATCTCATTAGTACTATCCAATCTTATTTCGAAACTGGACAACAACAACTATTTAATTGTTCCAACGGCCATCTTTATTCTCTTTAGCGCCATAACAATGATTTTGGCTGTAATAGCCACACGTCCTAATGTAACACGAGGTGAGTTTACAAAAGAAGACGTGGAAAATAAAACTGTGAATCTTACTTTCTTCGGAAATTTTCACAAAATGGAACTCGAGCAGTTTGAATGGGCAATTGAAGAACTTTTAAAAGACAGAGATTATGTTTACAAAGCGCTTACCAAAGATTTATACTTTCTAGGAAAGGTATTGGATAGGAAGTATCGAATATTGAGGCTTACCTATACCATTTTCGTAGCTGGGACTATTATTTCATTATTATCCTTCGCCATTTTCTTTTATTTGGAAATGTAATTGGGTCTTCGATACATTTTGAAAGCAAACAACTTTAATCAGTTAAATCGATCTAGTCGTACTTTCAAAACACTCAGACACCGGAAATCATTGAATGAAGTCAAAGCATAATACACAATCACATTAAAATATAATCTTCCGAATATTAAAGTTGGGCTATCAAATCGTCATAAGTATAGTATTCCTTAATCTTATCATTATTTTTTGAATAGAGAATATTCACCCGTAATGCTTTTAAACCCGTAACGCTCTGCAAATCTTCTAGCTCGAGCATTTCTACTTCTTGCCCCAATAAGTTTTTATGTTGAAGAAAGGCAATATATTTAAAATACTCATCCTCATCTTCCTTTTGTGAATAGATTATAGAAAGCTTTCCTGGTTGAGTTATACGCTCTTCAGTTCCCATTATATTAGCTTTATCAACTCGTTTTTTGACAACTTCATAACGCGCATTATAAGTGCCATCTACGTCAAAACGTTTTTCATCCATTCTAAAACGAAGTGATAACGAGCCATTAAACACCAATATCATAGAAGCAACGTCAAGGACAATAGGCAGGGTATCTTTAAGATGGAAATAACTGTTTTCCATTTCGCATATAACTTGTAGCTGCCATAACCTCAAGTTTTTCAGGTATATTTTATCGAAGGAATTCTCTTTGGTAATACTTTCGCCAATGTAAAGGTTGTGCTCAACTCCATCGGTTTTAAATCGTTCAGAGTAATGAGGATACATGGCCTGTGCTTCTATTTGTTTTCTGTCCAATACGGAAGCAAGTCTTTTATTGATAATCATTACAGAATCGTCATAATCCTTTCGGTGCTTATAAACGAAGCCAGTATTTGAGTCTATCAATTCATAATATTCATCTACCAACTTCTCATAGGTTTCATTTTTTTCTCGAATATATCTAAAAAAAGGAATTATTTCCGAGGATAAAAAGTCCATTATTTTTCTTTCAGTATCTACTTGGAGATTTTCCTCTATTTCATTTAAAAAACCTACAATGGTAAAATTCATTTGATCCAGAATCAATAATGGGCTGTGTGTGATCAGCTTTTCCAAAAATTCCTTAATGTAATTCAGTTGAAGCGTAAGGTCTTTTTTAGTAGCCTCATTTCGGGCATTTGAAGATTCTCTAATATCAGTTTGACCATAAAGAGGGTAAACATCTTTAAAGACTATCTCTTTAAACGTCGTTGGATTTCCTTCATTTATTGTATTGAGGTAACGCTTGGCTTCCTGTCTAAATTTCCAATGGACACTGCTGTGCAAAGCAGTACATTCTTCTTGAATAATGAGTTCCAGTTCGTTTTCAATATTGTGTTTAGACCGCACCACCGTATCCATTACAAAAGGCATAATATCCTTTAGTTTATTAGCATTAATAGTATTTAAGTCATTAATATTAGGAGAGACAAGTTCCATCACCCCCAAGATTTTTCCTTTGGAAATAATGGAGGCAAAAAGAGCACTTTTCATTCCTTGTTTTTGCAGTTTTTTATAAAGCAAATTATCAGGATACTTAGCTCGGTATCTGTCCACATCCGTTACGTTATAAAGTTCTTTTTGTTTAAAGAGGGTGTAATAGGAAGCATTACAAAGAGCATCTTCACTACGCTGGGTGCTTCTACCGCACAAAATAAAACTTGAAATTTCTTTAAAAAGCGTTCGCTCGAATGATTCAGTTTCTTCATTATAATCCGTAAAACCAATCTTAAGATCCTTTAGACCAAAAATCGCTCGAAAAATACGATTGAATTCAGTATTGTTGAATTCTCCATTTTTTTCCAATCGAAGTAAATTCGACTTAAAATCGGAAATGGAAACATCCACGGTCACATCAATCAAGGAAGCAATTACAAAGCCTTCAAACACCCAACTTCTTGGAGGGAATTTTTCTTTCCAAACTGAAACATCGTCAAAATTTTCCAGTAATTCATTAAAATCGTCTTCGCTTATTTCTTTCGCTTTCTCAGTTTTTTGAATATCGACAAAATCGGCGTTATAGAGGAGTCTATAATTTCGAATCATTCCCTGGGAATCGGGAATATTGTAATAATAAGAACGACGAAAATCTACTTTTTTTCCGTAGTAATGACTTAAAATAATACTACAGCCCATTATATAGAACTCGTCTTCATCAAAATTTATAATATTTAAAGGAAAGTCGGTTCCGGCTACCTCCATAATGCTTTTATAGCGCTCAGTACTTTTAAAAGCCACTTCTTGGTAGGGAATGGTTGCAAACTTTATTTCATCCTTTTGTAAAACCGAAGGAAATAGTGGTGAAAGCACAATATCAATCTGCTCTCTATACTTTTCTAGCTCTTCAAAATTCGTTATTCCCGAAGATAAAATAGGATAGCTATCTTCAACTGCAAATATTTCAGAATACCAGTTCTTAGCAATTCCACTCTTGATAATCTCCTCCCTATAGGCATCAAACACTTTTTTGAGTCCTATTCTTATTTCTAATGGAAAATCTTTTATACCTTCTTTCATTGTGTCTCAAACTGCTAACCGATAAATGTAAGCTTTAATATTTTTGGAATATGTTAATAAATAACAAAAATAGCGAGCATTTTCCACTTTCAAATAATAAACGGCTATTTTTGCCAAAATTTAAAATACTTAATTTATGAGACTCATTTTTGCTTCAATCCTTACACTATCTTTAATATCCTGTAATCAAAACAGTGATAGTTATAAACTGGAAGGAGATGCCATTGGCTTTGCGGATGGTACCGAGGTAGTTGTATACACACTTGAGAACAAGCAACCAAAACCGATCGATACTTTAATAGTTAAAGAAGAAAAGATTTCTGCTGTTTATCCAAATAACAAAACCACTCCTCTAAACTTTTTTAGAATTGGTGACATGAACGCATCTATTTTATATTTTCCTGAAAACGAAGATATAAAAGCCACTTTTTATAAAGACAGCATTCAAGCATCACGAGTTAAAGGCGGGAAACAAAATGCAGCTTATGTAGGCTTTATTGAAAAAATGAGCGATTTCAACAAGAAAAAGCAAAAGAGCATGGAGAGTTTCCGCGCAGCTAAAGAGTCTAACGACACTGAGGCCATCGCCAAAATCCAAAGTGAGAACTTAAACCTGATGGGTGAAGAAACAGAATACAAAAAACAATTCTTGACAAACAACAATAAATCTCTGTTTTCAGTAATGCTTATTTCTGAAATGGCCAGCAGACAAGAAATCAGTCCAGAGGAAGCTTCAGAATATCTTGCAAAATTAGATCCTAAAGTTGGTTCATCAGAACTTGCACAAGAATTAAAGACCAATCTTGAATCTCTTAAAAAAGCTGATACAGGTAATGCAGCTCCAGATTTTAGTGCTGCAACTCCAACTGGTGAGACCCTATCTTTAAAAGACGCGATGGGTAAATATACTATTATTGATTTCTGGGCATCTTGGTGTAGACCTTGCCGTATAGAAAACCCTAATGTGGTAAAGGTTTACAACAAATATCACGATAAAGGCTTGAACATTATCAGCGTTTCTTTAGACAGAGAAGGTCAAAAGGACAAATGGTTACAGGCTATAGAAGATGATAAAATGGATTGGCATCACGTATCAAACCTTAAATTTTGGCAAGATCCGATTGCGCAACTTTACAACGTGCGTTCTATTCCAGCAACCTTCCTACTTGATGAAAACGGAATGATTATAGACAAAGACCTTCGCGGTGCTGCTTTGGAGGCAAAAATGGCTACGCTTTTGGGCGGAGAGTAGTAAGATGACGAATGACGTTTCCACCTACGCTAAAAAGCTTCAGTGGACGAAGGGACGTTAGACAAAATTAAAAAAGCTTCAGAAATCAAAAATTTCTGAAGCTTTTTTAATTTAACAAATAAACGCAATGACTTACTTCAAAAGGAAGCTTACATTAACAGTTGTTCTTATTTCCATTTCGCCAAGTGCAATTGATTGATCCCCATTTCCAGAAGAATCACTCATTGCAGCCATTTTATACAATGGTCGCGGAGTAGGTGAATTTCTAAATTCACTGACGGAAACAGCTTTACCTAAAGTTTGATTTAAAGCATCAGCATATTCTTTCGCCTTCATCTGTGCATTTTCGATAGCTTTTTTACGAGCTTGGCTTTCCATAGCTGTTTTGTTTGACGATGAAAAATCAACACCATCAATACGGTTAATACCAGTATCAATAAGACCTTTCATTACTTGTTCATACTTTTTTAAATCCCGCAACTTTACTGAAAGAGCTTGATTAGCGGCAAAAGTGTAAGTCTTAGAGTTATAATCGTAATTTTTACTGAGGTTCATATATTCAGTTCGCACATCTTTATCTTCAATCTTCATCTTTTTTAGGAACTTCAGCACCTCATTAATAGTTGCATCATTCTGTTCTTTCAAAGTTTTTGTGTTTTCTCCAGTATTTTCAACGCGGATATTGATAGTAACTTCATCCGGAACTACACGAACAATTCCTTCGCCAGTTACGTCTACAGTAGGTGTTGCAGTATTTTGTGCCATCATAGTGGTGGTTGTTATTGCTAAAATTAAAAAGGTTTGTATTATTTTCATAGTTTAAATTTTTTCATTTTTCAATTAACTGTTCAGGGATCTTTAATCGCAATTTTAAAGTTTTCCCATTCTGTGTAGAATAAATAAAATAATCAAAGGAATAGCCAACAAAACTACAATCCACAAACTGGTTTGGAACAAAGAGGGCGCAATCGCCAGTGTTAACACATATCCTCCAACTGCCCCGCCAATATGGGCATCATGACCAATATTCCCTAATCTTTTTTTCATTCCGTAGATTGAATACAACAAATATGCCATTCCAAAAAGCCAAGCAGGAATTGCAATGGGAATAAAGAACATATAAAGTCCCATATTAGGATAGAAGAGAATCGCAGAATACAGTATTCCCATTACCGCTCCACTCGCTCCTATGGCGCTATAGTGAGGCTCATCCTTATGAAAGTAAAAAGACAATAGATTTCCCGCCAGGAGGCTTACTACATAGATAATCACGAAGTAGGTTACCCCAACACTTCCTATAACCACATTTGCAAAAAAGTAAAGCGTAAGCATATTAAATAACAAATGCGAAAAGTCTGCGTGTAGAAATGCAGAACTGAACATCCGAACCTGTTCTCCTCTCCGGATTCCACCGACGTTAAATTTATACCTTTCAAAAAAAGAGGTATCGTTAAAACCTTTTAAGGAAATAATGACATTAGCAGCGATAATGATTATTGTCGCGATGTGAATATTTTGCATACAAATTGGTAAATTAGAAGTTAGAAATATGAGATGCTAAATCAAAAACACAAAAATAGAGATAAGAAACTATAAATTTGGAGTCTGACGATACAGGTTTTGGTTTTTCTTGACAATTTTTATTAAAATCACAATAATAACAATGAGCTCGTTCACTTCTTTACTTAGCTCGAAACTCATATTTTTTAATTCTGATTATAGTTTATTTAATATTTTTAATTCTAAATTTCATCTCTAGCACTTCTCTTTTCTTAAATTTAATATGGTATTTCAAGGAATAATTTAAGTAGTTTTGCGCTACTTACACCTATGCAAAGACTCCTTTATATACTGGCATATCCAATTCTATGGCTACTTTCCAAATTGCCGATGGGTATTTTATACTTTAAATCCAGTGCGCTCTATTTTTTGGTTTATTATATTATTGGCTATCGTAAAAAGGTTGTAAAAGATAATTTAGCCTTGACTTTCCCTGAAAAGACTCAAAAAGAAAGAGACCGAATTGCAAAAGAATTCTTTAAACATTTATGTGATGTCATTTTTGAAACCATCAAGGCTTTCACTATTTCAGAAAAGGAAATACGCAAGCGTTTTGTAGTTACCAACGCCGAAATACTAGACAGTTATTATGAAAACGATCGAAGTATTCTACTTATGGCAGGTCATTACGGAAATTGGGAATGGAGTGGTATTTTAAATAAACTGATGCAGCATCAAGCCCACGCCGTTTACAAACCTCTGGACAATAAACAGTTTGACGCCTTGATCAAAAAAACACGTGAACACTTTGGAGGTGTAATTGTGAGCAACAAAAAAATAGTGACGGTTCTTTTTAGAAAATGGAAAAAGGGCGTTAAAACGCTTACATATATTCTTTCCGATCAAACCCCTAAAATGGGCGCTTTTAAACACCGTGACACATTTATGGGTATTGACGTCCCCATGTTCACGGGTACTGAGGAGTTGGCCAAAAAATTAAATTTTTCTGTACTTTATCTAAAAGTTGAAAAAGTAAAGCGCGGCTATTACACTGCCACTTTCGTTCCTTTAGCTGATAACCCAAAAGAATATCCAGATTTTCAAATCACACGTATGTTTTTTGATGCGTTGGAAGATCAAATCCGTCAAAAGCCTGAATATTATCTTTGGTCGCACAAGCGATGGAAATTGAGAAATCTAACCCCCGAAGGGGAAACTCTTGAGTAAAAGTCCCCTTTGGGGATTTAGGGGATTATCCTGCTATTTCCTTTATCTCTCCAATAATCTTATCTGCTAAAGCATCTGCTTCTTCTTGCGATTTCGCTTCAGTGTAAATCCTGATAATAGGCTCTGTATTAGATTTACGAAGGTGTACCCAATTTTCAGCAAAGTCTATTTTAACTCCGTCTATTGTGTTTATATCTTGCACCTTCGCTGAAGTTTCGGTGGCACGTTGGTCAGAAGAATATTTAGCTTCCATTGCTTTCAAAATTGCATCAACATCCAATTGTGGTGTTAATTGGATTTTCTTTTTGCTCATAAAATAAGCAGTATATTTCTTTCTGATTTCGCTAACTGCTATTTTTTCTTCAGCCAAAAAGCTTAAGAATAAAGCAACTCCAACCAAACTGTCTCTTCCGTAGTGCAATTCTGGATAAATAATTCCACCATTACCCTCACCTCCTATCACGGCTTTAGTTTCCTTCATTTTATCAACTACATTAACCTCTCCTACTGCACTAGCAGTATAAGTTCCACCATGCTTTTCGGTTACATCGCGCAAAGCACGCGAAGATGACATATTTGAAACTGTATTCCCTGGAGTGTTTTGCAGTACATAATCTGCAACAGCAACTAGCGTGTATTCTTCACCAAACATTTCACCTTTTTCATCAACGAAAGCTAGTCTATCAACATCCGGGTCTACTACAATTCCAAAATCTGCATTTTCGTCGACCACCATTTTCATTAAATCACCCAAATGTTCTTTTAAAGGTTCAGGATTATGAGGAAATTCACCGTTTGGTATGCAGTGAAGCTTTATTGGCTCTACTCCCAAAGCTTCTAATAATAAAGGGATAGCAATCCCTCCAGTTGAATTTACAGCATCAACCACAACTCTAAAATTACAAGCTTTGATAGCATCAGCATTTACCAATGGTAAATCTAATACTTCATCAATATGCATATCTATATATGCGTCATTTTTATGAATCTCTCCTAGGTTGTCAACTTCAGCAAAATCGATATCTCCTGCTTCAGCAAGATCAAGAATTTTTTGCCCTTCAGCGGCATTTAGAAATTCTCCTTTATTATTCAATAGTTTTAATGCATTCCATTGTTTTGGATTGTGACTGGCGGTTAAAATAATTCCACCATCAGCATGTTCCATAATAACAGCCATTTCAACAGTAGGAGTAGTTGAAAGATCCAGGTCAATTACTGTAATACCCATCCCTACAAGAGTGTTCATTACTAGTTGTTGAATCATTTCACCAGAAATACGAGCATCGCGGCCCACCACCACTCTATGGCTTTCTTTATTCCTTTGTTGTTTGACCCAACTTCCGTAGGCTGCTGCATATTTTACAGCATCAATTGGAGTTAAGTTTTCGCCTTGCGCTCCGCCAATAGTTCCGCGGATTCCGGATATAGATTTTATTAAAGTCATTTTCTAAATTTATTTTTCAGTTTTAAAAAATATAGCTCAAAATAAGTATATGATAGATGAGCTATTAAAAGTGTTCCCGCGAAGGTAAGCAGGTGCATTAAAATTATAGTTAAATTATCATTAAGGTTTTGTAGAAAGTCCAGTTTTAAAAACAAAAATACAACCCCATTCAACACAATAGCATGAAACATATAAATACCGTAAGAAATACTTCCTAGATGAGTTAAAACTGTACTCTTCAGCTCGACTCCTCTATTATTGAAAGCCAACGAATGGATGAAAAGGCCGAATAATAGACAAGTTACTAAAGACCGAGTCCATAAGGGTCCAATATGAAACCAATCGGTAGTGAAGTAAAGCAATGTTAGAACGCAAATAAGTATCGGGAATATCGCAGTTCGCTTTAAAAATTCAAGCATCTTCTTTTCTTCCAATATTGCAATTATACCACCGAAAAACAGGTAGAAAAACACGAAGAGATATTTCCGAAAAGACTCAAAAGCATCGGACCAATAAAAGAAGAAATAACCTACCAAAAGAAGGCTTAAAACTCGTAAAATCCATTTCACATTTATAAAAAATAGCAGCGGTGCAATAATTAGATAAAACTGTTCTTCAATTCCAATGGACCAAAGAACTTCAAGGATTCCACCGGGTTCAAACATTTGTCCAAAAACATTGGGAAGAAAAAATACATTGTAAAAGAAGGCTTCTTTCCAAGTGTAATTAATTTCAAAAGGAATATTTACAAAAGGGAGAATCACGTTGTAAAAAAACAGTCCAAATATCAAAACGAGATAGTAAAGTGGGAAAATTCGTAGAATTCGACGAATATAAAAGTCTTTTATTGAAAAAACACCTCTAATTTTCGCACGATAAATGAGACGAATGATGAGAAATCCACTTAAGGTGAAAAACATATAAACTGCTTCCAGCCCACGGTGGTAGATGGGAAGCCCATCAAAAGAAGGAAGTCCTTGGTTGTGTGAAAGTTGGGGTAAATGAAAGAGCAACACTAGGGAAGCCAGAAAAAACCGCAAGGGGTCCAAATTCGGTAATCTGTTCAATTTTCAATTTTTACAGTTCAAAAATACATATATTTATTGAATGAATTTTTTAGCCCATATTTACCTCTCTGGCGACGAAGAGGATGTTATTATTGGTAACTTTATTGCGGACGGCATTAAAGGAAAAGACTACCGGAAATATCCTCCAAAAATTGCTAAAGGAATCATATTACATCGAGCCATTGACACCTTTACAGATGCGCACCCTACGGTACATCAAAGTACAGCTCGGCTCCATGAAAATTACAGCCATTACAGCGGCGTAATTGTGGATATACTTTACGACCATTTTCTGGCCAAGAACTGGGACAAATATTGCTCGCAACCTCTAGAAGAATATGTTGAAGATTTTTATGCCTTACTTCGGAAAAACTTCACCGAATTGCCTCCTAGAATTCAAAAAATGATGCCCTATATGATTGCTGATAATTGGTTGTTTAACTATTCCACTGTTGAAGGTATATCAAAGGTTTTAGCCCAAATGAATGTGCGTACAAAAGGCATTTCAAAAATGGATGGCGCTGTGGTAGAATTGAAGGAATACTATGATGAATTTGAGGCTGAATTCACTTCCTTTTTTGAAGAACTAATTACTTTTTCCAAACAAAAACTTATCGAATTATGAAGTTATACTCTATTTTTTTAGTCGCGCTACTATTTTTTTCATGCAAGGAAAAATCAGACGCTCAAGTTGCCCCAAGTCCCCAAAAAGTTGAAGTTGAAGTTGAAGTCAAACCTGTTATTGCCGATAGTGCAATGGTGGTTTCAGCTCGTGCGGAAGCATCCAAAATAGGTGCAGAAATTATTAAAAATGGAGGAAATGCCTTTGATGCCATGGTCGCTACCGAAATGGCATTGGCCGTAGCCTTCCCTTATGCAGGAAACCTTGGCGGTGGTGGTTTTATGGTTTATAGAACTGAATATGGCGAAATTGGATCTTTAGATTACCGGGAAAAAGCTCCTATGGCAGCCACAAAAAATATGTATCTCGATAAAGATGGAAACTTTATATCTAACAAAAGCTCCATTGGTGCATTGGCTGTAGGAGTTCCAGGAACAGTGGCTGGAATGTTCGCCGTTCACGAAAAATTTGGAAGCTTACCCATGGAAGTGATTCTGAAGCCAGTAATAAAACTAGCAAAGGATGGTTATGTAATTACTGAAGATCAAGCAAAGAGACTAGCGCATTTTAAACCAATATTCGAAGAAGTAAATGGCCAAGGCTCAATTTATACAGAAGTCCACAATGCTGGCGACACACTTAAGAATGTGGCATTGGCAAATACTTTAGATCGCATTGCTAAAAACGGACTCTCAGAGTTATACGGAGGCGAAAGTGGCGAAAAGCTTGTTTCCTTTTTAAAAGAAAAAGGAGGCATAATTACTTTAGAAGATTTGGAGGCTTATGAAGCTCAATGGCGCGACCCAATTGTTTTCGATTATAAAGATTTAAAAGTGATATCGATGGCACCTCCTTCCAGTGGCGGAATTTGTTTAGCGCAGATTTTTAAAATGATAGAGCCCTACCCTGTTTCTGAATACGGTCATAATACAGAGAAATACATCCAGCTTGTTGCAGAAGCAGAACGAAGAGCTTATGCAGATAGAAGTTTTTATTTGGGAGACCCCGATTTTGTGAACATCCCCGTGGATTCTTTACTTTCAGACGCTTATTTAAGCCGAAGAATGGACAGTTTCAGTTTTGATGCTGCTACTCCTTCAACTGAGGTAAAACCGGGAGTAATTTCTGGTTATGAAAGCCCACAAACCACACATTATTCGATTGTTGATTCCTTCGGAAATGCAGTTTCGGTTACCACGACGGTAAATTCGGAATACGGTTCAAAATTATATGTAAATGATCTTGGCTTCTTTTTAAATAATGAAATGGACGATTTCAGTGCTAAGCCAGGTGAACCGAATGTCTATGGTTTAGTAGGAGGTGTGGCAAATGCCATTGAACCCCAAAAACGCATGCTGAGCTCTATGACGCCGACTATAGTTGAAAGAGATGGGAAACTATCGATGGTTTTGGGAACGCCTGGTGGTTCTACTATTATTACCTCCGTGGCACAGACTATTTTGAATGTTTACGAATTCAATATGAATATGCAAGAGGCCGTGGATGCTCCAAGGTTTCACAATCAATGGCTACCTGATAACATTCGCTATGAAGCCGATAGGTTTCCAAGAGAATTAATAGAAGACCTTAAAGAAAAAGGCTATCCTGAAAACACCGAATCAGATCCAATTATTGGGAAGGTGGATGCTATTTTGGTTCTTCCCGATGGTAAGCTTGAAGGTGGTGCCGATAGTCGTGGTGATGATACTGCAATTGGTTATTAAAACTGGAATTAATTTCACCAAAAATTAACGTGGTTGCCATACCATGTACTCATTAATTTCCAATCAATTGAGTACCTTTGCAGCCTATGTCAAAAAATGATGATTTTATTGAAGTTTTGGGCGCCCGCGTTCATAACTTAAAGAACATTGACGTTCGTATTCCACGAGAAAAATTAGTAGTAATTACAGGGCTTTCCGGTAGTGGAAAATCCTCTTTGGCGTTTGATACTATATACGCCGAAGGGCAACGCCGTTATATTGAAACATTTTCCGCCTATGCACGCCAGTTTTTAGGAAGTTTAGAACGACCCGATGTCGACAAAATCGACGGTCTTTCACCCGTGATTGCGATTGAGCAAAAAACTACAAGTAAGAGCCCGCGTTCTACCGTTGGTACGATCACTGAAATTTACGATTTTCTTCGATTATTCTACGCGCGCGCAAGTGATGCTTATAGCTATAATACTGGCCAAAAAATGGTTAGTTATAACGATGAACAAATTAAGCAATTAATCCTAGAAGATTTTGCCGAGAAAAAAGTAAGCATTCTCGCTCCAGTTATACGTTCTCGAAAAGGACATTATCGCGAACTTTTTGAGCAAATAGCCAAGCAAGGCTTTCTTAAGGTCCGCGTAGACGGGGAAGTACGCGATATCGTGAAGGGAATGAAAGTGGACCGATACAAAACCCACGAAATTGAAATTGTAATTGATCGTTTGAAAGTTCCATCGATACCTGAAAATGCCTCCAAGTTAGAAAAGGGTAGCGATAATGACAAACGTATTTCAGAAACCATAAATACGGCCATGTACCATGGGGACGATGTATTGATGGTGTTGGACAATGATACAAATGAAGCCCGTTATTTCAGCCGTTCGTTGATGTGTCCTTCGTCAGGAATCTCATATCCAAATCCAGAACCAAACAATTTTTCGTTTAACTCTCCCAAAGGGATGTGCCCAAATTGTAAGGGTCTTGGACAGCTTTACAAGGTTAATCTGGACAAACTAGTGCCAGACCCAAAGCTTTCTATTAAACAAGGTGCTCTGGCAGCCCACGGTCCGCAGAAAAACAATTGGATTTTTAAACAATTGGAACTCATTGCTGAGCGGTTCAAGTTTAAATTGACAGATTCGTTTGAAAGTATTCCGAAGGACGCAAAAGAAGTTATTTTCCACGGCGGAAATGAGAAATTCGATATTGAGTCAAAAGCATTGGGTATCACCCGAAGCTATAAAATAGACTTTGAAGGGGTTGCAACCTTCATTCAAAACACATACGATGCTAACGAATCGACTTCCCTGAAACGTTGGGCAAAAGAATATATGGACAAAATTCCTTGTCCTGAATGTGATGGAACTCGACTGAGAAAAGAATCACTTTACTTTAAAGTAAACGGAAAGAATATTGCTGAACTCGCACATATGGACATTGTGGAGTTGGCGGCTTGGTTTAAAAACTTAGAGGATAACCTTACTGAAAAACAGCAAAAAATAGCTTCAGAAATCATAAAAGAAGTCCGTACGCGGATTGACTTTTTAATCGATGTGGGGCTCACTTATTTAGCTCTTGACCGAAGTTCAAAATCACTTTCAGGTGGTGAAGCACAACGTATTCGACTGGCAACACAAATTGGTTCGCAATTGGTAGGCGTGCTTTATATTCTGGACGAGCCAAGTATCGGTCTTCATCAACGCGATAATGAACGTTTGATACGTTCCTTAAAACAGTTGAAGGATATTGGGAATTCTGTGATTGTAGTTGAGCACGATAAAGATATGATCGAAAGTGCCGATTATGTAATTGATATCGGACCAGCTGCAGGAAAGCACGGTGGAGAAATAGTTTCTGAAGGAACTCCAAAAGAAATTGAGCAACACCATACCCTAACCGCAGATTATTTAAACGGAAGAAAAAAAATTGAAATCCCAGAAAAACGCCGAGAAGGAAATGGGAAAACACTAACATTGAAAGGTGCCACTGGAAATAACTTGAAAAATATTTCGGTTAAATTTCCTTTGGGAAAAATGATTGGAGTTACAGGTGTTTCTGGTAGCGGAAAATCCACACTAATCAATGAAACTCTCTACCCTATTCTTAATGCACACTTTTTTAACGGTGTAAAAAAACCGATGCCGTATAAAAAGATTCTAGGGCTTGAAAATCTTGATAAAGTAATAGAAATTAACCAATCGCCTATTGGCCGCACACCGCGGAGTAACCCAGCAACTTATACTGGCGTTTTTTCAGAAATTCGAAATTTATTCGCTAAGACTCCAGAAGCAATGATTCGCGGCTATAAACCCGGTCGTTTTAGTTTTAACGTGACTGGTGGACGTTGCGACACTTGTAAAGGTGCAGGTTTGCGAGTTATAGAGATGAATTTCCTTCCCGATGTATATGTGGAGTGTGAAACTTGCCAAGGGAAGCGTTTCAATCGTGAAACTTTGGAGATTCGCTATAAAGGAAAATCAATTTATGACGTCTTGGCAATGACTATCAATGAAGCCGATGGATTTTTTGAAAATATTCCTAAGATTCATAGAAAGATTAAAACTATCAAAGACGTAGGTCTGGGCTATATAACGCTTGGGCAGCAATCTACAACACTTTCGGGTGGGGAAGCTCAACGTATAAAACTGGCCACAGAATTATCAAAACGTGATACTGGAAACACCTTTTATATTCTAGACGAACCTACAACAGGTCTTCATTTTGAAGATATACGTGTTTTGATGATTGTACTGAACAAGCTCGTAGATAAAGGAAATACGGTGGTAATTATAGAACATAATCTCGATGTTATAAAGATGGTTGACTATATAATTGACATTGGCCCTGAAGGTGGAAAACAAGGTGGGAAAATTATGGCAACGGGAACACCCGAAGAAATTGCCAAGGACAAAAAGAGTTATACGGCGCGCTTTCTTAAAAAAGAATTAAATTAGCAGAAATCATTATTCAGAATTCGGGAATGAAACTTTAATATTTCATCTTGAATTTTGAACATTAAACATTGAATTAGATAGAATGAGAAACGAACAAGTACCAAAAAACTGGAATCAAGTAAAGACAAATGACTCATGGGCAATTTTTAAAATCATGGGCGAATTTGTCAATGGGTATGAAAAAATGAGCAGGATTGGACCCTGCGTTTCATTATTTGGTTCTGCCAGAACTAAACCAGACAATAAATATTACAAGCTAGCCGAAAACATAGCCAAAAAAATTACAGAAAATGGCTATGGCGTAATTACTGGGGGAGGTCCTGGAATTATGGAGGCAGGAAACAAAGGGGCCCATTTAGCGGGTGGAACTTCGGTAGGTTTAAACATTACACTTCCCTTTGAGCAGCATGATAATCCATATATAGACAGTGACAAAAGTATTGATTTTGATTACTTTTTTGTGCGTAAGGTAATGTTCGTAAAGTACTCCCAAGGCTTTGTTGTAATGCCTGGAGGTTTTGGAACACTTGATGAGTTTTTTGAGGCATTGACACTTATACAAACTCATAAAATTGATAAATTCCCTATAATACTCGTCGGTACAAAATTCTGGGGAGGTTTATTAGAATGGATAAAAAATACACTTTTAGAAGCCAGTAACATAAACGCTGAAGATTTAGACTTGGTGCATTTGGTGGACACAGAAGATGAAGTACTGACTATTTTGAACGAATTTTATAATGAATATAATCTTAGCCCTAACTTTTAATTAACCCCATGGATGTTTAAAAAGATACTAACCTTGGCATTTGTTATGGTTGCCATGTGCGTAAATGCACAGGCGACCATAAAAACCATGTGTTATAATCTTTTGGAATTTCCCTCAGCTTACCCACCAAATAGAGAAGAGCTATTACGAGAAATTTTAGATGAATATCAACCCGATATCTTCATGATTTCGGAACTTGAAAGTGAAGCCGGAGCCAATCTTATCTTGAATGTCACGCTAAACAGTTACGGAGAGGATTATAAAATGGCTCCATTTGAGCCGAGTCAATCAGGAGATTTAGAGCATCTACAATTGATATTCTACCGAAAGGGAATGTTTTCATTAGAATCCTGGGAGGTATTGCCAACACCAATTCGGGACATTAACTATTATCAGTTAAAATTGAACACAACCGACCAACAAACAGACCCTGTATTTCTCAACGTTTTTGTTACACATTTAAAATCCAGCCAAGGAAATGCCAACAAGCAATTACGGCTGCAAATGGTGCAAGAATTTACTGATAGATTGGAGACTTTGGACCCAGATTCATTCGTGCTATTTGGCGGCGATTTTAACTTTTACACTCATAGCGAGCCAGGTTATCAAAAACTATTAGACCCTACAAATGCAATTGTTATGGTAGATCCTATTAATCGTCCGGGTTCATGGCACAACAATATTAATTTTCAAGATATACATTCGCAGAGCACGAGAGTAAGTTCAGGCCCTTTTGGAGCAGGAGCTGGAGGCGGAATGGACGACAGGTTTGATTTTATCGTTATGTCGGAAAATATGCAAAACGACCCGAAATTAAGATATATTCCCGAGACCTATAAAGCCTTTGGAAACAACGGCAATTGTTTTGACAAAAGTATTAATGACGAAAGTTGCATTGGCGATTTCAGTCAGGAATTTCGTGAAAATCTTTATAATATGAGTGATCATCTTCCTATTGTGATGGATTTAGAAACGAACAAAGAATTTGTTTTAAGCACTAGTCCCTTTGTTCAGGAAAATGCTATTATTTTAGAATCCACCTTGGTCAAGGATAAATTAAATATTCGTTTAAATTCAAATCTTTCTGGAAACATTTCCTTTGAAGTTTATAATATTCTTGGACAAAAACTCTTGGATCACGCATCAGCTAATTTAGAGTATATTTCGATTGATGTGAGCCAACTTTCCAATGGAATCTATTATTTGACTACAGACCTTCCAACGTCACAAATTTTTAAATTCCTAAAAACTTCTTGATAGTACGAAGTATTTTATACAGCATACTTTTTTGCTTGGCATTTCAAGCAAATGCTCAGCACGTGATTACAATTGATGCCAGACTGAATACAGTGCAACGAACGCTATCTATTGATCAACAAATAGTTTATAAAAATACTTCTTCAGATACTTTACAAGAGATTTATTTCTTTGACTGGGCGAATAGTTTTTCTTCTAAAACCACTCCTTTAGCCAAACGATTTGCAGAGAATTATGATAGTTCTTTCCATTTTGAGAAAGATGAAGATCGCGGGAAAACCAACCTAGAAAAGGTTTATAACGATCAAAATACTCCCTTACAATGGCAACGCGGTGAAGCAGTGGATATTCTAAAGATCATTCCCGATACTCCACTTATGCCTGGAGAAAGTTATTCTTTCAATTTTGAGTATACGGTTAAGGTTCCCGACGATAAGTTTACCCGTTATGGAGTCAATAAGATAAACAATTATAAGCTGCGGTATTGGTATATTTCACCGGCGGTTTACAATGGTGAATGGCAGGTATACAGCAATAAAAACACAAATGATTTATTCTTAACTCCTTCAGAGTTTTCTATTTCTTTTGAGCTCCCAAAGAGTTATTCCCTTACGTCAGACTTTGATGTTGTTTCAGAAGATATTTCAGAAAAAACAAAAACCATAAAGCTTTATGGCAAAGACCGAACAAAAGCCATATTATACTTAGAGAGAAGACATAGTTTTGAAACTATTGAGACGAATAAACTCGAGATAGTCACAAACCTTCAAAACAGCAGGGTTACTCCTCCCGTACAAGCTTTAGTGGTAGATAGAGTGGTTCAATTTTTAGACAAAAAACTGGGGGCTTATCCATTTGACAAAATGGTGATTAGCGAAACCGATTACAAAACTAATCCCGTTTATGGTCTCAATCAATTGCCAAGTTTTATAAGTCCGTTCCCTGATGGATTTGAGTATGACATGGAGCAACTAAAAACCATAACTCGGCATTATATTAAGAATACCTTAGTGCTTAATTCTCGCGATGACTATTGGTTGCAGGACGCCCTTCAGATTTATTTAATGATGGAGTATGTTGATGCTTATTATCCAAAAATGAAGATAATTGGCGAACTAAGCAATTGGTGGATAATCCGTTGGGCCCACGCGGCAGACTTGGAGTTTAACGACCAATATCCCATTTTGTATTTGAACATGGCTCGCAACAATATTAATCAAGCTCTTACCACTTCAAAAGATTCACTGTTGAAATTTAATATGAATATTGCTAACGGTTATTACGGCGGAAGTGGCTTGCGTTATCTAAATGATTATTTAGGTGATGACATTTTAGATAATAGCATAAAGCAGTTCTACGCAGAGAATAAGCTGAAACCCATAAAGACTTCAGATTTTGAAATGCTTCTTTCTGATAAAACCGAGCTTCCCATAAATTGGTTTTTTGATGACTTTGCAGATACTCGGACAACTATCGATTTCAAAATAAAAAAGATTAAAAAGAAAGGGGACTCCTTGGAAGTTTTTATCAAGAACAATCGAAAAACTAAGCTACCAGTTTCCTTATACGGTCTTAACAAAGATGAAATTGTATATAATACATGGACTAAACCTATTGATAGTATTTCCTCAATAACCGTTCCTGCAGCGAACATTCGGAAACTAGCGCTTAATTATGAAGGTAAGATACCCGAATACAATCGCCGCAATAACTACAAAGCCGTTAAAGGTCTTTTTAATAAACCGTTTCAATTTCGTCTTTTCCAAGATGTGGAAGACCCCAACTATACGCAGCTTTTCTTTATGCCGATTTTTGAATACAACCTCTATGATGGTATTTCAACAGGCCTTAGACTTTACAATAAAACTTTCCTTCCAAAATCAGTGCATTTTAGTTTAGAACCTTCATTTGGTTTTCGCTCCAAAACACTTGTTGGTAGCGGTTCTATAAGTTATACTCAAAGAATGGATGAAGAAAATCTTTATGCCATGCGCTATGGGTTTTCAGGAAATTATTATTCCTATAACCGCGGACTTTTTTACAAACGCTTCTCACCATACATCACTTTTGCTTTCAGAAACCCAGATTTACGTGATAACACAAAACAGTATATAAACCTGCGAAACGTGAATGTTTATCGCGACAATGACCCGAATGACCCAAGACAAGAACCCAACTACAGCGTTTACAATATGCAATATGTATATTCAAATCCAAACCTGATAAACTATTTTAGAGGTGTTGCAAATTATGAGATTTCATCAAAATTCAGCAAGTTGTCGGTAGAGCTTGAATATCGGAAGCTTTTTTTAAGCAATCGTCAATTGAACCTTCGCTTTTTTGCAGGTGTTTTTCTGTTTAATGACACACGGGAAAATGAAGACTTTTTCAGTTTTGCGCTAGACCGCCCTAACGATTACCTCTTTGACTATAATTATTACGGAAGAAGTGAAGATTCTGGACTTTTTAGCCAGCAGTTGATCATTGCTGAAGGTGGTTTTAAATCGCAGTTGGAGCCAGCCTATGCAAATAGTTGGATAACCACAGTAAATGCTAGTACGAACATCTGGAAATGGATTTATGCGTATGGAGATGCAGGACTTGTCCACAATAAAGCCAGAGGTACAACTGCAGTGTTCGATACTGGAATTAGATTGAGTTTGGTTGCAGATTACTTCGAGCTTTATTTCCCGGTTTATTCTAGTTTGGGCTTTGAGCCTAATTTGCCACACTATGACGAAAAGGTTCGGTTTATTGTGACTTTAAGTCCTAAAACCTTATTGAGTCTATTTACGAGAAGGTGGTATTGATTGGAAACTGATGTACTTCGATGCATGGTTTAACCACAAAGGTCACATAGATTTTCACAAAGGTCACAAAGTGCTTTCTTTGGGTAGCTTTTGACTTAATTGTATTCTTAGTGGTTAATCCTTTTATATGGTTTAACCACTAAGACCAAAAAATTTCAAAAAGGTCATAACGTGCCACTTAGTGTGCTTCGTATCTTCCTTGCGCTCTTAAGGTTTAAATTGCGGTTTAAAATTTGACCAGAATGTGTATAAAACTCTTCACCAAAATCACAACGTACTTTCTTAGTGCACTTTGTGCCTCCATTGTGTTCTTAGTGGTTAAATGACGATGTAAGGTTTAACCATTGAGAACACAAAGTATTTCTTCGCGAACTTTCTGTCTTCATTGAGTTCCCAAAAGTTTAAAAACCAGTATTATTTCCAATAATTATTAGCTGCAGCAATTGTAGCAAACTCCGTAGCCACTACTTGTCCAACAGCTAATAGCATTCCAGCATCTTCAGCATAAACAGGGCGTAATTTTTCGCGTACCGCTGCATCCGGCTGAGTGATTTTTATAATTAATCGAGACATCTTAACCGCCAATTGACGACCTTCCTCAGGAGTTTTAGTGATAAGTGAGTTTCCAGGTATTAGTTGAACTTGTTCTGACATTTATTTTATTTTTTAAGAATTATCAATCCTTAAATTTACTAAAAATAATACGCCCAAAATACTGCTCAAATCACGGTTCTTCTAAAATAGAGTTAATCTAAATTTCTTCCGAAGAAATAATCTGAATTCCCAAACGAGCCATTTCTTTCTTTTGAGTTTCAAAGGTTTCAACATCCAACGGCTGGGAAGCATCTTCAATTAAAAAACAAGCAAAGCCTTCTTTAAAAGCATCCATAGTAGAAAAATAAACACATATATCTGCTGCTAGGCCACAGAAAAATACTTGAGAAGCTCCCTTTTCTTTTAAATACCCAGTAAGTCCAGTAGATTTTAAATGCCCGTTATCATAAAACGCACTGTAGCTATCTATTTTTGGATCGGTTCCCTTTCTGAATATAGTCTCCCAACTCTGCGTTTTAAGTTCTGAGTGAAAAAGTGCACCTTCCGTTTCCTGAACGCAATGATCTGGCCATAAAGTCTGTTTTTGGCCTTGTATTTCTATTTCTTCAAAAGTAGATTTCCCAGGATGGTTTGAGGCAAAACTTATATGGTTCTGCGGATGCCAATCTTGAGATGCTACCACCAAATCGAATTTATCTTGTATTCGATTGATAACCGGCACTATTTTATCTCCTTCGGGAACTGCAAGCGACCCACTGGGCATAAAATCGTTTTGGACATCAATAACAATTAATGTTTTCATAATCTAAAATCTATGTTCTGCTACTAATTTATCACGCTGGGCTTTAAGCTTTTCGCTTAATCCAATTTTATAAATATGTGGATTTTGGAAACGTTGATATTCCCCTGGCAATAATTTAAGTCGCTCTTTAGTATATTCTGCAATTTCTGCAACGGTTCTTTTCGGAATTGTTCTTTTTCCATTTTCCATAACCGGTTTTAATAAAGGCTCTTGTTTGTAAGCTTCTAAATCTAAATTCTTATTGGTATCAAAAGGATGATACATACGACTGATTTTTTCTTCGGAAACAAGGCCTACGGCATCGGCTCCAAAAAACATTCCATGCTCATCAATTATTCTAAATACTTGTTTCTTGGAAGGAAGGGAAACCTTGATAATATTCTCTGAAAGTTTAATACGAGGCTCTCCGTTGTATTCTGAAAGTTTATAAACTCCACCCAAGGCCGCATCTGGTTGTCCAGTTACCAAATTAGTACCGACTCCATAAACATCTATTGGAGCATTTTGTTCGTTCAAACTGTTTATAACATACTCATCCAATTGATTGGATGCTACAATTTTCATGTATTCCAGTCCATTATCGTCGAGCATCTTTCGCGAGTTTTTCGCCAAATAGGCTAAATCTCCACTATCTAAACGAATTCCATAGAGGCGTTCTCCCCTATCTTCCATTTCCTTGGCTACTGTGATAGCATTGGGAATACCACTTTTAAGAGTATTATAAGTATCCACTAAAAGGACGCAGTGTTTAGGGCGGTATTGAGCAAAATCTCTAAAAGCTTTTAGCTCGTCTCCATAACTCTGAATAAAGGAATGCGCCATAGTTCCCGAACACGGAATATCAAAATCTTCTGCGGCTTTTACATTACTTGTGCTGTCAAAACCACCTATTGCCGCTGCTCTAGTGGCAAAATATCCACCAGTAGCGTGAGCCCGACGCAATCCCATATCCAGTAAAAGATTGTCGCCAGCACTGCGCCGAATTCGGTTGGCTTTAGTTGCTATTAGAGTTTGGAAGTTCAGTATATTTAGTAATACAGTTTCAACTATTTGCACTTCCAAAATAGAGCCTTCAACTTGTAGAATAGGACGATTTGGAAAAACGATATCTCCTTCCATAACTGAAGTTATAGAACCGTGAAATTTAAATTTCCGTAGATACTCTAGAAAGTCATTTTCAAAATCGTGGCGTTTTAAATACTCAATATCAGCATCTGTAAAACGTAAGTTTTCAATGATATCGAGAATGTTATCCAATCCGGCAAAGATGGTGTAACCTCCATCAAACGGATTGTTCCTAAAATAATAATCAAAAACAGCTGTTCCATCTGGCTTGGTTTTATGATAAACCTGCGCCATTGTTAACTGGTATAAATCGGTGTATGAAGCTGATATATTTAGCATAAATAAAGTTCTATAGTTTATAATCGGTAAGGGTTTGTAAGAATTTCTCGTGCATATTTTCAGTATAATCCAAGTGTGTAACAATACGAAGTTTGCCCTGACCCATCGTACTTATTTTTATGTCCTTCTGAAGTAAATCATTCATAAATTTTTCTTCGGAAACAGTTTCATTAAGATAGAAGATAACAATATTGGTCTCCGTTGGCTCTACTTTTTTTATATAGGATTGTTGCAAAAGAGTCTCAGAAATCTCAAATGCTTTTTTATGGTCTTCTGCCAATCTTTCAAGGTGATTATCTAGCGCATAGATTCCAGCAGCAGTCATAAAACCAATTTGTCGCATCCCGCCACCCAATACTTTGCGGACGCGCATGGCTTTTTCCATAATTTCATTATTGCCCAACAAAACGCTGCCCATTGGGGAGCCTAAGCCTTTGCTCAAACATACGGAAATTGTGTCAAAAATCTTTCCGTAGTCTTTTGGGTTCTCTTTTTTAGCAACAAGGGCATTCCAAATTCGTGCTCCGTCTAAGTGGAAGCCCAAATTGTGCTTATCGCATATTTTGCGAATCTTCTCAATTTCAGAAAAATCATAACAAGCTCCTCCTCCTTTATTTGTCGTGTTTTCAAGGCAAACCAGACTTGTTAATGGACTGTGATAAAAATCAGGAGGATTTATACTTTCCGCTACTTGTTCGGCAGTAATCATTCCTCTATCACCATCGACAAGCTTACAGGAAACACCACTATTGAATGAAGCTCCACCACCTTCAAAATTGAAGACATGCGCCCATTTATCAGCTATAAGTTGCTCACCAGGTTGAGTGTGCAGTTTAATAGCTGCTTGATTAGCCATACTTCCAGAAGGAAAAAAGAGTGCCGTATCCATTCCAAACATATCGGCTAGTTTTTGCTCCAATTTGTTGGTTGTCACGTCTTCTTTATAAACATCATCGCCCACCTCTGCATTCATGATTGCTTGCATCATTCCTGTTGTAGGCCGTGTTACGGTATCGCTTCTTAAATCTATATTCATGCTTTTTTCTTAGTTCTCTCGAATGAATTTTCCTTTGTTTTCAAATATATTTATAAACGTTGAAAGGTCTTTATCCAACGAAATCAATTCGAGTGAATTATTATAATCTGCATTTTCATTTTTGAATTTTGAATTGTTGGTCAGGTCGAATTCATTAAAGCTTTTCTCAAAGGATGCTCCATTCAAGTTAAATCGGTATTCTTTTGAGCACGACTGCACCTCCATATTATCGAAAGCATTTTCATCTATCTCTTCACCTTTATAAGGTTTCACTGTTTGAGATTGAAGTTCTTTATGTTTAGATTTTAGAAATTTCAGTATTTTTTGACCATTAATGGTGATAGTTCTAAAACTTCCACAGTTATCAAATTTTTGAACTTTCAAATTATCCCCTTCTTCTTTCCAAAACACGTATACAGTATAATAGGTGGATTTTGAGGTACAAAGATTTCCACTGGGCATTGTGAACATTTGCACATTACCATCGCAATAGTCTTTTCTGGTAAAAAACATTGAATTTCCCTGCAATTCAAGCCCAGCCATTTTTTGCGTAACCTGACTATCTACAAAGGCTTCATCGTTTTGAGCAAAGCTTATAGTTGCAATCATTAAAACGAATAGAGTAATTATTTTTGTCATAAGAAATAGATTTATAAACTGTGTAGCACTTTCAAAAACTATAAAATTAGCTGAAAAAAATCTTTCGGCTCACGAAGTTAATAGTATTTTTGCTTTTGAGCTATTCTGAAATATAAGTTTCAAAATAGTCAAAATTGAACTTCTAATTAAAAGTCCCCGCCGCGGTTTATAATGAGCGGGGAAGAGATACAATATTTATATGACTTCAACAGACCAAATTAAAGACCTTAAGGTGCGGTTAGATGCCTTGAGGCGCCATCTTTGACATTGCTGGCAAAAGTATTGAAATAAGCAACGACGAAGAAAAAACATTCGACCCTGATTTTTGGAACAACTCACAGGAAGCAGAGGCTTTTATGAAGGTTTTGCGAAATAAAAAGAAATGGGTTTCCGATTACGATAGCGCAAAAACATTTACTGAGGAAGCTGAAATTCTACTCGAATTCCATAAAGAAGGTGAAGGCACTCCGGAACAAGTGAATGCAGCCTTCGAAAAAGCTGAAAACGCCATTGAATCCTTAGAGTTTAGAAATATGCTCGGGGAAGAAGGTGACGATATGAGTGCGGTTTTACAAATTACCGCGGGTGCCGGTGGAACAGAAAGCTGCGATTGGGCTCAAATTCTGATGCGGATGTATCTAATGTGGGCGGAAAAACACGGATACAAAGTAAAGGAGCTCAACTTTCAATCTGGTGATGTTGCGGGTATAAAAACCGTAACGCTAGAGATTGAAGGCGAATATGCTTTTGGATGGTTAAAAAGTGAGAACGGCGTCCATAGATTGGTACGGATTTCTCCTTTTGACAGTAATGCCAAACGACACACGAGTTTTGCGAGTGTTTATGTATATCCATTGGTTGATGATAGCATTGAGATTGAAATAAACCCTGCAGATATTTCCTGGGATTTTGCCCGAAGTGGGGGTGCCGGTGGGCAAAATGTAAACAAAGTAGAAACAAAGGCGATTCTTACCCACCACCCTACTGGAATCGTGATCCACAATAGTGAAACCAGAAGTCAGTTGGAGAATCGAGAGAAAGCAATGCAAATGCTGAAATCTCAATTATATGAGATTGAACTTCGCAAACAAATGGCACAACGCGCAGAAATCGAGGATAACAAAATGGCTATTGAATGGGGTTCCCAGATACGCAATTACGTTTTACACCCTTATCACTTGGTCAAAGATGTTCGAACCAGTCATGAAACTGGAAATACAGATGCTGTTTTAGACGGTGATATAGATGGATTTCTAAAGGCGTATTTGATGATGACCGGACAGAAGGAAAAGAGTGATGAGCTTTAGTGGTCCGTTAAAAGAAAAATTGTATTTTTCACATAAGTAACTATCAAATTATTTTATGAAAATAAAAATACTTTTAGTTTTATTTATTGCGGCAAATCTAATAAGTTGTAGCAAAGACAGTAGCGATGATCAGGTTTCTTCTTTTACTTTTCAAGTTGAAGTACAGAATGTTACAGATCGATCCGCAACTATCACTTGGACAAGGCCAGAAGGTTCCAACATATCTTACAAAGTATATCTTAACAATCATCTAATTGAAGATAACTATGGACAGACAGCTTATACCTTTAATGGTCTTATAGCTGAAACAGGCTATAACGGGAAAATTACCGCTACTGATGGGAGTCGATCCATAACTGTGGATTTTTCTTTTGAAACGGAAAATTTTAGTCCTAAAACATTTATAGGGGACGTTTATCTTCAGACTCAAGAGGAAGTAAATGCATTTGGAGAAAACCATTACAATATTATTGAGGGTAGACTTGATATAGGGACAAACGGTCCATTATTTAACATAGTTGACCTATCTCCTCTCCATGATTTATTGAAAGTTACTCAATACATGATAATTTCAAATACAGTATTGACAGATATGGAAGGTCTGAATAATCTGAAGGAAATTGGTGGATATTTTCAAATCACCCATAATGACGAGCTTCTTAATTTAAATGGCTTAGAGAATTTAGAAGAAATTAATAGTTATCTCCATATTCACAGAAATCCTGTTTTAAAAAATGTAGACGGATTAACTCGCTTAAATGCCGTGGAGGGCGTCAGTTTCTTTTATAATTTAGAATTAGAATCTGTAGATTTTTTGAACCAAGCCATTAGCGGCTTTTATCTAACATTTGATGACAATCCCTCTTTGAAAACTATTTCAGGTTTTAGGAATATGAAGACATTAAGTAGTGCTTTAATAATAAACAACAATGATTCCTTATTGAATATTGAAGGATTCAATTCAATGGAAAATATTGACGCAGACTTAATAATTACAGGTAATGATAACTTAGAGGTTCTAAGTCTCCAAAATTTACAAACGGTTAATTATTCGTTGAGTATAGGCAGTAATGATTCATTAACGAACTTAGAGGGCTTGAATAATTTAATTTATGTCGAAGAAGATTTTAATGTTTCGGATAACCAATTGCTTAGTAATTTCTGTGCTGTATCTCAGTTTGTAATAACTCAAGAGTTTGGATCATTATATATCGGTAATAATCTTTATAATCCAACTATTCAAGATTTTTTAAACGGCGATTGCAGCCAATAGCAAAAAAACAAAGGGAACCAAATGATAAAATCAGGGTTCCCTTTGCAAATCATATTCCTTCTGCAGGCATTATCCTTCGAAGTGTTGCGAGTATATTCTCAGCTGTTGTTAAAACTTAAGCACCCCAATATGATAGTTCTATAAAGATAAGTAATTACCCCTTTGTAATCAAGTCATTTTCAAAACTTTAACATAAAAAATATTATTCCCGTTTCCTCCCTACCAGATCAGCAGTCCAAAAAACCAAGAGTAATATCAAAAACATTCCGCAGATATACTTGGCTGGCTGGAGTCCGCCATCACCAATACCGATAAAGCCGATAACGCCAAAAACAATGGCCATTATAATATAGGTTGCTTTCCAGTGAAGCATAACGAACTAGTGATTTAGGTTGTTTAAATATTTAGATTAAATATAAGGCAAAATATTTAAATAAATTAACACAATTCGTTTATTTTTTAACATAATTTATGATTATTCATTTACTGTAATGTACTTGTGCGTTGAAATGTATTGACCATCGTCGGTGTAGCCTTGGAAAAGTACTTCATAAAACCCAGAAACATCAGAGGTGTAAAATGTAGTAGAATATGATTTTTCATGCAGTCTTAAGTGGGGTTGCCAAAGTAATTGAAACCTATAATCTGGAATTCGTGAAAGACCAGAGTCTTCATCATAATCTAGTCTATAGCTTTGTTTTTTCTTGACCGCTGGTGGTAGCTTTATCTTTTCTATATAGTCTTCTGTTTGCCTAGGAACAAAGTTTCCAGTTTTGGTCTCAATAGCAATTATTCCACTGTAAACCTTTGGTCCGTAACGATAAGGTTGTGGCACCACACGAATACCTTTTATCTCTCGTGAATTATAATTTATTACGTCATTATTATTTTGAACCATCATTCCATCCATAAGAACTAAAGGTGGCAGGTCATTAAATTTTGCAAGCTGGTTTGGGTCGTATGCGTTGTATACTAAAAACCTAATATTATCACCAGAACCTCTAACTGCAGCTGGTGTAACAACCTCAACAAAAGTTTCTCTAACACTTGGAAATCGCGTGTAATCGTCCAACAAAAATTCTGTTCCCAAATTACTGTAAAAGGCCGGATGGATTCTATTATCCAGGATACTATCCTTTTTTGCATCAAAATAGGCATTTTCAATTTGTAGCTGCACACTGCGTTCTTCCAACCAATCTTTTATACTGGGGTCAAGTTTTAATACTGTTGGGGTTTTCTTCTGTAGATTAAAATCTTTTTTATCCATGGTCAATGTGAAATTAACTGCTTCTGTTTCAGCTTCATATAATTGCACAATGCTTTCATCAGCGTCATAACCTTCATCAACTGAAAAGAAGAATCGGCCTTCCTTATTGGTTTTTGCTATTTTAAAAATATAATCCTTTCCAGGAATGCTAAGAGAAACTGCTTTATTGGCAATTGGCTTACCATCTGCTTTTGAAAGAACAATGCCTGAAATTAATTCCCCACGTAATTCTGGAACATAAAATTCTTCAGATGAAGAATCTTCTTTTAAAGTACTCGGTTTATCTGAAATTTCAATTGGATCTACTTTTCGAACGGAAAGCACAAAATTTCCATCAAAAGAACCCGACGGGTTTTCAATATTCAATGTCACTTGTTCCCGATGGCCATAGGTTTTTTTATTTGTAGCTATATGAACAATTCCTGAGCTATTCATCTTAGGTAGCGTCGCAATATCGTTATCAGAAAGAGCCTTTATGTTTACAGTATCTACAAGCTTGCTGTTTACTTGGGGTTTAACAAAAGTATTTATTATATATAATTTCTTTTGAACAAAACCAGTCTGAGTATTGTTTCTTGAAAAATTGGTATAACCTATTAGTGTGTAAATTCCCGTCTTTAAGGATGAGGGGATGAAGAAGTCACCATTGGCAGTACCCTTTTCAACTTTCAGTTTATGACTGAAAACTATAGAGTCTTCATCATTGCGCATAGAAACGTAAAGTACTTTGCTCAATTCACTTGATTTATTTAATTTATCGAGAACAAAACCTTTGTACTGAAGCAATTCCCCAGCCAACAACAATTCGGAATTAATTGACAGCTCAACTTTTTCTTGTGGAAAGACATTCAAATCCACGGTAATCTGCTCTTTCGGGATTTGTGCGTTAGCAGTAAACCCAAAAAATAAAACTAGTATAAAAAATAACTTATGTGCCATAATCAATCTTCCCAAAAATCGGGTTTTACATTAGATGAAAAAGAGGTACAAACACTACATTCCGGTTGTACGATTCTAAAAATTAAAGTAGTACTTGCTGAGAGTACTTGATACCCATCATAGGTGATGTAGTTATACAATGCTTCTCGTTCATTATAATTAAGTGGGGAGCTTTTATAATAATCAAGTTTTAGTACTTCACAATCCACGAAATAGGGTGGTCTCTCTAATCCAAAATCTTCATAATTAAAATAAATTCTTTTAGAGCTCATTGACGAAGCCTCAAAAAAGCCCAATACTTTCTCTTCTGGATCTCCTTCAGAAACCATATTTCCAGCAACATAGCCCGGTTGGCCTTGAGAGAGCAAGCTTTGAATGCTTCCCAAATCCTTTATAGTTTTATAGAAAGTAAAAGCCTCTACGCTTTGTACATATTGCTTCACTAAAAGGCTGTAGCGTGTTTGTATTTTAGAATCGTTTTTTGATAAATATCTCACCGGAAAACGGAACACTTTATTCTCATCAAATTCTGTAGTCGAGGCTTGGCTAATCCCCGTTGATAATTCGGTAGAATAGCAAATCTTTTCTGGCTCTCTTGGTGTAAGAATCACATCATAAGTCCCGTTTGATGGGTTGTAATTAGCAATTTCGGTATAATAGTCTGTAGGGTTTGGTGCTACTATTTTATAAGTCTCTTCATATTCATACCTAAAATATTTTGAATTGCCCGTGGGATCAGTAGTATTGACTAAAACTTGTACCCCATCTTTACTTTGATTGGGTTGATTGATTCGTTCAGCATACACCTCATCCATTTCTACAACCGGAGGCAAAACAACCGGAGAGGAAGTATAATTCTTACCATCGGCAGTATTTATCTTCAAACTGTATGAAGTATTTGGCTGAGCGCTGAAGGCTTCATCTGAAACATAATACCCCAATTCGCTATTCCAATTAAAATAATAGACCGTGCCATCATTACTTGAAACATAAACTGTTGCATCACTTTCCACTAAAACCTCAGAGTTTTCCAGAGTTGAAGTTCTACTCAATTTTACCACTTGTGGCTTCATCACATCGGTAATTGTACTTTCCACTACCAAAACACTCTCATAATCCACAGTTTCAATTTCATAAGGTTCGGTACAGCTCCCTTGAAATAGTAGTATCGAAAATAATAAAGGCAGTGTAAATAATTTTTTATATTTCATAATTAATCTTCCCAAAAATCTGGTTTTACATTTGATGAAAAATATGTACAGACACTACACTCGGGCTGCACGATTCTATAATACCCCGTAGTGCTGGCTGTGAGCACTTGATAATCATGATAATGAATATACGTATATAACGCTGAATGTTCGTCATAACCAATAGGATCTCCGTGGGCATAGATATTTAGCATTAGGATTTCACAATCCACAAAATAGGGTGGTTTTGGCATTCCGAAATCTTCGTAATTAAAATAGATTCTTTTGGAGGTCATTGACGAAGCCTCAAAGAAGCCCAAGACCTTTTCTTCTGGATTTGCTTCAGAAACCATATTTCCTGTAACATACCCTGGCTGACCCTGAGAGAGCAAACTTTGAATACTTCCTAGGTCCTTTATCATTTTGTAAAAAGTAAAAGCCTCCACGCTCTGTACATATTGCTTCACTAAAAGGCTGTAGCGCGTTCGTATTTTAGAATCGGTTTTTGATAAATAGCGTACTGGAAAACGAAAAACTCTGTTCTCATCGAATTGTTTGGTTGAAGCTTGGTTAATCCCAGATGATACCTCTGTAGAATAACAAATTTCTTCTGGTACTCTTGGAGTGAGAGTTATTGTATAATCTCCTGTCTGAGGATTGTAATCATTTATATCGGTATACCATCGCGTCGGGTTTGGAGCTACTATTTTATAGGTTTCTTCATATTCGTATCTAAAATATTTTGAATTGCCTGTGGGATCAGTAGTATTGACTAAAACTTGTACCCCATCTTTACTTTGACTAGGTTCATTGATTCGTTCAGCATATACCTCATCCATTTCTACAACCGGAGGCAAAACAACCGAAGAGGAAGTATAATTTTTACCATCGGCAGTATTTATTTTCAAACTGTAAGAAGTATTTGGCTGAGCACTAAAAGCCTCATCCGAAATATAATACCCTACTTCATCATTCCAATTAAAATAATAGACCGCGCCGGCATCACTTGTAACATAAACTGTTGCATTGTTTACATTTAAAACCTCAGAATTTTCAAGAGTAGAAGTTCTACTCAACTTTACCACCTGCTGCTTTATTTCATCAGTAATTGTACTTTCCACCACCAAAACACTCTCATAATCCACAGTTTCAATTTCAAACGGTTCTGTACAGCTCCCTTGAAAAAATAGCGTTGTTAAGAATAACGGATATAGAAACTTTTTTCTCATCATCCTAAAACTTAAAGTTATATGTGATAGTTGGCACTGGCACCGAAAATATGGAGGTCTTATATGCCTTAATTTCTCCTGCATCATTCACAAAAAACACGGAATACGGATTGTTTCTCCCTAAAACGTTATAAACCGAAATATTAATAAAGCTATGCGCAAACTTCTTCAATTTATGGTTTCCTTCAATGTTTATGCCTAAGTCCAGTCTATAATAATCGGGAACACGAAATTGGTTGCGATCACTGTAGAGCACTTGTTCCTCTCCAGCAAAAACGTAGCGACCAATAGGGTAAGTAATAGGTCTTCCCGTTTGATACGTAAAGTTACCAGAGAAACTAAAGCGTTTTGTTAGTCTATAATTTGCAACAACTGAAAAATCGTGGGGTTTATCATAGTTTGCCGCAAAAAATTCGCCATTATTAACGCGTTCTTGCAGTGACTGGCTGTCTAATTTTACATAGGAACGTGAATAACTATACCCCACATAACCGTTAAATCTTCCAGAATTCTTCTTCACTAAAAATTCTACACCATAAGCCTTTCCTTCGCCTTGCAAAAGTTCCGTTTCAAGATTATCATTTAGAATGAGTTGCGCACCAATTTTATAATCGAGCAAGTCGTCCATTTTTTTATAGTAACCTTCTAAACTGAATTCCACATCTTTCCCTGGAAGGTTTTTAAAAAAGCCTAAGCTATATTGAGTAGCGCGTTGTGGCGCAATATTCAAATCAGAAAGCTTCCAAATATCCGTTGGAGATTGGGTGGTATTTGTAGAAAGAAGGTGTAAATATTGAATAGTTCTGTTTAAACCAGCCTTAACAGAAAAATCACTCCCAAGTAAATAACGTGCGGAAACTCTATATTCTGGACCACCATAGGTTTTGATAAATTCATTATTGCCATACTCTTTCACATCGATTAATGAACTTTCTGTCCGGGGGACACCTTCTGCATATACATTCTGCGTTGCAGCACCCAATGCGGCATAGAATGAATAACGCAAGCCAACATCAAGTAAAAATTTATCGTTTACTTCAAATAAATCGGCTAGATAAACTGCAGATTCCAAACCTTTTTCACGATCCACTGATTTTGCAAACACATCAGAATTTGTTCCTATAGGTTCAATTTTTCCTGGATCAATTGAGTACAGCTTGCTGCTAAGTCCGTAACTCAGTTTGTGTTTTTTACTTAGCTTATAATGAAAATTAAGTTTTGCTTGATATTCATTTAGCTCATACCCAAAGTCAAAATCTTGGTTGGCATCGGCCTCATAGTTAATTCCGTATTTGTATTGGCTATTCACCAAAATAAGCTCTGCCCTACTCTTTTCACTAAAAGTATGTCCATATTTTAAAGAAATCAACCGATTGTGATAATCAAAAATAGAATCGGAAGTTATGCTGAAACGATCCTTACTAAAATAAACCGTTCCTTGAATAGTATTGTCATTGTCAATATTGTGTTTGTATTTTACAATTCCATCGTAAAATGAAGCTTGGCTATTTTTCAATTCTTCTTCATCAAGACTTCTTAAAATCCAATCGGAATAAGTAGCTCGAACTCCGGCAATCACAGAAGCTTTTCCTTTTACTACTGGCACTTCAACAGCGAGATTTGCAGTTATTGGTCCAACAGATCCTTCTCCAGCAAACTCTTCCATGTTACCAGATTTTGTTTCAATGTCGAAAACTGAAGATAATCTTCCCCCATATTCCGCGGGAATACTCGCTTTATAGACTTCTAAACTTCCAGTGGTAAATGGATTTACAGCCGAAAAGAAACCTAAAAAGTGAGAGGGGTTATAAAGAACTGCATCATCTAATAAAATAAGGTTTTGGTCTGCCCGCCCACCACGAACGTTAAAACCACTGGAGCCTTCGCCCGTTGTTTTTATCCCAGGCATAGTGGTGGCAACTTTTAAAATATCACGCTCTCCCAAAATTAATGGAATCGTTTTTATGCTCTGAATATCAATTTTAGTTACGCCAACAACGGCATCGCGTACATTTGCATCTTTGTTGGACTTTACAACTACCTCTTCTAGCGCTTCGGTATTTTCGTGCAAAGCAATATTTAAACTGCCGTCTCCATACATAATAACATCTTGACGGATTTTCTCAAAGCCCAAAAGATTTGTTTCCAACTTGCTCAATCCATAGGGAAGACGAATACTATAGCGTCCTTCGGAATCGGTTACTGCATATCTTATCCTATCTGTAGTAGAAATAGAGAGGTTTTGTAAAGGCTCTCCAGTTTTTGTGTTTTTAAATACTCCTGAAAGCGTGTAGGTTTTATTTGCTGAATTTGGAAGTTGTTTTCCAATAGTCACTAACTTTCTGTGCTGCACTGTGGTTTGCGCAACGTATTCCTCCTGAAAAATAGGTGTATTCTTATTATTATCCACAGGCCTATCACTTTTCTCTTCTTCATCGAAATAACCTGAAGGCAGGTCGGTATAAACATAAGTGTTGTTCAGTAAAATTACATTTCCATCCTTATAAACATAATTTATGTTGGTGTTTTGGAACAATCCTTTTAAAACCTCGTAAAGTGGCTCATTCTCGAAAGTTTGAGTAACATAATATCCTTTCAACCAATTATCATCAAAGTAAAAAGTCCTTTCTGAAAGTGTTTCCAACTTCAAAACAGCTTCCTTTAGAGGAGTATTATTGAAAGTGACAGAAATATTTTTATTTGTTTGTGCAAACGTTCCCAACGTTATAAATAAAAATGCAATTACTAAAATCTTATCTTTCATAGAAGAATTTAACTTCAAGGTTATAGTTGAATATTAGTTCGGTCAGTTAAGTCCGTCCAAGTGTTTAACGAGATTAATCATAAACATTTCTCGATTAGATTTATAAAGAGATCTGTAGGTTTTATAAAACTCGCGTATTTGATCCTCTTTTTCGGGCAGCGTTTTCCGAACGTCTCTTATGGATTGAACTACGGCATATTTTCCGGCATATTTCAGAACAAAAAAATTATCGTCCTTAAACTTGTACTCAACACCACTTTTTTTCGCTCTTTCTTTCTTCTTTTTAGTATGTTTTATATAAAGTTCAAGGTTACTGCCAGGGTAGGCTATTTCAAAAAAGCCATTCCCAGAAAGTTCCAAATTTGTATCTGTCAATCGAATAAAATCTCGATTATAGATTGAAAATGAATCTACAAACTCTGGTATCAGTTTTATATTAAATATACTCAGGTTGTCATCGGACCGTGCAAGAAGATTGTCTTCCATGAGATCATATTTCAGTGAGACATTCACATAATATTGATTATTATAAGTAACAGAACCCTTTGAATAATTAAACCCATTAAAATAGCGATAGGTTCCATCTGTGTTTAAAAATAGATCCGTGAATTCCGTGCCATTATATAGACTCGTGTTATCCCGCCCCACTATATTGTCATAGGCTTGATAAACGTCATCCTTCAAACTAGTTTGAGAGAAAGCATCCAAGTTTAAAAAGACAATAATGAAAAATGCAAAAAGTATTGTTTTTCTACTCATTTTTTAAATTTCCGAGCTTAAATGTACTTAAAAATCATTTACTTTCGGATATTTCTTACAAGAAATATGAATATTAAAAGAATTGCATAAATCAAGGAAATAAAAATCAAAATAGACGTAAATCGGTAAGTTCAAAGACGGAAGATTAAATATCATTAATTCACAATAGGCAGTTGTTCAGGTTTTTCGAGTGACAATAGAGTTTTATTTAAAAGAAGTTATTTTTTTTTGTAACCCGTTGAGATAAATGGCATCCAACCCGTATAAAACAATAGGTTAAACCATAAAAATAAATTTATCATGAAAACAAGTTTTATTATCAAAACACTAGCCATTCAAGCGTTAGTATTATTCACTTATGTTGGTGGGTATGCACAAGACAGCCCACAACTTACTGATTCAGAAATTGCGAAAGTGGCTGTTGTAGCTAATCAAATAGATGTAGATTATGCCCATCTTGCCATAGAACAATCCAAAAATTCAGAAGTACGTGAATTTGCCAATACTATGATTGCCGATCATAACGCAATCATCAAACAAGCCGTTGCACTTGTTACAAAACTTGGAGTTGTACCAGAGGATAGTGATCTGAGCAAGTCTTTATTGAAACAAGCTGTTGAAACAACCAAAAATCTAAAAGCCACCAAAGGTAAAGCCTTTGACAAAGCTTATATAGACAATGAAGTAACCTATCATAAAGCGGTGATTAGTGCTGTTAAAGATGTTTTGATACCACAATCCCAAAACGCTGAATTAAAAGCTTTATTAGAAACTGCACTGCCAATTTTGGAAACACATTTAGAGCACGCAAAAATGGCACAAAGTGAAATTTTAAAATAATGAAAGTAGCCCAAAAATCAATTATAGCTTTAGCAAGCATAACTATAGGATTGGTTATAATGTTTTTACTTTCAACAGGGTTTAAAAATAAAGTCACCATTGAGCAAAGCCCGACTACTCACATTGTTACTATCTATCAAATGAAATTTGATCCAGAGAACATAGAGGTTAAGAAGGGAGATATTGTGGAATGGGTAAATAAAGATTTTGTTCCACACGATGTTACTGAAATCAACAGAAAATGGAAGTCGAAACCATTAAATCAAGACGACAAGTTTTCAAAAGTAATAACCCAAGATGCAGACTACTTTTGTAGTATTCACGTGGTTATGAAAGGTTCGATTACTGTAACTGAAGAGTAAAAAGCATAACTTTTTCATTAATAAAGGAAGAATCCACTGTTGTATTGGTTTGGTTGACCTTTTCGACAGTGGGTTTTCTGAGTCAAGTTCACAGCTTTGAATTCCCTTCAGGTTTTGAATTCTCTAAAACCACCGTATCTTTACTGCAAATTCAATTATGAAAGCAGCAAGTTTAAAGGAAATAAAAACCGAGCTAAACCACCGATCTACACAAGAACTGCTGGAACTTTGTCTTCGACTGTCAAAATTCAAAAAGGAAAATAAAGAACTACTCACTTATTTATTATTTGAATCTGCAGATGAAGAAGCCTTTATCAAAAGTATCAAGGAGAAAATTGATGCTGATTTCGAGACCATCAACACGAAGACATTCTATTTCATAAAAAAAAGTGTTCGAAAAATCCTACGCGAGATAAAGAAATTCATCCGTTATTCTCAAAAGAAAGAAACCGAAGTAGAACTTTTGCTTTATTTTTGTCACAAGTTGAAGGAATTTGAACCATCTATAAAACGCAATACAACGCTAACTAATCTTTATCAACGTCAAATTCTATACATAGAAAAGAAAGTAACGAGTTTGCACGAAGATTTACAATATGATTATAACTTGGAGCTGGAGGAGCTTTCGTCCCCCTAGCCCCCAGAGGGGGAAATGAAGATGAAAACGAAATTGAAATTGAAGTTGAAGTTGAAAACGTCCATAAATTTAGTAACAAACTATAATTGATAATGCTTCACAAATCAGGGGGAAATAAAAACAGAAAATATAAAAAAGAGACAAATCAAAGGTGGCTGAGTGATCCCGTCCCAATCTATCGGAATTCCTCGGGATTGTATCAAAACCAAAAATAGTATCACGTCTGTTCAAGACATTCAATAATTATTTTTCTGACCAACCAACACTTTATATTAACAATTTTTATGTCTTTAGACATAAAATATAGTAACAAACAAATCACAATAAAAAAGTATTCAATGACGGTTGGCGGTTTCAGATTACAGGCTTAACATGAGGATAACCTTGAATATTGAATTTTAAACTTTGAATTAATTATTATGACAACTCTATACCACAATCCACGTTGCAGCAAATCGCGCGAAGCCCTACATCTTTTACAAGAAGAAGGCGAAACTCTAGAAGTAATAAAATATCTTGAAAATCCGCCTTCTTATCAAGAACTAAAGCAAGTTATTGAGCTTCTGGATATACAACCAATGGATTTGGTGAGAACCCAAGAAAGCATTTGGAAGGATAAATTCAAAGGCGTAAAACTTACAGACGAAGAAGTTATAACTGCAATGGTTGAAAACCCAAAACTCATAGAACGACCTATCGCTATTAATGGGACTCACGCCGTAATTGGTCGTCCACCAGAGAAAGTGCTTACCTTATTATAAATCGCGCTTCAAAGATTAACAAATCCCTACATTTTTTAGGTTCTAATTTAACAGTAAATTGGCAGTTCTCAATTAAACCATAGGTACTTTCGCTGGTCAAATTGGTTAAAGATTAAATGAAGTTTACACTCTCCCTCCTATTGCTATTTGCTACAGCAACGCTGTTTGCTCAAAGTTCTGAAAATAAAAAAATTACGGTTAAAGGAACCATTCTTGAAGCTGGCACAGACTACCCCTTAGAATATTCTACGGTCTCCTTTATAGATGCCCAAGGTAAAACTGTTACCGGTGGAATTACAGATCTCGATGGTAAATACAGTATTGACGTACCTGCCGGGCTTTACACGGTAAAATATGAGTTTATTTCATATAAATCTAAAGAGCTACCAAATCAAAATCTCACAAAGAACACAACGCTGCCAACGGTAAGACTTGCATTAGATGCAGCGGGGCTGGACGAGGTTGTAGTACGTGCCGAAACTACCGAGGTTCAAGTTAGGCTGGATAAAAAAATATACAATATAGGAAAAGACCTTACAGCAGGAGGTGCTACGGTTAGCGATGCTCTTAGCAACGTACCTTCGGTAACCGTTGATGTGGACGGAGCCATTGCATTACGTGGAAATGATAACGTGAAGATACTGATTAACGGAAAACCTTCTGCTATTGCTGGCTTTGGTTCTACAGATGCCTTAAGACAACTTCCAGCTGAAGCAATTGAACGCGTAGAAGTTATTACTTCTCCTTCTGCACGCTACGATGCTGAAGGAACTGCGGGAATTTTAAATATCATTCTTAAAAAAGAAAAAACATTAGGACTCAATGGGTCAATTAGCACAACTATTGGAGTGCCTACAACCAGCAGTGCTTCGGGAAATATAAACTTGAGAACTGATAAGTTCAATATTTTTAATACTACAGGAATTAGTTATCGAGATGTACCAGGAAACGCTTTTTCGATAATAATTACTTTGAACGTAACTATATAGATGAAGACGGCAACCCTGCAACCTACACCCCAGAGTTTGATAGAGTGACTGAAAACAGAAGTTATGATCGTCTTAGAAAAAACTTCAATACAAATTTAGGAATTGAATATTTCCTCACTGAGAAATCATCACTTACAGCTAGTGGATTCTTAAGATTGGGTGATGACGAAGACGTAACCACAAATAAAACAGGAAATTTCAAGGATAATACTTTAATGGAGAACACCTCTAGAGTTGAAACCAGAACCGAAGATGATAGCAATTATCAGTTTGCTTTAAATTACGAAAACAACTTTAACGATAAAGGCCATAAACTTACTGCAGATCTTCAATACGATAGAAGTAAAGAAACACAGAACTCTAATATTGATGATAGAAGAACATTTCCTGAGTTAGAAATTCTTCCAGCAGAGGATATTATCAAAAAGGAAAATGAAAAGGAATATCTCGCGCAAGCAGATTATGTTTTACCAATTGGAGAAAATGCCCAGTTTGAGGCAGGATATAGAGGTAGCTTTGACGAAACTGAGACCGATTATACCCTATTTAATGAATTGGGAACTTCAGGTGAATTTATTCGTAATGATAGCCTTTCGAACATTTTCACTTATAATCAAAACGTGAATGCCATCTATTCCCAATATGGAGATAAGTTTGGAAAGTTCTCCTTTCTTTTGGGACTGCGTCTAGAGCACACACAACTTAAAGGGAAGCTGGATGCAGAAAACATTAATGATAATGTTCCTTTCGATATGAATTTCGATAAAAAATACACAGGTCTCTTCCCTACTGCCAATATTACCTATGAATTGGGCGATAGAGAAAATATAACGCTTGGGTACAACCGCAGAATCAACCGTCCACGTAGTTGGTATGTCAATCCATTTCCATCACGATCTAGTGAAGCAAATGTATTTCAGGGAAATCCCGATTTGAATCCTGCATATGCTGATGCATTCGATTTGGGCTATTTGAGACGTTGGAAGAAACTTACATTAAGCACCTCTATTTATTATCAACACGAAACTGATGCTTTTGAAAGAGTGCAAGAAGAGACAGGAGAGCAAACCAGTAACGGAATTCCTATTATTAGATCTTTACCCATCAACCTTGCTACCAATGACCGCTATGGCTTTGAACTTGGGCTACTCTACAATCCATACAAATGGCTTTCGCTAAATGGAAGCTTCAACTATTTCCAATTTAAAACGGAAGGATTTTATAACAACGTAGATTACGGTGCCAAAAGCACGAGCTATTTCGCGAGGTTTAGTGGTAAAGTAAAACTTCCAGCGAAAATTGATTGGCAAACAAATGCCTTCTATCGTGGACCGCGTAACAATGCCCAAACTGAAACTGATGCAATCGTTTCAGTAAACATGGCGATAAGTAAAGATATAATTGACGACAACGCTACTTTGTCTCTTAATGTTAGTGACCTTTTAAATACACGAAAAAGAAATAGTTATACCTACACCGACACTTTTACTAGTGAAAGTGAATTTCAGTGGAGAAGACGACAAGTATCACTTTCATTCACCTACCGTTTCAACCAGCAAAAACAACGCCAGCGCCCAGAACGCGGTAGTGGCGGCGGTGAGGAAGGTGGGTTTGAGGGATAACATCCCCCTAGCCTCCCTAAAGGAGAGTGATTTAGTCTTTTGGATTAAAAAAACTTGAAAGTATTACCAACAAAAAAAGGGAACCAAATTGGTTCCCTTTTTATATATGATGAAAGATGAAATTATGAATTCAATTTCTTCTTTTTCTTTTCTTCTTGCTTGATTTTATAGTTTTCGTAAAGTGATCCACCAATCCAATAAGGAAGAATCCCTACTAGAAAAAACATTAACCAAAATCCTAAGGTCACAACGCCCATAATCACTATAAATCCTAAATATTGCTCAAAAGTAAACATAAGTATAATTGTTAATGTTGAAAGGTCAAAGATAAAAGGAATTTTTCATAAACCACAATAAAATGTTTCTATTTATTCACAAGAAATAAACAACATAGCGGGTTGACCAACTTTTGCCTTTTCGTTATCTTTGCCTTCGAGCTCCGAAGCTTTTAGCGTAGGAGTTCAAAATAACTCCGGAGCTTTAGCGAACGAGTTCATTTAGCCACCGAATCATTCGCGTAGTTACATATTAGAGATGTTTAATTAATTCATTTTAAATCTTTTCACAATGAAGTATAGAATAGAGAAAGACACCATGGGCGAGGTAAAAGTACCTGCCGATAAACTATGGGGCGCCCAGACGGAGCGTTCTTTTGAAAATTTTAAAATTGGTCCAAAGGCTTCTATGCCACTGGAAATTATTTATGGTTTTGCATATTTAAAGAAAGCAGCTGCCTATACCAATTGTGAACTCGGTGTTCTCCCCGAAGAAAAAAGAGATTTAATAGCCAAAGTCTGTGACGAAATTCTAGAAGGAAAACACGACGATCAGTTTCCGCTTGTAATCTGGCAAACTGGAAGTGGCACACAGAGCAATATGAACGTAAATGAAGTAGTTGCCAATCGCGCGCACCAACTTGCTGGTAAAACAATTGGAGAGGGTGATAAAACACTTCAGCCTAATGACGATGTTAATAAATCGCAATCATCAAACGATACCTTTCCTACAGGAATGCACATCGCTGCTTATAAAAAGTTGATTGAAACAACTATTCCAGGAGTCGAGCAACTTCAAAAAACACTTGCTAAAAAGGCAACCGACTTTAAAGATGTTGTAAAAATAGGTCGTACGCATTTTATGGATGCTACTCCCCTAACTTTAGGTCAGGAATTTAGCGGTTATGCTGCGCAATTAGAGCACGGTATTAAAGCCTTGAAAAACACGCTCCCACATTTAGCAGAATTAGCTTTAGGTGGAACAGCTGTTGGAACTGGCTTAAATACACCAAAAGGTTATGACGTAAAAGTTGCTGGATATATTGCAAAATTCACAGATTTACCTTTTGTAACCGCAAAAAATAAATTTGAAGCTCTTGCCGCCCACGACGCTTTTGTAGAAAGTCACGGTGCTTTAAAACAATTAGCCGTGTCATTAAATAAAATTGCAAACGATGTACGGATGCTCGCCAGTGGTCCAAGAAGTGGAATTGGTGAAATAAGTATTCCAGCAAATGAGCCTGGCTCTTCTATTATGCCAGGAAAAGTTAATCCTACACAATGTGAAGCATTAACAATGGTAAGTGCACAAGTAGTCGGTAACGATATGGCAATTGCAGTTGGTGGAATGCAAGGACAATTTGAACTGAATGTTTTTAAACCAGTAATGGCAGCTAATTTCCTTCAATCTGCACAATTATTGGGCGATGCTTGTGTTTCATTCGACGTGCATTGTGCTCAAGGAATTGAGCCAAATCACGAGGTTATCAAAAAACAATTGAACAACAGTTTGATGTTAGTTACCGCTCTGAATACTAAAATAGGCTATTACAAAGCTGCGGAAATAGCAAATACAGCACATAAAAATGGAACAACCTTAAAAGAAGAAGCTGTAAACCTAGGTTATACTACTGCGGAAGAATTTGATGCGTGGGTTAAGCCAGAAGATATGGTTTGATAGATGTGAGATTTGAGAATTTTAAAGCCACGGATTGACGAATGATAAAACAATGTCAATCCGTGGTTTTTTTTATGCTTTTAATTTCTTCTTTTTCTTCTTCCCATAAAACTTCTTGTACCTGAAATAAGCAACCGCAGATAAGATTATCGCGAAGAGGGTTATCCAATATACAAATGTTGGTGTGGCTGGAGCATCTCCACTGGCGTATGAATGAAGGCCACTCAGGTAGAAATTCACTCCAAAATAGGTCATCATAATAGAAGCGTAAGCGAACAGAGCGAATACATTGAATGTCCAACGTCCGCGAAGACCAGGAACCAATCTAGCGTGGATTACAAAGGCATATACCATAATACTTATAAGGGCCCAAGTTTCCTTTGGATCCCAGCCCCAATAACGTCCCCAACTTTCATTTGCCCATTGTCCACCCAAGAAGTTTCCAATAGTAAGCAATACCAAACCAACAGTAAGTGCCAGTTCAGTAACTACCGTAAGTTCGCTTATACTGATTTCCATTCTCTTATAATTCTTTTTTGTCGTAAAAATCATAAGGAACAGCGAAGTTGCCGCTAAAATTGCTCCTAATGTAAATGGGCCGTAGCTCATTACAATAACTGCCACGTGAATCATTAGCCAGTAGCTGTCCAAAACAGGTTGAAGGTTTGCAATAGCAGGATCCAACCAGCTCATATGGGCTACCCATAAGATAATAGCTCCAGCAAAAGCCGTAGAAGCTACCGTTAAATCACTTTTTCGTCCAAAGGACAGACCAAAGAATATCGTTGCCCAACCCACATATATAACAGATTCATAGGCATCACTCCATGGAGCGTGTCCACTAACATACCAACGAAGTGCAAGCCCCAAAGTCATTAAGACAAAGAAAATCCACATTAATATTTTTGAACCTTTAATAAGAATCCGTAATATTTTTCGATCCTTGAAAAGTTGAGCAATAATAAATGCCATCATTAAAATTCCGAATACTGCGTAGTATTTGTAGAGTCTGTTAAAAATATCGACCTTATTATATATAGTTTCTGCCCTCAATTTATTTTCAGAAGGCATTATATCCTTTCCGTATTTCTTCTGAAAATTGGTAATACTTTCCAAAAGCTCATCAGATTGCGTATAATCACCACTTTCACGCGATTTTTTTAAGCTGTCGAAATAAAGTGGGAGAATATTTCTGGCATAAAGTGAATCCATTCCCTTTAAGTTTGCATCTCCAAGTTCTGGATAAGAAACCCATTTATTACCTTCATCTCCAGGGATTGGAAATATCTTCAAAATAGACCCGCTCAATGCGGAATTCAGCAGTGAAAAGTTTTCGTGTGCCTTAATAAAGTCTTTTTGAAACTGGTTAGGTGTAGTGGTTCGTGTAGCAGCCGCCAAATAAGGCTCTAATCGATAATTTCCTTGCCCATCGAAAAGGTCTAAAAGAGCAAGATCTTTTTGATCTTCAGGAACGCCCGCAACGTGGCGAATGCTGTCATTACCACGCTTTAGAGCAATTAATGGCACCTCGACCCAAAGTCGTGGAAATTCCGTCATTGATATAAAAACCTGATTGGCATCTAGACCTTCATAATGATCGCTACGGCTTATCTTTCGTAAAAGTTCACTCGCAAAGGTGTTGATAGGCTTCATCCGCCCATTATCCTGAATTATTAAATGCCCAAAGTTAGCAGCGTGTTCTTTACTAACCGCATTCGCTTTTATAAGAGAATCGATCTGTTGCTTTGGTACAGGAGCATGAGCAGGTTCTTGAGCCACTTGTGCCATTCCTGAGAAGGACAGCAATAACACCAATACTGAAAGCATATTTCTTTTCTTCTTTTTGATACGGCTCAACATAATTTCCAACTTACCAAAGCGGCTGTTCTTATCAACAAGAATTGCCAACATCCCTAGATATAAGAAGAAATATCCGATGTAAGTAATCCAAGTTCCCCACCAGTCGTGGTTTACGGAAAGAATAGTTCCTCCTTCATCAGGGTCAAAACCTGATTGGAATAGTCTATACCCTTCATGGTCTAACACATTATTCATAAAAATATCAGCATCAAAATGGGTTTTATCCTCATTGATAACTGTCACTTTACTTTTGAATGAAGAATATCCCTTTTCGGTACCTGGATATTTATCGGCAATAAATTTGTTAAGAGTTACACTAAAAGGAAGTTCCATACTTTCAGAGCCATAGCTCATATAAACCTTTAATCCGGCTATTTCAGTTTCTTTTGGCCCTGGTGCTGAACCTTTTCCGCCAAGAAGAGCAACGGTCTTTGTTTCATCCTTAGAAGAAACCTCAACAATCAGTGCATCCTGATTGGCAGGTTCTCCAGCATCTGCTTTTACTACCCCAAATTCACCTCTCGTTATAGGTTCGGGGACAACAAAAGCAGTACCACCCATTCTGTAAAGCGAAGCTAGATTAAAAGGCTGAACACTATCTGCAACAACCTCGCCCTCAGATTGGTCTGCCATTATCATGTAATTTCCTTCAAAGGGACTGGAAATCGTATAGTTTCCATCTTCTGTATGTGTAATGTTTATTGCGCCTTCAGTGTATTTATTTACAGCAAAAAGAATATTATGAATATTGGAAACCTCTCCTACTTTTACCCAATGATCGTGACGTTCACCATCACCAGATTCCACGATTTTCAAGTATTCATCGCCATCTTCTGATTTAGTCAAACCATCTTTAGCACCTTTTATAAATTCTTTAAACTTAATAGTAACTGGCTGGTCATTATAGCTTGTATTTATGCTGAAGTTATTGTTTAGCTTTTCTGAAAGACGGAGTTTTTTAGGTTTAAGCCTTCTGCGTTGTGCCACGCCGTCAACCATATAATCACCATCGATAAATACGTCTAGGTAAGTATCTTCAGAAAGCATGGTGTTTTCTGTTTGCCCTTCGCGAATATGCATTATCCCTTCAAAACCTATATAGCGTGTTACAAAGGCACCAAAGATTACTAATATAAAAGCCAAATGAAGCATTAAAGACGCCCACATTTTACGTTTGTGTAGATTGTAGCGAAAAATATTTCCCAGGAAGTTGATCATAAAAAGTAACATGATCAACTCAAACCACCAAGCATTGTAAATCAGCTCACGTGTGTAAGGGGTTGGCGGAGTTTCCGAAGAAGCATCCAAAAAGGTTCCCGCGGCCATTGCAAAGGCAAAAACAAGAAATAAAACAGATGTTAGGCGGGTAGAGAAAAGAACGGAAGCAATCTTTTTTTGCATTACAGGGAATTTTGGCGCAAAAATACGTAATTGCCGCCATTTAGACTATTAAAAATGTAATTGTAACATTTCAAATTTGAGAGTTTTTAGGAAGTTTTGAAAAGAATTGAGCTAAGGCTTTTAAATATAAGACGTAAGACATTTGGACTTAGGGCGTAAGCCCATCTCAAACTTCTAATTGTCTGTTTTAAGATTCGATAGCTCCATGATATTCTTAATTTTCAGCTCTCTCCGTTCTCGCGTTGAAAATATTGAGATGTATAAATGTTCCCATATTTCTAGAGCGGTTTATAGCTATTTGAGCTACTTCGCCTTCAAAAAGCTCATTGATTGTCTCTAACCAGAGATTAATCCAAGTACCAAAGTGAAGTTCATTTATGGTATTTCCACATTTATTATCCACTTCAACGTGGGCAGTCATTGGGTTTCCAAAATACTTACGTTGGTATAGCAGATTCGTTTCCCAAAAATCGGTCAACAATTCTAGGTGGGTTGGCCAATCAGTGATTATTCCATTGAATATAGGACCAAGAAGTTCATCCTTGCGCACTTTAGCATAAAATGTATTAACAAGCAAAGACACATCTTCGCGGGATTCTATTTGTTTGATCATCTTTTTTTTATAGCAAAGTTATGAAAATCAACAAGACATTGGCCACCAAACTCACGAGCAATAACCAAAATGAAAATTTTCTATCTGAGCCTGCTAGCAAAGCAGCATTATAGCCCATGCAGAGAGAAACACAAAGTGTTAATTCAATCCCAGAAAGTAAAGATGTTCCTTGTGCCAAAACATTCATAGCGGCTATAGAACCAATGCAGCTATTTAGAATAATGGTAAGCGGCACGTACATATAATAATCATGTTCAAACTCGTGTTGTAAAGATTTTATGGATAGTGATTTCATTTTATATATTTTTTATTTAAAAAAATGTAATATCCAGTACTAGACTTCAACCGATTTGGAAAAGAATAGTGGGCATTGCATTCGTTTAAGATGTTGATTTATTAACGTAAATTTACGCATCCTAACAGGCCTTATTTTATGAGGCAAATCATAAACCCATGATTCCAGAAAATTTGTTATTGGATTTTGGAGCAACCATAGAAAACATGGATGCTTCGGAGTTTATTTTATCCGAAGGCAGACGCGCAGACTTTTATTTCCAAATTAAAACCGGGGAAGTCAAAATGTATAACCTCAATGATCAAGGAAAAGAATTTGTACAAGGAATGTTTTATGATGGCGAGAGTTTTGGTGAACCTCCTTTACTTGGTGATTTTAAATATCCTGCTTCAGCAGCGACCGTAAAACCAACCCAACTCTACAAATTACCTAAAACCAAATTGTTCGAGTTGCTCACTAAAAACCCAAAAGTCAATCTAAAATTTACAAAAGCTCTTGCTAAAAGACTGTACTACAAGGCGACAATATTAAAAGAAATTTCAGTACATCCACCCGAGCACCGCATCTTAGCTCTAATTGATTTTCTAAAAAAGAAATATGGATCAAAAGATCTCTTCCAAGTGGAACTAACCCGCCAACAAATAGCCGATTTAACTGGACAACGCGTAGAAACTGTAATTAGGGCGGTAAAACAACTGGAACAGGATGGAGAGTTGAAAATTATAAATAGGAAGGTGTTTCGATGATTTTTTAGAGAAAAGAGGTTAGAATAAACAGAAAAGACGCCGAAGGCTTGAAATATCTTTTTCGTCATTTTTACTCTTTATTCTTTGCTCTTTCATCTTTTTTCTTTCTTCTCCCGATTCAATCCCTAACTTTGTATTATGGTAAAAGTAGTTTTTTTAGGCTTTGGAAATGTGAACAGCCATTTGTTTGAGACTTTACATAGAAGCAAGGAAGTCAGTGTAAAACAGATATTTAATCGGAATTATATCAAGATGATTTCGCCTTTTGAGCATATTCCGTTTACCGATGATATTTCAGAAATTGTGGTAGCAGATATATATATAATAGGTATTCCCGATGATGCCATTCCTACATTTTCTGAAAGTCTGCCATTTCAAAATAAATTGGTCGTCCACACTTCTGGCGGTGTCTCGATGGATGCTCTTTCAACTAAAAACCGACGCGGAATTTTCTATCCATTACAGAGCTTTTCAAAACAACGGGAAGTCGATTTTAAGAATATCCCAATTTGTATTGAAGCAGAAAACGACACCGATTTAAAATTGTTACGGAATTTGGGAGAATGCATTTCAGAAAATGTCACTGAAATTTCTTCGGAGCAAAGAGCAAAACTGCATACAGCAGCGGTTTTTGTAAATAACTTTACCAATTATCTATATAAAATTGGCAGCGATATTTTAAAAGAAGGTGATTTACCGTTTGATTTACTAAAATCTTTAATTCTTGAAACTGCTTCAAAAATTGAGACTCTTTCCCCAGAAGAAGCTCAAACAGGACCAGCAAAGCGAAAGGATATTAAAACCATCAAAAAGCACTTGAGTTTGTTAAGTAATCCTGAACACAGAAAGTTTTATGAATTGTTTACAGAAGCTTTAAAAGATAAATAATCATCACGAATCCACGAATATATCAATACGGATAGATTAGATTAAAGCCTTCAATTTTTCATATTTTTACCCACAGCAAAAGTCACGCTTCATTTCAAAAAAATAAACTATGAGTAATAAGAACGACTCTTCACCGGAAAGTAGTTACAAAGAATACCTTAAACACATTACCACTTTCATCTTTGATGTGGATGGAGTACTTACCGACGGAAACATACAGGTTAATACTACGGGCGAGATGTTCCGCACTATGAACGTAAAAGATGGTTTTGGTCTTAAAACTGCGATTGACCAAGGTTATAACATCTGTGTTATTTCTGGTGGGTCCAACGAAGGGGTTCGCGTCCGACTTCAAAATTTAGGGATAAAAGACATCTTTTTAGGAGCGAAGGATAAAACAACAATCCTGGAAGATTACCTAAAAGCAAATAACCTAAAACGCGAAAACACACTCTATATGGGTGATGATTTACCAGATTACCATATTATGCAAGAGGTTGGATTACCCACATGTCCGCAGGATGCTGTCCCGGAAATTAAAGCCATTTCAAAATACGTTTCACATAAAAAAGGAGGCAAAGGCTGTGTTCGCGAGGTGATTGAACAGGTACTAAAAGTACAGGGAAAATGGGTGATAGCTAATGGAGTTAGCGCGAAGTATGATTAAAAAATGAAATCGAAATCGAAATTGAAATCGAACCTGAAATCAAACATATTGTATATTGAATTTTAAACTTTGAACTACCTAAACCTCATCCGCTATCAAAATCTGCTGTTTATCGCTTTGGTGCAGGGTTTTATTAAATACGGCCTTTTCCAAGCCTTCAAAGTTGATTTTAGCTTAACTACATTAGATTTTGCACTGCTTGTCATTGCAACTTTATGCATAGCTGCAGCTGGAAATGTAATTAATGATATCTACGATGTTGAGATTGACAGAATCAACAAACCAAATAAGGTTTTAATTGGGAAGAAGATTTCGGAGCGTATTGCAAATAGGCTTTATATCATTTTAAGCGTAATTGGAGTGGCAATCGGTTTCTATCTTTCAAACCGAATTGGGAAACCGAGTTTTGCGGCACTATTTATTGTTTTTTCAGCCTTACTTTACCTGTATGCCTCCTATTTAAAAGGGATGTTTTTGGTGGGTAATCTCCTGGTTTCCGCTTTGGTGGCGATGAGTTTATTGATTGTCCCACTTTTCGATTTACTTCCGGCGGTCACTGTGGAAAACCAAGCGTCACAGTCAGCGGTTTTTAAGATTGTCTTAAATTATGCATTGTTTGCATTTTATATCAATCTTATACGCGAAATAGTGAAGGATTTGCAGGATATAAATGGCGACAATAAAGGAGGTATGAACACACTGCCAATTATAATTGGTAGAAAAAGAACGGTGACAATAGTATTTATCCTTGGAGTTTTTGCAGTTATAGGAGCTGTCTTATATATGTACGAGAACTTATACAATGTCCAAGTTTTGATGCTGTATTTTCTTTTTACAATCGTTGCTCCCCTACTCTATTTTTGTGTAAAAGCCTGGGACGCAAAATCGGCAAAAGCTTATGCGTTTCTCTCGAAGCTCTTGAAAATTGTAATGTTTTTGGGTATTTGCTCTATTCCGTTGTATCAATTTGTAATTTTGAAGTAAAGCTTGGATTGCGACTGGGCGACTGGGCGAATTGGAGACTGGGCGACTGGGAGACTGGGCGAATTGGCGAGAGAAATTCATCATAAAAAGCTATATCGCAGCGGAGTTTCTAATGCTAGACTAGAAATATTATTACAATGAAAATCATAGAACTTACTTTATACTCAACCCAAATTGATGCCCAAAAGAAATTCTACGGGGAAAAATTAGGTCTAGAAATCATTCATTCCAACGAAAAAGGGGTTTCTATTAAAATTGGAAAAACCATTCTTAGGTTTATTCAGAAATCAGTTTCGAAGCCGTACCATTTCGCATTTAACATTCCTTCAAATAAAGTGACAGAATCTTTAAAATGGCTTAAGGAAAGAGTGGAAATTCAAAAGGATGGAGACGCAGATATTGTAGACTTTCCCGCTTGGAACGCAGAATCTATCTATTTTTATGATGCGGACAAAAATATACTTGAGTTTATCGCTAGAAAAAATTTAGATAACGACAATTACGAACCATTTACTAGTGATGATTTATTAGAGATTTCAGAGATAGGATTGGCAACTACTGAATTCCAAGAAAAATTTGATTTTTTGATATCCGCAGTGGGGGTAACTAAATTTGGAGGCGGAAGAGAAGTGTTTTCTGCTTTGGGATCTGAAACTGGTCTTTTCATATTAATAGACATAAATAAAAAAGATTGGTTTCCTACCAACGACGAAGCTTTTTCAGCAGAATTTATTGCGAAAATTGAATTAGATGGAAAGCTTAAGACGGTTGAATTTAAAAATGAAACGCTATTAATTAGAGACAAGACTTAAAGCGAAACAAAAACCTTGACAAGTCTATCAGAAGCTAGGTATTTATTCCAATACTTTTGAGTTAACAATAATTACAACTTCGCGCCTTCGCGACTTTGTGAGAGAATAATCTAACCGTGAAAAGTGCTTCGATACATTTTGAAAGAAGAAAATGTTTGCTGTAAATTGATAATCTAAAAACTTTCAAAACACTCAGCAACCGTGCTTCGATACATTTTGAAAGAAAAATCATTAATATTGAAGCTCTCAAAACACTCAGCAAGCTTACTTCGATATATTTTGCAGTCTTAAATATTGAACTTTAAACCTTGAAATAAAAAATGCTAAAAGAAAAATTAAAAAACTACACTATTATCCTCGCCTCTGGATCGCCGAGAAGGCAAGATTTTTTTAAGGAACTAGACTTAGATTTTAGCATTCAGGTGAAGTCTGTAGATGAAGTTTATAATCCGACTTTAAAACGTGCTGAAATAACCGATTATCTATCACAACTCAAAGCATCTGCTTTTGAAAATTTAAAAGAAAACGACATCCTTATTACTAGCGATACCGTTGTTTGGAAAGATGAAAAAGCATTGGAAAAGCCTAAGGATTTTGAAGAGGCAAAACGAATGCTCCAAGAGTTAAGTGGGCAAATGCACGAGGTGATTACTTCTGTTTGTTTTACTTCAAAGGAATTTCAAAAAACGGTTAATGACGTAACTAAGGTCTGGTTTAAAAGCCTTTCGGATGAAGAAATTGAGTATTATATTAAAACCTATAAACCTTTTGATAAAGCCGGAGGATACGGTATCCAGGAATGGATTGGTTACATTGGCGTAGAGAAAATAGACGGTTGTTATTTTAATGTAATGGGGCTTCCTACTCGCCTTGTATATAAAACCTTAACCGAAATTGCAGCAAATTGATTTTTTGATATTTTTACAAGAAATTTCGTCGATGAATTGGTCTCCGCTTCCTTCGGGATTCCTTGGAGTTAAAATAAAAATAAATGATAGCGTTAAAAGAATTTTATCCTGAATTAATTGAATCGGCCATACTTCTGTTGGTTCTATTTTTATTGCGGGCTATTTTAAAAAAAACAGTCCGCGATTTCACTAAAAAAATTGAACGTTTAGAGCATCGTACCGGCCTTATTATAAAGCATATAAACTTTGCTATTTTCTTCCTGATTATTATAGGGCTTATTGTTATTTGGGGCCTCGACTTTAAACATCTTGGACTTTTTATGTCCTCGATATTTGCCGTTATCGGGATTGCCTTTTTTGCACAATGGTCCATTTTAAGCAATATTACCAGCGGTGTAATTATGTTTTTCACCTTTCCATATAAAATTGGTGATTACATAAAAATACACGACAAAGAAGCTCCCTTGGAAGGGCTTATTGAAGATATAAAAACCTTCCACATTATTCTGCACACCAGCAATAACGAAATAATCACTTATCCAAATAGTATGATGCTTCAAAAAGGGGTTAGCATATTAAAACCTGAAGAACATCATCAACACGCGCCAGAAGAGGATAAAAATAAGGAACAGCTTCCGCACGATTAATTTTCACAATATAAAGGAATAAATTCTCTTAAGATTATTAAAGACTCGTCTTATAGCTCCATGATACTAGAACGCAGATTTCCCTTTTGCGATGTATTCCTTCGCTGTCATAACTGGGAGTTTGGAGTTTTTAAAATCTTTCTTATTCCGAGTGATAATAATATCAATCTGATTCTCTAAAGCCGAATAATACTGTAAGCCATCCTCAAAATCCAGAAATTCTTCATCGCTCAGTGCTAATTCGGTTCTTTTGTCATCCAGACTCAATATCTCTACAAGAACTTTAAATTTTCTCAGTATTTCTCTTGCCTCTTTTGCTGATTTCAGTTTTGAAATCACATAATTGGTGTTTGCAAATGTCAAGGATGAAACCATTAATTTCAATTCTTTTCTATCTGCACGAGAAAATAAAACAGCGGCATCCTCATAAAACTCAGCTCTTTTGGAAAGTAAGTCTATCACTATATTTGTATCAACCAGTATGCGAATCATTTGTATTTTTCAATCAAATAATTAGCATACTCCTTTTTCTCGTCAAAGTCCTTTTCCAAAGTGATAACCCCACTCAAACTTTCAACCAAGGGAGTGATTTCGATTTCTTTTCTATTTCTTTCCGTTAAGGTTGACAGGTAGGCTTCAATCAGTTTTGAAAGACTGGTTTCATTAGATTTGGCATAAATTTTAGCCTTATCTATTACAGCTCCGTTCAGGCTCAATGTGAGTTTCTTGTCCATTTTTAATGCTTTACGTGTAAAAATAATATTTTCATACGTGACAAGCAAGTTTATTTCTAACACTAATGGTTATTGTCGTGTAACTTTTAAATTATATTTTCTTATGTACTTGCACAATTGGCTTGTTTCTAATAACTACCTTTGAAAGGTTACGAATAAATCAGCATAAAAATTCTATGAAAAAAACATTTTCAAGACTTCTATTTTTACTTTTTACAATAGTTGCCACTGCTCAAACCCCACAAAAACCAACCGCTTCTGAAATGTACCACTCCCTTCAAAAACTTAATTTTGTTGGCTCGGCACTTTACCTTGCAGCCCATCCCGATGATGAAAACACGCGGCTAATTTCCTATTTGGTAAATGATGTACATGCAAATACGGCCTATCTATCAATCACAAGAGGCGACGGTGGACAAAACTTAATAGGACCTGAATTACGCGAGCTTCTAGGGGTTATCCGTACGCAAGAATTGCTACAAGCTCGAAGAACTGACGGCGGACAGCAGTTTTTTACCCGTGCCAATGATTTTGGATACAGTAAAAATCCAGATGAAACTTTCGATTTTTGGACAAAAGATGAAGTTCTGAGCGATGTGGTTAGGACCATCCGAAAATTTAAGCCCGATATCATTATCAATCGTTTTGATCATCGCAGTCCGGGGACAACGCACGGCCATCACACTGCTTCGGCAATGTTGAGTGTGGAGGCTTTTGATATGGTTGACAATTCCGCAAAATTTCCAAAATCCGCTGCGGAATATGGTACTTGGAAACCACAACGCCTGTTTTTCAACACTTCTTGGTGGTTCTACGGAAGTCAGGAAAAATTTGATAAGGCAGATAAAAGCAAACTCGTTTCGGTGGAAACTGGCGAATACTTTCCTGCCATAGGACTTTCTAATGGCGAAATAGCATCGTTAAGCAGAAGTATGCACAAATCTCAAGGTTTTGGAAGCACAGGCTCACGCGGAAGTGAAACCGAATATTTAGAACTATTAAAAGGCTCTAAACCTGCAGACAATAATCTTTTTGAAGGAATAAATACAAACTGGTCAAGACTTGATGGTGGAAAGGAAATTGGTGCGATTCTAAACCAAGTAGAAGCAAATTTCAATTTCAAAAACCCTTCGGAAATGCTTCCTCAGCTGTTGAAAGCCTATCCGTTGGTTTCAAATTTAAAGGATACTCATTGGCGCGATATAAAACTCAAGGAGCTAAAGCAACTTATTTTGGATTGTAGCGGTATTTTTATTGAGGCTGCTTCCGAAGAAAATTCCGTTAACCCCAACCAAGATTTCAAAGTAAATATTGAAGCAATCAATCGTGGCAAAAGCAAGGTGGTTTTAAAGTCGATTAAAAACTCTAATGAAAAAGCCCTTTGGAGCAAGGCTGAAGCACTTCCTTTTAATCAGGATAAAAATTTTGAAATAACTGTAAACTCTGGAACACATAATCCGCCGTATTCTTCACCTTATTGGTTAAATGAAAAAGGAAGTGTGGGAATGTATGTAGCTCCTGAAAAGTTTATCGGTCTTCCAGAAACTCCAGCTTTGGAGCAATTGATTTTTGAACTTCAGTTTGAAAAAGACACTATTTCGTTCACAAAAGACATTATTTATAAGTTTAACGATCCTGTAAAAGGGGAAGTTTATCGTCCGTTGGAAGTTCTTCCAGAGGTTACCGCTTCCATTCCGGATAAGGTTTTAATTTTTGCCAGCAATGCTTCGGAAAATGTTTCGGTATTAGTTAGAGCTGGGAAAGAGAATATTTCGGGAACGGTGAGTTTGCAGCACCCAAAAGGCTGGAAAGTTGAGCCTGCAGAACAATCATTTCAGCTTGCCAGAAAAGGACAAACACAGACTTATAATTTCACTGTAACTCCACCTGAGAATCAAAGTGAAGGATATTTAAAAACAAGCATTAAAGCCGATGGGCAAACTTTTGACAAGGAACTGATCACAATTGATTACGAACATATTCCATATCAAAGTGTTTTATTGCCTTCGGAAGCTAAAGTTGCGAAAATCGATATTGAAAAGAAAGGCGAAAATATTGGTTATATAAATGGTGCTGGAGATGCAATTCCGGAAAGTTTAAAGCAGATAGGTTATTCTGTGACGACTATTGATCCTTCAGATATTTCAGAAGAAAACCTAGCACGTTTTGATGCTATTGTTGTGGGAATTCGCGCTTATAATACAGTTCCGCAATTAGCTTTTATACAACCCCTTCTCAATAAATATGTTAAAAATGGCGGAACCTTGATTGTTCAATACAATACAAACCACGCTATGGTGACTGAAGATATTGCACCATACTCCTTGACACTTTCTCGCGACCGCGTAACCGATGAGTTTTCGGAAGTTAAATTGCTCGCACCAAAAAACGCATTGTTAAACACGCCCAATAAAATTACCCAAAAAGATTTTGAAGGCTGGGTTCAGGAACGCGGCTTGTATTTCCCCAATAAATGGGCAAAAGAATTCACACCAATTTTAGGAATGCATGACAAAGGAGAGCCACAAACCAAAGGCTCGTTGCTTGTGGCCAAATATGGGAAAGGATATTATATTTATACAGGACTGAGCTTTTTCCGGGAATTACCTGCAGGAGTTCCGGGAGCATATAGATTGTTTGCCAATATGCTTTCAGTGGGGAAATAATATTGTGCAATACTAAATACTTCGTGTAACTTTGTGGAATAGCTATTACGAGACTTTGTCGGTAAAACAGACAAGGTTTCACAGCCAACCACAAAGTCAAGAGAAAAAATAATGGACCAAGAACCCCAAAAATTTGTCTGGAAAAAAAGCTTTACGCTGGTGCTTCTAGTAAATGCTGTTTATATCTATTTGTTTTATTTAATAATGCAAAACTTCACCTAAATGCAGCAGATTGACTGGATTGTTTTAATTGGAACCCTTGTTTTTATTGTAGTCTATGGCACTTGGAAATCACGCCAGCAAAAAGATGTGGGCGATTATTTAAAAGGTGGTAATACCGCACATTGGTGGACAATTGGCTTAAGTGTAATGGCTACGCAGGCAAGTGCAATTACCTTTCTTTCCACTCCCGGACAAGCTTTTCACGATGGAATGGGCTTCGTTCAGTTCTACTTTGGACTTCCAATTGCGATGGTGATTATCTGTCTGGTTTTTATTCCTATTTATCACCGACTAAAGGTTTATACCGCTTACGAATATCTTGAAACACGTTTTGATAAGAAAACACGAACCCTAACTGCTATCCTCTTTTTAATACAACGTGGATTGGCATGTGGAATTACCATTTTTGCACCTTCTATTATTCTTTCTGCCGTCTTGGGTTGGAACCTGATCTATTTAAATATAATTATTGGAGTACTCGTTATTATATACACTGTAAGCGGCGGCACAAAAGCTGTGAGTGTTACCCAAAAACAGCAAATGGCTGTTATTTTCTTCGGAATGTTTATAGCATTTCTGTTAATTCTAAATTATTTACCATTTGACATTACCTTTACCAAAGCGTTGGAAATAGCTGGTGCTGGCGGTAAAATGGATATCCTCGATTTCTCTTTTGACTTTGATAACCGCTATACTTTCTGGAGCGGAATAATTGGTGGAACTTTTTTAGCGCTTTCTTATTTTGGAACAGACCAGAGCCAAGTGCAGCGCTATCTTTCTGGTAGATCTGTCAAGCAGAGCCAAATGGGATTGATAATGAACGGTTTACTAAAGGTGCCAATGCAGTTCTTTATTCTCTTGGTAGGGATCATGGTTTTCGTTTTTTATCAATTCAACCCCTCTCCCCTACACTTTAATCCTGCAGCTGTCAAGGATGTAAAGAGTTCTGAATTCGCTTCGGAATATGAGGCTTTGGAAGCAAAAAAAGATGCGCTTGACCACGAACTTGCAGCCACGCAAATAGAATACTCCAAAGCACAGTCTGAAATTGAAAAACAAGGCTATGCTGCCGAAATTAAAAGTCTAAATAAAGGAGAAGATCAATTACGGGAACAATCAGTAGCTGTGATTAAAAAAGCAAATCCGGGTGCGGAAACCAATGATAAGGATTATGTTTTTATCCACTTTATTTTAACCAATCTGCCCCGCGGACTCATCGGACTTCTTTTAGCTGTAATTTTAAGTGCGGCAATGTCTTCCACCGCTTCAGAGCTGAATGCTTTGGGTAGCACCACTACTATTGATCTCTACAAACGAAACGTTCCCGGCAAGCGTGAAAAACACTATGTTGCTGCCTCTCGCGGGTTCACACTTTTATGGGGGCTTATTGCCATTGGCGTAGCTTGTACGGCAAACTTATTTGACAATCTTATTCAATTGGTAAACATTATCGGTTCTATTTTCTACGGAAATGTTCTCGGTATATTTCTACTGGCATTTTTTATCAAATACGTACGAAGCAAAGCCGTTTTTATTGCGGCGATAATCACCCAAATTATCATTATTTATTTCTGGTATATTGACTTGATGCCTTATTTATGGTTGAATTTGGTAGGTTGTGCTTTGGTAATGGGAATTGCAGTACTTCTACAGATTTTATTGCCGAAAGGAGACGATGGTGAAAAGTTGACTCTAGAAGAAGCTTAATGTATCAGATTAGTTTTACTTCCAATTCGTATAATTCAAGAGAAATTAAAAATGATTTATAGATATCTTCTTGAGGTGACTAAGAGTGATAAAAGGCTTCTTACCTACTCTTTTTATGAAAACTTTTAATTTGAATGAATTCGTTATCATCTTTTTTTGACAATCAGAATTTCATCGTCAGAAAATTCCATCCAAGCAAGGTCGTAAACATAATGAAACATTTTGCTTTTTGAATTTATATAAAAATGCGTATGGTATTTAAAGCGGAAACCTTTCTTTTCCAGTAGGTTTCTATAGACTTTTATTTGTGTTTGATTCTTTCCTACTACCTCCAAAAGAATAGCATAGTTACGTTTTAAATAGCCATTAATTTCAATAGCTGCGATTTTGGATGCGTAACGCACTTTTTTATGATATACATTTTTGCAGCGGCTAGAACAGAAAATCTTATCTGATCGTCCTTTTAATGGTTTTCCACATATTCTACATTTTCGTACCATAATCCTTTATTCTATAGACAAATATAGTCATCCGTTCCTAACGGTTAGAAACGTTTATAGTCGTTTATAAGTATTTGTCCCAATATTTGAATCGTTCTGTTTCTTTAAATTGAATTAAGTCTCTAAAAAATCAAAAATGACAAGGAAGGATAAAACACATATTATCATGTACATTCCCCTAGCTAAGGCAGGCCGAATAAAGCTCTTTATCCCTTATAAAATGATAAAGGAAAGAGAAGCTTTTAAAAAGCTCAATAGTACATATTACCATTTCCATCAGAAATTATGGAGTATCATCAATACTACAGAAAACATAAAAAAACTCGAATTGCTTTTTGGAAAGAAATTACTTAAACAAAATACCGAGGCACCTATTGCCCTACCACAAGTGGAAATATCAGAAGGAATACAGGCGGAACTGGACCGCAATCACCAGAAAATGATTTTAAAAGGCTTTAGCCAAGCAACAATTCGCAATTACCAGAGTAATCTGATTCAATTTTTTAAATACTTCGAATCTGCTGAATATCAAGAAATAACAAAGGAGCAGATAGAAGGTTTCGTTTATTATTTAATTAGCAAATTTAAAATAAGCGAACAAAAGCAAAACCAACTGATAAATGCTATAAAATGTTATTATGAACACACTTTAGGGATGCCTAGAGAATATTACAACATTACCAGACCCAAAAAGAGCAAGGATCTACCAGACACATTGAGCAAGCAAGAAGTTGCCGCCATTATAAACTACCCGAGCAATATTAAACACAAGGCAATATTGCACGTACTCTATGCGGCCGGTCTTCGCGTAGGCGAAGCAGTGCGTTTACGAGTGGCAGACGTTCGAAGTGATGATGGTTATCTCTTTATAAAAGACAGCAAAGGAAAAAAGGATAGGCATTGCACCCTTAGCCCTATGCTTTTAGACATTTTACGGGAATACTACAGACAGTACAAACCTAGTTATTGGCTATTTGAGGGGCAAGATGGTGGTCAATACACCACGCAGAGTATCCAACGTATATACCGGAAAGCTGTAAAGGGTACCAAAAGCAATCCCTGGAGCACACCACATACACTACGCCATAGTTATGCCACCCATCTAATGGAACACGGCGTAAACATTCGCTATATTCAAAGTTCTATGGGCCATTCCAGCACAAAAACCACAGAGGTTTACACTCGCGTAATAGGAATCAATAACAAAACTTTAACAAGTCCCTTGGATACTCTATATGAATCAACTAAATTTGGAAAGGAAAAACCAGAATAGCATGGTGTACAAGTGCGATATAGACGTCACTCCATGTTATATACACACATGTTGT
>JBQEAY010000009.1:41643-132312 GCA_052105975.1 Aequorivita sp. | reverse complement strand
GAAATCCTTCTTGGAAATCCCGCTTTTAAAAATGTTTATCGGACACTAGTGTTTTATAATCTAAATTCCTTTAAATATGTTATAAGATCTTTGAGTTTATTCTACAACTGAAATATTGTCTATTTGATACGTAGTTGTTGTTCCGTTTGAAGCACCCAAATATTGAAATGCAATATGAACCACTTGACCAGCATAAGCCGTAAGATCAATCTCACCAGAAGGGGTAAACTCCTGCCCATATCCATCCGTATGGCCACCTGAAATAGTGGTATTTAAGTTAGTCCAATCGGCCGTAGTAACATCTTCAGCAAAATCGATAGATATCTTTATCGTTAAAGCATCTCCGTTGTAAAAACCATCATTGGTATCAAAAGCCAGTATTGGAGATGAATCACTTGGCAATATTAACCCAGGGGTAACTAACCAAACTTCGCAAGGACTTTCGCCAGAGCTGCGGGCTGATGTTTGTGCATAATTATTTGAGTTGAATTCTTTTACTTCATATACTCTTGACCCACCATTTACATTAACATTCGTCCATCCATCAATATTTACTGGTACATCATCTCCAGAGTTTTGACCTTCAAAATCCTGTGAAAAAGGTAGTTCTAGAATGTCGCCAGCTCCAATTTGATTGCACCGTTCCCCATTGAAATCAACATCGTCAATGTCACGTATAAATAATTGAGTGTCATTATTAAATCGACTCAAAACAGCGATTAATGAGCCATTACCTTCAGGAAGCAATAATCCTTTAAAATCTGAAAATCCACTTGTTCTTAGAGTAATCGTTTCTTCGTCACAATCTTCAAGTTGTCTATTTACACTATAAGTATTGCTTGGATTTCCATAATGTGCAACTCCGGCAAGTCCGTCTGGAAATTGTATGTTTTCAAACCTTACCAAAGTATTCAAAAAATCAGCATTGGTATTTCGATCGTTAACTTCGGCAACTTCAACTAAGCGTGGTATAATTTCCACATTTTCCATAGAACGCAGAATTCTGGAATCAAAATCTTCAATATTCATCCGTCCTATTTCGTCACCATCCAGAATTCCTATTGAAGGTAATGCAGCATATTCACCAATATATAAACCATCCACTCGAAAATAGATCTTACGCCCAGGTTCGTATTTCGTATAAAGATTAGTAGCCTCTGTAGAAATCGCAATACCTGCTGTAGGGTTTTCAGGAGTATCTTGAATAACCAATGATTTGTAAAAGTTTCCTGTTTCATCGCTAGAAACTACATAAGCTTCCAAATATAATGCTCTATTGGAACCGTCTCCAGCTTCTATTATTTTAGGTTCATACCCACGGTAAATACTTTTTACTGCGGTGATATTTGTATTTACATCAACATTGGGTTCTTCAACATTTATTTCGGGTACGCTATATTCATCGTCGTGAACACAGGAAGTAAACAGCATCACTAAAAAAATTAGGCTGCCTAGATATTTTATGTCTTTTAAATTTTTCATATCTCTATAATTTAATGTCTCCGTTCAATTAAAATCGCACATAAAAATTGATGTAGTAAGTGGTTCCGTATCCATACCAGTATTTTGATCCAAAAACGCGAGTGTCATTAGCCCTATCTTCAGAAAGCGTTCTGTAGTTAGAGTTTCTTCCCTGCTCAAATCCACCAGTTTTATATTGTTTATTGAAAATATTGTTAACGGTTGCAAAAAAACCAAGGTAATATCCTTTAACCCTCCAAGACTTCCCTCCCACTACGTTTACTAGCATATAATCATCAAACTTTTCTTGTTTCAACAGCTCTCGTGCAAACACGGGATCGTAATCATTAAAAGGCATACCATCTGTATCCAAGTAAAAATTCTCGGTACGTGTTAGGGGAGAGATACTGATATAAGCATTCGAAAAATAGTTTGCAGTTGCTCCAAACCACCAAAACCCAGGATCGCGGTATTCAAAACCGATTTGATAGGCTTGTTGCGGTCCACCAGAGACCTTATAGTTTTTAAGAGATGATTTTCCATAAAACTGAGGTTCATCTAAATCATCGGATGTTAAATAAAGATTTGGGTTGTTGTTATACGTATTTTGACCATAAGCTCCAGCTCCCTTCAATTTGACTGTTGGAGTCACCTGGACTTCTATCCCTAATTCTGCGCCTACATTCCTTTTATCAATATCAGTAAGTACTTCTTGAACAAAAGCGGTTGATGCTGAACGTCCAGGAACTGAAATGCCATCTGCATAATAAAAAGAGATTTCCGAGGCATCTTGCATCAACGTATAATATCCGGTTAGCCTAGCTTTCAATATTGGGGAACGGAAAATATAGCTTCCATCAATATTGATATACTTTTCTTCAGTTAATCCAATAACCGTCGCATTGTTTTGCCGTGAATTTGAAAAGGCATTTCTAACGGTGGGAGCATTGGTAAAATAGGCAGTATTAACTTCTAATATATGTCTTCCTGATAACTTGTAAGTCATACCTGCTTTTACTCCGTAAGTTGTAAAGTCAAGTTTTTCACTTTTTCCGAAGGAATCATTATCATCTGCATAAGAACCATTTCTATACAATCCATTTCTTTGATAAGAAGTCTTTCCCAATTTTCCAGCCAAATATAGATCTACGGTAGAATACGAAAATTGTGCTTGCACAAAACCACTGTAGTCAGTAGCATCAATTTCAAAATTATATTTAAATGTATCGTCTTCGTTAATAATACGGTTTGGATTATTTAAATCATTCTGGGCTGCTTCACCGGTATTAAAAGAATCGATATCCAAGTAGCCATTACCTCCCAAGAGATCAATCATACTTGCAAAATTGTTCGATTTTAGACTTCGATAGTTAAAAGAAGCATTCAACTCAATATTTTCAGTTAATTGAGATGTTAATATAGTATTTGCAGAAATCTGCTTATCATCATTTCTGTCTTCATATAAATAATAGCGGGAAGTTCCACCATAGAAAATATTGGTTTCATAAATATCTTGCCATTTTATTTGACCATCGTTTACAAAGGACGAATAGGCTTGGTAAGCTCCTTCGTAATTAGGTCCATTTGAATCTGCCATAAAGTAGCTTGGCAGTTTTTTGTAATAACTTGGATCAGGATTTGGTACATTGTCATAACCAAGACGGCTATTTCCCGTTTTTCCAAACTGATATCCCAAATTGGTGTTTAACTCTGTTTTATCTGAAATATTCCAAAAATGATTCAACATAATCACCGGCTCCTCCACTTCTCTGATTCTAGAATTACGAATTTCATCATCCTGTTTTCCCCAGTAAGAATTATACCGAGTACTTTTGAAGTCGTAAACTTCTTGGGTATTGGGTGAAGATTTCCCTCTGCGATTTGGCGTATAGAAAGCGGTGAAATTTAAACTATGACTACTGTTCAATTTCTTCTCTACAGAAGCAAAAAATGAATTGGCATCATATAAAGTGCCTTCGTTATAGCCCTCCTTTCCAAATCGTCTTCCAACCAAGACAGAGTACGCCCAACCGTTTTGCAACATTCCGCTGTTATAAAAACCTATAATACGACCGCGATAACTACGATTACTGGAAGCGTAAGAAATTCGCCCACCTTGTCTGTACTGTGAAGCACGCATAATGATATTTGTAGTTCCAGCAAGATGTCCAAAGGTGTATTCATTTGCCGAAAGCCCCATGGAAAACATCTGGTTACGCTGTGCGTCATTGAGCCCGCCCCAATTACTCCACTGTGGCCGACCATTATAAAGTTTATTCATCTCCAAACCGTTGATAAGCACTTTTCCATCTTCGGAATTATAACCTCGTGGTCTAAAAAAGGTAGTGCTAAAATCATAAGCAGCGGCATTCAAAAATACATCCTTAGAAGCCTGAAGCAAACCAGATACATTATTGGAAGTTCCTTCATCTTCGTCTAGTTGGTCATCAGAAAGACTGATAACGCCAATTTGGGCTTCAACCTCCTGCAGATCCACATCCATGAGTATCGACCTTAAATCGACCGGAGAATCACTTTGAATGGTTACTGGAATTTGCAAGCTGACAAAGCCCGCCTTTGAAATCTCTAACACCTGTTCACCTTTTGGCAGATCTTGTTGTGAAAAAGAAAATGTACCGTAGGCGTCAGTGTTAGTATTGAAGATACTATTCTGGATGCTTACTGTAGCATCCAGAATTGGTTCGCTAGAATTAGTGTCATATACATTACCCTTGACAAGAATATCTTGAGCATAGGCCGAGTTGCCCAACAATAAAACCAAACAGATTATTAATACGAAATTCCCCATCTCATTTGAAGGATTATAAAACAAGTTTATACATCAAATTCTGGGGAAATATTATTTTTCCTAACTCAATTAGCACACATTCAACTAATTATGCTAAATTTAGTGTAAATTTTCTTAATGTCCAAATATGAAACTTCACTTTAACTTTTTCATCATTTGCGTATTTTTTACTTCTTTTTCATTTGGACAGAATGAAAAGCAGTATAAAATAATCACGCTTGCGTTTTACAATGTTGAGAATCTATTTGACTATGAAAATGATCCACTAACTTTTGATGAGGATTGGACTCCAGAAGGAAAAAATTCCTGGACCAAAGAAATCTATGAAGCGAAAGTGATAAATACGGCAAAAGTGATTGCTGATATAGGCCAAGATGTTACGGGTAGTTCTCCTGCGATAATTGGAGTTTCCGAAGTGGAAAACCGTCGTGTTCTTGAAGACCTTGTAAATGATCCAACTCTCTTGAAGAAAGATTATGGTATTGTTCACTTTGACAGCCCAGACCGTCGTGGAATTGACGTAGCTCTTCTTTATCAAAAAAGATTGTTTACTCCTACCAACTATAAAGCACACGAGCTCCTTATATATCAAGATCACGACAGAAGCAAACGCATTTATACACGTGATCAACTTTTGGTAAGCGGAATGCTTGATGGAGAGAAAATACATATAATTGTTAATCACTGGCCTTCCCGTTACGGTGGCGAAGAACGAAGCCGCCCCAAAAGGATAAAAGCTGCAGAACTGAACAAACGAATAATAGACTCTCTGTTTAGCGAAGATCCTTATGCAAAAATTATAACCATGGGCGATATGAATGATGACCCAACAAGTCCGAGTGTGAAAAATGTTTTGAAAACCAAAAGCGAAAGAGAGGGAATGAAGATTAAAGAACTGTACAACCCTATGGAGAGCATGCATAAAAAAGGAATGGGCACCTTGGCATATCGCGATGCTTGGAATCTTTTTGATCAAATAATAATATCCACAGAACTGGTTAAAAAAGAATTTACTTCTTATCGCTTCTACAAGGCTGGAATCTTCAATAAGAACTATTTATCCACCTCGAGAGGCCGCTACAAAGGTTATCCTTTCCGAAGTTTTGTCAATGGTTATACCGGCGGCTATAGCGATCACTTTCCGGTATATATTTATTTGATAAAAGAAAAAATGTAGGCTCGCGATTAATCGTGAGCCTACATTATATGTGTCAATCTGTTATTTTATTAAAACCACTGACCCCAAGGAATTCTACTTAGCATCAAAATCAAACCTATAGTATAGAATATCGACAAGGTTTTAAATTTTTTGCTTGAAAGCAATTTTTTCTTGTGTTTTGAATACCCGATAGTAATAAAAATAACTGTTAGAATCATCACAAACGGATGTTCTACTGCATAAAGACGTAATGTAGAATCCTTCATTACTACGCCCATTCCGTTAGTGGTTATGCTTTGTAATCCCAAAGGCGAAACAAAATAAAGGATTAAACCAATAAGCAATTGAATGTGGGTAACAATTAACGCAAAAAGCGAGATTCTAAAGTCTTTTGCACCGTATTCTCTTTTTGAAAAGAAGCCAGCAAGGGCATTAAGGGTTGCAAGTACAACAATCAAAAGGACCAAATAGGCCCAATAAGAGTGAATGAATTGTAAAGTATTAGCCATAGTATATAATTATTTTTTTAAGTGTTCCAAAGATAAGGTTTATAAACAAAAAAAATGCCCCAAAAGATTGGAGCATTTTTCTATATAAAAATATGGATATTAGAAATTGTAACGAACACTTGCGTTCCAAGTTCTTTCAACACCGTAATAGTAACCGTAAGAATCTTTTTGACCTAAGTAAATTTCGTTTGTAACGTTATAAACGTTTCCACGAATTGTGAAAGCATTACTTCCAAAATCAAATTTGTAAGTAATCCCAAGATCCAATAGACTATAAGGGCTTAAACGCTCTGCTTGGTACACTTCATTGTTAAGTGCAGCTTTTGTAACATCTTTAGCGTCTACAAAACCGTATAAGTCTGTATAGATGTTATAAGCTCCATCTACACTAAGTCCATCCACAATATTGTAATCGAAGCCAAAACCAAAGGAGGTTTGTGCAGCGTTACCCACCTTGGTTCCTGTAAGGTCAACCTTACCTTCTTGTAGCAAATCGTTAGTTTGGTCGGCTCTAGTTTGGAAAGGTGTTTCTCCATCGTATTTCCAATTACCAATACTACCAAAAGCTCTTATCATGAAAGCACTTGAGTATCTGTATTTTCCTTCAAATTCAAAACCTTTATGAACTTGAGTAATACCAGTAAACTTTTGGTATCGGTCAACTTGCTCAATTGGATTTGAAGAAGTTTCATCTCCTCTTATAAATCCACCGGAAAGGAATCTGTTACCCCACTTAGTATAGTAAGCATTCAAGTCTAGGCTAAAGCTTCCAGAACGCATTCTGTATCCAGCTTCTACCCCCAAAATTTCCTCATTATCAATTTCGTTCTCTCCTTCAATAATATAGTTTGAGTTTCTAATATCGTCAAAAATGTTATCTAAGAAAGGTTGTCTTGAGTAGTATCCTGCATTTGCAAAAATGGTGTTATTCTCTATAAAAGTATAACCTACTCCTCCTTTAACATTGTAACCTACTTTGTTGACTTTAGCAGACTTTCCAAGACCATCTACACCTTCAACTTCTCTACCTTTAGCACGACCTTCTCTTTCGTAGCTTTGTGTTGAAACAGCCCCTTGAACGAAAGCAGAGAAATTGTCTGTTTTATATTCAGCCTGTCCAAAACCACCAAGATAATTTATAAACTCAGTATAGTCATAGTTAAAACGCTGTCCTTCGTCTGCAGAGTTGAACAATGAAGCCCAAGGATTTGCCTCAAAGGTTTCGTCAATAACGTAGTTAGAATCTCTATCATAATTTTGGTTATCTGCATAACCTTTAAGACCTAAAAGATCATTCATTTGATACCAGTGGTTACCTTTATAGAAACGTGTATCAACACCAACGTTAACAGTGAAGTTATCACTAACTTCACTCTCAAGGTTTGTAAGGAAACCGTACCAGTTATGGTTGTTTACAGACATTCTTCTAGCTACTGAACCAGCTCCGTAGCTACCAATTCCGTTTTCCGCACCAGCGATATTGTTTGCTTCAAGAGCGTCAAAATTCACTTCACCATTGCTTTCATTACGGATTATATTTCTTGAACTTCCTGCAGGTCCGGTTCCTCCACCACGGCCCCAAGAGGCATATACAACAGAAGATAAGCTTGTCTTATCACTAATGTTCCAATCCCAGTTAAGGTTGGCAATTGGCTTGTGGTAGTAGTTTCTTCTTAGTGTAAATCTTTCACCATTATAAAATCCAGAATTGTCATTATAACGTCTTCCGTATTCCTCGTACTTATCAAGTGATTTTGAAAAGTTTTGATCGTGCCATTGTGGTGCACCAGTTAACAAGAAGTTGAAAGAGTGCTTATCATTAGGCACAAAACCAATTCCTATAAAATAGTTTTGTCCTTGACCTGCAGTACCTTCAGCATATTTCTTGTGTCCTTGCCAGTGATCTAATAAGAATGAGTAAGCCCATTTTCCTTTAAGTCCAGAATCATAACTGATTGTTCCTTTTAAATAACTGTCATTACCTGTCATAAAACGTGCAAAACCACCTTCCTTTCTTCCAGCAGCACGAGATATGATATTAACTGTACCACCAACTGAAGAAATAGCTAGTTTTGATGAACCCAAACCACGTTGAACTTGAATTGCGTTGGCAACGTCTGACATTCCAGACCAGTTAGACCAATACATTCTTCCATCTTCCATTCCGTTGATTGGTTGTCCATTCAAAAGAAATGCAGTGTTTGTTTGGTCAAAACCACGCAAGAACATCTGCGAGTCACCAAAACCACCTGCTTGATTAGCTACGTATACACTTGGGGTGCTTTTTACAGCCTCTGGAAATTCTACGTTACCCACAGCTTTCGCTTGGATTTCAGCAGATGTAATCGTTGAAACAGCAATAGGAGTTTTACGATCTCTAGCCAAATCTATAATTCCTCTTCCTACTATAACCACTTCATCAAGTGCATCAGAATCTCCAGTAATTTTAACAGTACCAAGATCTGCAGTTCCATTCACTACTTTAAAAGATACTTTTTTAGCATCATAACCAATGTAGGAAATAGTAATTGTACCCGAGTTAGAGGAAGTTTCTAATATGAAATTTCCATCAAAATCGGCAATAGCACCATTTGTAGTGCCTGTCTCAACAACATTGGCGCCAGCCAATGGGTCGTTTGTTTCAGAATCGATTACCGTTCCGGTAACCGTTGCTTGTGAAAAGGCAGCAAAACCACCTAGTAAAAAAACAAGAAGTAATAGTTTTCTCATGAATTAAAATTTTAATTTTAAATATTTCGGCAAAAGTACAATCTTAAAGAGATTTAACCCAACAAAATTGATTAAGAAATATTTAAGAGGATTAGTAGTATCCAAAGATAAAATTTTAACCTTAAAAGCCTGAGAACACACGCCTTAGTTAATAACAAGGTTATTAACATGTTATAATGATGTTAAAATTTAAAATGCAATGCAGTCCAATTCTTCCTTAAGTGGAAGCAGATTTGCAAAATATTGATCGTGAAGTTCTTCAGGTAAGGGTTTTGAAAATGGAGTATCTTCTTGGAAGGGATCTACCTCTTTTCCGTTTTTCCAAAAACGATAACATACGTGAGGGCCACTTGTATTTCCAGTCATCCCTATCCAACCGATAACATCACCTTGACTAACATGCTGGCCAACCTTAACCTTTCTAGCTTTCATATGAAGGTACTGAGTTTCGTAGGTGCCATTGTGCCGTATTTTCACGTAATTCCCGTTTCCACCTCTATATTCAGATTTTGAAACAATACCATCAGCGGTGGCTAAGATTGGGGTACCACGTGGGGCAGCGAAATCTGTCCCGCGGTGAGGACGAAGTTTATAGCCATAATATTTTATACGTCTATTTAGGTTATAGCGGGAAGATATTCGGCTAAATTTTACCGGAGACTTTAAAAATGCCCGTTTTAGATTATTGGCGTTCTCATCATAATAACCAGACATTTCTCCTAAAGAATCAGAAGTGAATTTGAAAGCATATAATGGTTTTCCATGATGTTCAAAATATGCTGCTTTTATTTCCTGAAGTCCAGCTGGAATGGTATCGTCAATAAATTTTTCAGTATAAATAACTCTAAAACGATCTCCCTTCTGAAGTTTAAAGAAATTTATGGTCCAAGCATAGATATTTGCTAGTTGGTCCGACATATATGGACTTAGATTTTGCTCCTCCATAGTCGCGGAAAGTGAACTATTAATAACCCCAGACGCCTCACGTTCTTCATAACGAACAGGTTTCTGACTATTATAAATAGAAAGCTCCTCGCGAAAATCGACTACTGCATAATCGATTTTATTTGTTTCATAGATAAAAACTTGAGTCGTATTTAGCGTGTCTTTTGAATTAAGCAATACATATGGTTTCCCAACCCTTATTTTACGAACGTCAAAACTATCACGAAACTTAGTGGCCACTTCCATTATTCTATCATGAGGAACACCATTAGCATAGAGTATATCACCAAAAGTATCCCCAGAGCGAATGGTGTCTGATACTACATTAAAATCGTTAAGATTATAGCCGTACTTTTCGATGGTAGGCACCTCAACAACAACCTGTTTTATTTCAGGAAGGTCATCTTTTGTGTTATCACATGCAGCGGTAAGAAGGCTAAGCGTTAAAGCAACTAAAATTAAATTCTTCAATCTAGGGGTATTTTCGGCATTATAATTCTATTAATTCGCAATAATCTTGAATGAGTGTTGCAATCCTTTAAATTCGGTCAAAGTTGCCTTTAAAGAACCTACGGCTAAATTTGCTTTTATAAGTAAGGGTATTTTGTTCTTATCATCACTTATCCAAACAGTTAGACTTTCTTTTTCTTTAAAAACGCGACCAGATTGAACATAAGGTCTAAAGACTAGCGTACGAACGCGCCCAAAATTAGTATCTAAAACTTCTTTACCAAGGAATTTTAACCTGAATTTGTAATTTTCTTTGTCGAAAAACATATTCATTTCTAACATATCACCCTTTTTAATATCATCAGCGTCAATTTGATTCCGAAGATAATAAAAAGCAGAGATCATATCTTGCGTCTCCTTTGGAAACGAATACTCGCTGGTTTCATTGTGCTTTTTGTCGTTTACATAGGCTTTATTATTAAAATGATCAAAGTCGATTTGAACATCCTTTGTATAACCACCTTCATCAATCTTTCTAATAAAACGATAGGGAACATCCTTTTCTCTATCAATAAAGGATTGATAATCGTCTTTAACCTTAAAAAACCATTTTGAAACACCAACTGTTTCGCCATAACCCCGAACGTGAAAAACATCTTTTCCTCTTACGGAAGCGTTATTCACCTGAAGTGTAGCGTAGCCAGCAGTTACAAAACCGTAGTGGACACGGAATTTAAAAAATTCGCCATGGCCGTATGCTCTTTCCTGTGCAGAGAGAAAAAATATATTTCCAAAAATAAATAAAAGCGCGAGTAGCTTCTTCATAGATCGTGACTTATAACGTTTTTGGGATTTGAAATACAACTTCCGTTCCAAAAAGAATAAACCCCACCTTCATAAAGACGATGGGGTTTAAATAAAGTTACAAATTTATAGGGTTCCTCTTTGTTCTTGTTCGCGTTCTATAGATTCAAAAAGTGCCTTAAAGTTTCCGGCTCCAAAACCTTTTGCTCCCATTCTCTGAATGATTTCAAAAAATAATGTTGGACGGTCTTCCAAAGGTTTTGTAAATATTTGAAGTAAGTATCCTTCCTCATCGGCATCAATCATTATTGAAAGCTTCTTAAGTTCGTTGATGTCTTCCTTCATCATTTTCATGTGATCTCCCAAACGCTCCGGAATAGCATCATAATACTCCTGTGGTGGAGGTGGTAAAAATTCGATACCACGTTCTTTTAATTGACTTACAGTTTTAATAATATCATCTGTTGTCAGGGCTAAATGCTGTACTCCTGCATCTTCATAAAAGTCAAGATATTCCTCAATTTGTGATTTCTTAGCTGCTTTAGCTGGCTCATTAATAGGGAATTTTATACGTCCGTTGCCATTGCTCATCACCTTACTCATCAATGCTGAATATTCGGTGTGGATTTGCTTATCGTCAAAGGATAGGAAATTTACAAAACCCATAACGTCCTCATACCATTTTACCCATACGTCCATTTGATTCCAGCCCACGTTACCTACCATATGGTCAATAAATTTTAGACCAGTAGGTGTAGGGTTGTAATCACTTTTCCATTCACGGAATCCAGGTAAAAATGTTCCATTATAGTTTTTGCGCTCCACAAACATATGTACGGTTTCACCATAAGTGTAAATTCCACTACGTACTATTTCACCGTGTTCGTCTTTTTCAACTGTAGGCTCCATATATGATTTCGCACCGCGTTTGGTGGTTTCTTCATAAGCGCTTCTAGCATCGTCCACCCAAAGTGCGATCACTTTTACACCATCACCATGCTTTACAATATGATCATTTATAGGAGATTTACTGTTTAAAGGTGTAGTTAATACAAGCGTTATCTTGTCTTGTTTAAGCACATAACTCACAGAATCACGCGATCCTGTTTCCAGACCACTATATGCATAAGATTGAAATCCAAATGCAGTTTTATAGAAATGGGCACTTTGTTTAGCGTTACCCACGTAGAATTCTACATAATCTGTTCCTAATAATGGCAGAAAGTCTTCTGCTCCTTCAAAAATTTTTTCCAGTCCGTATTCAACTGACTTTACGTCTTTGCTCATAATTTAATTTTCTATTTTAATTCAGGGTGTTTCTTACTTTTATTTGAGGTTTATCTTTACTCATTTCTTTTTATTCCTGCTGAGTGATACTCAGCTTTTTTTTGGGATTATACTTAAATATGCGGTGTAATTCATCTTCAGCAAACTGTGTCTTATGGATACTTAAGTCCATTTATCAATCTTAGCTTTCAAATCGTTTGCTTCGATTAAGCGACCATTTTTACAATCTCCCATAGATTTATCAATCCGTTCGCTGAATTCTTGAATGCTCATAGTCTCAAATCCATTTATCTAACTTTGATTCAAATATACAGAAATATCATCTAAATAATTTTTCTCCCTTTTACTCCTAACTTATACCCATAACCCTATTCAATATAATTATTGAAAATCCTTCCTACTTATATTGTTTTAAATTAAAATTTTTCGGATTCTGTCGAGTATCCCAAACCTTTAATACCTCAAGATAATCCTTTCGAATTCTATATACTAATTTAAAATCTTTAACTACTTGAATCCGAACATCTCGAATATCAGTATTGATTCCAGAAAAAGGAAAAATCGCTGCAACTTTCATTGTCTCATTAAACAATAGCTCCAATTTTTCAGCGTATAATGTAGATTTATTTCTATTAGTCCAATATTCAAAAATAGAAAGTTTATCCCTGGTAGCTGTTATAGTCCAGCGGATTTCTCTTGAAACCATTTAGCAATCAATTTTTCAGATTCCTTTTGTGTAAAATATCGGCCATTATCAGCATCATCAATTGCTTCATTTACACTCTGCAATTCGTTTGGATAAAATTTATAAGTTTTTTCAAAATCCTTTTCTATAGAGATCAAATTATATATTTGATTCAGGATGGTCTCGTCCTCGATGGAGTTCAACCGTTCTATTATTTTCTGTTTTACCGTCATAATATTTTTTTCTTACTCCCAGCGAAAAACAATCTACTCCTTCTCAAGCCAACTCTGATAATACGTACCATCGGAAAGCTTCAATCCATCTTCGGTAACTTGCAAAGGCTTAAAGGTATCTACCATTACGGCCAATTCTTCGGTTTCGGTTTTACCTATACTTCTTTCCGCTGCGCCTGGATGCGGTCCATGAACAATACCTGCAGGGTGTAATGTTATATACCCCGGTTTAATATCGTTTCGGCTCATAAAATCACCATCTACATAATATAACACCTCATCACTGTCAATATTGCTGTGATTATAGGGAGCAGGAATACTATCTGGATGATAATCATATAACCTTGGTACAAAACTACAAACTACCATCGCATCAGTCTCAAAGGTTTGATGCACTGGTGGCGGTTGGTGGATTCTTCCAGTAATGGGTTCAAAATCGTGAATGGAGAAGGCATATGGAAAATTGTATCCATCATAGCCCACTACATCAAAAGGATGTGTGGCGTAAACCATTTCAAAAATATCATCGCGCTTTTTCACTTTCACCAAAAACTCACCTTTTTCCTTATGAGTTTCTAGTTCTTCTGGTCTGCGGATGTCACGTTCGCAATAAGGCGAATGTTCCAATAACTGTCCAAACCAGTTTCTATACCGTTTAGGGGTATAAATAGGATGCTTTGACTCAACAATAAAAAGACGGTTATCTTCAGTATCAAAATCCATTTGATAAATGACTCCACGAGGAACCACTAGATAATCACCATATTTAAAGTCTAGGTTCCCTAGAAAAGTACGCAATTTACCAGAACCTTTGTGGATGAAGATAAGTTCATCGGCATCAGTATTTTTATAAAAATAATCTTTTTGTGATTCCTGCGGAGCAGCAAGAATAATACTGCAATCACTATTTGTAAGCACTGTTTTTCTGCTGTCTAGATAATCTTTTTCGGGTTTCACGTCAAAACCCTTTAACTTAAGGGATTCAATAGAATTAGCGCGTGCAATCTTTGGAGCAACACTATATTGCTTCTTTATCTCTTTTACTTGTGTGGGTCTTTGTTCGTGATAGATATTGCTGTACATACCATCGAAACCTACAGTTCCAAAAAGTTGTTCTGAATAAAGACTACCATCCGGTTTTCGGAATTGTGTATGGCGTTTGGGCGGAATTTTACCCAGTTTATGATAAAAAGGCATCTTTTTGAAATTATAAGGTTAACGAGTCATTGGCTAGTCACTACATGTTTATTTGAAGTTATAATCTTCTCCTAACAACTTAATAACCAATCAACTTAATTACTCTTCCCTACAAATATCCGAAAAATAATGGAGCTAAACCCTCAAGATTATGCTAAAACCTGTACCCTAGAGCCACATACCATTCGGTTTTGTCAAGTTCGGGAGAATATGCGTATTTGATTTCCATTGGCCCCAAAATAGTTTCCAAACCATAGCCCAATGAATAGGCCGTGTAATTAACCCCATCTATCCATTTCCCCTTTTCAAAAAGATCATTTCCTACATTGGCGATGTTCGCACTTATATTCAAATGATTATTTTTAAAAATTTCATAATCAAGGGTAAGACTAGATTTTAAATAAGTGTTTCCCCGAATTGAAATAGCCTCATACCCCAAAAAAGGAATAATGTTATTCATTTCCTTAAACCCGTATCCACCCAGTGCAAAGTCCAAGGAAGTTGTTTCTGGGCCGCCCAATTTAAAACCACCCTCCGTGGTTAAATGTGCTGAAAGGTTACCGTATATCTCATGAGCATATCCCAATTTTGCTTTGGCTAAAGAAAAAGGTTTAAAATTTTTATTTCTACCTTCTGCCAGCAGATACCAGTGAAAGTCTCCTGAAAAATAGGCGCCACTCTTTGGAAAAAAACTATTATCATATGTATCATATTTTAAATAGCCAAATGCACTGTAATAGTTAGTGCTTTCAAAAACAGTACGCGGCAAATTATTGGAATCAGTTCCTATGGTTTCAGACAAATAACGAAGATATTTATGCTCTCCTCCCACACCGAAAACAAAGGACCTTCGAAAGAGTGTTTGAAAATAAAGCTGGTTCGTAAAATCACTATATTTGATAGATAATTTATTTATGGGAAGCGAAAGCTCTCCATCCATATCTACATCAATAAAATTCAAAGGTACGTCTGCTTCAAAAAAATGATATTTAGAATTGAAGCCCACACTCCAATAGAATCCCTTATCTATATAATATTCAAAGTTATAACGTAGGTTGTCCCCAGCAATAAGATCTAATGAAGCGATATCATTGTTGGTGAGAAGTCGCTTTTTTGTAATATTCACCAAGGCCGCAGTTCTAAACAGATCATCATAATGCGCAGCAAAACGAAGCGACATAGACGAATTTTTTTCTCTTAATTGTAGCAACAGTGTATTCTCATTATTTTCATCTTCAAAGAATTTATAATTGATATCCTGAAAATTCCCAGTTGCAGAAAGGTTATTAATACCTTCATTAAAATCGAGATAGGTAACTTTATCTGGAGTGCGCAATTTCAGTTTACCCAAAACATAACTCCGGGTGTACTTTTCGTTCCCTTCAATTCTAACGTCTTTTATATAAATAGTGTCTCGGGTGTCAAATTTAATTTCCTTTTTTTCTATAGGTTCTTGTTTCGAGGCAATTTTTTGAAGCTCGTTTTTATATAATTCTGCCTCCTTAACGCCAGACGCAACAATATTCCTACCTTCACTAAAAGAAACTACTGAAAAATCCTTGATATTTGGATGGATATAAACATCCGTTTCTTTCCGCTTATTTATCATATCATTTACAGTGCGATAGTTGTTTATTTGCATCAAAACAGCAAACGCAGATTTTAATTTGTCACGGTTCTTTAAGCCATCCTGGACATCTACACCTATAATAATGTCCATGCCTTTCGCCTTAACTTCATTTATAGGATAATTATTAACTACTCCACCGTCAATCAAAACCTGATCGTTAATGATAACAGGACCAAAAAGCGAAGGCAAAGCACCACTTGCTGAAACCGCTTGAGGTAGATAACCATGGTCCAAAATAACCTCTTCGCCATTTTCCACATTGGTAGCAATACAGAAAAATGGAATCGGTAGTTTACTAAAATCTGAAATAGCACTCACATGCGTGGTCAACCTTGAAAGTAAATTATAAACATTCTGTCCTTTTGAAAGCCCCGAAGGGAATCCAATTTTAAATTTGTCAAAAGGAAGTACTAATGCGTACTTTTCAGCCTCTTCTTTTTCATAAAATGTCTTCGACCCTCTGGGTATTTCATCTTGTATCAATTTACTGAAATCAGTTTGACTAAAAATACTGTCCAACTGGTTTGCCGAATATCCCGAAGCATAAAGCGCCCCAACAATAGCACCCATACTGGTTCCTCCAATATAATCTATACGGACTCCAGATTCCTCTATCACTTTCAAAGCACCAATATGCGCCAACCCCTTTGCCCCTCCACCACTAAGTACAAGACCTACTTTCAAATCCTGTTGTTTTTCTTGCGAAAAGGAGAATGTGGAAATAATTAGGAATACTATTAAAATTATTTTTTTCATTTTCAGTTTTTCAATTTCTTTATTAGTCTTGTTTCTTGTCTTCTTTTTCACCTGCTATCTCTGTCTCAGGTTTCGAATTCTGAAAATGAGTAATCAATTTTTTTGCTCGACTGGGGCCAACAACTTTTGACAGCTCTTCAAAGTTAGCTGAAGCAATACGCTTGGTACTTTTAAAATATTTTAGCAGTTCTTCTATCGTTTTTTCACCAATGCCTGGAATGGTTTCAAGCACCGTGTTCAATGCTTGCTTACTCCGTTTGTTACGGTGAAAGGTAAGTCCAAAACGGTGTGCTTCGTTTCGCAATTGCTGGATGATTTTTAAAGTCTCACTCCGCTTATCTAAATACAATGGAATGGGATCATTGGGATAGAACAATTCTTCCAAACGTTCTGCAATTGCAATTATGGCAATTTTTCCGCGCAGCTCTAATTTCTCCAAACTCTTTAGGGCCGAAGAAAGTTGTCCCTTCCCTCCATCTACGATGATAAGTTGTGGCAAAGGTTGCTCTTCTTCTAACAATCTTTTATAACGACGATAGACAACCTCTTCCATAGAAGCAAAATCATCTGGCCCTTCAACAGTCTTTATTTTAAATTTACGATAATCTTTCTTGCTCGGTTTTCCGTTTTTAAAAACCACACAAGCTGCTACTGGGTTTGTTCCTTGAATATTACTATTATCAAAACATTCAATATGTCTTGGTTCTTCAGAAAGGCGAAGATCTTTCTTCATTTGCGCCATAATTCGCTTTTCATGACGTGCAGGATCTACGATTTTAGCTTGTTTGAATTTTTCCATTCGGAAGTATTTTGCATTCCTCATAGAAAGATCCAATATCGCCTTTTTGTCGCCTAGTTTCGGCACGTGTAATTTCATCTCTTCTCCCACTTCCACCTCAAATGGTGCATAAATTTCATTTGAAAGAGAATTAAAGCGTTGTCGAATTTCCACAATTGCCAATTGAAGTAGTTCTTCATCACTCTCATCCAGTTTCTTCTTTATTTCCATAGTGTGCGACCGAATAATAGCACCATGTGATAATTGAAGAAAATTTACATAGCCATAGCTTTCATCAGAAATAATTGAAAACACATCAACATTATTGATCTTTGGATTTACAACGGTAGATTTACTTTGATAATTTTCAAGAATATCAATTTTCTCCTTTACACGCTGCGCATCTTCAAATTTCAAATCGGCCGCTAAGGCTTTCATCTGACTTTTAAATTTGTGTAGCGAATCCTTGAAATTTCCTTTCACAATATTTCGGATGGCATCAATATTTTCGTTGTACTCCTTTTCAGAAAACAAGCCTTCACAAGGTCCCAAACAATTTCCTAAATGATATTCCAAACAGACCTTGTATTTTCCCGCCCTTATCTTTTCTTCGGAAAGATCATAGTTACAAGTGCGTAACGGATACAAGCCTTTTATTAAGTCTAGTAAAGTATGGACGGTTTTCATGCTTGTGTATGGACCATAATATTCCGAACCATCCTTAATTATTCTACGTGTTGAGAAAACCCTCGGAAAACGTTCGTTTTTAATGCAAATCCACGGATAGCTTTTATCATCCTTCAACAATACGTTATAGCGGGGCTGATATTTTTTGATCAGATTATTCTCCAACAAAAGCGCATCGGTTTCCGTCTGAACTACTATGTGCTTTATGTCGGCAATTTTTTTTACAAGAATCCTGGTCTTGGCATGATCTTGATGCTTGTTAAAATATGAAGAGACTCTTTTTTTTAGATTCTTCGCCTTACCCACATATAAAAGTTTCCCGTCTTTATCGTAATATTGATATACGCCAGGAGAATCTGGAAGTGTTGAAATTTGTAGCGTTAACGAAGCATTTGCCATAAGTTCAAAGATAATGGATTGAAAATTTGATAGGAAGCATTTTGTCGATGCAATATGTTAATTATGGATTAATATTTTTGGGGGCTTAAACTACTTAGCACATTTTAGCTAAATTGCGACATCAATAACCAACTATGAACATTGCTATTCTATCTCGTGGAGAAGCACTTTATTCCACAAAAAGTTTATTACACGCTGGAGAAGCGCGAAATCATAATATGGAGGTTTTAGACCCTACCTATTGTAGCCTAGCCATTGAAAACGGGAAGGCTTCGCTCTATTTTCAGAATGAATTGGTGGACGATCTACACGCAATCATTCCTAGAATTGGCGCGTCAAATACATATTATGGCACCAACGTAGTTCGTCATTTTGAAGCAATGAACGTTTTTACCGTGGTTTCTTCCGAGGGAATAAGTTTTAGCCGGGATAAATGGACCTCTTTTCAGGTATTAGCAAAGAATCAAATCCCTGTGCCCAGAACCCTTTTTGCTTCTTACTTCGATTATGAAGAACAACTAAAAACTTTTGAAGGGAAACCAATAATTATCAAACTATTGGAAGGAACGCACGGCGAAGGTGTTATCCTTACTCAAAGTCCGCAGAATGCTTTGGCTACTATTGAAACATTAAATGCAGCTGGTGTTAAATTTCTGTTACAGGAATATATTGAAGAGTCAAATGGCGCCGATGTTAGAGTGATTGTGGTTGACGGCGTTGTGGTGGCAGCAATGAAACGAAAATGTAAAACTGGTGACTTCCGCAGTAATCTGCATCGTGGTGGCTCTTCAGAAAAGATAGATCTTTCTTCCGCAGAAGAAAAGATTGCCATAAAAGCCGCCAAAGCAATGGGTCTTGGGTTTTGCGGAGTGGATATTCTACAGTCGAAAAATGGTCCTTTAGTCCTAGAGATTAATAGCACACCAGGACTGGAAGGCATCGAAAATACTTCAGGAAAAAATATTTCTAAAAGTGTAATTGGGTTTATCGAGAGAAATAGAAAGTAGATACACGATGCATCGTGTATCTACTTTGGTTTTTATTTTTTGGTCCAGATAATTATCGGGATGGAATTTTTATTAATTATCTTGCAATAACAAAATTCCAAAACATTGAAAAGAAACATAGGCAGAATCGATAAAGCAGATTTTCCATTGCTGAATTTGTTTGATATTGAAGTAAAAATAGATACTGGCGCCTATACCTCCTCTATCCATTGCAAAAATCTGAAAGTGGAAGAAAACTACTTAAAATGTACCTTTCTGGATGAAGAGCACCCTAGCTATCATGAAAAGGAAATCGTTTTTGACGAATATGATGTGAAAGTTGTCAAAAGCAGCAACGGCCAATCTGAAGCCAGATATAGAATTAAAACAGAAATCGTTCTTTTTGGAAGAACGCAGTCCATTTATTTAACACTGAGCGATCGGGAAGAAATGCGCTTCCCCGTACTTTTAGGGCGGAACTTTTTGAGCAAAAAATATATTGTGGACATCAACAAAACCAATCTTTCCTTTAAACTAAAAACCAAAAAATGAAAATCAGGGTATTATCATCGAACGCAAATTTATACTCCACCAGACGTCTTGTGGAAGCGGCCAAAGCAAGAAAACACGATGTGGAAATAATAAACCATGCAAAGTGTGATATTGTAATTGAAAAGAAAAATCCAGTAATCATTTACAAGGGCCATAAATTGGACCACACAGACGCAATTATTCCAAGAATTGGAGCTTCGGTAACCTTTTACGGAACAGCCGTCGTGCGTCAGTTTGAAATGATGCGTGTTTTCACAACAACAGAATCCCAGGCTTTGGTTCGCTCGCGCGATAAGCTGAGAAGTTTACAAATACTTTCCCGTGCAGGATTAGGTTTACCAAAAACTGTTTTTACCAATTATTCCAAAAATGTAGAGGAAATCGTGGATCAAGCCGGTGGTGCGCCCGTTATCATTAAATTATTGGAAGGAACGCAAGGAATCGGCGTTATTTTGGTAGAAACAAGAAAAGCCGCAGAATCTGTAATCGAAGCTTTCAACAATTTGCAAGCTCGCGTTATTGTTCAGGAATTTATAAAAGAAGCAGGCGGTGCAGATATTCGTGCGTTTATTGTAGATGGCCAAGTTGTTGGGGCGATGAAACGACAAGGAAAAGAAGGCGAATTTAGAAGCAATTTGCATCGTGGCGGATCGGCGTCGGTAATAAAACTTAGTGACGAAGAAGAAACTGCAGCCCTAAAAGCCGCTAAAGCCATGGGTCTTGGAATTGCAGGAGTTGATATGCTTCAATCTTCTCGCGGACCACTTATTTTAGAGGTAAACTCATCTCCAGGTTTAGAAGGAATAGAGACTGCAACCGGTAAAGACATTGCAAATACAATCATAAAATATATTGAAAGAAACGTTTAACTATGGGTAAAAAAGAAGAACGTGATATTGTAATTTTAAATGAACGCATTGCTTTGGGCGAAAGCCGAACGGTGGATTTTAGCATTGCAAAACTTTACACTTCAACAAAAGTTGAAATTCCTATTATAGTAGAACGGTCCAAAATTCCTGGGCCAACGGTTTTGATTACTGCTGCAATTCACGGTGATGAAATTAATGGTGTCGAAATTGTGCGCCAGCTTATTGCTCGTAAATTAAACAAGCCGAAACGCGGAACCATTATTTGTATTCCTATTCTCAACATTTTTGGATTTTTAAATGGTGATCGTTCTTTCCCCGACGGACGCGACCTCAACAGAGTATTTCCAGGAACCAAATCAGGATCATTGGCAAGCCGTGTGGCATATCATTTTACTAAAAAGGTTTTGCCACAAGCTGATTATTGTTTGGATTTTCACACAGGTGGTGCAAGTCGGTTCAATGCGGCCCAGATTAGAATAAAACCTGGGGATGAAAAATTATTAGAGCTTGCAAAAGTATTTAATGCACCCTTTACGGTCTATTCAAATACATTAGATAAATCCTACCGAAATACTTGTGACAAAATGGGTATTCCTTCATTGCTATTTGAAGGAGGAAAAAGCCATGAAAGTAACAAGCATATTGCAAAGGAAGGCGTGGATGGTATTTTGCGTTTTCTTGAACATCTGGACATGTTGGGCAAAAAAACTCCTGCTCCAGCTCCAAATGCACAAACGGTTATCATTGAAAAAAGCAAATGGATTCGAGCGCAACGAAGTGGTTTATTGCACGTAAAGGTTGATTGCAACAAACATGTTGAAAAAGGCGAATTTCTGGCTACGATTACCGATCCGTATGGAAAAATGCGATTTAAAGTTACCTCACCTAACGAAGGCTACATAATCAATGTAAATCAGGCCCCTATTGTAAATCAAGGCGATGCGATATTCCACATATCTACTTTGAATAGGACAAGCGTTGAACACCAAGAAATGTAGAATAAAAGCAGGAAACCTCCTTTAAATAGCAAGAAACTCTTAAAACTCTATTAATATAAAGTTAATAGGATGATTTTAATTGTCAGTGTTTATCGATGCCCTTAGATTTGAACTTTTAGGAATTGAAGGTAAGATTGTAGAATCATTGATTTTAAGCAGTTTATCTATTTTTCAATCCTAATTAATCAAATTTGATAATAATTTAAAAAACAATTATGTTTAAATCAGTGAAACTTAAAAGTGTATTTCTATTTGTTGCCTTAATGGGGACTATTGGTCTTTCTGCCCAAGAAAACGAAGTTAGCGATGCAGAATTAACAAAATTTGCAAATGCATATCAGGAAATGCAAGTTCAAAATCAAGAAATTCAACAAGAAATGGTGAAGATCATTGAGAAAGAAGGTATGGATGTTGATCGCTTCAGCACAATTCAACAAGCTTCAATGGATCCTAATCAAGAAGTGGATGCAAGTGCAGAAGAAATGAAAATGCACGAAAAAGCAGTTGCGAAAATGCAAAAAATGCAGCCTGAAATGGAGAAAAAAGCTAGCGAAAAAATCGCTGCTACAGGATTAACGATGGAACGCTTTGAAGCGCTAGCAGCAGTAATCCAAAATGATCAGGCGTTGCAACAACGTTTACAGGCGATTTTGATGAAAAATCAGGGATAAAAAAATATTCCTATATAAATTTAAAGAGAGGTGTTTTTTCACCTCTCTTTTTTTATGCAATTATCTCTTTTCAAAATAATGATTCTCATTTAAGCCTACCTTCACAACTATAACTCCCATTGAATGTAGAATAGTGACACAAGTGAATAGATCAATTCCTCTATATTTGTGTAAAATCCCTCTAGGGTTTTTCAGTTCGGTTTGGACAAAAACTAAAGAGACTATTAAATTGATCAATGCTCGATAAACCTACACTACGATTAAAGTATAAAAACCTTCGGGAAGAACTTTCGGAAAATGATATTGAGGAAATGAGTCTCGAGATTGCTAATCAAGCGCTAAAGCTATCAATCTGGGAAAAAACCTACTATCATATCTTTCTTCCCATTTCAGATAAAAAAGAAGTGAACACTGAATATCTTATGCATATTTTGCAGGGTAAGGATAAGAGTATCGTGGTATCCAAAGCTGACTTTTCCACTGGGGAAATGATGCATATTCTGTTACAGGAAAATACGGTTTTGAAAAATTCAAAATATGGAATTCCCGAACCAGTATCTGGAGTTGAAATTTCTCCTGAAACAATTGACGTAGTTTTTGTACCCCTATTGGCTTATGCCCAAAACGGACATCGCATTGGTTATGGCAAAGGTTTTTATGACCGATTTTTAGAGAAGTGTAATCCCAACACAAAATTTGTGGGTCTTTCTTTTTTTGAACCCGAAACAGAAATTCATTTTGAAGCAAATGATGTACCCTTAGATTTCTGCATAACCCCAAAAGAAATATTTGATTTTAGAAATTAAGGGTTTTAATGAAGAAATTGTTCAGAAATGAAAACTGAAGTAAGATCATAAGCTGCCTTTTGCACATCTAACTTCAAGATATAAATAGAGTTTGCAAGTCTTAATTTTAAATAAATTATTGCGCAGCAAGACGGGTTTTTGGTTCCCGATTAGGAAATGCTTTCTTGTTAAAAATAAGTAGTAAAATCACTCCAATACTGATAGAAGAATCTGCAATATTGAAAACAGGATCAAAAAAGGTAAAGTAATCTCCTCCCCAAAAAGGCACCCAGTTTGGTAATGTGCCGCCATATAAAGGGAAATAAAGCATATCTACCACTTTCCCATGGAAAAGTGTTCCATAACCCCCAGCTTCAGGGAAAAGAGTAGCTACTTGATGATGACTATCGTTGAAGATTATTCCGTAAAAAACAGAATCTATAATATTACCTAAAGCTCCCGCAAAAATTAAAGCGATACATAAAATCAAAATAGGGGCCATGTTTTTCCTAACAGAGTCCCATAACCAATAGCCTATTCCACCGATAGCAACGATCCTAAAAAGTGTCAAAAAGAGTTTTCCGTATTCACCTGGTATTTTCGCGCCCCAAGCCATACCTTCATTTTCAACAAAAAGGATTCGGAACCAATCAAAAACATGTATTTCTTCACCTAAAACAAAGTGAGTCTTGATATAAAATTTTGAAACCTGATCAATTAACAGGATTATGATGATGATTACAGTAGCTTTTTTTAGGCTCATAAAAAATTCATTTCTATTTCCGAAACAGTCTATAAATAGAATAACTCTATTTCATCAAGGTTTTGGAATGCGATGGCTCACTCTCGCTAGCCTCCTTCGCCATAGTAGCATAGCTACGAAGGCTGAAAAGCTTCGGTGAGCGATGGCATACCTTCGCCAAGGCTTCGGAATGCGGAGGCAAAAGTAGCAATATTATTTGGTTTGTGACATGTAAATATCACCATTGATACTTTCAGCTTCTACAAGAAATTTTCCTCGGCTGGAAAGTGTTTTTTCCACAGTTCCATTCTTTGAAATAGCTTTTCCAGAAACTTCTTTATTGGCTTTTACATTGATGTTTCCATCAATAGTTTTTAAATGAGCATTTCCTGAGAAATCAGTTATAGTACAACTCCCTTTTTGTAAGGACACCGCTAGATTTCGGATTTTCCCTTTTGTTTCCACTGAAGTAAGTTTTGATTTTATTTCCACAGAAATACTCTCTGGAATAAGCAACTCTACTTCAATCGCCATCAGTTTATGGGCCGCCAATTTATCGTCTTCAAAAATAAAATAAGGCATTACAGCAGTTTTTAGTGAAAGTTTTCCTTCTGAACGCTTTCCTTCAATTATTATAGCTTCGGAATGTTCCCCAGAAATGTGAACCTTCATTATTATGGATTTTCTTTTAGAAGCTATAATCTTTATACTGAAAATGGAATCATCTTCAATTGATAATTTGCGGAGTCCCTGAACTGAAAACTCCTTCTCAATAACTTTTTGAGCCACGCAACAATAGCTTCCAAAGAGAAGAAAGAGAGCTATGAAAAACGTTTTATACATTGTTTTATCCGCTAAAGGCACAAAGAATTTATTTTCAATAAAAAAAGCCCCGAAAAAAATTCCGAGGCCATAAATATTAATATCTCAACTCCCCTTCCTCTGGGAGGGGATGGAACTACTATTGCATATTTTTAGCTTCAATACTTAAAGTAGCGTGTGGAACCAGTTTCATACGTTCTTTATTGATCAGTTTTCCTGTAACGCGGCAAACACCGTAGGTTTTGTTTTCAATACGTATCAACGCGTTCTTAAGATCGCGAATGAACTTTTCCTGACGGATGGCCAATTGTGAATTAGCCTCTTTACTCATCACTTCGCTGCCTTCATCAAAAGCTTTAAAAGTTGGCGAAGTATCGTCTGTACCGTTATTACTATCATTTCTGTAAGAACTTTGGATTAGCTCCAATTGTTCTGTTGCCTTCTTTATTTTTTCATTTAGAAGTACTCTAAACTCTTCCAGTTCGGCATCTGAGTATCTGGTGTTTTCTGTGTCTGTCATAGTCAATGTTTTTTAATGCTGATTAGCGTTTCAATGTCGTCAAATGCAATTTCAGTTCCTTGTTTAATTTCTTGTTTAAATTGCAAAATTTCCGTCAATGTTTCTTCTTTTATATATTCCAGATTTTGGTTTACGGCTTCCTTCAGTTTTTCATTCTCCTGAAGAGTAACCTCAACTCTATCCGTCACTTCAAAACCACTATCCTTTCTAAGATTTTGAATTCTGTTAACGAGCTCTCTTGATATACCTTCATTTCGCAATTCTGGTGTTATAACCACATCAAGTGCTACGGTAACTCCGTCTGCATTTGCAACCAACCAGCCTTCAATATCTTGAGAACTTATGATTACATCTGCAAGCGCCAAAGTAGTATTTTTTTCGTTAATAGAAACTGATATTTCCCCGTCTTTCTCAATTGTTGCAATTTGATCCTGATCAAACTTGGAAATCGCTGTGGCTACGGCTTTCATGTCTTTTCCAAAGCGTGGGCCAAGTGCCTTAAAATCAGGCTTTACCTGTTTTACTAACATTCCAGATCCTTCGTCTATCAATTCAATTTCTTTTACGTTTACTTCACTTTTTATCAAATCTGAAACCGCTAGAATCTCTTCTCTTTCAGAATCTTCCAAAACCGGAATCATTATTTTTTGAAGTGGCTGACGTACTTTTATCTTCTCTTTTTGGCGTAATGATAATACCAATGATGATATTGTCTGCGCCTTCTGCATTTTATGCTCTAACTTTTTATCTATAAACGAACTACCCGCTTTTGGGAAATCAGTTAAATGCACCGATTTCATTCCTTCTTTTATAGTTCCTGCCACCAAATCTTTATAAAGCCTATCCATAAAGAACGGAGCTATGGGTGCACTCAATTTTGCAACGGTTTCCAAACAAGTGTAAAGTGTTTGATAAGCTGAAATTTTATCGTCGTTATAACTGCCTTTCCAGTATCTTCTTCTACTTAATCGCACATACCAGTTGCTCAGGTTTTCCTGAACAAATTCTGAAATAGCACGTGTTGCTTTGGTAGGTTCATAATCTGCATAATAGTCATCTACTTTTTGAATAAGTGTATGCAATTCTGAAAGAACCCAACGATCAATTTCCGGTCTTTTTTCCAACGGAAGATCTTCTTCAATATACTCAAATTTATCGAGATTGGCATAAAGACTAAAGAAACTATACGTGTTGTAAAGGGTTCCGAAGAACTTATTACGTATCTCCGAAATACCATCTTGATCAAATTTTAAGTTGTCCCAAGGATTGGCATTACTAATCATATACCAACGTGTAGCATCGGGTCCGTAAACATCTAAAGTTTCAAAAGGATCCACGGCATTTCCGAGGCGCTTGCTCATCTTTTGACCGTTTTTATCCAATACAAGTCCGTTTGAAACTACGTTCTTATATGCTACATCATCAAACATCATCGTTGCAATTGCATGCAAGGTGTAAAACCATCCACGAGTTTGATCAACACCTTCTGCAATAAAATCTGCTTTACGCCAAGTATCTTCAACCTTTTCCTTGTTTTCAAAAGGGTAATGCCATTGTGCATATGGCATACTTCCACTATCAAACCAAACGTCTATCAAATCGGATTCACGTTCCATTGGTTTTCCGCTGGCAGAAATAAGCGTTATTCCGTCAACTATATTTTTGTGAAGATCAACTTTTGCATAGTTTTCTTTAGAGAAATCACCTGCTTTAAAATCTTCATAAATATCCTTCTCCATCAAACCAGCTGCAACAGCTTTTTGCATTTCAGCTTTTAATTCTTCAATAGAACCAATTATTATTTCTTCCTTTCCATCTTCGGTTCTCCAAATTGGCAACGGGATACCCCAAAAACGGGAACGTGAAAGGTTCCAGTCGTTGGCATTTGCAAGCCAATTTCCAAAACGGCCTTCACCAGTTGATTTTGGTTTCCAGTTTATTTCTTTGTTCAACTCGAACATTCTATCGCGGAAATCGGTTACTTTTATAAACCATGAATCCATTGGATAGTATAAAACCGGCTTATCGGTACGCCAGCAATTTGGATAACTGTGGACGTATTTTTCAACCTTAAAAGCTTTGTTTTCTATTTTTAATTTTATGGCAATTTCAACATCTACTGATTTCTCAGGAGCATCTGCATCGTCATAATATTCATTTTTTACATATTTACCAGCAAGTTCCTTCATTTCCGGGCGAAACTTTCCTTGTAGATCCACAAGCGGAACTAAGTTTTCGTTTTCGTCTGCTACCAGCATTGGTGGAATTGGTGGCACAGCTTCTTTTGCAACCTTTGCATCATCCGCACCAAAAGTTGGCGCCGTATGTACAATACCAGTTCCATCTTCTGTAGTAACAAAATCTCCTGCTATTATTCTGAAAGCATTTTCAGGATTGTCATGTGGTTTTACATAATCCAACAACTGCTCGTAATGAATTCCGAGCAAATCTGCTCCTTTGAATTCCTTCGAGATATAATATGGAATTACTTTATCGCCTTGAGTAAAAGCTTGTAAAGATTCCTCGTTGGGTTTTTCTTCATATTTACTTGCAAACTGACTCGCAACCAAATTCTTGGCCAATACCACATTTATAGGCTGAAAAGTATATTGATTAAATGTTTTTACTAGTACATAGTCAATTTTGGAACCCACTGTAAGCGCTGTGTTACTAGGAAGTGTCCATGGGGTAGTAGTCCAAGCAAGAAACCAAATATTGTTTGATTCCTCAGCCAAGAAATCTGGCAAAGTTTCAGCCATCGCTTTAAACTGAGCAACAACCGTTGTATCTGTAACATCTTGATAGGTTCCAGGTTGGTTAAGTTCATGCGAGCTCAATCCTGTTCCCGCTTTCGGGGAATAAGGCTGGATAGTGTAACCCTTATAAATTAAATCCTTGTTGTAAATCTCTTTCAGTAACCACCAAACGGTTTCCATGTATTTTGGTTCGTAAGTAACGTATGGATCTTCCATATCTACCCAATATCCTGCGCGTTCGGTAAGGTTGTTCCATACATCGGTATAGCGCATTACTGCTTTTTTACAAGCTGCGTTATATTCTGCAACGGAAATCTTTTTTCCAATATCTTCTTTCGTGATGCCGAGTTCTTTCTCTACACCCAATTCAATAGGCAAGCCGTGCGTATCCCAACCTGCTTTTCTATCAACCTTAAATCCTTTTTGGGTTTTATAGCGGCAGAAAATATCTTTTATAGCTCTGGCCATTACGTGGTGAATTCCCGGTAAACCATTGGCGGAAGGCGGCCCTTCAAAAAACACAAACGGAGTTTCGCCCTCACGAATAGAAATACTCTCCTCAAAGATGTTTTCTTCTTTCCAGAAATTGAGTGTTTCTTCCGCCAATTTAGGGAGGTCAAGCCCTTTGTATTCTTTAAATTTCTTGCTCATAATATGAATCTTACAATAAAGTTTGCAAAAGTACGGATTTTTGGAGAAATAAAAGATTTCTTAAGCTACCGTGATAGCAATTATTTATAATGCGAAAACGCCACTTTATTATAGAGTGGCGTTTTAAAAAAAGTTTTAAATCTTCTGTCTATCTAGTAAAACTCATGTCTGAAGTTGTAACAGTCGTACTGTTTCCAGATGTAGCTTCTGTTTCTGAATGCAATTTCATCTCAGTTTCAGAATATTGTGTGATTTCAAAACTAGTTTGAACATTATCCTGATCAGTCAGTGTTACCACTTTTGTTGTTGGATTGATAGAATAAGTACCAGTTTTGTCCAAGTTAACAATTATAGGATCACTTACCTCAGTCGTTCCATCGGGATTTGTGGTTGTTTCTATAGTTGTATATAATCCAGTTGCAGTAAATGTTTCATTTGAATTAAAAGAATAATTTACATTTTGGAAAATACTTCCAACGATAGCGGTGGTAGATGTTGAGGTAGTTCCGTTATTAAACGTAATAGTCTCTACAACCTTTTTCTCCAGACTTTTCATGGAATATGTATCCACAAAATTAGTTCGAGTTAAGCTATAAGGTGGTTCTGCATTGTTGTCATCATCTTTACTACAGCTTACAGTTGCAACTGTTAAGATAAAAAGGAAAAGCATTTTTGCTATTTTCATAGTTTGATATTTGTTAAAGTTTAATATTAATGAGTTTGATTGTGGCTCACATTTTATAAGCCATGAACAAAACTTTATTTTGCTAGTATTATTGTATCCCAGTATAAAAGCTTAGCGTAAATTTAACACTAGTGCGAAATTTGATTTGAGGAGTATTAAATACTGTAATCCAAATTTCGAATGTCCTATTGACTGATACGTAACGTTATTCTAATAGAGTTAATACAATAATTTTAACAACAGAACCATGGTCAATTGCAGTTTTATCCAAGTTGAGAGCGGCAAGCTCAGAAATCCACAATCCTAAAAAAAAAGTTAAATTAAAAATGCCGTTTTATCCATTTTGGATTTAAATTAAAATTATTTTCTTCTAATTGATAGCACTTTTACTTAAAAGTAACCATCCATAAATTACAATTAGATAAAATTTACTGTTAAAGTTCTCATTCTTCCATAATTGGAGGTAGAAAGTAAATTGCAAAAAATAGGTTTTAGTAAATGAAAACCCAAACCTATCATTATATTTGTCACAAATCTTTTAAGGGTTTCACAAAAAAAGTGACTCACAACAATAGCCCTCCATAAATTATTACTCTCAACGTCGTGTTTGTGGAAAAAAATTAAAATCTACTATGAATAAAATTTTCCTCTATCTCCTCCTTATTTTCGCTTCAACTGCTTCAGTACAATCGCAGATTCTAGACCCCGTAAAATGGTCCACAAGCGTAAAAAAAATATCCGAGACTGAATACGACCTAGTGGCTAAAGCTAGTATTGATGAGAACTGGCATTTATATTCACAAGAAGTTCCAGAAGATGGCCCGTTGCCAACAGTATTTACTTTTGAAGAAAATAGCGCCTACAAATCTATAGGAGAAATAAAAGAAAGTAAGGGCGTTACTGAACACGATCCGGTCTTTGATATGGTTATCACCTTCTTTTCCAACACTGCAACGTTTACAAAACGTATAGCATTAACTGGTAATGAGGGCACCACAGTAAAAGGAGAAGTAGAGTTTATGGTATGTGACGACACCCGTTGTTTACCACCCAACTATGTAGATTTAGATTTTAAAATTCCCGCACCAGAAAACGGCTCAGAATCTGGCGTAGTTCCAGTAGGCTCTGATAATTCAGACGCTTCAGAAGCTAGCACCGAAACTACCGAAGTTGGCTCTGAAACTACTGATGAGGCAGTAACTACTGATCCTGAAAAAACAGATGTTGTAAAAGACAGCGATCAATCTTCAGACTCGTCGAAAGCAGCAGTTGAACAAACAAAAAAACAAGAGAATAAAGGACTTTGGACCATCTTTTTAGTGGCCTTCCTTTTTGGATTTACGGCGCTACTAACGCCTTGTATTTTCCCAATGATTCCAATGACGGTTAGCTTTTTTACAAAACAAAGTAAATCGCGGGCTCAGGGAATTAGAAACGCGATAATTTATGGACTAGCAATAATTGTAATCTACGTAGTACTAGGAGCAGTTGTAACCTGGTTTTTTGGTGCTGATGCCCTTAATGCACTCTCCACCAACGTATGGTTCAATTTCGCTTTCTTTTTATTATTAGTGGTTTTTGCACTGTCCTTTTTAGGAGCATTTGAGATAATGTTACCAAACTCCTGGGCAAATAAAGTAGACAAACAGGCAGACCGAGGTGGATTGATTGGAATCTTCTTTATGGCATTGGCACTTGCTATTGTTTCTTTTTCATGTACCGGTCCTATTATTGGAACGCTACTAGTTGAAGCGGCATCCAAAGGTGGAATCGCACCATTTGTAGGAATGTTTGGGTTTTCATTAGCTTTGGCTATGCCTTTTGCGCTATTCGCTGCATTCCCAGGATGGATGAACTCACTACCAAAATCGGGTGGATGGTTGAATACCGTTAAAGTATTTTTAGGGTTCTTAGAACTTGCTTTTGCGTTCAAATTTCTTTCGAACGCAGATTTAGTTCTTCAATTACACTGGTTGGAAAGAGAGGTTTTCTTAGCTATTTGGATTGTTGTTTTTGGAGCTTTGGCTTTATATTTATTTGGAAAGTTTCAACTTCCAAACGATTCTCCAATGAAACACCTTTCAGTAGGTCGTTTAAGCTTAGGACTTCTAGTTGGAGCGTTTACAATTTATTTGATTCCAGGATTATGGGGAGCACCTTTAAAATTGATTAGTGGTTTCCCACCTCCAATGCAGTATAGCGAATCTCCTTATGGTGTAGGTTATACAAAACTAGGCTCTGGCGGTGGCATCTCTAGCACAGCAGAATTCCCTGAAGGCGCTCATCTGGGACCACACGATATTATAGCTTTCCACGACTACGAAACCGGATTGGCCTATGCCAAAAAAGTCGGGAAACCTGTACTGGTAGATTTTACAGGCCATGCTTGTGTAAATTGTAGAAAAATGGAAGAGCGCGTATGGAGTGAGCCAAAAGTATTAAAGCTACTAAACCAAGATATTGTTCTTATTTCACTTTATGTAGATGATAAAAGGCCACTTCCCGATGATGAAGAATATATTTCTGAATTATCTGGTAAAAAGTTGAAATACATCGGCCAGAAATGGAGTGAGTTCCAAATATTAAGATACAAAGCCAACGCACAACCGTTTTATGTTTTGATGGACCACAACGAAGAAAACCTAATCGATCCTGTGGGCTACACCCCAGATATTGAAGAATATTACGATTGGCTTCAAAAAGGAACGGGAGCTTTTAAGAAGTAAGGAAGGCCAAACACCTTATTTTTAGCAGTGCTGATTAGTTTTAAGTAATTTTTAAAAAGATGAATGATGATCTCTTCAAATAATATTTCGGAAGAAAAAGGAACAATAACTTCACTCGAAAAGTACTTTGAGTCTTTTCGAAATAATATTGTAGGTATCAATCAAGATTTTGATTCTCCCTTCGGAAGAAAAAAAATAATCTATACTGATTGGACTGCAAGCGGACGTCTATATGCTCCTATTGAGGAAAAAATACTCAATGATTTTGGACCCTTTGTAGCAAATACGCATACAGAGACTTCTGTTACGGGAACGGCAATGACGAAAGCCTATCACGAAGCTAGGGAAATCATCAAAAAACACGTAAACGCCAATCAAAATGACGTCCTGCTAACTGCTGGAAGTGGAATGACAGGTGCAATAAATAAATTTCAACGTATTCTTGGATTGAAAATTCCAGAGAATATGAGAGAATATACCAGTATTCCAGATGAGATTAGACCTGTTGTTTTTGTTACGCATATGGAACACCACAGCAATCAGACATCTTGGTTAGAAACTATTGCCGATGTAGTAGTAATTCCGCCTAATAACGATGTCTTGGTCTGTATGGAGACATTTGCTGAAATAGTAAAGAAATACGAAGACCGTCCCATAAAAATTGCTGCCATTACTGGCTGTTCAAATGTTACTGGTATTCAAACTCCGTATCATGAGATAGCGAAATTGATGCATAAAAATGACGGTTTGTGCTTTGTTGATTTTGCCTGTTCTGCACCCTATATCTCAATAAATATGCACCCTGAAGAGGAAGGAGCACATTTAGATGCAATTTTCTTTTCACCTCATAAGTTTTTGGGAGGCCCTGGAACCAGCGGTGTTCTCATTTTCAATGACAACCTTTATAAAAACACTATCCCAGATAACCCTGGAGGTGGTACTGTTGAGTGGACCAACCCATGGGGAGACCACCGATATATTGACGATATTGAAACTCGAGAAGACGGAGGAACACCTGGTTTTTTACAAACTATTCGCACAGCGCTTTCAATTAGGTTGAAAGAAAAGATGGGTGTTGAAAATATCTTAAAACGTGAACACGAACTATTAGATATTGTTTTTGAAGAGCTCGAGGATATTCCAAATCTTAAAATTCTTGCTCCGCAAACACAGGATAGATTGGCGGTAATCAGTTTTTACATTGAAGATCTTCATTTCAATTTAGGAGTAAAGTTACTCAATGATCGTTTTGGAATCCAAACACGCGGCGGATGCTCTTGTGCAGGAACCTACGGACATTATTTACTTCATGTAGATCAAGAAACATCAAGCACCATTACTTGCGAAATAGATGGCGGCGATCTTACCCACAAACCGGGATGGATACGTATGTCTTTTAATCCTACAAGCACGGATGCCGAAGCACGTTACGTATGCAATGCAATAAAAGAATTAGCAGAAAATTTCTCAACATGGAGCAAAGACTATAAATACAATTCAAAAAGCAACGAATTTTTCCATATAAATGAGCCTGCTGATAATAAAATGGAAAACTGGTTTACTTTCTAGTGATTATTTATTTTATCTTTAAATCGATAAAATACAGTTCACACCAGTTCGCCATAAAAATTTGAAAAGACTTTTATTTCTAATTCTTCTTTTTCCATTCGTCACTTCCGCACAGGAATATGTCGATCTTTTCCGAATTGGCTACGGACAGACTTTTAATAACAACTTTGAAGGAGTTGATAGCAATACTAATGTAAAATCCTTCGAGCTTGGTTTTACGTTACCAATTGTGCTAAATGAAAATCACGCTTTGATAACTGGCGCTGATTTTAGTTTTAACAAACTACAACTTTTTCCTGACACCGAATACACTGGTCTCTACAGCACCAATCTTAAATTAGGAATGGCTTCCAATTGGTCTGAAAAATGGAGCACAACCATTGTTTTACTCCCAAAAATAGCTTCAGATTACAACAATATCACCAACAATGATTTTTACTTTGGTGGCTTTGTTTTGTTGAAAATGAAGAAAAATGAAAACCTAAAGTATCGTTTCGGTATTTATGCTACCCAAGAAGCTTTTGGCCTTTTCACAACACCCATTATAGGTTGGTATTATCTAAGCCCCAATAAACGTTTTGAAATGGATATGAGTTTACCCATTGCAGCAGACATAAGCTATAAATTTGGCGTAACCACAGTTGGAATCGATTACTTCGGAATCGGTCGGAGCTATAATGTTCAATATGAAAACCGTCCTACGCTCTATGTAGATTTAAGCTCCTTAGAATTTGCTGGTTATTTACAGTTTAATGCTTTTGAAGAAAGTGTTCTCTTACGTGCAAAATTGGGCTATTCTAGTAATGATTATGAAGTATATGCCGAAGGAGATAAAATGGATTTAGGTATCTCAGCATTCAGTTTTGGAGATGATCGCACCCAGCTAAACCCTTCACTAAGCGGTGGTATCTTCTTTAAGTTTGAGGCTATTTATAGGTTTCATCTAAAGGAAAAACCTAAACCTGAAACTCCAAATAGCGAATAAAAACTCTAAATTTATTCTTTTACCCATCCCTAAAGGAAGCAAAAAAATATCGTTAAATGTGAATGTTCCCCTTTAGGGGTCGGGGTTTCTGATTCAGAAAAAAGTCCTATCTTTAATCTATGGAACGAACCTGTCCGGAATGTGGAGATAAAATTATTGGCCGTGCTGACAAAAAATTTTGCAGTGATTCCTGCCGAAATACGTACAATAACTCTCTCAATAAAGACAGCAAAAATTTGGTTAGAAACATCAATAATCGCCTACGTAAAAACTACCGAATTCTCGAAAAGCTAAATACCAAAGATAAAACTAAAACCACCAAGGACCGGTTATTGCGATTGGGTTTTAGTTTTGATTATTTCACCAGTATTTACACTACAAAATCAGGCTCTACATATTTCTATTTGTACGATCAAGGGTATCTTCCACTGGATAATGGTTTTTATCTCTTAGTGAAAAAGGATCTAAAATAATTTGTAAAAACACATACATGATCTGCACAATAAATTATTTTTTCAGTAAAATTGGCGATTTATTATGAATAATCTAACAAATTGTTAACTAGAATCGTTTTCTATTAAAGGTATCTTTATTTCCTTATTTAACTAATAAACTTAAAATTATGAAAACGAAGAATCTAATGATTATGATGATGCTGTTTTTCAGTGTCTCCATTTTTGCCCAAAGCCAAGACGACAAAAAGGTAATCGATGATGCTCAAAAAGCCAAGGCTGCATTTCTTGAAGCCAACCCCAAATTACAGGGATACTTTGATGATGCTAAAGCCTATGCAATTTTCCCAAATGTGGGTAAAGGTGCTGTAATAATTGGTGCCGCCTCTGGTAATGGAGCGGTTTATGAGCGTGGCGTTCTCGTGGGAATGGCAAATTTGAAACAATTGGACATCGGCGCTCAAATTGGTGGAAAAGCTTTTAGCGAAGTAATTTTCCTTAAAACCGATAACGCTGTTCAGCAATTTATGGACGACGACTTCAAATTTGGTTCGAATATTTCTGCCATCGCTGCAGACCAAAGTGCGCCGTCACTAGATATAACATATACTGACGGAGTTGCCGTTTTTTCACTTCCAAAAGAAGGATTAATGGCTGAAGTATCGGTTGGCGGACAAAAATTCGATTTTGAAGGTTTCGAATAATTAAATACTCTAATTATTCCCCATATTGGGAATTTAGAAGAAACCGTTTTAAACATCACAATGTTTAAAACGGTTTCTTTATTTTCAAATGACACAAAGTAGAGAACACCATGATGTTATTAACGATTAGCATCTTATCACTAATTCGTTATTAATTTTATCATCGCAATCTAAGGTCGAAGTCGTTTCTACACATAAAAACTCAAGCATTTATTTGATACCTTTGAAAAGATTGAAAAGCTGCTGCATGAATTTAGAAGAAAACCTTAATAAACGTATCAAAGAACTAACGTGTTTATACGAAGTATCTTCCATTATTGTAAACAACGACTATAAAGAACTTGACAAAACACTTTACTCAATAGTATTAAGCATTCAAAAATCCCTACAATATGACAAGAAAGCGATTGTTGAAATTGAGTCTGGTCCCTTCCATCTTATTTCATCTTCATTGCCAAAAAGCGTTTATATTGAAAGTGATATAAAAGTTTTTAATGAGCCTAAAGGCACAATAAAAATTCATTACCCAGCAGATAAATTCACTACGGAAGACTTTTTAATTGAAGAAAAACAACTTTTACAAAACGTTGCCCTAAATGTTGGCGATTTATTGGAGCGCGAATCCATTCGTGAAAATGAGGCGGTAGTTAAAAGAAAGATGGAACACGCCGACCGTCTAAGTATTTTGGGTGAAATTACCGCAGGAATAGCCCACGAACTCAACACGCCATTAGCTAATATTTTAGGTTTTGCAGAGCTTCTAAAAGGTAAAGAACCTGAAGACACGCAAACAACCAAAGACCTCGATAAAATTATTAATAGTGCCATTTTTTCTCGCGAAGTGGTAAAAAAACTAATGTTCTTTGCCTGCGAAATGCCTCAAAATCTGGATAAAACAGACATTGTTCCAGTAATAAAAGACGCGATGAACTTACTGGATCCTACATTGAAAAAGAACGAGATTCAGTATGCTGTTAATCTTCCGGAAGATCCAGTACTTCTTAAGGCAGATACAATTCAACTTACACAGGTTGTTTTTAATTTGGTCTTGAATGCTATCTATTTTTCTCCAAAAAATGGAATGATCAAGATTAGTTTGAAAGATAGCGAGAAAAAAGTGACGCTTAAGATTATTGATGAAGGACCAGGTATTTCACCAGAGAATGTGGACAAAATCTTTCAACCCTTTTTCACTACAAAAACAGTGGGAGATGGTTCTGGTCTTGGTTTGAGCGTGGTTCACGGAATTATTAGAAGTCACCGCGGAACTATAGATTATCAATCTAATAATCCCTCAGGAGCCATTTTTATTATTAATTTCCCCAAACAATAAAGAGCATGCTTCAAAAGGAAAACATACTTATTGTTGATGACGACATTAATATTCTGGAGCTGATCCAGCGGCATCTGCATTCGTTAAACTACCATACTTATAAAGCTGTTTCGGTAAAAGAGGCCGTAGCGATTCTTCGTGATACAGAAATAGATTTATTGATTACAGATTTAAAAATGCCCGAAGTAGATGGGTTTCAACTAATCCAGTTTGCTTCTGAACATTACCCAAACATGCCAAAACTCGTTGTAACAGGTTATCCCTCGGTCCAGGATGCACTCTCAGCAATAAAGTCTGGAGCAGTAGATTATTTGGTGAAACCATTTACTAAAGAGGAACTAAAACAAGGCGTAACAAAATCACTTTCCTCAAAATTGGAAAAGAAAATTTCTGAAAAGACAAATACCAAGCGCCCTTACAATGAAATTATTGGTGATAGCGACTCCATTAAAAATGTAATCCAAATAATTGAAAGAGTAAAGAACAACAAAGCTACTATTTTTATAAGTGGTGAAAGTGGAACTGGAAAAGAACTTGTGGCTCGCTCAATTCACTATAATGGTAAATTTTCACGTGAACCATTTATCGCAGTAAACTGTGGTGGAATTCCTGAAAATCTTTTAGAATCGGAACTCTTTGGCTACGTTAAAGGTGCCTTTACCGGAGCTAATGAAAATCGCGACGGATTTTTCCAAGCAGCAAATGGAGGAACTATTTTTTTAGATGAAATTGGCAATGCTCCACTTTCGGTTCAATCGCGACTCTTACGGGTATTGCAAGAAAAAGAAGTGATGAAAGTGGGTGAACGAAAAAGCGAAAAAATCGACGTGCGTGTTATCGCTGCCACCAACAGCAACCTACGGGAAATGATCAATAAAGAAACTTTCCGCGAAGATCTCTATTATCGACTTACAGTAGTTGAAATAGCCGTACCAGCGCTTCGAGAAAGGAAAGAAGACATTCCGTTACTGGCAGATAGATTCTTATTTAAATACGGTAACGAATATAAGGATCGCTATATAACTATGGATAATGAAGCCCAAGGCTTGTTACAACGTTATGACTGGCCGGGAAATATCCGCGAACTTGAAAATGTAATTCAACGCGCAGTGATTATGTGTGATAGAACCATCAGTGTAAAAGACTTACCCGAAAATCTAAAATATAAAATAGACTTTCCCGATGAAGAGCTACTCTCATTAAAGGAAATGGAAAAGAGGTATATAGAAAAAGTCCTTGCTGCCACTGAAAACAACCAAACCAAAGCTGCCGAAATCCTCAAGATTGACCGTAAAACACTTCGAGGAAAAACTAAGGAGTAGGACTTAGATACTTTCGAATATATTTTTATTTTCACATTAAAGTGAGACTTGGTCTACGTTTAAAATATTGTTTTTGAGCTCGCGAGTCTTGAGTCTATTGAAGGATAGAAAATACTCAAGCACCTTAATAATACTCTTCACCTTTCGATTTCGCATTGATTTTCAGAAATGTGGGTAATTCTTCCCCAACTAAGGAAATACTCCCCGCCTCCCCGTTTTAGATAGCTTCTCATAAAACGATCTAACCCGCTGATAATCAAAGATTTTCTTGCAATATCTAAGTTTTAAATAATGATGGCACATAGCTTGTTGAATAGAGTTGCAAACCTAAAGTGACTATGAATTTGAATTTTATAAATATTCGCCTTCAACCTGAGCCTACTCTATTTAATTCATTAACACATAGTAAGAGCGCAGTGTTATTTTGTTGCGATTTCTACAATAAATAAAACTCCAAAAGACTAACCAGATCAAAACGATAATCGACAATAATTTTTAAAGAATAATAACAATGACAAACGAACAAACTGTGGAAAAACCAAAACCTGTTAAAAAAGGAATGTTGGACAATGTGTTGGAGCAATTCAACCATGCCGCTGACAAAATAGATCTGAACCCAAACGTTCGAAAAATTCTTAGTATCACAAATACTGAAATCATAATTCACTTCCCAGTACGGATGGATAATGGCGATGTAGAGATATTTACTGGATACCGAGTGCAGCACAATAACGCATTAGGTCCATACAAAGGAGGTCTTCGTTATCATCCAACTGTAGATATTAACGCGGCAAAAGCATTGGCTATGTGGATGACTTGGAAAACTTCTTTAGCTGGTTTACCTTACGGTGGCGCAAAAGGTGGTATCCAAATTGACCCTTCTAAATATTCAAAAACAGAATTAGAGCGTATTACACGTAGATTCACTTATGCTTTGGGAGAGAATATTGGACCAGAACACGATATTCCTGCACCAGATGTAAATACTAGCGCCCAAACAATGGCTTGGATCGCGGATACTTATATGAGCACAAAAAGCACTTCAGAACGCTCTAAAAACCAACACGTTGTTACAGGAAAACCTGTAGGTAGTGGAGGACTTGAAGGCCGTGACCGTGCTACTGGCTATGGTGTATTTTTGACAATTAAATTTTGGTCAGAAAAAAACAACGAAAGTCTAAAGGATAAGAAATTTATCTTACAAGGTTATGGAAACGTAGGCTATTGGGCAGCACATTTTCTTCAAGGCGAAGGAGCTAAAATGGTAGGTGTACAAGATGCTTTTGGAAGCATTCAAAATAAAGAAGGTATTAAAGTTGAAGATCTTTTCAATTATGCAAAAGCCAATAATGGTAGTATTGTAGACTTCCCAGAAGCAACTGCTATGGAAGGTAAAGATTTCTTCGCTTTGGATTGCGATATCTGTATTCCTGCTGCCTTGGGTAACCAAATTACAAAAAAGAATGCAGGATCAATAAAAGCAACTTTAGTCGCTGAAGGTGCTAATGGACCAACAGATGTTGAAGGTGAAAAAATATTGATGGAGCGCGGCATTACTATTATTCCAGACATTATGTGTAATTCTGGTGGTGTAATAGGAAGTTATTTTGAGTGGCTGCAAAACCGTAATGGAGAATTATGGCAAATGGACGAAATTTTAGAAAAACTAGAGAAAAAACTTTTCACTACTTTCAAAAAAGTTACAACCTATTCTGAAGAAAACAATGTAGATATGCGTACGGCAGCATTTAGTCTTGCTATAGGACGTATTGAACAAGCTTATATTTTAAGAGGGATTTTCCCATAATTAAGTAACACAGTTTGACAAGTTGGGACTGACTAAAAATTATTGTTAGTCGGTCTCTTCTGTTTTAAGTAAAAAAAGGAATATTGAACTATGAAATATGGAAATTTGATATTGGAAAAAAGAGAATATGTTTTCCTAAAGCGCCTATTGAATGTCACCGGTTTTTATAAAGATGAGAGCACAAAAGTTTCTCTAAACAATTTAAGCACGGAACTCACAAACGCTATTATATATGACAACGAAGAGATGCCCGAAGATATAATTCGTTTCAACAGTGTAATTACTGTTACCTCTGGCACTTGGCAAAACCAGTTCCAATTAGTAATCCCTACAGAAAGGGATATTGCAGCAAACAAAATTTCCATTTTGGCACCAATGGGCTCAGCACTTATGGGCTATGCAGAGGGTGATTCCGTAACATGGAATTTTCCAAACGGTGCAAAAGAATTAAAAATTACAAGCGTTAAACAGGCCGCAAGACCTATTGATATTGACGTACTATTATAGTATATTTATTAACAATTTTTATTAAAATTATGGAAATTTACGATCACGACTCCCCAGAAGCAGTAACATATAAACACAATTCAATTGAATCAGAAAATTGGGTGGAACACCTCAATTATATCGATAAGGAGATTACTAGTCTATTAAATCTTAGCCAAACGGAACTCTCTAAAAATTTTGACTCTCAACCCGTTATTCCAAAATTAGAAAAGGAAAAAGAAGACAATGCTGAAGCAATAGACAAATTCTTAAACTATAGAGAAAGTCTTCCAAAAGCGGCAGAGTGCGAAGACGTTGATTGTGATATGTTTTATGTAGGAGAACACGAAAAGTTTAGAAAGACTTATATTGCACATCTAAAAAAATACAGAACAGTTAAAGAGGAGTATTTCAGCGTTTTAGCAAAATAAAACGTAAATCAGGATTAAAAAAAAGGCCGAAACTCCATTAACAAGAAGCTAAAAATAAATTTGACGAAAACTTATGAGCGAACAACCACAGTCAAAGACAATAGGAATTCTAAAAACACCAAATGATCCCAGAGTGTGTTTGTTACCCAAAGAAATAAAACGTCTTACTTCAGAGTTTAAACTCAACATTCTTTTTGAGCAAGGACTTGGAAGTTCATTACAAATCCAGGACGAAGAATACGTTCAGGCAGGTGCGACTTGCTTGCCCCGAGAAAGCATTTTCAAAGATGCGGATACTATTATATCCATAAGTCATACTTTTAGTGAAGGGGAAATGAAGAAGGGATGCAACTTCATTGGTATTTTTAACCCGCTTTTTTATGATACTAAGTTCGATGTTTATAAAAACCATGATGCTACTGTTTACAGTTTAGATTTGCTCCCAAGAACAACCTTGGCGCAATCTATGGACGTACTGTCATCTATGGCCTCATTGGCTGGGTATCGTTCAGTTATAAAAGCTTCAGACTTATATAACGGTATTCTCCCAATGTTTACAACAGCAGCTGGAACATTGAGACCTGCAAAGGTATTAGTTCTAGGTGCCGGAGTAGCAGGCTTACAAGCCATTGCAACCGCACGACGTCTAGGCGCAATAGTTGAAGCATTTGATGTTCGTAAATCTGCGGGTGAAGAAGTCCGAAGTTTAGGAGCTACTTTTATTGAGGTAGAAGGTTACACAGAATCAGCAAATGCAGGGGGATATGCAGTTGAACAAAGCGAAGAATATCAACTGAAGCAAAAAGAACTAATTCACGAGCATATTCTTTCCGCAAATATTGTAATAAGTACCGCGAACATTCCTGGCAGAAAAGCCCCGCTACTCATTGAGACTCGCTCTGTTGACGCTATGAAATCCGGCAGTATCATTGTCGATCTAGCAGCAGAACAGGGAGGAAACTGCCAGCTTTCCAAAAGTGGAGAAACTGTAAAACACAACGGCGTCACAATTGTTGGAAACTCAAATCTTTCCGCAGATATACCTGCCGCAGCCTCAAATTTACTATCAAACAATTATTATTCATTCCTAAAATATATGGAGAAATCTGAAAATCCAGACGATCCGTTGCTCTCAGCTTCCAAAATATTAGATAATGGCGAATGGGCACATCCACATTTCATCCAAAAACTACAACCAGCCTAACTATGGAATTTTTAAATCAAAATATTGAAGACATCTATTTTGTCATCTTCTGTATCTTCATCGGAATAGAAGTAATCTCTAATGTCCCCGCAATTTTGCACACTCCCTTAATGTCCGGAGCCAATGCTATTAGCGGCGTGATTTTGGTCGGAGCCGTTTATATGATGTTAACCATTCCCGAAGATGATTACGTTAACCTAACCTTAGGTGGTATAGCTGTTTTTCTAGGCACTTTAAATATCTCTGGTGGCTTTTTCGTCACTGGCCGTATGCTGAAAATGTTTAGCTCAAAAAAATAATCCACGGCTAAAGATGGAGTTCATTTGTTGAAGACCAACAAGAATTTCACCATCCATGAGCCTCTTTTTACCAATTCCGAATCAATCAACCAAATAAACCAACCGCCTGTCAATGACAGGTTCTGAAAAAAGAAATACTCGATGCTAGTAATTATTAAGTTAGGCTACCTAATCGCTGCCATTTCCTTTATACTGGGACTGAAATTTATGAGTTCCCCAAAAAAAGCAAAAACTGGAAACCTCATCGCCGCATTGGGGATGATTCTCGCAGTTGTTTTAACTTTCTATACACCCATAGGACATTCCATTCCTACCACAAACCTGATTATAATGCTCGTGGCCATAGCAATTGGAACAGTTGTCGGTAAACGATTTTCCGACAAAGTTGAAATGACTGGAATGCCACAATTGGTATCCTTGTTCAACGCAACTGGAGGTGGGTGTGCCATGCTTCTAGGACTTGTAGAAGCCAACCCACTGCATCCTACCGAGACAGACTTAACATTACAAATCTTGCTTATTGCAGGCCTGATAACAGGAGCAATTGCATTTACAGGAAGTATCATTGCCGAGCGTAAATTGGCAGGAAAAGTGAAAGACAACCGAACAATGGGTGTCGTCCTTTCTGCAAGAATTCTCTTGGTATTAATGATTTTACTACCCGTAGTCTACTTTTTCGGACTGATTCCAATGGGTTTTGCGCCATTTGTATATCTATTGGCATTCCTAGCAATGATTTATGGAGTTCTTTTTGTACTTCCCATCGGTGGCGCAGATATGCCAGTAGTTATTTCATTATTAAATAGCATCACAGGTATTGCAACTGCCTTTACAGGTCTTGTTTACGGAAACAAAGTAATGATTGCAGGAGGTATTTTCGTTGGAGCAGCAGGAATATTCCTCACCTTACTAATGTGTACTGCAATGAACCGTTCGTTAATGAAGGTACTAGCTGGAAAATTCAAGAAAAGCACTGGAACTGGAGAGGAAGAAGAACTTGACATTAAAGATATTAGTGTTGCTGAAACCGCACTTTCACTTTCATACGCTCAAAAAGTAGCAATTATTCCTGGTTATGGACTCGCAGTAGCACAAGCACAACACGTGTGTGGCCAATTGCAGCAAATGTTAGAGAAAAGAGACTGCGAATTAGATTATATCATCCATCCCGTTGCAGGACGTATGCCTGGACATATGAATGTCTTGTTGGCAGAAGCAAATGTGGATTACGCCTCTTTGAAAGAAATGGATGAAGGCAATGAAAACATGGCACAATATGATACCGTTCTAGTAATTGGAGCCAACGATGTGGTTAATCCAGCGGCTGAAAACAAACCAGATAGTCCAGTTTATGGAATGCCAATTATCCGTGCACACGAAAGCAAGCAAGTTATTGTTATGAAACGAAGTATGGGCAAAGGATATGCAGGAGTTCAAAACGACCTTTTTGGACTGGACAACTGTAGTATCTTATTTGGTGACGCCAAGGCATCTTTGCAAGAGATTATAAATCAATTGAAGTTGATTTAAATTTCAGTTAAACTGAGCACCCAACCCATCCCTATTTCTTTGTGGAACTTCACGGACCTTAGCGTAGCTTTGCGACATAACTACAACGCAAAGTTGCTCAAAGGATAGCCTAAAGATTCACAAAGAGGGCTTATGAAAATTTTAAAACGAAAAAGATTAATATCTTTAACCCCTGTATTTCAAATTTATATTTATGAAGCTATCCGTATTTAAAATCATAACAATTTCTGTTCTTTTTCTGTCTTTAAGCCTTTCGGTAAACGCCCAAGAACTGACCGGTTCACAAATAGATAGTCTGGTAGAAAAAACCATGAAAACCTTTGATGTACCTGGAATGGCCGTAGCAGTTTTAAAAGATGGGAACATTTATCATAAAAACACCTACGGAGTACGTTCGCAAAAAACAAATGCCAAAGTAAACGAAAACACTCTTTTTGGAGTAGCTTCAAACACCAAAGCATTTACCGCAGCAGCACTAGGGCAACTTATTGATCAAGGAAAATTGACTTGGGACACTAAAGTGAATGATATTATCCCTGAATTCAAACTTTACGATTCATACGTTACAGCTGAATTCACTGTTCGCGATCTTATTACACATAGAAGTGGCTTGGGACTTGGCGCCGGAGATTTAATGGTTTTTCCAGCAACAAATACCACCACCCTACCGGAAATGATCCACAATATGAGGTATTTAAAACCTGTTTCTTCTTTCCGTTCAAAGTTTGATTACGACAATTTACTTTACATCATTGCAGGCGAAATAGTAGCGCGAGTTTCTAAAGAATCTTATGATGATTATATTATAGAAAACTTCTTTAAGCCACTAGGAATGACTCGCTCTTTCCTTTCTATTCCTAAAATTACTGCGGATGCCAATCGTATTGATGGTCACGCTCCAGTAAATGGAAAATTAGAAATAACAGGAAATACTTTTACCCAAATTGCCACACCAGCGGCAGGAATCTATGCTTCCATCAATGATATGAGTACTTGGTTACAAGCTCAATTGAACGAAGGAAAATATGGAGCTCAGCTTCAAGACAGTCTTTTCAGCAAAAAAGCACATCGCGAAATGTGGACACCGCAAACTTTGATAAGAAGTGGAAAAGGACCATACAACACACATTTTTCAACTTATGGTTTGGGCTGGTTTCTAAGTGACATAAATGGTTATTTCCAAGCTACACACACCGGAGGATTATTAGGAATAGTCAGTCAGGTAATTGCCATTCCTGAACTTGATTTGGGTATCATTGTACTAACCAATCAACAGAGTGGTGCAGCTTTTAATGCGATTTCAAATAGCATTAAAGATGGCTATTTCAATATAAAAGGTGAAAATAGAATAAAGGAATACAACGATCGTCGTCTAAAGGGAGAACGAAAGGCGGACAGTATTGTCGCCGCAGTGGAAAAAGATATTGCTTCCCAACTTAAAAGCAAAAATGAAAAACCCAATCAAACCAATTATATAGGAACTTATCAAGATCCTTGGTTTGGAAATGTAGTAATTAGTAATCAAAAGGGAAAACTTCAGTTTAAGTCCGAAATGTCTTCGGCTTTAACCGGAACCATGACTTTTTATAAAGGAACAACTTATGCGGTGCGTTGGAACGATCCTTCGCTTAAAGCAGATGCTTTTGTTAACTTTAGCTTAGATACTGAAGGAAAAGCCAATGGATTTACTATGAGCCCCATTTCTCCATTGACAGACTTTAGTTATGATTATCAAGATTTAGACTTTAAGAAAAAGTAAATAATTTTGTTAAAAAAGTAGTAATAAAAGTCGATTAACCATGCCTTATATATTTCTTTGCTAAAAAAATCTAAAAACCGTTTGATTTCTTCTACACATTTATTAATTTCATAAGAGATTATACGGATGGATGATGAAAACGACAAAAAGATTGGACGAGGCCTTAAATAAGCTCTACACTGCATTCCACAATGGCACTTTAAATGCCGAATGCTGTAACAATTGTGCTGTCGGCAATATTTGTGACAATACCGATAGTTGGAAGTACCTTAGCGACAGCCCCGGCTCTTTAAAACTGAACTACATTGGACAAGTCCATCAAGGTTTAGGGCGTAAATTTCACGGATATACTCCATCAGAGCTTTTAAATATTGAAGCTGAATTTTTAAAAGGCTGTGGGTACATACTCCCTTTGAACCACAAAAACCCAAAACCTAAAGACCCCACTTCACAAGAAACACTTTTTAATGGCCTATGTACAGCCGTTGAATATCTGTGTTTTCTCGACGGTATCCAAAATGTTATGGACTACTACCCTCTTCTTCAACAAGAAGTTAAAGCAAATCCTAAATTGGAGACGATTTATTAAAAAACCTCTTTAATTGCATTAGCAACCAAAGAGGTTTGAATATGTTTCTTATAATTTTACAGTCGTATAATTGCTTTTTCGTTTACAAATTCCTTCATTCCAAAACCACCGTGCTCTCTTCCATACCCAGAATCTTTTACACCTCCAAAAGGCATATTAGGTTGGGCGAGACCAAAGCTGTTAATAAAGACCATCCCTGTATCAAAATACTTTGAGGCGAGCTCCATTGCTTTCTTTTCATCTTTAGAGAATATTCCACCCCCAAGCCCAAATTTACTGTCATTGGCAATTCGCATTGCATCATCCGTATCTTTAGCTTTAATTAGTGAAGCTACGGGGCCAAAAAGCTCATCATCATATGCAGGTTGTCCAGGTTTTACATTTTCTAGAACCGTTGCTGGATAAAAGTACCCTTTCCCTTCTGGCAATTCACCACCACATAAAATTTTAGCTCCTCTTTTCACACTTTCTTCAACTTGATCGTGAAGTTTTTCGCGAAGATCTTTTCTGGCCATCGGTCCGATTCTGGATTCTTTTTCCATTGGGTCACCATGGTTTGTTTTCTTCATTCTTTCAACGAACGCATCCCGAAATTTATCATAGATCTTCTCATCTACTATAAAGCGTTTGGCCGCGATACAGGTTTCTCCGTTGTTATAAACTCTTCCCATTACGCAAGTTTTTACAGCTAAATCAAGATCTGCATCCTCTAAAACAATATATGCGTCATTGCTCCCAAGCTCCATAACGGTTTTCTTTAAGGCAGCGCCTGCTTGTTTGGCAATGGTTCTCCCGGCAGCTGGACTTCCTGTTAAAGTTACTCCACGAACTAATTTATTTTCAATGATTTTATCACTCTGCTTATGTGTTATTTTAAGAACAGTAAAGAGATTTTTGGGTAAGCCGGCATCTTCGTAAATTTTCTGCAACATCAAAGCACAGCCAGTAACGTTTTCTGCATGTTTAAGTAAAACTCCGTTCCCTGCAATTAAATTGGCAATGGAATATCTAATTACTTGATAAACGGGAAAATTCCAAGGCTGGATTCCATAAACAACACCAATGGGAGAATATGTTATTACTCCTTTTCCACCGTTGGGAATTTCGCGTTCTTCATCCTTTAAATTTTCGGGACCATTATCCGCAGTCCAGTCACATATTCCGGCGCAAGTTTCGATTTCCTGATGACTTTGTTTTAAAAGCTTTCCCATTTCATTGGTCATCAATCTCGAAAGTTCATTCGCATTTTTCTTTAATTCACTTCCAATAGCTTTTATAGTTTTCGCTCTTTCCTCTGCTGGAACCATTCGCCAGTCTAAATAGGCCTTATGACATTTTTCAACAGCTTCATCCGCTTGTTTATCAGTCATTATTGGGTATTTCTTAATTTCTTTTCCAGTGGTTGGGTTTATTGTAACCAATTCCTTTTGATCTTCCTCTTTCATAGTATTTTTCTTTTTATGAAATATATTATTTTGTCATAGAAGACTATCATAAGAAAGTGTTATACTTTTGATACTTCCCAAATGAAGTAATTCACAAGCATTACATTTATTAAGTTTGTAATTATGAAGACTGAAATAAATAAAAATATACGCCCCGCGCGTCCCCAAGATTTTAAACAGGTTGCACCGCTAATTGTGCAGGCTATGGAAGATTTGGCGTGTAGTTTTACTAATACAGATTGCGTAGAAGATTCTTATCCGTTGTTTGAATATTTTTTTCAGAAAACGGCGAATCAATACAGTTTTGAGCATACGCTGTTGTATGATGAGGATGGGAAAGTAATGGGCTCCATAACATTTTATGACGGTAAATTGCTTCCTCAATATCGCAAGCCATTTTTAGATTATATTGCTGAAGAATACAATGTGAAAGATCTAGTAATTGAGGATGAAACCGTTCCAGAAGAAGTTTATATAGACACGGTTAGTGTTTCTCCAGAACACCAAGGAAAAGGAATTGGAAAAAAATTAATAGCAGCTGCAATTGCCCAATCGAAACTGGAAAATCACAAGAAAATTGGACTATTGGTGGATTTTAAAAACCCCAATGCCAAAAAATTATATTCAGCATTGGGGTTTGAAAGTGTTGGGAAAAAACAACTCGGCAACAATGTTTATGAACATTTGCAGCTCAAGCTATAATTATTTATGGATTCTCTACGCTTGCATCTCTAGCAAAATCAGCTTCGTCCTCTTGTTGACCAATTTTATTGTCCAAGTAAAGTAATGATTCATTTGTTGCCTTAGCACCCCCAGCAATTTTAAGTTTATCGAGAAGATCCATCACTAGTGTTTCTTCCTCAATCTGTTCTTTTACAAACCACTGTCCGAAATTCCAAGTAGCCCAATCTTTTTCATCATGGGACAAGGTTACAATTTCATAGATAGCTGTAGTATTGTCAACTTCATGCTTAAAGAGTTTTTCAAAGCATTCCTGAAGATTTTTAGGATCTTTTGGCGGAGCTGCTAATGCTGTAACTTTAGCTCTTCCCCCGCGTTCTTGTATATATTGAATAACTTTCATCATATGATCACGCTCTTCTCCAGAATGCCTAAAAAGCAAATCTGCAACTCCAGCATAACCTTCGTCATCAGCCCAAATAGCGTATGATAGAAAGATCTGTGCTGCTTCGGCTTCCTTTTGAACCTGTTTATTTAAAATGTCTTCAATTGGTTTTGATAGTCTATTTGTATCCATAAGTTTAAGTTTTACCTCATAAAATTACTCAATGTTGTGGAGAATGGCTTTTACCTTAACAATATGTTAGCGGAATTTTTTCTGCGGAAGTATTTGAATTGAATTTTCTATGAAAATAATTGATTCAGCACAGCCAATGATTTTGGTTTCTGATATCCCTGCACATGAAAACTGTAATAAGACAAGGTTAGTTCCAATACCTCCTGACGCTCGCTTTTTGAAAGTTTAATCGCGCTCAATCCTTCTAAGTTAACCTTAAAGAACTCTTTAAAATTTTCTATACGAGGACCAGCCAAACAATAGTTACCAGTATCTGTAGGCTGAAAACTTCCTTCCATTATATTAAAGTATTTATCTTCAATATCTGATGCATCAGGATAAAAACCTAAATATATACTCAGTTGTAATAGAAAGAAGATATGAAAATTGGCAACCTCTTCGTTTTCGTCAAGCCAATTAAAGGAGTTTTCTAAAAAAGAATAAAGTCTTTCATTAGGTTCCTCTTCTCGAATACAATTTTTTAGCATTTCAGATAAAAACATAACCAACCCCGATTTTACGATTGTTGTATGAAGGGTTTTGTAAGGATCAAAGACTTTAGCTTCCTTGATATATTCCAATGTTCCCTTATTCTTATGTTCTGCAATAAGCTCTAATTGGGTAAGAGGCTGAAAATAAGAGGCTTTTAATTTTCCTTTTTTAGTTTTGAGTACGCCTCGTAACAAATAGCTTTTGATTCCCGCAACTTGCGTATAACAACTGACGATAAGATCTGCTTCGGAATATTTTATAGCTGAAAACACAATGCCTTTTGTTGCTACAATCATTAGCGGATAATCATTATTTTCGAAACCTTCGTTTCCATACTATCATCTGTGGTTACCAACACCAAATATACTCCTGAACGCACTTTATATTTACCGAAAGCTGTAGTGTCCCAGAGAACACTCCCACCCTCTGAAGTCTCTTCAAAAACAAGGTTTCCCGTAATATCGGTTATTTTTACATTTGCCTTGGCGGTAAGTCCATCAATCGTCACATTTCCATTGAATCCTGGACGCACTGGATTTGGAAATGCATGCAATTTATCTAAGTTATCACCGGGCGCAGTAGCCGTTCCTTTATACGCAACAAGACCTTGTGTGGTAGCAAAATAAACAACGCCAGTAAACGGATCTATAGCGATATCCTGAACGTTATTGGTTGGCAATGGAGAATTGTCTTTTGTGAAACGAAGTAAGGTCTCCTGACCATTTGGTGTTAGATAAAACACACCAGAAGTAGTTGTAGCAATCCATTTGTTATTGGAGCCATCTACTTCAATATCTGTAATTGATTGTTCGTACAAAAGTTCTTGTGCAACACCATCTTCTAGAATAATAATTGGCTGTGATTCTGGCACTACACCTTGGTCAAAAAAGCTCCCGGGATTGTAAAGTACTCTCAATCCCTTTAAAGTACCAATCCAAAGTCTATTCTGAGCATCAATAGCTAAAGCTCGTATTACCGTAGAAGGTAAATTACCAGCTCCGGAACCTTTACCCATTTTATTAAACGTGTTTGAGTTAGAATTATAACCAATTAGCCCATTTTTATAGCTACCGAAAAAAATATTATTACTTCTGCTCACTACCAGTTTGGTCAATGCCAATTCACTTACTGCATTAATAAGATTAGATATATCGTATTTTTGAAACTGTCCACTTGGCGATAATTTAATAAGACCTTCATCTAATTTACTCTGTACAAACCAAAGATTGTTCTGATTGTCAAATTGAGAACCATAAAGCCTTATTCCTGCGTCAACTGATCCAATCATAGCCTTTTCCAGCCCACTGTTGGTTTCATTATACAAAACGGAAGGAGTTCCTTCTTCAATTTTTAAAAGCCCTTTCTCAAAAGAACTCATAAAAACCTCATCTACATTTTGAGGGTTTATGGTAACCTGAACAAGGTCTGTAGGTTCTCCTCCCACTACCATACTCAAATCCTCGTAAGGGATATTTGTCCAAAGTGTATCTTTTAGCTGGCTAATTCCATATTTTGAAAGTGGATAGGGATCATAATCACTATCTACTTCTCCAAAGCTGACCCAAAGCTGACCAGGAGAGGCGTCAAGTGCAAAGGGACGATTCTTTATTGGGCCATTCGGGAGTATTTGTGTGGGAAGAGTGCTTCCAAAGGGAACAATCAAAAGACCATCATCAGTGGTTCCTAAATAAAAGTTGTTTCCAAAAGCATAACCAGACTGAAGATTTAAATCAAAATCCTGAACATTTGTCAACGAAGCTGCCTCAACAAAACCTTCTGAATATGAATGAATAGAATTTTCCGTAGTAATGGTAAGCAAATCATCTGCCGATCTAAATTTCTGAATATTAGAGGTGAAGCTTTGAACAGTAGTAGTACTACCCTCGGGCGTAAAACGCAATACTGTATTCGATCTATTGGAAGCATAAAGCTCGTTACCAACTTTCGAGGCAGCTTTAAAACCTCCTCCAATGATTGTAGTCCAATTTTGATAATCTATCAAATCATCATCATCCACCATTGCACGTCGCATTCCATTGCTAGCGCTAGCTGCAAAAATATACGGTTCTTGAACAATGGTTTGTACAATTTCAATTTGCCCACCTCCATCGCCAATAAAATATGTGTCACCAAATTCAAGTCTCGCAAGATCATAAACTGAAATACCATATTCTGTAGAGATATACAGTTTACCGTTGTATTCATCAAAATTATTGATGCGTTTTTTGTTGGGAGGAATAGTCTGTTTCTCTAATATATCAACCACTTTTAGAATATTTTCCTCCCCATCCCTAACAACATTCATCAGACCATTTTCATAACCAATTATTAATAACTCATACTCCTCACTGTAATGGATGGTTGAGATAAACTGCCCCGAAAGTCCATTAACGGTTGAAAGAGTCTTCATTTCCAATGTGGAAAGATCATAGGTAAACACGGCATTTTCAGCTCCTACAAAAACTTTGTTATTACCTTGTGAAATATCTTTCACAGAAACATAAGAGAAGTGCCCCGTCCAACGGTCTTCAAAATTCTGGGAACTAGCCAGAAACGGAATTATTAAAAGGAAAGCAAGGAGCCACCGCTTCATATAAAATGGTTTTGTTTATTAACACACGAAAATACTATTTATTGCAGTATATGAAGTAAAAAGCCCATTCTATTATCCTATCTTGAATAAAGAAAATGAAAAAGCTTTTTCTATTTTCTAAGTTTTGAGATGTTACACTACTCCTTGCGCAAGCATAGCATCGGCAACTTTAACAAACCCGGCAATGTTCGCACCTTTTACATAATCTACATAACCATCTCCACTCTTGCCATACTTAACACAGGCATCATGAATATTGTTCATTATTCTAAGAAGTTTCCCATCTACTTTTTCAGCGGTCCAGCTTAATCCCAAGGAGTTTTGAGCCATTTCTAAACCTGAGGTTGCAACGCCACCTGCATTAGAAGCTTTACCCGGTCCAAACAAGATTTTAGCCTTTTGAAATGCTTTAATTGCCTCCAGAGTAGAAGGCATATTAGCGCCTTCTGCAATACAAAAACAACCGTTCTTCAAAAGCATTTTTGCTTCTTCACCATTCAATTCATTTTCTGTGGCGCATGGAAGCGCAATATCACATTTTACCTCCCATGGACGTTTGCCTTTAAAGTATTTTGCTCCACCATATCTTTCTGCATATTCTGAAATTCGGCCCCGCTTTTCGTTTTTTAATTCTAGGACAAATGCGAGCTTTTCTTTGTTTATGCCCTCTGAGTCATAGATATATCCATCAGAATCTGAAAAAGTAACTACTTTACCCCCAAATTCAATTGCCTTTTCAGCTGCATATTGCGAAACATTTCCAGAGCCAGAAATAACAATTGTTTTTCCTTTAATGCTCTCACCTCGAGTTTCAAGCATTTTTTGAACAAAATAGACCGTCCCATATCCAGTGGATTCTGGACGAATAAGTGATCCACCATAAGAGCGGGCCTTTCCAGTAAGCACCCCTGTAAACTCATTTTTAATACGTTTGTACTGCCCAAACATATATCCTACTTCGCGACTTCCTACACCAATGTCACCTGCTGGAATATCGGTGTCTGGGCCAATATGTCGTGACAATTCCGTCATAAAACTCTGGCAGAAACGCATAACCTCATCATTGCTTTTTCCTTTTGGGTTAAAATTAGAGCCACCTTTTCCACCACCCAAGGGAAGGGAAGTAAGACTATTTTTAATAGTTTGTTCAAGACCTAGAAATTTCAAAATACTTAGGTTTACCGTAGGGTGAAACCGTAAACCTCCTTTGAATGGTCCAATGGCAGAATTGAACTCAACACGATATCCTTTGTTGACGTGTATTTCTCCCTTATCATCAGTCCAAGGAACACGAAACATAATAACTCGTTCAGGCTCTACCATTCTTTCCAATAGATTCTTATTGAAATACTTTTCATTTTTTTCAATAAAAGGAATAAGGACTTCTGCAATTTCAGTTACTGCTTGTAAGAATTCAGGTTCATAAGGATTATTTTTTTCAACTTCTGAAATGAAATTTTTTACACTTTGCTTCATTGTTTACCTTTTTATTCTACTTTTAACGATTTCCATTATCAATTGTTTATTCATTATATATTATGCACCATTTTTAAAGTTACCCTAGAAAATACATAATAAACAAACAACTCAATTCAAGAAGTCATAAATATAAGCTTTGCAGGAAAATTTATTTGTCAATTTTTTACTAATTATCGAAATTTTTAAATTTTACTCTTAAATATGTTTTTATATATTTGTTATATATCAACCTAAACCCACTATTATAATGAATACCAGATTTTTGTTAATGGTATTTTCCCTATTGTTTTTAACTAAGCAAGAAGTTTATAGCCAATTTGGATTTTCCCAAGAAGTGGGTGTTATAGCAGGACCGTTGGCTTTCTATTCTGATTTTGGCCAGCGTAATAATTTTGAGACTAACTCAAGAAATTTAGGTTTTGGTGTTGGGATAGTCCACTATCTCAATTTTGCCTATCGCGGTGACTTTAGTATGTACACTAGCAATACTTACTTTAACGATCATTTTAAGGTAAGGACTGAAATAGATTATCACCAAACAAAATTAAGGCATTATGGAGAGTGGGTCGCTCCAGAAAAGACCTCCTTCTTTGCAGATCAACTTCGTGCTATGAGAGGCTCCGTCACTGTTATTGAGATTGGTTCTCAACTTGAATATTACCCTTTGAGTATTCGTGCATATCAAGCTAACAATAATAAATTGATGCCGTTTATAGGCTTAGGAGTACATTGGGTTTATTTTAAACCAGAAGTTACTTCTACTTTAGGGGGTTTAAATACTCCAGTAACTACACCAGATAAATATTACAATTCCTTTAGGCAAAGATCTGACGCTACTATTGCAGTGATAGGAAGTGTAGGTGTTCGATATAAATTGAGCCAGTTTAGTGATTTGATGCTCGATAGCCGCTGGCAATATTACTTCTCAGACTATGTAGATGGTCTTAATCCAAGCATTGAGAACAATGGAGTACGCGAAGTACCAGAAAATAAATCTAACGACTGGATTTACTGGCTAACTGTAGGCTATATTTATTATCTAAATTAATTGATTATCACATATTAAAAAGGCTTGAATCATTGATAATCAAAACCTTTTTAATATTCAATTTTTGCTCGTCTTACCCAATTGCCTGTTTTAAATCTGCAATCAGATCTTCCGCATCCTCAATACCTACAGAAAGACGGATCAATGAATCTACAACTCCAGACTTTTCACGCTCCTCTTTTGGAATACTTGCATGAGTCATGCTCGCTGGGTGTCCTGCAAGACTCTCCACTCCGCCAAGACTTTCTGCCAAGGTGAATATTTTCAAATTCTCCACTATTTTGATAGCTTCTTCATAATTATTCCCTTTCGTTACAAAAGAAATCATTCCACCAAAGTCTTTCATCTGTTCTATGGCAATTTTATGATTCGGATGATTTTCAAAGCCTGGCCAATATACCTTTTCGATCTTAGGATGACTGTTTAGGTATTCAGCTACTGCTTTCCCGTTTTCACAATGGCGTTGCATACGTATATGAAGGGTTTTCAAGCCGCGTAAAACAAGGAAACAATCTTGTGGTCCACAAATCCCACCACTTGCGTTTTGAATAAAATACAACCTATTAGCAAGGTTTTTATCTTTTACAACCAAAGCACCCATAACAACATCGCTATGACCACCAAGGTATTTTGTAGCACTGTGCATAACAAGATCTGCCCCCATATCTAATGGTTGTTGCAGGTATGGTGTTGCGAATGTATTGTCGACCGCGAGTAAAACATTATGTTTTTTAGCAATGGCAGCAGTCTTTTTGATATCGATAATATTCATCATTGGGTTGGTAGGTGTTTCTACCCAAATGAGTTTAGTGTTATCATTTATATACGCTTCAATTTTATCGGCATTTTCCATTCCTATAAAATGGAACTTAATGCCAAAACCTTCAAAAATCTTAGTAAATAGACGATAGGTCCCTCCATAAAGATCGCTTGTCGTAATTACTTCATCACCAGGCTTTAGAAGTTTCATAACGGCATCGATAGCAGCTAAACCACTACCAAAAGCAAGTCCAAACTCCCCATTTTCAATACTTGCAAAGGCTCGCTCAAGAGCAGCTCGAGTTGGATTTCCACTTCGTGAATATTCAAAACCTCTATGCCCTCCAGGCGTAGTTTGCGAATAGGTTGTAGTTTGATAAATTGGTGGCATTACCGAGCCATAAGCAGGATCTATGTTCTCCTGGCCACCGTGTATTGTTTTAGTGTTGAATTTCATCTGACTTTAATATTTTTAAGAAGAAGGTGGAATATACCCAATTATTCGACTTCTGTTAATTTCGTGTTTATTTGAGGGGATTTCAAAGCAATAATCAGGAATCTTCAAACTATATTTTATGATTTAATATAACTTTCACAATAGCCGATTTTAAAGTTATTACTTTTGAACAAGCAAATGTAAAAGTTTCGTTTGTGATAGCTAACCATCTATTTCTTTTTACGTATGAAAATCAAAATTACGCTCTTAGCTTTAATTGCAATTCTCTTTGTGGGTTGTGAAGAAGAAAAAAGCATTGAAATTACTCCACAAAGCTTTACAGAAAATGAGCTTTCTATATGCGAGAACAGCAACTGCCCTGAAATTACAATCAACTATGTTGAGGCTTTTGGTAATGAAAAAATTGCCGGAAAAATAAATAAAAAGGTAAACGATTTTATTCTGAAGTCTCTGCTGATGAGTGAAGACAGCATTCCTACAGCTAAAACCATTAATGAAGCAGCTACAGGTTTTGTTGAATCTTATAATGCAGACAAAGCACAATTTCCAGATATGGCAGGAGAATACTTTGCTGAAATATCCGTAAACGAGATTTATTCCACACCCGACCATCTTTGTTTCGAGTTAATCCAATATCTATACACTGGTGGTGCACACGGCTACGGCTCTACTTCCTTTTTAAACATCGATCCAAAAACAGGTGAAAAGCTTTCTAGAGAAGATCTTTTTAAGAATAAAAAAGAACTGACCGATTTCGCAGAAAAAAAATTCCGCAAACAACAAAAAATTGCAAAAGACGAATCTATAAACGCCACGGGATATTGGTTTGACGATGAAAAGTTTTATTTGCCAGAAAGTGCTGGTTTTACTCAAGACAGCTTAATATTTATATACAACCAATATGATGTTGCTAGTTATGCTGATGGGCCAATCGAATTGAAAATAGCTATTAAAGAAGTCGAACCTTTCTTAAGTATTGATTAGTTTTGAATTATGCAAAAAGTATATTATTTATCTAGTTGTGACACTTGTAAAAGAGTAATGAAGGAAGTCGAAATTCCCTCATCTTTCATTAAACACGATATCAAAGTTCAAGGTATTACTGAAAAGGAGTTAGACGAGCTATTCAACCTTACTGACTGTTATGAAGATCTTTTCAGCAGAAGAGCAAAACTTTATCAGGAGCGAAATTTAAAGAACGAAGATCTTTTAGAACAAGACTACAAACGCCTGATTTTGGAACACTATACTTTTCTGAAACGTCCCGTTATAGTAAACAACGATAAAATCTTTATTGGTAGCAGTGCGAAAACGGTTGCGGCTGCCAAAGAATCCATTCATTCTAATTAATGAATAAGCTGTTGATTACTATGCTTGCGGTAACAGGCAATATTTCTTTGGTTTAAGCCTCCTCTAAATCTTTTGGACGTTCACTGTATTTGCGGGTGTCTTCTTTTGTCAGGATTTTGAAATCATCAGTACGCTCAACCACATCAAAATTTACCAAAAGCTCTTTTGGAAGACCTGTCAATTTACGTTCCTTTAGATCAATCCATCCGCCCATCATTTCGCAACGAGCAAAGTTTTTTCCTTTTTCATCATAAAAGTTATGAAGAAATTGAAAATACATTCCATCTTCAGAGATTCCTTTTAGTTGCAGTGAAACGCGAACAGGTTTTCCAGGAAATACCTCACGGAAGTAATACATATGTTCATAAAATGCCACTGGCCCCAAATTGAATTTATCCAAATGTCTTTGATCCAGGCCGCTTTCCATCAAGAAGCTCATCCGCGTGTGGCTCATATAATCTATATAGGCGCTGTTACGCAAGTGGCGATTAGCATCTACATCACTCCATCGAATTTCAAATTGTTTCGTGTACATCTTTAGTCTTTTTATGCAAATTTAAAGTACTTTTACTATGCAAGCATAGCAAATTTGTTTAGTTTGTGTTAAATGTTTTCTCAAGATACTATTATTAGTGTTATTTCGAGACATCTTCTATTTAAACATTATTTAAAACATGCCCGTTATAACCAGTAAATATGAACCTTCTCTAATTTTTAGAAATGCACATATTTCTACTATTTACTCTGCTAAATTTCGGCCTTCTCCAGCCATAATCCAAGAGCGGGAACGAGTACACTTATCGGACGGTGATTTTTTGGATATTGACTGGACCTTTTCTGAAAAATCTTCCCAAAAAGTTGCAATCCTACTCCACGGTTTGGAAGGAAATGCACAAAGAACATACATAAAAGGCCAAGCCAAAGCTTTAAATGAAGCAGATTGGAACATTGCAGCGGTAAATTTTAGAGGTTGCAGCGGGGAAGCAAATCTTTCCTATAAATCATACAATGCCGGAAAAACGGATGATTTGGAAGCGGTAATCAATACGATCCTCGAAAAAGATAAATACAATGAAATTGCTTTGGTAGGTTTTAGTTTAGGAGGAAATTTACTTTTAAAATATCTGGGAGAGCGAGAATCGTTTCCGAAAGAAATAAAAAAGGCTGTTTCAATTTCAACGCCATTGAGCTTAAGAGGTTCTTTGGAGTCATTAAACCAGTTGAACAATTGGGTATATCGAAATTCATTTTTAAAAGACCTCCGGAAAAAGTACAAAGAGAAAATGAAAGATTTTCCAGAGAAGATGACAACTTCAGATTATAACAAAATCACTTCCTTGTTAGAATTCGATAACGTTTATACAGCCCCAGCCCATGGCTTTGAGGATGCCTATGATTATTATAAAAAGAACAGTAGCCTTCAATTTCTTCCCAACATTCAAATTCCTATTTATATTTTAAACGCTGAAAATGATAGCTTTCTTTCATTGGAATGTTATCCCATTGATTTGGCTTCAAAGATGAAAAATCTCCATCTAGAAATTTCGAAATACGGTGGCCACGTAGGTTTTCATAAAACAAACAAATTATACTATAGCGAAGCGAGAACCTTAAAGTTTTTAAATGATTCAATAAGTTGAAAACCACTAGCCTCTACCCACTCCTCACTACAGACTATTTTACTACCTTTGCCATCACAAAATCAGGAATATGATCCAATCCATGACCGGATACGGCAAAGAAGTTGTTCAACTGCCTTCCAAAACGATTACCATTGAAATAAAATCGCTCAACAGTAAAGGGCTAGATATCAACGCACGCGTACCTTCAGCGTATCGTGAAAAGGAACTTGAAATCCGCGACTTGCTTGCAAAATCACTTCAAAGAGGAAAGGTAGATCTTTCATTATATATTGAAGTTACAGGACAAGATGTGAGTACTCAAATTAACGAAAGTGCCGTAAAGCAATATATAAAACAATTGTCAAGCGTAGTTGACGGTAATCCCGTTGAGCTTTTAAAAATGGCAGTGAGAATGCCTGATGCCTTGAAAACAGAGCGTGAGGAAATTGACGAAAAGGAATACGACGCCATTTTACAAGGAATTAATAATGCACTCAAAGCAATTAATAAATATAGAACTGATGAAGGCTCTGTATTAGAAAATGATTTTTTGGAACGCTCCAAAAACATTTCAAATTTGCTGGATGAAGTAATCGCTATAGATCCAGAACGGATTGACGCAGTAAAAGAACGACTTCGCAAAGCTGTGGCTGATATAAAGGAAAAAGTAGATGAAAACCGTTTTGAACAGGAATTGATCTATTACTTAGAAAAATATGATATTACCGAGGAAAAAGTTCGGCTTAGAAACCACATAGACTATTTTAATCAAGCACTTAACTCAGAAGATTCCAACGGCAAAAAGCTAGGTTTTATAACCCAAGAAATTGGCCGTGAGATAAACACTATTGGTAGCAAGGCTAATTATGCACCAATGCAACAAGCGGTTGTGCAAATGAAAGACGAGCTAGAAAAAATCAAGGAACAAGCTTTAAACGTACTCTAGATGGGAGGAGGAAAATTGATAGTGTTTTCGGCACCCTCCGGAAGTGGTAAAACAACAATTGTTCAACATTTGCTAAAACAGGAAGACCTCAATTTAGAGTTTTCTATCTCTTGTACATCCCGTGAAGCTCGCGGTGATGAAAAAGACGGCGAGAATTATCACTTTATTTCATTAAAAGACTTTAAGCAGCATATAAAAAATGGTGATTTCCTAGAGTGGGAAGAAGTGTACCGCGATAACTTTTATGGCACTCTAAAAACTGAAGTAGAACGCATTTGGAGCCACGGTAAGAACGTAATTTTTGATATTGATGTTGTTGGTGGACTTCGTATAAAAAAGAAATATCCAGAGAAAACCTTGGCTGTTTTCGTAAAACCACCGAGCATTGATGAACTTAAGATTCGTTTAAAAAAACGTAAAACGGAAAGTGATGAACGCATCAATATGCGTATTGCGAAAGCATCTGTGGAGCTGGCTACAGCACCTCAGTTTGATTACATAATCAAAAATCACGATTTGGAAACCGCTTTAAACGAAGCACACGATTTAGTAGAAGCTTTTATAAAAAAGTAAAGACGCATTGCCATGCGTCTCTCACGTGTATCCACGAACAGAAAGCAATGAAAAAAATAGGACTTTACTTCGGCACTTTCAATCCCATTCATATTGGGCATTTGATTATTGCCAACTATATGGCGGAGTATAGCGATTTGGATGAAATCTGGTTTGTAGTTACACCTCACAATCCACATAAAAAGAAGAAGACACTTTTGGAGGACCATCATAGACTCGCAATGGTTGAGATTGCCTTGGAAGATTATCCGAAGCTACAAGCTTGTAATGTTGAGTTTAGTTTACCTCAGCCTAACTATACAGTAAATACTTTAGCGTATTTAGAAGAAAAATATCCCGATCAGAATTTCTGCTTGATTATGGGGGAAGACAATTTGAAAAGCCTTCATAAGTGGAAAAATTATGAAGTGATTTTAGATAGATACTCAATCTATGTTTATCCTAGAATTTCCGAAGGAACTGTGGAAACACAATTCGACAATCATAAAAAGATAAGAAAAGTAGATGCTCCTATTATTGAACTTTCCTCAACTTTTATTAGAAAAGGTGTTAAATCTGGAAAAAACATTCAACCTATGCTTTCCCCTGAGGTTTGGAAGTATTTGGACGAGATGAATTTTTATAAATAAACCACTATGGACTAAAGTGTCATAGGGTTTTTAAACAGACTGAAAGTCTGTTCTATTCGTGAAATGAATAGAGTCTCATTTTGAAAGTATTTTTAGAAAACGAATAGATTCGTGTAAACTCGTGGGATTCGTGGTGGAAAATTTAAGAAGCTAAAGTCAATTTTTAACTCTAATTGAGACCAATAAAATTCTGTTGCTGTTATGGGATTCCTGCTTTCGCAGGAATTGAAAACCGCCCCACCAAATTAGTAATTGGGGAGCGGTCTCAACTAAATAACCAACCAAAATCATTGAAACTACATTCGTATTGATATAAAACTTCATCTCAACAATCAACCGCAATAACGCCGCAAAACATTTAAACATTGTAACACCATTCTTAAGCTACTGTTAAATCTTTTAGAAGTATTTGCGTACTTTTGGAATAATGGCTTAATTTCTCTCTTCAGATAATAAGACAATAAGAATTTATACTAGTCTTACACTTCTAGATTGTCACGTTATTTGAGCAATAAAAATCCTAAAAAAAGTAAATGATAGAAAAACCAAAATTTGCGGTCTTTGGTGGCGGAAGCTGGGCCACAGCAATCGTTAAAATGTTGTGCGAAAATTTAGAAGAAGTGGGTTGGTATATGCGTAGTGAGCAATCCATAGATTTTATAAAACAACACCGTCACAATCCAAATTATTTAAGCTCTGTAGAATTCAATTTAGAACAATTGAAACTGAATAATGATATTAATGAAACTGTTTCTAACGCAGATTATCTAATCTTCGTAATTCCTTCGGCCTTTCTTCATCAAGAACTGGAAAAACTGACGGTTTCCTTAGAAAACAAAATTGTCTTTTCAGCCATAAAAGGAATTGTTCCTGAGACAAGCCTTATTGTGGGAGACCATTTTAATACCTACTACAAAGTTCCATTTAACAACATTGGAGTGGTTTCGGGCCCTTGCCACGCTGAAGAAGTAGCACTGGAAAGACTTTCATACCTCACCATTGCAAGCGCGGATAGTGAAAAAGCTTCCATTGTGGCAGATGTTTTGAGTAGCGACTACATTAAATGCACAACAAGCGATGATGTTCTTGGAATTGAATATGCCGCGGTACTCAAAAATATTTATGCCGTTGCTGCAGGAATTGCCCACGGTCTCGGTTACGGAGATAATTTTCAAAGTGTGCTAATGAGTAATGCCATCCGCGAGATGAAAAAGTACGTAAAAAAGGTTCATAAAATGAAGCGCGACATTAATGATTCGGCTTATTTAGGAGATCTATTGGTTACTGGATATTCCATTTTCAGTAGAAACCGAACTTTTGGAACAATGATAGGAAAAGGCTACACGGTTAAAAGTGCTCAATTGGAAATGAGTATGATTGCTGAAGGTTATTACGCTACGAAAAGTGCTTATCTTCTAAATAAGCAAAAAGGAAAGAAAAAAGCCAAAACTCCGATAATCAACGCAGTTTACGCCATTCTTTATGAACATAAAGATCCTAGAAAGACATTTAAAAAACTTACAGATAAGTTAGATTAAAAAAAAGCCTCGAAAAAAATATCGAGGCTTTTCAATTAGTGTTAGCAAGAGATGAATCTCTTACTTAGCATCTTTCGAAATATTTTCTGGTAAATCCTCAAACCCCATATTGAACAAGGTAAATCCATAAATATCGGCATATTGCTCAATTGTCTTGCTTACTGGCGTTCCTGCTCCGTGACCCGCATCAGTTTCAATTCTAATTAAAACAGGGTTACTTCCCGTTTGTTTTGCCTGTAGCTCTGCAGCAAATTTAAAACTATGTGCTGGCACCACTCTATCATCATGATCTCCTGTAGTAATTAAGGTTGCAGGATATTCAACTCCTTCCTTAACATTATGCACAGGAGAATAGCCTTTTAAATATTTAAACATTTCTTCATTATCTTCTGATGTTCCATAATCATAAGCCCATCCAGCTCCAGATGTAAAAGTATGATAACGAAGCATATCTAAAACGCCCACTGCGGGAAGCGCTACTTTCATTAAATCTGGTCTTTGCGTCATTGTAGCGCCAACTAACAAACCGCCGTTAGATCCTCCGCGTATAGCTAGGAAATCACTTGATGTGAAATTGTTTTCAATTAAGTATTCACCAGCGGCTATAAAATCGTCAAACACATTTTGCTTTTTCAACTTTATACCTGCATCGTGCCATTTTTTCCCGTATTCACCGCCACCGCGTAGATTAGGAACGGCGTAAATACCACCTTGCTCCATCCAAACAGCATTTGCAATACTAAAACTTGGGGTTAGACTAATATTGAATCCACCGTAGCCATAAAGTATGGTTGGATTTTTACCATCCATTTTCAATCCTTTCTTATGAGTGATTATCATCGGTATTTTCGTTCCATCTATGGAAGTATAGAAAACCTGTTGACTTTCGTAAGCTTCTGGATTGAAATCGATGTCAGGCTTTATAAATAATTCCGAATCACCACTGGCGATATCATATTTATAAATACTTCCTGGCGTCACGTAGTTTGTGAAGGAGTAATACAATTCTTTTTCATCTTTTTTCGTTCCGAAACCGGCTGCAGATCCTACTCCAGGAAGTTTGATCTCACGAATTAGTTTCCCATCATAATCATACTGCAAGACTTTTGATACTGCATCTACCATATAATTGGCGAAAATATTACCACCTCCAGTACCAGGGGAAAGTACATTTTCCGTTTCAGGAATAAGATCTTTCCAATTTTCGGGAGTTGGGTTTTTGGCATCGACAGTAACAATTCTTTTATTTGGAGCATCCAAGTTTGTAACAATATAGAGTTTGGAACCAACATTTTCAATTATATAGGTATCGGTATCCGTATTATCCAAGATTGTAATGAATTTTGCATCTGGCTTAGTAAGGTCTTTTATAAAAAGCTTATTTCCAGAGGTGGATGTACTAGCTCTTATAATCAAGTAATTATTATCTTCAGTTACCGAAGCTCCAATATACCTATGTTTCTCTTCGGGCGTTGCTCCAAAAATCACTTTGTCTTCACTTTGTGGCGTTCCCATTTTATGGTAATATACTTTATGCTGATCGGTTTTGGCTGAAAGTTCGCTGCCTTTCGGTTTATCATAACTTGAATAATAGAAACCGTCTTCAGCCTTCCAAGAAAATCCACTAAACTTAACGTCATTTAATGTATCACCTACTAACTCCTTGCTCTCAGTATTCATAACAACCACTTTTCGCCAGTCGCTCCCTCCTTCGGAAATACTATAAGCCAACTTGCTACCATCTTTAGAAAAACTAGTTTCTCCCAAAGAAATGGTTCCATCCTTTTTAAATGTGTTAGGGTCTAAAAACACCTCAGCGGTTGAAGGGTCTTCTCCAGTTTTATATTGATAGATAACATATTGGTTTTGGAGTCCATCATTTTTATAAAAATAAGTATAGTCTCCTTCCTTAAAAGGTGAACCCACCTTTTCATAATTCCAAAGATCGGAAAGACGATTTTTCAGTTCTTTCCTAAAAGGTATCTTATTTAAGTAATCAAATGTCACCTTGTTTTCATCTTTAACCCAGGCTGCAGTTTCATCACTACGGTCGTCTTCTAGCCAGCGGTAAGGATCTTTTACATCTACACCAAAATAGGTGTCCACGGTATCAACTTTTTTAGTTTGCGGATAGGTCACGGAAATTGTTTCTTTTTTAGGTTCTTCTTTACAGCCCACAAGGCTAAGAATTAAAATAGCAGGAATAATTGAAAACTTCATGAAGTGCGAATTTTTTTAGAATTGTAAATGTACTGATTTTTACATTGTAAGAAAATAATGAAAAGGCCCCCTATTTAGGAGCCTTTAGTTTAATAATTATATCGTTTCTAGTGAAATAGTGGCCTAAAAGACTTCCAATGCTTATAAATCAGGATAATATTTAATAATATCACTATCAAACCTAGAATAAGCCCAGGTGTACCCATAAATAAATGGAATAAAACAATATTTACTGAAATAGGTGCTAATAGAGTCAAAGCGAAAGGAACCGCTTTGTTAATTAGCAAGAGCAGTCCAATGCAAACCTCCAAAACCCCTATAACTTTCAAAATATAGCGTGTATCTCCCAAGGAATCAATAAATTCGGCTGTATTTCCAGTATAAATATGGATTGGCAGAAAATTGAAATCAAGGAGCTTGCTTAGCCCAAAAAAGAGTAAACCTAAACCTAAAATGATTCTTAATATTTTCGTAAATGTAGAGTCCATAGGCTGTATTTTTGAGGTTAGTCATTAAAGATAACGAAAATATTACAGCCTTGCCTTATATGGTATTATGATTTTTTTAAGAGTTTTGATAAATAGTGCGCACTTTTATCCGTTTTATAGAACAGATAATAGTTTTTGAATCTTCGTATATTCAGAAACAATAGCAGAAATCATACTTAAAACACCATGTCTAAATCATAAGGCTTCTGCATTAGCAGCCTATTGTATTTAAAATCTAAACCAATGAATTCGCTACCAAATATTCTGCAATCTGAATGGTATTGGTAGCCGCTCCCTTTCTAAGGTTATCACTTACAATCCACATGTTTAAAGAATTTGGCTGTGTTTCGTCCCGGCGAATTCTTCCCACAAAAACCTCATCTTTGCCATGTGCGTAAATTGGCATTGGATATGTATTAGTATCAATGTTGTCCTGGAGCTTTATTCCAGGGGTTTGGTGCAGCATTTTGCGAACATCACCAAGAACAAAGTCATTCTCAAACTCTACATTTACAGCCTCACTATGTCCTCCAGCCGTTGGAATACGAACTGCCGTGGCAGTAATCGAAAATGTGCGATCGTCCAATATTTTCTGGGGTTCACGCGCTAGTTTCATTTCTTCTTTAGTGTATCCATTATCTTCAAAGACATCACAATGTGGCAGCGCATTCATATGAATAGGATACGGATAGGCCATTTCTCCTTTTATACCAGCCATTTCATTCTCCATCTGTTGGACCGCCTTTAAACCAGTGCCAGAAACCGATTGATAAGTGGAAATGACTACACGCCTCATTTTATATTTCTCGTGAAGTGGTGCTAAAACCATTACCAATTGTATGGTTGAACAATTTGGATTGGCAATTATTTTATCGTCCTTGGTCAACAAATGGGCGTTTATTTCGGGAACGATCAGCTTTTTATCGTGATCCATTCGCCAAGCTGAAGAATTGTCTATAACCGTTGTACCAACCTTAGCAAATTTTGGTGCCCACTCTAACGAGGTGTCTCCACCAGCAGAAAAAAGAGCGATTGTGGGTTTTGCGGCAAGAGCTGCTTCTAAGCCTATTACCTTATATGTTTTGCCTTTAAAGATCATTTCTTTTCCCACGGATCTTTCCGAGGCAACCAAAAGCAATTCGTCAATAGGGAAATTACGCTCTGCTAATATTTTCAACATTACTTCGCCAACCATTCCGGTGGCACCAACCAAGGCTAATTTCATATTCTGGGGTTTGTTAATTCGTATAATTTAACCACAAAGGACACAAAGTTTTTCACAAAGAGCACAAAGGGATTTCTAGATTGTAAAATTAAGCTTTGTGAAGCGAATATTTCTGAATATAAACCAAAAAAGACCCTCCTTCGCATAAAGCTCCGGAGGGTTTAGGGTTAACTTATGGTGTAGCGGTGAATTTTCCCGATGAAACGGGAGCGCTATTTTATTGTATTGTAAATGGCTGCAGCAATTTTATCTTGTCCTTCCACCGAGGTCAATAATTTCCGATCATCCGGATTGCTCAAAAACCCCATTTCAACAAGTGTGACAGGTGTTGTTACATTCTTCAAGATATAGAAATTCGCAGTTTTGATACCGTGACTTGAAAATTCCTTAGCAATGGAGCTTTCAATCTGTTGAGCAAAAGTCTTGGATTCTTCGCTTAATGTACTCTCAGTACTTACAAAAAATTCAAATCCATTAACCTCAGGATCATTATGCGAATTAATGTGAAGAGAAATTACAAAATCCGGATTCAAAGAATTAATATACTCCGCTCGATCTTTTAGTGGAACAAAGTAATCTCCTTCTCGGGTTAAAATAATCTTCACATCATCAGCCTTATTCAAGGCGACAATTTTTAATGCAATTTCAAAAGCAAGGTCTTTCTCCTTAAATCCGTCTATTGCATTTCCATCATCCTTTCCGCCGTGGCTTACATCAATAACTATTGTTTTTTCGCCAGCATACGAAAATGAAAAAGTAAACAGCAACAATGCCAATCCAAAAAATCTCAGGGTTTTTCTCATTAAATTTTATATTTAAGTAGTAATAACGCTGAGAAAGTTTAGAAATTACTTTTTTCTAAGTTCATCACGGATTTCCAATAGAATATCTTTTTCAGATGGTCCTGGATCTTCTGCTGGAGCCTCTTCTTGTTTCTTTTTAGATTTTGCATAAGCTTTTACCATCATAAACAATACAAAACCAACAATTATAAGGTTAATTATGGTGTTTATCCATTTACCCCACAAAATAGCATTCTCAGGCGTAGTAACTTCTCCATCAGCAGCCACAACTGCTGGGTCAAGCACATATTTTAAATCTGCAAAGTCTATCCCTCCAGCAAAATGCCCAACAATTGGCATAATCATATCATTTGTAAATCCTGTAACAACAAGCCCTACAGCTCCTGCCAGAATAACAGCAACAGCCAAGTCGACTACGTTGCCCGTCATTATAAAATCCTTGAATTCTTTTAACATGTTGATTGGTTTTATTGATTAATATCCGCTAATTTACTTAAAAGATTTCGTTTTTTAACAATGTGCTTATCTACTTTCTGCAAATCACTCGTTTCACACGTTGCGAAATTCCGGTTATCAATTCGTAAGAAATAGAGTTGATAGCTGCAGATAATTCTTCAGCGGTAACAGTAGAACCAAAGACAATGGCCTCATCGCCTTCCTTACAATCAATACCGGTTACATCTACCATAATCATATCCATACATACGTTACCAAGAATAGGTGCTTTTTTGCCATGGACAGTAACCCAACCTGTGCCATTTCCATAAGATCTTGGAATGCCGTCGGCATGACCAATGGGAAGTGTCGCAGAACGAGTTGGTTTCTCAGCCATAAAAGCACGGTTGTATCCTACACTTTCACCTTTTTTAACGGTATGGATCTGTGAAAGTTCAGTTTTTAAAGTTGCAACTGGTTTTAAATGCTTGTTTTCCTCTTCATCGTTTCCAAAACCATAAAGACCAATCCCTGAACGCACCATATCAAAATGTGCTTCGGGATAATTTAGAATTCCTGAAGTATTTGCACAATGTATCAAGGGTTTATACCCAAGTTTCGAAACCAGTTCTTCTGAAATCTTCCGAAAAGTATCAATCTGTTGAAGTGTGAATTCTTTTTCGTTTAAATCTTCACTAGCGGCCAAGTGCGAATAAGCAGATTTCACCTTAACACTTGTAGTTTTGGAAAGCATTTCACCTATAGCTGAAATATCATTTTCAGTAAACCCTAAGCGATTCATACCAGTATTGAATTTTAAATGAATCGGGAATTCCTTTTGATTATTTTTTTCCGCGAAAGCAATAAACATTTTTAACATCCTGAACGAATAGATGCTCGGTTCTAGATAGCGATTTACAATAACCTCAAAATTTACAGGAAGTGGATGAAACACTAAAATTGGACTTTCTATAGCAGCGTCTCTGAGTGCTTCACCTTCGCTTGGATAAGCAACTGCAAAATAATCAGCCCCTAAACTTATAAGTTCTTTGGCAATGGCAACGGAATCGCTACCATAGGCATAAGCCTTGGTCACAGCCATAAATTTAGTGTCGGATTTTATTTTTGAAGAGATATAGCGATAATTGTTGTCTAAGGCATTAAGATCAATTTCTAGTACAGTTTCGTTCGCTTTAGGCATTTAAACTTAAGGTTTATGAGTTTTTAATTTTACAGTAATTTTCATTAAATCCTCCCATAGGTTTTTCTGTAAGGATTTTTCTAAGCTTGATTTTCAGTCTTTTCGGAAGGGTTTTTTTTATCTGTTTCTTGCTTGTTTTCGGGCACAGCTTCAACATCCTTTACTTCCAATTTTCCAACTTTATCTCGAAGTTGGGCCTTAAAAAATGCGGCACGGCTTAAGGGTTCATATTCTTCGGTTTCCCCGAGTAATACCAAATCTTCACTTTTAGCCTTTCGATAGCTGTAATTGGCAAGGTTTCCAGTTCGAGTGCAAATAGCATGGACCTTTGTAACATATTCGGCAGTTGCCATTAAAGCGGGCATAGGACCAAAAGGGTTTCCTTTAAAATCCATATCCAAGCCTGCAACAATAACTCGAACTCCACGATTGGCAAGATCGTTACATACTTTTACAATTTCATCATCAAAAAATTGAGCCTCGTCTATCCCAACAACATCGCAGTTATCAGCTAAAATTGGAATATTTGCTGCCGCAGGGACAGGCGTGGAGCGAATTTGATTACTGTCATGACTCGTCACTGAATCTTCCGCATAGCGCGTATCTAAGGAGGGAGTGAAAATTTCAACCTTTTGGCGTGCAAATGTTGCACGTTTTAGCCTGCGGATAAGTTCTTCAGACTTTCCTGAAAACATAGAACCGCAGATTACTTCAATCCACCCAAATTGTTCTTTCTGATTTACGGTATTTTCAAGAAACATAGTTTAATTTTACAGACAACTTCAGTATTAATATTTTTTAAAATGAAGGTTCAACTTGAAGTCTGCTTGAAACCCTTTGTAATACAACGGATTTAAACAAGAAAACAAAAATAGTTGATGTTTACACAAAGGATGCGTAAATTTATAAAAACAAAATAGAAATTCGGTTTAATTTAAAAAGATATGAAGAAGAAACTCCGTGAGCAAATAACAGCGCTCGCAAAGCAAATAATCGAAGACGAAAAAACGTTTAAAACCGCTTCCGCTAAGGAATTGGTAGGAAAACTTTATGAAAAACTGGTAGTGCTTGAGTATCTCGAAAAACAACTGGAAGACGATCATGAAGATCAGCATGAAGAATCTTTAGATTCCAAAAGTTTCCGTGAAGAAAACTGGTTTACTGAGCCTGAGCCTGTACCACAACCGGAAGACAGAGAGGATATTATTGAACCTTTAATGGAAAAAATAAAGGATATTGTAGCCCAAATGCCAGAAGAAGGCCAACGTATTGATGAGCTTTTAGACGAAATGCTACCTGACAACAACAATGAAACCCCAGTGGAAGATACAATGGAACAGCCAGTGGAGGAACCATTGGAACAAACAATGAAGGAGCCAGTTCAAAAGTCATCGGAGCAGCCAGGAGAAGAAGAAAAACCAGCAGCAAAATATGTCAAAAATGATTTGGAAGAATTTGCTTCTAATTATCAACAAATGCCAGAATTTGAACGAAAGCAGACTCAATTATTCTCAGAATCGGTTCAAGTGAAAGAAGCTAAAAAACCAGTGACAGAATCTCGTGCAAAATCATTAAATGACTCTGTGAATAAAGGTCTCAATATTGGTTTAAACGATAGGTTAGCATTTATAAAGCATCTTTTTGAAGGACAAGTAGAAGATTATACTCGGGTGCTTTCTCAAATAAACACAATGGAAAACTATGAAGAGGCGGAAAGTTTTATCAAGAGCCAAGTGAAGCCAGATTATAACTATTGGATGGAAAAGGAAGTATATTCCGAACGATTTATGCATATTATTGAAAAGCGCTTTAATTAAAAAACACTTGGATGAAAGCCCAAAAAATTATTTATTGGATCGCTACTGGGCTGCTTAGTGCTCTGTTTCTGTATTCTGCTTTTACTTTTTTAACAAACACTTCTGTAATTGAAGGTAATTATCAGGATTATCAATATCCCAGCTATTTGGTAATACCAATGGCGTTAGCCAAAATCTTTGCTATCATTTTTATTTTATTACGAAAACCAAAATGGGTGATGGAATGGGCTTATGCAGGCTTATTTTTCGATTTGGCTTTAGCTTCATTCGCACATTACAGCATTAATGATCCCGGATTTACACTTCCTCTGGTTGGAATTGTTTTATTATTGACTTCTTATTTCTTCGGAAAAACCGTTCGCGCATAAACTATGGGAAAGCTTTACCTTGTACCTACACCAATTGGCAATTTAAAAGACATGACTTTTCGCGCTGTTGAAGTGTTGAAAGAAGTAGATTTAATATTCGCTGAAGACACTCGAAACAGCGGAAAACTACTGAAACATTTCGAAATTGGTACGCAGATGTACTCCCACCATATGCACAACGAGCACAAAACGGTGGATGGTATAGTAAAGCGCATACAGAATGGTGAAAATATTGCCTTGATAAGCGACGCAGGAACTCCAGCCATCAGCGATCCCGGTTTTTTATTGACCCGTGCCTGTGTGGAAGCAGGCCTTGAAGTGGACTGTCTTCCTGGTGCAACTGCTTTCGTACCAGCTCTTGTAAACAGCGGTTTTCCAAATGATAAATTTGTATTTGAAGGTTTCCTACCCGTAAAAAAAGGACGACAAACCCGACTCGAACTTCTTGCCGAAGAAACTCGAACCATTATTTTTTATGAATCCCCACACAAACTGCTGAAAACACTCGGGCAATTTGTAAAATATTTTGGGCCAGAAAGATCGATTTCTGTTTCTCGTGAGATTACAAAACTCCATGAAGAAACCGTCCGTGGAACTGCTGAAGAGGTTTTAAAACACTTCGAAAACAAGCCGCCAAAGGGAGAGATTGTGGTTGTGGTTTCTGGGAGGAAATAGGCCGATTTGTTAAAATCGTTTTCCTTAAAAAGCATTAATATGATATAACTGTTTTTCATAATGAACAATAATTGTTATATTTGTTCTTCACTAAGAACAAAATGACAGATCTCTTTATAATCAGCGAACGTATCTTGAACGCTTTGGACACCCAAAAAGAGCGGTATCTTTTAAAAGAGATTGATTGGTCTCAGCGACTTATTGGTGTAAAAGGCGCAAGGGGTTCAGGAAAAACTACCTTATTGCTTCAACAGATAAAATTTCATCTTTCACAATCTGATAAAGCACTTTATACTTCATTAGACAACCTTTATTTTTTAAATCACACACTGATTGGTCTAGCAGAAGAATTTGCATTACAGGGTGGTACCCATCTATTTTTAGATGAAGTACACAAATACCCCAATTGGTCGCGCGAGCTAAAATTAATCTACGACCAATTACCTTCATTAAAAGTAATATTTACCTCTTCTTCCATTTTAGAAATAAACAAAGGAGAATCTGACCTAAGCCGACGAGCCGTAAAATATATTTTGAAGGAAATGTCCTTCCGGGAATATTTGAATATTAAACACAATTTAGATTTGCCTTCTTTCGATTTTGAATACATTCTGAAAAATCAAAAGGAAGTGGCCTTGGAAGTTAAAAAGCAAGTTGAGTTCCCTGTTGCGGAATTTAAGGAATATCTTAAATACGGTTGTTACCCCTACAGTTTTGAAGGAATCGATAATTATTACCCTAAACTTTTAGACACCATTAATCTCATGTTGGAAGTGGACGTAAGTTCTGTAGAAAACATGTCTTTTCAGGAAAGTCGAAAAATAAAAAAGCTGCTCGTGGCCATTGCACAGAGTGCTCCTTTTACACCTAATGTTTCAAAACTTAGTGAACGTTTAGGGTTTTCGAGGAATTTTTTGTTGAATTCCCTTAAAATTTTGGACCGTGCCGAACTTATCCACGAATTTTTCACTTTGTCAAAAGGAATAGGAGCATTCACCAAACCCGAAAAACTGTATCTCAATAACACAAACTTAATTTATGCTTTGGGTCAAAGTCAAATAGAAGAAGGCACTTTAAGAGAAACATTTTTTGCCAACCAATTAAAACATAATTACGAAATACACTTGAGTAAAAAAGGTGATTTTCTGGTTAATAGAAAATATACAATAGAAATTGGCGGTAAAAACAAAACTACACAACAGATTAGTGGAATAAATGATGCTTTTGTACTTAGAGATGATATTGAAATTGGTGCAATGAACATTATTCCATTATATCTTTTTGGAATGCTTTATTGAAAAAACCATCAATCAAAAATCAATCGTGTTTCTCTTTATTCCACCCGTGCTTCCCAAGATATTGCTCAGAAGATGATAAAATCTCAAATATTGAAATCGTTCTTTCGCTGGTTTAAATTTTTGTATTTTTACATCTCTCTCCGTTTAATTAATAATCATACCAATCCATAGTTGTAATTTTAAACTTTAAAATTTACGAAGTATATGCGCTGGACACTTAAACCGAAACCTGAGCCTGAAAAAGTGAATTCTCTTTCAAAAGCATTGAAGGTAGAACCACTAATTGCTTCGTTATTGGTACAGCGTGGTATTGAAACATTTGAAGAAGCCCAAAAATTTTTCCGGCCGAGTTTAGATGATTTACACGATCCGTTTTTAATGAAAGATATGGATAAAGCCGTCTGGAGAATTGAAAAAGCTATCGAAAATGAAGAGAACATCTTAATATATGGTGATTATGATGTGGACGGAACTACAAGCGTTGCACTGCTCTCCTCCTATTTAAAAAGTTATTATCCCAATATCGCAACTTATATTCCAGATAGATATGATGAAGGCTACGGCATATCTTATAAAGGTATTGATTATGCCGAGGACAACGGTTTTTCATTAATTATCGGGTTAGACTGTGGAATAAAAGCTATTGAAAAAGTGGCATATGCCTCTGAAAAAAATATCGATTTTATTATCTGCGATCACCACAGACCCGGAAAGATAATTCCCAAAGCTGTGGCCGTGCTAGACCCAAAACGCACAGATTGCAACTATCCATATAAAGAGCTTTGTGGTTGTGGCGTTGGCTTTAAATTGATTCAAGCGCTTTCGCAAAATAGAGGGCTCCATATTAATGATCTTCTTCTGTATTTAGATTTGGTTGCAACCGCGATTGGAGCAGACATCGTCCCGATAACTGGTGAAAATCGCATTCTTGCCTATTATGGAATGAAGGTGATAAACAGCAATCCGCGTATCGGTTTTAAGGCAATTTTAAAGCAGGTAAAAAAAGAAAAACTCACTATTACTGATGTTGTTTTTATCATCGCTCCCCGCATCAACGCAGCTGGACGAATGAAACACGGAAATCACGCCGTAGCTTTACTTTCAGAAACCGATTCTGAGCAAGCTGATATTTTTGCCATCGAAATTGAAGAATTTAATACAGACCGAAGAGAGGCGGACAAGCAGATTACCGCAGAAGCACTTCAGCAAATTATTGAAAGCAATGAGGAAGAAAGAAATACCACGGTGGTTTATCACGAAAGTTGGCATAAAGGGGTTATTGGTATTGTAGCGTCTCGATTGACTGAAACCTATTACCGTCCCACTTTAGTTTTTACCAAGAGTGGAGAAAAACTTGCCGCCTCCGCCCGTTCCGTTAAAGGATTTGACGTTTATAATGCCTTGGAAAGTTGTTCAGAACACATTGAACAGTTTGGAGGGCATATGTATGCTGCCGGTCTTACTTTATTGGAAAAAGATTTCGAAAATTTCAAAAATGAATTTGAACGTGTAGTTTCAGAAACTATAGAATCACATCTATTAACTCCAGAAATAAAAATAGATACAGAAATAAACCTAGAAGACATAACTCCCAAATTCTATAGAATCTTAAAACAGTTTGGACCTTTTGGCCCAGGAAATATGACGCCAACATTTATGACTCAAAACCTAAAAGATATTGGTTATGGCAAATGTGTAGGGAAAGACAAAACGCATCTACGAGTTGTTGTCAAGCAAGGAAATTCCGATCAATTTACGGGAATTGGCTTCGGGATGTCTAAAAAGAGTGATATTGCCTGTAAGGGAAAGCCTTTTAAGGCAGCCTATTCCATAGATGAAAATGAATGGCAAGGAAATGTTAGTTTGCAACTACGACTGAAAGATATTATGGTGTAATTCAGCAATCAGTATTCAAGACCTTTAAGACCTTGCAGGAGTATCGTTAGATTTAAATTCTTTCAACTCAAACTTTTCTCCATCAAAAACACCATAGGTATAATGGTGTATCCAGTCTCCTAAATTAAAATACATCGAGTTTTCACCAACTTTTATTTCCATTGGCAAATGGCGATGTCCAAAAATGAAATAGTCGAAATGTTTGCTTTCCAGTCTGCGTTTAGAATACTGCGCTAGCCATTCCTTTTCTTCTCCTAAAAACTCCTTATCATCATCTCCTGAAATTAATTTATTTTTCACCGAAAGATGTTGTGCTAAACGTACTCCAATATCTGGGTGTAACCAACGGAAAAGCCATTTTGAAAACGGATTTGTAAAAACTTTCTTCATCCGTTTGTAGCCTTTATCCCCTGGACCAAGTCCATCGCCGTGGCCAATCAAGAAATGTTTATTGTTGAATACAAATTCTTTTGGTTTATGATATACTGGAATATTTAGTTCCGTTTCAAAATAATCATTCATCCATAAATCGTGATTTCCTACAAAAAAATGGATTTGAATTCCACTGTCACGAAGTTCCGCCAATTTACCCAATGTGCGTACAAAGCCTTTTGGTACAACCGTTTTATATTCAAACCAAAAGTCGAAGAGATCACCAAGCAGAAATATTACTTCAGCATCGTGTTTTACGGTGTCTAACCATTTTACAAAAATCCTTTCACGTGGTAAGCTTTCAGCCTGTGTTGGCGCGCCAAGATGATTATCGCTGGAAAAGTATATTTTCTTGCCTTGTGGAATTTGCATATTCAAAGATAGGAAAGTGATTGGTTTTAATTATCTCCAGCAACCCATTCTGCATAACTACTGTCGGTTTCCTGAAGTCTTAGCGCGTGAAGTTGAATGTTTTTAGGCAATCGGTTCTTTATTTTCTTCGAAAAGTCAATTACCATCATTTCACTGGTCGGTTGATAATCTACTAAAAGAACACTGTGGCCGCGGTCGCTAAGCTCCTTTGCCAATTCAACGTGAGGTGTGTTTTTGTTAAAGACGGTAGAATGATCAAAAACATCAACAATTTCCTCTTTTACAATTTTCTTAAGGTCTCCAAAATCGATTACCATTCCAAATTTCACATTATTGCTATCGTCAATTGGACTGCCAACTACAGTTACTGAAAGTTTATAACTATGTCCGTGCACATTTCGGCATTTCCCGTCATAGCCATACAAAGCATGGCCAGTTTCGAAGGAAAAGATCTTAGTGATTCGTATTGTTTGCATTGTTAAGAATTATGCGGTAAAGATAGGGCATTTAAATACTATAGATAAATTTTATGGTCACGACAATATTCTTTTATATATTCACCTAGATTTTCCACAGCATTTTTAAAGTCTACTCGCTCGCTTTCACCAAAACGCTCCGCTTCCAAATCACGTTTCAGTTCCATGGAAATACTTTCACGGATCTCACGAACTAAAATCAGCAGATATTTCTCTTTGCTCATTTCTGAAACTTGCTGCAAGTCTATTAGCGAATCACAGACTTCTTCATATTCTGAAACAAGTTCTTTTACCTCTGCGTTCTCTAGTAATTCAGAGTTGTTTTTGAAGATTTCAGCTGGAGTTTTCACATCAAAAAAATTTCAGATTAATTATATGGAATGGCATTACTTCTTCTTCATTTTTTGATAAATAACTACGACAATTACCAAAACTGCCAATATTAAAAACAAACCAGGGCCGCCTATAAATTTTAACCAATCCATAATTCAAGTGTTGAGTGTTCAGTAAAAATATTTAATTTTTAATCAATGGAATGTATTTCCTTCGGAATTTGATAATTAATGCTCCTCCTCTATATGCCACCCAAACGTTCAGTGCAATCCAAATTCCCACTAGTCCCCAATCCATATATTTTGAAAAGTATAACACAGGAATAAAACCGATAATGGTAGCGCCCAAAAGCACATTTCGCAGATATCCCATTTCTCCCAATCCCTTAAAAATAGAATCCAAAGTAAAAGCAATAGCGTTCAGCGGAAGACATATTAAAACCATAAAGAACATTCCGTAAAAAATGGAAAGCACCTTTTCATCTTTGTTAAAGAGAAGTCCCAAAGGTTCATAGAGAAGTACACCTGCCAATACAAGGACGCTCGCAACTATAAGATTATAAAAGCTCACCTTTTTAGTGAGTTCCCAAAGAGATTTATAATTGCCTTCCCCGAGCAGCTTTCCAGATAAGATATTACCTGCCGCACCGTAACCATCGAGAAAAAATGCCGTAAACATCCAGATATTAAAGGCAATGGTGTGAGCAGCAATGTATTCCTTTCCAAGATCTGCCGCTTCCCGCGTTGCAAGTATCAACGCGGTATTCAAAGCCACAGAACGTAAAAACAAGTTGAGACTCATACTTACTAGTCGTTTTATTTCTGGATGCAATGGGAATTTTAATTTTAGAGAAACCTCTGTCTTTTTCATCAGAAAGAGAAAAGCTAAAATTGCCATAATAATTTGTGAAATAAGACTTGCCCATGCGGCACCTTTAACTCCCATTGGTATGATTATTCCATCTATTCCATAAACCAAGGCAAAATCAAGCCCAATATTCAGCCCCGCACCGATAGTGGCAATAATCATTGGCCAGAAGGTATTTTGCAAACCTCGAAAGATTCCAAAAACTGCAAAAGTGAATAACGTAAGTGGAAAGCCCCAAACACGAATATTGTAATAGTCAATGCTAAAATCTAATACAATGCCTTCGGCATTCATCATTGAAAAGATCTCTTCAACAAAAAAGTAAGTTGAAAAGAGCACAACAATGCTCAAAGCAATGTTGAAGTAAATGGCTTGGGCGGGAAAGTTTTTCAGTTCGCTTATCTTACCGGCTCCAAGGTTTTGTGCAACTATGGTTGCAATTGCACTGCGGGTTTGTGCTAAAATCCAGATAAGTGCCGAAAGAAACGATCCAACAATACCAACTGCTGCCAGAGATTCTATTCCAAAATCTTGTATATTTCCAACAACGGCAGCATCGGTAGCTGAAAGAACCGGCTCGGCAATCCCAGCGATAATTGCAGGAATAGCCAATTGCTGAATACGTTTAAAGGAAATATCTGTTTTGTGCATAGTTGGCGCAAATCTACAAAATAGCAATTGTTAAGAAGTCCTATTTTGACAACGGAAGTTCATAGCAATAAAAAGGAAACTCGCTCTGATTTGGAAAATAAATATTTTCTAAGCGTTTATAACCACGAGCTTCATAGAATTTTTGATTCCGAAGGTTTTGGCTAAAAGTATCTAACCGGATAGAAGTTTTATTGTTTTGGATTCCTAATTTTTCGGCGAAATCCATCATACTTCTTGCAATTCCCTTTCCTTGGGAGTTTGGATGCACAGCTAATCGATGAATATAATAGTGATCTGAAGTCTGCGTTAGCCATTTTACGGTCTCGTATTCTGCATCCATTTTTGATGAGATGACAATACAGCCTACAATGGTTTTATGCCCATCAGCCGATACAGCATCCGAAATAAAAACATACAATTCACCTCTTTCGATATCCCTTTGAAAGACTTCAGGATTTGGATAAGTTTCGCTCCACTGAAAGATTCTTAATGTGGTCAATTTTTCCCCACAAGCCTTTGTAATGGCAAGGATCTGTTCAATCTGAGAAGGTTTTGCTTTTTGAATCATATTAAAATTTTGTTCTGATGACTATCGCTCCAACTAAAATTCAGTTAAAAATAATTAACAGCATTCATACACAGAGTTTACTGCTTCCTGAATACTGCCAACTGAATACTTATTCTGTGGAGAATATCGCTCCGAGGCATCGGGGGAACCGATAGCCCCTGCCTAATTTACTTCGGCAACCTTTATAAATACTATTGGAACGTTTCATGCCGTATGAGTATTTCAGAAAACATTATACAGAAAACCACCGTTTAACGGTGGTTTTTGTGGAGAATATTGCCCCGAAGTATCGGGGGAACCGATGCCTCGTTCAAATTATTAAGTGGAGAATATCGGAGTCGAACCGATGACCTCTTGCATGCCATGCAAGCGCTCTAGCCAACTGAGCTAATCCCCCTATTTGTTGTTAAGGAAGGCAAAAATAACAAATTAATCAATATGTTACTTCATTTTAAAAAATGAATTGTGCTTTCAACAACACTTTTTAATTCATTCGGCAACCTACCTTCTTCCCAAGGATGTTTAGCATTAAATACGTGATCTGCACCGTCAACAAACTCTAGTTTACTTTTAGGATTCCAGGAGTGAATTGCTTTGGCTTCCTTTACTGAAACCGTTGGGTCTTCAGTTCCATGGACAATAAGCTGCGGAATTTCTAAACTTTTTACTGCGCGGCTAATTGTAAATCTTTCTTCATTCTCCCTAAAATCTTTATAGAATTGAAAGTTATGTGGTAGCTGCTGCTTTGTACGACTATTTTCAACGTGCGTAACGCCTGTTTCCTTCCAGTCTTTAAAGTTTTGCGTACCTTCCTGAAACCTTGGTTTAAAATCGCATATACTAGCCCAAGTAACCACTTTGCTGATTCTGGAATCTTCTTCAGCCTTTATCAAAACAACCCCTCCTCCTCGACTGTGACCAATTAAGGAAATAGTTGAAATTGATTTTGGGATATTTTCATGACCACTTTCAACCAAGTTTAAAATCCTATCCAAATCATCCAACTCCAAACTGAAATTGTTTTCAGCAAAAGCTTCTAAATCGGGGAAATCGATGGGTTGCTCAATCGTACCACCATTATGCGAAAAATTGAATTTTAAAAAGCAAAAGCCAGCTTTCGCAAATGCCTCAGCAACTAAATGCCAAGCACCCCAATCTTTAAAACCTTTATAGCCGTGACAGAAAATTACAACAGGCTGCGGTTTCTCTGTCTCTTCAAAATAAGTATCATAAAGAATTGGCTTTTTACCTTCTTGAGTGAGTATTTGGTTCTTTCTTATTATCATCAATTTATTTCTTTTTCTATGAATGGAATATTTGAATCGCAAATTTCCAAGATAAGTTTTTTAAGCTCAACGGTAAAAGTTTCTAGGGTTTCTTCAGTAATCTGATAGTCTCTTTTACTGTATGCAGAAGTCTTGGTTCCAAACTTTAGAAATCCGCTGCCAAGATTCTTAAAGGAGATAATTCCCGCTTCAACATTGTTAATTGGAATTTCTTTTCCCATCATAAGTGCATAAGTCAAAACCTGGAATGCCTTACTAAATTTGTAGTCCTGGTTTAACTCTTCCCATTCAATTATTTCTAAATCGCCTTGCTTTACAAGGCCTGTTTTATAATCAATTATTCGCAGTTGTCCATTATACTCGTCAACCCTATCCACCTTACCGTGTATTTTGACAGGAAAGTCAAGTTCTGGAATTGGTATTTCCAAAGTAAGATTCGCTTCAATTTTAGTGATTTTTATATCATTCCCTGCTTCTACATCAGCGATTTCTCTATTGATAAAGTTTGAGATATATCGTTTTGCTACCTCAAAGATTATAAGGTTTTTTCCTTTGGAAAATGTGCCACCTTTAAAGGTTTTTTTGAATTGTAAAGTAACCTCGTCATGAATTCTACCCTTCATTTCCAAAAGCTGTTCCTTGGTGAGAATGGAATTTTCCAAAGGTTGATAGAATTTCTCCAAGGTATCGTGAACTATAGTCCCCAGCGTGTTTGCAGCAACAGTTTCCTCTACTTCTTCAAATTCTTGAAGTCCTAGTATCTTCTGAAAGTAAAAGTCTAGAGGATTCCGAATATAGCTTGTCAATGCCGAAGGTGAAAAACCTTTTTCAGCAATTTCCTTTAAACGTTGTATTACCGCATCGGTCTTTTCAATTTGTTTTAAAGCTTGCTGCTTAATTTGAACTTTAGGTGAAAGAATAAATTTTTCGACTACATGGTTCGGATGTTTTTCAATTTCCAACTGTCTAATAAAACGACTCTTTTCACCTGTATTCATTCCCTCAGAGTGGCTGTTATAAAGCAGTGAAATATTAGATGCTCTTTGTAACAATCGATAAAAGTGATAGGTGTAAATAGCATCCTTTTCGGTGTATAATGGCAGGTTGAATTGCTCCTTCAAATCGTAAGTAATAAAGGATGAATTCGATTTTCCTGAAGGAAAAATACCTTCGTTTACCGAAGTGATAATTATATTCTCAAAATCGAGGACTCTAGTTTCAAGAACGCCCATAAGTTGAAGTCCTTTATAAGCATCTCCCTTAAAATCAAGTGAAGCCGAAGCGGCCAATTCAGAAAATATACCCAACATACTTTTAACAGATTGTAAGTATGGATATTTTTCATTTAAAGCCTCAATCTTATTAAACAGGCCACTTAGTTCATAAAGAACCAAACCTTGAACGGAATTAGTAGTTTCTTGTTTTTGCAATTCATCAAGTATTTTTTGAGAATTCTCTATGGCAATTCTACTGTCATCTTTCCAATCTCCAAAAAGCAACTTCAGCGTTTCGATTCCAGAATTATTAGATATCTGAATCAATTCATTCGCCGAAATATGTGTGATGTTTTCCCGAGTCAAGGTCAATGCCAGATGGCTCGCATTAGGAAGTAATTCATTGCCAATAGGATGATTCAAAATTGATAGCACATCTTTGTAATAAAGAGATTCTGCGTTCCGAAGATGAATAGCGAAAAGTAATTCAAAGAAAACAACGCTCGGGAAATTTTTCAATGAAAACCCCATTGTCACATTCAAACTCTTTACATTTTCAGGTAATGAATATAACAGTGGAACTAGAAGATTTTCGTCTCCCAATACAATTGCTGTTTTATTAATTTCTTCTTCTGAAAGCTGTGAAAGAAGTTCTCCAACATATTTTGCCTGCCCCACGTTCTTTTGAACCTCAACAAACTTAAAGTGTTTAGGTTTTCCAAAATTGCTAGCGATGAATTGAGGCTTCTTATTTTGAAAATATTTCCAATCCTTTATATACTTTCTTATAAAATAGGAAGCGCTGTGTTTAGAGTCATCATAGAATGCCGCATCTGTATCCCAATAGATCTTTGTATTTCCAGTTTCCAAGAGTTCTTGGACAATGTTCTGCTCCGCCGTATTTAAAGCGTTAAAACCGATAAAAATATGTATTTTCTCACCATTATTCTGAATGAAGTGTTCAAGATTAGCAGCGGCCTCTCGATAAACCATGCCTTGGTACCCAATACTATCCGCTAACAACGAGGATTGAATATTTTCATAGAATGACGGAAGACTTTCCCAGAAACGCAGATAGTTACTTATAATTTCAGTTTTCTCCTCCTTCACGTTCCATCTTTCCAGGGTTTTGATACTGGCTAGATAACTGAAAAAAGGTTTGGGTTCTACAAGATATCTGTCAATTTCATTAAAATCGTTTAATAGCGTTGTTGCCCAAGTGGAATAGGTTTCAAAATCATCTTTTTCTGTAATTGCTGAAGTCTTCAAATAAGCTTCGTAGCTCTTGAATAGTAATTCGGTATTGTCAATTATTTTAAGATTGGAAAGCTCTTCTATAAACTCTTCAATACTGAGAATTCGAGGTGCGAATTTGGTTTCAGCATTAATTTTTTTTAATTCATTCATTAAAAATCCACCCGCTCTTTTACTTGGAAGAATGATTGTTAATTCAGCAATATCAGAATAGCTGTTTTTTATATCAGCGAGGATTTCTTGTAGGAATGTTAGCATAGCCTAAAAATAAGAAACGCCCCCGAAATTCGGAGGCGTTTCCACAATATTTATTAAAACTTATCTGCTGTTGAAATTATTTCTTTAAAGAAATTTCAACACGACGGTTTTCTTGTCTTCCAGCTGCAGTCTTGTTAGTTGCAATTGGTTGTTCTTCACCGTAACCTTCAGAAGTTAATCTTTCACCATCCATTCCGATAGTTTCTAAGTAATCTTTTACTGAAGCAGCTCTTTCTTTAGAAAGCTTCATGTTGTATGAATCTCTACCGCTGCTATCTGTATGACCACCAATGTGGAAAGATGCGTTTGGATATTCTTTCATAATATCAGCAATGTTCTGAAGAGCTCCGTAAGAGTCTTTTCTGATAGTTGACTTATTCAAGTCAAACAATACAGTTTTTGAGTAATCGTTCAATTGCTTGATGATTTCTACAGAAACTTCAGGACAACCTTTGTTAGCTACAGTTCCAGCAACATCAGGACACTGATCTTCGTGATCTGGTACACCGTCACCGTCTCTATCTGGCCAAGGACATCCGTCATTCTCAGCTGGACCAGCTTCGTTTGGACATTTGTCTAAGTTATCTGGCACACCGTCACCGTCAGTATCAGGACAACCGTTGTATTCAGCTAAACCTGCAACAGTAGGACACTCATCTAAGTGATCAGGGATTCCGTCACCGTCAGTATCAGGACAACCGTTGAATTCAGCTAAACCAGGAGTGTTTGGACACTCATCTAAGTGATCAGGGATTCCGTCACCGTCAGTATCAGGACAACCGTTAAATTCAGCTAAACCAGGAGTTTCTGGACATTCGTCATCTTTATCGTAGATTCCGTCACCGTCTGTATCTTTTCCACCAAATTGGAATACAATACCAGCAGAATGTTGGAAGTGTGTAACACCGTAAGTATCTTCAAATGAGTGCTTGTAGGTTGACTGTAGGTTTAAAGCGATATGCTCATTAAACCAGAATTTAAGACCAACAACTGCGTTACCAGTACCAAACCCTATATCGTCAAGCCAAGTATAACCACCACCAATACCAATAGATGGATCAAACCATCCACCAGGAGCAATAGCATTTCTGAAGCTATATTTAATCGAACCATCAGCACCGTAGTAGCTAAGGTCGTTTGCCTCACCGTCACCTAGTCTATCAATTTTGTTGATAGTTCCAGCAGCAGTAAATACAAAACCGCTACCTACATATCTACTGATAGCAAGTCTTGAAACTGAAGGCAAAATGTTCCAGTGGTCGTTTGCATTAAAATACTCGTCAAAGATTTCCCCTCGAAGTGAAGCAGGGATTCGTCCTTTGTCGCTAGTTCCGACTGGGTAAACGTCAACGGCGTTTGCCCCAACCTCAACAGCCCAAGGGTTGTTTTCGTCTTGCGCGTTCGCTACACCAATTCCCATAAATAGAATTGCAGCAACTAATAATCTGTTAAGATGTTTCATATTCGATTGTTTAATTTTTAAGTGTTAATTATCAGCAAAAGTAAGTTGTTAAATATTATAAACAAAAGCAAATCTAATAAAATTTTCCTAAAGTCGGGGGCTATCACACGTAAATGAAGTATTTACTTGTCTATTACCTCCAATTTTTTTCCAATCTTAATAAAGGCATTTATAGCTTTATCTAAATGCTCTTTTGTATGTGCAGCCGAAAGCTGTACACGAATCCTAGCTTGATCTTTTGGAACAACTGGGAAAAAGAAACCTATTACATAAATACCCTCCTCTAACAGCATATCTGCCATTTCCTGGGAAAGTTTAGCATCATATAACATAACAGGTACTATTGCAGAATCTCCATCAACAATATCAAATCCTGCTTCTTTAATTCCTTTTTTGAAATAAGCCGTATTCTCAGCCAATTTATCACGTAGTGAAGTGTCATTGGTCAACATATCAAACACCTTGATTGCTCCCCCAACAAGTGCAGGTGCCAATGAGTTTGAAAACAAATAAGGTCTTGAGCGCTGACGTAACATTTCGATTATTTCCTTCTTTCCAGTAGTATAACCACCCATTGCTCCACCAAGCGCTTTTCCTAGAGTTCCTGTAATAATATCTATACGATCCATTACACCTTTTTCCTCTAAGGTTCCACGACCTGTTTCGCCAATAAACCCAGTAGCGTGACATTCATCAATCATCACCATTGCATCATACTTATCTGCTAAGTCGCAAATCTTGTCTAAAGGTGCAACTATACCATCCATTGAAAACACACCATCAGTAACAATAATTTTGAAACGAGCGCCTTTTTCATTGGCAGCAATAAGTTGATCTTCCAAATCTTTCATATCACTATTTTTATAGCGATATCTAGCAGCCTTACAAAGACGTACTCCATCTATAATAGAAGCGTGGTTTAAAGAATCTGAAATAATTGCGTCTTCAGGTCCAAGCAAAGGTTCAAAAACCCCTCCGTTAGCATCAAAAGCAGCAGCGTATAATATAGTGTCTTCAGTGCCGTAAAAATCAGCAATTTTTTGTTCTAGTTCTTTGTGGATATCTTGAGTTCCGCAAATAAAGCGAACAGAAGACATTCCAAAACCGTGGGTATCCATTGCATCTTTAGCAGCCTGAATTACTTCCTTGTTAGAAGAAAGCCCCAAATAATTATTTGCACAAAAATTAATAACTTCCTCTCCAGTTGAAATTTTAATCACCGCATCTTGTGGCGAAGTGATTATACGCTCCTTTTTATAAAGACCGTTATCCTTTATCTCTTCCAGTTCTTTCTGTAAATGACCTTTTATTTCTCCGTACATTTTATCTTTTATTTTAAAAATTCAAAATTAAACTTTATTTATCACTATACCATATTCATTCGTATAGATAAGTATTTTTTTAGATACATTGAAGCCCATTTCCTCTAAGGCATTTGCATAATCCACCAATTGATCATTATGCGAAATATTGGGGCTTCCCGTTTTATAATCAATAATGACCACCTCGTTCTCGGAATTGATATTAACCCTATCCGGTCGCAAAACAATTCCATCTTTAGTAATAAGGTCTCGCTCATTATATATTATGTCTGATCCATCAAACAACATCTTCAATTCAGGATGTTGAATAATTTGACTAATGGTAGTTTTTAAAACCGCGAGCTCATGCTCTGGAATAATACCGCGTTGTTTCATTTCGGCAAGGACTCGATCATAATCCGCTTCCACATAAATTTGCTCCATAGTATCGTGAAGTAGATTCCCTGTGAAAATCGCAGCTTTGGTTTCTTCCTCATAGATCCTTTCCGAAGTAACAATTTTTAACCCATGCGCAATTGGATTACTGGAGATAAAAACCGGTTCCGTTTGCGGTACAATCTTCTTTCCTTTTGAAATTTTTACCGAATCAGTTCCAAATTCATAAAGCATCTGCTCATTGTTCCACATTCCCTTCTGTTTCAGAAATTCCATAAAAAGTTGATTATAACTTGAAGGAATCCCGTCTTTAGATTCTTTTGGCATTTCTGAAAAAATAAATAGCTTCTCAACAGCTCTTGTAAGCGTAACATACAGCAAGTTTATATTGTCCAGTTCTAGCTGACTTCTGTGCTCCTTATACATTATCTCACCTAGATCGCCATAGTTTGCAATCTCGGACTTATAATTTATCTGTGCTTCTTGAAATTGAAATTCTTCACTTTCCAAAGGATACCAAAGTTTATCGTATTTGGCATCGTATAAGTTTATATCTGCAAAAGGGAAAATAACTACTGGAAACTCCAGCCCTTTAGCTTTGTGAATGGTCATTAACTGAACTGCATTGGCTCCTTCACTCGCAGGAATGGAGGCATTATCCTTTTTCGTTTCCCAATGATCCAAAAATGAAATTTTATCTGCTAAAGGCTGTTGCTCAAAATCATAGACCAGATCCATAAAACCGAATAAGTAAGCATCAGCATGGTCCGCAAGTTTAAGGTTCTCAATGCAGTATTCAAATGCTTCGTAAAGTGAAACGGTCCGCATTTCATCAAACTTGAAATCAAGCTGATATTCCTTTAGGTTTTGGGTGAATTTCTCTTCTGAATTTTTTAGAAATTTTTTAAAAAAGGTATGTTTCTCTTCTGAAATATCTAAATGCTCGTGTAATAAATCGAGTAAGTTTATTTTAGCTTCCTCATTATTTGGATAAAGACTTACAATTAATGCAAACACCAACATTTGAACCAGCGGTGAAGATTGCAGAAGTAAGGTTTCGGAAGAAATAACCGATATACTGTGCTCCATCAAAAATGCTCCTAATACTATTCCGTCCGCTTTTTTTCGAGTTAAAATACAAATGTCACTTGTGGAAAACCCTTGATTTTCAAGATTGCGAATTGTTTCTAAAACTAATTCTGAATACGCTTGGTCCTTTTCCGCTTTCTTCTGTTTCTCTATAAATTCCAGACGTATGTAACCATCTTTTTTAGCATTGAGTTTTTGATTATTTCCCGATTTATAAAGTTCACCGTGGCCATCATTTGCAAAATAGCCAGAGACAAAACTGAAAAATTGATTATTGAAGTCAACGATTTCGGCACAGCTTCTATAATTGGTATCTAACGAAAGTACTTCCTTTTCTCGCGGAAATGGATTTCCATCACCGTACAAATCCATAAACTGTTCCGGTAAACCACCGCGCCATCTATAAATAGACTGCTTGGCATCTCCAACCAATAATAAACTTCCTGAGTTAGGGTCCAATTCCTGTGAAAGTGCGTTTGCAATCAGCGGAATTAAATTATCCCATTGCAATTTTGAAGTATCCTGAAATTCATCAATAAAAAAGTGACGATACTTTTCGCCTAATCGCTCATATATAAAAGGAGCCGGTTGATTTTTAATCTCTTTATTTATTAAGGAGTTAAATTCTGAAATAGGCAGAATATTTTTCTCTTCCTTAATAGTTTCGATTTCTTGGTTTACCAAATTTATCACCGAAAGTGGTGTAATATTTTTAAGTACGTTATCAATCAAGAGCAGTTGAAAAACCATATTCTTTGTCTGCTGAAAACTACTGATGAACGCCGGAGTTAATTCATCAATTATTCCACCAATAGAAGCTGAAACTCTGCCAGGATAAAGCGGTTTCTCCCCCATGGTTTCTTGCCATTTGGCACTAAAATTTATATCATATCTTCCTATCGAAAGGTTTTGAAAATGTTTTGGCAGGTATTTTCCGCTGAAATCATCTATTTGCAATCCGCTTTCCTCAATAAGCTGAAGGGTTTGTGTAGCTAAATTTTCAATTTCAGCAGCCAGTGTCTTTTTCTTAATTATTAATTGCTTTTTAAAACCTAAGAAATCTTCTAATGATTTCTCCTTTAAAACCGCAACATGAGCAAAATCATTTTCATTATACAAGAGTTTTGCTGCATCTGCTATGTCTCGCGAAATATCCCATGATTTATCATCATCAGTTTTTTCTAAGGCAAAATCCAGTAACACTTTAGTTATCTCTTTGTTCTCCCCAGCCTTACTCAGTAATAAATCTACAGCTTCAGAGAGAAGTTGTGGCGTATCTAGGGTTACTTCAAAATTGGTAGCCAGTTTTAAATCGCGTGCAAAAGTCCGAATGATTCGATGGTTAAAACGGTCAATAGTCTCAACACTAAATGCAGCGTAGTTGTGAAGTAAATTTTTCAGAATTACTTTGGATCGCTTCTGAATTTCAGCCACGCTCATTCCAGTTTCTTCTGAAATTATTTGCATTATCGGCTGCGGTTTATTTACACTCTCTTCTTCACTAAAATTGACCAAGGTTTCAACAATGCGTTGTTTCATTTCGGCAACCGCTTTGTTAGTGAAGGTAATGGCCAAAAGGTGTTTAAAGTAATCGTCACTTTTTGCGGCGAGAATTTGTTTTAAATATTCCTTTACTAGCGTGAAGGTTTTTCCGCTTCCAGCTGCAGCATCGTAAATTGAAAAGGAGGATCGTTTTTCCAAGAAGTTGAGTTTTGCACTAAAATAGTGTTTTTATAGACTTTGAATCAAATTTATCTATCATATCATAGAAATCTTATAAAATCTATAACACTTTTAAAAGAGGATAATGTCTAACTTTGAGTGAAATTATTAATAACCAATAAAAAACAATATAATATGTCTTTTGAGTTACCAAAATTACCGTATGCATTTGATGCTTTAGAACCAAACATTGATGCCAAAACAATGGAAATACACCACGATAAACACCATAAAGGTTACACCGATAAGCTGAATGCCGCTATTAAAGGCACAGATTTAGAAGGAAAATCTATCGAAGATATCTTAAAGAATCTTGATATGAAAAACAAAGCTGTTCGTAACAATGGTGGTGGATTTTACAATCACAGTCTTTTCTGGAAAGTTATGTCTCCAAATGGTGGTGGAAAACCTTCAGGTGCTTTGGCAAAAGCTATTGATGATGCTTTTGGAAGTTTTGATACTTTTAAAGAAAAGTTCTCTGACGCTGCAAAAACACAGTTTGGTTCAGGATGGGCTTGGCTTTGTGTTCATAAAGGTGGAAAATTAGAAGTTTCTTCTACACCTAACCAAGATAATCCATTGATGCCAAATACAGATTGCAATGGAACTCCAATTTTAGGATTGGATGTTTGGGAACACGCATATTACTTAAAATACCAAAACAAGCGTCCAGACTATGTTGGTGCATTTTGGAATGTAATTAACTGGGACGAAGTTTCAGCTAACTACGAAAATAACAAGTAAGCTTACAACTCAATTCACAGTTTAAGTAAGCTGAATTGAAATCAATATAAATCCGCAGCCAGAATTGGCTGCGGATTTCTTTTTTTAAAAGAGAATCGAGTATCTACAAGATCGAGATAAAGAATGATGGGTTCTAGATTTTATGATCACTTTGAAACTTAAAGCATAATCCTAGCTGTAAAATGAAGAACATGGACTTTTACAGAAAATGTTGGATAAAAAACTCGCAGATAAAAACGTAACTAATAATATCGAATTCTCGCTACTCCTATATATCTATCTGCGAAATAAGAAAAAAATAGATTTGGACAGAGAGCTATGAATATATTCTGGATAATAAATGCTGAAATCGAGAGTTTCACATCCATTTAGGATTGAATCTAGATAAAAACAAACTAGTATCAAAAGAGAAGAAAGAAACGACTCTCCGAGACATTACTAGAAAGATTAAAATTCGAGATCTTCTCACCTCGAAAGATTTGGAATTGAAAAAAAGACAAGCTAAAATCGGCAGAAGAGAAGGAAACGGCTCGTATAAAATCCATTAAAAAAATAAGGACCTAGATACTCGCCACCCCGTTTAGATTTGAGGCATAAAAAAAGGCAAACTCTCACTGGGAATGAGGTGAAAAACGGCTCGCAATACGAGTGGATAAAAATTAGAAATTTCAAATACTCGCCACCCCGTTAATATTCGGGGCTAATAAAAAGGCAGGCTAACACTTGTGGAAAATAGGGAAACGGCTCGCATTAAGACCTCGACTTAGAGTGAAAACCTTTAAGCTCGCCACCCCGTTAATATTCGGGGCTAATAAAAAGGCAGGCTAACACTTGTGGA
>JBQEAY010000009.1:0-41543 GCA_052105975.1 Aequorivita sp. | reverse complement strand
GGCTCGCATTAAGACCTCGACTTAGAGTGAAAACCTTTAAGCTCGCCACCCCGTTTAGATTTGAGGCATAAAAAAAGGCAAACACTAGTTTGCCTCTTTTTGCCCCAAATCTACCATGAACTTAACCTACTTATGCTAATGGTATATTCAAATATATAAGAATATAATATTCAAAATAGAGGTTTTAGACCAGTTACCAATATTTTCGTTAAACAACCCATTTTTGGAGTTTTTATGGGTTAGAAGGAGTAGTTATGATATGTTTTGCAAGGCATTTATCAAGTTTTAATTCAGAAAACAGCCAGAATTTTTTAAATGAAGACTCAAATCACCAATGAGTCTTCTCTCTAAAAAGATTAATGTTGATTACAATCTCAGTTTCCATAATTAGTGGAGGTGCGTTCGGGCCGGTTCAATATTGGTGGAAAAAGACAAACTTCTGCTGAAAGTGACGAAAAAAAGATTCGTCCATCAAGTAGCGACTAATGCAATGAGAATGTTCAGCTCTCTATAATTCTTAAAGCATGATTCACGTCGGAGAAAAAAGATAGATTTTCGTCACGAGGAGTGAGAAATGGCATGTAGCAAAACCTCTATAAAAAATGAAAACTATCGAACTCGCTACCTCATTAATAATTGGCAATGAAAAAAGGCAAACTTCCACCGAAAGAGAGAGTAAAAAACGGCTCGCAGCATAATTTGGATAGAAAAGGGAAACCTCGAGAGCTCGCCACCCCAAGCCCCGATAACTATCGGGATGGAAATGAAAAAAGGTAGGTTTAAACCTACCTTTTTTGCCCCAAATCTTACCATAGATCTAACCTACTTACATCTTATGGTAAAATCAAATGTAATTTAACTTCCAGCATTTGAATGGTGCAAGCCAACAAATTCGATAAAGTGAATTAACAATCCGATGAACAGCTTGAAGAGTGTTAAAGTTTAAAGTAGTTAATAGGCACGCTCCATGTTTCCTTCGTAAAAATTGATGTAAGCACGATTTACAACTCGATTTCCTCCTGCAGTTGGATAATTTCCGGTAAAATACCAATCGCCTAAGTTTTTTGGACATGCTTTATGCAAATCATCAACAGATTGAAAGAGAACCTTGACTTTAGCTTTTATATTTTCCTCACTAATAATTTCAGCTATCTTATCTGAGATTTCCTCATCGGTAAAAGGCGCGTATAGCTTTTTTACATGATTAACCACAGAAACGTCTTCCATTCCGACCTGCTCTTTACATTTATTGTAAATCTCTTCTATAATTGCATCAGTTCCGCGATCCTTATGTAGGTGCAGTGCTGCTTGAAAAGCTATTAAATCTTCCAGTCGTGCCATATCTATACCATAACAATCTGGGTATCTAATCTGAGGTGCTGAAGAAACAACTACAATTTGTTTTGGATGAAGCCTGTCGAGCATCTTTAAGATACTTTTTTTCAAAGTAGTCCCTCTAACAATACTGTCATCAATAATAACTAGGTTATCCTGAGATTTTACAACGCCGTAGGTTACGTCATATACGTGAGCCACAAGGTCATCGCGGCTACTTTCATCAGTGATAAATGTTCTTAACTTAACATCTTTTATAGCAATTTTCTCTGTACGGATTTTATGTGCCTGGATTTGCTGGAGACGTTCTGTTGTCAAACTTTCCTTCTCCTCTAGTATAGCTTCGTTCTTTTGTTTGTTCAGTTCATCTTGTGCTGCGTCAAGCATTCCGTAAAAAGAAGTTTCTGCTGTATTTGGTATAAAGGAAAAAACTGAATTCACGGTATCGTAATCTATCGCTTCTAGTACTTTCGGCATTACTAACTTACCCAGCATTTTTCGCTCTTCATAAATTTCGGCATCATTTCCTCGTGAAAAATATATTCTTTCAAAGGAACAAGACCTACGCTCTAATGGAGCCAAAATTTCTGAAATTTTCACCCTTCCATTTTTCTTGATAATCAAGGCGCGACCTGGATCTAATTCTTTTACTTCTTCAAAAGGAACGTTGAAAGTAGTTTGAATAGCAGGTCTTTCCGAAGCAACCACTACTATTTCGTCATCTTGATAAAAATACACTGGTCTAATTCCAGCGGGATCACGCAACACAAATGCATCACCATGGCCTAAAAGTCCAGCCATTGCATAACCACCATCCCAATTAGATGCCGATTTGCGAAGTATCTTTGCAACATTTAAATTTTCCGCAATATATGGTGAAGCTTCTTGCTTATTGAATCCTTTTGCCTTTGCCTTCTTATACAGTTTACGAACGGCATCATCCAAAAAGTGACCTATTCGTTCCATCACAGTAACGGTATCTGTCTTCTCTTTTGGGTGCATCCCCAGGTTTATAAGATTGTCAAACAAGGCATTGGTATTCGTCATATTGAAGTTTCCCGCAATAATCAGATTACGGTGCATCCAGTTATTTTGACGAAGAAAGGGATGAACGTTTTCCACACTGTTTAAACCAAAAGTACCATAACGAACGTGCCCTAAAAACAGCTCCCCTATATAAGGAATGTTCTTTTTTTGAGCAGCAACGTTGTTTTTGTATTCTGGATGTTGCGAAAATTCCGAATTTATCCGCTCGTTTATCTGAGCAAAAATATCTTGAATTGGCTGCGCATCATTAGAACGTACACGACTAATATACCGCTCTCCAGGATTAACATCCAATTTAATACTGGCCAAACCTGCACCGTCTTGTCCACGGTTATGCTGTTTTTCCATCATTAAATACATTTTGTTTACTCCGTAAAATGCCGTCCCGTATTTCTCCTTATAATACTCCAAAGGTTTTAACAACCTTACCATGGCAATTCCACATTCGTGTTTTAACGCGTCGCTCATTTTTTCTATTCAAATTCGAAAAACCTCAGTGCATTCCTAAAGAGTAGGCTTTTCTTTGTTTTTAATTATTATGACAACCTCCTCCTGCTAGGATCAGAAACCGAAATTGTAATGAAAAACGCCCTGAATTTTCAGGGCGCGTATTTATGTTAACTTAATATCAAACTGTGTCAAGCTTTTAAACTGTTGTATGCGTTGATGCACGTCTTTATTTGTAAGGTTAAGCAGTCTTTCTGGGCCAAATTTCTCTACACAGAACGAAGCCAATGCAGATCCATTAATAACGGCGTTTTTCATGTTATCATAACTGTAATCACCAGTTCTTGCCAAATATCCAGTAAACCCTCCAGCGAAGGAATCGCCAGCGCCAGTTGGATCAAAAACTTCGCGCAATGGCATAGCTGGAGCGAAGAATACATCATCATCACCGAAAAGCAAGGCACCGTGTTCACCCTTTTTTATTACAACATATTTTGGCCCCATTTCCATAATCTTCTGAGCAGCTTTTACCAAGGAATATTCCCCTGAAAGCTGTCTGGCCTCTTCGTCATTTATGGTTATTACATTTACTTTTGCAATAACCTGCTTTAGTTCATCCAAAGCACTATCCATCCAAAAATTCATAGTATCTAATACAATTAACTTTGGGGAATCCATTTGCTCAATCACACTCAATTGGACGAGTGGATGAAGATTTCCTAACATAACAACTTCGGCATCTCGATAATCTTCAGATACTTTCGGATTGAAATCTGCAAGCACATTCAAATCTGTTATTAAAGTGTCACGCGTATTCATATCATTGTGATATTTTCCACTCCAAAAGAAGGTTTTCCCATCCTCAACCACTTCAAGGCCTGAAATATCCATTCCATTTTCTTCTAGCATTTTAAGATCTTCCTTAGGAAAATCTCCACCAACAATGGAAACAATTGCACCATCGACCTTAAACTGTGAAGCTGCCAAACCTATATAGGTAGCGGCACCACCAAGAATTTTATCTGTTTTCCCGAATGGGGTTTCAATTGCGTCAAAGGCAACAGTACCTACAATAACTAATTTACTCATAGCTGATTTTTAAAGAGGCGCAAATTTAATCATTTATTTACAATTTTTTCCTTTTATAGATCTGAACTAACGAGTTACTACCATTAAAATTTGAAAATACTTCATTAGTTTTAAAAATTGTAAATTCCCCGAATTTAATTCCCACTTAATGAAAAACTTATACTTTCTTTTTGCTTTATGTTTCTTTTTTCAATTTGCACACTCTCAAGAAGGTGCTCCATTTAAAGAAAGCAAACAATTATACCTGCATGGTAATTCAATTCTTATTGGAAATAATATTCTTGGAGAACATGCCACAAATCCACTCATGGACCTAAACATCCCCAACGACCTTGTGGATATGAAATATATAGATGTGGATGATGACAAAACAACATTTAGTTCTAGTGAAGCCACAATAAGTAACTCTTCCAAAAATTCAAACATTAAATATGCCGCTCTCTACTGGAGCGGACTGTATCCCTTTAAAAAAGGAGTTCTAAAAAAATCTGGTAATAAAATGGTTCACGTGGGCCGGGGAGATAGGAATGAAGAAGTACACTCAATACTATTCAAAACACCTAATGGAAATTATGAAGCGGTTAACGGACAAGTAATTTACGACAGTAATAATTCTGAAGCCTTTGAAAGCAATAAGCCATATGTGTGTTATGCCGACATCACTACGCAACTACAAAGTCTTCCAAATATTAATGGAACTTACACCGCTGCAAATATAAAAGCTACTGAGGGTAAGATTTCTGGAGGAGGTTCAGCGGGTTGGCTTTTATATATTGTTAACGAGGACTCAGCACAAAGTCCAAAATATTTTAATGTATATAACGGGCTGGTTGAGGTAAACAAAAAGGAGGTAGAGATAAATTTCAAGGACTTTAAGAATAAAGAGGAAGGGGATGTCCAGACCACTATTGCTATAGGGGTTCTAGAGGGAGATCGAAAAATGAAAACAGATAAGGTTTCTGTCTTTAACGAAAAGACTGAAGATTTTATTCTATTGAGTAATAACGTTAGAAGCAAAAGAAACTTTTTTAATAGTTCAATAACCATCGGGAATGAGTTTTTAAAAGATAGAAACCCTAATAGCGCCAACACGCTTGGGTTTGATTTGTTGAAGCTGGAAATCCCAAACCAGAACAACGAGTTATTTGACAACACAACTACCGAAGTAAATTTTAAGTTTCAAGGAAAAGCAGACCGTTTTTACCTATTTTTTATCGCCTTTGAAACTGAGATAAACAACACTTTTTTACTGGAAAAAACAGAACCTCTAGCGAATATTCCAACTACAAAACCTATTTATCAAATACAAGAATCTAGCAGTGGTGAAATGCTACTCAAAAAAGTTGTTTCAGTAGAGACAGTGAATGAAACCATGAAGAAAGATGACCCCAAAGCTCAGGGAATCCACAAGAACAGGAGTCCACAAGAACAGGGGTTGCCTTCTGAAGAAGGCAAAATAAAACAAAAGAAAACAGAGGCTATAGCAAGTACTCCTACTAATACTGAGAAATCTCAAGAATCGAACAAAATTGAAGTGCCACACAAAAACGCTATTTTAGAAGAGAAAGCGAAACAAGCCATTATGAAAGATGAGCCAGAAGTTCCAGAAGCTCTTAAAAGTAGTATTCCTAAAGAGCAGTTTGTACTTTCTGAAGAAGATAAAATAAAAGAGAAGACTAAAATTCGAACTATCTCAGTTCCTGGGCTAGAGCCTGGATACTATATTATTACAAACGCTTTCTCATTACAAAGTTATGCGGAGAATTGGTCGAAAACCTTAAAGGAAAAAAACTTTCATCCAGGCACTTTCATTAACCCAGAGAACAACCTAAATTACGTCTATATCGCCAACGGAAAGGTTTTAAAACCCGTTTACGAAAAATGGATAGAAAATAAAGAATTAGCTTATTTTAAAGATATTTGGATTGCAGAAATCAATTGATGGCGCGTAGAAAAAAAGTATCTGCTTCTACTTCCTGCCAAAATCTGCAGGGATTTCTCCCCAAGCTTTGGTTTCCCATTTAACCACTTTCGTTTCGTATTTATTCGTTTTAAGCCAGTCCTCGGCGCGTGATACCAGTTCAAAGAGCATCTTATTCTTAGAATTCGGCTTCAACTTTGTGTTGCATTTCTTCTTTTTGATCCAGCCCATTGCAATCCGCGAATCTGTATATAGAATTCGATCACTGTCGTGCTTCTTCAAAAAAGCTAAACCGTGTACAAGAGCTAAAAACTCACCAATATTATTGGTTCCCTGTTGAAAGGGACCTTGATGGAATAATTGTTTGTGTGTTTGCGTATCTACACCCCGATATTCCATTTTTCCAGGATTACCGCTGGAAGCAGCATCGACCGAAATGGAATAAAGGTTAGGCTCCCCTATTTTTTGAAGTTGTTCCTTAGAGAGCGTTTTTTTTACGGTCTTTCCTTTATAATCAGCATACGACTTATTGTATGCTTTTTTGGCTTCATCAAAACTTTCAAAGCTTTTGTATTGTGCGCCACTTACTCCTTGAATTGAACGCTTACATTCCTTCCAGCTACTAAAAATGCCAGCAGGATTACCGAACCAAACAACATAAAATTTCTGTTTATTACCCATTCTGAAGTAATTCTTCTATAATTTTCGGAAACCATTCATACTCCAAACGATGCACTTTCTCAGCAATCGTTTTAGATGTTTCAGTTTCTAAAAGCTTTACTCTCTTTTGGGTAATGATTGCGCCTTCATCATAATTTTCATTGATATAATGAATAGTTATTCCTGTTTCGTCGTCTTTATTTTTGAGCACTGTTTCGTGAACAAAACTGCCATACATTCCTTTACCTCCATATTTAGGGAGTAAGGCCGGATGGATATTTATCACTTTATTTGGAAATTCCTTAATAATGAATTCAGGGAACTTAAGCAGAAATCCCGCCAATACTATAAGATCTGGCTCGCTTTCCTTCAAGGTTTTTAGAACTCCTTCTTCAGAGAACAATTCGGCTTTGGTAAAAGAAGCTGCTTCAACTTTATGTTTTTCAGCACGTTCCAATACTTTGGCATCCTTCTTGTTTGAAAGCACAAGAACGACCTCGGCAAATTGGGTTCGTTGAAAGTATTTAATAATGTTCTCGGTATTGGTACCGCTACCAGACGCAAAAATTACAATTCGTTTCTTCATTCCCGTTTCCAAAAGTTTTTCTCGAAGTAAATATTAATAAATAAAACAACAAAAGTAAGGCAATAGGGTTTTACTTCACCCAAAATTGTTTAAATTGGTTCAATCTTTCAGCGTTATTTTGTATCATTGGAATGATTTTATACGCAACCATTAAAAACTGAACAAAATTATTCAATGTGTACAACGCTGTTTATGAGATAACTGTAAATATAACCTGTGTCTATTCGTGTGAAAAACGAATTTTAAACGGGTCTATTTTCACATTTTGAACATTAAATGGTGAAATCAATTAAAATATTTTATTTTTGCCACTTATAATTAAATTTAAAAATTAAGAATTATGTCAGACATTGCATCACGAGTAAAAGCTATTATCGTAGACAAATTAGGTGTAGACGAAAACGAAGTTGTAACCGAAGCTAGCTTCACAAACGACTTAGGAGCCGACTCCTTGGATACGGTAGAGCTTATCATGGAATTTGAAAAAGAATTTGATATCCAGATTCCAGACGACCAAGCTGAAAATATTGCTACAGTAGGTCAAGCAATTTCCTATATAGAAGCAGCAAAATAAGAATTCTTCTATGGAATTGAAGCGAGTTGTAGTTACAGGTCTTGGTGCCCTTACCCCTATTGGCAACAATATTGAAGAATATTGGGATGCACTTATTAATGGGAAAAGTGGTTGCGCCCCTATTACCTATTTTGATACTGAAAAGTTCAAAACAAAATTCGCTTGTGAATTGAAAAATTTCAATCCAGAAGAACATTTTGAAAGGAAAGAAGCCAGAAAACTAGACCGATTTGCCCAATACGCCCTTGTATCTTCAGATGAAGCCATCTTAGATGCTGGAATAGACTTCATTGATGTTGATAAATTTCGAGTTGGTGTTATCTGGGGAGCGGGAATAGGTGGTTTGGAAACCTTTCAGAACGAAGTTATAAACTTTGCAGAAGGGGATGGAACACCACGTTTCAACCCCTTCTTTATTCCAAAAATGATTGCGGATATTGCTCCTGCTAATATTTCCATAAAACACGGTTTTATGGGACCCAATTATACAACAGTTTCTGCATGTGCATCTTCTGCAAATGCAATAATTGATGCGTTCAATTACATTAGATTGGGCACATGTGATGTGATTGTTACAGGAGGAAGTGAAGCAGCGGTAACCATAGCGGGAATGGGAGGTTTTAATGCAATGCACGCCTTATCTACCCAAAATGATAATCCAGATACAGCTTCAAGACCATTTGATGCAACCCGCGATGGCTTTGTATTAGGTGAGGGAGCTGGAGCTCTTATTCTCGAGGAATACGAGCATGCAAAAAAACGAGGCGCAAAAATTTATGCGGAAATTGTTGGTGGTGGTATGAGCAGTGATGCTCACCATATGACCGCACCACATCCTGAAGGAAGAGGTGTGGAACGCGTTATGCAAAACTGTTTACGTGACGCCCACATGAGTCCAAATGAAGTTGATGCAATCAATACTCACGGAACCTCAACGCCATTGGGAGATGTTGCCGAATTGAAAGCTATTGTAAGTGTCTTTGGAGAACACGCCAAGGATATTAATATTAACTCAACAAAATCGATGACAGGCCACTTACTTGGTGCTGCCGGTGCTATTGAAGCAATTGCCTCTATTTTGGCAATGAAAAACGGGATTGTTCCACCTACCATTAATCATACTACGGTAGATGAAAACATTGATCCTTCCTTAAACCTTACTCTAAACAAAGCTCAAAAGCGCGATATAAAAGTGGCTATGAGCAATACATTTGGATTTGGTGGGCACAACGCTTGTGTGCTCTTTAAAAAACTTGATGCCTAAAAATATTAATGGGTTCCATTAAAAATATATTTTCTACCCGTTCAGATAAAGACGGGGAATTTTTTAATTCCCTTAAGAAAATATTGGGTTTCAAGCCAAAAGATATCTTCCTTTACGAAACGGCTTTTACCCATCGTTCCACAAACGAAAAAAACCCAAGTGGGCAACCCCAAAACTACGAAAGACTTGAGTTTTTAGGTGACGCTATGTTAGGCGCCGTTATAGCCGCCCATCTCTTTAAAAAAGTACCTGAAGGCAATGAAGGTTATCTAACCAAAATGCGTAGTAAAGTTGTTAGTCGTGAACACCTCAATGAATTGGGGCGCGATTTACAATTAGTAAAATTCCTAAAAACAACGGTTCCAACGCAACAGTTTAGCGGTAATATCTACGGAAATGTTTTTGAAGCGCTTGTAGGCGCCATCTACTTAGATCGCGGTTTTAAATACTGTGAAAAGTTTATTTATAAGCGTGTAATCAAGCCTTACGTAGACATTAAAAAATTGGAGGGAAAAGTTATTAGCTATAAAAGCCTCCTGATTGAATGGTGCCAAAAGCACAAAAAACCGTTCAATTTCGAAATATATGAAGATACCGGGAAAGACGAGCTTAAGCATTTTGCAGTACGTCTAAAGGTAGAAGATGAAATCGTTGCAAAAGCAAGGGCAACCTCGAAAAAGAAAGCTGAAGAACGCGCTGCTAAACGAGCCTATTACAAACTTCAGGTTAAGATAGACTCAGAAAAAGCCTGAGCCTGATATTATCTTTACATTAATAGTTTTCAACACTCCCAACTATTTTAGTTAATCCCTTTAAAGTTGTCTATTTTTGTAAAGAGACAACTGGTAATGGCGATAAGTCTATCCACAATATCTAAAGTATCAAAATTTCAAATGGCCAACCACAAACTCGTTTTTGATGAAGAATTTGAAGAGCCCTTTACTCTAATCGCTATTCATTGTAGTGAAGAAGAGTATAAGGTTGCCTATTTAATGAACAAATTTCTCAACACGAGATTTGCACGAAGAAAGATAGATATCGATTTCACATTTGAGGGATTAATAACCACTTTCCCAATATTCGATTTTACCGATGAGGTTAACTATAATCAATACTATTTAGTGTCCAATAAGTGTAGAACAATCGAAGCGAGTTTACAAAGCTCAGGTGGTCTATTTGCTGAAATAGATTCTGAAAAGGCTAAAGATCATTTTTTGCTTCCAGAATTTAAAAAAGTAGATTATTTCCTGAAGATATATTCAGACTTTGAAGATGCGGCCATCTCAAACTTTATTTCTGAAGTAAACAAGATTAAGCAGATTATTTCCGCATATATTGTGGAAACAGATAATATAAAATCTAAGAACAATTTAATTTTCGACTAAATGCCAAATCAAAAAAGAACTAAAATAGTAGCTACCCTAGGACCCGCAACTAACAGCGAAGAGACTATAAAGCAAATGATATTGGAAGGTGTGGATGTTTTTAGAGTAAACTTTTCACACGCAGATTATGATACGGTTAAAACAACAATCGCAACAATACGCAAACTTTCTGACGAACTAGACTTACACGTTGCCATTTTAGGCGACTTACAAGGACCAAAACTTCGTGTTGGAGTAATGAAGGAAGAAGTAGTGGTTCATCCTGGCGATGAGCTTCTTTTTTGTACCGGAAAAGAGTTTGAAGGTACAAAGAAGAAAGTCTATATGAACTATGACGATTTTCCAAAAGATGTAGAAGCTGGAGAACGCGTTCTTTTAGATGATGGAAAGCTTATTTTTGAAGTCCTTAAAACCAATAAAAAAGACACCGTAAAAGTTAAGGTGATTCAAGGTGGTCCCTTACGGTCAAAAAAAGGTGTCAATCTACCTAACACCAAGCTTTCTCTACCCGCCCTTACACCAAAAGATAAGAAAGACGCTATTTTTGCAATAGAGCAAGAAGTAGATTGGATGGCACTTTCCTTTGTTCGTCACGGGGATGATTTAAAGGAATTACAAGCATTGATTGAAGCAAACTGTGAATATAAAATCCCGATTATTGCAAAAATCGAAAAGCCAGAAGCAGTACAAAATATCGATAGGATTATTGCCTATTGTGACGGTTTAATGGTTGCTCGTGGTGATTTGGGCGTAGAAGTTCCCGCAGAAGAAGTTCCATTAATCCAAAAAGAACTAGTTCTTGCTGCCAAGCGAGCTCGAATTCCTGTAATCATTGCTACGCAAATGATGGAAACGATGATTACCTCATTAACTCCAACTCGTGCCGAAGTAAATGACGTGGCAAACTCCGTAATGGATGGAGCGGATGCGGTGATGCTTTCAGGGGAAACTTCAGTAGGAAATTATCCTGTAGCGGTAATAAAAACAATGTCAAAAATAATAAAAAGCGTAGAAACCTCTAAATTGATACGCGTGCCGCTGGAACCACCACATGTAAAAACCAATCGTTATATTACTAAATCCATTTGTTACCACGCAGCACTTATGGCCAATGAAATTGAAGCTCAAGCAATTTGTACGTTGACAAATAGTGGCTATACAGCCTTCCAGATTTCAGCTTGGCGTCCATCTGCCTTCATTCTCGCTTTTACATCGAACAAACGCATTCTTGCCCGCCTGAATTTATTATGGGGTGTAAAAGCTTTCTATTATGACAAATATGTAAGTACCGATGAAACTGTAGATGATGTAAACAGAATTGCCTGTGACAAGGGATTCGTAAACAAAGGTGATTATCTAATTAACCTTGCTGCTATGCCTATTGTAGATAAAGGAATGGTAAACACACTAAGGGTTACACATGTAAAGTAATATAGTAAGAGTGAAAAATATAATATCGTTAATATAAAGCTAGTTGGTTTGACATCTTTACTTAATCAGCAACATCCATTTTTTCAATTCTCATGCCATTGGCATCTTTAGATATGGTAACTATAAAACCATATCCATCGGTCTTTTGATTATAAGTAATCTTCTGAAGTTGGTTGGCATTTCTAGAAATCTGCAATTCACTGATAGAATTGTTTTTCTTTTTGTTTCCGTTTTGTTGAGTCTCGTGATTAGAACCTTGTGGGTTGGGAAAAGCAAATGTCCTTGGAATATTAAACAGTTGTTGCCCCATAAAAAAGGCTTCATGCCATTTATCTGTTGGTAAAATTAAGGTTTCAGTTTTTGTGGGTTTACTTGCTGTCCCCCCTGTAGCTTCTGAATATTCAACTTTTGGAAACTCTTTTTTCAAATCTTCTGCATAATTCTTTGGAACGACATTTTCTCCAGGAGGAAAAAATTTCGCCATAAACCCACTAAAGGCAAATCCCTTTGTATTATTGTATTCCACTTCGTCCATTGCACCATCGATTCCGCCAACATTCATTGTTAATTTTTCTTCAGCATTAATTAGTCTAACCTTTGTCCCCAATGGCATCACAGCTAACTTTGCACTTTGTAAATTTGGGTGTTCACGCAGGGTTAATCCGCTCATCGCCGTAACATACAAGACATCTGGAACTGTTTGCTGCGGAATGGTATCTGTAACAACAGTCTGATCCTCTTCGTCCGTATCTTTGGCTTTATCATTACAAGAGAATAGAAGGATAAAACTTACAATGACAAGAAAAGAAAAAGCGGTGGATTTCATAATTAGGGATTTTAAATAAGCTTAAAGATAAGTAGCTTTTTTACAAATTCTAAAATTTTCACAATTTTCCTTTCATTTTAGAGGAGATACCGAAGAAGTTGGTGAGGGATTTAGAATTCAAGTTTTAGTTGTACGTCGATTGATTCCCTAGGCTCTTCTATTTTCTTAGGTTTCTCGTTATTAAGATTAGAGATTGAAATTCCCAAAAGACGTACTGATTCCTTCATTTTTTCCTGATATAATAGTTCCTCCACTATCGGTAGAATCTGTGCTTTTGTTCCTATGAAATCAGAGATCGTTTTACTTCGAGTCTGGATACTGAAATCACTGTAACGAATCTTTAAGGTAACGGTTTTTCCGGCGAGATTTCGTTTTAGTAACCTTTGTTCTACTTCATTTGCGATTTCTTGCAAACGTTCCATCATAAAAATCTCTGAAGAAATATTATCTCTAAAAGTGTGCTCCGAAGCCAATGATTTCTGTGTTCGCAAAGGCTTAACCTTACTATTATGGATACCGCGAACCACATTGTAATAGTGATTGCCACTTTTTCCGAAGTTTTCATTTAAAAATTCCAACGACTGATTTTTTAAATCGGTTCCGTTATAAATTCCCAAGCGATACATTTTTTCCTTGGTCACTTTTCCAACTCCGAAGAATTTCTTCACATCCAGGGTTTCTAAAAATGGCACAACCTCTTCGGGTATTATTGTTTTCTGGCCATTCGGTTTATTGATGTCACTAGCAATTTTCGCTACAAATTTATTGATGGAGATTCCTGCAGAAGCATTCAGTCCAGTCTTTTCTTTTATTTCTTTCCTAATTTCTTCAGCAATCATAGTTGCACTAGGATTGCCTTTTTTATTTTCGGTTACATCAAGATAGGCTTCATCTAATGAGAGAGGCTCAACTAAATCCGTATATTCAAAAAATATTTCACGAATCTGTTTTGAAATTTCGCGATATCTCTCAAATCGTGGCGGAACAAAAATTAATTCTGGGCAATTGCGTTTGGCCGCCATTCCACTCATTGCGCTGCGCACTCCAAACTTACGTGCTTCGTAGCTTGCAGCAGCCACGACTCCACGTTTTTCGCTACCACCTACAGCTAATGCCTTCCCTCGTAATTCTGGATTATCCAACTGTTCTACAGAAGCGTAAAAGGCATCCATATCTATATGGATTATCTTACGGATGGGAAGCAACTCTTGCATACGGTAAATTTAATACCTTTAATGGATTCCAAACCCCAAAGGTTTTGAAAACCTTGTAAGTATATTTATATTATGAAAACAGCAATAATTTTAGGCGCAAGTGGATTAACGGGAGGCTTGCTATTAGAAAAGCTATTGAACGATCCTTCATTTGAAAAAATAAAGCTTTTCTCAAGGAGCTCCGTGGAAATAACAAATCCAAAAATTGAAGAGCATTTAATCGATATGTTCCAATTGGAAGATTATTCCGAAGCATTCGTAGCCGATGTGGTTTTCTGCTGTATAGGCACTACAAAAGCCAAGACACCCGATAAGGAAACCTATAAAAAGATTGATTATGGTATTCCCGTTACAGCGGCAAAATTGGCGAAGCAAAACAGAATTAAAACTTTTATTGTAATTTCAGCATTGGGAGCAGACGAAAACAGCAGCGTTTTTTATAATAAAACTAAAGGTGAAATGCAACGTGATGTTTTGAAGCAAAATATCAAAAACACCTATGTATTGCAACCCTCATTAATAGTTGGAAATCGCAATGATTCTCGTTTTGGAGAAAATGTAGCTGAATTTTTTATGAGAATTTTCGAATTTTTAATCCCGAATAAATACAAAATGATAAAAGCCGAAACGATTGCCAAGGCAATGCAAGTTTTAGTGAAAGAAGGATATTCTGAAAAAATTATTACTTCTGATAAGATAAAAGGAATTGCGAAATAATGTTGAATTAGACCTATTGACAAAGAAAACAATGAAATTACTATACACTTTATTATTCCTCCTAATAGCACTGTTAATTTGGTCCGGAATCAACCCAAAAGAATATTTTACTTGGTTTTTAGAGGTCTCTCCCGCTGTTATAGGGATCCTAATTTTATTATTTACTTTCAAAAAATTCAGGTTTACAAATCTGGTATATTTGTTAATATTTTTCCATTGCGCCATCCTGATTGTCGGCGGACATTATACTTACGCTGAAGTTCCTCTTTTTGATTGGATTCGAGACACTTTTGATCAATCTCGAAATAACTACGACAAACTAGGTCATTTTGTCCAAGGCTTCGTGCCTGCAATGATTGCACGTGAGTTGTTAATTCCTAAAAAAGTGATTTTAAAAAAAAGTTGGTTACCTTTCATAGTCGTTTGCATAGCTTTGGCAATAAGTGCTGCATATGAATTGATAGAATGGGCAGTTTCTGTTTTAAGTGGGGAAGGCGGAGATTCATTTTTAGGAACGCAAGGTTATATTTGGGACACACAATCTGATATGCTTTTGGCACTGATAGGTGCTATTATAGCTTTACTTACTCTGTCGAAAATTCACGATAAACAACTTTCAAAATTCAAGAAATAGAACGAAAATTTTTAGTCACTTCTGAGGCTTTTAAAAGCGAAGCCTTTAAACGAACACACATTGTTCAAGGATTCTTAAACACTCATCCTGAGCGCACTGTTCGCATCCGTATTCGCGGAAATGATGGATTTATAACGGTGAAGGGAAAGTCAAACGAATCTGGAGTTTCGCGTTTTGAATGGGAACGTCAAATCTCACTGGCCGAAGCTGAAGACCTGCTCCATCTTTGTGAACCAGGAGTAATTGAAAAAAGTCGTTTTGAAGTTGAATGTGGAAATCACATTTTTGAAGTGGACGAGTTTATGGGTGAAAATGAAGGACTGATTGTTGCGGAAGTTGAATTGAAGGCTGAAAATGAACTTTTTGTTGAACCAGATTGGTTGGGAAAAGAAGTAACCGGCCAGAATAAATATTACAACTCTCAACTTAGCAAGAAGCCATATAATAAGTGGTAAGCCCCCTAACCCCCAAAGGGGGAATTGAGTAATTCGTCCAAACCATCCAAAAAATAGTTGAAGGTTTCTCTTGACTTTTCTTTCTTCAAAAAATAAAACGCTGGGAAGAGAAACTCTTAACTATACGAAAACGAGTGGCAGTTCTTCGGCAAACGGAGTAAACCAAACAGTTGCAGTTTGCAGTATCACTCTGTTAGAAGTTGAATGATTTCTCGAATTTTTTCTTGATTTGAAGTAGCGACGATTCCTTCTTCAAAAAAGGCGTCACTGTGCATTGAAACTTTTGGTTTTTTATAGAGTGTTTGCTTTTTATCGGTTGCCGAAAAATGGATACTAGTAAATCCCGTATCTTTAAAAGCTTGCGCATTTTGAATATTAATACCGCCGCCGGGCATAATTTCCAGTTTGTCTTCTGAATATGCCTTTAGTTGTTTCAAAAATGAAATTCCCTCAAAGGCACTTGATTCAAGTCCAGAAGACAGCAATCTGTCCACTTTTAAATCCATTAATTTTTGCAATCCCTCCATTGGTTCTTGGACCCAATCAAAAGCGCGGTGAAAAGTAAATTCCATTCCTTTAGCAGCTTCGATCAATTTTGCTGTGCGTTTCACATCAACTTCCAGATGATGATCTAAAACCCCGCTAACAATTCCTGCACAACCTATTTCACTGCAGAAATTGATATCTCTTAACATCACATCAAATTCTTCTTCTGAATAGGTGAAATTCCCACTTCTTGGCCTAATCAAAACGTGAATTGGAATATTCAGTTCAATAATTACTTTCTCAATCAATCCCAGGGAAGGAGTCAACCCACCTACAGAAAGTTCGGTACAAAGTTCAATTCGGTCCGCTCTCGCTTCTTGAGCGGCTTTAGCACTTGCAAAACTATTGGCGCAAATTTCAATTTTCAAGGTTTTCCTCTCTTTTAATCCAATTCTCTAGTCTAATGTCGCTCAATTCTTTAAAATGTTTCAAATTGTCGGTAACCAAAATCAGATTATTAACAACAGCGCTTACTCCTATTAATAAATCAAACTCATCGTGCATTGGTTTGCCCAATTTTCTTAGGCGCACTTTCTCACTAGCATATTCGTTGGCTGAGCTGTAAATTGGAATTACGGTAATACCGTTTATAAATAAGTCAACACTATGATGGGATTTGGAAGGGTTTTCACTGTTTTATGCTCCAAAACGAAGTTCGAAAACCGTAATTTCGGAAATGCAACAATTTAAAATACCTATCCTCTTAATTTTGAGATCCAAATCATATTTGCCTCGCAAAAAAAAGACGCATATACTCGTGTCAAGTAAGTATTGCATTATAATTTGAATTCCTTATTAGTGAATTTTCTATTGAATTTTATCGAATTAATAATTTCCTCAGGAGATTTATCGGAGCCAAAAGCACCATAAGATTTATAGAAATCCCGTTCCTTTTTTGATTCGTCTTTCTTCAAAGACTTTGTCAATCTCTCAATAAGCCCGATTTTGGTCACTGCATTAAACCCATCAAATAGCTTAGAATATGTCTCTATTATCAACTTTTCAGAATGGCTCATATATTTAGCTTTTAGTAAATTTAACGAGTTTTGGACTATTCAACAACTATTTCATCTATAAACGTCCAAGCATTATGACCCGCACCTTGCAGGCCGTCAGGAATCATTCCGTAACTTGGAATCGTCAATTTTATATATCTAGGTTTAAAACTTTGATATTCGGCCAAATCAATTTCCACGTTTATTAGATTATCATTTTTAGCAAATATTTGCTTTCCAATGGCGAATTTCCCTCCTTTGGAATTTTCTCCAGAGATAATTAATCCTTGAGGTGCATAAACCCATACTCCTGGCGAATTGAAGAAACGGGTTTTTAAAGAATTCACTTCTGTGTCTTTTCCCAGATCTATTGTTATTTCCAGATCATCACCCCAAAATCCTAACCATTCCTTATCACCATAGCGTTTTTCACTTCCTGAAATTCCGTTGATAAGCGCTTCTTTTCCTCCTGCGGCATACGCCGGATTTGGCTCAACATTGATTGAAATTTTCCCAGTAATTCCTTTGTGATATTTTATTGCTTCGGAAAAGTCACGACCAAGTTCTTTGCCATCTTTATAAACATTGGCTGTAATCTTAGAATCTTTTTCAATTAAAATTGGTTTTGAATAAACTTCGGCTTCCGAATTATTCTTGGAATATCGAATTTCCTTTCCTTTAGTAGGCGTGGCCAATTCATAGTAAACTTTGCCATCTTTTTTAAGAATTGCGCCTTCTACTTCGTATAAATAATTGGCGTAATTGATATCTAAAGCATCCAAACGCTTCATAAAATCTTCAACTCGTGAAAAGAAATCGGGGTAATCCTTGTCAAAGTTTTGGGAAGGACCGCTCCAAGTAACCTCGCTCATGGCAAGGATTCTTGGGAAAACCATATACTCTACTTGCTTTTCGGTTGGAATGTATTCCGTCCATAAATTAGCTTGGGCACCGAGAATATATTTTCCTTCTTCTTCAGTCAATTCGTGCGGAATTGGGTTTAATGAATACACTTTTTTCAACGGAAGAAATCCGCCAATAGCTGTGGGTTCATCTAAATTTTCACTTTGATAATAATCAAAATAGGCGTGGGAAACTGGCGTCATAACAACATCGTGTTTTTGCTTAGCAGCATCTATTCCACCCTGCATTCCGCGCCAAGACATTACTGTTGCATTTGGTGCAAGGCCGCCTTCTAAAATCTCATCCCAGCCAATCATTTTCTTACCCTTGCTATTTACAAACTCTTCAATTCTATGGATAAAATAGCTCTGTAGGCCATCCTCATCCTTCAAATCTAAATCGGCTATCAATTTTTGACAATGTTCACAGTTCTTCCATCTCAATTTTGGAGCCTCGTCGCCACCAATATGGATATATTCACCTGGAAATAGTGGAATTACTTCGCTTAAAACATTTTCCAAGAAAGTGAAAGTTTCTTCTTTTGGACAAAAAATATCTTCAAAAACTCCCCAGGTTGTGGCAACAGGAATTTGCTCGCCAGTGCAACCTAATTCAGGGTACGAACTGATAGCAGCCTGTGCATGACCGGGCATTTCAATTTCGGGAATAATGGTTACGTTTTGTGTGGCGGCAAAAGCAACTACTTCCTTTATGTCTTCTTGCGTATAAAATCCGCCGTAGCGTTTGCCGTCGTATGTTTCAGGTTTGTCTTCGTAATGACCAATTCGCGTCTCTTCGCGAAAAGCACCTTTCGAAGTTAATTCAGGATATTTTTTAATTTCGATGCGCCATCCTTGGTCGTCCGTAAGATGCCAATGAAAAGTATTCATTTTCAACATGGCGATATTGGCAATGTATTTTTTTACGAATTCTTTATCGAAAAAATGTCTGGCTACGTCCAAATGCATTCCTCGATAGCGAAATTTTGGATAATCTGTAATCATCAATTGTGGAACAGAAAGTGATTTTTTATTGACTTTGCCTGAACTTTCCAAGCTAGGAGGAAGTAATTGTCGCAAGGTTTGAATTGCGTAAAATGCACCGCTTGCATCATTGGTCTTAATACTAATTTTTGAATCCGAAATGATCAAACTATATCCCTCAGCTGGCTGACTTGAATCTTTTTCAATACTAATCTGAGCTTTCTTTTTTGATTTCTTCTGAAGTTGAAATCCTGCTCCATTTTGAAGAAAATCTTGAAAGAAATTCCCAGCGATTTCAAATTCCGGTTCAAAAAAGAAACTTGTGTTTTTATCAAGAGTAAAAATTCCTTTGTGAACTTCTAGTTGTTGTGGTTTCGGAATAAGGACTACCTCTGTAGTTTGTGAATATCCGCTAAAACAGAAAATCGATAGAATTAGGATAGATAGATTTCGCATCGTTATTTTATAAATTGGTTTAAGGTTTTGTACTGCAACTTTGGTGGGGTTGTGCTATCGGTATAAAAGTAAATGGTTTTGGCTTGGTTCGGTAACAAATCAAAGTAATTATCACTCCATTTGCCTTTGCTGTCTGCACTAAGAAATACATTTTTCTGATGTGATTTTGAAGAAAGAGTTATTGAAAATATGGTCTTATGGTCTGTTCGAGAGTTGTCGAAATCTGTTTCTTCGGAACTTATAAGGAGGTCTCGACTGCGCTCGACCTGACATTCCAATTCTATTTCATCTTTACCGAGTTTCAAATCCTTTGGTCTTGCGAAATAATGCAAATACTCACTTTCTCCGAAATTCACTTTTAAAACACTTGCTGCTTTGTCAAACTTTAAGTTTTTCAGGGGAAGCGAAAATAGAATTTCACTGCTGTTTTCAGGACTTGCAGCCGGAATTTTCTTTTGAAAAATTTCATTTCCATTAAAATTCATCAATTCGATTGAAAGTGTATCAGATATTCTTTTAAAAGTATCATTTATGACGAAAATGTCTAGGGAGTCATTCCTTTCTTCCGCAGAGATCAAAACATTTTCAAATGACTTTTTTACTTTGTAATGCAAGGCTTTCCAATTTCCTAAATAATCAATACTGGACCAAGAAACAACAGGCCAGAGATCGTTTAACTGCCAATAAAGTGTTCCCATATTATATGGTTTTGCTCTGCGGTGGGCGTGGATTCCCTTTATCATTCCATAGGCTTGTAGGAGTTGGCTCATATAAACGTAATCTTCACCATTCTTTGGAACGGGGAAATCTCGCGCCATATATTCATCAATAATCTCAAATCCTCTTGAGTGTTTTTGATGGTTTGCAAAAAGTGGATCCTTCATAATAACAGAATTTCTACCGGTAGTATATTTCATCACTTTAACACTCGGAAATGATTGAAACCCAAACTCACTCATAAATCGAGGTACTTCTTCCTCAAAATGTTCAAATGGATAGCCATCGTGCCAAACCCACCAATCGTGTGCGTCGCCTTCAAATTGGTAGCGTTTGTCTCCCCTACCGTATTTTGGTGAGCTTTCCCAATAATTGATATTCGGACTCAAGCTGTCAACAACTTCTGGTAATATTTTATTAAAAATAGCATCATAATTTTGTGCGATTTCCTCTTTTTGAGACTCCGTTTTATCATCTTGCCAACCCCAACGCGCCCAGCCTTCACTGATTTCGTTATTTCCGCACCACAGAGCAATACTAGGATGGTTTCGCAAGCGTTTTACATTGTATGTCGCTTCAGCTTTTACGTTGCTTAAAAAAGTCTTATCGCCCGGATACATTCCCCCTGCGAACATAAAATCTTGCCAAACCAAGATTCCATTTTTATCGCATAAATCGTAGAAATAATCATCTTCATAAATCCCACCGCCCCAAACGCGAAGCATATTCATATTTGCTAAAACAGCATCATTGATCAACTCAGAATATTGTTCTCGGTCAACTTTACTATCCATCATCTGTTGAGGAATGTAGTTGGCACCTTTCATATAAACTGGTTTTCCATTTAACTTAAAATAGAAACTTTCGCCTATGGAATCTTTTTCGGCAACCAATTCCACAGAACGGATTCCAAGATTTTTTTTACGGGTTTCCAAAACACTTCCATTATGTATTAATTCAACTTGAATATCATACAAAAATGGCTCGCCTAAATTATGTGTCCACCACAGTTTAGGAGTCTTGATGCTGAACGGAATTGCATATTGCTTTTGATTTGGAGCTGTTTCAAGGTTTTCAGAAAAAGTTTCTCCAGTAGTTTTATTCTTAATTTTAAGTGTGAATTCCTCTTCTTCTAAGGATTCTATCTCGAACTTAGCAACAACCTCAGCAAGCGTATCACTGATAGATTCCGTTTCTAAAAAAACATCTTCAATTCGTGCAGTATCATAACTCAATAAAGATACTTCGCGCCAAATTCCCATTGTTTTTATAGTAGGCCCCCAATCCCAACCAGATTGATATTGTGGTTTTCGGCTGAAAACACGCCCATCATCAGGAAGTTTATAATCCAATTCAGCAGCCTTTTCATTTTCTACGGAATCGATATTTGTGAAGATTACCAAAAGTTGGTTTTCAGGTTTAAGAATATTGCTTACGTCAACTTCCCAACTTCTGAAAGCGTTGTTGGCAGACAGAATCAGGCTGTCATTTAAGAAGACATCGGCATAAGTATCCAATCCTTCAAAATATAAAAGATGTTTTTGCTTTTTTAAAGTTTCACTAGAAATTGAAAAGGGCTTTTTATACTGCCAGTTCTTCGTTGAAACCCACTGAATGGAATCTTCGTTATTCTTTAGAAATGGATCGGAAATTTCTCCCAATCGCAATAAATCTGCTTGCACTGTTCCAGGAACTTCTGCAGTTTGCCAATGTGGATTTTCTGCTTCTGTTTTTGATTCTGAAAATTGCCATCCGTCGTTTAATGAAATAGTTTCATTGGGGGATTCTTCACAAGAAATAAATGCAATGGATAAAAGAAGAAATAGAAATGACAGTTTTTTCATTTCACGAAAATAGAAAATAAGTTCACAGCAGCGGCGAAACAAATAGACATAAAAAAACCACCCCAGCAAAAGAGCCAGGGCAGTCAATCAATCAAACTACTAACCAATGAAAAAAGTTAATTATCTCCAACCGCCTCCTAAGGCCTCGTATAAATCTACGAATGCTTGTAGGCGATTATTCTTAGCTGCAACCAAATCTAGGTTGGAGCTTAGTGCGCGTTCTTGAGCGGTCAAAACTTCTAAATAATTTGCCAGACCATTATCTAATAATTCCTCGGAATAATCTGTAGCCAAATTATAAGCTTCGTTCTCGTTTTCTTTAACTGTTATCTTTTCTGAAGCTGCTTCTATGGAATACATAGCATCAGACACTTCTTTTCCAGCGACCAATAAAGCATATTTAAATTGCAATAAGGCCTGTTCCTGCTGTGCTTGTGAAACTTCGTACTGCGTTCTTATCTTTCTACTGTTGAAAATTGGTTGTGTTAACCCACCAATAACACTAGCAAATAATGAATTCACGTTAAAAAGATTATCTAAATCCAAACTTTGAAAACCTCCGTTAGCACTTAATGTAAGGGAAGGATAAAAACTACTTCTCGCTACGTTTGTAAGTTCAAAAGCATTTATCAAACTGTATTCTGCTGCAATAACGTCAGGTCTGTTGCTCAATAATTGTGAAGGAACCCCAGTCTCTAAGGGAATATCGATATTTTGTTCTTCCAAGGTACCTCTAACAATATCATGAGGTGCGCTTCCTAATAGAATCGATAATGTATTCTCTACAAACCGACTTTGAGTTTTTAAATCTATCAAAATAGCCTGTGCAGTGTATAATTGTGCTTCCGTCTGTTTAACTCCAGCTTCATTACCGATACCTGCTTCTTTTAAGGCAAGTGTCGTTTCTAAACCTTTGGAACGGGTTTTTATCGTTTCTTCAGTCACATTTATCTGCTCATCAATAGCAAGAAGCTGATAATATGTAGCTGCAATATTGGCGACCAATCTACTTTTTACTGCTTGATGGGCTGCCACACTTTGTAAATAGGTAGCATCTGAAGCACGCTTGGTGCTTCGTATTTTCCCCCAAATATCTGCTTCCCAGGACAGTCCGCCAGAAACTTCAAATTGATCTACCGATGAACCTTGACCAGGAAGACGACTACTCTTGGACAGTTCTTGATGTGTGGCTCGTGCGGTTCCATTTAAAGTAGGAAAATATCCTGCTTTCCCTTGCTTTACATAAGCTTCGGCTATGGCAATTTGCTGCAATGCAATGCGAATATCCATATTATTGGTAAGGCCTTCTTCAATATAATTTTGAAGAATAGGATCTGTAAATATCTCCTTCCAGGACACTGTTGCCACAGATAAACTGTCTTGTGGCAACTTGTCTGTACGGAAATTCTCTGATTCCACAACCGTTTCAGGTCTTGAGTATTCTTTTGCAACAAAACAAGATTGAAGCGACAAGAAGACTAGAGTTAATCCAACTCCTTTTATAATTTTCATATACTGATTTCTTTTAGTTTTCATCTTCAGCTACTTTTTCCAATTTATCTGGTGTTTTGTTCATTTTATCCTGTAAATATTGGAAAAAGATATACAGAATAGGAATCACAAATACTCCGAAAATAGTACCAATCAACAAACCACCAACGGCACCTGTACCAATAGCTCTGTTACCTCGTGCCCCAATTCCAGTGGCAAACACAAGTGGTAACAATCCTACAATAAATGCAAGGGACGTCATTAAAATTGGTCGAAGTCTTGCTTTAGCTCCATCAAATGCAGCTTCCATTCTTGTAAACCCGTGTCTTCGCCTTTGTAGGGCAAATTCCACAATAAGAATTGCGTTCTTCGCCAGTAGTCCTATAAGCATTATCAAGGCAATTTGGAAGAAAACGTTATTTTCCAGACCTGCAAACTTTGTAACCATATAGGCACCAAATACACCAATTGGAACGGAAAGTATTACTGAAAATGGAATCAGGTAACTTTCATATTGTGCAGCTAGAATAAAGTACACAAATATAATCACCAAAATAAAAATAAAGGTGGTTTGATTACCCGCTGAAATCTCCTCACGTGTAAGCCCTGAGAATGCAATAGAGTATTCTTGAGGTAGATTCTTACTTACTTCCTGTACTGCTTCAATTGCATCACCAGAAGAATATCCAGGAGCAGCTGCTCCGTTTACACTTGCTGAGTTAAACAAGTTGAATCGCGTTACGGATTGAGGTCCATATACTCGTTTCAAGCTAATAAATTCAGTAATCGGCGCCATTTCGTTTTGCGCGTTTCTCACAAATATTGAATTCAGACTTCCAACGGTGGCTCTATCTTCCGGCAAGGCTTGTACAAAGACGCGGTATTGCTTTCCATATCTTGAGAAATCGGCCGTATAAATACTTCCTATATACCCCTGTAAAATGGTAAGAATAGAGCTTACGGTTATTCCTGCCTCCTTAGTTTTATCGATATCAACATCTATTTCATATTGTGGATAATCTGTATTGAAGGAAGACTGCGCGTACATAATCTCAGGACGCTGCATAAGTTCTTGCAGATAGGTTTGCGTGGCATTACTAAGATCGTTGAAACTACCTCCTGTTCTATCCAAGACTTTCATTTCAAACCCAGATGAGATCCCAAAACCTGGTACACTCGGGGGTTGAAAGAATAAAATCTTAGCATCTGGAATTGATGCAGCAGCTTGGAAAAGTTTCCCTGTTATAGCTTCTACAGATTTATCATCATCTTTTCTATCTTCCCAATTATCCAGTTTTATAAAGCTAATTCCGTAGTTACTACCGGAACCACTAATAATACTAAATCCGTTTACAAGTGAAAAGTCACTAATCCCAGGAATATCTTTTATTTTCTCACCCAATTCATTAGTCGCAGCCACTGTTCTATCTAAAGAAGCTCCTGGCGGTAGTTCAATATTGGCAAAGATTAGACCTCTATCCTCATCAGGAACAAAACCTGTTGGAGTTGTATTAGATGCCCAAACAATCCCGACCACACATAATGCTAGGAAAAGTACACTAATCCATTTGTGCTTATATAAAAAGCCTAAAGATGTTACGTATTTATTGGTAGTTACCGTAAATGCGGTATTAAATTTACTGAAAAATCTACCCATCAAATTCTTCTTCTTAACCTCTTCATCGTGCGATTTAAGGAAAATGGCACACAAAGCAGGACTCAAAGTAAGTGCGTTTACCGCTGAAATTACAATTGCTACAATTAGCGTAACCCCAAACTGTTCATAGAAAACACCGGTAGGACCAGTAATAAAGGTTACCGGAATAAATACTGCCGCCATTACCAAGGTAATCGAAATAATCGCTCCGGTAATCTCGTCCATTGCGGAATGCGTTGCTTTTAAAGCACTTTTCTCTCCTTCTTCTAGTTTGGCGTGCACGGCCTCCACTACCACAATGGCATCATCCACCACAATACCAATTGCCAATACAAGAGCAAAAAGTGTAAGTAGGTTAATGGAATATCCAAATAAGTTAAGGAAAAAGAATGTTCCAATAATTGAAACCGGAACTGCAATTGCCGGAATTAAGGTAGATCGGAAATCCTGTAGGAAAATAAATACCACGATAAACACCAAAATAAAGGCTTCAATAAGTGTAGTAATCACTTTACTAATAGAGGCTTCCAAAAACTCATTGGAATCGAAGTTAACAATGTACTTCATCCCAGTAGGGAAATCTTTATTCAACTCTTCAAACTTCTCGTGAACGGTGCGGATAATTTCCTGTGCATTCGAACCGGCAGTTTGATAAATAGCCATACTTACACCTGGGTTTCCGTTGGTAAATGATATGGAGCCATAATTTTGGGCGTCCAATTCGACATCAGCAACATCTTTAAGCGTAAGGAATTTCCCATTTCCTAAAGATTTAATTACAATATCTTCATATTGTGAAGCTTCCTTATATCTACCGCTATAAGTTAGAACGTACTCAAAAGACTGCGCATCATTTTGTCCCAAGGAACCGGCTGCAGCTTCTCTACTCTGTTCTCTAATTGCAGCTGTTACATCTGAAGGCTCCAATTTATATGCGGCTAATTTCTCTGGTTTTAACCAAATTCGCATCGCATAATCCTTACTTCCAAATACATTTACACCCCCAACTCCATTAATCCTTTTCAATTCTGGAAGAACGTTTATGTTCAAATAGTTTTGGATGTAAGTACCATCGTAATCTTCATTTTCGGAATACACCGTAAGGAACATCAAGGCACTAGTTTGTTGCTTTTGAGTAATTACCCCAGACTGGGTAACTTCAGAAGGTAACAAAGCAGTTGCCCGTGCCACACGGTTTTGTACGTTCACCGCTGCAATATCTGGATCAACATCTTGGTCGAAAAACACATTGATGCTAGCACTACCATTATTACTTGCAGTTGAAGTAATGTAGGTCATACCCTCAACCCCGTTAATTTGTTCTTCAATAGGAACAATTACACTCTCGAGAACCGTTGCCGCGTTCGCACCAGGATAACTGGCCGAAACCTGTACGGTAGGCGGAGCAATCTCTGGATATTGCGTAGTGGGAAGGGCAGTAATACCCAAAACCCCTAATATTAATATGATAATGGAAACGACGCTCGATAGAACGGGTCGTTCAATAAACTTTTTGATCATAGTTTCTTCTTATTTGAATACTTTTTCTAATCCTTTTGCAACACTGTCAAATTCTACCTTTTGAGGAACAATCGGTGTTTTATCTCTTAGTTTTCCAACACCTTTGGCAACAATCTCATCACCGGGTTTCACACCATCTTTTACAACTAGGATATTATCCACTTGATCTAAAATATTTATGGAGTTTGAAACAGCTAAAGTATCACCCTGCACTTTATATACATAAGTTACCCCTTGTCTTTCGTAAGTTGATGATGACGGTACTACCGTTGCATCGGTATAAACTTTTGGAAGTTGTATTTTTCCACTCGATCCACTTGAAAGAATATGATTAGGGTTCTCAAAAACTGCTCTAAAAGAAACCGTTCCCGTTGAAGGATCTACTTGAGGGTTAATAGTTTCAATAACGCCTTCTTGAGCGTATAGACTTCCATTGGCCAATATTAAACGCACTTTCGGCAAATTTTTAATTTTATCCTCCAAACTCTCGCCCTCATTCGTTTCTATGAAATCCAAGTAATCCTTTTCATTTAAAGAAAAGAATGCATAGATTTTATCTATATCTGCCACAGTAGTCATAGGCATTTGGGAAGTAGGACTAATTAAAGCTCCTTCTCTAAAAGGAATCGCTCCCACAAAACCATCAACTGGACTTTTTATAGTAGCGTAACCAATATTGGCAGCAATTGAATTATAACCACTTTGAGCCTGAGCAAGTTTTGCCTTGGCCGTTTCCAATTGAACACCACTAATAATGTTTTTTTCAACCAAAGGTTTTAGTTTATCAACCTCAACTTGGGCAGCATTAACATTAGCTTGTGCGGCACTGGCATCTTGACTTAGGGATTGTGTCTCTAATTTAAAAAGTGTTTGTCCCTTTCTTACCTTTTGACCTTCATCCACCAAAACGTTCGTAATATAACCTGAAGCCTTTGCTCGCACTTCACTATTTATTATCCCTTCCAAACTGGTAGGATACGTAGTATAGGCAGTTACCGTTTCTGATGGAACTGTAACTACTGGAAATGGCATTGCTTGTTGGCCACCTTGACCTTGTGCTTGGTCTTTATCGTTGCCACAACTTGCAAAAAGAAAGCAAATACCCATCAAACTGGGAAGCAAATAAGTGAGTTGTATTTTTTTCATTTTATATGTAATTAGTCGTTTTTATGATTTTCAATTAGTTTAATGCGGAGGTTTTGCATAAGACCTGTAGCCTGTTCCAAATAGTTTAAATATTCGTGATGGAAGTCTAAATCAAATTTCTCATCAGAATCTTCAGGAAATTCCTTATTTACATCCTTCTTATAATTAACGATCTCTAGATGGATATCACGCTCTTCATTCCAATTATGGATCATCTCATCCATCGAGTGGATCAATGCATTCGGACTGAGAATAAAATACTTTTTACGGTCGCCCGGTTTTGTATAATAGGTAATTCTATTGGAAGCTTGTAATGTGGTAAGGTGGGTAAAAATAGTACTTTTACTCGCTTGTAGATCACAAACGAGATTTTCAAAAGTCTCCCCCTTTTTTCCTTTAAGAACCAAATCTGCAAGAATACGGGCCGCCAAAGGAGCCAACTGCTCCCTGTGCTCCATATGCACACCCATTTTTTCTATCAATTTGTTCTTTCTGTCCAAAGTATTTATTTTAATCAGGCCGCAAAGATACTATTGGTTCGCAAACTACCGAACCAAACAGATATTAAATTTTTGTTAAAAAAAATTTCTCTAAAATTTGTTTTATTACAGGACGCGATATTGAATGAAAAAGAAGAATTATTTAAAATTTTATCAGATTTTATCAGATTCCGTATTTCCGAACTATTAAAATGTTATAAATATCAAATTTTAAGGTTTTTAGCAGGTTAATTCATAATATGTTAAACATTGCAAATAAATAGTGTAGTATCTGAAAAGGAATAACTTCGCAAAAATAATCTTAAAAACCCCTAACAAGAACAAATTTTACCTTTTACTCCTATTATTGGTATCCGTAACGGTTACCAACGCGCAATCCGGCGTTTTGGATCCAACTTTTGGAACTGATGGAATTGTTACAACGGCAATCTCCCCAAAGTACAATTATGTAGCAACTACGTTGGTCCAAGACGACGGAAAAATTTTGGTAGCCGGTAATGCCGGTACTACCTCAACGTTACAAATGACAATTGCGAGATATAACACAGACGGTTCATTGGATTCATCTTTCGGCCAAAGCGGAACATTGCGCTTTATGGTAGGTCCACTTAAATCCTTTATTATGGATCTTGTGCAACAACCTGATGGAAAAATCCTTATAGGCGGACGTACTTGGGACGATGTTTCAGGAAACTTTGCCCTAGTTAGGCTTAATGAAGATGGTAGCTTTGATGATACCTTCGGCACAAATGGAATTTCTTATATCACCACGACAGAAAATGATGTGGCAGAAGCAATTTCCTTATTAGACGATGGTAAAATATTGATGGCTGGTTATAGAGATGAGAATTTCACAGTAGCCAAATTCAATGCAGATGGTAGTGTAGATACTACTTTTGGTGTAAATGGTTGGACTTCTATTACCTATGATAATGCTTCAAGTTATGCTCGCGCTATGGCCGTTCAAAACGACGGAAAAATTGTAATCTCTGGCTTTGGACTTACTGGCGGCAATCGTTTTCAAATAGCTGCTGCAAGATTTAATGTGGATGGCTCTGCTGATAATTCCTTCGGAACAGATGGGAAGGTGGCATTTAATGTAGGTGACTGGAACGATTTTGGTGAAGGTGTTGCAATTCAGAATGATGGTAAAATCTTGATTGGTGGACATAAATGGATCGCAAATGCCCAACAGCGACACGATCTATTTGTAGCAAAATTAAATACCGATGGTAGTCTAGATTCTTCTTACGGAAATAATGGGGTAGGTACTGCACGATTGGTAGATGGTGCTAATTATGCATCTGATATGGTTTTGCAGGCTGATGAGAAGCCTATTTTAGTTGGGTCTACTACATTTAACGGAGAATATAAAATGGCCATGGTTAGATTTGACACAGATGGAAACTTGGATTCAACATTTGGAGCAGAAGGTAACGGAATGGTAAGTATAGATAACGTGGGTCTTGAAGATTATGGGCGAGGTGTAGCTCTTCAGGCAGATGAAAAAATAATCTTGGCTGGTGATTTTTATACGTTTTCCGGAATGGAGTCAGAATTTGTAGTTACCCGTTTCCTAAATGATGGAACAGCTGGAACTGAAGATTTTCAAAATGTGGAATTCCGTCTTTACCCAAATCCTGCAAACGAACAAATTACTGTTGAATTAAGTGATGCTTCATCAACGTATCAACTTGAAATTTTTGATGTTCTAGGTAAAAAAGTTTACACTTCAGAAATTCAAAAATCAGGAAACATTGATGTTTCAGCTTTGGCTCAAGGAACTTATTTATTGAAATTAAACTCTGAGAACAAAACAAACGTTGTGCGTTTTGTAAAACAATAAAAAAGACCTAGGACGGTAAGACCTAGGACATAAGACTGAGCAGTAATTTATTTCTACTTCTTGTCTCAATTTAAAAAAAGAGGCTTTCCTAAAAGGAGAGTCTCTTTTTTTGTCTTAGGAATTTAAGACTTAGAACTAGATGGTTTCTTATGTAAATCCATTAGTCTTACGTCTTATTGTCCTATGTCATCTATTTTATCTTATTCTTTCAACCTCAATCTTCTCCTTCATTTCATTTCCTTCGCTGTCCACAACCGTTAAAATATATTTTCCAGGTTTAGGCGAAATTGCCAACTCGTGGAAGGTTTCTGTCTTTCCGATATATTTTGAATCCAAATACCAATACACCGTATTTTCCGGTGAACGGTGCGCTAGTTTAAAAATTACTTCATTTACATTTTCATCAAAATTCTTTGGAAGTAAAACAGTTTCATTTCTTTTCGGATAAATAAATGCCATTAAACTTTCCCCCGCTTGTAAACATTCTGGCGCAAAAGAAGGCAAAGGTTGATATTCGGGATGAAGCGAAGCGTAATAATATTCCATAACCGGTGGAAGTGTAAACCAATTTTTCTGCTTCATTTCTGAAAGCGGATAACAAGAAGAATTTACCCGATGATTTTCTGAAGCATTTAAAAATACCGTTTGATGATATGGACAGGCTTCTGTTCTAATTCCATTCTTCGGGATCCATTCCATCTTTGTTTCTTCACAAAAGAGTCCAGCGAGATGTCCGCTTTTCGTGCAGATTTCAGCTTCCACCAATTCGTCATAAGGAATTTGGAACCACCTCCCGATAGCTATCGGGATCGGCAAAACACTTAAAACATCAAACAGAATAGGTGCCGCAGCTTGCAAACCCGTTAATCCCGGTCGGCCTTCGCCAGTTGCATTTCCTACCCAGATTCCGATGGCGTATTTCGGTGTAACTCCAACGGCCCAAGCATCTTTAAATCCGTAACTTGTTCCAGTTTTCCAAGCAATAGGCTGACTGCTATTAAAAAACTCCCAGCTTTCTTCACCCATTGGTCGGTTTACGTTCTGCATCGCATCAAATGTTTCATAAATGGCTCCAGCATTCCAAACTGAGGGTTTTTGACTAGTTTTCCCAAATGAGAGTTCTTCAGAATCATTCACATAAATAGGTTCCATATATTCATACTGTCGATATTCACTGGAAGATCTATTGAAGAAATTTAAGGTCGAAGCCATTCCCGCATAAGCCTTTGTAATATCCCACAAACTGCTTTCCGCTCCTCCTAAAATCATTGATAAACCATAATAATCAGCCGTCTTATCAATTGCTTTTTGGTTGGTTTTATTCAGAATATTATAAAACCGCTGAAGCCCAAAATCTCGTAACATTCTAACAGCCGGAATATTCAAGGAACGTGACAATGCCGAACTCGCAGGCACGGCACCATTAAACTTCTTATCGAAATTTTCGGGGCTATAACCATTTACCGTTGTGGGAATATCGGCAACCAAGGTATTGGGAAGAATCTCTCCAGCATCCAATACCGAAGCAAAAAGAAATGGTTTTAAAATACTGCCAGTACTTCGTGACCTCTCTATAATATCAACATAATTATTGTGCTCTCTATTGGTTGGGGAATTACCCACATAACCCAAAACTTCACGAGTATCAACGTCCATCACCAAAACTGCTATATTATGAATTTGATTTTGACGCAATAAATAATGATGCTCTTTTACAATAGTATTAAGCTTTTGCTGAAGTGAAAAATCAATGGTGGTTTCAATGCGTTTCCCGCGATGTTCTTTTCTAATTTTCTCAGTTAAATGTGGTGCGAATTCAGGAAGTGGCAAAGGTTTTCCAGGTAGCTTTTCATCCAATGCCAATTGATATGTTGTTTCATCAATCACTTTATTCTGAAAAAGCTTCAGCAATAACACATCTCTTTTCTTCTTAAGAATCACTTCATTTTTACCAGGAAAAATTAGCGATGGCGCATTCGGAAGCACCGCCAAGGCCGCAGATTGCCCCCAACTCAATTCACTAGCTGGAATTCCGAAATAGCGCCAAGAAGCCGTTTCCAGTCCAACAACATTCCCACCAAAAGGAGCGTACGAAGCGTAAAGATTAAGAATCGATTTCTTTTTGTATCCAGCTTCCAGTCTCGTAGCCTGAAAAATTTCAATTAACTTTTCAAAATACGTCCGACCTTTATTTTCTCTTGAAAGTCTGATTACCTGTTGCGTGATTGTACTTCCTCCCCGGCGGGAATTGGTGGTAAGATTATTCCAAAGTGCTTTGGAAATGGAAACTGGATTAAAACCGGGATGCCAATAGAAGTACTCATCCTCAAAATTGAGAATACATTTTTCAAATCGTTCTGGAACAGAATCTACTTCTGGAAAACGCCATTGGCCATCGTCTGCAATTCGGGCGCCTAGCATTTGTCCGCTGCTGCTTTCTGCAACGGTAGCCGTTGGAACATCGAATAATGGCGAGGGAAGGCAGAAGAGCCAGGCCAAGAATAAAAAGCCCATCCCAACCTTTACAAAGAGAAGGGGCTTTTTAGTTGGTTTTTTAAGGAAGGGAAAAATCTTTTTCATTTGGTTATTTAGCCACTAATCGCACGAATTGGCACTAATAAGTATAGAAACGTCTATTTCGATTTTTCATTGGGACAAGAGCGGTCCGATGGATCAATCCACAAAAAAAATTTCGATTTTTGAAAACGCATTGTTCTATGAGGCTTTACTTTCAGAATATTCAATCAATTCCAAATTTGTTTTACTTCCGTCTATATTGATATAATTGAGTTTTATAAAACCATACTTTTCATTGAAATATGCAGTCAGTTTTGTTTCCCCCAATTCACTCCAAGCGGTAGATTCGATAATAAAGCATTCTAATTTCCCAAACTCAGTTTCTATAATTTTCTTTTTGGTTATTTCATAAAAGTATTGATTCTCGATTCCACCTTCCCAAGTCTTCCACCTTTCATCTCCCCATTGACTACCTATACCTAACCACCAATCCCAACTGTTACCAACTTTATAAGGCGCTTTTATAAAAGGAAAAGGGTTTAATTCTAAAATATCTATCTCTCGGTGGATGAATCCAAACATTGTTTTCGTTCTCAATAGCTCCAGAAATTGAGTTAAATGGTAATTCATTATTTGCCGTTGGATAATCATATTGGACGAGTGTTTGATTATAGTTAGGAATGTGAGATATCATTGGCTCAAGACCATATTTAACGGTAATTTTTACTTTTTTGATGATATTCTTATCAATAGAATTAGCATTAACAAATTTCCATTGAAAATCTCTGTCAACAACGCTTGTATCCTCTTTATAAAATTGTCTTTCACCTGCTTTTGTTATATGCTCAAAACTATATGTGAATTGCGCATTTTCGCTATAAATTATATTATTTGCAGTATATCGGTTCGGATCAACATTAGTTGAATCAAAAACCTCCGTAAAAACTCCTCCATTTTCTTCTAAAGCATAATCTTTAACGAAAATCTTATTTTGTACTTCTTCTTTTTCAGCCTTTTCTTTACAGGCAAATATGATTATTAGAATGAATATGGTTGTGAGAGATTTCATAGCGTATTTTAAATATTACAATAATTTTTCTCAAAACTGGGATAAGACCTACAAGGAGATTTCTCCCCGATTCTCATCGGGAGAAATAACACCTTGCAGGATTATAAAATCATAACCCTGGGTTATCATTATTTTCTAAAATTTTCAGGATTCATTTTGGTGAGATAAACCGCAGCAATTAGAATAAGCTCATCAATCACTTTATAAACGACTCGAAATTTTCTTTTGACAATTATTCTTCTAACAGTGGGATCAAATTCATCTATTTGCCATTGTTTAGTAAAAACTATCTCTTCAGTTTCGGAAATCAGATCCATTAAATTTTGGGAGGCTCTGTGAGGAGAATACTCTAGATAAAAGTTATAAATTTCGTCTAGATCACTTCTGGCTTCATCAGACCAATGAATGTTTTTGACCCTATCACCCATTGTATACTATTACTTTGATCGAAATCTATTTTTTAATTCCTCTGAGGTGCTAAATTTTCCTTCGGCATAACCTTTCACAGCTCGTTCATTCTTTTCACGATATTCCTTAAGCGAAATCTCTCGTCCATTAATATTATGAACGACTACTGTCGAATCTTTCAAAGATTCATTTTCCAACAGCTCTTCAAAATATGCCACATTTTCTTCATTTACGAGATGAAGAATCTTTTCCACCAATTTTATTTTTCTTTCTGCAATATTCATTTTCAATCAATTTATTATAGTAAATATAACCATTTTACCCCTTCCGTCTTTTCAAAACTGCTTTAAGGCATTTTTGAAAATCCATCTTCCCCTGAAAAAGGGGAAGGAGCTTTTAGCAATAATGCTCTTGATTTTATCCAAACTTATAAACCACTATTCTTATAAAAATTAAACGTCAGAGTCAAAGCTTCCCTCCTTTGGAAGGACGGGAGGAGGCCTATAACTCAATCGTCACCCACATCCCCTTATTCCTTGCATAATAAGAGTTGTCATACATTCCTTCCACTTGGGTTCCCGGCAAATAATAAGTTCCTAAATACGAAGCGTTCAATTTAACGCTGAAAGTCTTGGTTTCATTTTTATTCAAATCAAAGAAGAAATTCACGCGATCATCGCGAATGTCAGTATAACGTGCGTCACTTTTTGCACCACCGCCCAATTCACTAAAACTGGTGTTTACGATTTCCCAACCACTTGGGAAGATTTTCGTAAGGGCTACATTATTTATTCTATCATTTGAAGTATTGGTAATACTAACTTTTGCTATTATTTCGGTTCCTTGTCTTAATTTTGTAACGTCAATCGGCTTGCCAGCTCCATCCAGATACTGAGATTTTATAGAAAGGTTGCGTTGCTCTGCAAGTTCTTTTCCTAGAGGTAATTTACCTTGTTGCGACAGCGTAACATAAACCACATTCCCTTTTTTATTATTCACCGAAACGGAATTTCCACCCATTACAAGTGAAAGGTCGCGCTGCGAAATTGCCCGATCTGTTTTAACGGCAACGGATTTCCCGCCATTCGTAAATGTGAGATCCATTGACTTTCCACCGTTCTTTTCAACCATTTTCGCCATTGCCAGTAAGGCATAAGCCGTTTCCTGCGTACTGTACCACCGATCTGAAGATAAATTTTTAGCAACCGATATCGCTAAATCTCTTTCTTTTGCATTGTTGAGTAAAACCAATGTTTCTAACGCCATCGATCGATTTCTGAAAGGCGATCCATAGGTGTAATAATCATACTTCTTAGGAACGAAATCGATATTCGCTGTTTGAGCGATTTGTTCAGCAACATTTTTCTTTCCTGCCAAAGCATAAGCCGCCGCCAATCGCCATTTGGCATCATTGCTCAACTCTTTGCTTTCACGAAGTCGGTTCATTGCAGCAAGCTCAGGTTTCCCAGCCAATGCCAAAGTATAAAGTCTGTAGGCTTGTGTTAAACTGGAATTATAACGAGCATAACTATTTCGCCATTGTCGCGCAGTATTTTGCTGATACATCAACCAATTGCTCATAAAACTAATCGGCAATGCATATCCCTTTTGCTTGGCTTCAAGCGCAAAATGACCTGCGTAGGTCGTGCTCCATTCATCCGCTTCGCGTTCTCCGGGCCAGTAGGAAAGTCCGCCGTTTGAAAGTTGGAACCTACCTAAGCGTTCTATAGTTGCTTTTACATTTTTCTCAATACTCTGCTTTTTATCAAACGGAATATCATAAATATCCGCCAAATACAACTGTGGAAAAGCTGTTGATGTAGTTTGTTCCAAACATCCGTAAGGATAATGAATCAGGAACTCCATCCGCTTTCCAAAATCCATCGGTGGTAAAGTTGAAAATTCAAGCATAGCAGTATTACTTCCCGGTACACCAAATGTTTCAAAATCTATAGTTTCCGAAGTATTTCCTTCAAGGGTATAATTCGTTGACTTTCGTGAAATCGGATTCGGGTTTTCCACATCAATTTCCACTTTATAGCTCGCTTTTTCTCCATTTCCAGACGCCAAAACTTCAATATTCTGAACGGCATCTGTCACGTTGAGCGTAGACGAAACGTCGAATTCAAAGTTTACAATCTGTTCTCCCGGTTCATTAAATGAAACAGTTTTTGAAGAACCATTAATCGGTTTTAAGGCATCGCCTGTTTTTACAGTAATTGTAGCTTTTTTAACTTTGTTTTCCATCGCAAATACGGTGACGGGGAGTGTAACAGTTTCTCCTGGAGATAATTTCCGCGGAAGCGAAGCAAGTACCATTAAAGGTGTACGCACAGGTGTAGTTTTTTCAGCATTTCCATAGGCACTTTTCGAGTTATCACCAGCAATTACCATTGTCCGCACCGAACCAACATAATTGGGCATCATAATATTATGAGTCGCTGTTTTTCCAGCCGCAAGTTCGAATGGTCCCAGATATTCAACAACGGGTTTAAAACGGTCCGCTTTTCTATTCTTCGCGCCCAAAGCGGCATCGCCACCGCCAATTGCATAAATATTATCAACACTGCCTGAATACGCGCCAATCACATAATCAAACATATCAAAAGTCTTCACTCCAAGTGCTTCGCGACTGTAAAATGCTTCGTAAATTCCAGGTGTCATAAAACGTGTTAAATCCAGCAAACCTTCATCTACAACTGCCAAAGTGTAAGTCATAGGTTTATTATTTTCTTCGGAAACTTTTACATTGAAGCTCTTCTCGGGTTTCAATACATCTGGCATCGTGATTTTAGGATGAAGCACTGTTGAAGGATTTTCCACCGAAATTGGAATAACCCCATAAAGGCGCATCGGCAAATCATTTTTTGATTGATTATGTGGCTGAAGCAGGGAAATATTCACATAAATATTCGGTGCCATTTCCTTGGTTATTTTGATTGCGACCTTAGTTTCACTTTTCTTGGTTTCAATCCAATGTGTTTCCAAGACTTCAGTACCATTTTCAACGCTCACCAAAGCGTGACCATCACTTCCCGAAGGAAAAGTTATAAAAGCTTCTTCGCCAACATTATATTTTTCTTTATCTGCTGAAAAGATTAGCATTTTTGCACTTTCTGAATCTCCATCACTTGGGCGTTGTGACCAGTTTCTATAGAAATAAGTGGTTCGCCCTGTAGCGTGACCAGATTGTTTATCGATCACTCTAATTAAATATCTTCCTCCTTCCTCTTCTGGAATATTAACAGTGAATTTTCCCTTGCCGCTGGCATCGGTTTTTATGTTGAATTCCTTTACTGGACGGTGTACCGTGGAGTTTTCATAAGAGGATAAATTATCACTTCCGCGATTCCACCACCAACGCCATTGAATCTGAAAAACTTTTACGTCAAGATCTCGATTAGAAGCGGGATTTCCTTGTGCATCTACAGAAATAACATCAAAAGTTGTGTTTTCATCTGTAAAATAAGAGCCGTAACGCCCAGCTTCGGGCGATTTCAACCCCACAAAATGTGAAAACGGCGCTAATTCTTTCGAAAAAATATCCATTGAAAAATCACCACCACCTTCATAAACTTTCGTCAAAAAAGTAGCTTTCAACATTCCAGGGGCATTCTTTCCTACTTCCAAGTTTTTACTAAAAGAAGTGCTTCCTTCCTCGGAAAGTTTAGTATCTAAAACTGGAATTTCAACTTCCGAAAAAGCTCGAACCGGATCAATAAAATTATATTTCGGGAATTTTGGGAAAGCGGAATTACTAGCTCGAAGCGTCGCCGTCATATCAATTTTCAAACTCCTAGCAGGTGAACCGTGAAGCCACATAGCGCTTGCCGTTCCTTTTACTGGTTTGGTAGCATCGAGAATTTCGTCATCAAAATCAAGTTTAATTTTTAAACGATTTGGTTTTATTGTAGCCACTTTTAAGGTATGGCTAAACTGCGCACCTCCAACTGTGATTGTGGCGTTCCAATTTCCGGTGGGTGCGGAAGCATCGGTTGCAATCGGAAAATAATAGAACCCCCCTCTGCCTGCGGCATCTCCCCTAGATTGCTTCGTGCCTCGCAATGACGGGGAGAAATTCGCACCATTATTTAAAACCGTTCGTTGAACCAGTTTTCCACGGGCATCTGTGACGGAAAGTGTAACCGGATGATTTTTTGGAAGCGGATTTGCAATGTCGTTTAGCACAAAGGTCAAATGAATACTATCGCCTGGACGATAAACGCCTCGTTCAGTATAAGTGTATCCCTTCAAACCTTTTTGAAGCTTTTTTCCAGAAATATCAAAGTTGCTCATTGAAAGCGCGTTTCCATCTTCCAGTTTGACATAAGCAAAATTATTTCCCTTTTGAGCAACGGCAAATGCTGCATTCTTAGTGCTATCATATAAAATCGACCCATCGCCTTCTGTCGTGACGGTTTCAATCAATTGCTGCTGATAATTGAAAAGTTTGATTTTTACTCCACCTTCAGGTTTTGCGGAAATAAGATTGGTAGCGAAAAAATGATAAGAGCGATTATTCCCTTTTTTTACGATTAGCCCTAAATCCGACCCCAAAATGTTTGCGGTAACTATGCGATCTTCGTTGTAATAAGCTGCATGACATGGATTGTCGCGCTGGTCCCAATTATAATTATAATTTCTCCAACGGTAAATTTCATTATCCCAATAGCGCTGTTCACGGATTTCTTCTTCGGAAGAATCTTCGGCATAATAAGCGTCTTCTTCGTAATAATCATCATCGTTCTCCTCACTATTATCTTCTGTCGAAGTAGTTTCGGCGCAATCATATGTAATATATTCCCTTTTGAAACTAAATTCCAATTGATATATAGCTCCTGGATCTGCATTAAAATATTCTGAAAGGTTGACAGCGTAGGCTTTCCAACTATCGTTATTACCTAAATCCTCGTCTTTTAGCTCAATAGTTTTTTTAGCAATCCGTCTTCCCACACGACGAATATCATAGGTGTTCTGGTCGTTTAAATTATAATTCTGAAGAAATTGGAGTACGTTATCCTCATAAATTTTAATCACACGCACATCAACTTTTGAAAGGTTTACCGCTTCAAAATAAACTGGCGTTGACTCGGAATTAGGAAGAATTACCCCTTTCGAAATCATCCGGACAGCTGGCTTTAATTGTTCAAAAGAAACCAATTCAGAAAATTCATTTTTTAATCCAATGCCTTCCGTATTTTTTATGCCTGTAAAAACGGTGACTTTTACGTCACCCACAATTCTGTTTGGTGGATACACGTTTAAAACGTTTCCATCCACTTCATATCGCAGATTCTGCGCTTTTTCAATTGTAACTAGGCCGGAAAAATCCTGGTTCTCTTTTAAAGGATCCGAAAAGTTAATACTTAATAATGCCGCAGGAGCCAAGGTGCTGCTGATATCAACAATAGAGAAATTACTCTGCCCAGGAATCTTAAAAGTATTTTCCCCCTTATTCTCTGACCCTATAGACTTTCCATCCCATTTAATACGAATTTCAGAATCCTCGTTTTTTCGGCTTATGCTATCAATAGTAAAATTGAAATATCGAGCATCGGGGCCTTCCGAAGGCCATTTCAACTTTAAGTTTTTATCATTTTGAGAAGCCGAGACCAATTCCTTCGCTTTTTGCAAAGAAATAACATCGGAAGCTTCAACGGATGCCTCAACATACTGCCATTCTTTGCTATAAGATTGAAGTTTGCCAATATCAACCTTAAAATTTGGCGTGATTGTATGAAAACTAAAAGTATAGGTTTTGAATTCCTTCGAAATATCCTCGTATAACTTGTTCAATTTTACCGTAACCGAGTATTCTGTGTCTGGCTTTAGGTGTTCCGTAGGCTGAAAAATTAATGTTTTTCCATTCTCAACCACTAGTTTACCTTTCGTTTTCGGAGAAATGTTTAAATATTCATCGGGTGATAATTCCTGAGTCATATCAAACTGTTCCAAAGGTTTTGACAGTTCAACCCGAATATCTGTGGTAACGGATTTATTTCCGTAGGTGTTATAAGAAATATAATCCTTGAATTTAAAGAGGTTATCTGTTTCAGAATGTTTGTCTTTGTCTTTACAGGAAGCGATAAAGATCACCAAGGCAAGAATTAAAAGACGCTGAAGGATTTTCATATTGGATATTTTGGAAAACTTAAAAGTAAAGTAAATTAGAAAAGGCTGCAATTTACGTTTATTCGTTCTGATTATAGATGCTAATCTCTAATTCCCCTTTGGAATTCATTGTTGCTCGATACATTCCAGCCGTATTGAACTCCATTGCTACATTTCCATTTTTATCGATTGCAACAATTCCACCATCTCCACCTAGCGCCGGAACCTTTTTCTGAATTACTTCTCTTGCCGCATCTTGTACGCTCATTCCTTTATACTCCATCAAAGCCGAAATATCATAAGCAACTACTGCGCGAATAAAGTATTCTCCCCAGCCAGTTGACGAAACCGCACAAGTAGCATTATTGGCATAAGTTCCTGCTCCAATAATCGGAGAATCACCAATACGATTCCAACGTTTGTTCGTCATTCCACCAGTTGATGTTCCAGCAGCAAGATTACCGTGTTTATCCAAAGCGGCACAACCAACAGTTCCGAATTTCGAGTCTTTAATAAATGGATCTTCAAAGGAAATCGTCTTTTCATTTTTAATTTTTTCTTTTTCCAAAACCCTTTGTAAGGACTCATATCTATTTTGGGTGTAGAAATAGGAAGTATCCATCATTTTATAACCTAAAGTCTGGGCAAATTCTTCCGCTCCGGATCCATAAAGCAATACATGGTCACTCTTTTGCATAACATCTTTGGCCAGATTAATCGGGTTTTTAATATGTTTCACTCCGGCTACTGCACCTGCATTCAATGTTGCTCCATCCATTATTGACGCATCTAGTTCGTTCGATCCATCGTGGGTAAAAACCGCTCCTTTCCCTGAATTAAAGAGTGGAGAATCTTCCATCACATTAATGGTATGTGTAACTGCATCTAAGGAAGTACCACCATTATTTAGAATTTCATAACCTACGGAAATAGCTTCCTTCAATTTTGTTTTATAAGCAGCTTCAAGGGAATCGCTCATGTTTTCTTTTAAAATTGTTCCCGCTCCTCCATGAATTACAATTCCAAAGTTATCTCCAGTTTTTATGGAATTTATAGAAGGTTTCATTTCCTCAGAGGATGTTTTCTCCTCGTTCTTACAGCCAAAAAGAAAAAGTATAGCAATAAAATAGGTTAGTATTTTCATCATAATAGTTGATTTTGTATCAAGACTAATATACGTGAAATATATAAGGTTTCACTAGTGTCCGATAAACATTTTTAAAAGCGGGATTTCCAAGAAGGATTTCC
>JBQEAY010000008.1:144498-182740 GCA_052105975.1 Aequorivita sp. | reverse complement strand
CATCATCAACATCATTTAATTTAATAGCTATTTATTACTTTGCTAATCTAAAGGACGCAGAGATGGAAAGTTTTTGGAGTTGTGCCGAATTTCTTCTCTTTTAGGTAAGATGCGGAAGACAGATGGACATTTATTGATAAAACTCCTCACTTCATTTTTAAAAAAAGCACATTTTCGTTACATTTAGCGGTTAAAGAATATTTTGAGTTATGGCGAAGAAGGTAACCCCGTTAATGAAGCAGTACAATACCATTAAGGTCAAGTACCCCGATGCTTTATTACTGTTTCGAGTGGGTGATTTTTATGAAACTTTTGGAGAAGATGCAATCCGAGCTGCAGGAATTTTAAACATCACTCTTACCGCACGGAATAATGGAGGAGAAAAGATGGAATTGGCTGGTTTTCCACATCACTCTTTAAATACCTATTTGCCAAAACTGGTTATGGCTGGATGCCGGGTTGCAATCTGCGACCAATTGGAAGATCCTAAAATGACCAAAACCATTGTAAAACGTGGTGTCACAGAATTGGTCACTCCCGGAGTGGCCTTTAATGATGATATTCTAAAATCAAAGTCGAATAACTTTCTGGCTGCTGTTCACTTTGGTACTTCAAAAGGCTCTGGTGCTGTGAAAAATATTGGAGTTTCCTTTTTGGATGTTTCAACCGGAGAGTATTTAGTTTCTGAAGGTTCTGCGGAATATATCGATAAGTTACTTCAGAATTTTAGTCCTTCGGAAGTGCTTTTCTCAAAACAGAAAAGAAAGCTTTTTACTGAAACTTTCGGTAATGAATACCACGTATTTCATTTGGAAGACTGGATATTTCAAAGTGATTACGCCTTTGAAACGCTTACAAAACATTTCGACACAAAAAATCTGAAAGGCTTTGGTGTAGATCATTTGGAAGATGGAGTTATTGCCGCTGGTGCCGCACTTCATTATTTAAGTGAAACAAGACATACCAAGCTGCAACATATTTCTCGTTTATCTCGAATTGCTGAGGATGAATATGTGTGGATGGATCGTTTTACTATCAGAAATTTGGAGCTTTATCACTCCAATCAGCAAAATGCGGTAACGCTTTTAGACGTTATTGATAAAACCATTTCGCCAATGGGGGGAAGGCTTTTGAAACGTTGGATGGCACTTCCATTAAAAAATGCTGAAAAAATTACACGACGCCATGAGGTTGTTAGTTTTCTACTTGATAACCCAACAGTTCTAGACAAAATTCAACAATACACAAAAAGAATAGGCGACTTGGAACGTCTCATTTCCAAAGTGGCTACTGGAAAAGTGAATCCACGTGAGGTTATTCAACTTAAAAATTCTTTGGAAGCCGTAGTTCCCATTAAAGCTTTGGCTTTAAACTCCAAAAACGAATCACTTAAAATTATTGGTGAACAATTGCACGATTGCGAATTGCTTCGGAACAAAATAAAAGAAACTCTTTTTGAAGAAGCTCCTGTCAATGTGCTAAAAGGAAATACCATAGCCGAAGGTTTTTCTGAAAGATTGGATGAGCTTCGCAATATTTCAGCCAATGGTAAGGAATATCTGGATGATATGCTGGAACGCGAAACCAAAATCACAGGTATTTCGTCTCTTAAAATCGCTTCAAATAACGTTTTTGGATATTATATTGAAGTCCGAAACACTCATAAGGACAAGGTTCCTGAGGAATGGATTCGTAAACAAACCCTTGTAAATGCAGAGCGTTATATTACCGAGGAACTTAAGGAATACGAAGCTAAAATACTTGGTGCCGAAGAGAAAATCCTTGCCTTAGAGCAGGAAATGTTTGGAAAACTGGTTGAGTGGATGATTCAGTACATTGGCTCCGTTCAGCAAAATGCCGCTTTGATTGCGCAATTGGACTGTTTGTGTTCTTTCGCAACCCAAGCTAAAGAGGCTAATTATACGCGTCCGCTGCTCGATGATACTTTTGAACTTGACATAAAAGATGGGCGTCATCCAGTAATTGAAAAACAACTTCCGCCAGACGCACCTTTTATTGCGAACGATGTTTTTCTCGATCGTGATAATCAACAAATCATCATGATTACAGGGCCGAATATGAGTGGTAAATCTGCCATTCTTCGGCAAACAGCTTTGATTGTTTTATTGGCACAAATGGGAAGTTTTGTGCCTGCTTCTGCAGTTCGGATGGGTTGCGTAGATAAGATTTTCACTAGAGTAGGAGCGAGTGATAATATTTCGATGGGAGAATCTACTTTTATGGTAGAAATGAACGAGACGGCTAGTATTCTGAACAACCTATCAGAGCGTAGTTTGATTCTTTTAGATGAAATTGGTCGTGGAACGAGTACATACGACGGAATTTCGATCGCGTGGGCAATTAGCGAATACCTTCACGAGCATCCTACGCACGCAAAAACACTTTTCGCTACGCATTATCACGAGTTGAATGAAATGACTGAAACCTTCCCAAGAATTAAAAACTATAATGTTTCGGTGAAGGAACTTAAAGACAACGTGCTTTTTCTTAGGAAATTAGTTCCTGGTGGGAGTCATCACAGTTTTGGAATCCATGTTGCAAAAATGGCAGGAATGCCACAAGCGGTACTTCAACGGGCAAATAAAATTCTAGTAAGACTAGAAAAGAGTCATGCTTCGGAGGAATTGACTGAGGAGATGAAGGCTGTCTCAAAAGAAGAGATGCAATTGAGTTTCTTTAAACTTGACGATCCGCTATTAGAAGAACTGCGTGAAGAGATATTAGATATTGATATTGATACACTTACGCCGGTTGAGGCTTTGATGAAGTTGAATGAAATACGGCGCATGCTTCAACGAAATGCTTCCGTGAAATTGAAAAAATAAAATTCTGAAATAATTTCTAAGAAAACACTTTGGGATTGCGGTAAAATTTTTAAATTTGCTGCCGCTTACAGTGTGAGCGACGTTCATTAAAATATAACGCGAAAATAGCTCAGCTGGTAGAGCGCCACCTTGCCAAGGTGGAGGTCGCGGGTTCGAATCCCGTTTTTCGCTCAGAAAGCGGACACCTTTTGAGGTTGCGGTTTCCCCGAAGCATCGGGGCCGTTTTTTCGCACAACTAAGATGCCGATTGCAATTCGGCATTTTTTGTTAAGTCTAGGATGTGAATTCACATTCTTAATATACCGAGGTGTTTACTCCAATTTGGAGTTGGAAACACTTACTTGCTGATGTGGTGGAATCGGTAGACACGCCGGACTTAAAATCCTGTGCCCATCTCGGGCGTGCGGGTTCAAGTCCCGCCATCAGTACGAAATCCCCTTTGTTGAAAGACATTGGGGATTTTTTTATTTTTATATTATGGCAACGGTTTACATATTACATTCTAAATCGATTGATGGTTATTATACTGGTAGCTGCTTAGATTTTTCTGAGCGTTATGAACAGCATTTAAACAAAACATACGGTGATGCTTACACAAAAAAAGCATCTGATTGGATACTTTACTTTCGTATTGAGGCGTTGGATTATGAGCAGGCACGTAAAATCGAAAAACACATCAAATCAATGAAGAGTCGTAAATATATTGAAAACTTAAAAAAGTATCCAGAGATGGTTTCTTCGTTGATTGAAAAGTATTTTGCGGGTTCATCCCGATAGCTATCGGGACCCGCCATCAGTACGAAATCCCCTTTGTTGAAAGACATTGGGGATTTTTTTATTTTTATATTATGGCAACGGTTTACATATTACATTCTAAATCGATTGATGGTTATTATACTGGTAGCTGCTTAGATTTTTCTGAGCGTTATGAACAGCATTTAAACAAAACATACGGTGATGCTTACACAAAAAAAGCATCTGATTGGATACTTTACTTTCGTATTGAGGCGTTGGATTATGAGCAGGCACGTAAAATCGAAAAACACATCAAATCAATGAAGAGTCGTAAATATATTGAAAACTTAAAAAAGTATCCAGAGATGGTTTCTTCGTTGATTGAAAAGTATTTTGCGGGTTCATCCCGATAGCTATCGGGACCCGCCATCAGTACGAAATCCCCTTTGTTGAAAGACATTGGGGATTTTTTTATTTTTATATTATGGCAACGGTTTACATATTACATTCTAAATCGATTGATGGTTATTATACTGGTAGCTGCTTAGATTTTTCTGAGCGTTATGAACAGCATTTAAACAAAACATACGGTGATGCTTACACAAAAAAAGCATCTGATTGGATACTTTACTTTCGTATTGAGGCGTTGGATTATGAGCAGGCACGTAAAATCGAAAAACACATCAAGTCAATGAAGAGTCGGAGATATATTGAAAATTTGAAAAAGTATCCAGAGATGGTTTCTTCGTTGATTAAAAACAAAATAATCAAATCGTATCCTAACGCCTATCTCGCACGATTGTTTAAATTTGCAGTTCAGTAATATTTTGGTTTAAGGAAATAAGGTAGGACTCAAAATTCATTCTCTTGAATTAATAATTATAGGTATAGTTAAATGGGATTTCATAAAACAATTTCTGAGTTTAGAGAAAAACTTTCCAGATTACAAGAGCATAGTGTAACCGTTGCTGATATTGATGAGTTTTATAAGAATATCGATAACTTGGACTTCCGTTTTACGTTATTTTCTGATTATTATAGGAAATATATTGAAAATCTAAATCGTTTTAAACCTGATACTGAAGAAGAAAATCCGGATGTAACTTTTTTAATGATAGCTATTGCAGAGGATCCGTGGAAACCAACAGATCCGTTCAGTGTATTTATGTATCATATTCGGTATAAGTATAAATTAACCTCAAAGTTTTTTATTTCCCGTCAAAAAAAGCAAAATCGGAAGAAACTAGATGCTTCTGAAAAAGCTGCTAAGCACGAAAGTAAGTTTGATTCATCAAAGAAGTGGACTAGGGTTCCAACTAGACAGAATCAATGTAAACCCGATTGTGGCTGTTCTAAATAACGGCATTGACTATTATTAACATCAAATTGACCGAGCGAGCGTCAAGAATAGTGGTCATTTTCAGGACGAGACATATATGGTACAAAAAAAGCCCTTTCAAATTTGAAAGGGCTTTTTGTTTTTTTAGTAAATAAGTTGCTTATTCACCATCAGTCGCGTCTTTCACAGCGTCTTTAGTGTCATCTGCAGCGTCTTCGATAGCATCACCTGCATCGTCCATTGCGTCTCCAGTTGCATCAACAGCGTCGTCGATTGCATCTCCAGTTGCGTCAGCTGCATCGTCGATAGCGTCACCAGCGTTGTCAAGTGCGTTTTCAGTGTCAGCTTGCATAGATTCAGCAGTTTCTTCAGCGTTTTCGCTAGTAGTCTCTCTACAAGAGTAAACAGAAGCAACTAATGCAAGTGCGGCAAGTGATAAAAAGATTTTTTTCATTATAGTAATAGATTAGTGATTAATAGTTTGCAAAAGTAATTAAAAAATTTGTTTAACAGTTTTTTTCAGTTAGATATTTAGAGTATCTTGCTAGATTGCATTTTACTTATCCTTAAGCTTATTCTGCTGAGCTATGTTTCTGTTTTAATGTAACTAACCTTGTGAAGGATTTTTCATAAAGACTTTTAAACGTTCAGATAATCTTCTGTTTTTGATAAACTATGGCAAATGACCATCTTGTTCCTGTCAATTAGGCTTTCCTTCTATGTTTCTATTACTCTCGTTTAAGTTGGGAAATGGTCTTTTTTTACATACTTAGCAACTACACTTAATCTCTCATATTTAATTGATCATAAATCCATTATAAATATGGAATACTCTAAGAATTAGGGAAATATTCCAATATTTTAAGGCAAAGATCAAGAATAGTTTGGATTTTTTCCAAAATGGGTTATATTTGTGTATGGAATCAAAACTAACCATTGAAGCACAGCGATTTAAAAAGATTCGTGAAGAACAGAGACACACCCAACAGTCATTTGCTGAACTATTAGATATTGGAGCGACTACTGCAGATATCGAGCGTGGGAAGACCAAGATCACAGGAAAGATTGTCATGGAGCTGATGTCGCAATTTAATATTAATCCGCTATGGCTTTACGGAAAAAGCTTTGAAAAGCATATAAATTCTTCTAGTGGTGATGTTAGCCCAAAGGTTATAACGCTCGATACAACTGGCAATGACAGTATTCTGTTAGTTAATCAGAAGGCTGCTGCGGGATATCCTAACAATATACACGATACTGGCTGGTATCAAACCTTGCCTGCTTTTAATATTCCATTGCCAGAATATAGAAACGCTTCTTACCGTGGTTTTCAAGTTGAAGGTGATAGTATGCTGCCGAACATTAAACCGAATGAATGGGTTTTGGGCCGGGCGGTTCCCAGTATTATAGAAGCGACAGATAGCAAAATTTATATAGTGGTTTTAAGGGATTCCGTTTTAGTTAAAAAACTTCAGAAAGTACCTAACAACCCCCAAGCTATAAGACTTATCTCTCTCAATACCGAATATTTACCAATTGATGTAAAAGTCCGGGATATTCAGGAATTGTGGATGGTAAATAGTAAATTGAGTTTTGGCGTGGATGAACCTGCCGAAAGCAATCTATTGCGACAATTGCAACAATCAATGGACGACTTGAAAGGACAAATAAGTGGTTTAAAATAAAAAAGGATGCCATTTAGGGCATCCTTCTTCTACTACTTAAAAACTAAAACTAGTTTTTATCTTTTTTCTTTATTTTAGTATTCCCGTCGTCGTCGGTTTTTATCTTAACCTTTTCGTCTTCGGTTTCCATTTTGATTTTATCGCCGCCGTCTTTTACTTTTACTTCGGCACCTTTGTCCTGCATTTCTTCTACTAGATTTTCTTCAGTCGTTTTTTGATCTCTACAAGACGAAAGTGATACTGTCAAAAATCCTGCAAACAGGGCCATCATTGTTAATTTTCTCATTGTGTTTATAGTTTAAGTTAGTGTTTATTGGTTACGTAATATATTTATTAATCGTCGATTTCGTCAATTTTTTCATCGATTTTGTCGTTGACTTTCTTGTCAACCTTTTTAGCTGTTCTTTCAAGAACTCCTTCTTTCTTTTCAGGTGCTTCTTTTTCTACTTTAACTTCTCGTATAACTTCTTTGGTTTCCGTTTTTTTCTCACGACATGAACCTAGAGTAGCGATAGAAACAATTGAAATAAGTAATAAAAGCTTTTTCATAATTCAGATTGTTTGTAATAATGATTTGAGCAAATCTAAGTTTATAATAATAGAGAATTTATAATTATATCCTAAAAAGTGTGAAAGAAATACTAAGAAACGCTGGAAAAGCAAGTAATGAGTAGAAATTACGCGTTTCTACTGATTGTGATGGGTAGAAATATATGTTGTAATTTTTTCTGTAGCTCCTGTGTTGCTGTTTACGAAGTGCCCCGATATCATACCAGTCTTACTTCGGAAACTGTCGTCTTTAACTAGTTTCTGCAGTATTTCAGTGCATTCGGAGGAGTTTGTTACCGAAAATAAACCAGCAAGTGATCGCAAGCGGGTGGCTTCAGGAAACTCTTCATAATTTTTCCCTATTACTATAGGTAGGCCAAAAGTAGCGGGTTCTAAGATATTATGAAGTCCGGTTTTCCCCATTGCGCCACCAACATAGGCAATGTCAGCATAACTGTACAATTTGCTCAAAAGTCCGATACAGTCTATAATCAACACACTATACGCAGCGATGTTAACTTCATCTTTATTTGAATGTAAGATTGTTTTTTTAACGATTTTACTTGTAAACTCTTCAATTTTAGTTGGTTCAATTTTATGAGGTGCAATGATGAACTTCACATTAAAGGGAGCTTTATTTATGTAATTCAAAAGTACAGCTTCATCTTCTGGCCAAGTGCTCCCGCAGACGATGCACAAAGAATTTCCTTTAAATTCTTCAGCAAATTTTAGTTTGTTGTCCATTTCAATTTGATGAGAGACTCTATCAAACCGCGTGTCGCCGCTCACTGTTATATTCTCGAAGCCGATACTTTTTAATAATTCTTCGGAATTTTCCTCTTGTACAAAAAAGTGGTCAAAACTGGCAAGTGCTCTTCGCATAAATTTACCATAGCTTTTAAAAAATATTTGATCTTCTCTAAAAACACCAGAAACCAATAGCGTGGGAATATTGTTCTTTTTAAGTTCAAAAAGATAATTTGGCCAAAATTCATATTTTACAAAAAGAGCAAGGCTCGGATGGGTTGCAGAAATAAATTTTTGTGCATTTGAAGGAGTATCCATCGGCAGATAAACAACCACGTCTGCTAAAGCAGTACCCTTCTTAATTTCATATCCCGAAGGGGAAAAGAAGCTTACTATTATTTTATGGTCTGGCTTCAATCTTTTTACTGCTTCCATTATTGGAACGCCTTGTTCAAATTCACCAAGAGAAGCACAGTGGAACCAAATTGTCTTGTCGGTTGGCGAAATCTTTTTCTGCAAGGTTTTAAGAACGTCTTTTCTACCCTCGACAAACAGTTTCATCTTTTCACTGAATAGCCCCACAATCCCTAATCCGAAGGAGGTTATATAAATCAATAAGTTATAGATGGTGTGCATGCGATACAAAAATACCAAATTAAAAGTACCAAATTTCAAAGTGGGCACTCAATAACCTAAGAACTTAATAAGCGTTTTTTTGGAAACTTAGCAGTTTTCATTTTTCATTGGGATGAATTATTATTGCTTCCAAAATGTATCGAAGGCCGAAGCCACGAAATAACAAATATGATTTTCGTAATTTTGCCAAACTTTATTCTATCAGATTATGAAAAAAATCCAAATGGTTGACCTTAAAGGTCAATACGAAAATATAAAAGAGCGTGTGGACAGTTCTATAATGAACGTTATAGAAACTACTACCTTTATAAATGGTCCTGAAGTTCATGAATTCCAAAAGGAACTTGAGGAGTATTTAGATGTAAAACACGTAATACCTTGTGCTAACGGTACAGATGCGCTTCAAATAGCCATGATGGGCCTTGGTTTGGAACCCGGAGACGAAGTTATAACGGCGGATTTTACCTTTGCTGCAACTGTAGAGGTTATTGCGCTTTTACAATTAACTCCAGTTTTGGTAGATGTTGATCCAATAACCTTCATTATTGATGTTGAAGCGATAAAAAGAGCCATTACTCCTAAAACAAAAGCCATTGTTCCCGTACATCTTTTCGGCCTCGCAGCCAATATGGATGAGATTATGGAAATTGCCAAGGAACACAATTTGTTTGTAATTGAAGACAATGCGCAGGGAATTGGTGCAGATTATATTTCAAAAGACGGTACCAAAAAGAAAACTGGAACTATAGGACATGTTGCTTCAACTTCTTTCTTCCCTTCAAAAAATTTGGGATGTTATGGTGATGGAGGTGCTATTTTCACCAATGACGATGATTTGGCGCATTCTATTCGCGGAATTGTAAACCACGGAATGTACGAACGATATCATCACGATGTTGTAGGCGTGAATAGTAGATTGGATTCCATTCAGGCAGCGGTACTTCGTACAAAACTACCTCATTTAGATACTTATAATACAGCTCGCAAAAAAGCTGCACAGAAATATACAAATGCATTTAAGGGCTATGAGAATATAATCACTCCTACGGGATGTGACAAATGCTCTGGAACGAATTTTGAGGATTGCAATTGTCACGTTTTTCACCAATACACGTTAAAAATAATTAATGGAGATCGCGATGCGTTGGTGAGCCATTTATATGAAAACGGTATACCAAGCGGTATTTATTATCCAATTCCACTACATCTTCAAAAAGCCTACAAGGACGAACGTTATAAAGAGGAAGACTTTGCTGTAACCAATCAATTGGTTAAGGAAGTTATCTCTTTGCCGATGCATACTGAATTGGATGACGAACAGATCGATTTTATTACAAAAACAGTAATTGATTTTATTGGGAGATGATAAGAGCTATTCTTTTAAATATTTTCTAAAAAATAAGAACTAACATAAAAAGAGACCCCTATCTACGCAGGGGATATATTATGAAAAAAATACTCGTTACAGGTGGTCTGGGCTATATTGGTTCCCACACCGTTGTTGAACTTCAAAAATCAGGATATCAGGTTGTTATTGTTGATAATCTTTCCAATTCTTCCTTAGATGTATTAGAAGGAATTACTGACATTACTAAAACTCCACCAATTTTTGAAAGACTGGATCTTCGCTTAAAAGCCGACGTTTCAGACTTCTTCAAGGAACATAAAGACATTGCAGGAATCATTCATTTTGCGGCAAGTAAAGCGGTGGGAGAAAGTGTTGAAAATCCGTTGCTTTATTATGAAAACAACTTGAGCACACTAATTTATTTGTTACAGGAATGTAACTCTCATGGAATTGAAAACTTTATTTTCAGCTCGTCGTGTACGGTTTATGGTGAACCAGATTCGCTGCCAATAACCGAATCTGCTCCTGTTAAAGAAGCAACATCGCCTTATGGAAATACGAAACAGATAAGCGAAGAGATTTTGAAAGACACATGCGCGATTTCGTCTCTAAAAGCGATTGCCCTTCGATATTTTAATCCAATTGGTGCACACGAAACTGCGATTATAGGAGAGCTACCTGCTGGTGTTCCACAGAACCTTGTTCCATTTATAACGCAGACAGCTGCTGGTGTTCGTGAACAACTTTCGGTCTTTGGAGATGATTATCCAACGGAAGATGGTAGTTGTATTCGTGATTATATCCATGTGGTAGATTTGGCAAAAGCACATGTTATTGCGTTGGAACGATTACTTTCCAAGAAAAACGAATCAAATTATGAGGTTTTTAACCTTGGAACTGGTAGAGGAAGCTCTGTTTTGGAAGTAGTAAATTCATTCGAAAAAACAACTGGCGAAAAATTGAATTATAAAATTGTAGATCGTCGTCAGGGAGATGTGATTTCAGTTTATGCAGATACTAAAAAAGCAAATGATGTTTTGGGTTGGAAGGCACAAGAATCAATGGAAGAGGCTTTGGCATCTGCTTGGAAATGGGAGAAGAAAGTACGCGGAATTTAGAGGGCAAAAATCATATTTAAACTGCACAGATATTGCAAAAAAATCAGGCAATATCTGTGCAGTTTTTATATAGACTAAAGTTGTTTAACCCATGTTTAACTGTTATAATTAGGATTTTGGCGGTAATCTTCGTTTCTTTGTACCATTGAAAGTCAGGTGAATATGAGTTTACCGATAATCTTAAAGTTAAAACAGTTATGAAGTTAGTTTCAGTGAAACGACAAACAAAGACAGAAAAACGATTTACAGAAAAAATGGGAATGTTCACTACGAGCGTGATTTACATTAAAAAGAGATTTTTAAATGTTCCTTTTAAAACGGTCCACAAATACCGCGAAACCTATTATGGAAAAGTGAAAGATTGTGTAGACTGCAGCATAAGCGCTTAAAAACATTAAGAATTCGGAATTGTGAATTCAAAATATTAACGCCGAATGAAAATTTTCATTCGGCGTTTTTTTATGTTATAATTTTGAAGCTTAACTTGAGGTAGGTTCCCAAAACCTATCCTGCCATTCATCATCAGAAAATTCCAAATGATGATGACTCTCTTCAACCTCTTTCCACTGTTTTGGACTGGCGACATCTCGGATTTCATTATATAGAACGCGTTCTTCAAAGCCTATATACGTGCTCAACTCTTCTTCTATCTTGTGCAATGCCTTATTGAGATCAGAGGTTTCTGCAAAAAGACGATTTAGCCGTCTATGGTTTGCCAACGCCCTTTTTACACGTACATTATTATTTCCTAGAATTGGGAAGATGTGTTTTTTCTCTATTTCAAAGTGAGGGTCTAAATATTCTGTTTTAAACCAATCGATGTATTTTTTAATTCGTTTGGATTCGATTTTATTTCGCAATCCTTCTCTAATTCGTTCACACAAAAGTATAACCTCATTGTGCTCTTCAATAAGTGGGGTGAGCTCAATTTTACCGTCCTTGGGTTGCTTCATTATAAAAAAAATTAAGACCTTATATTGGCATATTCATTCCAATGATTGGTCAAATTACTATTGCGAAAATGAAGATAATATCTCATCTCGCCTATGAGGTTTATCAAACTACTAAAGTTTAAGGAAAATTGAACAGAGAGTTTAAATAATATTTAGTAATTTTGAATCGTTCTAAATAAGAAAAATAAATATAATAAAATTATGAAATTAGCATCATTAGTAAATGACCTTCAGTACAACGAAAACCGACCGACTTTTCAAGTTTTAATGGATACGGATGCGGGAAAAGAAATAAGAATTGCATTTAAGGAAGGGCAAGTTATGAAAGAGCATAAAACACCTTTTCCAATTGTTGTTGAAATATTTGAAGGCGCTATTGATTTTGGAGTAAATGGAGAGACTCATAACTTGAAAAAAGGAGATTTGATTGGCCTTGAGGGTGGTGTGCCACACGATTTAGTGGCACTGGAGACAAGTACAGTTAGATTGAGCCTAAACAAAGGAGATTCTGCCAAACGTGTTGAAGGTGTTGTCAACCAATAATAATGAGTAATAAGACCATAAATACTGAACAAGGTCACTGGATTCTCGCCAAAATGGGCAAGAGAGTTCTACGGCCTGGCGGAAAGCAACTCACCGGTAAATTGGTAAATGGACTGCACATTTCGTCTCAGGATACATTTGTGGAGTTTGCCCCAGGAATGGGATATACCGCGTCAATAATACTAAAGAAAAAACCACAGTATTATACAGGTGTAGAATTGAATGAAGAAGCCACTGCGCGGTTAAGAGCGAAAATGAATGGCACTAAAAACGCAAAAATAATCAATACAACCGCCGCCCATACTGGGTTAGACGATTCTAGTGTTGATAAGGTTTTGGGGGAAGCCATGCTCACCATGCAAGGGGATGAACGTAAATCCGAAATAATTGGTGAAGCCTATAGAATCCTAAAAAGAGGAGGTTTATACGGTATTCATGAACTCGGATTAACGCCAGATGATTTGGATCCTGAATTCAAACATACCATTCAAAAAACATTGGCTCAGGTAATTCGTGTAAATGCACGTCCATTAACACAAAAAGAATGGTGCGAATTACTGGAGAAAGAAGGTTTTAAAATTAGAGAAATACACGATTCTCCAATGCACCTTTTAAAACCAAAGCGCATGATAGATGACGAAGGAATTTTTAGGGCTGCGAAAATAGCTTTTAATATCCTAACCCATCCAAAAGCTAAAAAACGAATACTAAAAATGCGAAAGCTCTTTACAAAGTATGAAGACCAAATGACGGCTTTCGCTATAATAGCAGAAAAAGCATAATTCCTAGATTATCATTGATATAGGAAAGTAAAAATAAGTAACATATTAATTCAATAAAATATTTTATATGAAACGCACAGCGAATGCCGTATGGAGCGGCTCTCTTAAAGAAGGAACAGGAAAATTAACCACACAAAGCAAAGTTTTAAACGATCACGAATATTGCTTTAACTCGCGTTTTGGCGAAGGTAAAGCCACCAACCCAGACGAATTACTTGCGGCTGCACATGCAGGATGTTTTGCGATGGCGCTTAGCCTTATTTTGGGGAAAGAAGGATATACTCCCGATTCACTGGATGCAATTTCAGTAGTGACTATGGACCCTGATAAACTTGAACTTAAAAGTTCTCAGTTGACGCTAAAAGCAAAAATTCCTAATATTAGTGAAGATAAATTTATGGAATGCGCTAATGCGGCTAAAGAGAATTGTCCTGTAAGTAAAGCATTAAGCTTGGACATTACTTTGGATGCCACGCTGCTGTCATAGTTTTATCTTTTTATAAAAACTGTAATAAAACGAACGGAAATAAGACGTTTGACGAATTCATTTTTAAATAGAGTTTATCTTTTTAATTAAATGTATTGAGTCTTACGTCTATTTGCGCTGCACTGAGTTTAACGAAATGTCTTGCAGACTCAAATCTCCAGTTGGATATCTAAAGGAATAAACATTTAAAATTATAAGAAATGTATTCAAAAAATAAAATAGATTCATTTATAAAAGAGTCACCTATTCTAAAGGAAATTATAGACTTAAAACCTGTTGTTTGGCTTAACCCTAACAAGAAAAAAAAGTCTGAAATGCCATCTTTTCCTATTAAAAAGGAAGATATGCTTGTTGCAGAAAAGTTATGGGAGCGATTTGCACCATTCTTTGTAAAAGCTTTTCCAGAAACATCGGAAACAAACGGTATTCTTGAATCTTCGCTAAAAGAAATTCACAATATGGAAACGCTTTTAAATCAAGAGGGTCCTAAGATGCAAGGGCGTTTCTTTTTAAAATGCGACAATTCCCTTCCTATTGCTGGTTCTATTAAAGCAAGAGGAGGGTTTTTTGAAGTTCTACACTATGCCGAAGAACTTGCTCTAAACGCCAATATTCTGAAAAAGGATGATGATTACAGTATCTTCAACAGCGATCAATTTAGAGAATTTTTCAGTAGGTACAAGATTGGAGTAGGCTCTACTGGAAATCTTGGCTTGAGTATTGGAATTATCAGTGCCAAATTGGGATTTCAGGTAACAGTTTATGTATCTGGAGATGCCAAAAAGTGGAAAAAAGATTTATTGCGCTCTAAAGGCGTGGAAGTAATCGAGTTTGAAGGCGATTTTAGTAAAGCCATCCTTGCAGGAAGACAAAAAACCAATGCTGATCCGATGGGATATTTTGTGGATGATGAAAATTCCAATGAACTATTTCTGGGTTACACAGTAGGCGCACTACGGTTGGCAAAGCAATTGGAAGAAGCAAATATAAAAGTTGATGCTGAACATCCGTTGTTTGTTTACTCTCCGTGTGGTGTAGGAGGTTCTCCTGGAGGCACCGCTTTTGGATTAAAGCAGATTTATGGAGATAACGTTCATTGTTTTTTTGTAGAACCCACACATTCTCCAGCTGTATTAACTGGTTTGGTTACTGGCGAAATGAGCAACATAAGCGTTCACGATATTGGAATTGATAATAAAACCGAAGCCGATGGTTTGGCTGTGGGGCGTCCGTCTAACTTTGTGACTAATATTAGTAATCATATTATTAGTGGAATATATACCATCGAGGATAATCACCTTTTCACCCTATTAGCACAACTAATGGACAGTGAGAAAATTTTCCTTGAGCCTTCTGCAACCGCGGGATTAATAGGTCCGCAGATGATTGCAAAAACCGATTACGCTGCAAGACACCATTTAAATATGGAGAACGCCACTCATATTGCTTGGGCTACTGGCGGTGATTTGGTGCCAGATTTAGAAAGGAAAGAATTTTATGAAAGAGGAGCAGGCCAATTAGTTAGCTAATTTTATATTGTATTTACATAAAATTATAGCACCGAATGGATTAGTTTTCATTTGGTGCTTTTTATTATATAGACTAGCTTTTACATTAACAATCCTTCATTTGGAAAATGTTTTTTTACCAATTGAAATAATGTAATACCAAACGATTTAATTATTATATTGTCGAAATTTTAAAAGAAAATATTTAAGACTATTATTTAACTTTATACTTAAATCTACTATGAAAAAACTCATGTTTGCATTGCTAATCGGGTTTTCTGCCGTTGGTTTTTCACAGGAAACGGAAACTACCGAGACCGGGCCTCAAGGGAGACATGAATTAAGGCTGGATGCCTTTGAAGCCTTAGTGTTTAAAACCATAGAATTTGATTACGAATACGTTATAAGCAAGTACTCTGGTGCCGGGGCGGCAATAAGCTTTAATTTAGATAACGAACTCATGGATTATGGCGGAAAATTTGCCTTTACTCCGTACTACCGACAGTATTTTTTCAATAAAAAGGAATATGGCGCGCGCGGTCTATTCGTGGAAGGATCCTTGCAATTTGCAGGTGGGGAAAATGAAAATTATTATTTCAATTATAATCCGAATACGGATTATTACACCGAGAGCATTACTAAGGATAAATGGTTTCAGGCCGGTGTAGGAGTTTCAATAGGCCAGAAATGGGTGAGTAACAATGGTTTTATTTTTGAGATTAGTGCGGGGGGTGGAAGATATCTTTTAAAGGACGATAATTCTCCCGAAGCCTATTTTAGAGGTGGAATTTTGGTAGGATATCGCTTCTAAGAAATCAATTATAGGAATAAGTAGAAAAACCTTCGGAAGTATTCAATCCGAAGGTTTTTTATTTAATTATTCTCTGTGAAATAGTGATGAATCTATAATTCGGCTTTTGCCGTCTCCATATTTCGATCAATCTTTTTCACTAAGCCTTGTAAAACGTTTCCTGGGCCAACTTCAATAAATTTAGTGGCGCCATCTTTTATCATATTCTGAATACTCTGCGTCCACTTTACTGGAGCGGTGAGTTGGAAAATTAGGTTTTCCTTAATTTCCGAGGGCTCCGTAACTGCAAAAGTCGAAACGTTTTGATAGATAGGACAAGCAGGTTTGCTAAATTGGGTTGCCTCAATGGCAGCTGCCAATTCTTCGCGGGCCGGTTCCATTAGTGGGCTGTGAAAAGCACCGCCAACTGGTAAAATCAGCGCGCGTCTGGCACCAGCTTCTTTTAAGCTTTCACAAGCTTTTCCTACGGCTTCCACATCGCCTGAAATAACTAGCTGTCCAGGACAATTATAATTTGCAGCAACTACGATTCCGGGGGTATTTGCGCAAATTTCTTCAACTAAATGATCTTCCATCCCTAAAACTGCTGCCATTGTCGATGGAGTTGCTTCACAAGCTTTTTGCATTGCCAAGGCTCTCTTGTAAACAAGATTTAAGCCATCACTAAATGCTAGTGTGCGATTAGCTACTAAAGCTGAAATCTCACCTAAAGAATGTCCAGCAACCATATCTGGTTGGAAATTACTGCCCATTACTTCTGCTAATATAGTCGAGTGAAGAAAAATAGCAGGTTGCGTTACTTTGGTTTCTTTTAATTCATCGGCTGTACCTTCGAACATTATTTTAGTAATGTCAAAACCTAAAACTTCGTTTGCTTGTTTGAATAGGTGTTTCGCTTTAGAAGAATTTTCATAAAGGTCTTTACCCATTCCGGTGAATTGTGCGCCCTGTCCGGGAAATAAATATGCTTTCATTTTTATAATTTTATGTTTTAATCAACTTTTTTACCATCTTTCAATTCCAAAATATTATTCTCTGGAATTCTCTTTTGAAGTAATAGAATTTGCCCAAGATGGCTGGACTGATGCTCCATCACGTGAAACCAAGAAAAATGGTTGCTTACTCCAGATTCATCAGGAATTTCTGCAAGCCAAGCATCGTCTTTTTCTTTCATCAACTCCATAGTTCTTTTTCTGGCTTTCTTATAAATATCGAGATAATAGGCTGCATCGTGGCCTTTAATGTGCTGCCTACCTTCATCACCTAGCTCCATTGCAATTCTTAACTCTTCTATTTCCTTTTCTGAAAGGTTACTTTCACCAAAAGTAGCTTCCTGGTAATATAACTCTGTAGCTGCTAGATGCATCACCAAGGCACCAATAGAGTTTGATTTTTCATCCATCTGATAATCCAATTCTGCCTGCGTCATCCCACCAATGGTATATTCAACACGATCACTAAGATTGTTGAGCATACTAATTAATGTACCTATTTGTGGAGTGTAACCGTCCATGGGGCCAATTTTATATGGATCTGTACGGTTGATGTTTCTCCCTTGTATTTTCAGGGAATGATTTCCTTCAGAATTTTCTTTAGAACTATTTACGGTAAAACCTTTAATGCTTTCAATATTCTCTTTGCTGATACCAATCCACCATTTGGGGATTTCGTTATTTTTTACAGTACTTTCAAAACCCGAATTATCGATTTCTACTTCCTCCATCTTTCTACTTTTTGGGTTTTCAATAAAGAGTTTGAAATCATCAAAGTAGAAATCACCGTTTCCATAAACCAGTCCGCCAAAAGTCAATCTTTGAGCTTTTGAATCTAGTATGCCTTTAATGGAATATGTTTTCCAAATTGAGTCTTTTATAGGTCTATCGCTCATATTGTCGAAAAAACCTATTTCCTCTCTTTTATTGTTTACGCGAGCCCATAGACCAGCCTTGCTAAATGATTCCTCAACATCAGTTTTTACCGAAGCTGTTAATTCAAAAGCTAGCTTTTTATTCACTTTAAGATCCAAAGCTTGAGAAAATGCAACCCAGTCGCGTTCTTGTTCCTGTATTTGTGAGAAAGCAAATGAAACTATAAGAAGGCAGAAGCCAGTAATTAGTGGTTTTAAAATACTCATTAGTGCTTTCTGGATTAAAGATGCGGGTAAAAATAGGAATAAAAATTCCCCTTTACTAACATTAATAAAGGGGAATCTTATTATAGAATATTGCAGATTGTTATAAATTCATCTTTCCTGAAGTGCCTAAATCTTTATCTTTTCCTGTTACCGCAGCAACTCCCATTTTAAATAAGGATACTAATTTACCGCCATCTGCACTCCAATAGGCAGCTTCCTCTGGCGAGAATTTTATCGCTCTTATTTGGGGATCATCATCACCGTCAAAATAAGCATTGTCCACTTTGTTATATAATGATTTGATAGTGTCTCTATCATTTATTATTTCCGCAGAACCATAGGCGCTAAGAAAGTCAGAGCTTCCACTACTATAGAGTAGCTGACAGTTGGCATCGCGAAGTATGTTCTCATTATGGTCACTATTTACACTACTCAAAAACCATAGATTTCCAGACTCGTCTACTCGTTTAGTGTACATAGGTACTACACTTAAGGGTTTTTTGGTAAGATTGGTAGCGAACATGGTGATTTTTATTTTGTCCACCATTTCTCTAAACTTTTGCTTTGCTTCTACTTGCGATAAATTTTCTTTGCTCATAATTCAGTTGTTTTCATTAAAATTAAGGACTTCTCAGATAATGAAGCGCCAAATTATTACTAAAATAAGCTGAATGGAATGTTAATTGTATTTGGCGACTATAGTCTGAACCTGATTGAGATATCCTTGACCAAATAAATTTAAATGAACCAATAAATAGTAAAGCTGCCAAAGAGAAGTTCTTTCTTTCCAACCTGAATGCAATGGAAAAGTAGAATTATAGGTATAAAAAGCTTCCTCTGGAAAACCTCCAAATAATTTCATCATAGCCAGATCTATTTCTCGCGAGGCAAAGGCAACGGCTGGATCTATCAAAACTGGTTCACCTTTTTCAGAAACCATATAATTGCCACCCCAAAGATCGCCGTGGATCAAAGAAGGAGCTTCTTTTGGAATTTCTTCGGAAATATTACTAAAAAACTTATCGAGATTATTAAACTGAAATCCATTCTCAGAAGCCATTTTAAACTGTGGCTCCAACCTTTGAGTAATGTAAAATTCTGAAGCAGATTCCCGATACTCATTTTTCTGCGGTAGACTTCCAATATAATTGTTGTGGTCTAAGCCAAATTGATTCTGTGTGGTTTTGTGTAATATTGCTAGATTCTCGGCAAAGACTTCCCAGAAATGCGCATCGGGCTGCCCACTAGAAATATATTCCATCAATAAATAAGAAGTCTTATCTATTTCACCTTCTCCAATAATGGTTGGTATTTTAAAGTTTGAAGAATCACTTAATAACTGAAGACCTTTCGCTTCAGCGGCAAACATTTCTGGGAATTTTGAAGCATCATTTAATTTTACTACGAAAACCCCTTCGTTACATTTCAGAAGAAAGACCTGATTAATGTCACCACCCGAAAGTGGTTTTGCTTCAATTAGCTTGAAATTGTTTTGGGATGCTATGTTTTGAAGAATTCCAGACATCTTTTTCGTTTAAAGACCTCACAGGTTTCAAAAACCTGCAAGGTCTTTTTACCAATTACTTACGCACCCAAGTTTCAAAAGTAAAGGAATACTTATGCTTTTTATCTGTGCCGTGTTCAACTTCAGAAATAAGCTTCCAATTATCTTCCGAAAATTCTGGAAAAAAGGTATCCGATTCCTCAAAAGTTCCATGCACTCTAGTGAGCTCTATCTTGTCTGCAAAGGGAAGTCCCATTTTATAGATTTCACCTCCTCCTATTATAAAAGGTTGACTGTCTTCTTTTGAAATCTCGAGTGCTTCTTTCATACTGTGAACTACAACGGCACCTTCTTTTTTATAATTCTTATTTCGGGTAATTACCACGTTAGTTCTGTGGGGAAGAGCTTTATCGAGCGAATCAAATGTTCTCCTTCCCATAATAATGTAATGACCAGAGGTAAGTTTTTTAAAACGTTTAAAATCATCTGGTAGATGCCATATCATAGCATTGTCTTTTCCTAGTGCGTTATTTTCGCCAGCCGCGGCAATCATCGTTATCATTGTATCTCTGGAGGTAAAGGATTGTTCGGTTCGTTTTTTATTGGGTTTTCTTCCGGCATAATTGGCATTTCAAAATCTTTCTCAACCTTTTTCTGAAGTTTTGCTATGCGTTCTGCTTGGCGTGCCTTTAGTTTTTCCATTTGCCGATCTTCCCATTCTTTGCTCATGAATTTATTCATAACAAAAACATTAAAAAGATGCACAAGGAAAATAAAAGTCCAAATTAAAATGGCCCAAATAAACCAATTTTTGAATAAAATGTCATTTCCATAACCCAAAACAGGGTTTATTATAATCAGCAATACCGAGCCCACTAAATATAGAATGAAGTGGCGCATTAAGTTTTTCTTCTGCTTGATACGGCGACGCGCATACTCGTATTGTTCCCGCTGTTCAGGATCGATTCTTTCAGTTTTTTTAGCTTTTGAAAACATAGTTGGTTATTTTCGTTAAAGAATAACATTGAAAAGTTAGTCTTGTAAAAATACCTAATTTCCATCATCTTAACCACTCACTCATGGAAGATTTTATTAAACACTTTCCTGCATTATCAACCTGTACCTATCTTAACACCGCAGCAAACGGGATAGTTCCAAAACCTGTAATTGATTGGCGGAGACAACACGATTTGGATCTTATGAACCAAGCAAGTGTTTTTCGGGACAATCATTCAAGTTTAATTGAAAGCATTCGAAAAACAGTTTCTAGCTTTTTTGGTGCCACTACGGACGAGACTGCACTTATTCCAAATTTTTCGTTTGGTATGAATACGGTAATGGAAGGATTACCTCAAGGTCAAAAAATTCTTCTTTTAAAAAATGATTATCCATCAGTAAATTGGCCCGTGGAAACCCGTGATTTTAATGTCTGCTATGCTAGTATAGATGAGAACTTAGAGAAAAATATTGAAGAAGCCGTCGCGAAACATAAACCAGATATATTTATTTTTAGCCTGGTACAATGGCTCAATGGGATAAAAATAGACTTCGATTTTTTAAAGCAGCTGAAAGTATATCACCCCAATTTGCTGCTAATTGCAGATGGCACACAATATTTGGGAACTGAAAATTTCAGCTTTGCCAACAGCGGTATAGATGTTTTGGGAGCTAGCGCGTATAAATGGTTAACGGCTGGTTATGGAAATGGATTTATTATGGTGAAAGAAGCAGCACGCGATCGAATATTTCCTAAAACCATCGGATTTAATTCTGCAGCACGTTTTGAAAGTTTGGCAACAGAAACTGCTTTTATGAAGCATTTTGAACCGGGGCATCAAGACACCCTAAATTATGGCAGTTTGCAGCAGGCTATTCTATTTCAACAGAACCTAGGAAGCGAGAGATTGTATAAACGGATTAAATCACTTTCACACAAAGCAAAAGAGCGTTTTGCGGAAATGGGGTTGCTTCAAGATGATACTTTACTTCGTGAAAAACACAGCTCAATTTTTAATCTGAAAGGAGATAAGGCATTATTTCAGAAACTGAGAGAAAATAAAATTATCTGTTCTCCACGTGGTGGTGGTATTAGAGTAAGTTTCCATTATTACAACACAGAAGTCGATCTAGAAAAACTTATTGAGGTTTTAAGTTTATGAGGAAGTTAATCTGCTTTATTTAAAATTTCTGCCATCCGTCATCCGATATCCGACATCAAGCTTTTGTAAAAGCATAATTTTTATAATACTCTTTTTCATCAGTGAAAGAAGCTTCAATTCGCAATCCGGATTCTTTGGCAAGCCACTTTACGATTTTATCATCATATTTCTGTGAAATTTCGGTGTGGATGGATTCCCATTGATCAAAACTAACGGTGAGCTGGAGTTTTTCAATAGTTACTTCCATAGGTTCAATAGCTACTAAAAAGCTCTTAGCGGTTCCAGTTTCTGGGTTATAGGCTTCCCAATGCTTAAATTTCTCAACATCGAAATTTCCATCGAATTCCCGATTTATTCTGGTTAAAATATTCTTGTTAAAGGCGTCTGTGATACCAGCCTCATCGTTATATGCGTTAAGAATAGTCTGTGGATTCTTTTTTTGATCAAAACCCATAAACAACAGATCATCAGCGAGCATTGCATCTTGCAGTTGAGTGAGGAAATCAATTGCTTTAGGGTGTTTTAGATTGCCAATATTACTCCCTAAAACCATAATTACTTTTTTGCGCTTATTAAAGCCTTTAAGTCTTTCTAGGACTTCAAAATATTCGCCTACTTCGGCTTCCACATTTAGCGTTGACATTTCGTGAGCAAGGTTTCCAGAGAGCATTTCTACAGCATTTTCACTAATATCAATAGGTTTGTAAGTGAAGTTGAAGTTGTTTTCTGCCATATATTTCAGAAGAACTTTTGTCTTTTTGCCATCTCCAGCACCCAATTCAATCAAATCTAGCCCTTTTTCCTTATCTCGAAAAAGCTCACCGATTGTAGTTGTATTATTAGAAATAATTTCCAATTCACACCCAGTTAAGTAATACTCGGGCATTGCCATAATATCCTGAAAGAGTTTATCGCCCTTTTTGTCGTAAAAATATTTGGAGGAAAGATGTTTCGGAAAACTAGAAAGGCCGTCAAAAACTTCATTTCTAAAGGCTGTGTTCTGATTTGGTTGTGTTTTTGTATCCATAAACTTTTGGTCGAAATTATTTAGCCAATCTTAAGCCGGTGAATTGCCAGCGTAAATTTGTTTGGAAGAAATTGCGATAGGTGTACCTGGTGTGTTTGGGCGATGTGGCAACAGAACCTCCGCGAAGCACTTTTTGGTTCACCATAAATTTCCCGTTGTATTCGCCAATAGCACCTGGAGCTTTGGTGTAGCCAGGATAGGGGAGATAGGCACTTTCGGTCCACTCCCAGCGGCTGCCCCATTCAAAGTGTTGTTGCGCTGCCTCCCATTCAAATTCTGTGGGTAAGCGACATCCTCTCCATTGGGCAAAGGCAAAAGCTTCGTAATACGAAATATGTGAAAGCGGTGCTTCAAGATCCAATTTCTTTAAGCCTTGTAAAGTATATTGATGCCATTCTCCATCAATATTATGCCAATACATTGGTGAAACGATGTTATTTTGCTTTACCCAATCCAAACCTTCAGCATGCCATAAATTGAAATCCTCATAACCTCCTGCGTCTATAAACTCTAGATATTTGGAGTTGGTAACGAGTTTATTCGAAATTTTAAAATTGTTAAGAAATACTTTGTGACGGTCTAATTCATTGTCGTAACAGAATTCTTCGGAATCACCATGCCCGATTTCATATATACCTTCTTCCATTTCGATCCATTCTCGCTCAAAATCTTGGCGCGGGTTTTCTATAAAGGAATCATTGTATTTAGGAAGCAGTGGATTATTACCTAGAATAAATTTTATATCGGTGGTAAGAAGTTCTTGATGTTGTTTTTCGTGATGGATTCCTATTAATAGAATTTCTTTTATTTCATCGGAAATACCTTCCGAAAGGAAATCCTTCATTTCATCAGTAACGTAATGGCGATAATCATAAACCTTTGCCACTCCTGGTCGTGATAAGTTTCCACGATCATTTCTAATAACACGTTTCCCTACGTTTTCGTAATAACTATTGAATACAAAGGCAAAGTCTTCGTGAAAGATTTTATAGCCGGGTTTATGAGGTTTTAAAATGAACTCCTCAAAAAACCAAGAAGTATGGCCTAAATGCCATTTTGGGGGCGAAACATCAACAATAGGCTGGACAACATAGTCTTCAATTTCCAGTGGTTTGCAAATGTTTTCGGTATGTTGACGCGTTTCAGTAAAAAGTGAAACTAATGTATCTGTTATAATCATAGCTTAAGAATCTAATCACGATAACTATCGGATTTAGTGATTCATTAAATATAATTATTAAAATTGTTGAAGACAATTTAAGCCATGTTAAACAGTTGTTAAACCAGCTTACAAATCGTTGTTTTCGCCTTATTTCTTCGCTTATTTCCCCGTTTTGAAGGTAAAGGGAACTGACATTTTAATGACTCGTGGTTTTCCTGCCATCATACCTGGTTTAGACATTTTTGGTATTGCCATTATATTGCGTTTGGCTTCCTCTTGTAAAGCTTTTGTTCCGCCGGAAACGCTCTTCACTTCAACCGATCCTTTCTCGTTGATGATAAAATCTACAACTACTCGTCCTTCGTCATTATTTTTGTAAGATTCCGCAGGATATTTAAAATTCTTTGAAATGTGTTCAGCTAATTTTTTATTAAAACAATTGTCGCGCTCTGTAGCATTACCTTTTTCACAACCTGGCCAAACAGGAGCAATTTCTTTAAGGGTTACTTCATTTTTCTCTACATCTCCCCATTCTTTTTGGGCAAAAATGCTTGTGGAGAATAATATGCAAACTACAATAAGTAAGTTTTTCATTTGGAAAATTTAAATTATATGGCAACAGCGCCTTTAATGTGTGGGTATGGATTATAGTCCACAAGTGTAAAGTCATCAAAAGTGAAGCCAAAAATATCTTTTATGTCTGGATTTAACAACATTTTTGGTAAAGGTCTCGGTTCTCGAGAGAGTTGAAGCTCAACCTGTTCAAAGTGATTACTGTAAATATGAGCATCTCCAAAGGTGTGTATAAAATCTCCAGCCTCGTAGCCACAAACTTGTGCGACCATCATTGTTAGCAAGGCATAAGAAGCAATATTAAAAGGAACACCCAAGAAAATATCTGCACTGCGTTGATAGAGTTGACAAGATAATTTACCGTCCGCAACATAAAACTGAAAAAATGCGTGGCAAGGTGGAAGTGCTGCTTTTCCATTAGCTACATTTTCTGAAAATGGTTTTGAAGTATTAGGCATTACGCTGGGGTTCCAAGCGCTTACCAACATTCTTCTGCTATCAGGATTGGTTTTGAGTGTCTTTATTATATCTGAAATTTGATCGATTTCCTCGCTGTTCCAGTTTCGCCATTGATGACCGTAAACTGGACCGAGATCCCCATTTTCATCCGCCCACTCATTCCAAATACGAACACCGTTTTCTTGAAGGTATTTAATATTTGTATCGCCATTCAAGAACCATAAAAGTTCATAAATGATAGATTTTAAGTGAAGTTTTTTAGTAGTAACCATAGGGAAGCCTTGGCTTAGATCAAAACGCATTTGATAACCAAATACGCTTTTAGTCCCTGTGCCGGTTCTATCTTGTTTTTCGGTGCCGTTCTCAAGCACATGTTTCAGGAGATCGTGATACTGTTTCATAATCAATGCCCGCAAAGACGGGTATTTTTTTTACTGACAATGCAGTATTTATGTCTATTAACTTAGTTTTAAAAAAACGAATATAACTAAAATGGGTGTACCTTGTTAGTATTCAATTTATTGGATTTTGAAAGTTATTTATAATTTAGATAAAGATTCCTGCTTTTACAGGAATTTTTTTAACCGATAATCATTCCTGCGATCGTAGCAGAAATAAGAGAAGCGATTGTACCACCAATCAAGGCTTTCATTCCAAATTTTGAAAGTGTTTTTCGTTGTCCTGGAGCTAAAGATCCAATTCCTCCAATTTGAATTCCAATGGAAGCAAAATTAGCAAATCCACAAAGCATATAGGTTGCCATAATTATACTTTTCTCGTAATTGAGATGGAGTTCGTTTGATACGTTTTTAAGATCTGCCAGCTGAATATAGCCAACAAATTCACTTGCTGCTAGTTTTATTCCCAGCAATTGCCCCATCATCATCATATCTTCTTTTGCAACTCCAATAAGCCACATTAGCGGTGCGAATATGGTTCCGAGAATTGCTTCCAACGATAGGCTGCTATAAGCTGAATTTGATGCAACCCAGCTGTTAACGGTGGTTACATCTCCAATCCATCCAAGAATTCCATTTAACATTGCAATAAAGGCAACAAAAACCAAAAGCATAGCACCTACATTTACTGCAAGTTTTAGACCTTCAGTAGTTCCGTTTGCAATGGCATCCAAAAAGTTTGAGCCAATTTTCTCTGAGGAAACGTGAACGTCCTTATCAATAGGTTCGGTTTGTGGATATAATATTTTTGAAATAACAATTGCACCAGGGGCTGCCATTACTGAAGCTGCCAAAAGGTGTTTCGCAAAGGTTAAACGCATGGCTGGATCGTCTCCACCCAAAAAGCCAATGTAAGCCGCAAGTACTGCTCCTGCAACTGTGGCCATACCACCAATCATCACCAAGAGTATTTCAGATTTGTTCATTTTCTCCAAATAGGCCTTAATCAGTAGCGGTGCTTCTGTTTGCCCTAGAAAGATATTTCCAGCAACACTTAGGCTTTCCGCACCAGAAATGTGTAATACCTTTGTAAGTAGCCAACCCATTCCTTTTACGACAATTTGGATAACCCCAAGGTAAAAAAGAACTGAGGTTAAAGCGGAGAAAAAGATAATGGTAGGTAATACCTGAAACGCAAAAATAAAGCCGAAAGAGTTAATGTCCAGCATTCCCCCAAATAGAAATTCGCTACCTGCTTTTGTGTACTCTAATACATTTACAAAAACTTGGCCTACAGCTTCAAATCCATTCTTTATGAATCCAACTTTAAGTACACCAATTGCAATTATCAACTGAAAAGCGAGGCCAAGACCAACGGTTTTCCAATTGATGGCTTTTCTGTTTGAACTAAAAAGAACAGCGATTATAATTAAGGAAATCATCCCTAAAACACCACGCCATAGACTTTCCATTGAGAAGCCTTGGCTAGGGGTTATTTCTGAAGAATCTACAACAGGCTGAAGCGCGTGTGAAGATTCAATTTCTGGAGTTTTTAATTGGTAATTAATGTTGTTTTTCGAAAGTGTAAGCGTGCTATCGGTAACTTGAGAAACACGAAACCTTCTAATGCTATCATTTGGTTGGTTGAAAAAGAGAACCAATAAATTATTCTGAAAGATGTAGTCACCATTAGATTTTAAGCTGTCGTTTGTAGCTAGGTGATATTCAAAGGAGCCATTATCTAGTTTTAAATAGTCACTTTCTGGATTGACATTGAGAATGGCAAGTCCATCTTGATCCGTTACTTCGGAAAATTGCCAAGTTTTTTCAATGCTCTGACCAAAACCACTTCCGAAGAAAAAAAGCGCAATGGCTACAAGTATAAATTTCTGCATAAATTTTTTATAAATCCAAAATGGACTACTGCCAATGACTACTTTCTTTTAGAAATTTCGTCACGTACGCTGGCAGCTTTTTCATAGTTTTCATTTTTTACAGCTTCATCGAGCATTTTGTTCAATTCGCTCAGACTAAATTTGCTGTAATCTTCCTTTGAAGGCTTGACTGACTCTTTGTCTTCTCCTAGGATTAGGTTTTCTATTACTGCCTCTTCTTGTTTTGAAATTGATTTTTTTGAAGGAGACGTTTTTAAATAGATTCCCGCTTTATCTAAAATGTTTTTATAGGTAAAAATAGGCGCATTAAAACGCAAAGCCAAAGCAATGGCATCACTAGTTCGCGCATCAATTATTTCCTCAATTTTATCGCGTTCACAAATTAGGCTAGAGTAGAAAACTCCATCCACCAATTTATGAATAATAACTTGCTTTACCACTATTTCAAACCGGTCTGCAAAATTTTTAAAAAGATCGTGGGTTAGTGGGCGAGGAGGTGTTATTTCCTTTTCTAAAGCAATGGCAATAGATTGTGCTTCAAAAGCACCAATAACTATAGGAAGTTTCCGTTCACCATCAACTTCACTTAAAATAAGGGCATAAGCACCATTTTGCGTTTGGCTGTATGATATTCCTTTTATGGTAAGCTTTACTAAACTCATTTTTCTGTATCGGCTTTACCCCCGACCACTAAAGAGTAGTGTTTCTGGCTTCTTTTAAAGCTGGGGTTTATTTTCGGCTAAACAATAGATTATAAAAATAACGAATCTATTACCAATAAAAAAAGCTGTTTAAATCAGGGTGTTTCCTTATTTAAACAGCCTTTTCTCGAGGCACAAATTAATAAAAAATTATGCGTTTTGCGCCTTAAATTCTTTTAATTTTTCTGTGAGCTGAGGCACTATTTCAAAAGCATCGCCTACAATGCCGTAGTCTGCAGCTTTAAAGAAAGGTGCTTCTGGATCGTTATTGATAACCACTTTCACTTTAGAAGCGTTAATTCCAGCCAAATGTTGGATTGCTCCTGAAATACCGATAGCAATATACAAGTTTGCAGCAACTGGTTTACCAGTTTGTCCAACGTGTTCGCTATGCGGACGCCAGTCCATATCACTCACTGGTTTTGAACAAGCTGTTGCTGCACCTAAAGTAGCAGCTAGGTCTTCAATCATTCCCCAGTTTTCTGGTCCTTTAAGACCACGCCCACCAGAAACTACTATTTCAGCATCTGCAATAGTAACTGTGTCTGTAGCTTTATCAACTGAAACAATTTCCATATCAAAATCGTGTGCATCCAGATTTGGTGAAAATGCCTCGCTTGATGCAGAAGTTTCATTTTCTTTTAACCCGTATGAATTTTTACCTAAACCTATTATTTTGATATCGGTTTGTATTTCGGTAGTTGCAAAAGCCTTGTTTGTAAACACGTTATGCTTTACCCTAAAAGGTGAAGTGCTTTCTGGAAGACTAAATACGTTAGGAACGTAGCCTGCTTCCAAGTTTACCGCTAATGTTGGCGATAAAAATTTGCTATTAGCGCTTGATGACAAGATGATGACTTTTGCATCTTCGTTTTTGGCAGCCTGCCCGATTACATCGGCATAAGCTTCACCATTAAATTTCTTTAATTTATCGTCGGAAACTTCCAATATTTTTGAAGCGCCGTATTTTCCCAATTCCGAAGTGTCATCGGCATTGATACTAACGGCAGTCACAGTGGTTCCCATTTCATCTGCAATTCCTTTTGCATACGAAACAGCCTCCAAAGCTATTTTCTTGATTTTTCCTTCTTCTGATTCTGTATATACTAAAACTGACATGTTTTTCTTTTTTTGATTCTTAAATTATTTTGACTTTGTTGTCCCCTCTGCCTACGGAATCTCTCCCGTGGGAAGAAAAACTAGGAAAGTTTAAATAACCTTCGCCTCGTTGTGCAGCAAGTCTACCAATTCGTCAACGTTGTCAACCAATTTTATTGCGCCTTTTGGGGCGGGTTTTTCAAATGCTACCGTACTAGTTTCAGCATTAGCATCAACAGCTTCCTTCACATTAAGTGGTTTTTTACGTGCTTGCATAATGCCTCGCATATTTGGAATGCGAAGATCACTTTCCTCTACAATTCCTTTTTGTCCACCTACAACTAAGGGTAAAGAGGTTTTTAGGGTTTCTTTTCCACCGTCAATCTCGCGGATTGCAGTAGCTTTATCGCCTTCTACTTCAAGACCGATACAGGTATTCACGAAATTTGCTCCAATAAGTTTTGCGAGCATTCCAGGAACCATTCCACCGTTGTAATCGATGGATTCACGTCCGCCGATAATTAAATCATAATCACCTTCTTTTGCAACATTTGCAAGTTGTTTAGCTACTGAAAAACCATCAGTTGCTGGCGTATTTATTCGTATTGCTTCATCGGCACCAATTGCCAAAGCTTTTCTTAGAGTAGGTTCGGTTTCTGGGCCACCAACGTTTATAACGTGTACGGTTGCGCCTTGCTTTTCTTTAAACCACATTGCACGGGTTAGACCAAATTCATCATTTGGATTAATTACAAATTGTACACCGTTAGTATCAAATTTGGTGTCGCCATCCGTAAAATTAATCTTTGAAGTAGTGTCCGGTACGTGACTTATACAGACTAATATTTTCATTTTATTCTATTTTTTAAATTATAAAATATTGGCAAACTATATCAATTAAATACTGAAAGGTTTGCTTGCTTAATCTTTCGCTTTACTAGCTAGAGATTATTTTAGATAATCCTTCGCTCTTCGAGCTTCGGACTACTCAGGTGCGAAGTTAAGCATATTTTAGGTTTTATTTGCTATGCATGCATAGTAAATTTAGGTTAAAAGTTCAGTTAAAATATAAAACCACATCTTAGAACATTTTTTCAGATTGTTCGTGGTGTGGTTTTTAACGATGAAATCAAATTCTATTCAATAATTCGTTTTTCTACGGAACTTCTCAATTGTGCTTTTAATACACTGAACATTCTGAAGGTATTTTATTTATACGAAAGAAATGAACTTATAGATACAGATTAGATATAATAAAGTCAGGAGTAAAAGTAAAAAGAGCGAAGATTATTTTCCTTCTATAATTTGAAATATACTCTTTTGTTAGAAGCCCTAAATATTCTTATAACTAAAGCATTTATGGAAATAATCGTCACAACTCAATAATTAGTTTTATTTTTGTTGTCCGATCCCGATAACTATCGGGATTCAGTTATTTATATTATTTTAGACAGATGAAGACACTACAATTTAGAGAAGCGATACAGGAAGCGATGAGCGAAGAAATGCGTCGCGATGATACTATATATTTAATGGGTGAGGAAGTAGCCGAATACAACGGTGCTTACAAAGCCAGTAAAGGAATGCTCGATGAGTTTGGTGCCAAACGAGTTATCGATACCCCGATTTCAGAAAATGGATTTTCGGGAATCGGAGTTGGTTCTGCAATGAACGGGAATAGACCGATTATTGAGTATATGACGTTTAACTTCTCATTGGTAGCAATTGATCAAATTGTAAACAATGCTGCCAAAATGCGTCAAATGAGTGGTGGACAGTTTAATATTCCAATCGTTTTCCGTGGGCCAACTGCTTCTGCTGGACAACTTGCCGCTACGCATAGTCAATCCTTTGAAAGCTGGTATGCCAATTGTCCAGGTCTAAAGGTTGTAGTGCCTAGCAATCCTGCTGATGCAAAAGGTTTGTTGAAAAGCGCCATTCGCGATGACGATCCTGTGATTTTTATGGAAAGTGAGCAGATGTATGGTGATAAAGGAGAAGTGCCAGAAGGAGAATATTTAATCCCTCTTGGAGTTGCGGATGTTAAGAGAAAAGGAACTGATGTAACTATTGTTTCCTTCGGAAAAATTATCAAGGAAGCTTATAAAGCTGCTAAAACACTTGCGGAAGACGGTATTGAGTGTGAAATTATCGATATGCGAACCGTACGTCCATTGGATTATGAAACTATTTATGAGTCTGTAAAGAAAACAAATAGATTGGTGATTTTGGAAGAATCCTGGCCATTTGGAAACGTTTCTACAGAGATAACGTATCAAGTGCAAAACAATATCTTTGATTATCTAGATGCACCTATTGTTAAGATAAATACTGCAGATACTCCTGCGCCATACTCTCCTGTTTTATTGGAGGAATGGTTGCCAAATAGCGAAGATGTTATCAAAGCAGTTAGGAAGGTTCTTTATAAATAGAAACTCTAATAATCAAATAGCACCTCGATAGCTATCATGACCAAATAAATTCCAAATTATAAACTTCAAAAAACAAATAAAAATTCAAATTTAAACTTTCAACTTTCAACTTTCAACTTCCAAACCAGTAATGATGTCTGAATCGTCAAATAGTAAACCATATGACCTTGAGGAACGGACTTTGTTATTCGCAAAAGGCATTCGCATATTCGTTAAAACTTTAAATATGACCATTGCGAATAGAGAAGATTCAAAGCAATTGGTGCGGTCTTCTGGATCAGTTGGTGCCAATTATATTGAAACGAATGAGGCATTGAGTAAAAAAGATTTCAAGTTTCGTGTTGAAATAAGTCGAAAAGAAGCAAAAGAAAGTGTCTATTGGCTTCGACTGATAACCGAAACAAATAATCTGCCAAATGAAAAGAAGGCGAAAAATCTGATTCAAGAAGCAACGGAATTAAAAAAGATTCTTTCGGCGATTATCGAAAAATCTTAATAGCTTTTTTATTTAGTAATAATAGTAATTAGTTTAAACAGTTTATGCTGTAGTTTTCAGAGATGTCTCTATAGTCAGGTTTTGTTTTTTGTCATTTTATTTGTTATTTATTTTTTTGAGATTTGTTATTTTCTTTAGCCCCATATATGAAGCACCTATTAATTTTATTTTTTCTAGCATTAGGTGCTTCGGTTTTTTCACAGACCAAAGTAAGTGGGGTTCTAAAAGATAGTTCCGGTTTTCCTGTTTCCTTTGCGAACGTTGTTTTTAAAGATTCGCAGGAAGGGACTATTTCTGATGAAAATGGTCGCTTTTATCTGGAAAGTGACAAAACTTACAAAACGGTTGTTTTCTCGTTTCTTGGATTTACCACAAAAGAGGTAGAGCTTACTGTCCGTAGCACCTATAAAATGGAGGTGGTTATGGAAGAAAGCGCAGACGCATTGGATGAGGTGGTTGTTTATTCTGGAAAAACTTCAAAAAAGAACAATCCCGCCCTTGATATACTTCGGAAAATTTGGGAGAATCGAAGAGAGAATGGTGTCAAAAAATTTGCTCAATACCAATATGACAAATACGAAAAGCTAGAGTTCGACCTGAACACCATTGATAGTGCGCTCATCAAAAATAAAGTCTTCAAAGGAATGGAGTTTATTTTTGATCAAACCGATACTTCAAACATAACCGGAAACACCTATTTGCCCATTTTTATAAACGAAGCTGCTTCAAAGGTGTATGGTGATAATTCGTTGAATAAGGAGAAAGAAGTCTTACAAGGAAACAAAAACTCAGGTTTCGACAACAACCAAACCCTAATCTCTTTTATAAAAGATCTTTATAGCGAATATGATGTCTATGATAATTACTTAAAGTTTTTTGATAAATCTTTTACCAGTCCGCTTTCCCGAACTGGGATTGATGTTTATAATTATGTGCTTCGCGACAGTGCCTACCGCGACAACAAATGGTGCTATAATATTATCTACTATCCGCGTAGGAAAAACGAACTTACATTTAAGGGAGATTTCTGGGTGAACGATACCACTTGGGCCATCAAGGAAATAAACATGCAGGCTTCCAAGAGTGCTAACCTTAACTGGGTGCGCGATGTTTATATTGAGCAGGAATTTGACGTGCTGAACGATTCTGTCTTTTTGATCACCCGTGATTATTTTATGAGCGACTTCAGTTTTCGGAAAAAGGAAGAGGCTAAAGGGATCTATGGAAAGCGTACTACTCTATATGACAATTATGTTTTTGATATTCCGAAAGGTAAAAAGTTCTATACCCAACAAGTAGATCCATACAATTATGAGATTTATAACCGTCCGGATGATTTTTGGGATAAAAACCGGATGGAAAAACTGAGCAAAGATGAACATGGAGTTTATAAAATGCTCGACACCCTTAAAACTGTGCCTAGGTTTAAAGCACTTTATAACCTTGGTGCAACTTTGGCCAGTGGCTATTACGAAATAAACAATTTAGATGTTGGGCCTGTTTTTTCAATTTTTGGTTTCAATGAAGCCGAAGGGCTGCGAATTCGTTTGGGTGGACGCACCTATTTTGGTCAAAACGATCCCTGGCGACTGGAAGGTTTTGGAGCTTATGGCTTTAAAGATGACCGGTTTAAATACGGAATCTCTGGTAAATGGCTTTTGGATAGAAAGTCGCGCTTGACGGTTTTTGGTGGTAATCGTCGCGACGTAGAGCAGACAGGTGCCAGTTTAACTAATAGCAACGATGTTCTGGGTAGAAGTTTGGCTTCTTCTTCCTTGATATCAGTAGGCTCTAATGATAGGCTTTCGCGCATTAACCTTAGTACTCTAGGTTTTGATATTGAGCCTTGGAAAAATTTTGTTATTAAGATTACAGGTTCCTATCGCACGTTGAAATCGGCTACGGAAACTTTTAGTATCGATTATAAGGTGATGGATGGCGATGTTTTTACTGGCGAAATAAAAAGTGAAATAAAGCAGCCCGAAATCCAAGTTGGTTTTTTCTATACGCCCGGCAAAAGAACTTCTGGTTATGGCGTGGAGCGTACCAATATTAATGTAGGTGACTTTCCTTTGTTTTATGCAGGCTATGCTTATGGTCTAAAAGATGTTATGGGAGGGGATTTTGAATATAAAAAAGTACAAGCTTTTTACACCCAACCCTGGAATATTGGTGGAGTAGGTCGTCTGTTATCTACCGTTGAAGTTGGAAAAACATTTGGTGCGGTTCCACTGAGTTTACTGAATCCCATACCGGGAAACCAAACTTATTTTAGTCTCTACAATAGCTTTACGCAGCTTGATTATTATGAGTTTGTGAGCGATACTTATACTTCCTTGCACCTACAGCACGATTTTGGTGGACGTATTTTTTCACGCATACCCTTATTGCGAAAACTTGATCTTCGTGAAGTGATAGGGTTTAGAGCTGTTTATGGATCGATTTCTCAGGAAAACAAAGATTTGAATGCTTCCAATATTGTCTATGAAGCGCCAGAAGATATCTACTGGGAGTGGAGTGTAGGCGTGGGGAATATCTTCCGTGTTTTTAGATTGGACTTTAACTTCCGCGGAAATTACCTAGACCGACCAGACGCTCGTAAATTTGGAGTTACCGGTACTTTTGGGTTTAGTTTTTAAATTTCGTAAGAGTTAGATTGTCGATGCTTCCGCCAACTTCACTTCCGCTTCAAAAAGTATCAAAAAGTGTTTTAATAACTTTTCTTTAATCTCTTCCATGGGGATGACTGCTTTCCCCAATTCAACATTTAAGGATGTTACGGCTTTATCTTTTATTCCGCAGGGAATCATATGGTCAAAATAACCTAAATCGGCATTGATATTTAACGCAAAACCATGCATAGTCACCCATCTACTGGCGCGAACGCCCATAGCACATATTTTTCTTGCGAAGGGAGTGCCTACATCCAGCCAAACACCGGTTTCACCTTTACTTCTTTCACCTTTAATACCGTATTCCGCTAAAGTGAGTATTATCATTTCTTCTAGTAGGCGAAGGTATTTATGAATGTCTGTAAAGAAATTTTCTAGATCTAAAATTGGGTAACCAACTATTTGGCCTGGACCGTGGTAAGTAATATCGCCGCCTCGGTTTATTTTATAAAATGTTGCGTCAATAGCTTTCAGCTTTTCTTCGGAAATAAGTAGATTTTCTAAATGCCCACTTTTTCCCAGAGTATACACGTGTGGATGTTCAACAAAGAGAAAGTAATTGGGAGTGCTGAGGTTTAAGTTTTCTTTCTTGTTTTGGCTCTTTATTTTGAGGATTTCCTGAAAAAGATTTTCTTGAAATTCCCAAGTTTCTTTATAGTCTTTTAATCCGAAATCCAATAAGTCCAATATTTTGTTCAAGGCGAGAAACTTTAAATTAAGATGTAAAATTATTACTAAATAACTTTTTTGGAAGCGATTTTACAATTTTTCTGTAATATTTCGTCTTTTGTGGAAAAGTTAGTTTCTTAAAAATTCCTTAATTCACTCAAAGTCTCTTATCTTTACGCTTCTAAACATTCAAAATAATCAATAATACAATGAGAAAAAGTACTTTAAAACACATGCTGGTTTTATCCTTTGCGCTATTTTGCTTTGGGGTAAATGCACAGAGCAATGCGTTGTGGACGAAAGCCTCGGCTAAGCAAACGCAAAACAGACAATTAGCAGAGAGAAATGCAATGCCACAGGAATATAACCTGTTTGCGCTAAATACTACCGCCTTAAAGAGTATTTTAGCAAATGCTCCCGAAAGAAATACTGGGTCTTCTAACGTTATTATAGACCTTCCAACTAATAGTGGAGAATTACAACAATTCCGTGTTTACGAAGCTTCCGTTCTGGAACCTGCGTTTCAAGCACAACACCCAAACATTAGATCTTACGCTGCTCAAGGAATTGATGATCCTTCAGCTACAGCGCGCTTTAGCGTTACAGGTCATGGGGTAAATGTGATGATTACTTCCGCTAAATATTCTACTATTTATATAGATCCTTACACAAAGGATAGTAACTATTATATCTCTTATAATGTGAGCGAAATTCCTGCTTTGCCTAGTGAATTTGCATGTCATGTGGAAGATCAAGGTGTTGCGAATAAGCCAGGTGGAACAACTGGAACTGAAAATGCAAATGATGGAAAGTTAAGAACTTTTAGACTTGCGTTGGCTTCTACTGGAGAATATTCTTCTTATCATTGGAATGCTGCTGGCGTTAGTTCAAGCGCTCCAGATTCTGAAAAAAAGGCGGCAGTACTTGATGCAATGGTTGTTACTATGACTCGTGTAAATGGAATTTATGAAAGAGATGTTGCTTTAACGATGGTGCTGGTTGATAATACCGATATTATTTTCTTAGATGCCAATAGCGATCCTTATACTAATATGGATGGCTATACAATGCTTGCACAAAACCAAGCTACTTGCGACTCTGTAATTGGGAATGCAAATTATGATATTGGTCACGTTTTTAGTACTGGAGGCGGTGGAATAGCTGGACTTCGTGTGCCTTGTATGACAGGCAATAAGGCAAGAGGTGTAACAGGCTTAACATCTCCAGTTGGTGATAATTATGATATCGATTTTGTGGCTCACGAAATGGGACACCAATACGGTGCAAATCACACATTCAACAACTCTTGTGGTAACAACAGAAATAACCCAACAGCATTTGAGCCAGGTAGTGGATCTACCATTATGAGCTATGCAGGAATTTGCCCTCCGAATATTCAATCACATAGTGATGCTTATTTCCAAGCTATAAGCATTCAGGAAATGTGGACAAATATTAAAAGTGGTAATTCTACCTGTGGGGAACAAACACCTACAAATAATGAAGCTCCTACCGCAGATGCTGGTCCTAACTACACCATTCCAAAAGGAACACCATTTATTTTAAGAGGAACAGCTACTGATCCAGATGGCGATGCCTTATCTCACTCTTGGGAGCAAATGGATTACCAAATGGCACAAATGCCACCAAAGGAAACTTCAGATAAAGGACCAGCCTTTAGATCTTTAGAGCCATCCTCAGAATCAGATAGATATATGCCTGAAATAGCAACTGTACTAGCAAACCAAACTAAAAGCCGTTGGGAAGTTGTTCCACAAGTTGGAAGAACAATGAACTTTAGATACTCTGTTCGCGACAACGTTGCAAATGGAGGTGCTACCGCTAGTGATAATATGGTTGTTACTTTTGATGCAGCATCAGGGCCATTTAAAGTTACCTCGCAATCATCTCCTACTACTGCTTGGACTACACATTCAGGAGAGACAGTTACTTGGGACGTTGCGGGATCAGATGTCGCACCAGTAAATAGTCCTACTGTTGATATTTTATTTTCTAGCGATGGTGGACAAACATATCCGATAACTATTGCCGAAAACGTACCAAATACAGGAAGTGCATTTATTGACGTACCAAATATAAACACTACTACTGGTAGAATGATGATTATCTCATCTAACAATATTTTCTATGACCTTAACGATGGTACTATTACTATTGATGGTGTTGTAGGAGTAGAAGATTTTGAATTTGAGAACTTTTCGGTTTATCCAAACCCTTCAAATGGAACATTCAATATTTCGTTTAAGCCAGCTTCTAATGATAACATTGAAGTTTCGCTTTATGACCTAAGAGGAAGAGCTATCGATCAATTTACTTTTGATGATGTTTCAGCATCTAACACTTTCACCAAGCAATTGGATTACGATTATGTAGAAAGTGGAATGTATTTTCTTGTTGTGAAAAACGGTGAGAAAGTGACTACAAAAAAGGTAATTAAGAACTAAATAGAGACTAGAATAAAGAGAAAAGAGAAAAGACAGGAAGTTCCTGCTCTTTTCTCTTTTTTTTTGCCCTAGTGCTGATGGATGGATTTAAGTGTGAATTTATTATTGAGCTTTTATCTAAACCTTTTTGGAGCCATGAGCCACGATGTTTTGGAACAGGACACTTATGGTTGTTGAATTAGGTTTAAAGAACAGAAGACTTATCAAGTACTAGCTTAAAGATAAAAAGCAATCGTTTAGAATAAAAGAAGAGAAAAGATGGGTGAAAATCCCGCTCTTTTCTCTTCTTATATTATTACCTTTTATTTTTG
>JBQEAY010000008.1:0-144398 GCA_052105975.1 Aequorivita sp. | reverse complement strand
TCTACCGTCTACCGTCTACCGTCTACCGTCTACCGTCTACCGTCTACCGTCTACCGTCTACCTTACAATTTCACTGTATCGGTAATATGTGAAACTACCTGAGAAGTTTTATCCATGTTGAACTTGAGGTCAAATACAATTCCTTCAGCGGTTTTTTCAATCAAGAGTTTTCCATTGGTAACAGGGAAATAGCCGGCATCCCTACAAAAACAATGTTTTCCATAAAGTAAACCAACATCACTCAAAGCTGCATTTTCCTTACTTAATTTTTCAACACCTTCTGGGATTTCAAAATGTATGGTTTCAGAATAATCGGCATCTGCAATTCCTTCAGGCACTGTTTTGCTATAGGTGTACTCAACTACAGTATTGTTGCCATCTTCTAAATCAGGATAAAACGCACCAGTGCCATCGTCCTTTACGGTAAGGGTTTTGTTTTTATGCAGCACAACAGTGCACGTTCCATCATCAGGACAGCCGGATGTTTTGTTTTTAGTTTGTTCCATACTTGTGTTTTCTGAAGAAATTACTGAGCCCGTCTGTGTTTTACAGGCGTTGAACATAAATAATGGGATTAAAAGATAGAATGCTTTCATAATTTTTTTATTTGTCGATTTCGGCTTTGCTTTTGTTTTCTCTTATGCATCACATGAAGAAATTCACTCAGCCATCTAATTAATATATTAATTTAAATTTTAAGATTCTCGATTATTGTGACTGATTGTTTGCAAGCACCATTCCAAACTTTAATCGTTTCCAAAATCAAGTGAGTTTTTAAAATATATCCAAACCTGAAGACTAATTTTCCAATTCCACCTCTAAATCCAGGATATCAGGATTCTTGAAATATTCGATAAAAGGTTTTTTCAATATCAATGTTTTTTTGTCGGCTGAAAAAGTGGCATCTGGATTCGAAGTTTTCAAGATTTTCTTCGGAAATGTATATTTCAAAGTATAATTAGAACTACCCATAAAAGCTTCGGCTTGTTTCATGCTATCTACTTGTTTCTGGTGTAATTTTTCGTCCTTAATATACGCATCTCGTTTAAAAATGTCTTCTTTGAAGGAATAATTTACTCCAATAATTTCTGGAGAATCTTTTTCACTGCTCATTCCTTCTGGTTCAGCATCTTTGTTAGGTGCTAGATTACTGGCTTGTTCTAATCCGTTCATTATATCATTAGCCTCGCTTACAGATTTGAATTTTGTGGAAATATCATAAATCATTTCGGAGGCTTCTGAATCCATTTTTACACGAACATCATAGTTTTCAAGTTTTTTCAATTTCTCTTGCTCAGTTTTTGAAAGTTTAGAAATACTATCCTTTTTTTCTTCCAAGAATTCCTTGATATGAATTATGGTGTCCAATTTCACTTGGGCTGAATCCATCATGGCTGCACCGCCAAACGCCATCATTTCGTTTAGGTTAACTTCCACGGCCATGGTGCCGCTTCCATCTTCGTTCAAAACCATGGTCTCGTTAAACTGGCAACTAATTACGCTAAGCGCCAAAGCGAATAAAAAAAGTAATTTTAATTTCATAGAACTAACTTTTAGGGTTGTTTAAAATGATTAGTGCAGCAATTACGCCAGGAATCCATCCGCAAACAGTAAGTATAAAAACAATTGTTAGCGAGCCGCAGCCTTTGTCTATTACAGCCAAGGGTGGAAAAAGGATTGATAACAGAACTCTCCATATACTCATACAGAAACAAATCTACGATTATTATTTTTTATTTTAGGTTTTGATATTTGGGATTGCGTTGTGGATAAATTTATCGGGTGATATTTAACCACAAAGGGCACAAAGTTTTTCACACAAAGAAATCAAAGAGATTTATAAACTTTATAAGTGATCTTTTTCTGCTATAGGATATAAGCTTAACTTCCAGTATTTTTTCGATTTAATTATAATCTGAAATCTAAATACAGTTTACACATAAAAGCTTTGTGAACTTTGTGCCTCCTTGGTGTTCCTTGTAGTTAACCTTTTTGCAGTATCTATTTCTTAATTTATAATTATTACCAATCCAGTACCCGTCTTCCGTCATCGCAGTCTTTTATCTCTTCTCTTATTTCAAAACTTCTAAGTTATGATATGGAGCACCATTTGCTTATCTTTGCAAACTTATTTTTATACTAAATATATGCAACTGTCTGAACTGGAAATCATCCGAAGAGAAAAACTCAATCAACTGCGCGAACGTGGTATTAATCCGTATCCCGCAGATCTTTATCCTATAAATAACACTTCAAAAAAGATAAAGGAGGATTTTAAAGAAGGGAAGAAAGTAGTGGTTGCTGGAAGGTTAATGTCTCGAAGAATACAGGGTCCAGCTTCTTTTGCAGAACTTCAGGATTCCGAGGGACGCATTCAGGTATATTTTAATCGGGATGAAATCTGTCCTGGTGAAGACAAATCATATTACAACGAAGTATATAAAAAATTACTCGACATCGGTGACTTTATTGGTATCGAAGGAGAGCTATTTAATACTAAAGTGGGTGAAAAAACCATTATGGTGAAAAAGTTTACGCTTTTAAGTAAAGCTTTAAAACCATTACCTCAGCCTCGTGTTGATTCCGAAGGAAAAGTTCACGATGCTTTTACTGATCCAGAACAACGCTACCGTCAACGCTATGCAGACCTAGTGGTGAATCCGCACGTAAAGGAAATATTTATGAAACGCACTAAGCTTTTTAATGCCATGCGAACTTTCTTTAATGAGCGTGGATATTTTGAAGTGGAAACTCCAATTTTACAGCCTATTCCTGGTGGAGCGGCAGCGCGACCATTTGTAACGCATCACAATTCGCTCGACATTCCTTTGTATATGCGAATTGCCAACGAATTATATCTAAAAAGATTGATAGTAGGTGGTTTTGATGGAGTTTATGAATTCTCTAAAAACTTCCGAAATGAAGGAATGGATCGCACCCACAATCCAGAATTTACGGCTATGGAAATTTATGTTTCCTATAAAGATTACAATTGGATGATGGACTTCTGCGAGCAATTGCTAGAATTCTGTGCCATAGAAGTGAATGGAACTTCAAAAGCAACTTTCGGTGAGCACAAAATTGATTTTAAGGCTCCTTATCCAAGGGTAACAATGGCCGAATCAATACAGCATTTTACAGGATTTGACATTACTGGAAAAAGCGAAGATGAAATCCGAAAAGCTGCTTTGGAAATGAAAATTCCTGTGGATGAAACTATGGGAAAAGGTAAATTGATAGACGAAATTTTTGGTGAAAAGTGTGAAGGTAATTATATTCAACCAACATTTATTACAGACTATCCAAAGGAAATGAGTCCGCTGTGTAAAGAGCATCGTGATAATCCTGAACTTACCGAACGTTTTGAATTAATGGTTTGCGGGAAGGAAATAGCTAATGCTTATAGTGAATTGAACGATCCAATTGACCAACGGGAACGTTTTGAAGCCCAATTAAAACTTGCCGAGAAAGGTGATGACGAAGCAACTGCATATATAGATTTTGACTTTTTAAGAGCTTTGGAATACGGAATGCCGCCAACCAGTGGTATGGGAATTGGGATGGATCGTTTGTTAATGTTTCTGACTGACAATTCCTCTATTCAAGAAGTTCTTTTCTTCCCACAAATGCGTCCCGAAAAGAAGAAAGTAGAAATGACTGAGGATGAAAAAACAGTTTTCACACTTCTTAACGCCAAATCACCAGTTGCCTTGGAAGAACTAAAAACCGAAAGTGGTTTAAGCAATAAGAAATGGGATAAAGCAATAAAAGGATTGACCAAAAGTAAACTTGCAAAAGTTGAAAAAACGGATGATAATCTCTTAGTCTCTACGCTTTAAGAATTATTTTATATTGATTATAACTTAGAGGTTTCAGAAATGAAGCCTCTTTTTTTATGATAAATTGGCCCGCAATAACCATGGGGTTTCTGTCTTTTTAATTACCTTCATTAAACTATCTTGATATTTTACCGTCATAGGAATGTAGAACACTAGAAAAACAAATTATGAAAAATGTATTAATATTATTTATGGCACTTGCTGCTTTTGGAATGAACGCTCAAAATAAAAAGTTTGAAAAAAGAGCGGCTCAGAATGAAATGAAATCGAATCTGACTCAAGAACAACGTGTTGATTTAAGACTGAAAAAAATGACATCGACTTTGGATCTTACCTCAGACCAACAAGCTCAGATGAAAAAGCTTTTTCTTGAAAAGGGGAATAACAGATCTGGAATGCACAAAAACAGAAATGAAATGACCAAGTCTGAAATAATTGAAGCCAAGAAAGCTATGCAAGCTAGGAGAGTTTCCTTTAGAGAGGAAATGATGGAAATCCTTACCAAAGAGCAAGTAGCAAAATGGGAAGGTCAAAAAGGCAAGAGGCATAACAATTCAAGACGGAAGATGATTAACAAAAAGAAGCTTCAACATTAAAAAAGTCTTAAAATCTTAATTTTTGGCGTAGTTATTGTCTAATTTATATTTGAATTAGTTACATTAGTGACTTTAAAACTAAAACCTAAAACAATGAAAAAAATAGTAACAGTTTTTGTCTTTGCGTTAACAATGATTCTAGGGGTGCAAACAAGTTCAGCCCAACAATTGTCGCAAGATAATAGTAGACCAGAAGTAATTGCAAAAGCCGAAACCGCTAAACTCACTGAATCTCTTGACTTGAATGGCGATCAAAGCCGTACAATATTTAGAGCGCTAGTGGCAAAAGAGGTAGGTTATCAAAAAAGTGTACAAGGTAAAGACTTGAAAAACGCTGCTGTTTCTTCTGAAAAGAAAAAATTAGATACTCAGTTAAAGGAAGCAATGAAAAAAACTTTAACCGACGATCAATACGCCGAATGGCTTAAAAGCGAATAATTAGTGATTAATTATAATTAGAAAAGCCCTTTCCAAATTTTGGAAAGGGCTTTTTTTTGATGTCAACTCTTAAGGTTGAACTCGAATCGGCTCTCGCTGTTCTCTTTTTATAATGTTTTAGTCGAGACTTTTTGCAACCTTTTTACAAGCTGCAATGGTAGCGTCTAAATCTTCATAGCTAAGCGCTTCACAAATAAACCAAGTTTCAAAAGCACTTGGTGCAATATAGATTCCCTCGTTTAGCAGGCCATGGAAGAATTTTTTGAAATTATCATTACTCGCTTCTGCAGCAGATTTGAAGTCGGTTACAGGATTTTCAGAGAAATGAACTGAAATCATCGAACCAATGCGATTAATCGTAAACTTTACATTTTCTGAAGTCAATGCTTCATCCAGGCCTTTATGTAAGTATTCCGTCTTTTTATTTATTGAATCGAAGATTTCTCTTTTTTTATTCAGCTCTTTCAACATAGCCAAACCTGCAGCCATCGCCAAAGGGTTTCCACTTAGGGTACCAGCTTGATAAACTGGACCAATAGGAGCTAGGTAATCCATTATTTCTGTTCTAGCGGCAAAAGCACCAACGGGTAGTCCACCGCCAATTACTTTTCCAAAGGTTACAATATCAGCTCTCACTCCTAGCAGTTCCTGAGCTCCACCGGCAGCAAGTCTAAACCCAGTCATTACTTCGTCAAAAATCAGAAGAATTTCGTTATCGTCACAAAGCTTGCGAAGGCCTTCCAAAAAACCATTATTAGGAGGAATACAACCCATATTTCCAGCCACAGGTTCTAGGATGATACAGGCTATTTCGCTTTTGTTTGCTGTAATTACCTTTTCCACATTGTCCAGATCATTATAAACTGCGAGTAAGGTGTCTTTGGCTGTTCCTTCGGTAACGCCAGGACTGTTGGGCGTTCCAAAAGTTACTGCGCCGCTACCAGCTTGGATTAGAAAGGAATCACTATGGCCGTGATAACAGCCAGCAAATTTTATAATTTTATCTTTTCCTGTAAAGCCCCGTGCAAGACGTACGGCGCTCATACAAGCTTCGGTACCGCTGTTCACAAAACGAATTTTATCGATATTTGGAACCATAGAAACGGCCAAAGCTGCGATTTCGGTTTCAATCTCGGTAGGCATTCCAAAGGAAGTTCCCTTTTCTGCTTTTTCTATAACTGCATTTACCACAGGTTGGTGTGCGTGACCTAAAATCATAGGTCCCCATGAGTTTATATAATCTATCAGCTTGTTGCCGTCAACGTCATAGACATAAGCTCCTTTGGCTTTTTCAACAAAAATGGGAGTACCACCCACTGAACTAAAAGCACGAACAGGAGAGTTAACGCCGCCAGGAATGACTTTTTGGGCTTCTGTAAATAGGGCACTACTTCTTTGGTAATTCATGATAATATTTTGAAGATTCTTACTATTTGTTTCTGTACTATGGATGTTTTGTCCACTATAATTTTCAATCTGTTATCGGTTTTTCACCGGATGGAGGTATAAAACTTGTCCAATCGATATCTCATTACTTTTAAGTCCGTTGTATTTTTTAAGTGTTTCCACAGTGAGGTTGAACCTGCGGGAGATATTGTAAAGTGTATCACCTGCTCGTACCGAATAGGTTCCAATTTTGGAATCATTAGGAGCAATGATGCTAACCTCTGTGCCCAAAACTTCATGATCATATTCTTGAAGATTGTAGCGTTCTATAATACCTATAAGTTTCTGTGGATATCTTGGGTCTGTTGCATATCCAGCTTTCCGTAAGCCTCTTGCCCAGCCTTTATAATCGTCTTTCCGAAGTTTGAAAAGATCTGCATAGCGGCTTCGTTGCGTTAAAAATAATGAATGGTCTCTGTAGGAATATTTGGGATCTTTGTATTTTCTAAAACACTCTCCTTTTGCGTCGTCATCGTGATAGGCTCTATCTCCTTCCCAACCAGTATGGCATTTTATGCCAAAGTGATTGTTGGCCTTTCGCGTAAGCTCTCCAGCACCCGCACCGCTCTCCAATATTCCTTGGGCGAGGGTTATACTAGCAGGAATGCCATATTGAAGCATCTCTTCTTTAGAGATGGTAGCGAATTCGTTTATGTAATTTGCAACAAGCTGGTTGTAGGGAGTATTTGCAGGAACTTTAACAGCTGAAGGTTCTTCGGCTTTAGTGTTTTTTCCGTTTGGGTGTTTTACCTTTACAACACGTTCGGTTTTATGTTTTTTTCTATGTTTTGATGCGGTTTTTTTAGATTTACAGCTACTAAAACATATAGTGCATACAAGAAGAAGGGTAAATATTCTGCCAATCATTTTATTCAATTATAGGTAGGTTTTTCTTTTTCAATTTTTGGTTCATTCCATCAACTCCTTGTAGGCCTCCGGTATGGATGGCGAAAATACAGCTATTTTCTTTGAAATACCCCTTTTTTAGGAGATCCATGATACCGTACAACATCTTTCCGGTATAGACAGGATCTAATGGAATTTCTGTTTTTTCCTTAAATTCATTTATAAAACGAACTAAATCAATATCTATTTTACCATAACCACCAAAACAATACGCATCGGTGATTTCAAAGTTGTTTTTCGAGGTATATTTCGCTATTTCTGAAGACTGAAAACAACCTTTTAAAGCGGAAAAACCCAAAACTTGCTGATTCTCATCTGAAGCTTTTACCAAGCCGGCCATAGTGCCTCCGGTACCAACAGGAACACAGATATAATCAAATAAGTTTTCATCGGTTAAAATTTCCTCACATCCTTTTACAGCAAGATCATTTGTCCCACCTTCAGGCAGCAGATAGAAATCACCAAACTGATTTTTTATGCTATTTATGAAGTCAGCGGTTTCTTTCGTCCTATATGCTTCACGAGAAATAAAATGTAATTGCATCCCACACTCCATAGCGAAAGTAAGTGTCGCGTTTTCAGAAACTTTGTCAACAAGTTCTTCGCCACGGATAATGCCAATGGTTTTTAAATTCATTTCCTTCCCCGCTGCCGCAACTGCTGCAATGTGATTTGAAAAGGCCCCGCCAAAAGTGAGTAGTGTTTCGTGGCTTTGCGCTATGGCAGATTGCAGGTTATATTTAAGTTTCCTGAATTTATTACCAGAAACAAAAGGATGTATCAAATCTTCACGTTGTAAAACTAGCGAGTAGCCAGTAATTCCAAATTTATTGAGATCTATTTCTTCGGAAATTATATTGCTGCTAGGGAGAAGATATTCCATGACCACAAAGTTAATCAATGAAATTTAGTTTTGGTTGAATACCCAAGAAGGTATCTTTACCAGAAAATCTCTTATTTCTGAAATAATAAGTGCTAATTAATACAATAGCGTTTTTAAAACGAATACATTAAAACGGCGTTGCTATCACCTTTTACAACAAGATTCCTTCCTTTACCATCTTCCAAAAATGCCACTGAAGTTCCGTAAACTGGAAATCCATTTAAAAGAGTGCCGTTTTTATCGAAAATATAAACCTTTTTCTCCTGTGTTTCTGTGATCGTTATGTACACATTCCTGTTTATGGTGAACAATTGAGGTTTTGTATACATTCCTAAAGGAAGTTCCGCCAATTTCCCGTCAATCCGCAGTAAATTATCATCTAAGGTTGCTTTAGTTTTTCCTTCTATTGCAAACCAATAATTGCCGCCAACATTCAATTTTACCGAAGATACTTGACCACTTTGTGAAATCCGTTCCTTAGTGTTTTCCTTGGTGATTACCACAAATGTATTGTTTTCTTCAGTAATTGGAATATTGGAAAAATTAAATTTTGTTGATACGGAAACTCGCGATTTTCCTACCCGACTTAGTATATTTAGTTTTCCGCTTTCCTCAGCAATCAAAATGTAATCCTTATTGCCCATTCTAATATGTACCGGCGATTGCACTACGGTACTTTTAGCCTTGTTAAAGCCAAAGCCTTTTACAGTTTTTGCACGTTTGTCGTACATCAGCACTTCTTTATTCTGAACAACTACAAAACGGTAATTTCTGTTGTTGTCATAATCAAAAACTGAAAGTGGCTGCGTTACTTCATCTTTAAATTTTATCGGGAAAGAGCTTGCATCCTTTCCGTTTCGGTCTAGGATATAGAAAGCGTCTTTTGTTGTAAAGGCAATATGTTTACTACCTGAAATTGTTATTTCTTTCACCTGACCTAGAATTGCTGAACCTAGGTTTTTGGTCCAAATAATTTTTCCGCTATCTGAAATAAAGTAGAGTTTATTGCCTATGTCTTGAGCTACAACGTTGCTACCGCCGTTATTGCTTTCAACAATTTGTGGATCTCCCAAAATGGTGTTTTCCAATTTTAAGTTGAACCTTTCTGAAACCTTCCCTGAGATATTTTTTGAACTGGCACCAGCCTCTTTAAAGCTCAGTGTTAGATGTGCAAAGTTTCTGTCATAACTAAGTTGCAGTGCCGCCAATGGAAAATTATCAAAAGAGAGATTTTTAATGTCATTTTGACTTTTAGCATTGAATAAGCCTGAAATAGCTTCTGAAAATTCTCCCTGCATCTTAAAAATCAATAGGGAAGAAGCAGTACTCAGCTCACTTGCGGTATTTTGAAAATAGGAAGTGTTTTTTAAAGTATTGTTGTTTTGAAAATCACTGATAATTTGCTGTGCTGTGATTTCATTTTCAGTAAAGACAAAAAAGTTTTCAAGCTGCACTACATAATTGGCTTTTTTAGAACTTATAAAAGGCGAAAAAGTGTTTTGAAATAATTCTGGTTCGCTGAAACTGCTGATTTTAACTTCGCGAAAAGAACCAGTTGCTGAAAGATAGCGCGCCATGGCGTCACTCGTCATCAATGGATCTATACTTCTGATAAATATTGCACTTTCGTTTTTAAGTTGAATAGAACCAACCTCACTTACAGAACCAAAAATACCTGTAATTTGTTCATTTTCTTCCTTCCCTTTAAATATTCTTAGGTTTTTCTGAAACTTTTCGGCATCATTAAAAGTGAAGCTTACGGCGCCCAAAGCATCTGTTGGGACTAACGCAGCAACTTCGTTTTTTTGAGGTATCTGTCCTTCAAAAACCTTAAGTAATTGTGGGATTGTATCGGTTGCCAAAGTAATTCCAGTGGCAGTAAAAGATTCAGGAGCAATAGTTACATCCAATGCACTCCACGACGTGAAATCAATTTTTGTAGAATCGTTTATGTCAACTTTGTTTCCGCGAATTAGGGTTGTAAACTCACTGGAGGTGGGTAAGTTAAAAACCTTGGAGAAGGTTGCGTCACGTTCAGTTTTTCCCTTTAAAACATCCAGTAAAAGCTGCTGGGAAGAGGAAGCGACAAAAACACTGTCAATAAGTGCGGAATAGGTTATTTCATCGTCAATGGTAATCCGTTGTAGCGTTTGCTCGTCCAATTTTAAGGTTTCAATTGTTTTGCTTTCAATTGAATCTGTTGGAAATAGATTTTTTGTCTGTTTTGAAATAAAAGTATAGGCCAAAACTGAATCATTAACCTTATTAATGCACAAAAGACTTTCTGATTCTGGGTTAAGGTTTTTTAGAAGGCTCGCTTTTTCACTAAAAAATGAATAAGGCGAGGTTTTTTCAAATTTTGAGAGCAGTGAATTATTGGCAATATCATCCTGTAAGTTTTCAAAATTTGACATTTTGAAAACCACTTCAGGGTTTTCAGGAATATAATCCATTAAAGTCCCCGTTTTTGGAGGTGTGTTGTCACAACTTGCCAAAATCCCAAAAAATATAGGAACCAAAAGTAACAATGCTAAATGTTTCTCCAGAATTTTTTTCATAACGCAAAAATAGCAAGGATTAATGAGGCTTGAGTAGCAAAAGTTAATAGTTTATCGACGTTTTTTCAACAAGATCTCTTTCCGCCTTCGGCATACCGAAACAAATTTGATACAGGCTTTCCTTCTGATTGCTTTATGCCCCGCAATGACAGGGGAGGAGTTATTTAATCTTTTAATTCAGGTTGGTCGGGAAGAAGCTTAAAGCTTTTACGATGAAAAACTGTACTTCCGTGATTTTTAATTGCTTCACGGTGTTCTTTTGTGGGATAACCTTTATTTTTCTTCCAATTGTAGTGTGGAAATTTATTATCTAGATTTGTCATATATTCATCGCGATAGGTTTTTGCCAATATTGAAGCCGCCGCAATATGAAGATATTTTCCATCGCCTTTTACTACACATTCAAAAGGTGTTTTCCCAAAAGGTTTAAATCGATTGCCGTCAACGGCTATAAATTCTGGTGTACTAGAAAGTCCTTTAATGGCCTTGTGCATTCCTAGAATAGAAGCGTTCAGGATATTGATTTCGTCAATTTTGTCCATCATAATGTGAACGACTTTATAACAGATAGCTTCACGCTCGATGATATCTTTTAGCTCTAGCCGTTTTTTCTCTGAAAGTTGCTTGCTGTCGGTTAAAAATGGATGTTGAAAATTGTCGGGAAGAATAACTGCTGCCGCTGTAACAGGTCCAGCCAAACAGCCACGCCCAGCCTCGTCGGTACCACATTCTAGGAGATTGGGGTTTAATTTTAACTTAAGCATATAGAGTTCAAAATTCCTAAAAATTAAAAGAATGGTCAAGTAAAAGCATCGAAAACCAAATTACAAGTCACAAATAACCGTCAATGGCCAAATTTCAAAAAAATTAAGCTTTGGAATTTGGGGTTTAGAACTTGGTAATTGAAACTTATAGGTGAAAAAGTGCCTTGGGTAGAACATGAAACCCAGCTTTGTGAGCCGCAAGCTCCACTTCTTCGATATTTACGAAAGAGGTAGTAAGCACTGTAATTTCTCTAGGAAATATTTCGTCGTTTAATAATACATCCTTAATCCCCTCGATTCTTAAGACAGCTTTTTTAATTTGTTCAAGGTCACCTTGACTTTCTGCGTTTGTCTCGAAGATTTTTCCGTGATCGCCGGGAATGACATTTTCTGATAGTAGATTCAAGTTATGGTGGTTTTTAGTTTATAATGATTTCAAAAGTATAGTAAGTATGAAGGTACTGAATAATTTTCATTGAGATAAATTGAAATAGATATTTTAACTTTCCTCTACCTATTATCTATATCAGTAACATAATTTTTGTTTGAACAATGTGTCGACGCTCAAAAATAAGATGATTCAATTCTTTGATTGACTATTGTACTGTTTTTTAATTGGAAAATTTCCGCTTTTTGTTTGAAATAATTTGGGATTTTATCTTTTGATCTATTGGTTCATTGACACTTAAGATTTGGAATTTTCAGAGTGTCTCATTAATCCAAAAAAAATATACCTTTGTTGCAAAGTTTTATGAAGAATGAAAAAAACACTTTTGCTATTTCTTTTTATTTGTGCCTCGGCAACTGTGTTTTCACAAATTCCTTCTACACAAACAGAAGGACAGGGGGTTAAGAAGGAAAAACCACCTATTGATTTATACAAAATAATATCAGCAGCACGCGATACTACTTTTGTAGACACCACTCTTTCCATTCAGAAAAAGTATAAATTCAATTACCTGCGGAGAGATAATTTTGATTTGCTCCAGTTTTCTAATGTTGGGCAGACCTATAATTCATTGGCATATTCATTTGATAAGTTAAATCTAAAACCACTCTTTGCTGCCCAGTCGCATCATTTCAATTATAAAGAAATTGATGAGGTAAACTATTACAGCGTGCCAACTCCGCTTACCGAATTGTATTTTAAAACTGCCTACAAGCAAGGACAGCAATTGGATGCTTTTTTCACTGTAAATACTTCCCCTCGATTCAATTTTTCTGTTGGTTACAAAGGGGTGCGGTCCTTAGGTAAATACCAAAATATCTTGACGAGTACAGGAAATTTCCTTTTCACCTCAAACTATTACACTAAAAATAAACGCTATTTTATTCGTGCTCATGTAGCTGCACAGGATATTTATAATCAAGAAAACGGTGGTTTGACTGAGAACTCATTAAAGCTTTTTATAAATGATGATTCTGAATTTACCGACCGAGGAAGGTTGGATGTGAATTTTGAGGATGGTGAAAATAAACTGGAAGGACTCCGTTTTTATGGGGATCATTATTATGAACTGCTCAGTAATCGCGATAGCACTGGATATTCGGTATTGACTATTGGTAATGTTTTGAGTTATGAGGACAAATTTTTCAGGTACAATCAAAGTACACCTTTCAAAGGCTATGGACCTTCTTATGAAAACACCAATTTGGCCACAAAAACAAAATTGGAAGATTTCAACGTAAAAGCCTATGCCAATTTCAACAATTCACTAATAGGAAAAATAACAGCTTGGGCTGGATATACCGATTTCAACTACGGTTATAACTCGGTTTTAGTGCTCGATAATGGGAGAATTCCAAATAGAATTAAAGGAAATATTATTGAAGCTGGAGCTGCATACGAAAAGGAATATCGCGGTTTTAAACTTTCAGGAAAAGGTGCCGTAAATGTCGCTGGCGATTTTGATGGTAATTATCTTCAGGGTGCTGCTTCATATGATTTAAATGACGACTATAGTGCGAAAGCATCCATAACTGTGCATTCCGTAGCGCCAAACTTCAACTTTCTTTTATACCAGAGTGATTACCAAAACTACAACTGGAAAACGGAATTGACCAACGAAAAAACTCAGGAGCTGAAGTTTGAAATCAATACCAAGAAATTTGGGACTGCCTCTGTAAGCTATACTGGAATAGACGATTATGCTTATTTTGGAATAAAGGCTAACGACAGTACTCCTACGCCAATGCAAGCTTCAAACCGAGTTAATTATCTGAAAGTAAAAGCTGAAAAGGAATTTACATTTGGCTCTTTTGCTTTTGATAATACAGTAATGTATCAGCAGGTTTTAGGAGGTGAATCGGTCTTCAATGTACCACAATTAATAACCCGAAATACCTTATATTTTCAGGATCATTTGTTTAATCGTGCCTTGTTTCTACAGACTGGTATTACTTTTAAGTACTTCACCGAATATAATATGAACGCCTACGATCCCGTACTTGCAGAGTTTTATGTGCAAAATGATCAGAAATTAGGCGGTTTCCCCTTAGTGGATGTTTTCTTAAATGCGAAGATACGACAGACGCGTATTTTCTTTGTTTATGAAAACCTTACTACGCTCCTTAGTGGAAATAACAAACATTTTGCTGCTCCGGGTCAACCTTATCGAGATGCTGTTTTGCGTTTTGGCTTGGTGTGGAATTTCTTTTTGTAACTTCGAAGTAATTCCGATAGCTATCGGGACGGGATAACTCAGCTATCTTTTATTCTCTTAGAACTTCTAATCTTAAAACAAAAAAGTCCTGCACTTCTGTACAGGACTTTCAGTAATTTTAAATTAATTTATAGAGATGGATCTAATTTAGCATCAAATTCCATTTTCATTTTTATGTTTAAATTCACGGCGTCTTGTGTACTTTTAAATTTAACTACCAATTTTAAAGTTTCAGATTTAGCATATTCATCTATATATAAATCATTTATCGTATTCATATCTAAGCTTGTTTCTCCAGAAGGCACGTCATCTAGAGTAGCAACTTCTTTATAAGGTAAGTCATCAGTTCTAATACCTAGCGTAACTGAATCCAGAAAATCAAAGTTATCTTGATTGTCTGCACTTACTAAATCTATCACCAGATTATCCAATTCAACCTCTTTTACTTGATTTAAAACTTCATCGGTTCCCAGCTCATCTTCAATTAACTGGCGCAAGTCTAAGCTCTGTTCAATAGGAATAGCGAATATGTTTATTGGTAAATAATCAATGCTCAAATCTGCATTGGCAGGAATGTCATTAAGCGTTCTTAAACGATCGATTACATCGTCATCGCTGCTACAAGAGCTAACCAAGATTATAATTAAAAGTAATGGTAAAAATAAAAATTTCTTATTCATAATTTAGGGTTTTGTTTGTCCAAAGAAACTAAGAACAAAAGGAACTACTTCTCAATTAAGCGTTAATAATAAGCCTCAACTTGCTAAAACTTGCTTAAAATCTACAATTGGGCTCCATCCTTCAAATCATTAATTTGATTAAAAATTCGCATAAAAAAACCCTCGAAAGAATCAAGGGTTGTATGATTTTTATTAATAAGATCAATCCAATATTATAGAAGGGTTCAAATTCGACAAAGGCATGAAATAACTTTTCAGCCTACTCAAAGGTGGTCGAGTGATTTCCCTTCGCTAAAAGCGAAGGAAAATAGTATCGAGACCCGGGACTAGTCTTTTAAAAGTCCTCTAGAAATAACGATTTTCTGGATTTCTGATGTTCCTTCGTAAATCTGTGTGATTTTTGCGTCGCGCATTAGGCGTTCTACGTGGTATTCTTTTACGTAGCCATTTCCACCGTGAACTTGAACCGCCTCTACCGAAACGTCCATAGCGGTTTTTGAGGCAAATAACTTCGCCATTGCACCACTCATATCATAATTGTTGCCTTGGTCTTTATCCCAAGCTGCTTTCATTACCAAATGACGTGCAGCGGTAATAGATGTGTGCATATCTGCCAATTTAAAGGCGATAGCTTGGTGATTGCAGATTTCGGTACCGAAAGCTTTACGTACTTTAGAATATTCACGAGCTAAATCATAAGCGCCGGCAGCAATACCTAAGGCTTGCGCTGCAATCCCGATACGTCCACCAGAAAGAGTTTTCATTGCAAAAGTAAAACCGAAACCGTCTTCTCCGATTCTGTTTTCCTTTGGAACTTTTACATCATTAAATATTAAGGAATGTGTATCACTTCCACGGATACCTAGTTTATCTTCTTTTGGTCCGATCTCAAAACCTTCCCAACCTTTTTCAACAATAAAAGCATTGATGCCCTTGTGTTTTTTCTCTTTATGCGTTTGTGCAATTACCAAATAATAATCTGCAGTACCGCCATTGGTGATCCAGTTTTTGGTTCCGTTTAGAACGTAATGGTCACCTTTGTCAATTGCAGTTGTGCGTTGTGATGTTGCGTCGCTACCAGCTTCAGGCTCACTTAGACAGAATGCTCCAAGTTTTTCGCCAGTTGCTAATTTTGTAAGATATTTTTGTTTTTGATCCTCATTCCCATATTTTTCAAGGCCATAACACACCAAGGAGTTGTTTACCGAAACTATAACTGAGCAGGAAGCATCAACCTTACTCAATTCTTCCATTACCAAAACATAGCTCATTGCGTCCATACCGCCACCGCCGTATTTTGGGTCAACCATCATACCCAAGAAACCGAGCTCGCCCATTTTTTTGACTTGTTCGGTAGGAAATTTTTGAAGGTTATCGCGTTCAATAACACCCGGAAGTAATTCGGTGCGAGCAAAATCGCGAGCGGCGTCGCGAATCATTAACTGTTCTTCGGATAGACTGAAATCCATAGGCTTATTATAAGTAAGAGTTTTTGATTTTATAAGAAAGGGCAAAGGTACTTATAAAAAACAAATTCCAAATAACAAGACAGTATCAATTGCCAAACCCTAATTTTTAAAGGATTACTGCTGTTTAGAACTCGTATTCTAATTTCAATTTTCCTAAGTATACTGTAATTCACTTTGCCGCGCTAGAGTCGTTATTTTTTTATTCTCGTAATTTGGAGTTTTTAAATTCTTCCTGCTTACCTTTAAGTTCCAAACATTATTAAAATTTGAAAGAACAGAATTACCATATTATTGGTGTTATGAGTGGTACTTCATTAGACGGAATTGATTTCGCGGAAATTGTATTTAATTATTCCGAAGAAAAATGGAATTTTGAAATCTTTGCTGCTGAAACTGTTCCATATTCTCCATTTTGGAAAAACAAACTGCGCGATGCGATCAATCTTTCCGAAGGGAAATTGGAGCGACTTGATTTTAAGTACACCGAAAAGCTTTCCGACGAAATTTTAAAATTTATAAGTGCACATAATATTCAGGAAATTGATGCTATTTGTAGCCACGGACACACTATTTTGCATCAGCCGAAAAGAGGATTTACCTATCAAATTGGCAACCTACCTCGGATTTCCAAAACGCTTGGTAGAACAGTCGTTTGTGATTTTCGAACACAGGATGTGGCCCTTGGCGGACAAGGTGCACCTTTGGTTCCAATTGGTGACAAATTACTTTTTCCAGAATATGACTATTGTTTAAACCTAGGCGGTTTCGCAAATTGTTCATATGAAAGAAATGGAGAACGAATTGCTTTTGATATATGTCCCGCAAATATTGTTTTAAACAAGTATGCTGAAGCGCTAGGGAAAGACTTTGATGAAGGTGGAAAAATCGCTGCTTCGGGAAAAGTCGATTTAGATTTACTGAACGAATTGAACTCTCTTTCTTTTTACACTGAAAGCCCTCCAAAATCTTTAGGCTTAGAATGGGTTAAGAAACAAGTTTTTCCAATTTTGGATGCCTCCGGATTTTCTTCCGAAGATATTCTGCGAACCTTTACAGAGCATATTGCAATACAATTGTCCAATCAGTTTTCTGATACTTCGTCTGGGCCTATCCTGAGCGTAGTCGACGAGCTCAATAACAATGCTTCTGTGCTAATAACGGGCGGCGGGGCGTTTAATTCTTTTCTGATTGAGAGACTAAAAGACCTGTCCTCGATTGATGTTATTATTCCATCTTTAAATATTGTGGAATACAAAGAAGCCTTGATTTTTGGACTGTTAGGAGTTTTGAAACTGCGGGATGAGGTTAACTGTTTGGCAAGTGTTACTGGTGCTTCAAAGGATCATTCTTCAGGTAGAATCTATTTTCCATAAACTTCTATTCATCGCTTAAATATTTCTTGCTTATTTATCTAAGTCTTCTTTGCTTGCGTGTTAAAAAAATCGTTTTGGTCTAAATTTATAAAAACATTTAAGCTCGAAAGTCATGAAAAATATTGGCTGTAGTCTTTTATTCTGCTAGGTGCTTTTAAGCTGTAGTAAAAATACGAACTTTAGAATTCTTTTTAATTTCTAGGAAATTTCCTTTTCATCACTAATTTGAGCTGTATCTTTTGGCTTATTGAGGTTTAAGATGATATCTATCAGCTCTAAAAGCTAGGCTTTTAAAGAAAAACTTTCTCCTCATAAATTTCTTTCAATTTCAATAAAAACCGTAAACAAGTTTTCTATATTTGCCTGTGCCTTTCCAAGCTTTAGCGAAGTTAGGTCGTTACTATCCGAAGCTTTAACGTAGGATAGTCATCACGTTTTGAAGCCTGTCTGACAAATAGATTGGTTTAGTCAAAGAATGTTATAAATTACTGCCTATATAATGAAAGAGCTTCTTAAAAAGTACGAAGAAAAAGATCCCGAAATAGTTTTCCATTGGAATGACCCCGAAACAGATGCCGAAGGTTGGGCTGTAATCAACTCATTGCGAGGAGGTGCTGCCGGTGGCGGTACCAGAATGCGAAAAGGGCTTGATATGAATGAAGTGCTTTCTTTAGCAAAAACAATGGAGGTGAAGTTCTCAGTTGCCGGACCTCCTATAGGTGGAGCCAAATCTGGGATTAATTTTGACCCCGCTGATCCACGAAAAAAGGGTGTTTTAGAGAGATGGTTTAAAGCTGTTTCTCCTTTATTAAAAGGATATTACGGTACCGGAGGCGATATGAATGTTGATGAAATTCACGAAGTGATTCCATTTACCGAGCAAACTGGTATTTGGCATCCGCAGGAAGGTGTGTTCAATGGTCATTTTGTTCCTACTGAGGCAGAAAAAATCAATCGAATTGGACAGTTACGCCACGGGGTAATTAAAGTGTTGGAAAACTCAGAATATAGCCCTGATGTAACCAGAAGTTATAAAGTGGCAGATATGGCTACTGGCTATGGAGTTGCAGAGGCTGTAAAGCATTATTACGATATTTATGGTGGTAGTGTTAAAGGAAAAAGAGCAATAGTTCAAGGTTTTGGAAACGTTGGTTCTGCAGGGGCTTATTATCTTTCACAAATGGGTGCTAAAGTCGTCGGTATTATTGACCGTGATGGCGGTATAATCAATAAAGATGGTTTTTCTTTTGAAGAAATTAAACAACTGTTCCTAAACAAAGATGGTAATACGCTGGTAGCAGACAATATGATTCCTTTTGAAGAGATTAATGAAAAAATCTGGAAACTGGATGCTGAAATTTTCACTCCTTGCGCGGCTTCAAGATTGGTTACGCAGGAACAGGTTTCAGAAATGATAAATAATGGACTTGAAGTAATAAGTTGTGGCGCTAATGTACCTTTTGCCGACAAAGAAATTTTCTTTGGATCTATTATGGAATATACAGATGCACGTATTAGCTTGATCCCAGATTTCATAAGTAATTGTGGGATGGCACGTGTTTTTGCATACTTTATGGAGCGCAAAGTACAAATGACGGATGAGGCAATATTTGATGATGTATCGAATACTATAAAAAATGCTATTCAAAATACTTTCAATAATAATAGTACTAAAACTAATATTAGTAAAACCGCATTCGAAATTGCGTTGAAGCAATTGTTATAAACCATAATAACCAACCTAGACTATGGCATCAATAGTTGTTTTAATTTTCGTTATTGGATATTTATCCATCACGCTGGAACATCCTTTAAAATTGGACAAAACCGTACCAGCACTTATCATGGCTTCTTTAATTTGGGCTGTTTTAGCCATAGGCTTTGTTAATGGTTGGTTTGATGTAATTAATAGTGAAGAACAGGCTTTTAATTTCCTGTCCGGTGGTGAATCTGCCATGGAAGGTTTTGAAGGGACCTTGCTTCATCACTTAGGGAAAACCTCTGAAATCTTGATTTTCCTGATAGGAGCAATGACAATTGTTGAAATAATTGACCTCCATCGTGGTTTTGAGGTATTGAAAAGTGCTGTTAAAACCAAGAGTAAACGAAAGCTCCTATGGATAATTGGGATACTTGCCTTTTTTCTTTCCGCAATTATAGATAACCTTACTGCCACTATCGTATTGATTACTCTCTTGAGAAAACTGATTTATAAAAGAGAAGATAGGTTGTGGTTCGCAGGTATGGTGGTTATAGCCGCAAACGCCGGTGGAGCTTGGTCTCCAATTGGAGATGTAACTACAACTATGCTTTGGATTGCAAAGAAAGTAACTGCTGCTGGATTGATTGAATTTGTGGTTTTGCCTTCCATTATATGTTTTGCATTACCTTTTCTTATTGCTAGTTATTTGCCGGCATTTAAAGGGAGTGTTTCTGTTGATCCCGATCAAAAAGCATCTGATGGAGCGCTATTAAGCAGTAAAACGATGCTCTTTTTGGGCTTGGGGATGATCGTATCTGTTCCGGTTTTTAAAGCCTTAACACATTTGCCTCCATATATGGGAATGATGTTGGCCTTAGGGGTTGTATGGTTGGTATCTGAATACATTCATCCTGAAGAAGATTTTAGCAGAGAACGAAAGCATTTATATTCTGCGCATAAAGCCTTATCGCGTATTGAGATCTCTAGTATTTTATTCTTCCTAGGCATATTGATGGCTGTTGCTGGTCTTGAAGCGCTGGTTTATGGGGTTGTTGATGGAGAAGAAGTAGGAACGCTTCGCTATGTGGCTGAATTGTTGCAAACTGCCATACCTAATCAAGATGTTGTAGTTATTTTCTTAGGTGTTTTGTCTGCAATCATAGATAATGTGCCTTTGGTAGCTGCATCTATGGGAATGTATGAAATGCCAATCGACTCAGTGTTATGGCACTTTATAGCTTATTCTGCCGGAACTGGTGGAAGTATGCTTATCATTGGTTCTGCTGCGGGTGTTGCCGCTATGGGAATGGAGCGAATAGACTTTATCTGGTATCTTAAAAAGATCACCTGGCTTGCTTTTATAGGCTTTATAGCCGGAGCTGGAGTCTTTCTTTTGTTCGAAAGAGTAATATTTCACCACACCTAACAATTTCTGAAACCTTATCTCGTTATTCAATAAAACAAAACCTTTTTTATGCTAAACTTCTTTATTCAAGAGGGTGCTGAGGTAGCACAAGATCTTGAACCTATTGCCGAGGAAAAAACCCTGTCCATCATGGATCTTCTATTAAATGGGGGCGTTGCAGGTCAGATTATTATCGGAGTACTTTTTGTGCTTCTATTTGTTGCAGTCTATATTTATTTTGAGCGGATTTTTGCTATAAAAGCAGCCTCTAAGATGGACGGTAACTTTATGAATCAGATAAAGGATAATGTAGCTTCTGGTAATATTCAAGCTGCTAAAATGCTGTGCTCCCAGAGTAATACTCCGGTTTCTCATTTAACAGAAAAAGGAATTTCAAGAATTGGAAGCCCTTTGGAAGACATAAATACCGCAATTGAAAATGCCGGTAAACTTGAAGTGTATAAACTTGAGAAAAATGTCAGTGTTTTGGCAACTATCGCAGGTGCAGCGCCTATGATTGGTTTCTTGGGAACGGTAATTGGAATGGTATTGGCCTTCCATCAACTTGCTACAAGTAGCGGACAAGCTGAAATGGGGACCCTTGCAGAAGGTATCTATACCGCAATGACTACTACTGTTGCGGGATTGATTGTTGGTATTATCGCTTATATGGGGTATAATCACTTAGTGGTACGAACCGATAAAGTGGTTCACCAAATGGAAGCTACCGCAGTAGATTTCCTTGATATGTTAAACGAGCCTACTTAATGAATTTACGAGGAAGAAATAAAGTTAGCGCTGAATTCAGCATGAGCTCTATGACGGATATCGTGTTTCTGTTATTGGTGTTCTTTTTGCTTACTTCACCTGCAATTACGCCAGATGCATTGGATTTAATACTTCCAAAAGCAAAAGGGAAAACTTCTAACGTTCAAAAAGCCTCCGTGAGCATTACAAAGGGTGGGGCTTACTACGTGGATAAGGAGCGGGTGAGTGAATACAGCATTGAAAAAGAACTTAAAAAAATACTTGTAGGACAAGAAGAACCGACCATAATTTTGCGTGCCGAAGAAGGTGTGCCAATCGAAGACGCTGTTTTTGTTATGGATATCGCAAACCGAAACAAGTATAAAGTAGTGCTGGCCGTTAGACCCAACTAAAGTTAGTAGTATTCGGTTGCAGTTAGCAGTTTGTGTCCTAATAAATCACTATATCTTTAAACCCCAAATTACAAGACTCAAATACTGAGCGAAATTGAAGTATGAAATTCCTAAAAACAGAACATGAGCGTAAGAGTATGATCATCACGGTAATCGTGCATGTGGCTATTCTTATTCTGTTGTTTTATGTGGGGATGAAATATCTTGACCCGCCAATAGAACAAGGGATCGCTGTTAATTTTGGAACTACCGAAATGGGTAGTGGCGATGTTCAGCCTACAGAGAAAATACAATCTGCACCACAAAAAGCTACACCTGAACCTGTTTCGCAACCGGAAGCTGAGATTAAGGAAGAAGTGGTCACGCAGGATAATGAAGAAGCTCCAGTAATAAAAAAAGAGAAGCCCAAAAAGGAGCAAAAAGAAACTCCTGTAAAGAAGAAGCCGGAGCCTAAAAAGGAAACAAAGAAACCAGATCCTAAACCAGATAAGTCTACAACAGACGCACTTTCTAGTATTTTGAATGGTCCAAAAAGTGATGGTACTGCAAAGGGTGGGGAAGGTGACGATAATAAGCCAGGAGATAAGGGAAGTCCAGATGGCGATCCAAATGCTAGTAGCTATTACGGCACTGGAAAAGGTTTGGATGGTGATGGTAACTACCTGCTTGGTGGTAGAAAGGCTCTTAACAAGGAAAAATTTGTTCAAGATTGTAACGAAGCAGGAATTGTTGTAGTGAGTATCGAAGTAGATAGAAACGGAAAGGTTGTAAAAGCAACTCCAGGTGTTCGAGGTACAACAAACAATACCAAATGCCTCACTGAACCTGCAAAACGTGCTGCTTTGGCTACAAAGTTTAATGCTGACGATAAAGCACCTCCAAAACAGATTGGTAAAATTATCTACAAATTCAGTCTTTCTGAGTAATTTTGTAGCTCACCAAAATTCACCTTTATCAACTATTCTGAAACCATAGCATGGCTTTTTGCCCAATTACCCATGTATCAAAGAGTGGGGCAGGCTGCCTATAAAGCAGATTTAGCTGCAACAATAAATCTTGCCAATTATTTAAAAAACCCTGAAAATAACTTTAAAAGTATTCACGTTGCTGGTACTAATGGAAAGGGTAGTACTAGCCATATGCTAGCTTCAGTTTTTCAAGAGGCAGGTTATAAAACGGGACTTTATACCTCACCTCATTTAAAGGATTTTCGAGAGCGTATCAAGATTAATGGGGAAATGATCTCTGAAGATTATGTTTCGGAGTTTGTAACCCAACACAAATCATTTTTTGAAAATAATCAATTATCCTTTTTTGAGATGACTGTAGGTTTGGCATTCGATTATTTCAGAAATGAACAAGTAGATATTGCTATTGTTGAAGTAGGAATGGGAGGAAGGTTAGACAGTACTAATATAATTACTCCCGAAGTTTCAGTTATAACAAACATAGGTTTGGATCATACGAAGTTTTTGGGAGATACTTTAGAAAAAGTTGCTATTGAAAAGGCTGGAATTATAAAAGAAACAGTTCCTGTAGTTATTGGTGAAACTACTCCAGAAACTAAAATCGTTTTTAAGCGTATAGCCTCAGAAAGAGGAGTGTCTATAAGCTTTGCTGAAACTTTTGATGCTGATGCTTACACATCGGATTTAAAGGGAATATATCAGATTAAGAACTTAAGAACAGCTTTGGCCACATTAGAAGTTCTACAAGAGAAAGAATGGAATATTTCCGAAGAAAATATTAAAAATGGCTTGACGAATACTATTGAAAATACAGGTTTGATGGGGCGTTGGCAAGTATTAAGAGACAATCCCAAAGTAGTTTGCGACACAGGACACAACAAAGAAGGTTTAAGCCTTGTTATGGAGCAGCTAAGCAAGGAAGAGTATAACACCCTACATATAGTTTTAGGAGTAGTCAATGATAAGGATTTGGCTTCCGTTTTACCTTTGTTCCCTACCAATGCTATATATTATTTCTGTAAACCAAAAATACCACGTGGATTGGATGCTTCACTTTTATTTTCTCAAGCTAGAGGATTTGGATTAATAGGAGAGGAATTTATCTCGGTATCAAGTGCTTATAATGCCGCTGTTAAAGCCGCCTCAGCAGATGATTTAGTGTTTGTAGGTGGTAGTACTTTTGTGGTGGCAGAAGTTTTATAATTTTTTTTGAATAAATGCTTGCGGGAATTAAAAACTAACTTATATTTGCATCCTCTAACAATTAGGGCGATTAGCTCAGCTGGTTCAGAGCACCTCGTTTACACCGAGGGGGTCGGGGGTTCGAACCCCTCATCGCCCACCAGATTATAAGAAACCGAAGCGAAAGCTTCGGTTTTTTTATTCAATTTTTTTAAAATTGAATATTGCAGATGTAAGGAATGCATTAACTTTGAATTCTTAGAAACTCTTAAACTTAAAAATCTTTGGTTCCTTTCTTCAAGAAAATTATAATAGAAGTAGTAAATCTTCGTAATAAGAATAGAAAGCAGCCTGCTTCTTCAGAATCTTTTAATAAAAGTGTCTCTCATTTAGAAGTTGAGGTAGCACACGAAATTTCAGAATTGTTTATTTTATTCCTTGGTGTCCTATCGGCTGCTTTTGGACTAAAAGGCTTCTTGATGCCGAGTGGTTTTCTGGATGGTGGAGTTACGGGAATTTCGCTAATGATAAATAGCCTGACAGGCGTTTCTCTGTCGCTGCTGCTGGTGTGTTTTAACCTGCCTTTCTTGATTCTCGCTTATTTCTCCATAGGGAAGAGATTCGCAATTAAAAGTGTCATTGGTATTGTTTTACTAGCGGTTGCTGTGGCGTTGATTCCTTTTCCTCAAATAACAGATGACAAAATATTGATAGCTGCCTTTGGAGGGCTTTTTCTAGGTTTAGGAATTGGGTTAGCTATTAGAGGTGGAGCTATTATTGATGGAACTGAAGTTCTAGCCATCTACATTAGCCGAAAAACCAGCCTTACAGTTGGAAATGTTATCATGTTATTTAACGTGATTATTTTTATGACTGCAGCCTATATTCTTTCCACTGAGACTGCACTCTACGCAATTCTCACCTATTTTGCAGCTTCTAAAACGGTCGATTTTGTAATTGATGGTATTGAGGAGTTTATGGGAATTACCATTATTTCTGAACACAATGAGGATATACGCCAAGCTATTGTTGACAAAATGGGACGTGGTTGTACGATCTTTAAGGCTGAAAATGGATTTACTAAAGATGGTCTCGGCCGGAAGCCTATTGATGTTGTTTATACCGTGATAACTCGTTTGGAGATGAGTAAGCTCAAAACAGAAGTTGAGAAAATAGATCCGCAAGCTTTTATCATTATGACATCCGTGAAAGATGCCAAAGGCGGAATGATTAAAAAGAAACCCATTAAAAAGTTCGACAAATAACTTCTAAATTCTTGTTTGATTTAGATTTCGTAATGCGTATTTTCGCAGCTTAATGGGGCCATTAACTCAGTTGGTTTAGAGTGTCACGTCGACAACGTGGAAGTCACTGGTTCGAATCCAGTATGGCCCACTTTCTTTTCAGTTTTTACAGAATTCACTGGCTCTCCCGATGCTTCGGGACAGTATGGCCCACTTCTTTGCAGCTTTTACAGAATTCACTGGCTCTCCCGATGCTTCGGGACAGTTTGATCAGCATTTTTTAGCTTTACAGAGTGTGTTTGAAGTATTTCTGAAGTCACTAATTCTCCCGACACTTAAGGATGGTATGGTCATCAAAGAAACCTACTTTAAGACAGATTATTTAATCTATAAAAGGTCTAAGATTCTTTCTAAAGCCATTCCTCGTGAACCTTTTATCAGGATTCGTGCATTAGTTGGAGTATCTTTTTCAATGGTTGTTTTTAATTTTCCGAAAGTTTCAAATTGGGTTATATGCGATGCCTTATTTGCAGTTTTATAGAAGTTGCTTCCCACCAAAAAGACTTTTCCGAACTCATCTTCACTTAAAAAGTTAACAATGTTCTGATGCTCTGCTTCAGATTCTTGCCCTAGTTCAAACATATCTCCTAAGAACATAACCTTATTTTCACCTTTGGACTTTTTGAAGTTTTCCAGGGCAGCCATCATGCTTGTAGGATTTGCGTTATACGCATCCATTAAAATGGTGTTTGTGTCCTTATTTATCAATTGCGAGCGATTATTCGAGGGCACATAGGCTTCAATACCATCTTTAATTTTATTTAGAGAAACTTTGAAGTAGGCTCCAACTGCGATTGCCGCCGAAAGATTGGCGAAATTATAAGCGCCCACTAGATTGCTTTGGAACGTAGTATTATTGAATTCAATTGCAAGAAGATCTGTTCCGTCTGCTAACTGAATATTGAAATCGGCTTGGGTGGATCCAAAAGTGATTCGGTCTATCTCATTCGAATTATCCATTTGTTTTGGGTCGTCAGCATTCACGAATATTTTTCGATTGTGTTTTTTTAGAAACTGATAGAGTTCGGTTTTACCTTGCACTACGCCTTCGAGGCTGCCAAAACCCTCTAGATGTGCTTTTCCAAAATTTGTAATATATCCATAATTTGGTTCTGCAATTTCGCAGAGCATTTTAATTTCACCTAAATGATTTGCACCCATCTCTACGATTCCAATTTCTGTTTGCTTATCCATTGAAAGCAGCGTTAGTGGAACTCCAATGTGATTGTTTAGATTTCCTTGGGTAGCCACTGTTTTAAATTTTTGCGAAAGAACAGCATTTACAAGTTCTTTCGAAGTTGTTTTCCCATTGCTTCCTGTGAGTGCGATAATAGGAAGGTCTAAAAATTCTCTATGAAATCGAGCCAATTGTTGGAGGGCTACCAAAACGTTCTCTACAAGGATGGTCTCACCATTGGCTTTGTGGAATTCCTCTTCGTCAATAATTACCTTAAATGCGCCTTTGTCCAGTGCTTCCTGCGCAAATAGGTTTCCGTTGAAATTATCGCCTTTAAGGCAGAAAAAGATACAGTTTTTAAATATTTTCCGAGTGTCGGTGCTAACTCCGCTACTTTGTAGAAATTGATGATGGAGAGATTCTATATTCATAAAATAAATATACTAAAAAACCCTCCGAAGCTGAATGCTAAGGAGGGCTGTTTTTTGAAAAATATTTAAATTAATTTCTTGCTCGTTTTTTCTTTTTAGATTTTGAACCAACGCGGCTCATTGCACATCTAAACCCGATATAGTCTGTTGCCATATCTTGTGGAAAGTATCGTCTCTGTGCAGGATCTAACCAATAAGCTCTATCTCTCCAAGAACCACCTTTAAAAACGCGGACTTCATTACTTACTAATGTAGTTCTACTAGACGATTTATCATATTGACGATCTAATTCTCCAGTACTATCCGCATAAACTTTTTGAACTGGTGAATTATACATTCGTTTTGAGCCGCTTTCAGTGTCGTCATCAGCAAATGATTGGTAATAACGAGTGGATTGTTTATCCCCATCTCTATAATCACGGTTATCACTTTTTGAGAAATTTGTACGTAAATAAGTGTCTTCTTCAGTAACGGGAACGCGACGAATATCACCCGGTAAGTTTCTGGCAACTATTCGACCATCGCTCAACGTGTCAAATTGGATTGAATCTTTTGTTACTACTTGAACTTTTCCGTCTTCTCCAATGGCATTTTTCATATAAACGTTACCACGGTAATAGTTGAAGTCGTTAAAATCATCATCAACAATTGGGCGGTATACATCGGCAACCCATTCGGCTACGTTACCAGCCATATCGTAAAGACCATAATCGTTAGGTTCGTAAGATTTAACTTCGGCAGTAATATCGGCTCCATCATCACTCCATCCTGCAATACCTCCGTAATCACCTTTTCCTTGTTTAAAATTGGCTAATTGATCGCCACGAGATCTTCTTTTTCCAGAGCGGGTGTATTGTCCGTCCCATGGATATTTTTTCTTTCCTCTATAAGCGTTGTAATCACGCAGTCCAACCAAACCTAATGCTGCGTATTCCCATTCTGTTTCTGTAGGAAGTCGGTAAGCTGGTAAAAGTAATCCGTCTTTACGTTGTATGTATAGGTTTGTGCTATCCTTACTTCTTTTAGCTATAGCATCAGATTTTTTTCCTCCACGGGTAATGGAATCATTACCTCCGTAGGTTTGTGTAGGTGCATTTAAATAAGTTTCAGTATTGAAAGTTTCACCTGGTTCTACATCATAACGTGCGTTACGTGCAGTAACTCCATTTTGTTCCAATACCATTTCATTCACTCGGTCTGTTCTCCAGTTACTGAATTCAACAGCTTGAACCCAACTAACACCTACTACAGGATATTCGGCATAGGCAGGGTGACGAAGATAGTTGTTGGTCATAACTTCATTAAATCCTAAACGATTTCTCCAAACAAGAGTATCAGGCAGAGCACCTTCATAAATTTTTCTATAAGTTTCATCGGATGGTGGGAAAACTTTCTTCAACCAATCTAAATATTCAAGATACATTAAGTTGGTTACTTCAGTTTCGTCCATATAAAATGATTGAACGTGCTGTTGGTTTGGAGAGTTGTTCCAATCGTGCATAGGATCGTCTTGCACTTTTCCCATTGTAAAAGTTCCTCCTTCAATAAAAACAAGGCCTGGACCAGTTTCCTGCTCTTTAGCTTTTGGATCGTATTGGAAGCCACCTTCTTTGGCGTTCATCTTCCAGCCCGTAGCTCGGGAACTGTTTTTATAGTCTCTGGTTTTGTTACAACTTACAAAAAGTGAGGCCACTATTGCAGTGATAAATAGCTTAAATGCTAGGTTTTTTCTTAAGATCATAGATTCAAATATGATAAAATTGGGTTCGCAATATAGTGATTAACGGCAAAAACACAATAATATTTCATTATAATTGCGTTGTGAATTCGTGTAAAGGTTTTAAAGTCAATCTGTATGCAAACGTATTAGTTTTAAAATTATTATCCTAATATGATAATACGGAAAAAGTTTAAAATGTTGCCTTATACTAAGTGTATATTTGCAGCGTTAATGGTACTAATGAGAAAAGGGATACTTCTTTTTATTTTAATTGCGATACCTTTTTTAGGAAAGGCACAGTCAAAAAGTGTTACTATAGATTGGAGTTCGCACAGTGTTTCTGCTAGTAGCTTTAGTGGTAGCAAGTCTGATGCCACTGCTAATGAAATTGCTCTTGAGGCCCTTAAACTTCGGGTGGATAAGGAAATTGTGAGCTACACGACGCAGTGGAATGACGCTGGTTTTGCCGATCCTAATTCGGTTCGAGTAACTAATGTGCGTTATGGATCCGTTTCTTCGGAAGAATTAAATAAGATTACCCCTGAATTATTGCCAAATAAAATTGAATACGCCATTTCCAGTACTATGGCGAGAGACGAACTTTTGACCGTTTTTAATATTTCTCCAATTATAAAAAACAATGGAAGCTATCAAAAAGTGCTTTCTTTCCAGATAGATTATAGATATGGTCCACAAAACCGTAACCCACCACCAACAATTACAAATTCAGTTCTTGCTACTGGACAATGGTTTAAATTTAAGGTTGATGAGACTGGAGTTTATAAAATAGATAAAGATTTTCTAAATAGTTTGGGAATGAATACTGATGGTATCAACCCAAGAAACCTTAAAATTTATGGTCATGGAGGAAAATCTCTTCCTCTTCTGAATAGAAAAACAGACTTTTTTGATATCCCTGAGAGTGCCATTCAAGTTGTTGGTGAGGAAGATGGAAGTTTTGATAATGGTGATTATATTTTGTTTTACGGTACCAATACTGAGGGTTACGTTAAGGAAAACGATTCTAACCTAAACCCATATAGTGACGATTCTTACTACTATGTTACAGCAGATGGTTCTCCTGGAAAACGTATAATGCCTTTGGTTGAACCTACAGGTTCTGCAACTTTAAGCATCAATGAGTTTGATGAATACCAGTTTCATGAAAAAGACGAAATAAGCCCGACTAAGCTCGGTAGAAAATGGTTTGGAAACCGGTTTGATATTGAAAACGAACAGAGTTACAGTTTTGAATTCCCAAACATTGTAGCTGGAAAACCAATGAAACTGGTTGTTAAGGCGGCGGCTGCCTCGGAAAGTGCTACTTCAATGACGGTTTCTGTAAATAGCACAAGTTTGGATCCGCTCGGTTTTTCAGCTTTGGGAGACCAAGGTTTGTTAAGTATGACGGAAGATGATTATTCGGTGCCAGCAAATGGAGAAACTGTTACTGTGGATTTAGCTTATAACAATGGTGGAAACCCATCTAGTATAGGTTATCTGGATTATATTGGTATTTGGGCAAAAAGACAACTGACAGGAACAGGTGGGCAATTGGCGTTTCGGTATAACGATGGTGCTGGTGCTTCTGGTATTGGAGAATATCAAATTAGCAATGCTTCTCAATTTTCGCAAATTTGGGACGTAACCAACCCTGAGCGTATAACCTCCAAGCAAAACGATGAAGGTGCAGCTTCTGTAAGCTTTAAGCAAACCTTGGGGCAAGAGCGTAACTATGTGGCGGTAAATCCTAGTGATTATTATACTCCTACCAAACTGAGTCAATCTAGAGTTCAGAACCAAAATTTAAAGGGAACCATATTTAATGATGAATCCGGTAATTTTAAAGATGTAGATTACATAATTATTACTGCGCCATTTTTAATTCAACCGGCATTGCGTCTGGCAACTCACAATAAAAATTTGCAAGGGCTTAATGTAAAAGTGGTTACTACTGATAAGATTTATGAAGAATTCAGCTCAGGGAGGCAGGAGATAAGTGCTATCCGTAACTTTATAAGATATGTTTATTACAACGCCTCTACGCCTTCTAAGCGTATTAAGTATGTTGGTATAATTGGCGATACTTCCATAGATTATAAAAATAGACTTCCCAACAATAATAATATTGTACCTACGTATCAAACTCAAAAAGGAGCTAGTATTAGTAGCTCTTTTATGTCTGATGATTTCTTTGGAAATATGGATGAAAACGAGGGGACAATAGGTGGAACTACCTATGAAAATGATAGTGATGAAACTGCTTTAAAAGATATTGATAAGCTCGATATTGCAATGGGAAGAATAGTTGCAGATAATGTTTCCTTAGCTAATTCCATGGTTGATAAAATAATAAGATACAATGAGAAAAATTCCTATGGCAATTGGAGGAATAACTTTGTGCTTATTTCAGACGATGTTGACAAGCCAAATGAAGATGTATTGCAGTCTAAACTAGATGCTCTTGGTGATACAATTTCAGCAAGGAAGCCATTTATTAATGTAAAAAAAATACATTCTGATGCCTATCAGCAACAAGCTTCTGCTGGGGGTAATCGTTATCCCGAGGTTAATGATGCTATTAAAACCGCTATAGAGGCGGGCGCAATAATCATTGATTATTTTGGTCATGGAGGAGAAGACGGCTTAGCTCATGAAGCTATTTATACCAAAGAGGATGCCCAAGAATTAAAAAATAAAGATAAGCTTCCGTGTATTATAACTGTAACCTGTGAGTTTACAAAATTTGACAATCCGTTGCGAATGACCGCAGGAGAACTTACATACCAAAATAAAGAAGGAGGCGCAATTTCATTAGTAACTACAACAAGGGCTATTTTTATTTCTACAGGGGTTCTGTTTAATCAACTATTGGCAGACCAGCTATTTGGTTTTGAGACAGAAATTCCCAGCCCGCCGGCAGAAGGATTACGGGTTTCAAAGGCGGGAATCTCCAGTAATCTTAGACGCGTTGTGTTTTATATAGGTGACCCGGCAATGCCACTTGCTTTTCCAAAGAAAAACATCCGACTTACAGCTTTAAATGACGTGCCTATTGATCAAGCAACCGATACCTTAAAGGCTTTAAGTAAAATAAAACTCGCGGGTGAGGTTGTAAATGCTTCGGGGACATTGATGTCAGATTATAACGGTGTGTTAGAGGCTAAGATTTTTGATAAAAATGTCATGCGCCGAACCTTGGACAATGATCATCACGGTATTTTTATGGATTTTACCACTTTAGGTGAAGGTGTTTTCAACGGTCAGGCAACTATTTCGAATGGACGTTTTGAATTTGAATTTGTCGTACCTCGTGATATTCAAATTCCAGTAGGAAATGGAAGAGTTAGTTTATATGCTAAACGAGATAATGCATTAGAAGACCAAACCGGTGTGAATTTAGAATTGAAAATAGGTGGTTTAAATGAAGATGCACCAGAAGATAATGAAGGCCCATTGATTGAGCTTTATATGAACGATGAAAGTTTTGTTTCAGGAGGAATCACCGATGCCAGCCCTATATTGCTTGCTAAATTGGAAGATCCTAACGGAATAAATACCGCCAGTGGTATTGGCCACGATATTGTAGCTGTTTTGGATGGAGATGAGTCAAATCCATTCATATTAAATGAATTTTACCAAGCGGAAGTTGACGATTACACTAAGGGAAAAACCCATTATAAATTTCGCGACCTGGAAGATGGCCTGCACACTCTTAAGTTAAAGGCTTGGGATGTTTACAACAACTCTTCAACTGCCGAAATACAGTTTATTGTTGCAGGTAGTGGACAACTTGAAATTTCAAAAGTGCTCAACTATCCGAACCCTTTTGTTAATTATACTGAGTTTTGGTTTAACCATAATAGACCAGACGAAACCTTAGAAGTGCAAGTACAAGTTTTTACTGTTACAGGAAAAGTTGTTTGGACCAAAAATGCCTCTCTACCTCCGTCAGGAAGCTATTTATCTAGAGAAATTACTTGGGACGGAAGGGACGATTTTGGTGATCGTATAGGAAAAGGTGTATATGTATATAAGATTACGGTTAAATCTACGTTAACAAACCAGCGAGTTGAAAAATTTGAGAAACTTGTTATCCTTTAAAAATTAAAATTATATTTGTCCAAAATTATTTAATATGAAGAAATTATTTATTCCAATTTTGTTGGGCCTAGTGGCTTTTAAGTCTACTGCGCAAGAGGGTGGTGACACTGGTAATACCGGAATCGAGAACCGCGTAATCACAACGGGTGTTCCGTTTATATTGATTGCTGCAGACCCGCGTGCCGCTGGTATGGGAGATATAGGTGTTACTACATCTGCAGATGCTTTTTCTCAACAATGGAACCCTGCTAAATTTGCCTTTTCTAAGTCAAAACAAGCTGTTGGTGTAACCTACACTCCTTACCTAAGTAAGCTGGTAAACGATATATTTTTAGGTAATCTTACCTACTACAATAGAATTAATGAACGTAGTGCTGTTGCAGCAAGTTTTCGTTATTTCAGCCAAGGTGAAATAGAGCTTCGCCAAACCCCGGATGATCCAGGACTTAATGTAAAGCCAAACGAACTTATGTTTGATGTGTCTTACTCACTTCGTCTTAGCGATCGTTTTTCTATGGCTGTTGCCGGTAGATATATTCGCTCAGATCTTAAACTGCAAACATCAATTGAAGATGCAAATGCAGCTAATTCATTTGCTGTGGATATCGCTGGTTATTACCAAAGTGAGGAAATTCCTTATAATGATTTTGATGGACGTTGGAGAATGGGTTTCAATATCTCGAATATTGGTCCAAAATTGAAGTATGACGAAGTAGGTTCAGAAAGCAGCCTTCCAACAAATCTTGCCCTAGGTGGTGGATTTGACTTCATTCTTGATGAGTACAATACAATAGGTGTTTCGGCACAAATTAATAAGCTATTGGTTCCAACTCCAAGTGATTCAAATAACGATGGTAAAATAAATAGTGAAGATGACTATTACAACGAAAGCTTCTTTGGTGGAATGTTTTCTTCTTTTGGAGATGCCCCAGACGGATTTAGCGAAGAGTTGAAAGAAGTAACTTGGGCTTTAGGTGCTGAATACTGGTATCAAGATGTATTTGCTTTTAGAGGAGGTTATTTCAACGAGAGTGATGTAAAAGGATCGAGAAAGTTTGCTACTATTGGAGCAGGTTTCCGTTATACGGCAATCCAAATTGATCTTTCTTACTTGTTTTCTACTTCCAAATTGGCAAACAGTCCGTTGGATGGAACACTTCGTTTTGGTCTGACCTTTAACTTTGGAGATACTTACGACGAGTATTAATCCCCCTAGGCCCCAAAGGGGGAATTAGAGAGGTTTCTTTTTATGAAAAAAGTTTAGGAGTTTAAAAGTCGATGAGTTTAGAGAAGCTCAGAATACACTTTAAAAACTCCTGCAAGGCGTCGTTGCGATCCCGATAGCTATCGGGAGAAGTAATCTCCTTGTAGGTATAAGGAAAAAATTTATCGATATACAAAACAAGTGAAAAAACAAAAATTTGAAATCGATCTGGAAGTTTTTGAATCCGTTTCGGAACTTCCAAAAGATATTCAGGAATTGATGAATAAGGCGCAGCAAGCACGTGAAAATGCTTATGCGCCTTATTCACATTTTGAGGTAGGAGCAGCAATCCAGCTTGCTTCTGGCGAAATCACTATTGGGAGTAATCAAGAGAACGCAGCCTATCCTTCTGGTCTTTGTGCAGAACGAGTAGCTATATTTCACACGGGGGCACTGTTTCCGAATAAAGAAATTAAAGCAATGGCAATTACAGCTAAATCGCCTACTCAAGTACTTGCAGAGCCAATTGGTCCATGTGGTGCATGCCGTCAATCAATGGCAGAATACGAACAGAAGCAAGACTCACCAATCGCCGTTTACTTTATGGGCGAAACAGGTAGCATAGTAAAAGTAACCTCAGTTATGGACTTGCTGCCATTGGGGTTTGATGCTACATACCTTTAAAAATTAAGCAGCACCTTACAAGTACCATCCGCTAGCCATCGACATCAAATAAAATTCAAAAAACAAAATTCTAAACCCAAGGTCTTTTACTGTTGAAAACCGGAATTTGTGGTTTATTTGGAATTTGGAATTTGGAATTTGTGTTTTCACGCTATAAAGTGCTACTTTTGTTATCCGTTTAATAAATTTTCCTTTCAGGAATACCTTATCGCAGATAGATGAAGAAAATCACCAAAAAAACGTATCTTGATTGGTACGAGAACATGCTATTTTGGCGCAAGTTTGAAGATAAACTAGCCCAAGTTTATATCAATCAAAAGGTAAGAGGTTTCTTGCACCTTTACAATGGACAGGAAGCCGTACTTGCGGGAGCACTTCATGCAATGGATCTTAAAAAAGATCGAATGATCACTGCTTACCGAAATCACGTACAGCCTATTGGAATGGGGGTGGACCCTAAAAAAGTAATGGCCGAGCTATTTGGTAAGGCAACTGGTACTTCGCAAGGTCTTGGTGGCTCTATGCATATTTTTTCCAAGGAACATCGTTTTTACGGTGGTCATGGTATTGTGGGCGGACAGATTGCTTTAGGAGCAGGATTGGCGTATGCCGATAAATATTTTGATAGAGATTCCGTTACGCTAACCTATATGGGTGATGGCGCAACAAGACAAGGATCGCTTCACGAAACTTTCAACCTTGCCATGCTTTGGAAACTTCCTGTGGTATTTTGTGTTGAAAACAATGGATATGCGATGGGAACATCCGTAGAAAGAAGTGCCAACCATACAGATATTTGGAAACTTGGTCTTGGTTATGAGATGCCTTGCAAACCAGTAGATGCAATGAAACCTGAGGTGGTAGCAAAGGAAATGGATGAAGCTATAAAACGCGCTCGTCGTGGTGATGGCCCAACATTTTTGGAATTACGTACCTACCGTTATCGTGGGCATTCTATGAGTGATGCACAACATTACCGCACCAAGGAAGAAGTTGCTAAAAAGCAGGAAGAAGATCCAATTACATATGTACTTCATCAGCTTTACGAAAATAAATGGGCGACCGAGGATGATGTAAAAGAAATTGAAAAAAGAGTAAAAGATAAAGTAAGTGAATGTGAAAAATTTGCGGACGAGTCTCCATACCCAGAAAAGAGCCTAATGTTTGACGCTGTTTACGAGCAGGAAGATTACCCTTTTTTATCAGATAAATTATAAGAAATGGCAGAAGTAATAAAAATGCCGCGTTTGAGCGACACTATGGAAGAAGGAACGGTAGCCGCCTGGCTTAAAAAAGTAGGCGATACTGTAAAGGAAGGCGATATTCTTGCCGATATTGAAACCGACAAAGCCACAATGGAGTTTGAGTCCTTCTATGAAGGAACTTTACTACATATTGGACTTCAGGAAGGAGACACTGCTCCTGTAGATGCACTTTTAGCCATCATTGGAGATAAAGATGAAGATATTTCTGCTCTGATTGATGGATCCTCTTCAGATGACAAAGATGATTCTAAAGATGAATCCTCCTCCGCTAAAGCTTCGGAGGATGATGGAGATGATTCTTCTAAAGAAAAAGATTCAGAAGAGAATGATTCAGAAGGTGATGATGAATCTGAGAGCGATTCTAGTTCAGACGATCTACCTGAAGGTGTTGAGGTAATTACTATGCCGCGATTGAGCGATACGATGACCGAGGGCACCGTTGCCACTTGGTTAAAGAAGGAAGGCGATAAGGTAGAGGAAGGCGATATTCTTGCTGAAATTGAAACCGATAAAGCCACAATGGAATTTGAATCTTTTTATTCCGGAACGCTTTTAAAAATAGGTCTTGGCGAAGGTGACTCGGCACCAGTGGATGCTATGCTTGCAATTCTTGGCCCAGAAGGAACTGATATTTCTGGTATTGAAGAGAATTTCAATAAAGGTGGCTCCGCTACTAAAGATTCGAAGGACAAGAAAAAACCTTCAAAAGAAGATAAGAAAGATGCTTTAAAAGAAGAGAAGAAAGAAACTACTTCAACTAAAGTTTCGAAGGATCAGGGTAATTCCGACACTTCACAAATTGTAAATGAAGGTCGCATTTTTGCTTCCCCTTTAGCTAAAAAATTAGCAGAGGATAAAGGAATCGATCTACGCCATGTTCGCGGAAGTGGTGAGAATGGACGTATTGTTAAAAGCGATATTGAAAACTATCAGCCTGCAGCTTCGGGTGGTGGACAAGCTTATACTCCAGTTGGAACCGAAAGTTTTGAGGAAGTGAAAAACTCACAGATGCGCAAAACTATCGCTAAACGTTTGGCCGAATCTAAATTTACGGCACCTGAATATTATTTGACTGTAGAATTGGATATGGATAATGTCATAGCTGCTCGTGAAGCGATAAATTCAGCGCCAGATGTCAAGATATCATTTAATGATATGGTTATAAAAGCGTGTGCTATGGCATTGCGCAAACACCCGCAAGTTAATAGTCAATGGACTCCTGAAGTCACTAAAATTGCCAAGCACATTCATATTGGAGTTGCAGTTGCGGTTGATGAAGGCTTGCTTGTACCCGTGTTGAAATTTGCAGACCAGATGACATTCTCCCAGATTGGTGGGAATGTAAAGGAACTTGCTGGAAAAGCGCGTAATAAAAAAATCAGTCCAGAGGAAATGGAAGGCAGTACTTTTACTGTATCTAACCTTGGAATGTTCGGAATAACGGAATTTACATCCATTATAAATCAGCCAAACTCAGCTATTTTATCTGTAGGAGCTATTGTTCAAAAGCCAGTTGTGAAAAACGGGCAGATTGCAGTTGGCAATACAATGAGTATTACGCTGGCATGTGACCATAGAACAGTTGATGGTGCTACGGGTGCTAAATTCCTACAAACACTGCGACAGTATATTGAGAACCCTGTAACGATGTTTGTTTAATTAAAATAGTCAAGTGAGTTAGACCTCACAGGTCTTCCTTCGTCATTCGCAGCTTTATGCGAAGTATGAGAGATCTGTGAGGTCTTCTTATTTTCCATACTTTTTGCAAGGCGTTCTCATTATTTTTGCGGGGCTCCTCGTAGGTTTAAATTAAAAGCATATGAAAAACATAATAATTACTGGTACATCAAGGGGAATTGGTTTCGAAATGGTAAAACTTTTTTCTGAAGCCGGCTACAATGTTTTGGCACTCTCTAGAAATGCAATGCCTGTTGCCGAATTAAACCTAGAAAACGTAACTTCTTTGGGATTCGATATTTCCAATCAATCTGAAATCGTGAAACTTAGTAGCTACCTTCAATCAAACATGAAGTCTGTTGATGTTTTGATAAACAATGCAGGGTTTTTAGTTAACAAAGCTTTTACTGAAATCACTGCTGAGGAATTTCAGAAAAGCTATGATGTGAATGTTTTTGGTCCTGCTTCTTTGATACAAACTGTACTCCCTTTTTTGGAAAAAGAAGGACATGTAGTGAGTGTTAGTAGTATGGGTGGCGTTCAAGGAAGTGTGAAGTTTCCTGGGCTAAGTGCATATAGCAGTAGTAAAGGCGCAATTATCACTTTAACCGAATTGCTTGCTGAGGAATACAAAGACTCTGGACCTTCGTTTAACGTATTGGCATTAGGTTCTGTACAAACTGAAATGCTTGAAGAAGCCTTTCCAGGATTAAAAGCACCGCTTTCAGCAACCGAAATGGCACAATATATAATGGATTTCTCGCTTACGGGAAATAAATTCTACAACGGGAAGATAATGCAGGTTTCAAGTACTACACCTTAAGAGGCTTAAAGAGTCTTTTGTCTTACATCCTTTAACCTTATGTCATTTTTGATCATTTGTTAAGTTTGTAGATGTCTATAATACGTAAAGGCACGACTTTACATCGTGCCTTTACTACTTAACAACTCAAACAATTAAAAACTATAGCGTAAAACGCCGGCAAAAGATCTTGGATCGGTTTGGTTAATATATCTTGTTCTGTAAGCGTTATAACCAACTTTGTCAAACACATTATTCAATAGAAATTGAAGGCTCCAGTTTTTGTTGAATTGGTACTCTGCTTGAAAGTTTACCAGGGTATAAGCATCAACATTAAATGGTTTTTGGCCAGGCACAATACCTTCGTGTGTCACTGGTCCTGAAGACCAATCGTTGATTGGACGCTCTCCAGTGAAGTATGCTCCTGCTCCTATTGAAAGCCCTTCCAAAACATTGTTTCTGAAAGAGTAATTAGCATATGCATTAAAGGTGTGTTTTGGTGTATTTAACGGAGCAGATCCATATACGTATGAAGTGTGTTCTTTATATTGTGCGTCAATATAAGCGTAACCTCCAATCAGTTCTAGGTTTTTAAGTGGGCGTCCGGTAAGTTCTACCTCTATTCCTTGACGCTGATCATTTCCACCTTTTGCGTAATAAAGAATGTTGGCCCAAGAATCATCATAAACAGGGAGATTTATGTTCTTATTATTGATTTTATAAAGTGTTAAATTGAAGCGTAATCTATCGTTGAGCCAGGTTGTTTTGAAACCAGCTTCAAATTGATCGAAACGTTCGTTGCCTAATTCCTCTCCATTTTGTCCCAAACGTGATGCTGTACGTGGATAGGAACTATTGGTATAAGAAGCAAAAAGGTTTACATTTTTGATGGGTGAGATGATAATCCCTCCCAATGGATTAAAAGCATCGCTTCGCGTATTTTCCACTTCAGAAATTGTTTCAGTAGAGCTATAACGAGCGCCTAAAAAGGTTTTTAACCAAGGATTCCAAGAAATTACATCTTGCGCTACGAAACCTAAAGAGTTTGTTTTTCCACCACCGATATTTGCTTCACCAAGGGTTACGTTTGGTAATGTATGTGCAATATTTTGAAATACATTAATGGTGTCCACAACTCCTGCAGATTGGCTCATTGTACTAAAACGCGATGAACGGTAGTCAAAACCAACTTGGAACGTGTGTTTTATAGAACCTGTATAAACATTGTCTCCAATCAAGTCAAATTGTAACACGCTGTTGTTATCATCACGGGTAGAGGTAGAGTAGTTGCGTTGACGTTCATTATAAATTGAAGCTTCACCATCTTTCATGGTATTACCCAAACTAGCACCTTTGTCATTCAGCTTTAGGGATGAATTGTAGAATGCTCCTTTCAAGGTAAGTTGATCGTTTAATTCGCGATCCATTCTGATGGCGTAAGTAGTATTCTGGGTAATTGAACGATCGTTTTCAAAGCCTAAAAATTGCGAATGCGGAAGATCATAAATCGCATTTACATCATTTTCACCTAAGTTTACAGTGCCTAAATCTGGGGTTCTACTATCGTAATAATGATCCAACTCTAAGGTTACCTTAGTTTTGTCATCTATCTTCCATTCAAAGGAAGGATTAAAATAAAAGCTTTCTTTTTGAACCAAATTCCTATAACTATCGGCTCTTTCTAATGATCCATTTAATCGGAACCCTAGGTTTTTTTCTTTGTTTAGAGGTCCGTAAAAGTCAAAAGTAGGTCTAACTTGTCCGTAGCTACCGCCACGAAGGCTTACATTTCCACCAGCAGTATATTTAGGGGTTTTGGTAACAATATTTATTACTCCACCTGGGCTTCCTATATCGGTTGCTACACCTTGAGTTATGGCAGCAGTTCCCTTTAAAACTTGAATGTTGTCCACACCTTGCATATCGGTTAAAACACCAACCCCACGAAAATCTGAATTTACGCGTACCCCATTTTTCAAAATAGGAATTCCTCTAAAACCACGGGAAGACATGCTTTCACGTTTGTTGCCATACGTGGCGAACGTATAAACACCCGGTACATTTTTGGTAGCTTCGGAAATGGTAAGAGCTCCTTGATCCTCAATTAGTTTTTCTGAAAGTACCGAGATACTTTGAATTTGCTCATAAGGCTTCAGTGGCAGTCGGGTAAGAGATTCTATTTTATCTGGACGGTCATATCGATTTCCAAATACTTCCACTTGATCAAGCTGATTGTCCAAACTAAGTTGGAAGTTAATCCCACTTAAAACAGGCTCACTTGGGTTAATTGCAATCGTAGATGGATTATAACCTACTGCACTTGATGTAAGTTGCCAAAGACCGTAAGGAATATTGGAGATTGTGAATACACCATCGGCATCAGCAGCGCCTCCCATTTTAAGCTCTTGTATATAAACACTGGCAAAGGGAACAGGATTATTATCTATATCTGAAACGGTTCCAGTAATTTTTGCTACTTCTTGTGCTACCATAAATTGGGCACAGAGGATAAAAAATAGCGATTGAATAATCTTCATTGTTTTATTTGTTTTTATTTAGATTGAATTTAAATTTCGAGCAAAGATAGAACGAACATTCATAATATCAAAGCTTATTTAGACCGAATTAAAATAGCGATTTGTAATTGCTTGAATGTAAATTAAATGTGAATCGATTTTTTTATAAAAAGGGATAGATTTTACTTTTTTACTGCGATAAACCGTGTTAGATTGATGCTGTCTTGGTATTTTTGAACTATTAAAAGAAGGGTTGAAACCTCCGTTTTCAGTATTTATGACAGAGATTCTTGAAAAGTATATTCCACAGGCCGCCGTTATTTCGGCTTTTGAATTGATAAAAACACACAAAGTTCACCTTAAGATTGTGAATGAGCGTGTTACAAGGCACGGTGATTATCGAAAAATGACAAATGGCCAACATCAAATTACTGTAAATGCATCTTTAAACAAATACCGTTTTTTAATTACCCTTGTGCATGAAATTGCCCACTTGGAGGCATTTACAAATTATGGTCGATTGATAAAACCTCATGGACTAGAGTGGAAGCGTACCTTTCAAATGCTGATGTTGCCCTATATAAGACCGGAGGTTTTTCCGAATGAACTATTACCACTTCTAGCGCGCCATTTTAAAAACCCCAAAGCCTCAAGTGATACTGATGCTCCTTTAGCTTTAGCACTGAAACAGTTTGACCCGCCGAACGATAAAAACTATATCTTTGAAATTCCGTTCGGTAGTCATTTTAGATTGTATAATGGTAAAATTTTTAAACGTGGAAAACAGCGTGTAAAACGCTTTGAGTGTTTGGAAGTTGCCACTGGAAGAACATATCTTTTCAATCCGAATGCGGAAGTGGAGTTTTTGAAATGAGTTGAGAGAGTTTATGGGTTTAAAAGTTAGGAGTTATCCTTTTAAATTTAAATCGGAAACTAGAACGAAAATACATTTCCTGCAAGGTTTTTAGAACCTCGTAGGTGTTTAGAAAGAGGTACTTTAATGCAAGGATCTTTTAAACTTTTAGAATTATGAACAAGAATAATTATGCAGTAATAATGGCTGGCGGTATCGGTTCTCGATTCTGGCCAGTGAGTACCCAAGAATATCCAAAGCAATTTCATGATATGTTGGGAACAGGACAAAGCTTATTACAAAAGACATTTTCTAGGCTTCAAAAAATAATTCCATCTAAAAACATCTACATTCTTACCAATGAAATTTATCTGGAACTTACCATGCAACATCTGCCAGAAATTTCTGAAGAACAAGTGGTTTTAGAGCCAGCAATGCGAAATACAGCCGCATGTATTTTACTTTCAGCATTAAAAATTAGAAAGGAAAATCCAAATGCCTTGATGCTTGTTGCTCCTAGTGACCATTGGATTGAGGATGAAGATGCCTTTGCGACTGATGTGCAAACTTGTTTTGATGCCGCGCAACAGGAAAATATCCTACTTACTTTGGGTATTGAGCCAACTTTCCCAAATACCGGTTATGGATATATAGAAAGTGATAAAAATGATACTTCCGTAATTACTAAAGTGCAGCAGTTTCGGGAAAAACCGGATTATGAAACGGCAAAAAAGTTTATTGCCGCTGGAAATTTCCTTTGGAATGCTGGTATTTTTATTTGGAGTGCAGAAAGTATTATTAACTCTTTTGAAGAATATTTACCAGATATGAATTCACTTTTTTCAAGTGGAATTGCAGCCTTTAATACTTCCGAAGAAAAAGAATTTATAGATAAGAATTATGCAAAAGCAGAAAACATCTCTATTGATTATGGAATACTAGAGAAAGCGGAAAATGTTTTTGTGAAAAGAGCCACCTTTGATTGGAACGACCTTGGTACTTGGGGAGCTTTGCACGAAAGATTGGAAAAAGATGAATTAAATAATGCCATTGTTAAAGCGGAAACATATTTGAATAATTCAAAAAATAATATGATTTTTACCGCCGCTAAAAAATTAGTTGTTTTGGATGGAATTGAAGATTATGTTGTGGTGGATAATGAAGATGTGCTTTTAGTATTCCCAAAACAAAAAGAGCAGGAAATAAAGGAATTGTTAAAAGCAGTTTCAGATAAGTTTGGAAATAAATATTTATAAATGGCTACACCGGATAATAACAAGGATATAAATATTACTCCAAACGATGAGGAATTTGACGCTGTAAAACTCAATACTTGGGAAAGCATCAAGCAATTCTTGGTGGAGCTGTTCGATATCCGTTCAGATTCTGATCGTGATGCAACCATCGATGCTGTAAAAAAAGACATCTCCTTTAAAGGGCACACGGCGTGGATTCTTATATTCTCTATTTTTGTGGCTTCTATTGGGCTTAATGTTAGTAGTACAGCAGTTGTTATTGGTGCGATGCTTATCTCGCCTTTAATGGGACCTATCGTGGGTATCGGACTTTCTGTGGCAATTAATGATGTAGATACATTAAAACGCTCCTTGATAAATTTAGGAGTAATGGTCTTTCTTAGTGTAGTTACCGCTTTTCTCTATTTTAAACTCTCCCCATTAACCGAAGAAACGCCAGAGCTTATTGCTAGAACCTATCCTACTATTTTGGATGTTTTGATTGCCATATTTGGTGGTCTAGCTTTAATAGTAGCAAAAACAAAAAGTGGAACGATTGCCAGTGTTATTTTTGGGGTTGCCATTGCTACGGCATTAATGCCTCCATTGTGTACAGTAGGATACGGTCTGGCGGTTGGTAATGGGGAGTACGCTCTTGGAGCAATGTACCTATTCTCGATAAACGCTGTTTTTATTGCGCTTTCAACCTTTATTGTTTCAAAAATTTTACGTTTTCCATTAGTGCGTTACGCCAATAGTAAGCGTAGAAGAAGAACCGCCCAAATAGCATCTGTTATAGCAATTGCAGTTATGGTACCTAGTGTTTATCTTTTTATTAACCTATTGGACCAACAAGTTTTTGAGAATAAAACGAGGGAATTTGTAAAGAATATTATTAGGTATGAAGGTGCCGAAGTAGTGAAATTTACTCATGATTATAAGTCAAACAATTTAGATGTTTATTTAATTGGCCGACCCGTTCCACAAAACAAAATTAATGATTGGTTGGCTGAACTTGAAAAAACGCAGAACCTAGAGCAAACACGTCTTCGTGTATATCAAGGAGCAGATCAAACCGGCGAAATGGCTGCTAAACTCTCAGGTGAGATTAAAGCTGGAATCTTGGAGGATCTGTATGTGAAAAACGAACAGATAATTCAGGATAAGGACGAAAAAATTCGGTTTTTGGAAAACCAGATTACTCTTATAAAGGTTCGAAACATTCCTTTTAAGCAACTTAGTGACGAAATCAAGATAAACTATGAAGGTGTAGAGACTTTCAGTTATTCGAATAAAATCACTACTAATTTTGAAAAAATAGACACCTTGCCGATGATAAACATCAGCTGGAAAAAAGATATACCACTAAAAGAGAAAAAGGAAGAATTGAAAAAAATTGAAGCTTGGTTAAAGTATAAAATGAAAGTTGATACCCTCCAAGTTATTGAGTTTCCATAAGAGGTTATCCTTCTTTTAACTGAACCTCACGGATTTTTTTGAATAGATTTGAAGAGTACACGAAATCAGTAACGTCTTCATTATCGGTTTTAAAGATTTCCTGGTTATCGCCTTGCCAAACTAATTTACCGTTTTTAAGCAGTACCACTTTTTGTCCTATTTCCATTACCGAGTTCATATCGTGCGTAACAACAATCGTTGTAATGTCATACTCGTGGGTAATCTCTTGAATTAGATTATCGATTAAAGTAGCTGTTTTAGGATCTAGTCCTGAGTTGGGCTCATCGCAGAATAGATATTTTGGTTGGTTTACAATGGCGCGTGCAATTGAAACTCGCTTTTGCATCCCTCCAGAAATTTCTGATGGAAATTTTTTATTGACATTCTCAAGATTTACACGTTTCAGAACCGAATTTACACGCTCTACCATATCTGCTTTTTTCTGCTTGCTAAACATGCGGAGTGGGAACATCACGTTCTCCTCAATATTCATAGAATCAAACAGTGCTCCACCTTGAAAAAGCATTCCTATTTCTTCACGAAGTTCACGTTGCTTTTCATCATCCATATCTTGGATGGCTTTGTCTTCGTAATAAATTCTACCTTGTTCAGGTTTAAAGAGACCGATAAGACATTTCAGCAAAACACTTTTCCCGCTTCCACTTCGACCTATAATTAGGTTTGTTTTTCCTTTATCAAACTCGGTAGTAATTCCTTTCAGAATTTCTTCCTCTCCAAAACTTTTATGTACGTCTTCTATTTTTATCATTAGCTTAAAAGGAGTTGAGTTATTATAAAGTTTGAAGCAATAATAAGCACACTGGTCCACACAAAAGAGTTTGTACTGGCTTTACCTACTTCTAGGGAACCACCTTTCATATAGAAGCCTTGCCATGAAGGGACAGTTGCAAGAATAAAAGCAAAGACAAAGGTTTTGAAAAATGCGTAAAATAGTTGATAGGGTATGAAATCTTCCTGCACTCCAGCTATAAAGTCTGCGGAACTGGAAAATCCACCGTAAAATGCGGCAACCCATCCTCCTAAAATCCCAAGAAACATCGCAATAACGATTAAAAAAGGATAGAACATTAAAGCAACTATTTTTGGAAAAACTAAGTAGTTTAGAGAATTGACTCCCATTACCTCCAAGGCATCAATCTGTTCTGTAACGCGCATAGAACCTATGCTTGAGGTGATAAACGATCCAACTTTTCCGGCCATAATTATGGAAATGAAGGTAGGAGCAAATTCCAGGATAACAGACTGTCTTGTGGCAAAACCTATTAAGGTATCAGGAATAATAGGATTATCCATGTTTAGTGCGGTCTGAATTGCAACAACCCCTCCCACAAAAAAGGAGATAAAAGCAACAATGCCCAGAGAGCTGATTATCAGGTCGTTAATTTCCTTAAAAATCAAATGCTTTAAAACCGATGTCTTGGTAAAACTACCAAACACCTTTTTAAGCATTATAAAATAAGATCCAATATCTTCTATATACTTCATAAAAAATTAGCTACGGCTAAAATACTAAAATTACAGCACGGAATTCTAAAAAACACGTTAAGAAAACAGATTTCGGAAAGGAGTTGATAGTGGGTAGTCTCTAGTCTGTAGTCGGTAGACGTTATTCGTTAACGATAGCGTATTGAAAATTAGCGTCAAAATTTCAACTTCAATGTAGTTGCGTGAGCTTCAGCGTAACCAATCTAAACCAAAATATTAAATCGATTAACAATCAAAGGTGGTTGAGTGAATTTCAGTGTGGGCACTCCTCGCCAGAATATTATATATATTATCAAACCAAGGTGGTTTAGTGAATTTCATCGCAGCCAAGCCTTGTTGTAATATTAAATATATTAACAATTAAAGGTGGTTGAGTGAATTTCAGCGTGCGTAGCAAAGCTGAAATTAGTACCGAAACCTGCAACCTTGTTCATCTATTTCTCCATAAGAGATTTCATTTTAAAATAAATCTCGTTACTTTCATAGATTCCATTGAAGAGAGAAGCGCCAGGTCCTTCAGCAAAAACTGGAACCATAGTCCCAGAATGTCCGGTTGTTGAGAAAGTTGGTTTAATTTTATTGTAGTTCTTTCCATCTGTAGCAAGTGTAAACCCTCCCGTTTCATGATCTGCAGTTACAATTACAAGGGTCTCACCATCTTTTTTGGCAAAATCTAAGACTTCACCAATAGTTTTGTCAAAGTCTAGAAGCTCTTCAATTAGATAGTCAGCATCGTTATCATGACCGCCCCAATCTATTTGACTTCCTTCAACCATCAAGAAAAATCCTTTTTCATTTTTTGAAAGTTTTTCTAATGCTAATGTTGTGGCATTTGGTAAAAAGTCACCGCGACCTTCACTCATTTTAGGCATCCCATTTTCAGCAAGTAGAATTACTTCATTGTTTTCACTTGGATTTTCTGGAAGTTGATCTGTGATAACATCATATCCCTTGGCCCTCATGTCATCCAATAAATCTTTCCCATCTTTTCTTTCGTTGAAATATTTTAAGCCACCACCAATAAAAATATTGACGCCCGAATTAGGAGCAAATTCAGTAATTTCTTCATACATACTCCGTTTTTTCACGTGCGCATAAAAAGCTGCTGGAGTAGCGTGTTGAATAGAAGAAGTGGCAACAATTCCCGTACTATATCCTTCTTTTGAAAGTTGCTCTACGATGGTGGGCACAGCGATAGTGTCTTTATCAACACCAATTGCACCGTTGTATGTTTTTACCCCTGCGGAAAATACTGTCGCTCCAGCAGCAGAATCTGTTACCAAATCGCTAGAAGAAGAAGTTTTGCTTAAGCCTACTGTACTAAAACGGTCAAAATTTGGTTTGCCATCTTTGTAATAAATAGCGGCCGAAACTTGGCTCAGACCCATACCATCTCCAATAAGAAGCACAATGTTTTTTGGTTTTTTAACTTCTGAATAAGTTGTTGAAGCGGTATTGTCGCTAACCTGAACAGAAACGCAGGATGTTGTAATTACTGAAAATGATAAAAGAAGAGCGAGGAGGGAAATCTTAAGATTCATTGTAGTCTGTTTTTATTACAAAAATAGACAATATAATAGATTTTGAAATGAAGTTGAAGATGAAGATTAAGTTGAAGGTGAAATCGAAATCGAAAATGATAAAAAAGTTGGCAGTTGCAGTTGGCAGCACTATTAATTTTAAAATCTGATTCAGTAGATTCTATTTCCAATCAAAGGTGGCTGAGTGTTTTGAAAGCAGACCATTTATATATATTGAGAGGAATGGGTAAACTTTCAAAATGTATCGAAGCCGAGTTTTTTCCAAATGTTCCTCCAGCGCAAGTTTCTAATAAATGCCCCTTCCTTTTCTGAAACTATATAATCTAACTTCTCGTTATTTGCCTTTTGATAACCTTTGAGACAGTTTTTAAAAAACTGAAGGTCGTTTTTTTTAGTAGCTAGTTTTGCGGAAGCGATTAGCGTGAGCCGAAGTCCATAACGCATTTTATAAAAAGATTCGCCTTGCCTATATTTTGATGCTTCGGTATAAACTTTTCCTGTGGGTTTTAAATGTTTTACGTGCAGTGAAGTGTCCGTTTTAACCTTCCAGCCATGGTATTGGGCTAGGAGCTCATCTACCGTATCCCAGCCGATGGATTTTTTAAGGCCACCAATTTCTGTAAAACACGCTTTTCGATATAACTTTATTGGGCCTCGTACTTTTGTTTTTTCTGAAATGGCTTCAAACTCCCAGTTGTTTTCTTTTTCAATGTAAAGATTACCCCCCGCAATACCTACTCTTTCATCGGAAGCGAATAGCGCGAGTACTTTTTCAAAGTAATTAGGAGGTAGAATTAGATCCGCATCAAATTTTCCAAGGAGGTCATAATTGGTGTCTAGCGTTTCAAGTCCTTTGTAGAATGCGTTGACAACTTTACTTCCGGGTTCGTGTACTTTTTCCGAATTGAGAACAACGCTTTCAATAAAGCTATACTTTTCTGAAAAATTTTGAATAATTTTTTGAGTATCGTCCGTAGAAGAATCATTTACTACAACTACTCTTTTTGGAAGTAGGCTTTGCCTAACGATGGATTGAAGCATATCGCCAATAAATGCCTCTTCGTTATGGGCGGGTATGACGATGTAGAAATCCATCAATCTCTTACTGCGTAAACCAAATAATATCGCGGAGTGATTCTACGAAGAATGGGTCTAATACCAATTTTTTTTACTGGGTTGGTGAACTTTTCACTTTTTACAATACGCCATCCCGCTTTTTCCAGGAGCCAGTCGAATTGCCAATCTTCAAATTCGTGGTAATGACGGTCCCATTTGTCTGTTTTACTTCTATAGGCTGAAGCAAACCAAAGTTTAAGTGGAATGGAAGCCACTAGTTTTTTTGCTTTTATATCATTTAGAACGTTGAAGGGGGAAACCAGATGCTCAAAGATTTCAAACGCGGTGATAACATCGAATTCTTCGGTTTTTACAATATCCGTTTCAAGATCTAGATCTTGACCTTCGGTATTGGTAACCTTAAAACCTTCTTTAGATAATACTTCTGAAAACGGATTCGGAACGCCTAAGTCGAGAATTTTTTCTTCTTTGGAAATAACTTCGTTTAGAAAACGCAGCGTGTGTTTATAACGTTTTTTGGGAAACTTACCTTCGTACATTCTTTTAATTCATAATTCTGATCCCGATAGCTATCCGGACAGAATTAATTATACTTTATAAACAATCGAATTAATATTCATTCCTGCACCAACGCTTGCGAAGATAACAACATCACCTTTTTGAATAGAGTGTCCCTCCAATTCACCATTTAAAACTAAATCATAAAGCGTAGGAACTGTTGCTACGCTGCTATTACCCAATTTGTCTATGCTCATTGGCATAATTTTTTCGGGTGTGGTCTTTCCAAACAATTTGTAGAAACGATTGACAATAGCCTCGTCCATTTTTTCATTTGCTTGGTGGATAAAGATTTTTTTGACATCATCGATTCCTGATCCACTTTTTTCCAAACATGTTTTCATTGCGTCTGGCACGTGGTTTAAGGCGAACTCATAAATCTTTCTACCGTACATTTTAATATAGCGGCGATTGTCTTTTTTTTCTAGGTTGTTGCTTTCTCCAAAGAAGATAAAATGTGCTTCATCAAAAGCATAGGTAGCACTAAAGTGCGATAGAATACCACCTTCCTCATCAGTAGCCTCAAGCACAGCGGCTCCAGCTCCGTCACTGTAAATCATTGAATCGCGATCGTGTGGATCTACCACTCTGGAAAGCGCTTCAGCACCAATCACCAAGCATTTTTTGGCTATTCCTGATTTTATGTAAGCATTGGCTTGGATCATACTCTCAATCCATCCTGGACAACCAAAAAGCATATCATAACCCACACAGGTTGGGTTTTGAATTTTTAGATTGTGTTTTACACGTGTAGCGATACTGGGGACGGTGTCGCTCTGTGCAGAATTGTGTTTTACATCGCCATAATTATGCGCCACGATTATATAATCCAGTTCTTCTTTATCGATACCTGAATCTATAAGCGCATTTTCTGCAGCAAAGGATGCCATGTCTGAAGTAGTCATATTTTTAGGAATATAACGTCGTTCTGCAATACCTGTAATCGCTTGAAACTTTTTAATTATGGTTTCATTTTCTTGACCAAAGCGAGTGCCGTCTTCATTGTAAAAATGATGTTCTCCAAATTGTTCATTCTTAGCAATCTCACTCGGAATATAACTGCCTATGCCTGTAATTTTGACATTCATATTTAAAAAGTTTTGTTAAAAATACGGAAAAATATGTAATCAGAGGTCAGTGACCAGTATTCAATAACAATTGGTGTTACAACTGCTTACTGAATACTGCGCACTGCACATTTTTTTAAGCTTCCATATACGCCTCAATCGGGTCACAAGTACAAACCAGGTTTCTGTCACCATAAGCATCATCTACTCTTCTGATTGAAGGCCAGAATTTATTATCTACTATGTATTCCATTGGAAATGCAGCTTCTTGTCTGCTATATGGATAATCCCATTCATCAGCCGTCAGCATTTGCATGGTGTGTGGTGAATTCTTTAGAACGTTATTTGAATCGTCCTTGTCTACAGCTTCAATTTCTTTTCTGATAGAAATCATTGCATCACAGAATTGGTCTAAAGATGTCTTACTTTCACTTTCCGTAGGTTCTATCATCAACGTACCTGCAATTGGAAAAGATACCGTTGGTGAGTGGAAACCATAGTCAATCAATCGTTTTGCAATATCAGTTATTTCAATACCTTTTTCTTTAAACGGACGGCAATCTACAATCATTTCGTGAGCTGCACGGCCTCGTTCTCCAGCGTAAAGCGTTTCATAATGTCCTCTAAGTCTTTCCTTAATATAGTTCGCGTTCAAAATAGCGTGTTGCGTAGCTTTTTTCAAGCCATTCACCCCAAGCATACAGATGTAAGCATAGCTTATCAAGCAAACTAAAGAGCTACCCCAAGGTGCGCCAGAAATTGCTGAAATAGCATTCTCGCCACCAGTTTCGATAATTGGGTTAGATGGCAAAAACGGAACCAATTGCTTGGCAACGCAAATAGGCCCAACGCCTGGTCCTCCACCTCCGTGAGGTATAGCGAAAGTTTTGTGAAGGTTTAAGTGACAAACATCGGCGCCAATTGCTCCAGGGTGGGTCAATCCAACTTGCGCATTCATATTTGCACCGTCCATATAAACTTGCCCACCGTTTTCGTGAATTATACTAGTTATTTCACAAATTGCAGATTCATAAACTCCATGTGTTGATGGATAGGTAACCATCAAACTGGAAAGGTTGTCTTTATGTTTTATTGCTTTTTCGCGAAGATCTTCAACGTCGATATTTCCTTCAGGAGTAGATTTGGTTACAACTACTTTCATTCCAGCCATAACAGCACTTGCAGGATTTGTTCCGTGAGCTGAAGCAGGAATTAAGCAAATGTTTCTATGACCTTCACCACGTGATTCGTGATAGGCGCGAATAACCATCAAGCCAGCGAATTCACCTTGGGCACCACTATTAGGTTGAAGAGAAGTACCTGAAAAACCAGTGATTTCCGTAAGTTGTTTTTCTAGTTTCTTTAAAATTATTTGATAACCTTCAGCTTGATCTATTGGAACAAAAGGGTGCACATTACCCCACATTGGATCACTTAATGGCAGCATTTCAGCCGCAGCGTTAAGTTTCATTGTACAAGAACCCAACGAAATCATCGAGTGGTTCAACGAAAGATCTTTACGTTCCAATTTTTTGATGTAGCGCATCATGTCGGTTTCGCTGTGGTACTTGTTGAATACTTCCTGTTGCATAAACTCGGTTTTACGAGCTACTTCCTTAGGAATCTTATTTCCAGTTTCTAATTCAGTAATTTTTTGGAAATCCTTTTTAATGGCTTCGGAAAAAATTGAAAGAATTTTGTTGAGGTCTTTTACCGTTGTGGTTTCGTTTATTGAGATTGAAACAGTTTCGTTATCTGGATAATAGAAGTTTACCTCTTTTGCTTCTGCCAAAAATTTAATTTTAGTGGCATCGGTCTTTATTGCAATGGTGTCAAAGTAGGTGGCGTTTAATTGCTCAAAACCTAATTTTTCCAAGGCATTTGCAAGTGTAGCAGCTCCATTGTGTACTTTTCTGGCAATATATTTTAAACCTTCAGGTCCGTGATAAACTGCGTACATACCAGCCATAACAGCTAGTAAAACTTGAGCTGTACAAATATTTGAAGTTGCTCTATCGCGCTTAATGTGCTGCTCACGGGTTTGAAGTGCCATTCGTAGCGCTCTGTTTCCGTCAGTGTCTTTTGTAACTCCAATAATCCTTCCTGGAATGTTACGTTTGTATTCATCTTTTGTAGCAAAGAAAGCGGCGTGTGGGCCACCATAACCAAGTGGAATTCCAAAACGTTGTGTTGTACCAACAACCACATCAACACCAAAGTGACCTGGAGATTCAAGCATTACAAGGCTTAAAATATCTGCAGCAACTGCTACTTTTATATTGTTTTCATTTGCTTTTTCAATGAAATGCGTATAGTTGTGAACTTTTCCGGTTCTACTTGGGTATTGAATAATTGCACCATAAAAATCTTCCGAAAAATCGAAATCTTCATGATTACCAACAACCAATTCCACACCTATAGGCTCTGCACGAGTTTCTAATATGGCTAGTGTCTGTGGAAAAATATCTTCAGAAACAAAAAACTTGGATGCTTTATTCTTTTTCTTCTCTTTTTCACGAACGGCATAAAGTAAAGACATTGCTTCAGCAGCTGCTGTAGATTCATCAAGAAGGGAAGCGTTTGCAAGCTCCATTCCAGTTAAATCTGAAACCATGGTTTGGAAATTCAGAAGTGCTTCCAATCTTCCTTGTGCTATTTCTGCTTGATAAGGTGTGTAGGCCGTGTACCATCCCGGGTTTTCAAGAACGTTTCTTTGAATTACAGGAGGCATAATTGCCTGGTTATAACCTAAACCGATATAGGTTTTAAATATTTTGTTTTTAGAAGAAAGCTCAGTGATGTGCTCAAGGTATTCTTGCTCACTCATGGCAATATCCAAATTCAGTGCTTTTTTTAGCAGAATATCATCTGGAACTGTTTCGAAAATAAGTTGGTCAAGTGACTTTACACCAATTGTTTCAAGCATTTCGGGAAGATCACTTTCCCGGGGACCGATATGCCTTAAAGCAAAAGAATCTGTATTCATAGTTACGCTGTATTAGGCCGTTGCCTGTCCTAAAGTTGGCCGAAACGAACAATAGAAATTGCCACGGATATTTTTTAAATTACTCTCCAATTTTTAGTCTGTGAACTATTGTAATTCAATAATTTACAAAACGGTGCAAAATTACAATTTTTAACGTGAATTCGTAGACTTTTAAGTGATTGAAAAACATAATTTTTCAACTACTTTTAAAGCTTGCTAATACTTTAGCTATTTTTGGATTTATGAAGCTTTTAAATCGCGTTTTCGCCTTTTACATTAACAGTAGTATCCATGTTGCTTTGGCTGTTTTGGCATTCTTGGTCATCACGGTTATGGAATATAAATTGACCATCTCTCCAGAGCTGTGGGCATTTGTGTTTTTAGGAAGTTTAACTGGATATAATTTTGTGAAGTATTCTAAAGTTGCGGGACTTCACCATCGTCGACTAACGCGATCTTTGAAATCAATCCAGATATTCTCAGCTGTGGCTTTTATTTTGCTGGCTGTTGTTGCCTTTCGACTTCCGATTAAGATATTGTTGATTGCTGGGATATTTAGTCTGACGACATTTTTTTATGCGGTGCCGCTTATTCATAGTAAAAATCTTAGGAACCTTTCCGGAATAAAAATCTTTGTAGTGGGTTTTGTTTGGGCAGGAGTAACGGTTATTGTGCCTGTCGTTGCTTCAGAAATGTCAGTTTCCGGAGATGTGTTACTTACTTTTTTTCAACGTATTTTAATTGTAGTAGCACTTATTTTACCTTTTGAAATCCGTGATGTGCCTTACGATTCTCTTAACCTTAAAACCCTACCGCAACAATTGGGCGTATGGAATACTAAAATATTAGGGGAAGTGGTTCTCTTACTCTGTATAATAATAGAATTTTTCAAAGAGGATTCGCAAGTTGCGTATATTGCAAGCCTATTGATTTTTTGTGTTATTTTAGGATGGATGCTGATTATTTCCAAACCTGATCAAAAACGCTATTTTGCTTCCTTTTGGGTGGAGGGATTACCAATACTTTGGTTGTTATTCTTTGTGTTTTTTAATAGGTTTTTAGGCTGATGATTCCTTGTTGAGCTCTTGTTCGAATTGCATCTTGAGATGCTGTTTTTCCTCTGAACCTAGTGTTTTGATCTTTGCCGACTTTATGGTTTGGGTAAGTTTTACATTCCGTTTAGAGTAATCGCGACAGGTTTTACACTTTGCCAAATGTATCCTCAAAATGATTTTTTCTCCAAAGCCAACTTCTTTATATTGACTTTTATTACACAAGTGAGCCGCTTCAGAACATTTTAAAAATTTTTTCATATCTCTTTAGTTGAACCAGTTTTTCTCTAAACATTTAACCAGTGTTTTCCTTGCTCGATGAATGATAACCCATAAGTTAGACGGTGTAATATTGTATTCTTTACATATGGCTTCAGTGTCCTGATTCTCAATTGTTTTCTTTGTGAAAATTGCTGCTTGCTTTTCACTGAGTTGTTCCATACACTCAAGAATCGCTAATCGAAGCTCTTCATTTTCCATTGAGTCTTCAGCATTTTTGTCATGGAGATCAGCTGCATTTTCTTCTAGCCAATCACCTTCCGAGTCTTCATCTTTATATGAAATATGTACTTCAGACCTTCCTTTTTTTGAATTGATTTTTCGATAGTAATCAATTATTTTTCGTTTTAAAATTGAAATAAGCCAAGTCCGTTCGCTAGCCTCACCCTTAAAGTTTTTTACCGATTTAAGTCCAGCCAAGAAAGTTTCCGAAATAAGATCTTGAGCCACAATATGATCATTAACTCTTACTATCGTGTAGTTATAGAGATAATCAGCATATTTATCAACCCAGCGATCAGGATTCAGTAGTTTCAAAAGAATAGCTTTAATCGTTATAAAATAGTGAAGTTAGAACAACATTTGCTAAAATAACACACTTTTATATATAAATGTTTACACTTAAAACAGTTAAACTTTTAAAATTCAGTATTTTCTTCTATAGAAGCTTTAGTTTTACAGTATAAACTATATAAACTTCCCGATGAAAAAAATTACTATTGGAATACTTACTTTCCTATTATTTACGATTACCACGATTGCCCAAAATGGCAATTCTATTTATGCTACAATGAATGCTGAAGATGCGGCTTCTTTTAAAGAATTGTATCCTGCGGGTTTACAGGTTTTGAGAACCGAAAACAATCAATCCGCTGTTTTAATTACCGAAGCGCTTGCAGACCATATTCACGAAAGTGTTCAAACTCATGGTCCGGGATATATTTTTAAGGCTTCTGAAGAAAAAGCGATTCAGGCTTTAGATCGTGTTCAGCGAAGAAGTTCAGCTTTGGACTATTCCATTACTGAGGATGATTTTGTAAATCAGTGTTTAGACTTAGTTGATGCGCAGAATATTGAAGATAATATTTTATTGTTGCAGGGATATGGTACACGTTACCATACAGATCCACAGGCAGTACAGGCAGTTATGGATCAGCAGGCAAGATGGGACGATTGGATTTTAGCCTCTGGAAGAACAGATATCCATACGCGTATCTATGACCACATTAATACGCCAATGCCTTCCGTTATTCTCACTATTGATGGTGCAAATACTCCAGACGAATTTGTGATAATTGGTGGTCATATAGATTCCACATCTTGGGATCTTGACGATGCACCGGGAGCTGATGATAATGCTTCAGGAATTTCTTCACTTAATGAAATGGTTCGGGTGCTATTAGCTCAAAATTTTGTACCAAACAGAACCATTGAAGTTATGGCTTTTGCTGCAGAGGAGCAAGGTCTTGTAGGCTCATCCGAAATCGCAGAGGAATATGCAAATAATGGTGTTGATGTATCTGCCTATGTGCAATTTGATATGACAGGATATAAAGGTTCTAACAGTGATATCTATATAACTACAGATTACTATAACAGCTCGACTTTAAATGATTATTTAACCGATTTGATGGATCATTACAACACTTCAGGTGCTCATAGTTTTACGTATAGCACAACAGAATGTGGTTATGGATGTTCAGATCACGCTAGTTGGGCGTATAATGGATATGATGCAGCTTTCCCGTTTGAAGCAGCAATGGGGGAGGATAATCCAAATATTCACACTCCCGGTGATGTCTATTCTTTTTTTAATACTCCAGATCACGCGGTGAAATTTACAAAGCTAGGTTTAGAGTTTTTGATTGAAGCCGCGAAGCCAGAAACACTTTCTACAAACGATTTTTCTGAAAAAGCTATTAGTGTTTATGTAAAGAATAAAGTTTTGAATTATCGTTTAAACAATACAGTTTCGAAGATGAATGAAGTTACGGTTTACAATGTTGCGGGACAAAGATTAATTTCTGAAAAGATGAATGGGGAAAAGGGAAGTATTCAACTTCAACAGTTTGCTCAAGGTTTTTATATTGCACACTTCTCCTTGGAAAATGGACATACTTTTACGAAGAAATTTGTGTTGAATTAATAATCAATTTGAAGAAAAAGTTTAGACCTGACTGGTGAGATTGCTTCTTTCGATTACTATCGGAATCGCAATGACGCCAGTCAGGTCTTTTTAATTATACCAATCCCGCTCTTTTTAAAAGTGCTTCTGGATCTGGTTTTTGTCCACGAAACTTAATGTAAAGCTCCATTGGGTCTATCGTTCCACCTTGTGTAAGTACGAAGTTTTTGAATTTATCTGCTACGGTTTTATTAAAAATCCCTTCCTGCTGAAAATATGCAAAAGCATCTGCATCTAATACTTCGGCCCATTTGTAACTGTAGTAACCAGCTGAATAACCGCCTTGAAATATATGTGAAAATGAAGTGCTCATGCAATTCCATTTCACATCGGGATAAAGTTGAGTATCTCCAAAAGCGGCTACTTCAAAAGCTTTAACATCGGTTATTCCTGTTGGATCGCTTCCGTGCCATGCCATATCCAACAATCCGAAACTCAACTGACGAAGTGTTGCCATTCCTTCATGAAAAGTCGCGGATTCCTTTATTTTTTCAACGTATTCCATTGGGATAACTTCTCCAGTTTGGTAATGTGTGGCAAAGAGTTCCAAGGTTTCTTTTTCATAACACCAATTCTCTAAAATCTGACTAGGTAGTTCTACAAAATCCCAATATACACTTGCGCCTGAAAGGCTAGGGTATTGTGTGTTCGCCAACATTCCGTGAAGGGCATGACCAAATTCATGGAAAAGTGTTGTCACTTCATTAAAAGTTAGAAGTGAAGGTTTACTGGCCGTAGGTTTTGTGAAATTGCAAACTATTGAAATATGTGGTCGGTCGTTTTTTCCATCTTTAATTTGCTGAGGTTTGTAGGAAGTCATCCACGCACCGTTTCGTTTCCCAGCTCGTGGGTGAAAGTCGGCATAAAATATAGCAACTAATTCCCCTTCGTCATCTTTAACTTCGTAAGTCTTTACGTCAGAATGATATTTATCTATATTTTGAACTTCTTCGAAATTAAGTCCGTAGAGCTTTTTTGCAACAGTGAAAACACCATTAATAACATTCTTTAATTCAAAATATGGCTTCAGCTTTTCATCATCTAGATTAAAGCGTTTCTGTTTTAATTTTTCAGAATAATAAGCACCGTCCCATTTTTCCAAATGATCAATGCCATCTAGTTCATTTGCGAAAGCTGTTAATTCTTCAAACTCCTTTTCTGCTGCCGGTTTTGCTTTTTCGAGCAGTTCATTTAAAAAGGATTTTACTTTTTCAGGAGTTTCAGCCATCCGTTCTTCTAGAACAAAATGTGCATGACTTTTATAACCTAACAATTCAGCGCGTTTATGACGAAGCGTTGCAATCTGCAGTACATTTTTCTGGTTGTCTAATTTATCATTATGAAACCCTTTGGCACCAAATGCAATAGACAATTTTCTGCGAAGTTCTCGGTTGTCTGCATAAGTGAGGAACGGCACATAACTTGGATGATCTAAGGTGAAAACCCAACCTTCTTCTCTGCCATTTTCTTTAGCCGTTTGTTCTGCAGCTTCAATTACACCATCCGGAAGACCCGAAAGATCATCTAAATCTGTAACATAAAGTTCAAATTTATTTGTTTCTGCCAGAACATTCTCTCCGAACTTAAGACTGAGTTTAGAAAGTTCAGAATCTATTTTACGTAATTCAATTTTCTTTTCTTCGGAAAGGTTTGCACCGTTTCTTGAAAACGACTTGTATTTTTTATCGAGCAGCATTTGCTGTTCTTCGGAAAGATCTAATTGATCTTTTTGGTTATAAACGGTCTTAATTCTTTCAAATAAAGCTTCATTCAGTAACATATCGTTACTAAACTCGGTTAGCAAAGGTGAAACTTCTTGAGCTATTGCCTGAATTTCATCATTGGTTTCAGCAGAATTTAAGTTGAAGAAAATACTGGTTGCTCTTGCTAGTTTTTCTCCAGTATTTTCTAAAGCTTCTACTGTATTTTTAAAAGTAGGAGCTTCAGGATTTGAAGTTATTTTATCTATTTCAGCTTTTGTTATCGTAATCAATGTGCTGATTGCCGGTAAAAAATGCTTGTTTTCTATTTGGGAAAATGGAGCTGTATTATATTTTTCAAAAAGTGGATTTTTCATTGTGTTCTAATTTTTTAATAGGTGTGCTTATGTTCGAAAATAATGCCAAAGGGGTAAAAAGCTAATGCTGATGAGAATTAATGACAGCACTATGCCAATTAGACTGAGTTTTCTATAAGTTCTAAAGCTTCTAATACCAAAGAATACTCCAATCAACCCAATAATCAGGGCAGCCATTTTGTGAACTTTTGGAGTTGTAATTAAAAGAGGCTCGTCAATTTGTTGCTGACTTTGTAGTAAACTCACTTCTTGCGCGAAGTAGTAGTTCATATAGAGAATAAAGCTGATGCCAATTATGGCGACAATTATCGAAAGGATACTGTGTTTCACTACTTGTTTTCTTTCATCTTTTTGGCGCCTTCTTCAACTTTGGTTTTAAGGCTTTCTTTGTACGCAACAATCTTATCCAAAACTGCTTTATTAGAAGCTCCAATAATCTGTGCTGCTAAAATCCCTGCATTTTTGGCACCATTAAGTGCAACCGTTGCAACAGGAACACCACCTGGCATTTGTAGGATTGAAAGAACGCTATCCCAACCATCAATCGAATTGCTGGATTTTACTGGAACACCAATTATAGGTAATGGCGATAACGAAGCAATCATTCCTGGAAGATGTGCTGCGCCACCTGCTCCTGCAATGATTACTGAAATACCGCGTTTGTGTGCGTTTTTACCGTAATCAAAAAGTTTATCGGGCGTTCGGTGAGCGGAAACGATATCTACTTCCACTTCAATGTTGAATTCCTTTAAAATATCTACTGCGTCCTGCATTACTGGCAGATCGCTGGTACTTCCCATTATTATTGCTACTTTTTGCATAAAATTATTAATTGTTGTATGTCTGGTCGAGCTCTTCCCATAACTATCGGAAGAGACCTACTTCTTTTTCTTTATATTAATTGTTCTTAACAGAAACCTCTCGACTGCGCTCGAGGGGACAAGTTATGTCTGGTCGAGCGCAGTCGAGACCTCCTCGGCTGTAGGCCTGTATTTTGAATGTGTCATATTTCTGCATTCGGCCAATATTTGAAGCATATCATAATCATCATTTGCCAGGGCTCGTTTCTTCTGAGCGCTCCATTTTTTTATTTTCTTCTCAAAATATATAGCTTGTTCAACGTCATTGAATTCTTGATGAAATATTAATTCTAAAGGTCTTCTTTTGAATGTAAAACAAGTTTTATTCCTTCCTAGTTGGTGTTCATCAAATCGTCTGGAAATATTGTTGGTGAAACCTGTATAAAGTAAACCATCTGAACATTCTAATATGTAAATGTAATATGATTTCATCTAAGGATAGGATTTTTGGCTTCTTTATAAGGTCTCGACTGCGCTCGACCAGACAAAATGATTTCATTTCAACTTAATCTCTCAAAAATATTTTTTCTTTTTTAGTAAGTCTTTGATATAATCTTTTCGTTTCTCGTTTATCGAATAACCTTTGACGAGATGTTCATTTAGTTGGTTGGTAGCCCAAATCCTGAATTGGGTTCCTTTTTTGGAATTTACTCGGTAACCAACTGAAATGATTACGTCTAGATTAAAAAATTCGACTTGATATGTTTTACCATCCGAAGCAGTTGTTGCATTTTTTGCAACAACTGAATTTCTTTCAAGTTCTCCTTCTTTCAAGACATTCATAATATGCCTTGAAATCACAGACTTATCTTTATCAAATAAATTAGAAATTTGATTTAAAGAAAGCCAAACCGTTTCCTTGTCCAATTTTACTTGGACATCCATAAGACCATCATCTGCCTTGTAAATAACGATATTTGAAATACTTTTACTAATGATTTATAACTTTTTGAACTTGGCGGGATTCCCGCCAAGTTGCTTTGCTGTCAAGCTCTTTCTCCTCATAAATATTTTTAATGTGCCCACCAATGGTTCTTCTTGCTTTTCCAAACAGCTCCATTATTTGTTGCTCAGTGGCCCAGACAGTATCTTCGTTTTCATCTAACAGCACTTGAAACTCCACAGATTTATCATCTGATTTGTAAACGACAACTTCGCTTTTGGATAAGTCTTTATTAAGTCCCATTGGTTTGTTTGAACTACCGAGGATTCCACAGTAGTTGATTTATATTCTGTATTTTGAATTATCAAAAATTTGAACTAGTGCATTTTTTGCAACAGTTGGTTATTTAGCTATAACCTCTATCGTCTTCTTAACCTTCTCCGCAATTTTCCTAGCTTCATTAAGATCTTTATTCACTATAGTTACATGCCCCATCTTTCTAAAAGGGCGAGTTTCTTTTTTGCCGTAGATGTGAGGGGTTACGCCTTCCATCGCTAAAATATTTTCTATATTTTTATAAAAAACAGGTCCTGTGTAACCTTCGGCTCCTACCAAGTTTACCATTATTCCGCCAACTTTGCTGTCTGTGTTTCCAAGTGGTAAATCTAAAATAGCTCTTATCTGTTGTTCAAATTGGTTGGTATAGCTGGCTTCAATGCTGTAATGACCACTGTTATGAGGTCTGGGTGCTACTTCGTTTACTAAAATTTCATCGTCTTCGGTTTGGAACATTTCAACGGCTAAAAGTCCAACGTGTTGAAACGCTTCGGATACTTTGGTTGCTAAAGCTCGTGCCTTGTTTGCAACGGCTTCGTCTATTCTTGCAGGGCAGATTACGTACTCCACTTGATTGGCTTCTGGGTGGAATTCCATTTCTACCACTGGATACGTTTTTACTTCTCCAGATGGGTTTCGGGCTACTATTACTGCCAACTCATTTTTAAATGGTATCAATTTTTCGGCGATACAAGGACCGTCAGATACTGGAATTGTATCCTCGGCATCACGGATAATACTCACGCCCTTTCCATCGTAGCCACCGGTGCAGCTTTTCCATACAAATGGGAAATGCAATTCCTTGCGGACAATAGCTTCATTTAACTCTTCTTTATTCTTGTAAACCTTAAAAGGCGAGGTTGGGATTTTATGTTCTTTATAAAACTGCTTCTGAATACCTTTATCTTGAATATTTCGTAATGTTGCAGCGCTCGGATATACTTTTATTCCTTCACTTTCAAGTTTTTCCAAGGCTTTCACATTTACACCTTCAATTTCAAAAGTAAGTACATCCACCTTTTTTCCGAAGTTATAAACTGTTTCATAATCCATCAGATCGCCTTGTTGAAAAAGATCCGTAGCAACGCGGCAAGGAGCTTCGGCACTAGGATCTAGCACGTGTGTACGAATATCCCATTTACGAGTTTCATAAAGCATCATTTTGCCCAATTGCCCACCGCCAAGAATGCCTAGGGTAAAGTTGGTAGAGAAGTAGTTCATTGGTTATTAATTATTAACTATTGTTATTATTATCCGTTGTGAATTTTGAACATTTCATCGATTTTTACCCTAAAGCTAAAGGGAATATCGATGAAATTTCAAGTTCTTCCTTTAGGATAAGAGGCAAAAAACTTGAAATTTCACCAAAATGGAATGATATTCATCAAAATGCACAATGGATTGTTATTTATTATTTTGCAAAGATAGTTATTTCGTCACTTTGGCTCCGTTAAGGGTCAGACTTTTGTTAGGGGTAATTGTCAACCACTTTTTTGTTCCTTTGTAATATTAGGTAGCAGATAAAAATTGATCTGTTTTTTTTATTTAGCTTGCATTGTCAATTTTTAGAACCGAATTCATTTTCTCTGAAACGATTATTAAAATGAAAATCCATATTGAAACCAATCGGTTAATAATACGCGAATTATTAAAGGAAGATGCGCCTGCCATGTTTGAAATGGACTCCGACCCCGATGTGCATACTTTTTTAGGAAACAAACCCATTTCTTCACTGGAGGAGGCTAAAGATTATATAGAAGCTATAAAATTACAATACAAAGAAAATGGAATCGGTAGATGGGCCGTTGTAGAAAAGGAGAGTGGTGAATTTATTGGCTGGAGCGGGTTTAAGTTTGTAACCGATATTGTAAACGACAAAACAGATTATTACGATCTCGGATATCGATTCCTTAAAAAACACTGGGGAAAAGGATATGCTTCAGAAACTGCCATCGCTTCCTTAAATCATGGCTTTACTACCTTGGGTTTTAAAGAAATTGTTGGAATTGCAGATGTAGCTCATTCAGCTTCCAATGCAATTTTGAAAAAAGTGGGCCTTATTAAAAGGGATATATTTGAATATGAGGGAACGCTTCATAATTTCTATTCGCTAACTAAAGAAGAATTTATCAAAATCTAGATGTTCAACACGTTTCAGAACTTTCTTATGTGCTCTCTAGTAATTGCAAGTTTCTTTTTACATTTGAGGGAATTTGATAATATAATCTCAGCCGGAAAAAAATATTCTTTTAGAATGTAGAGGCTGGAAAAAAACAGAAAAGCAAATGCTCGATAATAATATAGAACTTATAAAAGCCACATTTGAGGAAAGCATCCCAATGCATAAATTTTTAGGATTAAAAATAGTGCTCCTGGAAAAAAATTTCGTCAGAATTACTGTTCCGTTTAGAAAGGAATTGGTCGGTGATTTTAGGAATAATAGATGGCATGGCGGTATTATTGCCACAGTTATGGATTCTGTAGGAGGTGTGATTGGAGCTACACGCTTTACCTCCCTTGATGATAAAATATCAACCATCGATTTAAGGGTAGACTATCTACGAGGTGCCGAGCCAGAAGCGATTATGGTGGAAGGTAAAATTATCAGGTTTGGAAACAGAATTCTTGTGGCTAGGATGAAAGCATTCCAAAATGACAAACTGATTGCTGAAGGAAAAGGGGTCTATAATTTTGTTAGAATGAATAAAGATGGGAGAGAGAATGATGATGATAAATAGAATACTTGTATTAATAGCTATTTAAAAAATTTTTGGCCAATGGATCTTGTTACTTTGAAAAAATTGATTGAGTCAGAATCTGCGATAGCAGTTTATTTTTCTTCGCCCAATTGTGGTGTATGTCATGCTCTAAAACCGAAAGTAGAGGAGTTGTTTTCTAATGAATTTCCTGCAATAAAATTTGTTCATATAAAAATAGATAAATCACCAGGGATTTCTGGGGAATATGGTGTTTTCTCCGCGCCAACGTTATTGGTTTTCTTTGAAGGGAAAGAATTTTTAAGAAAGGTGCGGTTGATGGGAATCCAAGAACTTCAGGAGAAGATAGAACGTCCTTATAATATGCTGATAGGGTGAAAGCCATTTTCTTTTATGAATAGTTAAAGCAAAATTAGGTCTAGGCGATTTTTTAACCACAAAGAACACGAAGATTTACACAAAGAGCACAAAGGGTTTTGGACTATTTTTTTATTTGTTCTTCAAAAGTATTACATCTTATTGAGTTTGTGATTGAAATATGCATTTCGTAATTTATAGGCTTCTAACTAACTAAAATTCAAAATCATGAAAAAATTATTCTTACTAATCACCATCATTTTTCTTACAATCTCATGCGGAAATTCGGAAAAATCAAAAGATGGAAGTAGTAGCTCAATCGTCAAAACTGAAATAGATTCACCTTGCGAATTACTATCCGAATCAGAGATAAAGGACGCATTGTCAATTCCTGCAGATGCTGCTACCACAATGGAAGAAAAAGATCGTCCCTTTCCTATGTGTAAATACAAGTGGGAATCAGTTCCCTTTTCTGGAACTGTTAACCTTCCAGGTATCGTAAAAACAAAAAAGAGTATTGAACAACCTGCGGAAATGTATATAACGATGATAAAAGATATTTCCAAAAAACAATATGAACAATCAGTTTCGTTTTATGATGATGCTGAAAGTCAAGATGGAATAGGTGATATAGCAACATGGAGTGCAAAAAAACACCAAGTTACTTTTCTGGCGGATGGTCATTTAATTCACGTGTATTTAAGAACATCAGCGGATGAAGCCGTCAACAAAGAACAGGTAATTAAAGTGGCAAAATTAATAAGCAACAAGCTTTAGAATTGGATGGTTAGCTATTATCCAATACCAAGTAGTATAGACATTACAAGTAGCAGAAAAAGACACATCTATTTCTTGTCTTATGGCAAGGAAATTTCGTTTATAGAGTTTTAAATTTGAAATCTATATATCAACAGAAATGGAAAATCAAATTTATCCTTGCTTGTGGTTTGACGGACAGGCCCAGGCAGCAGCACAATTTTATTGTTCAATCTTTAAGAATTCAAAAATCATCGCAGACAATCAAATGGTTGTAACATTTAAACTAAACGGCAAAAAGTTTATGGGTCTAAATGCAGGTCCAGAATTTAAGTTTAATGAAGCGGTATCCTTTGTGGTCGACTGCGAAACTCAAGAAGAAATTGATCATTATTGGGAGAATTTAATTTCAGGTGGTGGGAGTGAAGGTAGTTGTGGATGGTTAAAGGATAAATTTGGTGTTTCTTGGCAAATTGTTCCAAAAATACTACCAGAACTTTTAAGTAATCCCGACAAAGTCAAAAATGTGGTGGCAGCCTATATGAAAATGAAAAAGTTTGATATAGAGAAGCTAAAGAATGCATGATTATTCTAATTTTTCTTGATTGCTAGTGCCTTGCTCGTGATTCATGACTTAGTAAGGATTAATATCATTGCAAAGACCGCCTCCTAAATAAAACTTACCTCTAAATTTCAGAGCATTTCCATGTGTGACCTTTTTTCCGTTTCAAATAAACTGGATCTAACTGTAACACAGACCTTTCTTCTGCGTCCTATTGGTAATCAAAATAATTCATCAATCAAAAGTCAACCAACATTATGAAATCACACAAAAACCAGTATCGCAGATACGCCTTTGTTGCGGTTATTGCCTTTATGGCAACGCTTGCAGTTAGCTTCGGACAAACAAAAACAGATCAGTTAGATGAGCTTTTAAACAAATACACTGAATATGGCCAGTTTAACGGTTCCGCTCTAGTTGCAGAAAATGGAAAGGTTATCTATAAAAAAGGTTTTGGAATGGCGAATATGGAATGGGATATTCCAAATACGCCAGAGACCAAACATCGTTTGGGAAGCATTACCAAACAGTTTACGGCTATGCTTATTATGCAATTGGTGGCCGAAGGAAAGCTGGATCTACAGGCAACTGTTTCCAAATATCTACCTAATTATTCAAAGGTTAATGGTGATAAAATAACGATTCATCAATTGCTTACACATACTTCAGGAATTCCCAATTACACTTCCTTTCCAAATTTCTTTAAAGAAATGAGCCGCAATCCATATACTCCCACTGAAATGTTAGAGCTCTTTGCTGATTCTACTTTAGACTTTACACCTGGGGAGCGTTTTTCTTATAGTAATTCGGGTTATGTATTGCTGGGAGCTATTATCGAAAAAGTTACCGGGAAGTCCTACGAAAAAGTCTTGCAAGAGAAAATATTCGATCCCTTAAAAATGAAAAACTCGGGTTATGACCATCACAATACAATATTAAAGAAACGTGCCTCTGGTTACGAAATGAAAGGAAGCACTCCTGAAAATGCAGCATATATCGATATGTCTTCGCCTTATGCCGCAGGAGCTCTTTATTCTACCGTTGAAGATCTGTATTTGTGGGATCAAGCACTATATACTGAAAAATTACTTCCGAAGAAATACAGAGATATGATGTTTGAGAAATACGTAGATGCTTTTGGGCAATCTTACGGCTATGGATGGATGATTGGAAACATGCCTATTGGCAATAGCAAAGACAGTGTTGAGGTAATTTCACATGGTGGAGGAATTAACGGGTTTAATACACTTATTACCCGCGAGCCTGCAGATAAAGCTCTGGTTGTTTTACTGAATAATACTGGTGGCGCACCGCTAAATAGCATCAATATCGCCGTCAATGGAATTTTGAATGGTAAATCTTATGATCTTCCGAAGCCATCATTAGCTAATTCAGTTTACAATAAAATTATAGATAAAGATTTAAAGGCTGGTCTTGCATTTTATAAAAAGAACAAGGACTCAAAGCAATATTCTTTTAAAGAGAGCGAAATGAATAGTGTAGGTTACAGTCTGTTGCAGGTTGGAAAGAAAAATGAAGCTGAAGCAGTTTTTAAACTGAATATGGAAGCCTTTCCAGAATCTTCAAATGTGTATGACAGTTATGCCGAAGTCCTTATGGAACAAGGGAATAATGAGTTGGCAATAGCCAATTATAAAAAATCGATCGAGATGAATCCGGCCAATCAAAATGGAATTGATATGCTGAAAAAATTGGGTGTAGAAACCGAAGGCATGGTTAAAGATGCCACTGTTTCAGATGCAGTCTTAGAAAGTTATGTTGGTGAGTATGAATTGAAACCTGGGTTTATTCTTAGCATTACCAAAGATGGAAACCAGTTAAAGGCGCAAGCAACTGGACAAGCTGCTTTTGAAATTTTTCCAAAATCAGAAACTGAGTTTTATGTGAAAGTAGTTACCGCACAAATTGTTTTCAATAAAAATGAAGCTGGAAATGTTGATAGCTTAACCTTATTTCAGAGTGGGCAGGAGATTCTTGGTAAGAAATTATAATTAATTAAACTATAAAATGCCAAAGCAAAAAACATATTTCAATTGGAGTACTGGGAAAGACTCTGCTTTGGCATTGCATTATTTACTGCAGGATGAAAAGTACGCGGTTGATTACTTACTCACTTCTGTCAATGCGCACTATCAGCGCGTGAGTATGCACGGTTTACCGGTGGAATTATTACAGCAGCAATTTGATGCAATCGGTATTCCAAATGGAACAATTCAGCTGCCTGAACAGCCCACAAATGTGGAATATGAAACCTTAATGGGTGAAAAAGTTCAGCAATTAAAGGCTGATGGCTTTGGATATTCCGCGTTTGGCGATATTCTTTTAGAAGATTTAAAAAAATACCGCGAGCAGCAGTTAGAGCCACTCGGTATTAAAACGGTTTTTCCGCTTTGGCAAAGGAACACAGCAGCGTTGATGGAAGAGTTTATTGGCCTAGGTTTTAAAACCATTGTAGTTTGTGTAAATGCAAGCTTACTTGACTCTTCTTTTGCAGGTAGGATAATCGATAAAGAGTTTTTGAAAGATTTGCCTGCAGGAGTAGATCCATGTGGTGAAAATGGGGAATTCCATACGTTTTGTTTTGATGCACCCTATTTTAAAAATCCAATAGACTTTAAAATTGGTGAAACTGTCTACAGAGAATACACGCACGGCGAATCAAAAAATGGATTTTGGTTTTGCGATCTTTTGCCTAAAATATGAGAGATTGTATCTATTGACTCTAAGATGGTATAAAAGAACCCTGTTTATAATTTATCTTTGCACCTCACCGTAATTTAATTTCTGAACTGGCATGCCAATCTTCAATCTTCGCATCTTAGCTTTTTTAGTGCTGTGGTGTTGTTATTTTATGCCGCAACAAAGTTTAGCGCAAGAAGAAGGAGAATTTGCTAAAGAATTGCGAGAAGCCAATATAAGTGTTTATCAAGACGCTGAAAGAGCCGTAGAACTGAGCACCTACGTTTATAAAAATGCCAAACATAAAAATACAAAAATAGTTGCGCTTGTCACTTTGGTCAATGGGTATACGGCGCTTAACCAAAATGGCGAAGCGCTCGAGTACGCTACCAAAACTTTGGAACTAGCGGAAAGCTCTGGAAATGTCCAATATCAAATTTGGGCGCTTGGACTTTTGGGAGAACAATATCAGTTGTCGCATTTAAATGAGATTTCAAGAGAATATCTGGATAGGGCAGACGCCTTGATTCAAAACTCCAATCTTCCCAAGGAAGTAATGGCTGTTTCGCGAGGTAATATTTTTGCAATAAAAGGCAATGGATATAAGGACGAGATTGATTGTGATTATGCCATTAAAAATTATGATCTGGCGATTAATTCCTATAAAGTCATTTCCGATAATTCAGTTGCAAAAAATAACCTCGCGCTCGTTTTTCTTGAAAAAGGAAATTGCTTGCTAGAACTGGACAATCTAGATCTGGCAGAAAAGAACTTTCATTTAGCTCTTGATATTGCTGAGCAGAATCAGCTTGAAGAATATATGCAAAAAGCTACGCTTGGTCTTTCCAAAATAGATACTCGTAAAGGTAAATATGAAATTTCAAAAAATAGCCTTGAAGAATTATTGAAAACGATTGATACAACGCTTCACCCTAGGTTAAAAAATGAACTGTATTTGCTGTTGAAAGAAAACTATCTCTCCTTAGGAAATCTTGATAAGTATCGTTTTTATGACAACAAGTACGAAAGTTCTTCTCAAGATATCTCCACCCTCGAAAAAGACCAATTTCAACAAGTACTTCAATTTGTGGAAAGGCAACCAGGTTCAAAATCAGAAAGTTTTGGATGGAAAGAAATTCTTCTTTATGGTTTATACGGTTTCGCAGTTGTCATTATTTTTCGGGAAGTTTTCAAGCGTATAAAGCGGAAATAAAACCTTGAAATCGAGTCTTTTTTATTCCTAATTATGCTTCTAACAGCTATTTCTCTAGGAAATAATGAACTACTATAAATCTCCTATCAAATTAGCTGTATTTCTTTTATTATCAACGCATATCACTTGTTTTTAGTTTAATGAATTTCTGTAATTTTCGCTATTTTCAGTTATTTTTAATTTTTTAAAGGGTATTGTTTTTACTTGTTTTGTTTTGAAATTATGACAATTCTAAATAAAAACTTTTACAGATGAAATTGAAATTATTACTTGTATCACTTCTCTTCAGTTTTGCAGCTGCAGTTTCACAAAGTACGGAAACTCCGACGCAGGATGAAAACACAATTAAAATAACTAACAAATCTTCCCGTGCTTTTAAACAGTTCGATTTAAAGTCTCTTAACAGACCAAAATCCATTGGTTCTCCATTTGAAAGCAACAATGGCGCCGCAGCTTCTGGAAATACTGCCGGACGTGTTATGGACGAAATAGAGTCTTTTGCTCAAATAGACATAGCGCGATGGGGTGTAATAAAAAATATAGAGACCGACGGAGAAATTCTTTTTTCTTCGGAACGCATAGGTAATGATTTCAATATAAAATCCTACGACGATGATATTGAAGTCGTGGAAAGTTTTTCGATAGAGGTGCCCGAATCCGCCAATCAGGTAGAAATGATGAACCACTACTCGTCCAATTTCTTCAGCAATGATGGTTATGCTGAGTTTATGGTTTATGTGCATTATTTTCAAGGTGATAATCCAGGTCCAGACGATCAAATTTGGGAAGTTTGGGTTGTAAACAGTAATGGTGAAATTCTTGAAAAATTGACCGGGTTCGCTGCTGAAGCTAAGATTGATGCAGCTGGCAATCACAAATTGTTTACCTATTTTGATGATGATACAACGGTATCCATAAATTCAATAGATGTTTCTACTTGGGAAACAGTGGACACATATACATTCGATTCAGAATTGTTAATTTTCTTTTCAGGTTCTCCACTCAATTATATTACGGTAGATGGTGAAGAATATATTGCGTTGGCCCATTACAAACACTTGTTTATGGATAATATGACTTTTGAAGTTTTTCCAGACAATAATTTAATGATCAAATTACTGGATTATAATTTGGAAGAAGTTAAAACTATGGCCTTAGATATCGACACCAGATATCCAGACGCTGGAGAATTTGTGATTCCAATGGCCGATTTCGGATCTTTTTATAGAGACCAGTCCTACGATATTTCTAGTGATATCTTTAATACTGATAGTAAATTGGAGGTGACTTATGGAATCTATTATTACGATATGATTAACGACACGGAGTGGAGTACTTATATGGTTGCTAATGAAGATGGCGAAATGATTCACGAGCTTAATGAATACATCATTGATAGCTTTAAAGAAATGAACAGCATAGAAGGTCAAGACAACCAATTGGGCTTCTTGATGGGAGAAAATGGAGAGGCTACAAACTTGGCATTTTTCAATATTGAGAGCTGGGAATTTGAATACAATTTTGAAGCAATCCATAATGATGATCGACTATCAAGTGATTTCAATAGAATTCCAAAAGACGATTCTTATCATTTTGTTATAGGTTTGGGTGAGCCGGATGAAGAGAATGGCAATATTTATGGGGTTGTAAACGAATATGAAAGAGATGGTTCTCTTTATAATAGACAAAGGTTTCTTTTGCCTGATGACGTGATTCTTTTTCAACCTATTCTTACGCGTTATGCGCTAATTCCTAATCTTTTTGTTGACGATAACGAGTTGTATTATATGTATTTATACAAAGAAATGGAACCAACTGGTTCTGTTTTTAACAACTTGGTTATTTCAAAAGATACTGAAGATTATCTAGTAGAATTTAGAGGAGATACTGGTATAGGGAATATTATTGGCTCTACTTTCCTTACAGATGGAAACGGTAACTTTAATAAAATGACGATTCAATATGAAACCGGTAATGACCAACTACTAACAGATTTTTATAGACTGCCTCTAGAAACCGTTTTAGGAGTTGAAACACCAACTGAAACTACCCAGTTTGCTTTATATCCGAATCCAACTTCTGATTTCGTAAATATAAAAGCGAGTATTGCAACAAAATCCATTGAGGTATACAGTTTAGCTGGTAACCTTTTAATCAATAAAACTTTAGGCGCCACAGATGAAAGCATAGATGTATCTGCCTTGGCAACTGGATTATACATTGCAAAAGTTACTATGGAAAACGGAACCTCGCAGCAGGTAAAATTCATTAAAAAGTAATATTCCCACGATTAATTGTTCATTTTACTTTGTTTGCAAAACTCCCCAATCTGAATATGATTGGGGAGTTTTTTTATGAAATTGCAAAAGAGCAGCCTTGCTAAAAAGATGTAGTTTTGTAGTTCCGAACAAAGGGGCTTATGAAATTCAGATTTCTTTTATTCTTTCTACTTTTAATTCTGAGTTATACGTTGAGCTATTCCCAGAATTCAGAAAGAGAAAGACTATTTACCGAAGCCGATCAAAGTCGCTTCAAGGATCCGCTCAAATCACTCAAACTCTATGATTATTTGCTTACAAACAGTAATAGAGAAGAGTCCATTGCCATTGAAATAAAAAAAATACAAATTAACCGCTTGTTGGAGAGATATCAAGAAGGTGTGACGCTATCTCAAAAAATAAAAAGTGATGTAGAACAAGTATCAAATCCAGATTTGAAATTTGAATATTGGAAAGAAATTGCCATCCTTTACAGTGATTTGGATCTTAATATGGAAGGTAAAAAGTTATTGGAGAAAGCGCAACATAATTATAATCAGCTTTCTTTGGAAGCTCAAAAAAAATATTTTATTGATTTGCAGCTTCTATCGAATAAATATGAGGATGACACATCACATGGTGCCGAGGCATTCAGATTAAAAAACATCCTAAAAAAGATGGATCGGGATGATGTTCGCAAACCCTGGCTTCAATATCAAATAGGAACACACTATTATCACGTTCAAAAAGATTCGGCAAAGAGTTATTTTAATAAACTCAGTAAAATTGATAGTACATCCTCACTTTATAAATCGGCTGGGGTTTATTCTCAAATGTTGGATTCTAAAATGATTGCGGATAGCATGATACAAGAGAGCTCCAATCGTGATTTATTTGACAAGAGTTTGCGATTGATTCTTTTAAACAACGCCATCGATTTTAGGGAGAATAAAGTGGACACGGATAGTTTGATATATTTTCAAAAGCAACTAAATACAGCAGAGAAGGAGTTGCATTTGGAGAAGCGACAGGCAAAAGTAGCATTGCTTCAACATATTTATCGACAGAAGAAAACAGATGCTATTGCGAAAAATAAATCCGAAGAAAAACGAACGATAGTGGTTGTTTTTTTCCTGTGTTTTCTCTTGTTATTTTATGTGGGTTATAAATTTTATTCAAAAAAGAAAAATATAAAACCTATAGAAGAAGACGCTTCCAAAGGGATTGTTATTTCGGATAAGACAGAAGAAGAAATTTTGAAAAAGCTCAAAAAATTTGAAAAGTCAGAGTTATTTCTTGATAAACAGATGCGTATTGCCACCTTGGCCAAGCAATTGGATACCAACACGCGTTATCTGTCGTCTATAATCAACTCAGCAAAGGACAAAACCTTTAATAACTATATCAATTCCCTCCGTATTCAATATATCCTTGATAAGTTACAATCCGATCCGAAATATCTAAGTTATAAAATTAGTTATTTAGCCAAAGAAAGTGGTTTTGCCTCACAGAGTAGTTTTACCACAGCTTTTAAAGAAGTTACTGGCCTTACGCCTTCTGCCTATATCAAAAAATCTACAAGCTAGGATTTTGTAAAAAAATCATGATTATTGATTTTCAGTTGCCTATAAATAATTAACTTAGTGTTTATTAAGTATTTGTAGTAATGAAATCTACCCAAATCCGCTTATCGTTTTTAACACTTTTAAGTGCAGTTCTATTGCTGGGCTGTCACGCTGCTTTGGCACCTGCTTACGATCAGGCAATTGTTCAAAAAGTAACAGAAAGTACCGAGCTGGCAATGCAGTTTTTTGCTGAGGTTGATGGGGGAACCCACAGCGATAACTTTTATAGTCGGCAAACCACTTATAATAAATTGATAGGTGCTTTTGAATCATTAAAATTACAAGCAAAAGCTCGACCAGTGCCAAAAAACATAGCATTGGATAAAATAAACACACTACTTCAAGAAAAGGGAAGTTCTGCCATAACGGATGATTATCCTAGTGCCTTCGCCTTTGAACAGATAGCCAACACGTTCCGGAGAATGAAGAAAATCGATAGAGAAAAAGATATAAAACCTTTGGCAATTTAGGCTTTTAAGGGACAAGTAGAAATCTTTCTGGACCAAGCAATTACTTATGAAAGTTTCTTAAAACGATAAGCTATGGATGATAATGTGAGAAATATTATTACCGAAATTAAAAGTATCGTTTCAGGTATTTTAGAAAAAGATATTTCCGAAGTCAATGGGTTTAGTGAACGACAGTTGGAGGCTATTGCCATTCAAACAGATGTTATACAACAGGGAATTGCAAAGGGTGATATAGATGAAGATCTCCGCGAGTTTTTTATGAACGGACTAGAAGCCATGGCACTCAACTTTATAAATACTCTGAAAGGAATTTTGATGGTTACGTTAGAAAAAATATGGAATTCCCTGATAAATTTCCTGTATAAAACGGTTGGTATTGTTGCATAAGAGATTTATAGTTTAAAGCCAATTTTGAAAAGGATTTATGGCATACTATTTATATTTGTAAAAGCCCTAAAACCAATTATGAAGGTTTAAAACGAGTTTGGAAACAGGGTTTTTGAGTAAATGATTAGTCCATGGTTAGAATAGAAACAGATGATAATAATTTTGTTTTCGAAGTCGTTGGATGGCATAAAATCTGGACTTTCACAAACAAGCTCATTATTCCGATGGCCAATGTGGTCGACGCTTATCCAAACGAACAACAACTGAATTTTATACCGGGTCTTAGACTATTTGGCACAGGACTTCCAGGAGTTATTTCAGCAGGAACATATTATATCCAAGATAAGGTTGTCTTTTGTGATGTAATGAATTATAAAAACAGCATTGTGGTTGAACTTCGCGATGAATATTATAAAATGCTAGTGATAGAAGTAGAAGAACCAATGGATGTAATTCGATTTTTAATAAGACGCTAGGGTCTAAAAAACAAAATCCAAATTAACAAATTCCGAATCAACAAATCCCGAATTAAATTTTCGTAAATTTGCAACTTCATTTTTTCAACCAACACCAAAAAATACACACTCAACATGACCAATATTATTTTGTTCGGCCCCCCAGGTGCAGGAAAAGGTACTCAAGCTAACTTCCTAAAAGAGAAATACAACCTAGTACATATATCTACTGGCGACGTTTTTAGATATAATATCAAAAATGAAACAGAGCTTGGTAATCTTGCTAAATCCTTTATGGCAAAAGGAAAATTGGTGCCAGACGAAATCACCATTGATATGCTGAGCAATGAGCTCGACAAAAATGCTGATGCCAATGGCTTTATTTTAGATGGTTTCCCAAGAACAGAAGCACAAGCAGAGGCTCTTGACCATTTAATGGATGATAAAGACACTAAAATTGATGCAATGGTGGCTTTGGAAGTAGATGACGAAGTATTGGTACAACGTCTCCTAGAAAGAGGGAAAACTAGTGGTAGAGCAGATGATGCCGAGGAAAGTATTATCAGAAATCGTATTAAAGTATATTATAACGAAACTGCTATTTTAAAAGGTTATTATCAGAAAAAAGACATGTATTACGGTGTTGACGGAGTAGGAAGTATTGAAGAAATTACGGAACGACTAAATAAAGTAATAGACAGTTTATAGTCCCCTCCCAACCTCCCCGAGGGGGAGGAGATTAATTAGTGAATAGAAATTTTGATTAAATTTCCTTAAAATCCATTTTTGGAAGTTAAGAAACAAATCGGAACAATAAATAATAGAAATAAGAAATAAATAATATAAATCAGTAATAAACAATAAAAAAGGTGACTGAAGGCAATTTTGTAGATTACGTAAAGGTTCATATTACTTCCGGAAAGGGAGGACAGGGCAGTAAGCACATGCGACGGGAAAAATATATTCCAAAAGGTGGGCCAGACGGTGGTGATGGTGGTCGCGGTGGACACGTAATCATAAAAGCAGACAAAAACCTTTGGACGCTCTATCATCTTAAATTTAAAAGGCATTTTAAGGCGGAACACGGTAGCGCTGGTAGTAAACAGACTAGCACAGGTGCAGATGGTGCCGATGTTTATATTGAAGTGCCACTTGGTACGGTTATTCGCGATAAGGAAACTGAAGAAATTCTATTTGAACTAACCGAAGATGGTGAAGAAAAAATAGTAGCTCAAGGTGGTCGTGGAGGATTGGGAAATGCTCATTTTAAAACTTCAACTAACCAAACTCCACGCTATTCTCAGCCAGGTGAGGAAGGAGAGGAAATAGATATTATTGTCGAACTTAAAATACTCGCCGATGTAGGTTTAGTTGGATTTCCAAATGCTGGAAAATCCACCTTACTTTCAGTTATTACTGCAGCTAAACCCAAGATTGCCAATTATGAATTTACTACATTAAAGCCCAATCTTGGGATAGTAAAATACAGAGATTTTAAAACTTTTGTAGTCGCCGATATCCCTGGAATAATCGAGGGAGCTGCAGAAGGTAAAGGGATTGGTCATCGTTTTCTTCGTCATATTGAAAGAAACTCTACTTTGTTGTTTCTCGTTCCAGCCGATGCACCAGATATCAAGGAACAGTATGAAATATTAGTAGACGAATTACGCCGCTACAACCCACAACTCTTGGATAAAGAACGCTTAGTCGCAATCTCTAAAAGCGATATGCTTGATGATGAACTAAAAGCAGAGATGAAGGAGGAATTGGACAAAAAGTTTAAAGATATTCCATATATGTTTATTTCTTCCGTTGCACATCAAGGCTTGACTGAGCTTAAGGATAAACTTTGGAAGATGCTTAATTAATTATCAATTATTAGGTAGGTTTCTGTATTAATCCTTTTGATAAACTAAGGTCCAAACTTTTTGGATTAATGCTAATTCGGTTAAAATATCTTTTCCTGATTGTAATTTCGGAATTCTAAACTTTTTGGAAAATTGTTAAAGAATAATCAAGCCCAAAACGAAAAACATCTTTTTTGCGTATTTTTAATGAAAATAAAGATGCAATGAAGTTACTGTCAATCTTAGTGTTATCTATATTCTTGGTTTCCTGCGGTGCCACTGTAAATGTAGATTATGACAAACAAGTAGATTTTTCAAAATACAATTCCTATAATTATTATCCTACTATAGATTCTGGTCTTAGCGAATTGGATGACAACCGAATAATTCATATTACGGACAGTTTGTTACAACAACGCGGATTTGTAAAAAGTAAAACCCCACAATTCTTTATAAACTTTTATGCACGTGAGCATGTTTCAAGTTCGAGAAACACCCTCGGGATTGGTATTGGTGGTGGTGGTCGTAGTGGTGGTATTGGCGTTAGTGGAGGTATTCCCATTGGAGGAAATATAATCAATCAACGATTAACTCTTGATTTTATCGATGTTCAAAAAGACGATCTAGTGTGGCAGGCCATAGTAGAAGGCGAAATGAAAGAACGGGCAAATCCACATCAGAAGGAATCTTATTATATTTCGGTTATCGAGAAAATTTTGGCTAAATATCCTCCAAAGAAATAAGTAAACAGTTGCAGTTACCAATATGTATTTGCTGGAATTTTGGCAAATAAACAAGATACTATCAAGTTCCTCCTCTTTGTTCAAAGGAAGAACTAAAAGAAAATCGTGAACCGTGAATAATCACCATATCTTCAGAAATATAACTTTTATTCTTTTTCTGCTTCCGCTTATTGTAGCGGGCCAAACCAAATATCAACAAGCTGAGGATTATTTTAAACAGAAAGATTTCAAAAAGGCAAAACCCGTCTTTGAGGCTTATTTAAAACAACATCCAAACGACGAAAAAACCCAGGAATATCTTGGAGATATTGCGGCTTACGCTGCAGACTGGGATACTGCAATTTCCTATTATAAAGATTTAGTCGAAGAAGATGAAACCAATGCCGATTACCATTTTAAATATGGTGGCGCAATGGGAATGAAAGCAATGACCGTTAATAAAATTTGGGCGTTGACTTATATTGGAGATATAAAGCATCAATTAGAAATGGCTGCAAAGTTAGATCCCAAGCATATAGATGCGCGGTGGGCCTTGATACAGTTTTATATAGAATTACCCGGAATTTTGGGTGGAAGTGAAAAGAAAGCCTTGGAATATGCGGAAGAACTAAGTCAAATCTCTCCCGTGGATGGTTATTTGGCTAATGGATACATAGCTGAACAGGATAAGAGACCCGAAGATGCTGAGCATTATTATAAAAAAGCGATTGAAGTTGGGGGTTCTCCACATACCTACGAAAAACTTACAGCTTTATACGAAAAAAACAATCAACCTGGAAAAGCGATTGATACCGCTTCAAAATCTTTTAAGCTTCATAAACGCAACCAACTAAATTATCAGATAGGTAGAATCTGTGCCGAATACAAATTGGAGCCTCAATACGGAATTGATTGCTTACGTGAATATATTACCAACTATACTATAGAGGATGGAGTGACTACGGAATGGGCATATTATCGTATAGCACAGATTTATAAAAACCTCGGTGAAAAAGAAAATGCACTCATTTGGATCAATAAAGCTTTGGCTGCAAAACATGATTTCCCCGAAGCTGAAAAAGAAAAATCACTCATTCTAGCTCTTTAATTAAGAATTAGAAAAAGTATCTTTACATCTAAATTTTTTAAACTCATACCCCAGTCCTAAAGGGGGCAAAACTATCCCTTTTAGGGTCGGGGGGTAAAGCTCGATAAAATATGAGAATCCACTTTATAGCAATTGGCGGCAGCGCAATGCACAACCTTGCATTAGCCTTAAATCAAAAAGGAGATATAGTCACCGGAAGCGATGACGAAATTTTTGAACCTTCTAAATCCAGGTTAGATAATAAAGGTTTATTGCCAGAAGAAGAAGGTTGGTTTCCTGAAAAAATTACTTCAAAAATCGATGCGGTAATCCTTGGGATGCATGCCAAAGCAGACAACCCTGAGCTTTTAAAAGCAGAGGAACTCGATTTAAAAATTTATAGTTATCCCGAATTTCTTTACGAACAATCCAAAAATAAAACTCGTGTGGTTATTGGTGGTTCACATGGAAAAACCACAATCACGTCAATGATTCTTCACGTGATGAACTATCACGGTAAGGATGTGGATTATATGGTTGGCGCCCAATTGGAAGGATTTGATACCATGGTTAAAATCACCGACGAGAATGACTTTATGGTCATTGAAGGTGATGAATATCTGTCCTCACCTATAGATCGCCGGCCTAAGTTTCACCTGTATAAACCAAACATTGCTTTATTGAGTGGCATTGCTTGGGATCACATCAATGTTTTCCCTACCTACGAAAACTATGTGGAGCAGTTTGAAATATTCTTGAATGAAATAACTAACGGCGGAGCAATAATTTACAATGAAGAAGATGCTGAGGTAAAACGAGTTGTTGAAGAAGCTACAAACCCTATTAAAAAATATCCGTACCAAACTCCAGAATATTCAGTGGAAGACGGAACTACACTGTTAGAAACTCCTGACGGTTCCATGCCAGTCGAAATCTTTGGAAAGCACAACTTAAACAATCTTGAAGGTGCCCGCTGGATCTGTCAATTGATGGGCGTAGATATCGATGGTTTCTACGAGGCTATTTCCACATTTAAAGGTGCAAGCAAGCGCTTGGAAAAAATTGCCGAAACCGATACTGCCATTGCATTTAAAGATTATGCGCATTCCCCTAGCAAAGTAAGAGCAACAACCCAAGCCGTTAAAAATCAATATCCAAATAGAAAATTGATTGCTTGTTTGGAATTACATACTTACAGCAGCCTTAACCCTGAATTTCTAAAGGAATATAAAGGAACACTAGATGCTGCGGACAGTGCAGTGGTTTTCTATTCTCCTCACGCTGTATTGATAAAACAGTTAGAAGAAATTAAAAGTGAACAAATTGAAGAAGCCTTTGACCGTGATGATTTGGTAGTTTTCACGAATCCAGCTGATTTTAAGACCTATCTTTTTACCCAGAGTTATGAAGATACCTGTTTGCTTTTGATGAGTAGCGGGAATTATGGCGGTTTGGATTTTGAAGAGGTGAAGGAATATGTTGAAAGTGTTTAGAGCTCTGTTTTTTAAGATATAAACTCTTTGCGTTCTCTGCGCCTTTGCGGTAAATTTTTCACCACAGAGGCACAGAGGTCACAAAGTTTAATTTGGTGTTTTGTCCTACGTCCTATAGTCCCAGGTCATTTTTTCAAGATTTCCTCAATAAACCTTGAAGAAAACCTTCTCCTCCTTAGGGATTTCGTTGGGTTAGATTTATAGATGTGAAATGCTATTTGAAATAAATCTAGTCGTCTTCACGTTTTCATAACACTAACAACTAAAACTGAATCTATGAAATCTTTGCTTTTATCCTGTCTTGTCTTTAGCCTGTTGTTTATTTCTTGTAATAAGGATGACGACCAACCTGAAGAACAGGAACAAACTCAATCGAATTTTTACGCACTGAAAGTCGGTAATTCCTGGAAGTATCAATATTTTAAAAGAGTGGATAGAACAACTGCATTTGAGGGTATAGATGCTTTTGATGAAGTGACTATCACCACAACCTCTGAAATTAATGGAAATATGTACTATTCGTTTGAAACTGTCACTTCGGGAGATGATTCTGCTGTTGGCGTTCCAGATAATGGAACTGTGATTACAAAACTAAGAGATTCCTTGGGTTATTTAATTAATGAAAATGGTGTAAAGCAATTCTCTTATGCTAATCCTGATCAAGAATATTTAATTCGTGAGATGTCTAGTGGATATAAGGTATATGGTGTTCTAACTGAAAATGATAGTGCTTTGGAGGTCCCTGCTGGAAACTTTTCCTGCTCAATTAACGAGTGGTATGCAAGATTCACTGATGGAAGTAAATCTCCGGCAACAGATTATTATTTTTACGGTAAAGAAATAGGACAGATAAAAACTACTTGTTCATTTGTTTCAGATTCTATGCCTAGAACAGAGAAACGTCTGCTTTCCTATAGCATTATTGAATAAATAACTTCAATAACCCTTAAACATTCTTTTCAGATTCTTTAATATTTTCCATATCACATTCTTAAAATCGGTTGAATTTCTCTCTAGGGAAACTTAGAGTTTTCTAGCCAATTTGTGATTTCAATCTCAATGATTTGTTCGTAATATAGAAGTTGTTCTTGCTGACGCCTAAATTTTCCAAAAACCGTTATTCTAAAGCTATTATGTAAAGTTTTATAAGGTGTTTAGACTTTTGATGTTAAAGATTTAAAAAACACAAATCCAAATCCAAGAAAGAGCATCAAGTGAAAAGGAAACAGTCCGAAATCGCCACCTTGATCACCAACAATGAATGCACTGTACATTCCAAAAGCGAAATAGAGCATTAGTACACCTTCAATAATCACGTTTGGAGATATATTCTTGGTAAGGTATTTATTGCCTTTCCATCCTTCCTTAAGGTCACCGATATTAAATTTTGGAGTTCGTATAAATTCGCTCTTCTTTCCGAAATGTCCTTCCAAAACTGCGATGGAATTATGGACAGAGAAACCCATAGCCACCGAGAAGAAAGTGAAAAACATGCCCGTATACTTTAAGAAACGTTTGAATCCGCCACCGTAAATACTTTTGAATGTATACCAGTAACAAATAAAAAAGATAAGGGTGCTTATCACAAAGAAGCTCATCACAAAGAAATACATTTTTAAATGCTCATATTCATTTTTAATATACAGCATCGGTATACTTAATATTGCTACAATCAAAATGTTTAAAAACATAGTGCTATTGAGCAAATGCATAAAACTGTGCATTTTCGTTTTAAAAGGAATGTCATGGCTTTTAAAAACGCGCCAAGCCATTTTCTGAAAGTTCTCTGCTCCTCCCTTGTTCCAACGGAATTGCTGTGAACGTGCCGCACTGATAACTACGGGAAGCTCCGCAGGAGTTTCTACATTTTCCAAATATTTGAACTTCCAATTTTTTAATTGTGCTCGGTAGCTGAGATCGAGGTCTTCGGTGAGTGTATCACCTTCCCAATTTCCAGCATCTAGAATACATTCTTTACGCCATACGCCAGCAGTGCCGTTGAAATTTATAAAATGTCCTTTGCTGTTTCGTCCTACTTGTTCCAAAGTAAAATGTGCATCCAAGGCAAAAGCTTGTACACGCGTAAGTATAGAATAGTCGCGGTTTAAATGTCCCCAACGGGTTTGAACCACGCCAATTTCGGGGTCTTTAAAATATGGAATAGTGTTTTTTAACCAATCTTTCTTCGGAAGAAAGTCAGCATCAAATATGGCGATATATTCTCCTTTGGCAGTTTTTAAACCTTCTTTTAGGGCCCCAGCTTTAAAACCTTTTCGGTCTTCACGGGTAACATGTTGAATGTCTAAACCTGTTTTCTGAAGTGCTTGGATGTGCTCAGCAGTTTCTTCGAAAGACTCATCGGTACTATCGTCCAAGACTTGAATTTCTAACTTGTCTTTCGGGTAATCTATTAGGGCAATATTTTCCAGCAACCTATCCATTACATACAACTCATTATAAACAGGAAGTTGAATGGTTACTAATGGGATTTCTTCTGCCTTGGAGAAATCGAAAGTAGGAGAATCTTTATGGTTCTTCCTGGCAATTAGGTAGTTAAAGAGCAAGTTGAGTTGCGCCAACGCGTACATAAAAATGAGGAGCAGAGCTATGGAGTAAATTACAATGATTATTGATTCAAGAATCATTTTTTGAAACTGTATTTAAAAATCCAAGTTAGAATTTTTACGCCTGCAAATATAGCACCTTTTATCGTTCCTGAAACTTTTGAAACGCCAATCCTGTTTCTATATTTTACTGGGATTTCAACATAAGAGTATTTCCTTTTAAGTACTTTCAGTTGCATTTCAACGGTCCAGCCATAGGTTTTGTCCTCCATTTCCAAAGTGAGTAATTTTTCATATTTAATTGCTCGGAAAGGTCCTAAATCTGTAAATGTTGAATTAAAGAAAAGTTTCATCAGTTTTGTCGCCAGTCCGTTACCAAAGCGTTGTGGTAGGGTCATGGAACCATTCTCACTCAATTCTTTCACGCGGGCACCAACAACAAAATCAATATTATCTTCTAGAATTGGAGCAACTATTCTAGTCAATTCTGATGGGTAATCACTGTAATCACCGTCTAGAAAAACCACAATATATGGTTGTTGTTCGGCATTTAAATCAGCAATATATTCCATTCCTTTTAAGCAAGCGTATCCATAGCCTGCATTTGGTTCTAAAAGCACTGTGGCACCAGCTGTTTGCGCTACTTTCGCAGTATTATCTGTGGAATTGTTGTTGACGACAATTATTTCTGAAACGATATTCGGAATTTCGGCAATCACCTTCCCAATGGCGTCTTGTTCATTAAATGCGGGGATGATTACTTTGATATTTTTCGTCATTAAAAGCTATGATGTTATAAAACTGCTAATTTCAGGAAAATTACTGACAATCCATTGGATGGACTCTATGTACAAAGTAGAGATATTGTAAATTATAAATGCTTATTTATTTACGAAGCTCATTAAATCTACATCATTACCTAAAAGAACATCATTGGAGCTTATACGGTTTTCAAGTGGTCCATTTTCAAGTTTTAGCACCCCACGTGGACAAACGGCAGAACATATACCACAGCCAACACAACTTGAGCGTACGATATTCTCGCCTTTTTGGGCGTAGGCGCGGACGTCGATTCCCATTTCGCAATAGGTGGAGCAATTACCACAACTAATACATTGACCACCATTGACGGTAATTCGGAATTTTGAAAATAAACGTTGCTGAAACCCAAGAATAGCCGCCATGGGGCATCCAAATCTACACCATACGCGGTTTCCGAAAATGGGGTAGAAACCAACTCCAATCACTCCACTGAAAACAGCCCCGATGAGAAAACCATATGAGGAGCGTAGTGTTTCAGCATCAAATAGAAATAGTGTTTTTCCTGTTGTAAAATGAAGTGCTACCAAAGCAATTATAATTACAAAATAGGCTATCGATCCAATACGCGCATCTTTTTGTAATTCCTCTCTTTTAAAAATCCACACACCTGCAAAAACCAAAGTCAAAAAAACAGCTACACTAATAAGAAAAGTATCTTTTGTAAGCCAATATTTAGAACTGTCATCACCCAAGTATGAATGCACAACCGCAGTGGTCATTAGAATAACAAAAACCAAAACACTGTGAATTACCCAACGTTCTACTTTCCAGGCAAACTGAGTTTTATCACTTAAGTGTCTAAATGGATCACCTGCTGTTTCAGCCAGACCACCACAACCGCAAACCCATGAGCAATACCAGCGTTTTCCGTATTTGTAGGTTAATATCGGTGTGATTATAAGAATGGATGCAACTCCAAAAATCAATAATCCTACCCCAACATCACCTGCTGAAATAAAGTCATCTACTCTATATTGCTCGAAATTGTAATAGTTAAGTGGCCAGATATTTTTTAAGTCATAATACGGAAGTGAAAAACTCTCACTATTTAAACGTTGCATTATTTCGGGAATCAAAAAGGCAAAGCCAAGCTGAAAAAACATCACTGAAAACGTTCGAAGTTTTTCATATTTATTATGGCGATATTTCATGATGAACTTTACACCGAATGCTAGAATAGCTAAGGTGTAAAGTGTACCATAAACAAACCATTGGCTAGCAGGACCACCATTTAATAACTTGCTGAAAGGATCAAATAGAGCAACAATTCCTTTGTTATCACCGTCTTGAGTGAAACCTAGATATTGTGGAAACCAATAAAGTAAAACGTAAAATAATGTAAGGGAAATACCCAAAATCCAAGCCCAGAATCCTCGGGAAATAAGAGATTTAAAATAGACGCCGTCGTTTTTTATTCCTGCGTGCTTATCTGCATAGGCTGCAATTGTAAACCAAACGGTTCCGCCAGCAATAGCAGCTAATGATGCGGTAAGCCAGAAACCTTTATTTGGAAAATTGACATTGAAAAAAGCCAAAACCAAAATCGTTAATCCTAACAAACCGATAGTGGATGCTATTTTCTGTTGGGTATTTATCGTTTTAGGCGGTTGCCCTGCAAGGGACATATTTCTTTGTACTGTGCTCATTGTTTAAGACGTTACTGTTGTGTTTAATGACGAATACTCTTCTAAAATCTCCTTTTCATAGCTCTTAAAAAACTCTGGATCAAAATTCGCTTCTTTTAAATTTCCCATTACATAATCTACACTGCGATTTTCATTGAGCCATCTATCAAAAACTTCTTGTTTCATCCGGATTCCAAAGGTATTTATTCCTAAGAACCGTCTATTTTCTTTATGGTACGAAATTGTAATACAACGCAGATTACTCTTACATCTCCAATGAAAATGAGCTTCGTACTCCTTACTTCGTTCCTCCGAAAAAACCCAACCATAGGTTTGATATTCAATATCAAAGAATTTTGCGCTGTTAAACCAATTTCCAGGATTGTATTCAAAAGTATTTCCACAAATTGTTTGAGCCAATGCTTCACCCATCATTCTGCCAGTGTACCAGACGGCTTCTACAGGTGGCCGGTGGCCAATTGCTTCTCGTTGTTGGGCACAATCGCCAATGGCAAATACATCTTCTATATTAGTTTGTAACTTTCTATTTACCAAAATTCCTCTGTCAGTTTCTATATTTGAATTCTTTAAAAAGGAAATATTCGGTTTTACACCGGTAGCTATTCCAACAACATTACATGGGATTTCTTCGCCATCTTGTGTAATTACAGCTTTTACGTTTCCATCTGTATCACCAATAATTTTATTGAGATTTGAATTATGCCGAAGATCAATTCCGTGTGAGATAATATGCTGCGATATCATTTCAGCCTCTGGGTTTGGTAAGGCATTCGCCCAAAAACCATTCTCACGAATAAGCATGGTTACTTCTATATTTCGGGTGTGGAGCATTTCAGCCATTTCAATGCCAATCAGTCCGCCCCCGATAATCACAGCACGGGGACACTTTTTATTGTTTGGGGCATTCTTCTCCAGATTTTCTAAATCCTGTTTAGACACCAGACCTTGAACGCCATTTAATTCCAATCCCTCCCAGCCAAAAGTATTTGTAACGGAGCCAGTTGCTATTATTAATTTATCGTAAGTAATAGAACCACCTTCTTTCAAATGAAGGGTTTTAGTATCGGTATCAACTTTTTCAACGTAAGCTTTTTTTAGTTCTAGCCGATTTTTTTTCCAAAACCAACTTTCATAAGGTTCAATATCACGCCAACGCATATGGCCCATATACACGTACATCAAAGCAGTACGAGAGAAAAAATGCTCAGCCTCTGCAGAAATTATGGTGATTTTCTTGTCGGAAAGTTTTCTAATATGTCGCGCAGCTGTAATTCCAGCAATACCGTTTCCGATTATGACAATGTGCTCCATAAACTCTAATGATTGATTTTTCCTTTGTTTATAAAAATACGCAATTACGATTGCGATGGATTGGAAAGCGCTGCCAAAGTTTCTATAAAGTCTAAAATAAGCATTACTTTCATCGGTAGTTATTTTATATATGTCCATACTTCTACGCTACTCGATTTTTGTCTTTCTTTTTATGATGTGCTCTGCTTGTGTGGAAAAACGCGATTCTTCACAGGTTTTGGATACCCAGATAGGTGAAGAAGTTCTAGGAGCTAATAAGAATATTTCAAAAATAAACGGGGTAAGTTTTGTTGCCTCCCGTGATTCCCTTCAGCAGGAAAACATTGAATCTTTACTAAATATTAATGCAAACTATGCAGCGATAATGCCTTTTGGGTTTATAAAAAGCCTGGATCATCCTGAAGTAATATACAATCAAGAACGGCAATGGTTTGGAGAAACGAAAATAGGGGCTAAGCAATATATCAATTTACTTCATAAAAATAACTTGAAGGTAATGATGAAGCCTCAAATCTGGGTTTGGCGAGGAGAATTTACTGGTTTGGTGAAAATGGCTTCGGAGGCAGATTGGTTGCAACTTGAAAATACGTATAGAAATTTTATACTGGATTATGCAAAATTGGCTGAGAAGGTGGGAATCGAAATTTTCTGTATTGGTACCGAATTGGAGAGTTTTATAGAACATAGACCAGAATATTGGCGGAAGTTAATTTCAGAAGTTAGAGCAGTTTATAAAGGGACACTAACATATGCAGCCAACTGGGATGAATACAAACGAGTGCCTTTTTGGGATTTGTTGGATTATATTGGCGTTGATGCATATTTTCCAATTTCAGAAAGTAAAACCCCAAACATTGAAGAAATAAAAGCAGGTTGGGAACGATGGAGAGTTGGATTGAAAGCATTTTCAAAAAAGGAGAATAAAAGAATACTTTTTACTGAATACGGCTATCGAAGTGTTGACTTCAGTGGAAAAAAACCTTGGGAAAGTGAAAGGGAAATGAATTCAGTTAATTTAGAAGCTCAAGCCAATTTGTTGGAAGGATTATATCAATCAGTTTGGGAAGAAGAATGGTTTGTTGGTGGTTTTCTTTGGAAATGGTTTATTTCGCATGAAAGAGCAGGAGGTACCGAAAACAATCAATTTACCCCACAAAACAAGCCTGCCGAAGCAGTAATTAAGAAATATTACTTAAAAAATTAATAGCTTTAGAACTAGGTTATTTTGCTCTGTGAAATTGTGACATTAAGCACGGCATAGAAATTGAATATTCAGTATAAATTAAAAATTTAAACTTCCTATGAAAATATTTTCACAATCGCTTTCTTCATATCTAGTTCTTCTTTTATTAGTAACTAGCTCCCAATGGGTTAACTCACAAAGCGTTTTAGAAACCAACGCCTCTTTATTGGATGCTACCATATATGGTCGAGGAGCCAGCTTACATCATGTCGCTAAACAGCTGAATGTGGCAAGTGGTAATTCTGAATTGGTCATAAATCAGATTGCAAAGAATGTAGATCCACAGAGTATCCGAGTTACCAGTGAAAGTAGCCAGATAACTATTCTTTCAGTTTCTTTTGAACGAGATTATTTGGTAAAAGGTGAAAATCAAAGCTCACAATATTTGGAGGTAAAGAACAAATATGAAGAAGCCAAAGCTATTCTAGACGATTTGTCGAATGCCCGAAAAGGAGAGGAAAGTACGTTGGCATTACTAGAGGAAAATAGAAAGTTTGGAGGACAAAATGGAGTTTCTCCAACGAGTATGGCATCTATGATAAAATACTATCGTGAGGAGTATAAAAAACTAGCTTCGAATATTATTAAGTTAAAAACAGAAGAGCAAGAACAGCAAAAAACTGTGGATAAACTAAAAAAACAGATGCAGGAAGCTGGCGGAAATGGACAAAACGCTGGCCAATTGGTAGTTCGTTTAAATTCTAGTCAGGCAGTAAAAACAAATTTCGACATTAATTATTTTACTGATAATGTATCTTGGACTCCTTTTTATGAAATCAGGGTTGACAATTTAGAAGAACCTGTTCAACTTGTGTATAAAGCCAATGTTTCCCAGAATACAGGAATAGATTGGAAGCAGATAAAATTGGCGTTTTCCAGTGGAAATCCACAACGAAATAATAATGCGCCACAATTAAATCCTTGGTGGGTAGGTTTTCAACAGCCTATTGTACATAATCAGAGACTGCAAAACAAAATGGCAGGTGTACAAACAGAAAGTGCAGAATTGGATGAGGTTGTTTCCAGCCCCAATACGTCGGTAGTTCAGGAAAACCAATTGACAACTTCCTTTGTGGTCAATACGCCTTACGATGTGTATTCCAATCAAAAACCTCAAGCGGTTCAATTGAAACAATATCAACTGCCAGCCAAATATTCCTATTTCACAGCTCCACGATTGGATAAAGCGGCTTTCTTAGTTGCGAAGGTTTCAGATTGGAGCAAATACAATCTTTTGCCTGGAAACGCCAACTTGATTATCGACAATAACTTTGCAGGAAGTTCTTATATAAATCCGAATTCTACAGAAGATACGTTGACCTTGAGCTTAGGAAGAGACGAACGTATTGTTACCAAGCGAGAAAGAATTGACGAAGAGGGAAGTACATCCTTTTTTGGCAACTCTCAAAAACGAACCTACATTTATGAGATTTCAGTTAGAAACTCCCGAAAGGAAGTTATAGATATAGATGTGAAAGAGCAGTTTCCTTTGTCAACCGAAAAGAATATAGAAATCAAGCTTTTGGAAACTTCCAATGCCAAAGTCGATGAAGATAAAGGTGAACTGAGTTGGAATCTTCATTTAAAAGCTGGGGAGACGAAGAAATTGAGATTTTCCTATTCTGTCAAACTTCCAAAGGATAAGGTTATTTCAGGTATGTAAGTACCTCTCAGACCTAACAGGTCTGAGAGACTCGTTAGGTCTTAAAGTGTCGATGTTTGGAGTTTTATTTCCGAATGTGCTTTTTATAATAGGTGTATAAGTCCTCCGCATCGGCACCAAAAAACCTCTTTAGATGAATCGTCCAAAAATGGTATTGTAAATTCCAAACGCCGTGTTCTCTATAGCGTCTTGCTGAAGTGGTAAGCGAATGTGGAATTACAACGAATTTTTTACGTTCGTAGAGTTCACTAATCAAGATATTGTCTTCGTAAATAATATAGTTTTCATCAAAGCCACCAATTTCATTATAAAGGGCCTTAGTTATAAATTGACTTTGGTCGCCACCGCGACATCCTTGCCATTTGAACTTTGTTAACCATCCTGCCAATTGAAGCCACCAATGATTACTGTCAAACTTCATACGGAAACAGCCAGCTGGATTTCCATTTTTTACTTTGGAAACCATATAGCTATCGAAATTATCAGGAGGAAAGGAATCGGCATGGAGAAAGTATAGGATTTCTCCGGAAGCTAGTCTTGCACCAATATTCATTTGTTTTGCACGCCCTTTGTTTGAAGAAATAACTTGAATGTCAAAAGATCTGTTAGGTTCCAAAAACCTGACAGGTCTAGAAAACGGCTCGATGAAGTTTTTAATTATTTCTTTTGTGTTATCAGAACTCCCACCATCTACTAGAATAACTTCTATATCATTTTCTCCAGAACTGTTTTCCGATAGATAAATCAATAGTTTTTCAATGGTTTCAGCCTCATTTAAAACTGGAATAATGATAGATAGCATTGATAGGTTTCTAGTTTCAGGTTCCAAGTTACAAGTTGAAAATCGGTATTTATAAGATATTTATCGAAATATATTTTTTGACTATTGACCACTTTTTCAATCTTGCGAAGTCAACAAGCTTTTTTGTTTTTGAACATTGAACATTGACTATTGTTCATTCAAATTCCAATCATAATCTTTATACTTCAATGTTGCATCTGTATTTATTTCGGTTTTGGAATACTGGTTAATATATCCAATTACATCTTGCTCTCCATTTACTTCGAAATCTTTTTGATACCAATCGAAAATCGAAGAAACATTAGGGTTTGAGGCTGAGATATCGTTTTTATCACTATTGATAAATTCTTTTACAGCACGATCTAGCTGTTCGTTGATCTTAGCAGCGGTGTAGGCTTCGTTCATAAGTTTAGGACAAGAAATGGAAGCGCAATTAATTGCGAAGTGGATTCTTGGCTCATTCATTTTTCGAAGAATTCCATTTTCTATTCCGCCTAGGGAAAGTTCATTGTTTCCAACTGTTACACGACTTTTGGTCCAAGCACCTTTAATATCTTTTATGCTCTTTGTTGGATAATTTTCTGCAATCAACTTTACTGTTCCTGCGTTGTACAGATTAATGTAATAAGCTAATAGTTCTTGAACGCTCCAATCGCTTGAAGGCTCTTTTTTCGAAAGCATTTTTAGATAATCGTCGAGTTTAGCGCTGTCATTTTTAAATCCATTGTAATCTACTAAACCTTCATTATTCACGTATTTCTTTAACAGCTGGTCCCAAGTAGAATGATCCACATTTACTGCGGAATTTGCCGTTGTTGAGGTTAATTGAGACTTAACTTCCTTGGTAGGCTGTCCTTGGCTGCTAACGCCTGCAGCAGAAAGTAAATTGCAGCTTTGCATAAGGAATGTCGCCAAAATAATTGCTGTGAAATTGTGTAAGCTTCTCATTTTTGTTAGTTTTTTTGTTCAGTATTATTTACGACAAAAATTACTTTTTGGATTTAATGGGGTAAATCACTTGTGGTAGGAATTTAGGTGGAAATTTTTCATCTCCATCAAAACCCAGTTCAATATCTCGACCATTATGCGGAATATGATCGGTCTTGAAAAGATAATCCCATAGGCTTAAACTTATTCCAAAATTCACTCCGTATCTTGCTTCTTCGGGTAATTCTTTGGCATGATGCCAGATATGCATCTTAGGGTTGTTAAAAATATATTTTAAAACTCCGTAATCCCAACCTAGGTTTGCATGGTTTAAATGGCCGATAGCAAGGGTTGAAAAATGAACAATCGCAACGGCTTGAACATCAAACCCCCCAATAAAGGCAAGAGGAATATAGAGCAATGATTTATAAACTATCGGCTCCATCCAGTGATACCGCAGGTGTGCCGCAAAGCCCATTTCTTTTACGGAATGGTGTAGTTTGTGAAATTTCCAAAGAAAAGGGTAGTAGTGTAAAAGTCGATGAGTGTTCCACTGAACGAAATCAGTAACCAAAAAGAAAATTAGTAATCCCAGTCCGTACGGAAGAGTGTTCAATTCCAAAAGCTGAAAATCTGTTATTTTTAATCCTATAGCACTGAGGAAATCGTTAAATAATTCTGCGGTAGCATTGGATAGAAAAATAAGAACGATTAAATTCAATAGAAAAAAGTTGAAGAACATATAAAATGTATCCAACCAGAAATCTTTTCTAAAAACTTTCTGATTCTTTCTCCAGGGAAATAGTAATTCTAAACTCCATACCAATAACGAAACCAAAATTAATCCATAGAAATAATTCTCCCAGTGAAAGTTGGTGATTTCAGACCACAGGTAATTGAAATACTCGTGATATGAGTTTATGAAAATTTCTAAATACTTTTCCATAGTACTGTTTAAACCTGACAGGTTTCAGAAACATGTCAGGTTTTGGTATATTTTACAATTGTTTAATCAATTCAGTAAACAAAGTAATCATATTTGGTTCTGCTTTTTCTGCCGAAGCTATGATGTCTGCAATATCTACGGCCTTTAGATTGTCTGGGTCGCATTCATCCGTCAAAACGGAAACAGCAATTACAGGTAACTTTAAGTGGTTGGCAACAATAACTTCAGGCACTGTGCTCATTCCGACGGCATCTGCTCCTATTATTTTTAGAAATCGGTACTCTGCACGTGTTTCAAGCTGCGGACCAACAACGCTGGTATAAACTCCTTTGTGTAGTGTTATATTATTTTCGGAAGCAATCTGTTGCAATTGCTTGTTCATTGCAGTGTCGTAAGGTGCGCTCATATCTACAAAGCGTTCTCCCATTTTCTCAACACCACGAAAGGCTAGGGGAGAGTCACCTTGTAAATTTATGTGGTCGTCAATTAACATAATCTCTCCTTTTTTAAAGTTGAGGTTTATTGCTCCAGAAGCATTGCTTACCAATAATTTTTTAATACCCAACAAATGCATTACGCGCACGGGAAATGTAACATCTCGTAATGTGTAGCCTTCATATATATGGAAGCGACCTTGCATAATGATCACTTTTTTTCCTTCCAAAGTACCGTAAATCAACTTGCCTTTATGAAATTCTACAGTTGCCGTCGGAAAATTTGGAATGTGGTTGTAGCTTACTTCGGCTTCAATTTCTACACTCTCAATAATTTTTCCAAGACCAGTACCAAGGATGATTCCCACTTCGGGTTGCTCAAAGCCTCGCTGTTTTAGGTAGTCTGCTGCTTCTTCAATATATTTTGTAATACTCATAATCGTATAATATTATTCGTCTTTTATTTTAACCTGATATAGAATGTAAGATATAGAACTATATCAATTAAAATTAACTTTTAAAATTCATGTTTTATTCTACGTCATTATTTTGGATAAAGAAATTTATAAAAAATCTTTATCCAAATAGGGTGGTAGAAATTCCTGAAAAGCTTCCACATTTTTAATGTCTTGGTAATAATCTACATCGTTGCGCTCTTCTAGGAGTACGTATTTTTCTCTTTTTAAATCTACTAAGGTGTCTTTTAAAACAGTGTTTTCACCCCAGTTTTTATTTTGAAATACTTCAGAATTCATTTCTTTCATCCCCAATAAATAATAACCGCCGTCAGTTGCAGGGCCCACTACATATTGATTGGTTTGCAATGCTTCATAAGCGCTGTTTATATCATTTTTATTCAAATCGAAAATATCACTGCCAACAATAATCACTTTTTCATAACCCATAGCGAAGATTTCGGAAAAAGCATTTTTCATCCTATCGCCCAAATCAACTCCAGACTGAAGTTTTTTTCTGAAAAGATCTGCGTCCCAAATATCATTGCGATGAATATCTTCTGAATAAAAAACAAATTTATCCACGTTTAGATCTTTGGTTATTTCAACAGTATGATTTAGTAGAAATTTATAAACTTTTAGAGCGCTTTCTTCTCCAACGGTTTTTGCTAAACGTGTTTTAACCTTTCCCAATTCTGGATTTCGGGTAAAAATCAGTAATGCTTTTTTTGAGGTTGGAAAATGAAAGTCAGAAGCCATTTCATTGTCACTACTGGTATCTTTTGAAGAAATTAAGCCCATTTTTTAAGTATTCGGTATTTATTCGTTTTGTTTTTTCAGTTTATCAAACTGAGTAAGTATAATAAAAAGACTAGCAATTATGCCAAAAAGAAATACTAGATTCTCTTTGTCAAAAAGATTTCCCCAGTTTATCATTCCAAGGTTTAGTCCCAATAGAATAAAACCTCCAATTAATAGAATACCATTTTTATTTAGTTTCATAGATATTGTGTATCCTTGATGAATGTAGATTGCCGATCAAAAGTGCATATTCAAAATGACTATTTAATATATTGGATTTCCAGTGTGTAAATATTTACTCCAAATCTTCGAAAAAGTATGGATGTTTTCAGTTTCTATTCCAATAGAATCGATTACTGGATAATCTTTGTTTTTCCATTCAAAGATACCACCGTAAAGATTTCTTACATTGGTAAATCCTGCTTTTTTTAGCTTTTCTCCAATTTGCTCGGAGCGGATGCCAATGGAGCAATAAACAACTATTTGAGTATTTCTGCTTAATTGTTGAAGCTGCTTTTCTTCAGAAGAAAAATCGTTAAAACCTACATTTTTACTTGAAGCAATATGACTTACTTGAAATTCATTTGGTTCACGTGCGTCCAAAACAACCACGGAATCATTCATTTGATGCATTCGCAATTCCGCTACTGAAATATACGGAATACTATGCGAATTGTTGGCTTTTAATAGCTTTTTCAAGGACTTCTGGCCCGACGCAAAATTGACGAACAATACCAGAAATAAAATGGTCAGATTTGTTTTCATGGAGCGATATTGACCAGAAACCTGTTAAGTTTTATGGTTATTTAGTTACGGAACCTTGGCAGCTACTTCCGGCGCCAGCAGTACAGCCGTAACAGTGTTGCGATATTATTATATTTCTATCATTTAAAATATCCTCATTATATTCTGAAATGTGCTGTATTTTACTTGCCACTTTCAGTTCGAGCATCTGGTTAAAATCGCAATCGTATAAATAGCCGTCCCAGCTTATCGAAATAGTATTTCTACACATTACATTTTTAACGGCAGCTGGATTATAGGCTTCTACTAATTGATACATATAATCCTCGTAGTTTTCCGAGGCGATTAAATAGTCCAAAAACCTTGCAATTGGAAGATTAGTAATAACAAAAAGACTGTGAAAATGTATTCCAAAATCTTCGAGCAATGCTTTTTTGAAATCCTTCTCCATACTCGCTTGATCCCCTGGAAGGAAGGCTCCACTTGGGTTGTAAACCAAATCCAAACGCAAATTGCTATCTGGCATTCCATAACCAACGGCGTTTAATTCCTGTAATGCTTTTATGGATTGGTCAAAAACGCCTTCTCCACGTTGTTTATCGGTTTTCCCACGTGTCCAGTGGGGCATGCTACTTACAACATGAATATTATGTTTTTTGAAAAAATGCGGCAAATCATAATACTTCTTATTTGCTCGAATGATGGTCAGATTACTTCTAACGATAAAATCCTTAACTCCTGCTTTACTGGCTTCATCTACGAACCAACGGAACTCAGGGTTCATTTCTGGTGCGCCGCCTGTTAAATCCAAAGTATGTGCGCCTGTGTGGCGAATTACTTCTAGGCACTGCTGCATAGTCTCACGCGTCATTATTTCCTTACGGTCTGGCCCGGCATCTACATGGCAATGTTCACATACCTGGTTGCACATGTATCCCACGTTTATTTGAAGAATTTCCAGCTTGTTTGGTCGAAGCGGAAATTGATCCGTTTCCTTTATTTTTTCAGAAAAAGTAGAAAGTTCTCCATTGGCGAAGATTCCATTGGAAAGTTTCTCAAGTTGCGTGTTTGCAACGGCGAACTCGCTGTCGCGCTTATGAAGAGATTGTTGTTTTTTCTTTTTTTCTTTTAGCATTGATTTTTTCGAATTGTATTTTGTTATATAGAAGCGTAAGATATTACGTCTCTATCGATGTTATCCATCCAATTTATTTACTTTATTCATCATCATTACGCTGTGAACAAGGGTCGCACCACTTTTAATTGCCGCTCCTACATGAACCGCCTCCATCATTTCTTCTTTAGTCACGCCGCGTTGTAAAGTATCTTTTGTATAAGCATCAATGCAATAAGGGCATTGTTCAGTGTGCGCCACCGCAAGAGCAATTAGGGACTTTTCACGAGCGGTAAGAGCACCTTCCTCAAAAACTTTTCCATAGTAATCAAAAAATTTATCGCCTAGTTCTTCGCTCCATTCGGTTATGTTTCCGAATTTTCGAAGATCGGCAGGGTTGTAATAATTGTTAGATGCCATTGTTGCAGTTTATATAGTTACGAAATAAGAGGAGTTTTGGTTCTCTTTTAATGTAAATATAGAAAGTAGTCCTTTAAAAGACGAATTGCATACTAAAGATTTTGAGTTTTAGTCAAAGGAATAAACAATACCGCTGGTAAGTTCGTATTGTGAGTTTGGAATACCTATAGCTGGCGAGTCATCAAACGTAAATGTGTACGTGGTCTTAAAGGCAAAACTTTTGTAAATATTTATTAATAAAGAAGTTTCTGAAGCTATTCGGAAATCACTAAAATCACTAAGTCTGGGCTGATAATAAGTAGTGCTCGAAATGCTTATTGTTTCGGTAGGGAATAGACTGAAGGAAAAATATGCAGAACCACGGTAAATCCGCTCTATTGGTGTTTCGTTGTCACTCAACTCTTGGTGCTCATACATAATTAATGTACCTAAATATAATTTGTAGTTTTCGAGTTTAGTGAGCTTAAAGCGAGGGCCCGTGCCTACAAGGCCTCGAAAATTTATCTTGGAAACTTTGTTGTATTGTGCCTGGCCAAATACCTCCCAAACTATTTGAGGATAAAGTTTATAGTTGTAACGCAAATGTTGAACTCCCTTGTTTTCGAAATTACTACTTTCTATTTTTTGGAATTCGATTTCGTTTTTAAGTAATACCAAATGGCGATGCATTTTATATTGTAAACTGATGTTATTTTTAATGGCAAACTTATCGTTTACATCTCGTTTTAGTGAGAATTCTAGTCCTACTGAACCTGAAAATCCCGAGGTGTCGGTTACTTTACGTAATGATTCCGCATTGATTACTTGAGAGAAAGCTGTAGCAGATACTATAAAGAAAATTGCGAATAATAATTGTTTCATTCTTATGATAAGAGTAATCCTACTTGTAAATCTGATTATTTTAAAAGGAATTTTTTTAGCACTACTGATTGATTGTGCTCTTTGTCTTTAGCTCCATAAAGTAGCGTAAGTCGTTTTCCCTCAGCTTTACTTTGAAGTTCTTTTACTAATGCAGAATTATTTTTCAGCTCGGTTTCATATTTTTTTGAAAACTCTTGAAATCGGTCAACTTTATGATCGTACCATTTGCGAAGTTCGGTGGATGGCGCAATCTCTTTCATCCAATCATCTAGCTTTGCGTCTTCTTTACTTACACCACGTGGCCAGATTCTATCCACTAAAATACGTATACCATCATTTTTGGTAGCATCTTCATAAATACGTTTTATTTGAATGTCCATAGTTTTCAAAAGTTCTATTTCGATAGCTATTCAGATTAAAACTCAATAGCTATTAGAATTAAATTCTATCCTAATAGCTACTGAGATTAGATTTAATTATGCTCCCCAGTTTTTAATTTCTTCTGCAGACCAGAGCTCTGGGAAGAATTTTCGTTGTTGGTATTTTGGATGTAAGTACTTTTTCCACTCAGAACCTCCTGTGGCAGCTTTAGTTTCACCTTTACGGTCTAAATAGTGCTGTGCAGTTTCCAAATGCACCAATGGCCAGGCAACATTGTAGAAATGATCGAATTCCTTCAATTTTTCTTTTAGTTCGTCTGAAGGATTATCCATTTGAGCTACGCGCTCCTCAAGTGTTTTCCCTTTAACTTTTTCCGCTAAAGTTTTAAATCCAGCTTCATATTTTTCCACAAACAGTTTTAGGGTAAGACTGGATTCTTTCGTTTGACGGTTTAAACCAGCATCCTTCCAATAAATATTATCGAAAAAATCATCTATAGTTGGATTTTCAGGCAATCTTTCCCGGCCTGCTTTATTAAGAAGATTTTCAAGACGAGTGGTATAAAGTTCTAGAGTTCTAAATGAAGCGCATTGAAAGCCACTAGCAGGCGTTAATGCAGAGCGAAATATATTATAATCGTCATAACTCATTCCATCCTTCATAATATCGAAAGAGGTGATAAGCATTCGGGTGTATCTTTTAAGTCTGTCCAATTTTGTTAACCAAGTTTCTTCAGAGAGGTTTTCACCTTCGGAAAGTTGTTTTATTTCGTGGATCATCATTTTTAAGGTTAGTTCTGTAACCTGATGGTACATTACAAAAATTTCTTCATCCTTAAAATCTGTTCTAGTCTTTTGAAGAGAAAGAAGGGTGTCTACTTGAATATAATCCCAATATGTAATTGGTTTGGTTTGAAGTAAACCTTTGAAATAGGTTTCAGGGTTTTCCCCAAGATTGGTGTATTTATCTTCAATATTTTTTATAAGGTCGTTATTCATTGTTATGTTTTTTATAGCGGAACATTTTTAGAAAAATGCCGTGTGAGAAATTCTTTATAAAAATAAAAGAATATTTTGACTTTATCTCAAGTAAGCACAATGACTTATAAAGAAAAAGCCTTATTACATATATGTAATAAGGCTTTTTAAGAATGTATTATTCTAAATCTTAATAGAAGTTAGCACGATTATCTTCAATCTCTGCTTTCTTTTCAAGAGCGTTGAAAACCGAATTTTGAGCAGCCGGAGCAGCCTTGCTTGTCATTTGGTTTGCGAAGTTAACATATGATTCCATTTTTGGAGCTGGATTGAAAGCTGTTACCTTCACTTTATAAACACCCGTTTTTCCATCAATGAAACCAGTAGTTTCTCCTGGCTTGGTTCCAAAGGCAATCCCTACTACTTTTGGCTCTCCGTTGGCGCCAATTTTTGGGTTCGCCATACTGATGCCTGTAGCAGTCTGTACAGTTACACTTTGGTTTTTAGCTACTTCTTCAAGCGTATTTCCAGAAACTGATTCGCGTATTTTTTTCGCTTTTTTCTCGTTGCGTAAAATTGGGCTTACTTTGGCCGAAGCATCTGCTGCAAGCATTAAACCTTTAGGATTCTTGCGTGTAAGTTGCGCAATAACGTATCCATCAGTAACATTAAAACGTTTTGTGTCACCCACTTTTGTGTCTTCATTGAATGCCCAGTTAACAATAGTACGGTTAGAGCCTACACCTGGAATATTGTCATCCATCTTGCTCAATTTATTAACGGGCTTTATCTCTAATTTTTGTTCTTTAGACAATTCAGTAAAATCACCTTTTTTCACAGCTACTTCAAATTTAGTAGCATCTGCAAATACTTCGTTTATAGTTTTGTCTGAAGATTCGATGTTTTTTATAACATTTGCTATTTTTATAGCTTTTTTCGGACTTGATTGTTTTCCTACTTCTACAACGTGAAAACCGAAATCAGTTTCAACAAGACCAATGGTGCCTGTAGGATTACTAAAGATAAATTCATCGAATTCTGGTACCATTCTTCCTGGAGTTGAGTTTCCAAGATCACCACCATTTTCGGCAGAACCATCATCAGAAAATTCCGCTGCTAGTTCAGCGAATTTAGATTTGTCTTTCTTAACAACACCTAAAATACTATCGGCTAATTTTTGAGCTTCTTCCTTTGTTTTTGTAACTGTTTCAGGAGCACGCATTGTTCCAACATAGCGAATCAAGATATGCTTAGATTCAGAAGAATCCGGCATTTTCTTGGTGTCTAATACTTTGGTTAAGTTAAAAGAGTTATCCACTTTAAAAGGTCCGTAAACATCTCCTTTGTTCAAATTGATAAGAGTATCGGCAACGCTTTCTGGAAGGTCAGATTTAAACAACCACTGCTCGAAATATGGAACATCTGAATTTGCATTTACAAACTCTTCGTAATTGTCAGTATGTCTAAATCCAGCAATTGTGTCGTTGACTTTAGTGTCGTTGTTGAATTCGATTTTGTCATTAAACATTGCAGTAGCTTCTGTTCTAGCTTCGTTTATATCTTCTTCAGATGGTTTTTCTGAAAAAAGTACATATTGGATATCAGCTTGTGCATCTACTTGAAAATCGTTTGGATGTGCTGCAACGTATTTTGTTATTTCGTCATCAGAAACTTTGATATCTTCATCTGCAATTTTGCTGTAAGGCATCATTACATATTGGAAGTTTAATTTATCATTCTGATAGTGATATTCTTGTTCACCTTCTACCACTGTAGCGCGTAAACCACCTTTTATCAAATTGTTATAAGTGGATTGAAGTACGCTATTTTCAATATTCTCTTCAAATGTTAGCCATTGACTGTACATTTCTGGAGAAGAGGATTGAATGCTTGCAATATATTCTTGAACTTTCCCTTCGTCAACTTGACCAGCGTCGTTTAGAAAAGTTGGGTTGTTGGCTAGTGCAGATTTTAGAGCATTGTCTAATTGCGCTTTCTCTACAGTAATTCCAGCCTTGTCAATTTGCTCATCCATAATAACACGACGTAGCTCTCTGTTCCAAACTACATTCATAGCTTGAGAAGAGTTTCCGTTAGGGCCCATGTTTCGTTGGGTAGCTTCTACCTCTTGCATGAACGTTTGTCTAGGGATGTCTGTTCCATTTATGGTAGCGATGTTGGTCTGGCCTTTCGGTCCGCTGCTACCCTTTGTTAAAACGTCGCTTAAAATAAAGGCAAAAAGTGCCAATGCAATAATAAGGATAAGAAATATCCCTCTTTTTCTAATACTGTTTAAGATTGCCATCTGATATTCTAATTTATCCTTCCTGTATACGGTTATTCCGAATGGAAGGCCTTGGTTGTCATCCCTTTTATGCCTTAATGTTTGTTAGGGTTATAAAGGGTTTGTTTTTTAGGTGATTTAGGGGGCGAAAATAACATTTTCCGCTCAGTAATAAAAAACTAAAGTGATAAAAGTTATGATTAAGTTAAAAACTAATCTTCCGAAATGTTTTTTACTTCTACCATTTCTATTTTTGTGCTCGAAACTTCGAGAATAGTAAATTGGTGGTCATTTATTTCTACATGTTCACCTCGTTCAGGGATTTCTTCAGTATGGTTTACAATAAGGCCACCTAAAGTCTCATAGTTTTCACTTTCTTCCAGATCTAGCTTGTAGATGTCATTGAGGTAATCTACTTCTAGACGCGCGGAAAATTTGTAATGTCCGTCGCCCAGTTCTTCCTCTATCAATTCAACACTATCGTGCTCATCTTCAATTTCTCCAAAGAGCTCTTCTATAATGTCTTCTACAGTTATAATACCGCTAGTTCCGCCATATTCGTCAATGACTACGGCAATACTTTTTCTTTTCTTACTCAGGATTCCCAATACATCTTTAATGAGCATTGTTTCGGGAACAAAAACTACCGGCATTAAAACCTTCTTAATTGTGGCTGGTTTTTTAAAAAGTTCAAAGGAATGCACATAGCCTAGAATATCGTCTATATTTTCTTTATAGATCAGTATTTTTGAGAGACCGGATTCTATGAAAAGTTTTGCAAGTTCTTTTGGTGATGTCGTAATATCTACTGCTACCACTTCCGTACGTGGAATCATAGCTTCGCGAGATTTTACTTCGGAAAAATCCAATGCATTTTGGAATATCTGTATTTCCGAATCCATTTCTTCCTTAGTTTCGGCAATGTCCATTTGTTCCGAAATATAATTTCCGAGCTCAAGTTTACTAAAGGTGAGCTGTACCGTGTCACCTTCAGATTTAAAAACTAGTTTTAAAACTAAATCTGAGATCCAAATAACGAATTCAGAAATTAAAGAAAAGAGTATGTAGAAGAAATAAGCAGGAACGGCAAATACCTTTACCAGATTGTTCGCGTAAATTTGAAAGAATACCTTTGGGAGAAATTCCGCAGTCAATAATATAACTAAGGTAGAGATGATGGTCTGTACTAGGAGTCCTGTAAAACCTGCAAGAGGGATATACCTCATTAGTAAATCTCCCATAAAGAATCCGTAGATAACCAGCGCAATATTATTACCCACTAACATTGTGGCAATAAATTTTGAAGGGCGTTTGGTTATTTTCTTCAGAATCCCAGCCAAGAAGTTGTTTTGTTTCTTCTCAATTTCAATATGGATTTTGTTGGAAGAAACATAAGCAATCTCCATCCCCGAAAAGAAGGCGGAGAGAATGAGCATTGATAATATGATTAGTATACTATAATCCAAAGTTGAGTTATAAGTTAGGGGTTATGAGTTACGAGTTATTTTGAAACAACAGTTTCTATACTCAAAACCCATAACTCTGAACTATTTATTTCGTTCATCCATTTTCTTTCTGAAATTTCTTTTAAAGAAAAACATAAAGATAGAGACTACAACAAAAAACAGAAACAAATAAGCTCGGTTTGGTCCTGTATTCCAATTATTTATTGTTTCATAGGCAAAAAACACTGCCATAATAAGATAAGCGTATTCAAAAAAGCGGAAAACTTTATTTAGCATCGTCAATTTTATTTTTGTCTATTAGTTGGACACCTTGGTTTTTTCTGGATAAAAAGATAGTGAAATCTTCACTGCTATCAAATCCAACAGCGCCATCATTATAAGAGCCATCCTTAAATTTAATTTGATAGGGTTGGTCCGTAAATACCCATTTGTTCTTCTGGTCCCAGTAGAGTTGATTTGCTTTAAGCACAACGCTGTCTGCTGTTATTAGTACTACATTTTTCCGCAGATCAACTAATCCTGTTTCATCAAACTGAATCGCATAATCTGAGCTTACAGTGCTTTCCTTTCCTTTTTCGTCCCAAAAGTGAACTTCAACTCCTTTTGGAAATTCTTTATAGGGAAAATCTAAATTTGAATAGTCAAGTAATTTTTCTGCCAAGAGATTGGTTACCAGTTTACCCGAGTCGGTGTATTTAAAGTTTATGTTCTTTCCTTCGGCAATGGGAGCACCATCAGAGAGATTTAAATTTTTTACGTTTTGGTAATTGCTTTCACATGCAAAAAGCGTGACGGTCAATACCAAGACCATCACGCTTTTAAACATATTTATTGAGGTGTGCATTTTTACAAGTTAGGAACTCTTACGCTTCCGCCAACCCAACAGTTAAATTTAATTGTTTTGCCAGCCATATTTTCGCTAAAGATATCACTTTTTTGCGGTGCACGTTGTCTATAGCTACTTGCGGCAGCCTTTGCATTTGCTGCAACTGTACCGTCCACACGGGCAGCTTTGTCCATCATATCTGCAGCTAACCAGTTCATTGCTCTTTTTTCAAATACTGTATTACCGCAGCTGTTTGCACTATCTGCATACATTGCACCAATTCTATAATAAGCTATACCTGCAGATGGTTTTGCAGCTAACATTTTATTGTAATAGCTTCTTGCAGTACTAAGACTTCCTTTTTTGCGGTAGTTCTCAGCAATACTATAATAAATACGAGCTTTTTTAGAATTGTCATTTTCAAGATCTGCTGCTTGATTAAAGTATTCCAATGCTTTAGAAGCTTTTCCATCTGCCTCAGCACGCTTACCTAATAAGTAAGCAGAAGTAGAACTTGGTTCCAATTCGTGAAGACGTACCGCTAGTTTGTTAGATAACGGGCTATCGCAATCCTTAGCATCAAGTCTGTTACTTGCAGATTTTAACCAGTTTACATCATCTTTTTTCTCCTCGTAGTCTTTTTCATAAAGTGGAATTAGGTTCGGGCAATCTGCCAACTGACCTAGTTTTCCATTAACACTTCCTTCAACAGTTGTGTAAACTCCTAGGTTGTTTTCGTATACATCTTTGGCGCGTTGCTCTTTCGCAGTAAGCCCGGCGCTAGTCTCTCCTTTGTCCATTAAAGGAGTTAGTTTTTCAGCAAGGCTGTTTTTCTCTGAATCAATTTTTGCACTAACTACATCATAAAGATCGAAGATATCCTGAAGTTCTTTTTCTTGAGAATTATATAAATCCACAGCTAGTGAGAAATAAGCATAAATACTTTTTCCACTAGTGAAGTTTTCAGGATCCTTTTTAAAGGCATCATCAAAAGCCTTAAATTGTTCTGCTTTTGTACCAATGTTATTGTCGAACTTTATCTGTGCGATAGTTGAAAGCACATCACCTTCCTTAGTTTTCTCTGGAAAGTTCTGAAGTCTTAGATTGTATGCCTGAATAAGGTCCTTCACTTTACTTTTATCGCCTTTTTCATCGATAAAGTACTCAAACATCTTTACAGCGTACTGATAAATTGCAAGATTGTAATCTGGGCATTCCTTGATTAGTTTTTCATAATGAGGAAGTGCAGCTTCGTAATTTTTTGCTTTTGCTGGCTCAGTAAAATAGGATAGGGAAATTGCACAATCGTCCGGGGCTTGGGCAAATGCCTTTCCAGAAATTGAGACTAGTAAAATTGCAAGTAATAAAGTGAATTTTGTTTTCATGGTATTTCTATTATTGGTATTAATCATATAATCTTTTTTCGAACCAACGGTCGTTTAGTGAGAAGCTTAAGAATGTGTTCACAAAGTTTTCTTGTATCAAACCAAAGTCGGTGGTTCCGCGTTTTCCGATTTCAACTCCTAAGTTAATATTAGAGAATAATCGTCCTACGGGTAAACCAACTCCAAAAGATATGCCAAACTCGTTTACGTCGTGCCCATCTACGGATATGCCTGTTTCCTCAAATCGTACTCCAGCCCTGTAAACCATTCTTTTAAAGTAGTTTCCAAAAGAATTGTAATTCGGAATATAAAATCCTCCTACTGTAAATTTAGAGGCGTTTTTATAAGTTATCTTTTCAAGTGTAAAGGCGCGATTTGTAAAGTTACTTGTTTTTTCGTTTGTATATTCAGCTCCAATACCCCAATATTTCGGTTTGCTTATTCCAGCTCCAACCGTAAATTGGGAGGGAAAGGTAAAATCGGAATTATCTACGTCAATTTCTCTCTCATCAATTGTATATATTCCTGTTGGAGTTATATTGACACTTCCCGTCTTTCTATTGTTTGCTGAAGTAAAATTAGTTCCTGGGCTATAGGTTACCGAACCAGAAAGTTCTAGGTTTTCGGTAATCATTCTTTTATAAAGTGCTCCAAAATTAAAGCTGAAGCCTGAAAGGTCAGATCTATTGATAACCCGCGTTCCATATTGAACATCGGATTTTTGTGTAATTGCGGTGTTTTCAATTTTTCCAAAATTATAATTAGCGTCTACACCAAGACTAAATTCCGGAGTAACTTGGTACCCCAATGAAAGGAACGCTCGGTTCAAGCCCCCATTTCCATCATATTGGGTTCTGCCGTTCTCTACTTCAGAGTAGAAGTCATAACCCACCGAGGTATAGGGTACGAGTCCAAAACCCATTCCTAATTTACCCATAGGAATTCCAATTGCTATATAATCCAATGTTGTTGAGGAAGTATTTTGACTATCGGTTTTGTTTTTTTGATTTACAGCTTTATGACTAGCACCTACAGAGTAGTTAACCAGACGTAATCCAGCATAACCTGCAGGATTCTGAAGGTTTAAATGGATGCTGTCTGAGAAAACGCTCAGACCGCCCATTGTTCTGTTTTCAACAGTACCGCGAAATTTTATAGATCCGATACCGTAATATGAATACGGAGATGTGGTTCCTTCTTGTGCTAAGACAGTGCCCGCTACAAGTAAAAATAAACCAATTACTAATTTTCTAAACATCAATGTTTGTTATATTCTAAAATATGGTTCAATCCCTCCAATAAAAAATTTGAGTTGGCAAAGATGTCATTTTTTAAACTATCTCGCAAAAAATGTGCGTCTCCTCCTGTTAAAATAACTGTTAAATCATTCCATTTGTTTTTATAATCTTCGATAAAGCCATCAATTTCGTACAAAATACCATTTACAACACCAGAGTGAATAGCGGTAGGAGTGCTGTTTCCAATAACGTCTATTGGGTTGCTTGCATCCAATAACGGCAGTTTTGCTGTAAACGTATGTAAAGATCTATACCGAAGTATAATACCAGGCGAAATAGCTCCTCCCAAATATTTCTTTTCAGAGGTTAAAAAATCATAGGTAATGCAAGTGCCTGCATCAATTATCAATACGTTTTTGTTAGGGTATTGCGCCGCGGCTGCACTTACCAAAGCAATACGGTCTATACCTAGGGTTTCGGGAGTAGCATATTTATTAATAAAAGGTACTTTGGTTTGATGAGTTAGATTTATAACTGGAAACCGCTGCTGTAATTTTAATAATTGATTTTCCGTTAAATAACTTACAGAAGAAACAATTGAATTTTCGATGGACGGAAAGGCTTCGGCAATTTCATCAAGTGTACGTAGAATATCTTTGTTAATACAAGTGGTTCTATGCTTAAGAACTTCCAAATCAAACACTCCTAGTTTTACTAAAGTGTTCCCAACGTCAATTACAAGATTCATTTTTTTCTTTATGACGGTAAAAATACAATTACAAATAGCAAGTAATTGTTAATGGGTTATTAAATTGAAAAAAAATATTTTGATTTTTTTTAATTAAAGTTTTGCAAAAACGAAAATAGCTTTATATTTGCCGACCCAATAATGGTGCCTTAGCTCAGTTGGTAGAGCAACGGACTGAAAATCCGTGTGTCCCTAGTTCGATTCTTGGAGGCACCACATACAAATCCCCTAGCTTATAGCTTGGGGATTTTTTGTTTTAAATGGGTGCTTGCTAGGGTGTTTGTATTGGTGAAATCTAAATAAACCTATCCTCAAGCTAATAAAGAGATTTAGGTTTTTAAAAAAATTAAATCGGGGGTGCGAAAGAAATTCTTCATTTTTGAATTCTTTATTACCTAGGTCAATCTCTAATATCTCACGCACTAATTTTTTTTTTAAATATGTCCTAGATTTACGGTTTCCCGTAAAATTGTTATTTCTACAAGGGTTATCTTTATGCTTTAATAAATTAAGATTTATGTTATGAAGTTACTTTTGCCAATTCTCTTTCTTTTTTTTACTTCTTGCGAAATCAAAAGTAACAAGGCAGAAATATCAAATGAGCCTAACAAAATTAGCTATTCCGAAATCAAAAAAGAAAACAAAAAGTTTGTTTTTGTTGTAATAGATTATGAAGACCCAAAACTTCATCATATACCTGCCGATAATAGGTATGGCGTGGAATTTAAAGAAATTGCGTATACAGACTGGGTGAAAAAAAGATCATATTCTAATATCGTAGAATACTCAAACTTTACTGAAGATGACGGTTACAAGCTAATGGATAAAGTTAAAATTGATTTTAGAGGTTCTGGTATGTCGTATAACCTTGAAGTAACGAATCATGTGCGCGATTCTAAAATAAGAGAAAGACTCAAAAATGATACTAGAAGGATAACATCAGTAAAATATTCAACGTTTAACTCATATAAGGAGGCTAGTATAGAACGGGAAAAAATGATATCTAAAAATGAAAAATAAAAACAAATTCATAATCATTTCTTTAATTATATGCTATTTTCTCTCTTTTGTAGCGGTGCTTTCAATTAATCATTTTGGCAAATTCGTCTATAAACACGATGCATCTAATTTGCCGCTATATGATGATGAAGGTTATTTTTTATGGGAAGTGGATATTCCATGGGAGACTCCTGTTTTATTAGTGAAATATACTTCTTACTTCGGGTCTGAAATATTAATTCAGAAGCCAGGCTTTGATGTTCGAGATATGGAGTTTACTAAAAATAGCACCTTTTATGCTTATCCCAACGTTCTTCAATACTATATAAACGGCACTTTAAAGGACTATAGGGTCATTCTCTTGATAGGTACGGGCCTTTTTTTATGTGTTGTTCTACTGAGGAAATTTATAAAAGTGTAGCGTCAAATAGAAAGAAGGAATAAACATTTAAGGCTTTCATATATCTTCAAAACTTCAATTTTTTAAAATAAATATCATGAAAACATCAATTATTCTTCTAACCTTTCTTTTTTGTGGAACGATCACCTTTTCCCAAACAAAATACGATGAATATTATAATAGTTCTATTACTTATTTAAGGAGCAATGATTTGGATGTGGCATTGACGAATATAAACGAGGCTATTAAATTAAAATCCAATAAAGCCGATGCTATTATATTGGCGGAAATATTTATCAAAAAATGGACTCGTATTCTTTAACTATCAAAGATTATGAAAAAACAATAGAATTAAACCCTGAACACGTGGATGCTTTGATGAAATGTGCAATACTGTACGGAAAAAACAATAAGAGGGAGATGGCCTGTGAATATTCAAAAAGGGCTTGTGAGCTTGGTAATGGCGAAGCTTGTTCAGGGAATAATAAATTTTGTAATCAATAAAAAAATGAAAGGAGCTTTTTTGAAATACAAATTTACGACAAGTCTATTTTTCAATTCGATAGATAGGGCTGACTTCGATGCGAGCAACGAAGAATATTTTCAGATAACTGTTCAGCCATATTTTAAATATTCAGGAAGATATTTTATTCATTCTGTATTCAAAAGAGAATCCCAGAGGACTATTTTTATTGTGCACAAAACAGGGTTTAATACTAATCATATTGAAGATATAGACTACCCAGAAATAGGTTATCTGGCTATTTACTCAGGGTTTAAGAAGGTTGCGATTTTTGATAGCAAAATGAATGGGATAATTTTTAAAAGATAATTAATTCATGTTCAAACTAACTTTTACGTTAATAGAATAGTGATTCAACTATCCCGTTATTAACCTAGATTTCAGTTAGACTCTTTAACATAACGTATTGATTTTAGAAGTCTGGTAAACAATTTTTTATCTTAAGCGTCTATAATAAAAAGGTCTCGTTTTTATTTGTTTTAAAAACACTATTAAATAGTAGCATTTGGGATATCTACTGTCAATTACGCGTAAATAAAAATATGATTTTATTCAATTTAAAATCCATTTATAACCTAAACCACTAATAATGAAAAATTTATTTTTTGTAGCTATTTTTATGTTTTGTCTACCTGCATTAGCTCAGGATATTAAGGCAACTACAGCTGTTGGGAAGACCGTAATTCTGAAAACTGACAATACTTGGTCTTACTTTGATCAAGATGCCTCAAAGAAAAAGAGTTGTAATCTAGGGCCTGATTTTAAAGAAGGCAAAGTTAATAAGGGTTTGCGAGTTTATGCAGCAATTGAAAATGACTGTAAGGAAGAGGACGTGATTTTTATAAATACATACGAAGATATGGGGAGTGGTATATTTTCATTATGTGTTAAAGGTGTGCCTATGAAATATAAAAAGGTAGGAACAGTGTTTTTTAAATCTGATAACACTTGGTCTGATAGTTCAAAGAATAAAATTTGTAATCTAGGATCTGATTTTAAAGAAGGTGAGGTAAATAAGCGATTACGAGAGTATGTAGCTGTTGAAAATGACTGTAAGGAGGAAGACGTGCTTTTTATAAATTCGTATGAAGATAGAGGAAGCGGTATGTTTTCATTATGTGTTAAAGGTAGACTTATGAAATATAAAAAGATTGGAACAGTGTTCTCCAGAGCTGACTATACTCCATCATATTCTGATCAAAATAACTCAGATAATAATATTTGTACTTTAGGTTCTAGCTTTAAAGAAGGCAAAGTCAATAAGAAGCTACGAGAACACGTTGCTATTGAAAATGACTGTGAAGAAGAAGACGTGGTTTTTTTAAAATCGGATGAAAATTTGGGTAGTGGTATATTTTCATTATGTGTTAAAGGTAAGCCTATGAAATATATAAAAGTAGGAACTGTTTTTATGCATGCGGATGAGGATCCAATGGCCATAAAATAATAAATTGTTTTTTTTTTCGATACTATCCCGTCAAGTGTGTAAGTTTAAAACAAAGAGGTTGGACTTTTTTAAAGTCTGACCCTTTTTTCATAGATCGTTAGGAACTGATTTAAGCTGATACTGATCAAGCCCAATTGTTGTGTTTATGCAAAAATTGTGGTTAATCTATAAAGGAAGAATTTTCAGAATATTTCAATAAGCATATTTGAAAACATAATAAATAGCAACGAACTCTTCAATTGAAACAAGACTATTTATGTTAAAAAGGATGTCACCACTATAATTCGAATTTCCATCGTACACGCTTCCATCCTGAATATTCATTATAATATCACCTGAATAATTTGAGTTTTTCTTATAAACTTTGCCATCCTTAATGTTCATTAAAATATCACCAGAATAATTGGAATTACCTTTATAAATCTTTCCATTAGAAATGGTATAGATTATATCTCCTGAATAGGTTGAATTATTCTTGTAGATTTTATTGTCTACTATCCTGCAAAGAATATCGCCTGAATAGTTGGAGCTTTTCTTATACAGCTTTCCGTCGTTTATATTACAAATAATATCACCGCTATAAGTTGAAGTTCCCGAATATACTTTCACTTGTGAAACTAGTAAATTGGTAAACAAAAGGGATAGGATTATGAGAGTGTATTTCATTTTAAATGGAATTATTTAATCATATCTTTAAAAGAAATAATCGTACCAAAGCCCTTTCTTCTAAAATATTCAATCTCTGATAAACTTCCTGTTACCAAAACAAAATCTCCACCCCAAGCACCCAAACTTTTGATTGCTCTGGGATAGTCACTGAAAAGCTGTGCTTTGATTGGGGGTAGGATTATGACCTTGGAAATAATCTGTTCGTGCATATCCATTAATTCTTCAAATTCGGAAAGTGAGTCACATATCAGAATCTTTTTACTAATGTCTGAAATTTGATTTATTACCTTTTTATCAATTTTATTACGTCGATAATGGGCTATCCCTTCTTTACTGTCCTGTTTTTGGTTTAGGTGAACAAAAAACAATTGATCGGTAAAGTCCCACGGAATTTCTACTTTTTTGAAGATGGATTTTCCTTCTTTCAATTGGTATATAATAGGAGAATCATTTTGAGCTGCGGCAATATCATAACCACTGCCGCCAAAGCTCTTGTTGAGTAGCTTAAAGGCATTTACTTCTGCCCATTGGGCAATATTGTTTATTAACGTAGAAGAAGTTCCCAATCCCCAGTTTCGTGGAAAATCTAGTTTTGTGGTAACTTGTATTCCTTTGTTTTCAATAAGAAAATTTGGATTGAGCTTTTTAGCTTCTAATAGAATTTTGGATAAAGTTTTTGAAATGGAGTTTTTAAGATTCTTACTTTGAAAATTATTTAAATCGAAAAAATCTTCAAACCACACGATACCTTTTTCATCATAACTCTTCCACTGAATCCCCTTTTCTTCTGAAGTCTCAACTTCCAGAGATTGCCCATGTTTTGTTGGAATAGCCAAAGCCTTAGCACCGTCGAGCACTACATACTCGCCCGTGAGCAATAATTTTCCGTTACTGTGAAAGTTTTTTTTCAAAAAAATGATTATATTTGGTAGATTATTTAAACGAAATAGTATTGATATATGACAGCCCTAGTTAAAGAATATAATTCTTATATAGAAGCTTTGCCAAAGTTAATCGAAAATTCGGACTATAAACTGGATTTTTTTGTGAAAAGATTGGATATCAGTAAACCCACTATGTACCGAAAGTTAAGAGAAAATGCTTTTACGGGTACTGAAGTGGAAATCCTTACGACTTTATTGTTTCCTAAGGAGACATATCAAAACGAGATGCTAGACGGAATTGAACAAGGAAGACGGGATTATAGAAAGGGAAGAACCAAAACGAGTGAAGAAGTTAGAGAAAAAATACAGAAAAAATACGGCCTATAGCCACTATGGTTTTTTGTAATTATTCCAAAAATCTATCATAACTACATGATTTCCGTGGATTTCGTAAAATAGGTAAATCTGTTTGACAACTAAAAGCTTGTATAAATTTAAATCTTCATCGAATCGTCCTAAATGAGGGTTCTCTAATAATAATTTTTCTGCTTCTTCAGTTTTACCAATAAAATTTCTCACAACTTCAAGAGACCATTCGTTCAAGAGATAGTCAATGTTATTGTCATAACTGTAATACGCCCTATCTGTCCAGATGATTTCCATAGAGTGCTATAAATCAAATGTTTTGCTGCGAAAGATTTTATCTATATCACGCATTTGCTTGAAATGATTTCCTCTCGCAAAGCCGCAAAGTTTTTCTTCTAAACTCCTCAATTCCTTTGCTTCTCCAAAAAATCCACCACAGCACTATGGGAAACAGGGTTTTCCTTAAAATATTCCAGTCCCTTTTCCTTTTCTTCTATTGAAGCCTGCATCTGATTCATAATATTCATCAAGTGCATCTTCATATGTCCTTTCTGAATTCCAGTTGTTACTAGCGATCGGATGGCGGCGAAATTTTGTGCTAAACCAGCTACTGCCAATATCTGCATCAGTTCCTTAGCATCGGGTTTTTGAAGAATTTCGAAAGCTAATTTTGTCAAGGGATGAAGGGAGGTCAATCCACCAACGGTTCCAACTGCCAAAGGCAATTCAATCCAGAAAGTGAAAATGTCGTCTTCAATTTTCGCATGTGTCAGACTTCCGTAGTAGCTGTTTTTGGCAGCATAAGCATGAACACCAGCCTCTACAGCGCGAAAATCATTCCCAGTGGCTAAGACTACGGCGTCTACACCATTCATTATTCCCTTGTTGTGGGTTACGGCACGTCGGGTTTCGGTTTTTGCGATTTCAATAGCGCGAATAAATTTTTCGGCAAATTGTCTTCCGTCGTGATGCTTTGTGGTTAGTTCTTCTACTTTACAACTCACTTCGGCACGGACTAAACATTCAGGTACGTAATTGGAAAGAATGCTCATCACCACCTCTGGGTAGACTTCTTTTTTCTGAAATGGCTCATAGTTTTTTGCTTCATCCTCGAAAGTATGTGCCATTTGTTCCAGACAGCTGTTGATAAAGTTTGCACCCATCGCATCTAGTGTTTCGAAGCTTGCGTGGACGTAAGAATAACCGTCTAGTATATGCGATTTATCGACTAGTGAAAGCTCTAAAAGTCCGCCGCCGCGAGCTTTCATGTTTTTTTCAATAGACTGAATGCTCTTGCGAAGTTTCGGTTTTACTACTTCAAAGAATTCTTCGAGGTCTTCTTCACTTCCGAAGAAATCAAAATGTATTTGTCCGTTTTTTTCGGTTGAAATCACTTCAGCTTTAAATCCGCCACGTTCCAACCAGAATTTTGCAGCATTACTGGCAGCGGCCACAACCGAACTTTCTTCGGTGACCATTGGCAAAGCATATAGTTTTTCATTGATTAGGAAGTTGGGTGCAATCCCGAAAGGCAAGTAGTAATTGGAAAGTGTGTTCTCTATAAAATCATCGTGAAGTTGCTGTAGAGAAGCATTTTCATTCCAGTAAGTTTTTAAAATTTGAATTGAATCTGAGTTGTTCTGCAGGTAGTTTTCTGCAAGCCATTCAATTTTTTCAACTTTGGTTTTCTTTGAAAATCCAGAAACGGGTTGGTTCATTTAATTAGGTAAAGATGAGTTACAAATATAGTGTTTCACCTTAGTTTCTTCGGATTCATTTAAAAAAGAAGTTAGAATTTCAGATTAATCTAAAACCTATCAAAAGAAAAAGGTATTTAAAAACAATGTTGTTCTTAAATACCTTTTACATTACACTTAAAACGAAGGTGTTTTAAGCTTCTTTTTCTTGGGCATCTTTGGTGGGTTTAGGACGAACGTTGAATTTTTTACGTTTCGGTCTTAGCTTTCCATAAGAGCCAATGTTTATTTTTCCGCGTTTAGTTTTTTTATCTCCTTTTCCCATTATAATTATAGTGTTTTTTGATTAAAAGCTAAGTTAAACATTCATAAGCTTAATCTCTGCTAAAGAATGGTTAAACCTCTTGAATAGAGGATGTAAATTCTGAAATTCCGTCTAACCCCTTCTCTGATAACATTTTTATAAAAGCACTACCAATGATTGCGCCATTTGTATGCGAAGTAGCTTGTTTAAAAGTTCTCGAATCTTGAATCCCGAATCCCACAATTAAAGGGTTGTTAAGTTTCATTGAGGCAATTCGTTGAAAATATTCTTCCTGTTCTTCTCTAAATCCGTCCGCACTTCCCGTAACACTAGCACTGCTTACCATATAGATAAATCCTTCGGAAGCTGCGCCAATTTGATGAATACGCACTTCTGAAGTTTGCGGTGTAATTAGAAAAACATTGATTAAATCATATTTCTTGAAGATTTCAGCATAGTGTTCTTGATATTCAGCCAAGGGAAGATCTGGTAAAATCAAGCCGTCAATACCAACTTCTTTACATTTTTCGCAGAACTCTTCAACTCCAAACTGAAGTATAGGATTGAAATATCCCATAATTATTAAAGGGATTGAAACCGTTTTTCGGACATTTTTTAATTGCTCAAAAAGAAAATCAGTGGTCATTCCATTCTTCAATGCCGTTTGTGAACTCGCTTGGATGGTTGGGCCATCGGCCAATGGATCGCTAAATGGTAGGCCGATTTCAACCATATCCACTCCGTTTTGCTCCAATTGTTGAAGTATTTCAACAGTATCATCAAGTTTTGGATAGCCAGCGGTGAAATAGATGGAGAGGAGTTTTTTGTTTTCTGAAAGTTTATTTTTTATTCGATTCATAGAAATATTGTTTTTTCATTTCCGCGAAGGTGGAAATCCTTTCATCTTTAGTTCAAAGCATCCAAGAAAGATCATTCCAGTCTGGATTCATATCATTTATTAAATTTTCTTTCCACTCTCGATTCCACTTTTTAATTTGCTTTTCTCTCTTAATGGCATTATTTACATACATAGTAGTTTCAAAATAAACTAATTTGTCAACATTATATCTGGAGGTGAAACCTTTTGAGCTTTTGTTTTTATGTTGTTGTATTCTTCTCTTTAGATTATTCGAAAACCCGACGTAAAGTACCGAATGGTTTTTATTGGTTAATATATAAGTGTAAAATAGTTCTTCCTCAATCATAATTGCATTTGACTTAAAAGATTTCCGCCTGTGCGGAAATGATAAGCGTTCAACTTAGGTTGAACCATTTTATATACGTATCAAGATCCTTATCCCCACGTCCACTTAAATTCACAACCACCACATCCTCTTTTTTAAATTTTCTGTTTTCAAAAATTGCTAATGCGTGGCTGCTTTCAATGGCGGGGATAATACCTTCCAATTTGCAAAGTTCAAGCCCGGCTTGCATCGCTTCATCATCAGTTATAGAAATGAATTTGCCCCTTCCGCTGGCAAAAAGATTGGCGTGCATTGGGCCAACACCGGGATAATCCAAACCTGCGGAAATAGAGTAAGGTTCTGTGATTTGCCCATCATGAGTTTGCATCAACAAAGTTTTGCTTCCGTGAATGATCCCTACTTTTCCTAAAGCTGAAGTTGCTGCACTTTCACCACTTTCGATCCCTTTTCCAGCGGCTTCCACGGCGATTATTCCAACTTCAGGATTGTCTAGATAATGATAAAACGCTCCAGCTGCGTTACTGCCGCCGCCCACGCAGGCAACAACAAAATCTGGATCCTCTCTACCTTCTTTTTCTTTGAGTTGGATTTTTATTTCTTCAGAAATTACACTTTGAAAACGCGCAACCATATCTGGATACGGATGTGGCCCAACAACGCTTCCTATAATATAATGTGTGTTGATAGGATTGTTGATCCAATCGCGAATAGCTTCATTGGTCGCATCTTTTAAAGTTTTACTGCCGCTGATTGCGGGAATGACTTTTGCACCTAGCATTTTCATTCGGGCAACGTTTGGAGCCTGACGTTTAATATCAATTTCACCCATAAAAACAATGCACTCCAAGCCCATCAATGCACAGACCGTTGCAGTCGCAACCCCGTGTTGTCCCGCCCCAGTCTCTGCAATAATTCGAGTTTTGCCCAAACGCTTAGCCATTAAAATCTGACCGATGGTATTGTTTATTTTATGCGCGCCGGTATGGCAAAGGTCTTCGCGTTTTAAATAAATCTTTGTGTTGTATTTCTCAGAAAGACGTTTCGCAAAATATAATGGAGTAGGGCGACCGACATAATCCTTTAGCAGCTGTCGGAACTCTTCTTCAAAAGATTCCTCAGCCATTACTTTCAAATAATTCTGTCGTATTTCCTCGACATTTGGATATAGCATTTCGGGGATATATGCTCCGCCAAAATCACCGTAATAGCCTTTTTCGTTTACGTTATATTTCATATTCTCAGTATTCAGTCTCTTTAGTCTTGGTTCTTGGTTCCCTTTAGTCCTGTATCCAAAGCAGCGATAAATTTTCCCAATGCCGAAATATCCTTCAGTCCTGGTTCGGTTTCAAACTTGCTATTCACATCAATTGCATGAATGGGAATATTGGTTTTTAGTAATTCTTTTAGGGAATCAACTTCATCTAAACCAATTCCACCACTTAAAATAAATGGTTTTGTTGAAGTATAATTGTCTAGAATCTCCCAGTTGAAAGTGAACCCATTTCCTCCTTTTTCTTTCCCTTTTGTATCGAAAAGAAATTTATCGACTTTGTTTTCAAAAATTGACAATTGCTCAAAATCGAAATCATCGTCAAGACTAAAAGCTTTCCAAATCTGAACCTCTGAAAAGGCCAAGTATTGCCGAAGATCTAGAATATACTCCTTACTTTCGTTGCCGTGAAGTTGGATTACGTGCAAGGAATGTTTTCTGAACATTTCCATAACTGTTGAAATCTTCGCATCTACAAAAACGCCAACTTTTTTAACGCCTTCGGGAAGTGAAGGAATTTCTTCTGCATCAAAATACCTCGGACTTTTTCTGTAAAGAATAAACCCTAAATATTCGGGCTGAAGTGCGGCTACTTCGACAATGTTATGTTTCATTCCGCAGATTTTTATCCCCACCCCAGCCCTCCCCAAAGGGAAGGGAGTTTGTTTATTTTTCATTTTGATAATTCTTTAATAAATTTTTTAGCAGCTTCCCCGGGTTTTTCTGATTTCATAAAATTATTGCCAATTAAGAAGCCTTCAAAACCGTATGTTCTTAATTCCTTAATAGTTTTAATATCAGTGATTCCACTTTCTGATATTTTCACAAACTCCTTTGGAATTTCTTCGGAAAGCGTCCTGCTGATGTCAATATCTACTTTGAAATTCTTTAGGTTTCGATTGTTTACCCCGATCATATCAACGTTGGGCAACAAGACTTTTTCAAGTTCTTCTCGATTGTGAACTTCAAGCAAAACATCCATTTTTAAACTTTTTGCCAAATGTGAAAACTGTTTTAGTTCTTCGACCGAAAGACAGGTGGCAATCAATAAAATGGCATCTGCGCCATAGGCTTTGGCTTCATAAATCTGATAAGGATCAACAATAAACTCCTTCCGAAGTATAGGAATGGAAACTGTTTTTTTAGCCAACAATAGATCGTCTAACGAGCCACCAAAGAAATTTGAATCCGTTAAGATTGAAATCCCCGAAGCACCGGCTTCTTCATATCCTGAAACTACTTCGTGCAATAAAATCTTATCGTTTATGACCGATTTACTAGGTGAACGTCGTTTGTGTTCAGCGATGATTCCTGTTGTTGACATTCGTAAAGCTTCAGCTAGAGACTTGGTTTCCTTGGAAAACAATGGGAACTTCTCCAATAGACGTGTGGGAATCATTTCCTTTTTCGCGTCTACCTCCTTGAGTTTATATGCTGTTATTTTGTCTAGAATTGTCATTTTCGTTAAATATTATTTTTCTGTCTGGTCGAGCGCAGTCGAGACCTCTTGCTTGCTTACAGGATTTAGTGCTCGACTTAGCTCTAATTTCTTATTTTGATAATTGCTGTAATTTCTTCAATGAATTTAAAGCTTTTTTTGATTTTAAAGATTCTTTGGCCTTTTCAAAGCCTTCTTTTATTGAGCAAGCATTCACAACCGAAATTGCCATTGCGGCATTTGCGCAGACTACATTGTTTTGGGCTTCGGTTCCATTTCCGTTTAAAATATTTATAAATATTTCTGCGGAAGCCTTTACGGTTTCGCCACCGAATATTTCCGATTCTCCAATTTCTTTTACTCCGAAATCTGTAGCATTCAAAATACTCTCGGAACCTTTTGAAATCACCTTAGCCGGTCCAGTCAACGATATTTCATCATAACCATCCATTGCGTGAAGCACTGTATATTTCCTTTCACTTTTTTGATATAGATAACCGTACATACGTGCTAACTCCAAATCAAAAACTCCCACCAATTGATTTTTTGGAAATGCTGGGTTTACCATTGGTCCCAACATATTAAAGAAAGTTTTTACGCCTAACTCTCTTCGGATTGGTCCAACATTTTTCATCGCGGGATGAAATAGAGGAGCGTGCAAAACACATATTCCCGCATCATCCAAACAGCGATTTAAAAAATCCTTTTCATTACTGAATTTTACACCTAAAGCCTTCATCACATTACTGCTTCCGCTAACCGAAGAAACACCGTAATTTCCGTGTTTTGTCACATTAACTCCGGCACCAGCTGTAACGAAAGATGCCAATGTTGAAATATTAAAAGTGTTTTTACCGTCGCCACCAGTTCCACATAAATCAACGGCATTGTATTCACTGAAATCGACAGCCAAACACAAATCCAACAAGGCATCTCGAAATCCTTCCAATTCGTCTAAAGTTACATTTCGCATCATAAAAACAGTCAAGAAAGCCGCAATCTGACTTTGATTGTATTTGTCTTCAGAAATATTTACCAAAACGGATCTCGCTTCTTCTTTTGAAAGCTGCTCGTGGTTTATTAATCTGTTTAGAATTTGTTTCATTGTTGAGTCGATGAGTTTAGAAGTTTAAAAGTTTAGTTGAAATAACTGCCCACTGCCACTAGTCACTAATTCCCCCTTTGGGGGTTAGGGGGATTCCACCCAATTCTTAATAATCTGTTTACCCATCGGCGTTAATACACTTTCAGGATGAAATTGTACACCACATACGTTATAAAATTTGTGACGAAGCGACATAACCTGTCCGTTTTCATCTACGGAAGTAATTTCCAAAACTTCTGGAAATCCTTCTTTGGAAACTACCCAACTGTGGTAACGACCAATCTCAATTTCTTTTTCAAGTCCTTTAAAGAGTGGGTCATTTTCTGAAATGATTGTTGCTTTGGTGGCCACTCCGTGAAAAACCTTGCTCAGGTTTTCTAGCTTCCCACCAAAAACTTCTCCAATGGCTTGCTGCCCTAAGCACACTCCTAAAATTGGTTTTGAAGTTGCATAGTGCTGAATTATTGCTTTCAATAAACCTGCTTCATCGGGAATTCCTGGGCCGGGGGAGAGTAAGATTTTATCATAGTTTTCGGCCTCTTCCAAATAAAATTTATCGTTTCGTTTTACGGTTACTTCACAATCTAATTCCTCTAAATAGTGAACGAGATTGTAAACAAAACTGTCGTAATTGTCTATAACGAGAATTTTCATTCCCTTTCCCAAACCTTTCTGAGAGCGGAAGGGAGTTTGCTTGTTGTTTTTATTTTTCATAATTATTTAATCAAAGAGTTGAGACCTACAAGGAGATTTTCTTTTTTGCTATCGCATAAAGAAAACAACACCTTGCAGGTCAGATGGATTCAGCTAGTTCTAGTGCTTTAGTAAGTGCGCCCAATTTATTATAAACTTCCTGTAATTCGTTTTCTTCATCGCTTTCTGAAACCACACCGGCACCGGCTTGATAATGCAACGTATGATTTTTACTAACAAAAGAGCGGATGATAATTGCGTGGTTAAAATTTCCGTTAAAATCCATAAAGCCGATCGCGCCGCCATAAAACTCCCTACTTCGGTTTTCATATTTTTCAAGTAATTGCAAGGCTTTATGTTTTGGTGCCCCACTCAAAGTTCCAGCGGGAAAAGTGTCTGCCACAATTTGCATCGTTGAAGTTGTTTGGTTCTTTGTTGCAGTAACCTTGCTTACCAAATGGATTACGTGTGAAAAAAATTGGATTTCCTTATAAGTTTCTACTTTTACGTTTGTTCCGTTTCGGCTTAAGTCGTTTCGAGCTAGGTCAACCAACATTACGTGTTCGCTATTTTCTTTCTTGTCCTCGAAAAGCCCTCTGGCGAGCTCGGCGTCTTGTTCATCATTTCCAGTTCGCTTAAAAGTACCTGCAATTGGATGGATTTCTGCGCGATTTCCTTTTACGACCAGTTGTGCTTCGGGTGAACTTCCGAAGATTTTAAAATTGCCATAATCGAAATAGAACAGGTAAGGCGACGGATTTACACTTCGCAAAGCGCGATAAACATTGAATTCATCTCCCTTGAACTTTTGAGAAAATCGTTTGCTCGGTACAATTTGAAAAACGTCGCCGCGTTGGCAATGTTCTTTACATTTTCTCACTAATTCTTTAAAATCCTTATCGTTTAAATTTGTGGTTCGATCTCCTTCTCTTTCAAATGAGAACTCAGCAAAGTTTTTCGACTTTAAAATTTGTTCAATGTGAGGAATGTTGTTTTCAGTTTCATAGCAGTGGGCAAAAATGTAGGCTTCATTGTTAAAGTGATTTATTGCAATGATGTTTTTATAAACCGCATAATAAAGATCTGGCATCTCTAGAATTTCTTCCTTTTTTGACATCGGAATGTCTTCAAAATAACGTACAGCATCAAAAGCCATATAGCCGAAGAGTCCATTATTAATAAACTTCAAATTACATTCTTCTGAAGAAAATGATAAAGCAAATTCATCTAAAATTATTGGAACATTTGTATTCGCCGTTATTTCTGTGATTGAATTACTTCCATCAGGGAAAGTTTGAGTTATGGTTTCATTTTCAACCTTTATAGAAGCAATTGGATTGAAACAGATATAGCTAAAACTATTGTTGTTGGCGTGATAGTCGCTACTTTCCAACAAAAGACTGTTTGGGAATTTATCTCGTAATCTCAAATACACTGACACGGGTGTGAGCGTGTCTGCCAATAGCTTTTTTGAATGCGTTTTAAGGAGATATTTCTTATTATCTGTTTTCATTTTCTATTATTTCCTGACTTATATAATCGGTTTTTACTTTTACAAATGGGCACAAAAAAAAGGCCTGTCGTGAATGACAAGCCTTTTCGTATATAATTTATACCATAGGTGTTCAGCTCACGACGTTTTTCGTAAGATTTTCCACCACCAAGTATTTGTTGTAATTGTGTTCATTGTTTGAACTTCAAAGATAGAAAGGTTTTTTAAAAAATGAACATTGTGTTATTTTTTTTTGAAATATTATTTCACTTTGTTCATATTGATTAGTTTTACAAAAAAAAATAAAATGGCAGACTTGACCCAAGAACAGTGGAGTGAACAATTGGAAAATGATAGCAAGGCTGTTATTATAGATGTCCGAACAGATGTTGAGTTCGAGGAAGGTTATATTCCTGGTGCAAAACAAATTGATATTTATAACGGTGCCGAATTTCTTAAACAGGCAAAAGAACTAGATCCCGAAAAAAACTATTATGTCTATTGCCGTTCAGGTGGTAGAAGTGGTCAAGCATGTATGTTACTAAACTCTGTTGGCGTTAAAAATGCCTACAATTTAAAAGGTGGCATAATGGATTGGGAAGGGGAAATAACAGAATAAAAAAAATCAACAATGAAAAAATTAATTATACTTTTTGGATTTTCAATGCTACTACTTTTTACTGCAGCATGTAAAAATAAAAGCGAGGATAAAGTAGAAGATAAAGGAATAGAGATATTGCCTCCACAGGAATTTCACGATGCAACTGCAGGAAATAATGTTCAATTGCTCGATGTTCGTACTCCCGAAGAATTTGTAGAAGGGCATGTAGCAAACGCAAAGAATATCGATGTTTTGGAAGACGATTTTAATGAAAAGGTTAAAAACCTAGATAAGGATCAGCCAGTTTATTTATACTGCCGAAGCGGAAATAGAAGTACTAAAGCTTCATCTATTTTAAAGGATATGGGTTTTAAAGAAATCTATGATATGAAAGGTGGTTTCCTTTTGTGGAGCAGTGAAGGCCTTGAATCTCAACAATAGCGGTTCACTCTTAATTTCTTTAACGGAATGAATTTCTTAGCGTTAAACTGACGCCAAAGTCGGCATTTAATAAATCTTAGCGGGTAAATCCTTCGTATCTTTCTTAAATAGGTACATGAAAATATTTAAAAATGGAAAGAGCGGAGGAAATGGTACAAGAAGAAATGAGAGCACTTATTAACCAGAGCTGTCAGTTCAACGAACACCCAAAGGAAGAGTTTTGCGATTTTCACAAAGATTTCCTGAAATTTTCCTTTAATGCTGTATCTGTTGAAATCGATTACGATGCTCAGGAAATCTACACTTCCAATTGTAAGCCTCTAACTACAAATCCTGTTCGACTTTTTGATCTTAATAAAGCTGTAGCGGATCAATTTTCTTATTCCGATTTAGTAGAAACCTTACAGGGTTGCCTTGACAATGATCATCTTCATTATGTGTTTTATAAGAAACTGATTTTGGAATACGGAAACCTCTCTAAAGAGAAAGTAGCTCAGTTAAGTGTTTAAAAACTCTGTTCTTCCTCCCTTCAGAATCAAGGGAGTTTATCTGTGTGATAAGTCGGAACTCCCGGTCATTTCATAACAATCCCGATCTCTAACCTTTTTGGTCATCTGCAGAAGGTCCATAACTTCCCGGAACTGGAATGTTTATTAATCTGAAGTAAACGCCTAACTGCGCTCTGTGGTGTGTAATCTGATTCAATCCATGACGGATGGCATCATATTTTGTGCTCCATTCCATTATTTTATGTCCGTTCATTTGTAGACTCCATTCTGGTTTTAAATCATCTTCTTTTGCATTTTCTAAGGCTCTTAATCCTGCTTTATATTGTTTCTCCAGATATGCTTGCAAATCTTCTTTGTCTTTCATTTTCTCAGGCTTGTAATCAGCCGAAAGATCTAGATAATCAGATTTCAATATTAATTCAGGCCAACTAAAAATATCAACAATATGATTAGTCAAATTCATTAGCTTCATACTCTTTTCATGAGGAGCATAATCATTTTTGTTGTCGGGAAAATTATTGATAAATTTTTTTGTAATTTGGTATTCCTCAGTGAGTTCACTCTGTAGGCTTTTTAAAGTGTCCATAATTTCTGTATATTAAGTTTGGTCTAAAAATTTATATTCTCTTAAGACTTAAAGCTTTCATTTTGACCCAAAATCCGATTTGGTGGACTTAAGTTTTCTATAACTAATTTACTCATTTAAAAGCATTTCTCTCTCAGAAAATTCCTTTAAATTTGCAGCCTAAAATTTTTTCCATTGGCAAAACAAATAACAGATAATATCTTAATGATCCGTCCTGTTGCGTTTAGAATGAACGAGCAAACGGCAGTGAATAATTTTTTTCAGGAAGACATCGCGCTTAAAAACGTCGAAGTAAATAGCAAAGCACAGGAAGAGTTCGATGCTTTTGTAGAAAAACTTCGCGCCGTAGGCGTAAATGTAATTGTGGAAGATGATGATCCACGAATGGACACGCCAGATTCTGTTTTTCCAAATAATTGGATCAGTTTTCACGCAAGTGGTGATATTGGTTTATACCCGATGTTTGCTGAAAATCGCCGTCGTGAAAGACGGGAAGATATTCTACTTCGTTTGGAAAAAGAAGGCTTTACAATTAAGAATGTCTATGATTATACGTCTGCTGAAGATGAAGGCATTTTCTTGGAAGGTACTGGCAATCTATTGCTGGACCGAGTAAATAAAAAAGCTTATTGTGCACTTTCTCCAAGGGCACACGAGGAATTGCTTATTGAGTTTTGTGAAGACTTTGAGTACTTGCCAGTGATTTTTACAGCAAACCAAACTGTAGACGGAAAGCGTGTACCAATATATCACACCAATGTTATGATGTGTCTTGCTGAAGAATTCAGTGTGGTTTGTTTAGACACAATAGACAATGCTGCCGAAAAGAAAAATTTGGTGCAGCATCTAAAGGCTGATAAAAAGCAAATTATCAAAATAAGTGAGGAGCAAATGCATCATTTTGCAGGAAATATGCTTCAGGTTCAAGGAAAAGACAAGAAATACTTGATCATGAGTACCGCAGCTCACAAGAGTCTAAATCAAGACCAGATTTTAGAAATTGAAAAATCTTGTGAAATATTGAGTAGCGATCTTACAACCATTGAAACTTGTGGTGGTGGGAGTGCCCGCTGTATGATGGCAGAAGTATTTCTTCCTAAAAACAATGAGCCCGTATTGGTTAAAAGCTAATTATTTGTTCGTGTTTGGGATATAAAGCAATAGACTACTTTTCTAAACTTTTGAACTCTAAACCTTTTGCCTATCTTTAAAAATTAAACCAGTTAAATTAATTTTTATGAAAGTCTTAAAAACAGTACTTCTTATTGCTGGAGTGGTTTTGATAATTTTTGGGCTATACAATGCCTTTGTTCCTCAGTCGGTTGTAGATATCGGGCCTTTGGAAGTTAATGCCAAAGAAGGACTGACAAATCAGACCTTGGGAATGATAGGTATAGGGGTTCTTGCTCTTATTGCCGGAGCACTACTAAAAAACCGTCGTTAATTTTTTAAATATTCAGATTTTAAGAATAGAAATTACTGCGTTGCTAATATATTCCACGCCTATAGATATCACGATAAATCCAACAATTCGAGAGATAGCGTTAATACCAGAAGCACCTAGAAATTTACTGATGTAATGGGAGCTTCTGAGTATAATAAAGGTTGCCAAACCCACTGCCAAAACTGCCGCCACAACTATTAATATATCATTCCATTTTTGATATTCATGATTGAAGCTTATTAATAGCGAAATTGAACCAGGGCCGGCAAGCATTGGGATAGCTAAGGGTGTGAGTGAGAATTTTTCACGCTTGTCCAAATCTTTTTTAACCCGCTTGTTTTTCATTCCTTTGTGTTTTGAAAAAGTACCGGTCAACAGCGCAAAACCTGAAGTTACGATTATCATACCTCCTGCAATGCGCAACGCATTTAAACTTACTCCGAAGAAGGCTAGCAAATAAGTTCCAGCGAAGAAGGAAATTATTAAAATGACAATCACGTTTATCGTGGTCAAAAGTGAAGTTTTGTTGCGTTCCTTTGTACTTTCTTCACTTGTTAAGCCTACAAATACGGGTACAGTTCCTAACGGATTTATTACTGAAAATAATGCAGCAAAAACATATAAAAAGATGTCCATTGTTTTTTTAGCAAAGAACGTGTGGTTTTCCTTTTTGGAGTTTACTGAATTGTTATGATAAGATTAAAATTGTGGTACATCAAAGATCTTCCAATCGATTGGGTGCGGCTTGATTTTTTGCTTCTATCAATTTCTTTATAAACTTGTGTATTCCCTTATCCTCAGCGTGCGCTTCAAACTTAAAAAAATAGTTGTCCTTATGGATCGTGTATTCTTCCGCCCTCCCTTTATAAATCGCTAGTTTATAATATGGGATAATCAGGGCATAAGAGTTTAATTGGCTTCTAAATCCAACAATAATTCCTTTGGGGCGCATTTCTATATTGCAGACATTTCGGTTATTATCCACATTCATTAGATTGCTAATTTGGATACTCGTCTCAATCAATATCAATTTTGGTGAACCGATACCACCCATTTTAAAGCGTTCCATCAATGGAAATGGCTTTCCTAATTCTTTGTCTATTTTACTCGTGATAACTCTGTCGTTGTAAGAAACAAGTAGCAGCATTTTTTTTACTTTAAAGATAGTGGTTTCTGAAATACTTAAAATTTAAAAACGTGTATCTTTGTCGCCCAAACTCCGAAGCTTTAGCGAAGGAGTTCATTTATTAAAGGAAATTGTAGCGAGGATTTCTAAAATCTCAAGTTTCATATCTAATAGCTATTTAAAAAAATGACATTTCAACAAAATTTAGAAACCCAAATTAAGGCAGCCGTTAAGGATATCTACGGCGCAGAATTAGAATCGGTAGAATTACAGCCAACTCGCAAGGATTTTGAAGGCGATATTACAGCTGTTGTTTTCCCAATGCTCCGCGTTGTAAAAGGAAATCCTGTGCAAATTGGCCAAGCTATTGGTGATTATTTAGTTGAAAATGTTTCAGAAATAGAAAAATTCAATGTGGTTCAGGGTTTTCTAAATATAGTTTTGAGTGATTCATTTTATATGGATTTCTTCAATTCGGTGGAAGACTTTTCGACTTTCGGCTTTGAGCCGCAGGGAAAGGAAGCGTTGATGGTTGAATATTCTTCGCCAAACACCAATAAACCCTTGCATTTAGGTCACGTTCGAAATGTTCTACTCGGTTATTCTGTCGCTGAAATAGAAAAAGCCGCAGGAAAAAAAGTGTATAAAACCCAAATCATTAATGATCGAGGGATTCATATTTGTAAAAGTATGCTTGCCTGGGAAAAATTTGGAAACGGAGAAACTCCAGATACCGCAGATTTAAAGGGAGATAAGCTTGTTGGAAATTATTACGTAAAATTCGATCAAGAATACAAAAAAGAAATTGAAGCTTTAAAAGCAGATGGAAAAACTGAAGAAGAAGCTAAAGCGCAAGCACCATTAATTCTTGAAGCTCAAGAAATGCTAAGAAAATGGGAAGCTGGTAATGAAGAAGTTGTAGGACTTTGGAATAAAATGAACGGCTGGGTTTACGCAGGTTTTGAAGAAACCTATAAATCTATTGGTGTAGATTTCGACTTTTATTATTATGAAAGTGATACTTATTTGTTAGGAAAGGACATTATAGAAGAAGGTATAAAGAAAGATGTTTTCTTTATGAAAGACGACGGTTCCGTTTGGTGTGATTTAACCGAGGACGGTCTCGATGAAAAACTTGTACTGCGAAGTGATGGTACTGCGGTTTATATGACTCAGGATCTTGGAACTGCCGTACAGCGTGTAAAAGACCATCCCGATGTTGGTGGAATGATTTATACAGTAGGGAATGAACAGGATTACCATTTTAAAGTGCTCTTTTTAATTCTAAAAAAGCTTGGTTACACTTGGGCTGAAAACATGTTTCACTTGAGTTATGGAATGGTCGATCTTCCATCAGGAAAAATGAAAAGTCGTGAAGGAACCGTTGTAGATGCTGATGATTTAATTGAGCAAATGACATCCACAGCACGTGTAATTTCTGAGGAATTAGGGAAAATCGATGATTTTTCAGAAGAAGAGAAAAATGAACTTTATAAGATTATTGGGCTAGGAGCTTTGAAGTATTACATCTTAAAAGTAGATCCTAAAAAACGAATTCTTTTCAATCCCGAAGAGAGCGTGGATTTCCAAGGAAACACTGGGCCGTTTATTCAATACACTTATGCCAGAATTCAATCTATTTTAAGAAAGGCCATTTCTGCTCCGTTCAGCGTCCAATCACTGTCTGAAATTGAAATACATCCTAAAGAAAAGGAACTCTTAAAAATACTGAAGCAATATCCTGAAACCATTCAATTGGCAGCGGCTAATTACAGTCCGGCATTGATTGCAAATTACACTTATGATTTGGTAAAGGAATTCAATAGCTTTTATCAAAACGTGCCGATTTTGGCTACAGATAATGAAGCTGAGAAAGCTTTCCGTGTAAAACTTTCTGGAGCTGTTGCTGAGGTTATTAAAAGTGCATTTGCGTTATTGGGAATTGAAGTTCCTGAACAGATGTAAGTTTTTCAATTCTGAATTCTGAATTCAGGATTCAGAATTGAAAATTTTCTATTTTAACTCATCTTTATCCAAGTGATAGATTTCCATAATGTTTTCCAATACTTTTTCGAAATCAATTTCTAAATCTATCAGTTTTCCGGTGGCCATATCCATAACCCATCCATGAACGGCTAGCCTTCCTTTGCGAACCGCAATTTGTACATCGGCAGTCTTAATCACATTTACACACTGTTCTTGTACGTTGAGCTCTACCAATCTTCTGTATTTCTTTTCCTCGTCCTTAATTTCATTTAGTTCCTCACGGTGTAGACGATAAACGTCACGAATGTTTCGTAGCCACGGATTTAGAATTCCTAGATCTTTTGATTGCATAGCCGCTTTAACACCACCACAGCCGTAATGGCCGCAAATAACAATGTTTTTTACTTTCAAAATACTAACGGCATAGTCAATAACGCTCATCGCGCTTAGATCCAGATTGGATACCATATTAGAAATGTTGCGCATAACGAAAACGTCACCTGGTTTTACGCCCATAATTTCCTCCGCCGTAACTCGACTGTCGCTACATCCTATATAAAGGATTTCAGGGCTTTGCCCATCAGCTAGATTTTTAAAATAGTCTGGATTAACGCCTAATTTGTCGTTTACCCACACTTCGTTGTTTTTGAAAATTTGTTCTATGTTCATAAGAGTTTGAAGATTTAATTTATCATGTATAGGAAAACCCTATGACTTGCAAAGATAATAAACAACTGTGGTCGTAATTTGAAAAAATTGAATCTATATAAAAAATGAATACCTTTTGTATTTATAAGCTAGTGTTCCCGTGTAGATATTTCCGCAGTTAAATAAAAAACCCTCTAAACGACTTTAAAACTTAGAGGATTTCTGGAAATCTGTTTGTATAAAATTCAATTTTTAGGATCTAGCTACATTGGGAGTGCTCAGCTTAGCCAAAACAAAAGCCGAAATAGCCATCACAATATCACGAACTGCCACATCGGGATGGTGCCAAGTAAAAATTAAGCTCAAAGCGATAAGTAATAGCCAAATGGAGACTATATAAGCTCCTATCTGTGTTTTGGTAAATACTAGGATCCCGGCAATAATCTCGATCACACCCACGATCATCATAAACGTAGCTCCACTAAAAGGAAGCATATCTAAGGTGGAAGGTGCTAGATAAGTATCCCATTGTACGAGAATGTTGAAGAATTTATCGGCACCTGCAACGATGGGGACTATTGTGAAAACATACTTTAAAAGAGTCTGTAGTTTGTTGATTTCTAGGTTATTCGTTAATGTTGTCATGATCTTTTTGATTTTTAAGTTCTATTGATTAGATGTTTTAAAAGTATCACGGTTACAAAATTTGTAACTTTAGATTGTCTATGGCATCTAAAAAGAAAGACAAATTATGAATGCAGCTCAACCAGATCGATTTACCTTGACTAAATTATCCGATTCCAAAGTCGTTCAGCGCGTATTGGAAGGCGAAAAAGAATTATTTGAAATTTTACTAAGACGGTATAATCAGCGACTTTTTAGAGTTATAAGAAGTTATGTGCATTCCGAAGCTGATGTTCGTGACATTATGCAGGATGCTTATGTAAAGGCTTATCTTAAACTACAACAGTTTAACAATGAATCTTCTTTTTCCACTTGGCTTATCCGGATTGGCATTAATGAAGCTTTGCAATACTTGCGAAAGAATAAAAGAGCGGTAACGAACTACGGAAAAACAGAAAGCTTGGAGAATGTTTTTAACTTACCAGATACAAATCAAATGAATCCAGAAAAACAAGCTATTAAATCTGAAACGCGCGTCTTAATTGAACGTGCCGTGGATCTATTACCGGAAAAATATAAAGTAGTTTTTGTGCTTCATCAAATGGAAGGATTGTCTAATCCTGAAATTGCATCTTGCTTAAACCTAACGGATAGCAACGTGAAAGTGCGATTGCACCGAGCTAAAAATTTATTAAAGGATGAACTCTTTAAAAACACCCACGATGCTTCAATCTTTGAGTTTGGAAATCATAAATGTGATTTAATGGTTGAAGATGTTATGGAGCGAATCCAAGATTTGTAATGATTGTTCTTTCCAGCTTTTTTCCAATAAAAAAGGGGCGTAAATTATTTTAGGCCCCTTTCATTATTAGATACTGTGGTGGGTTTAAATTAATTCGAACGAAGAAAATTCAATTATTCCTTTTAGGGCAAGGTAAAAATGATTGAATTTTCGACCGCTTTTTTTGTCCCTCCCAATAATGATTATTATCGGGGTTAAAGGAGACAAAATGTTGAAAATTGTATATTGAAATTGTTATAGCTAGTTTAAACTAATGTCAAAATAAATTAAACTACTGCTTCAAAAACTTTAAACTGCTAGTCTGATTGCTACTGCTGACGGTTACTAAATAAACTCCGTTTGCAAAAGCGGAAACATCGGTGCTAAAACTCATAGAATCATTTGTAAATGTTCCAACAAGTTGTCCATTGATATTGTAAATAGTTACATTCTCAATTTTTTCATTTTTAGATTGAACATTGAAAGTTTTAGAATTTGAATTGTAAAAGCTTATAAGTTCATTTTCTGAAATTTGATTGTTTTCAGTTCCTAAGAATACGTCTTCAAATTTTATCATAATCCCACCCGAACCGCTGATCAATCCTGATCCATCTTCAAAAAACTCTATATCGTATAATTGATTTTGACCGTTACCAGAAAAGATTTGGCTCCAGTTTGCACCGTTATCTTCAGAAAAATAAATGTCGGTATCAGTACCACCTGCCATTAGTTGATCTCCTTTATAGGCCAAGGCATAAAAATGGTGATAGCCAGTTGTAAAATCGCTCCATGTGTCTCCACTATCGTGCGTTGTTTTTAATAGTCCATCTTCTCCTGCAACAACGCCATTATCTTTATCCTTGAAATAAACTGAAAGGAAATAATTCTGAATCATTCCCGAGTAAATTTGCAACCAAGTATCTCCGCCATCAGTAGATTTAGCGATACGCTCGTCTGCACCTACGGAAAATAAGGTGGTTTCGTCTGCATAAGCAATGTTGATTCCACCAGCCGCAAGTACGTCTGAAGCGGGAGTCCATGTATCGCCGCCGTCGGAGGTTAAATAAATTGCGAAATAGGGTGCATCGTCAAGTTGGGCTGAAACAAAACCTATATTTTCATCATAAAAAGAGAGGTTGTTGTAAAGATATACATCAGTACCTACTGTCATAGGTGTCCAGGTGGTGCCGCCATCTTCGGTTTTCATAAATAGATCGTAACCAGCAACAAAGCCTTTATTTTCATTAACAAATTCAATTTTCTCAAAACTTGTAGATGTACCAGTTAACGGAAATATTTTCTCCCAAGTTTCACCGGCATCTTCTGTCTTGATAATAATACCTTCCGTGTCGAAAGTATATTTTGACCCTGCTGCATAGGCAATGGAATTTTGGCCTTCCGGGATGGAAAGATCGTAAAGAATGAAATCCGTTCCTGAATCTTTGTACTCAAAAGTCTGTGCCTGCGAAATCATCGAGCTGCCAACAATCAAGGCTACACTAATGACGAATGTTTTTAAACAAAATGTAATGTTCTTCATTATAGTAAGGTTTTTAGGGTTTGTACACAGTAAAGATAAGCAATGAAGGATATCCGCAGTTCTTGAAAAACGGATTAAGTGTTCATTATCAGTGAATAATTTAAAAAGATACTGTTAAGCTTTTGTATATAAATTATAGAAAAACCTCCGCTTAGAAAATTTGACGTACCTTCGCGCCTTATTAAAACCGTCTTCTTAGTTTTAATGGTTCTTAAAAAAGACCGAATTCTAAAAGCGCCGCGATATACTATCTCCAAGCGCAGCGGTCTAACAAAATATAACAAAACAAATTCTAAGTTGTTAAAACAATAGCCTTGTTGTCTATATTGACCAAGGTCTTATTGCACTTGAAACCTGGAACTTGAAATCTGAAACATTTTTATATGTCATTTAAATCACTTGGGCTATCCGATGCCCTGCTAAAAGCTATTAGCAAAAAAGGATATGATACGCCATCGGCTATTCAACAAAAAGCAATCCCATTAATTTTAGAACGGAAAGATGTGTTGGCTTCAGCACAAACAGGAAGTGGGAAAACTGCTGGTTTTGCTTTACCTATGTTACAAATTTTAAACAGCGAACCGGCCTTAAGAAAAAGACCGATTCGCGCATTGATACTTACCCCAACCCGGGAACTAGCCGCGCAAGTGCAGGCTGAGTTTAAAGAGTACAGCGAATTTACAGACTTGCGTTCTACCGTTATTTTTGGTGGAGTAGGTGCAAACCCACAGATTAAAGCCTTGCGAAACGGAGTGGATATCTTGGTGGCAACACCAGGAAGGTTATTGGATCTTGAAAATCAAGGCGCACTTTCGCTTGCCAAGGTTGAAATCCTGGTTTTGGACGAAGCCGATAGAATGCTCGATATGGGCTTTCTACGCGATATTAAAAAAGTACTTTCTTTACTACCTTCTAAAAGACAGAATCTTTTGTTTTCTGCAACTTTTTCAAAGGAAATAAAAAAACTGGCCAATGAGTTTCTTCACCATCCTGTTTTAGTGGAAGCTACACCAGAAAATACCACTGTTGAAAAAATAGACCAAACGGTTTATAGAGTTGATAAAGCGCTAAAAACAGACTTAATTATAAAGCTTATTTCTGAAGGCGACTGGCAACAGGTTTTGGTTTTTACGAGAACCAAGCACGGTGCCAACCGTTTAAGCGAAAAGTTGGAAAAAGCGAAAATCACTTCTGCCGCAATCCACGGAAATAAAAGCCAAGGCGCCAGAACAAGAGCACTTTCTGGATTTAAGGAAGGTAAAGTTCGTGTTTTGGTAGCAACAGATATCGCGGCTCGAGGCTTGGATATTCCATTATTGCCACACGTTGTTAATTATGAATTACCAAATATCTCGGAAGACTACGTTCACCGAATTGGCCGAACCGGAAGAGCAGGAGCCAGCGGGGAAGCACTTTCTTTGGTGAGTTTAGATGAAGTTGGTTACTTAAAAGATATTGAAAAACTTATTGGCGAACGTCTTCAGCCTAAAATTCTTCCAGATTTTCAACCTACCGAAACCATGGCCGATGTGAAGGAAGCCGAGGCAGAAAAGAAACGCCAAAAAGCCGCACACCACAGTCGAGGACGTAATTCTGGCAGAGGGAGCAGTTCTTCCAAAGGAAAAGGTAGTAGAGGTGGAGGGAGAAGGTAATTATTTAGCAACTTCATTTAATTGATGCTAATTCATCTTAACCCATTTTAGATAGTTAAGCTTTTTACTTCCTATCTTTATTTTGGAAATATTATTATAAAAAGGTTCGGATTCTATCCGGACTTTTTGCTTTTATACTATTGTGGAATTTTGATATGATTGCAAGTACAGGATCAGTTTTTTACTTGTAGACTTTAAAAAGGTAACTCGTCGTTGCCAAATGAACTGTCATCGGTATCTTCCATTTCATCGTCGCTTTCATTCCAAAACTCTAAACAAGGGCAATAAGATTTTAAATCGCAGTCGGGAGCGTATCCGGTACAGAAATCAAAAGTTATCATCCCAATTTTAGGGATGTTGGTTTTACGGTTGAGTGTATCTATAGTCAATGCGTATGCAAATGGCAATGGCAAATTATCAGGTAAAGCAATAGACAAATTCCAAGTTTGCATCATTTGCTCAAATGCTTTACATACTTTTTTTAAGTCATCTTCCTCCAGCTGCTCGGGAGGAGGAAAATCTATGGGTTTCAGTCCGCAATAATAACCAAAGGTGTAATGTTCTTCGCCTGCTAAATATCGTTCCACATCCGCAAAAAGATCTTCAGAGGATAAATTCTCAGTTTCAGATTCGTGAAAACCCACCGCGGGCTCTTCCTGTTGAGCTGCGGCTATATCGGAAAGCAAATGAGGAATATAGGGGTGCATGGTTTTATTTTGAAAATTAAATAATATTATTGAAAATCATATTATCAAATCATCTTAAAATAATCATTTACTGCGTATTATGAGTAGTAGATATGAAATTAATAGACAGGCCGTCTTCCGCTTCAAAAGCTTTAGAATTAAGCTTGGCAAAATATTCTCTGAAGAATAATAATAGAAGGATGGGTTTCTGAAGTTTTCGACAGTACCGAAACTGATATTGAAACTTACTTTTTTGGCAACTTCTTTTTCAAAAGACTAAACACGTAACTTCTTTAATCTTATGCTTAACTTTGCGATCCAATAAGCATGAAAAACAGCATTATCAAATTTATTGACGCCTTTTATTTTATATTTAGGCGTTTTCTTCCTCTAAAGACATATCGCTATGCAGCCTGTGGCGGTGGTAACTTGGTTTTAGATACTGTGCTTTACTTTATATTTTACAATTTTATTGTTGCCAAGCAGAATGTGGATATGGGTTTTGTAGTTCTGAGTCCGCATATTGCTTCTTTGTTTTTTGTATTTCCTATAACCTTTGTGACTGGGTTTTTGTTGCAAAAGTTTATCACCTTCGAAGAATCTAATTTACCTTGGAAAATTCAGTTTTTTAGGTATTTTTTGGTTGCAATGGGAGCCCTAGTGCTGAGCTATATTTGCATGAAATTTTTTGTTGATTTTCTTGGTTTTTATCCTACTCCTTCCAAAATACTTACTGTTTTTATCGCGGTTGCTTATAGTTATTTACTTCAGAATAAATTTAGCTTTAAGGTTGTATAAAAAGAGTCTTGAAAGATGTAATTGATTCGAAAGAGATCAATTTATTTTTTTGAAGCTTTGGCTTTTGGATTAAACGCCAAGCATATATTCAGCCAATATTCAAAATTCTTGTTATATTTAAATCCTTCTGGATTTACGTAGCAATAGCCTTGCATTTGCTTTCCTTTCATAATCATAGGTTCAAACCCTGTTTTTTCAGCTACTTCGTTTTCAAGACTTGGATGAAAACGGCACATTAGGTTTTCGCCGCTTACGTTTATGCACATTTTTCCATCTATCATAAATGCCAAGCCACCAAACATTTTCTTTTCCACAATGTTTAAGTCGCAATTTTTAAAAAGGTATTCGCGGATTCTATCTGCAAGTTGGATGTTGAAAGCCATAAAAGGTTTGTTTTTGTGAGATTATTTTAAGTCATCGGTAAAATGGCCTCCGTGCTTTCCCTTGGAGAATTTTGTTTTATTGAAATCCACCGATTCTCCCTTCGTAATAGATAGACTTTTCCAAGAATCCCTCTTTAGCATTCTACCTATGTAAACAATCTGCCCCACATGATATGAGTAATGTGCAAATTGACGATTAACAGCTTCAACAATGCTGTGGGCTTGATTTCTGATGAAAATCTCGGTGTTAAAATTTTCTGTGTTGACAGTACTTAGGGCATTAAATAGACATTCCCAGCCTTCATTCCATTTGGTAAGTAATTCTTCCCTGGATTGGATTACCGATTCAAATTCCAACTCTCGCTCTCGCCATTCCTTTTCGCCATCTGAAGTTAAAAAGTCTGTCCAGCGCGATTTCATATTTCCCCAGAGGTGATTTACAATTATTGCAATGGAATTTGAGGCATCATTAAATTGCCAAAACAAATGAGCATCATCCAATTGGTCAAAAGTTTTTTCGCCAAGAGATTTATAATATTCAAATTGCTTACGAACGCTTTGTAGATATTCCTCTTCCATTTTTATTTTTTTGGATTGATTTGGAAAAAATCTAAGCACTTATAATAGAAATGCTTATTTCAAATTTAATCATTTTCGCATTGGGTCTCTTTCACCTGCTTCTTAAAAGATTACTTCATTTAGAAACATTAATATTTTCTATTGCACAATTTTACTAGGTCTTTGAAGTAATTCTTATCATAACCTTCACATATTTTGAAATTAGACTTTGTAGTTTTAGGGAAAATAAAAATCATTATGGAAAAAAGAGAACTCGGAAATTCAGGACTTAAAGTTTCACCATTAAGCTTTGGCGGGAATGTTTTTGGTTGGACAATAGATAAACAGAAATCATTTAAAATCCTTGATGCATTTGTGGATGCTGGCTTTAACTTTATTGATACTGCCGATACCTATTCCTGGTGGGTTCCGGGCAATAAGGGAGTTGAATCTGAAACAATAATCGGGGAGTGGTTTGCACAGAGGAAGAATCGAGATAAAATTATTCTTTCTACTAAGGTCGGATCCCAAAACAACGAACATCCAGCAGACATAAGCAAGAAGTTTATTCTCAATAGTGTTGAGCAATCTTTAAAACGTTTAAAAACTGACCATATCGATTTGTATCAAAGTCATTTTGACGACGAGAAAACGCCTGTGGAAGAAACACTGTCGGCGTATCAGCAATTGATAGAGGAAGGAAAGGTTCGCGTTATCGGTACTAGTAATATGTCGCCAGCAAGAATTCGCGAATCTCTAAAAGCTTCCGAAAAAGAAGGACTTCCTAAATATCAAACCTTACAGCCCTTATATAATTTGATGGAGCGTGAAGAATATGAAAATGATCTGCGTGGCATAGTTGAGGAAAACAATATGGGCGTTTTAAATTATTCCTCTTTAGCTTCTGGATTTCTAACTGGAAAATACCGAAGTAAAGACGACCTTAATAAAAGTCAACGTGGCGGTGGAATTGAGAAATATCTAAACGAAAAAGGATTTAAAGTTCTGAAAGCTTTGGATAGAATTTCCGAAAAACACGGCACTACACAAGCTGCTATTTCATTGGCATGGTTAATGGCCCGACCAACGATCACATCTCCAATTGTAAGTGCGACCAGCTTAAAGCAAATGGAATCTATTATTAAGGCTCCGCAAATAACCTTGGATACGGAGGATATGGATGTTTTGAATGAAGTGAGTTCTTATTGATCTTGAAATAAGAAAGCATCACGCAAGGATTAAATAAGTATTAGGAGAAGGAAAGAGTGTTTATTACTGATTTTTTAGCTCAGTTTGGTGGCAGCAAGCTTTCTTCAGTATATAATTTGCTAAGCACTAAGTCATTATTTTTTAATTTTAATATTTTGAATTCGGTGCCATAATCACCGATAGGTATTGATGTTTTAAGTATTGAATTGTGGTAATCTAGCGCCCATTTTCCCTTTTTCGGAATTCTACTAAGGTCATTTCCACAATACATTGGAGTAAGGAAGCGGCGATAATTTAAATTTCCATTCTCAAAAAATTGAATTGTTTCTACTAATCCTGTATTTATTGTTGTAGGTTTCCTAATAAAATACAGGTTTACATCGTTCTCGTTAGAGTCAAGTAGCCACTCTCCAACTATCTTGTATGAATCTGCTATTGGAATACCCTCGTCTTGCGCATAACCTGAGGTTAAAAAGGATATTAAAACAATAATTAAAATCAGGATTTTGTTTTTCATGTTAGAGATTTTCTAAGCCGAAATCTAAAGATAGTAAATCTCACTTAATTTGGATTAGGGCTGGAGCTAAGCGACATGGTTTCAATTTTATAATCCAAGGTGTTGTTGAAAAGTGTCCTGTTTCTGGCAGCAAAGCGATCCTGTCTCCTGTTTCAACTTCAACTTCATCTTCAACTTCATCTTCAACTTCAACTTCAACTTCATCTTCAACTTCAACTTCATTTTAGATACTCCTCACTCTTTTTCTCCAAAAACTCAATAATCTCCATACTATCTTGTTTCATCACAGTTTGATAGTCGGGGTCGTCCTCACAGAAAAAGATAAATGAATAGACTTTTAACTTATCTATTTTTAGAGCATCGGTGAAGTAAGTCTCAGGAAACTTATCGAGAAGCGCTAATGTTAATGCTCTTGTTTTTTGGTATTCTATACGTTTTTTAAGCATTTTTGTTCTTCCTGAAAATGCATTCACAAGCATATCAACAGGACCCGAATTTGCCGTGTATAGTTGTCTTCTCTCTTGAGAAAGTTTTGGTAAATCCGCATTGGGCAGACCTAAAGATCGGGCGGTAATAGGATTTGTGGTTGGGATTATATTGGCGTCATTTCCAAGATAACCGGTGAGTGATCTTCTTAAAGTTACCGTACTCAGTTGATTCATTTTCTCGCTGAGATTGATGCTGATTTTCTTATTTTTCATCTGTTCCTCGCCGATAACAATCGTTGTTTCTTCAATATGAATGGCGGAAATGGAAAGTGTGTCGTTTAAAGCAACTGCAATCTGAAACTCTCCCTTGGCGTCGGTGACAGTTCCTTTGCTAGTGACAAGATTGAATATATTAATACCTTCTACGTCAATATCGGTTGTAGTTCCAACTTTTCCTTCTAAGGTCAATCTTTGTGAAAACAAATTTCCAGATAGGAAAATAGCCAAGACCACCAAGAAGCTTCTTAAAAAGACCAATGTATTATGGGAAGAATTTCTTGAGGAATTTTGCGTCATTAAGGATTGTGATGGTTGTCTAAAAGACGTGAATATTATTGGTTTGTTACACTTCTTGGCTTTTAATTAACAGTTGTTGCAGTGTTCAAGATACCGTATAAATCTTGATGTCATATTTGTTGTGAGACATTGTTAGTCACTGGCTATCCCTTTCAAATATGTTTCTGGAGTAAGTACAGCTAGTGTACTTTTTTTAAAATCCTTTATGTTTCTTGTAAGGATAATTTTTATTTCTCCGTTCTCAACGGCTGAGAAATTTTGCAAAGCGTCTTCAAAATCTTTAAAATCGGAGTTAAGCGAGTTTAAAACAACGTTCTTATCCATTTTGACAATATCAATTATCATCAGAAGTTGTTTTATCTTTTCAATTATAATATCGTGCCTGGCTACTTTGCTAAGTAGGAAGTAGACATTCGAAATAATTACTGGGGTCGTAAATCCATTTATTTTTTTCTCTTCGCAGCGCTTAAAGATTTCAGTAGCATATTCAGCGAATGGCTCTCGGTCAAAAAAGAAGTCCAATATTACATCGGTGTCGATAAGAACTTTGTCCATTTATAAATATTTTTGTTCCAAACGATTTCTAAGCTCTTTCTTGTAATCCAGATCCTTATTAGTTTTAAAAGAACCTTTTAATGATTTTACAATGGGACTAAGCGGTTCGCCTATAATTTTATGATCTTCCTTGGTAAGGGTTTTCAAATAGTTTTCTATAATATCGGACAAGCTGCGATTTTTTTCTTTCGCATAAACTTTCGCCCGTTCAATTATTTCTCGTTCGATTGTTAAAGTGAGCTTTGTATTCATAACTTATAATCTTTGGATTAACTTAAATCAAAGATAGAAATAAATTATTCAAGCACGTATTATTGTTTATAAATTAACACGTGCATATCGGCCAGGTCCGAAATTGTATCGGGAGTCATTTATTAAAAATGCTACAAGAGCCTACAATTATATTCTTGACTGAGTTTTGAAATATTATTATCGGAATCTGATGATTCATAAATTAAAAGGATATGGTATTTAGTTGAGGAGTAATCGTGCGGGAATGGATGCCAGTAGGAGATTTTCAGGATAATGTTTGCTTTATATGTCCTACATCAATCAAGTCAAGCTCAAACCATTCTCCTCTTAATCGTTTTTCTGAATAAGTTTCGTGTAGTGCTTTTTCAATACTTTCCGCAATTTTTCTAACTGGAAACTTTTTTGATATAATCATTTCTATCGTTGGCTTTTCACTTTGCAAGGTGCTTTCTCGGTATTCAGGATTGTTTGATATTCCGATTTTGTAATAATCATTACTTGTGTCATACATTAAATAAACAAAGCAGAATTCAGCTGCTGTTTTATTAATTTCATTAACTTGTCTTAGTTCAGTTGGTTGATAATCAGGAATAGTATTTTTAACCAAATCGATATAGTCATTTGCAAATTTTTTAATTACGATTTTGATGTTATTTTCTCCACGATAGGATTCACAACCACTTATGTTTCCACCTAAAATATCTCTTTTGTCATTGACTAATGAAATCTTCCATTTTTTAAAATCTGAAGTAGCAAATAGGTTGAGTTCAGAATTGGTAATTATACTCTTATATTCCAGAATATTTTCGTTGTTGCTATTTTTAGATGGTATTGGATTTGTTGCCAACTCAAAATGTATTTGCTTTCCTTCTTCAAATAAAAAACTCACCTTATCAAATTGTTTCGGTCTAATTTGCTTGGGGTTGAAATGGAAAACAATATAGTCGCTGTTTTCTATAAAGTTGAAACTAAAGAGAAAGTCGGTATTATAATCATCTGATTTGGTTATAACACCTTCTCTATTTGGATATCCTGAACTAACAGAACACCAGCTTACTATAGTTGAGTTAGTAAATTCGTCAAGTATTATATTTGAATGATTTTTAAAAAGTTCTTTAATTCTTTGTTCATCCGTATCTCTGATGCTGTACATTAAATCGCCTTTTTCCAAAGAATATAATTCCTCTGGACGATGAATAAAGCCTTCTTTTTTTGAATAATTTATATGTTCTTGTCGCTTAAAATCTTTGAATTGAAATATAGGTTCTCCCACTTTTACATATTTGCCATCTAGGACAAGCCATTTGTCAAAAGAGAGGTTTTGTGAAGTTTCCATAAAAAACTCCTTATACTCGAAGCTTTCTGGCGTGTTTTCTTTTTTATAGAAACCTTTAGGATGCAATTTGTATAAGACGGTTCCGTCAGATATTAAATTATCTTTCTCCAATATACATTCTAAAACTCCAGAGATAGAAGCTCTGAATGTAGCGGAAAGAAAATCATTACTATTATAGTTTCCTCGACGAACTATGCAAACTGGCTCATCTTTCTCAATCCATTCTCCGTCTCGATGATTGTACCTATAAAAATGAAATGTGGTATTCCTAGCTTCAACAGGTAGATCATTAAGATCAAATATTTCTAAAAAGGTTTTGGATGAATTATTTGATTCATTTTCTGACATTTCTTTGTTATTTTTTTGTCTAATTGATTATATTATTGAATGGTTTTATTCTTTGACAGATTGTATTTTTATCAAATTAACGGAGAGGATAACCATTTGAATTATGCTGCGATTAAAAAATGCTATAACTTTAAATAAAGTCAACCCGAATATTAAAATTTTCAAGGATTAATGGAAACTTCGATGTATGCAATTCTTAGAGTTAATTTCCCTTAGTTTTTGTTTTCGATCTAGCTTTAACGTATAAGAACTGTGTCGTGTTTTGGTAGAAACCTCTCCAAATAAAAACTGGCTTTGGAACCTTGTAAGGATTTTCCAAGTGAAAACAAAACAAAACAAACCATAGCTTATATACCTTTTTTACAAGAGTTTTTTATTATATCTCTTTTTCTACCTCTTGAAGTAGTTCCAGATATTCTGTCAAATATTCGTGAGCATTCTTCTTGATAATTTTACCGGATGAATTCATTACATTAATTATACTTGTCACATTAGTTTCAATAATTTTTTCAGGTTCAGATTTTGAAGGAACGGTTATATTCATTTGACTGATAATGAGAGTGTGAGCAAAACCGTTTCTAATAGCGGATAACTTTCTAATTTTATCAATAGTGCTGTTTTTAACTCCAATGTTTACGAGTATTTTTATTTTGGCTCCAATCGTCAATATAGAACTATTTAAAACTACTGATATAAATAACCCTTTATTGTCAGGTTTGAAATAGTCAAGTATAATATTATTTATTCGTTCTTCAACTCTTATAAAGCGTTCTATCACCCAACCTTGTACTTCAGCTTTGTTAAAATCCTGTAATCGTTTCTTGGCAAGCCTAGAGAAACTTATCTTTTTTTGAATCATTTTTTTTAATTAATCCCAAAATGTATATATAAAACAATAAGTCTTCATATAACCATTGATAAATGGAGATATACCTAACTCCTCCCAAATGTAATAACATTTCTTTAACAAATTTTACGGAATCCCGTAAAGGCAAGCTTTGCTAAAATATATAGGTTTTGGGATTGTTTTTTATAAACGCTATAGTTGCGTCCGCTTCGTTCCTAATTGGTCTTATTATTCGTCTTAAATTTCGTTTGCGTTAATTTTATCATACCCGCCCGCCGGACGGGCAGGTCAGCGTGTGTTCCGATAAACCGTATCCACGCCAATTGATATTCAAAGTTGAATTTTACAATCAGTCGGTAATCGTTTCCACTAATATTAAAAACAATCCGATTATCTTTCAAAATACTTGCGTTTGGGGATTCTTTTTTTAGTTCGTTTATAGATGCCCAATTCGATATAGCAACTACTCGCACTATGTTTTATATACGTTGATGCCAGTAGTGCCTACGTCACCGTGAATTCCGATTCGTTCATTTCCACGCTAAATTTTACATTCGCTTTTAAAGCTCGGAACACTTTTAAAATCGTTTCAATAGTTACATTTTTAGTATTTCGCTCTAATTTGGAGATTTGTGATTTTTGAACTCCGATTAATTCGCCGAGTTGCTCTTGGGTCAGATTCCGTTCTTTTCGTACTGACTTTATCATATCGCCAAGAACTTCCATCCGCAATTCAAACTCGTATTTGTCACGTTGCTCTGTTCCAATCTTTCCGATGTCTTTATCCTTCATTTGGGCAAGGGTCATCATTTTCATTTTTTTCTTTTTAGTTTCCATAACCTTTTTTTATTGTTCAAAATATTCAGCTCTGATTTTCATAGCCTTTTCGATTTCTGATTTTGGTACTTTACTTACCTTTTTAACCATTCCGTGTGTTGATAATACAAGTGTTTCTGTTTTATCAGTTTTGTCCCAGAATGCAAAGAGTCTGTATTGAATTCCTTGGTAAAGTGTTCTAAATTCCCAAATGTCATCTGTCAACTTTTTAAAAAGCTTTGGGTCATTTTCGAGTTTTGCTTTATCCAAATTATAGTAGATCTTCTTTTTTGCTTTCGCGTCTAATTTGGACATAAAGTCAATAGCTTGCTCAAGAAAAACCACATCGAATTTTGGTTCCATTTAGATTGTTTGTTGTTTTACTTTAACAAAGATAGTAAGAAAGTTGAATTATATGGAAACTTTTGCGATTTGGTTCGCATTACTGGTAACTTGTGAGTATTAAATAATCCAAGCTTGTATATCTTCATATATCAAAGGAATATATTTATCTCACTAAATATATTCATAATTCCCCCGCTCATTTTGCGGAATCCCGTAAAGACAAGTCTTTTTCTAAATAAATAGTTTTCCAAAAACATTTCTTCAAAAACCTCTCTTAAATATTCACTCCAACAATCCCAAACCTCCCAAAGGTTTTTTATCTTAGCCTCCCGATAACTATCGGAATGCAGCAGTAATCCTATATTTTAGCCTTCGTCGCCGCATTTTTTAAACACTAGATTTTGAATATGCTATCTTTTCGATCCAAAAAAACGCTTCCCATGAAATACTATATTACATCCCTATTTTTCTTTCTGTGCTTTATAAACATTCAAGCACAAGAAAAAGAGCTCACCCTCAAAGACGCGGTATTGGAGCAATACGGCAAATTTTATCCAGAGCACGTTACCGGATTTCAATGGATTCCGGGAACGGATTCCTATGTATATCTGGAGGATAATACCTTTAAAAAGGCATCTATAAGAAATAAAAAGGGAGAAGTAAAACTTAGCCTCGATGAGGTAAATAAAAATTTTGGCACAGATCTAAAAAGATTTTCTGGGGTGACCTGGAAGGACGCAGATAACTTTTATTTCTCTGGAGATAATTCGTACTACCTTTACGATTACGAAAGCAAAAAAGGAGAGCTGATTTCAAAAGTGACTGATTCTTCAGAAAATATAAGTCTGGAGGTAAAAACTGGAAATATTGCTTACACCTTTAAGAATAACCTATACATTCAAACGAAAGGTGGTGAAACTATAGCTGTTGCTGAAAACGAAGATGCAAACATTGTTTCCGGTCAGGCTTATGCACGAAGTGAATTTGGAATAACTCAAGGAATATTCTGGTCGCCAAAGGGGAATCTATTAGCTTTTTATCAAAAAGATGAAACTTATGTGGCAGATTATCCACTACTAAATATCATTCCAACTCCAGGAGAATTGATGTCGATTAAATATCCAATGGCAGGGCAGAAGAGTGAGCGTCCAAAAGTGGGAATTTATAACTTAAAAACAAAAAAGACGGTTTTTATAAGTCCTACAGGAAATGTTGATGATTACTTAACCAATCTATCGTGGACGCCTGATGAAAAAAATGTGGTTATCGCTGAACTTAACCGCGATCAAAATCATATAAAATTGGAGCTTTTTGATGCTTCAACAGGAAAACTTGTAAAAACTATACTCGAAGAAAAAGATCCAAAATGGGCAGAGCCACAGCATCCGGCATATTTCTATTCGGATTCTTCGGAAGACTTTATTTGGATGAGTGAAAAGGATGGGTTTATGAACCTTTACCTTGTCAACACCACTAAGGGGATAGTAAAACAGCTGACCAAGAATAAATGGGTTGCAAAAGAAATCGTTGGTAATAATGATAAGGGAACAGAAGTATATTTCACCGGTACTGGGGAATCTCCTTTGGATACTAAGTTGTATTCAGTAACTGTTTCCAACGGAAAACAAAAGGAATTAACACCTGTTAGCGGGGTGCATAACGCGAGTGTTTCTTCAGATGGAAAATATATATTCGATCAATATTCAAATCACGATACTCCTGGAGTTGCTCAGATTTTAAACAGCAAAGGAAAGCAAGTACACAGTTTTATAAAAGCGAAAAATCCAATGGCTGATTATAAAATGGGAGAAACTACAATAGGGAAATTAAAGTCGCACGACGGTTTTGATCTTTATACGCGCCTTATTAAACCTTCCAATTTTGATGCGACTAAAAAATATCCAGTATTGGTATATGTTTACGGTGGTCCGAAAGCACAATTGATTACCAATAATTGGTATAATGGCTCATCGCTTTGGATGAATTGGATGGCGGAACAAGGTTATCTAGTATTTACTGTTGATGGAAGAGGTTCTGCGAATAGAGGTCGTGCTTTTGAAACCGTTATCCACAGACAATTGGGTACTGAGGAATTGAAAGATCAGCTGGTTGGAGTTGAATATTTAAAATCGCTTCCGTATGTAGATGCGGATCGACTTGCAATACACGGTTGGAGTTTCGGTGGATTTATGACTGTTTCTATGATGCTTCGTAATCCCGGAGTTTTTACCACTGGAGTTGCTGGCGGACCTGTAACCGATTGGAAATATTACGAAGTAATGTATGGCGAGCGTTATATGGATACACCAGAACAAAATCCAGAAGGTTATGAAAAAGCCAGCTTGCTAAACAAAACCCAAAATCTAACAGGAAAACTATTGACAATCCACGGAACAGTGGATCCTGTTGTAGTTATGCAGCATAATCTATCATTAATAAAATCTTTTGTAGATAATGAAAAGCAAATGGATTTCTTCGTTTACCCAATGTATGAGCACAATGTTCGCGGAAAAGATCGCGTGCATTTAATGACGAAAGTTTTGAATTACGTTATTGAGAATAATAAGTGATTTAGACGTGAGAGGTGAGATGTGAGAGTTGAGAGTTGAGATGTGAGAAGAAGAGCAGTCTTTTTGAGTAAATATAGTTACTGGAAGCTGCCACTTTTTTAATCACCGCAAAGTCGCAGAGTATTCTATGACTTAAAACTATAAAATAACGCTAAGTTATCAACAATT
>JBQEAY010000007.1:8990-183503 GCA_052105975.1 Aequorivita sp. | reverse complement strand
AAACAAATTATTGAATCGAAAAAGCCGCCTCAGGTTTTGAGACGGCTTCTTTTTTATTACCAGCCAACTGCCCTTATTCCTTACTTCTCACCCACGTTTAAAATACGCTCAAAAATAGATTCCCTACTTATCGGGAATTCATACCTTTGTCGAGTATTTAAAAAAATGGTTTGGCGAAACTTTTCAGTATTGGATTTTGGGGTTTTATAGCTCGTTTTATTCTAAGAAACCGAACAGGGATCTTAATCGTTATTGCACTTATAACTGTATTACTAGCAATGCAGTGGAAGAATATGCGCTTTACTTTTACCGAAGCCAACCTCCTGCCGGATGACCACCCAATAAATCTTGAGTACAATCAGTTCTTATCTCATTTTGGGGAGGAAGGCAACCTGATTGTCATGGGCGTGAAGGATTCAACCATTTTCACGCCTAAAAAGTTCCAAGCTTGGGAACAACTCTCTAAAGACATTAGTAAATTTGACGAAGTAGAATTCACACTTTCTGTGGGAAATCTCCAAAAACTTCAAAAGAAAGCCGACACCACCGGTTTTGAACTAGTCCCTTTTATAAAAGATTCAGTTTTCACGGATGCAAATCTAGCAAAATACAAAGACGAGCTTTTCAACAAACTTCCATTCTATGACGGACTGATTTATAGCCCAGATAAGAAGTCCATCCGCTCCGCTATTTATCTTAAAAAGGATATCGTTAATACTTCCGCAAGAAAGGATTTTGTTATTGACGATCTAATTCCTTTAATCGACAAATTTGAAGAAGATACTGGCGTAGAAGTCCACACTTCTGGAATGCCCTATATACGCACATTAAATTCGCAAAGTATTATTGATGAAATAGGCTTGTTTATTGGCGCCGCCCTGTTTGTTACTTCACTTATATTTTTCTTCTTTTTCCGTTCGTGGCGCGCTACCTTTATTTCCATGATCACAGTTATTATTGGAGTGATGTGGGCTTTTGGTTTCTTAGGCTTATTGCATTATGAAATCACGGTTCTTACGGCTTTGATTCCACCTTTGATAATTGTTATTGGAATTCCCAACTGTATTTTCCTTATCAATAAATATCAACAGGAAATAAAACTACACGGAAACCAAGCAAAATCTTTACAACGTGTTATTACCAAAATCGGTAATGCCACGTTGATGACCAACCTTACCACAGCTTCGGGATTCGCAACTTTTATTCTAGTAAAAAGTGAGCTTTTGAGTGAATTTGGTATTGTAGCCTCCATCAACATTGTAGCCATCTTTTTATTGAGTTTGCTTATCATTCCTATCATTTACAGCTATATGCCTGTACCAAAAGAAAAGCACTTAAATCACTTGAACAAAACTTGGATTAATAAATTTACCCATTGGATAGAGCGGATGGTGAAGGAGCGCCGAATTACCATATACATTACAGCTGTCCTTGTTCTTTGTGCCAGTATTATAGGTATTTTCAACATAAAAATTTCGGGAAGCCTTATTGAGGATATGCCTAAAAACACTGGGTTTTTTGATGACATACGCTTTTTTGAAAAAGAATATGAAGGAATCATGCCATTAGAAATTATGGTAGACACCAAAAAGAAACAAGGTGTTTTAAAAGCTTCCACCTTAAAACGTATGGATGAATTACAGGACCATATTAAAGAAATTCCTGAATTTGCCAAACCGCTTTCGGTTGTTGAATTGGTCAAGTATTCTAAACAGGCTTATTACAATGGAAACCCGGACTATTACCAGCTTCCGAATAGCCAAGAGCGGGCTTTTATTCTAGCCAATGCCAAAAGTAGTGCTACAGATGCAAATATGTTGAGTGGTTATGTTGACAGTACCGGCCAATTTGCCCGTATTACAACTTTTATGAAAGATACGGAGCCAGACAGGTTTAATCGCATTGAAGAAGATTTGAATGATGAAATCACCAAAGTCTTCCCCGCAGAACTTTATGATGTTACGGTTACAGGAAAGGCCTTAGTATTTCAAAAAGGGACGCATTATTTGGTGAATAATTTAATCTTTTCGCTTTCCCTAGCCATTTTCTTAATCGCCTTGTTTATGGCGTGGATGTTCCGCAGTTTTAAAATGATTCTCATTTCACTTATACCCAACTTATTGCCTTTAATTATAACTGCAGGAGTAATGGGCTTTGTAGGAGTTCCTATTAAACCATCTACTATTTTGGTATTTAGTATTGCTTTTGGTATTTCTGTGGACGATACTATTCACTTTTTAGCAAAATACAGGCAAGAACTAATAGCGAATAATTGGAAAATTAAGAAGTCGGTCTATGCCGCGCTCAGAGAAAGTTCCGTGAGTATGTTCTACACCTCTATTGTTCTTTTCTTTGGTTTTTCAGTGTTTACTCTTTCCAGTTTTGGCGGAACCGTTGCTTTAGGTGCACTGGTTTCAATAACGCTTCTTTTTGCGATGTCTGCAAACTTATTATTGCTTCCTACACTCCTACTTTCCTTAGAAAAAAGTATTGCGAATAAGGAAACGATGAAAAAACCTTCAATTGAGATTTTACCCAATGATGAAGAGGAAATCGACTAAGTTATATTCAGTTGAAATTGACGTTCTATATCTCTAAACCTGTTCCTTTTGGAATTTGGCATTTTTGATTTTTTTGGAATTTTATTTAAAAGTATCTTTGCACCTCTTAAATTATGACTATGCAATATAAAACTATAGCTGAATTGTTAAAAAATGAACCTACCCATCACGAAGTTGTGGTGCGCGGTTGGGTACGCTCATTTAGAAGCAACAGATTCATAGCTCTCAATGATGGATCAACCATAAAAACATTACAGTGCGTAGTGGACTTCGAAAATTTCGAAGAAGAAATCCTAAAGAAAGTAAGCATCGGTGCAGCCGTTGAAATTACTGGCGTTCTTGTAGAAAGCCAAGGACAAGGCCAAACGGTAGAAATTCAAGTCTCAAAATTGACTGTTTTAGGCGAAGCAAATCCGGAAGATGTAAAACTTACTATCCTTTCTCCAAAGAGACATTCATTGGAAACGCTTCGTGAGCAAGCTCATTTACGAATCAGGACCAATACTTTTGGCGCTGTAATGCGCACACGCTCCAAACTGGCTTTTGCTGTACATGAATATTTTCAAAAAAATGACTTTAACTATATGCACTCACCTATCATTACTGGTAGTGATGCTGAAGGTGCAGGTGAAATGTTCCGTGTTTCAGCTTTGGACCCCAAAAATCCACCGCTTGATAAAGACGGAAATATAGACTATAAAGAAGATTTTTTCGAAAAAGAAACTAATCTTACGGTAAGTGGTCAGTTGGAAGCCGAAACCTATGCAATGGCACTAGGGAAAGTTTATACTTTCGGGCCAACATTCAGAGCTGAAAACTCAAACACTAGCCGTCACTTAGCTGAATTTTGGATGATTGAGCCAGAGGTTGCATTCAACGATTTGGACGCAAATATGGACTTGGCGGAAGACTTTATTAAATATGTAATAAAATACGTTTTAGAAAACTGTGCCGATGATCTTGAGTTCCTCGAAAATAGATTGCTAGAAGAAGAAAAGAGCAAGCCACAGAACGAGCGTAGCGATATGAAACTTCGCGATAAGCTTCATTTTATATTGGAAAACAATTTCAAAAGAGTGAGCTATACGGAAGCAATTGATATTTTAAAACGGTCAAAACCAAATCAGAAGAAAAAATTCAAATATATAATTGAAGAATGGGGTGCTGATCTGCAAAGTGAGCACGAGCGTTATTTGGTGGAAAAACACTTTAAATGTCCAGTAATTCTTTTTGATTATCCGGCAACGATTAAGGCATTCTATATGCGTTTAAACGATGACGGAAAGACCGTTCGCGCTATGGACGTACTTTTTCCAGGAATTGGAGAAATTGTAGGTGGATCGCAACGGGAAGAACGCCATGACGTTTTATTGGCCAAAATGACCGCAATGGATATTGACATAAAGGAGTTGTATTGGTATTTAGATATCCGCAAATTTGGAACTGCTGTTCACAGTGGTTTTGGTTTAGGTTTTGAACGTTTGGTACAGTTTACTACGGGAATGGGTAACATTCGCGATGTGATTCCTTATCCAAGAACACCCGGAAACGCAGATTTCTAAACAAAAGAGCATAAGATTGTATTAAAACTAGCTACTTAATTATTTTAGTAGCTGGTTTTTTTTAACTTTATAATGTAGCAAACAAAACTATGTTAAAACAGCAATTAAATCTTAAGCTTTCACAAAAGTTATCGCCTCAGCAAATACAGCTGATGAAGATGATTCAGCTGCCTACGCAAGCTTTTGAGCAGCGCATATCGCAGGAACTAGAAGATAATCCTGCCTTGGAAGGAGGAAAAGAAGAGGTTGACAACTTTGATGACGAATTCAGCAATGAAGAATACGACGATGACGGCAATGAGGTTATTGAAACTGAAATAAACGTTGACGATTATCTTAGTGATGATGAAGTACCAAGTTATAAGCTTTCGGCAAATAATTACAGTGCAGATGATGAAGAACGCCAAATGCCATATGCAGCTGGAACTTCATTTACACAGTATTTAATGCAGCAACTAAACACCTATCGTTTTGATGACGAGGAAGAGGAAATAGCCCGATTCTTGGTGGGAAGCGTGGATGAAAGCGGTTACATTCGTCGTGAAATTCAAGATATTGTTGATGATTTGGCTTTTACCCAAAACGTTTACACCACAGAAGACAAGGTAGAAAACGTCTTAAAAACAGTTCAGGAATTAGATCCTGCCGGTGTTGCAGCACGTGATCTCCAGGAGTGCCTATTGATTCAATTAGAACGCAGAGTTCCAAGCCCATCAGTTATTCTAGCCAGTTCGATTATAGAAGATTCTTTCGATCAATTCAGTAAAAAGCATTACAAAAAACTACTTCAGAAGTTTGATATTTCTGAAGATCAATTGCGCGAGGCAATTCATGAAATTGAAAGTCTAAATCCAAAGCCAGGAGGAACTTATTCTGGAAACAATAGAATAGTAGAGCATGTAGTTCCAGATTTTGCAATAAAAATTGTGGATGGGGAGCTTGACTTAACACTAAACGGGCGTAATGCACCGGAACTCCACGTGAGCCATGATTACACCAATATGCTGAAAGGCTACAAGGAGTCCAAAGAAAAGTCTAAGGCGCAGAAAGATGCTGTTATGTTTATTAAACAAAAACTAGATGCAGCAAAGTGGTTTATTGATGCGATTAAACAAAGACAACAAACACTCTTTGTTACAATGAACTCCATCATGCACCATCAAAAAGAATATTTTTTAACTGGCGACGAAAGAAAACTAAAGCCGATGATCCTAAAAGATATCGCTGAGAAAATCAATATGGATGTTTCAACGGTGTCTCGGGTTGCCAACAGCAAATATGTAGATACTCCCTATGGAACAAAGCTAATAAAAGAGTTTTTTAGTGAATCGATGAAAAACGATCAAGGTGAAGATGTTTCCACAAGAGAAATAAAGAAAATTCTCGAAATAACAATTTCCGAAGAAGACAAACGGAAACCACTTACAGACGATAAACTAGCTAAGGTTCTATTAGAAAAAGGTTATCCAATTGCACGACGTACTATTGCCAAATATAGAGAACAACTTGATCTTCCTGTGGCGAGACTTAGAAAAGAGATTTAATGAAATTATTTTTAAAGGCTGCTTCGTATATATTTCACCCTTTATTAATGCCACTAATGGGCGCTGTGCTATATTTTAGTGTTACGCCTAGATACATTGAACCAGAACTAGTTCGCACAAAATTTCTAGCAATTGCAATCATTACCATTTTCATTCCAATTGTAGTATTTTTCCTTCTAAAGAATATCAGAGTAGTAGATACCATATATCTAAAAGAAGTTAAAGAACGCAAGTTTCCATTAATGATACAATGCATCCTTCTATTGCTTATCATTAAAATGGTTTTTGATCCTTATGATGATAGAGAGATATATTATTATTTTGTAGGAATATTATTTTCAGCTTTTAGTGCTCTTATAATGGTATTTTTTAAATTGAAGATAAGCCTACATCAAATGGGAGTTGCAGGAATTTTAATGTTTTTGGTGGGTTTGAGCGCTCATTTCAAAATAAACCTGCTTGTTACAATAAGCTTCTTTCTCTTTGTGAATGGATGGGTAGCGTCGTCTCGATTAAACAGCGATGCCCACACTTACCCCGAACTCGGTATCGGGTTTATATTAGGAGCAATTCCCCAACTCATTCTTTTCAATCTTTGGCTATAGTATGTAAAACATTAGTCCCACTTTAAGTGTTCTAAAGTCTACCTTTTCACCATCAACTGTTACTGCATCTTCAAAGAATGGGTTGAGACTATAGGAAGCGAAGAAATTAAAGGTATTATATCCAAAACTAAGTGTAGCTGACAATCGCAATCGATCAAACTCTGGTATTTTGGTTTGGTTCACATTATTTCCAGGCTGTTTAAAGGTCGCTTTATACCAATAGGCATACCCAACCCGAAAACCAGCATGTACTCTCCAAAACTTATAGCTAGAAGCCGTAGAAGTACGCCATCTAAACTCAATAGGCGCTTCAATAATAGCCATATTAAATCGGTTACGGGTAAAATCAACATCTTCTTTATTTAATACCCTAAATATTGTTTCATCCTTGGGAGTTTCGCCAATAAAAAGATTTTGTCCAAACTGATCTAATGCTAGTCCCGCTCCAACCGCAACGGCAATGTTTCTGCGTTTATTGATAGGCATATCTCTTAAATAGCCAAACTGAACTCCACCTGAAAGACCTCTTATATTTCCATCAGACGGAAGATTGATTGGAATATTATAAGTTACACCAATATAGAACTGGTCTTCTCTATATAAGGAATCAGCTGAGGCTTGTTGAATAGTATCCTGTGCTACGCTAGAGCAAGAAATAAAGCCTAAAACTGTTATAACATAGATTCTAAATAGTTTTTGCATATTGATAAAGATAAATCTATTTTCATAAAAAGAGAAACAAAAAAAACGCCTTGATTCCGAAATAACGGTACAAGGCGTTTTTTATATAAAATATTTCTTAATCTATTGACTTAACTCATTTCCAGGTGTGGTAATATAGATAATCTTCAACATATTAAGTTCTCTTAGTTCCTGTTTAATGTCAGTAACCATTCCAGTGTTTGTCTTTTCATCAACTTTAAGGGCAACCATTACTCTATCTTGGAGTTCAGGAAGAAGTTTCTGTCGCGCCTCTGTCAATGCAAATTTAAGATTCGTGATATCAGTATATTTATCACCAATCTGAATTTTAGGTTCTGAACCATACTTATCTTGGTATCTCGCACTTGGCTTCCCAGCATAAATATAAACAGATCTATCTTTTTTAAGTTTTTCAACTTGATCTGCCTTTGGCAATTTGTTTTTAACCAACAAATTATCATCACGTAAAACTGTTACCACCATAAAAAAGAATAGTAACATAAACACGATATCTGGAAGAGATGCTGTGTTTACCGCAGGTAATTCATTGCTTTTTTTCTTTCTAAACTTTGACATAGTTATATTATTATGATCCAGATTTTTTAGGTTCTGCTTCAGAAAGTTTCATTGGATATAATTTTTGGATTTCCTCCAATTTAGGTTTTATAGCCTCTTCATTTCCTTTAAAGTTACCTTCTTCAATTGCGTTGTTTACTTCTGTAAATTTCCAACCGTAAAGTCTTTCAGACTCTCTATTCCTCAAAAAGTTATAGGCTGCCACCAATTCATTTTGAACAGCGATATACATTTTATAGGAAGTAAGTCTATCGTTTTGTACCGAGATTACCGCTTTATCTGGATTATCAGATGAAGACGGATCGCGTTTACCTTTACAGTAGTTACAATATTCAGGACTACCTGAAGCAGCTCCACCATTGTCAAGGAAACTAATCGCAGCTTGGCGAAGATCTTTAAGTTCCATCAAATTGTCATCAACCAAAAGTTGATCGGCCCTATTCACATTTACAATAAATAGGTTCTTCTCTTTAATTTTCGGTGGATTCGATATCTCGTCTATCGGCGGCAACTGTCTCGCGATACCCTTATCTTTTTCAATGGTAGTAGTTACCAAGAAAAATATAAGAAGTAGGAACGCGATGTCCGCCATGGACCCTGCATTAACCTCTGGTGTTGCTCTTCTTGCCATTATTTTATTACTTTTTTAATTCCGCTGAAAACCATCGATCCAATGGCCAAAATTGCCATTATGTAGAATGTATACAATCCTGTACCTACCCATTTCGATCCGCTTTCAGAAAGCATTTCGCCTTCTGGCATCGTCATAGGTGTACTATCAGCCAAAACGTATGATATAACCACTATTATAACAAATGCTCCTATAGAAAGTAATGTACTCTTTATATTCCCTGCAAATATTCCTTTAAGTACGAAAAAGAGAACAAATAATAGAGTTATAGCAAAGGTTATATATGCCACATACAAAAAGCCATCTAGACCCTCGCCAGTTGCAGCGACGGCAGTATCACCTTTTGCGATGATCATTGCAAGAAAAATAACCCCTGCAATGCTTAGAAGCAATGCTACTATTTTTAAAATTTTATGTAATGCCATCTTGTGGTTTGTTTAGATTTTATTTTTTGTTTTGTAGTCGAACAACATGTCGATCAAAGTGATAGAAGCATCTTCCATACTGTTAACGATACTATCAATCTTAGCGATAATATAATTATAGAAAATTTGAAGTATAATAGCTACAATCAAACCGAATACAGTTGTTAAAAGTGCCACTTTAATACCACCTGCCACAAGAGAAGGGTTCATATCACCAGCTGACTGAATCTTATCGAAGGCTAGAATCATCCCGATTACCGTACCCATAAAACCAAGCATCGGTGCTAGAGCGATAAAAAGAGAAATCCAAGAAACGTTTTTCTCAAGCTGCCCCATTTGAACACCACCGTAGGCAACAACAGCTTTCTCAGCTATGTCAATCCCTTCGTCGGCGCGATCTAGACCTTGATAATAAATTGAGGCAACAGGACCTTTTGTGTTTCTACACACTTCTTTAGCAGCTTCAATACCACCGCTATTTAGTGCGTCTTCCACTTCCTGAGCCAATTTTTGAGTATTGGTAGTTGAAAGGTTAAGGTAGATGATTCTTTCAATAGCAATTGCCAATCCAAGAATCAAACATAGTAACACAATCCCCATAAATGCGGGTCCACCTTCCACAAAACGTTCTTTTAACTCTTGATGGAAACCTTTGTCCGCATCTGCTGCAGGAGCTGGTTCATCTTGAATAAAAGTTACTGTGGCTGCTGTTACCAAAGCTTGTGAGCTAGTTGGCATTGTTTGCGCTGTTGAAGCGTTTGCGTTTAACGTGCCCACAAAAACCATTGCGGTCACCGCCATAATAGAAAATAATTTTTTCATTGCTATCGACTTAAAGTTTGTTTTTAGTTAAGGGTTTAAAGATATAAAATAATTTAGTTAATCTGCAAGAATATTAATTTGGACTAAAAAGGATTGCTTTTCAATTTTGGAAGACACTAAAAATGTGTGACTTACACTTTCCTTTTCAATTTAAAAAAATGAACTTTAATTTTTAATCCAGGATTAGCTTACTTCAACGTTAAACTTCGAAATACAAAATCGCTTATCCCGAAAGGCTATGCTGGAAGTGCATTGTACTACAGCAGCTACCACTGCTTCCATTTTTCCCTTCGTAAATTTGCTGGAGCAAGCTCCGACAAATTTTCTACGGTAAAAATGCACTCGCAGAGAGGAAGGGATTCGAACCCTCGAAACGTTGCCGTTTACACGCTTTCCAAGCGTGCGCCTTCGACCACTCGGCCACCTCTCTAAAGTTTTTCTCCTACAAAGACCTTGTAATTATGTGGGAGCAAAAAAATATTTCAAATAACCGTTTAAAACGAAACGCCTTTTGGTCTAGAAAGCACGTTTTAGAAACGGTGTGCCAAATATCAAAAAAAAAACAATGCTATAAAAAATTTGAGGGGTTTATTTATTGCATTTCTCCACGCAAAGAGGTTTCAAATATGGTTTTGAAGCTGTTAGAAGAAATTTTTTGTCCCAATAAATACATCAATTTTGCCAGCGCAGCCTCCGTAGTACAGTCTTTTCCGCTAATAATGCCCATTTTCTTGAGTTCAGTACTCGTTTCATATAGCCCCATATTCACACTTCCTCCTGCACACTGGGTGATATTAACCACTGGAATACCCCTTTTTATTACTCCTTTGAGCAAATTGATAAACCAAGATTCATTAGTAATGTTTCCAGTTCCATAGGTTTCGAGTATCATTCCCTTCAAGTCTGGATATGCAAAAAGATACTCGATGGTAGCCTGATCTATACCCGGAAACATTTTTACCAACAGGATATTACTTTCCAATTTCTTGTGAACTTTCAACTTTTTTCTTCTGTTAGGTTTGTAGAGTGCTTCATTGTTTACCACCAAATGAACTCCACTTTGCACCAAATCTGGATAATTTAACGAGGAGAAAGCTTCAAAGTGTTCCGCATTAATTTTGGTTGTTCTGTTAGCCCGATACAATTTGTATTCAAAATACAGACAAACCTCAGCTATTTTTGAGACACCTCTTTCTTGGAGTGCTGCAATCTGAATAGAAGTAATTAGGTTCTCTTTAGCATCCGTACGTAAATCCCCAATAGGAAGTTGAGATCCGGTAAAAATGACCGGTTTACCCAAATTTTCTAACATAAAACTCAATGCCGAAGCAGTATAAGACATGGTATCGCTACCGTGAAGCACCACAAAACCATCAATTTCTTCATAATTTTCTTCAATGATTGTTGCAATGTCTATCCAATATTTCGGATTCATATTTGAACTATCAATAGGCTCTGTAAAAGTGGTGGTAGTTATATTACAGTCTATCAGTTTAAGTTCGGGAATATGATTCAGCAATTCGTCAAAATTAAAATTGCGCAGGGCACCTGTTTCAAAATCCTTTATCATCCCGATAGTTCCACCTGTATATATAAGGAGTATGTTTGGTTTGGTTTTCGTCATATTTAACTTCTTGTAAGGTAATTCCTATATTTTCTAGAATAGGAATTTAATGTTTGCTATTTAGAAACCTACCCGTCTGCCAGGTGGTTTTATATTTTAAAAACTTCTTTTGAATTCTCTGTTGTCACTTGCGCCACCTCTTCTTCCGAAACCCCATAAATCTCTGAAAGTTTTTTGCATACTAGCGCCACATAACTGCTTTCATTGCGTTTGCCTCGGAATGGCGCCGGAGCAAGGTAGGGCGAATCTGTCTCCAAAACGATATGTTTCAGCGGAATCTGGTTTAAAAAAGTATCAATCTTGCCATTTTTGAAGGTTACCACGCCGCCAATACCCAGTTTCATATTAAGCGAGATCGCTCTTTCAGCCTGTTCCTTTGTTCCAGTGAAACAGTGAAAAATTCCGAAGAGATCATCGTCCTTTTCGGTTTCGAGTACTTCAAAAATCTCATCAAATGCATCACGACAATGAATGACGATAGGGAGTTTGTACTTTTTAGCTAATTGAATTTGCTCCTTAAAAGCTATTTTCTGAATTTCTAAAGTAGAAGTATCCCAATATAGGTCTATACCGATTTCGCCAACGGCATAAAAACTTCGCGCCTTAAATTGTTCTTCAACGTGTGCTAACTCTTCTTCATAATTTTCCTTCACCGAAGTTGGATGCAAACCCATCATTAAAAAAACATTTGAAGGATATTCTTTTTCCAAAGCATACATTGCTTCAGTATAGCTCGAGTCTATTGCAGGAATAAAAAATCGCTTGATTCCAAGATCAAATGCTCTTTGCATCATTTCCTGCCGGTCTTCATCAAAGGCATCACTATATAAATGGGTGTGGGTATCTGTCAACATAGCTGCAAAGCTACTTATTTTGTTTACTATCTTTACACAAAAAAGTTAATGCAACTACGTAAATACATGGAATCGGAAGATTTTTACAGAATTCCACTTAAAAGGCTCGCCACAGGCCATTATCTTTTCTCTGCAAAAATTAATAATATTTCAGGTGATTTCATACTAGACACGGGAGCTTCTACAAGTTGTGTGGATATGCCCAACAGCTCATATTTCTCATTGATAAGCGAAGAAAGCATTATAAAAGCTGCAGGCGCCGGTGCAATAAATATGGAGACCATGCTTTCTAGAAAGAATGAATTTAGCATAAAAAAGTGGAAAGTGAAAAACATGGATTTTGTGCTTTTTGATCTTTCTCACGTAAATCAGGCACTGTCACAAGTAGAAGAAGGACCAATACACGGAATTATTGGCGCTGACTTCTTAAAACAACACAGAGCGGTAATTGACTATGGAAGAAACTGCTTCTATATAATATAGTATGATTTCTGCATATAGTTTCTTTCCAAGAATTTAAGTACCTTTATTATCTTCTCAAAGAGTTTATTTGTGGCAAATAAAATATTTTTATTATTCCTTATTCTTGTGCTTACTACCGTTTCGGGGTTCTGCCAAGATATTTCCCATTATGAGGAAACTGTAAAAACCACAGATGACGAAGCAGAGCGATTAGTGGCATTGGACAGCATTTTAAAACGCACTTTTAAGACTGATCCAGATACCTTTATCACCTATAGCTTTCAATATATTACTCTTGCTCAAACATTGGACAGCGTAGAAGCGGCTGCTAGAAAGGCAATGAATTTGCAATATCCACTCACCAATTACAAGAACGACCCTTTAAAAGCAATAACCATAATTAATAGTGTGCTTGCGCGGAAGTACAAAATAAAAGATAGCCTTTTACTTGGCGGACTCTACATAAAACGCGGTAACGCAAATACTAAGGTAGACCTTAAAAAAGCGATTGAAGACTACAATATGGCTCTCATTAGTTTTTCGGCAAACGACTCCCTCAATTTCGCGGACACCTATCTCTTTAGAGGTCGAGCCTATTCCCAGTTGGGAAAGTTTATTATGGCTGGTGAAGATTTAACGACTGCCTTCAATATTTATGAAAGTAAAAAAGAATACGATTATATGGTGTATGCTCAACAGGGCATCATCAATATGTTCAGTATGAATGGCTTTTACGAAAAGGCAAAATTTGAGCGAGATGCACTTATTGAGAAAATGAAAAGCCTAGAGTTAAACTCTCTTTTGACAAATGAGTATTACAATCAGGCATTGGACTATAAAAGAATGGGAGAAATCAATTTAGAGCACAAGTCCTTGTTGATGGCCGAAAAAAGCTTTGAAGAAAACACCTCCAGCAAATCAACATATATAGGTATCCAGTCTAAGCTTATAGAATATTATTGCGAACAAAATCAACTTATTAAAGCAAAAGAACATCTTGATCTTCTGGAATCTATGGAATATGAGTTTTCGGGGGATTTGTCTGCTGAAATGAACTATTTGGGAGCAAAAGCCAAATACCTTCAGACTAAAGGTAAGTTTGAAGAAGCAATAGTTCTCGTTGAAAAGAAATTAGAAATCGCCAAAAAGCTTGGAATAGAAGATGAAGTTATGGTCACCTACTCTTTTCTATCAGAATTATATTTTAATATAGGAGAATACAAAAAGAGTATAGAGAATAGCCAGGCTTCCAATATTCTCAAAGATTCAATTTATAACAAAAGTACCGCGAATGCGCTGGCATATTATCAAACACTTTACGAATCTGAAAAAAAAGAAAAGGAGTTAGTTGAAAAAACCACTGACATAAGCCTCCTGGAAAAGGACAATGAGGGGTTTAAAAAAGTAATCCTGTTTTCAGGAATTGCAATAATCCTAGGGTTTGGATTAGTTTTGCTATATCGTAATCAAAGACATTTAAAAACAAAGAAAGTTCTTCAGGAAAAATTTAGTCAGGAATTAATTGTTTCTCAAGAAGGAGAGCGCATAAGAATATCGAAAGACCTTCACGATGGTATTGGACAGCAGTTATTGGTAATAAAAAACAAGTTAATGGCCATTGGAGATAATGACACCAAAAAAATGGTAGACCACACTATAGAAGAAGTACGAGCAATATCTAGAGACCTTCACCCTTTTCAGCTTCAGGAACTTGGGATAACCAAAGCCATAGAATATACCATAAATCAACTGGACGAGAACACTACGCTTTTTATTTCGGCAGAAATAGATAATATTGATAATATATTTTCAAAAGAAGACGAAATAAATATTTACAGAATCGTCCAAGAGAGTCTAAGCAATATTCTTAAACATGCACATGCAGAAGCCGGAAAGGTTTCGGTAAAAAAATTTAGCAATAATATAATGATTTCCATACGCGATAACGGCGTAGGCTTCGATTTTAGCGAGAAATATCAAGACGTGAAATCATTAGGGCTGAAAACATTATTAGAACGAACTAGATTTTTAAAAGGTCAAATGAAAGTTTCATCTAAAAAAGAAACCGGCACTGTGCTAGAATTTCAATTTCCAATATGAGCCATACTACACCATCCATCATCATTGCAGACGACCATCCGTTACTTTTAAAAGGCCTTAGTGACTTTTTAATTGAAAAAGGCTACAATCTTATAGGCCAAGGCAATGATGGAAGGCAAGCCTATAATTTAATAACCCAGAAGAAACCAGATATCGCAATTCTGGACATTCAGATGCCATATATGTCGGGACTCGAAATTGCACAACAGTGCAAAGAACTTAATATTGAAACTAAAATTGTTTTAATAACCCTACACAAAGAGAAGGATCTGTACCAAAAAGCACAAGAGCTTAATATTTTCGGTTATATACTGAAAGAATTCGCTCTTGAGGAGATTGAGAATTGCATCAAAACAGTAACTGGAGGTGATCCTTTTTTCAGCAAAAGAATAAAAGAACTTATTGGTGTCGGCTTTATCGAGAGTAACGAACTTAGCAATCTTACACCTTCTGAAAAAAAGATTTTGAAACTTATTGCACAAGATAAAACCAATAAGGAAATAGCTTCCCAGTTATTCATTTCATACCGAACGGTAGAGAAACACCGAAGTAATATTATTAATAAGTTAAATATAGAGCCTAAAACAAACAGCCTTCTCATTTGGGCTAAGGAGAATCATGACAAGCTATTATAGCACAGCTTACCTGTAAACTCAAGAAATTTACGTGTTACTACGTATTTCATACTTCCATAGAATACCCTATATTTACTATATGAAGGATTCAGTCTATATTGAAGAAAAGGAAAAATCTTATAAAGCATCGATTAATGCAAATAAACCGATTGTTATAACATTGACGATAGCCACAATATTGATTCTTCTATTGAATTTAATAAGTGCACTATTTTTTTAATAAGAAGTCTCCTAATTAACCAAAAAAAATCCGGCAGTTGCCGGATTTTTTATTCTATATATCAAAGCTTAAAGCTCTAAAGCACGTTTTACGTTGTTATCCATCAAAAGTTCTTCAGGATTTTCAAGAGCTTCTTTTATGGCTACCAAGAATCCAACAGATTCTTTACCATCTATGATTCTATGATCATAGGATAATGCAAGATACATTACAGGGGCTACTACAATACCACCATCTCTTACAATAGCACGCTCTACGATGTTGTGCATACCTAGAATCGCCGATTGTGGTGGGTTAATAATAGGAGTTGAAAGCATACTTCCAAAAACACCTCCATTAGATATTGTAAAAGTACCTCCGGTCATTTCATCAACAGTAATTTTACCGTCTCGTGCGCGAAGAGCAAGTCTTTTAACTTCGTCTTCTACACCTCTAAAGCTTAAGTTTTCTGCATTTCTAATAACAGGAACCATTAAACCTTTTGGTCCAGATACTGCTATAGAGATATCTTTAAAGTCGTAACTAATCATATAATCGCCATCGATCATTGAATTTACATCAGGGTAAAGTTCTAATGCACGAACAACAGCTAAAGTAAAGAACGACATAAAGCCTAAACCTACTCCGTGCTTTTCTTTAAACTGCTCTTTATATTGACTTCTTAAATCAAAAATAGGACTCATATCCACTTCATTAAAAGTGGTAAGCATCGCAGTTTCATTTTTAGCTGAAACTAAACGCTCTGCAACTTTTCTGCGTAGCATTGAAAGCTTTTTGCGTTCACTTCCGCGAGCTCCTTTCCCTGGAGATCCCATAGAAGGAGTTGAAGAAACGGCATCTTGTTTAGTAATACGTCCATCACGTCCGCTTCCCTTCACATCTTTTGAAGCCATTCCTTTTTCGTCAAGGATTTTCTTCGCAGCTGGTGAAGCCGAACCTGTAGCATATGTCTTTTTATCCTGCTTTTGGTCTGGAGTAGAAGATTTAGAAGGAGTTTCCTTCTTTGCTTCTGCCTTTGCGGGAGCTTCTTTTTCTTTTGAATCTTCCTTTTTTGATTCTTTCTTTTCTGAAGAATCACCTCCTCCAGGTTTTTTGGCGTCTGTATCAATTAAACAAACCACATCTCCTACTGCAATAACATCACCTTCTTCAGCTTTCAAAGTAATAATACCGCTAGCTTCCGCTGGAAGTTCCAAGGTTGCTTTATCGCTATCTACTTCGGCAACCGCTTGATCTTTTTCAACGTAATCACCATCATTTACTAACCAAGTTGCTATTTCAACTTCGGTGATGGATTCTCCCGGAGACGGGACTTTCATTTCTAATGCCATAATTATTCTTATTTAGTATAAACCTACGTTTATTAATCTTTTAAATTTAATGTGTTTTAGTCTTTATTTCAATAAAGTAAGCAGAAAATTAATTCATTTCTTTATCAAAAACGTTCTCAATCACTTTTGAGTGTCTTGCTTTTGAGCGTACAGTGCTCCCAGCTGCAGGAGCTGCATACATTTTTCTACTGCAAACTCTAAAGTTTCTCGCTTCTTCAAAATGCATCAAAATATGAGAATAGGCTCCCATATTTTTAGGTTCTTCCTGTGCCCAAACCACATCGTCAGCATTTTTGTATTTCTTGATAATCTTGTTAATCGCATCTTTTGGTAGCGGGAACAATTGTTCCACACGAACCAAGGCAACATCGTCTCTTTTCAATTCTTCTCTTTTTTCGAGTAAATCGTAGTAGAACTTACCTGTAACGAAAACCAATGATTTTACTTTTTTCACTTTCGCTTCTGCATCATCAATGAGCATTTGGAAAGTTCCATTTGCAAATTCTTCTTTAGTAGAAACTACTTTTGGATGACGCAATAAACTTTTCGGAGTAAAAACAATTAGTGGTTTGCGATATTTAGTTTTTAATTGTCTTCTCAATAGGTGAAACAAATTCGCAGGGGTTGTAACATCTGCTACAAACATATTATCTACCGCACACAATTGAAGGTAACGTTCCATTCTACCGGAAGAGTGTTCTGCACCTTGACCTTCATAACCGTGTGGCAATAACATTACCAAACCGTTTTGAAGTTTCCATTTATCTTCAGCAGCCGAAATATATTGATCTATCATTATCTGGGCTCCGTTGCTAAAGTCACCGAACTGCGCTTCCCATATTGTTAATGTTCTAGGGCTGGCCATTGCATAACCATAATCAAAACCTACAACGCCATATTCAGACAATAATGAGTTAAAAATATAGAAATTAGCTTGATCACCTTTTAAGCTATTTAAAAGAACCACTTCTTCTTCACTGTCTTCCACTTTTATAACTGCGTGACGGTGTGAGAAAGTCCCTCGCTCAACATCTTGTCCGCTCATTCTAACGTCATGTCCTTCTTTTAGAAGACTTCCATAAGCTAGAAGTTCACCCATTGCCCAGTCAAGCTTATTATCGTCAAAATACATTGCATGTCTATGTTCTACAAGCTTAGCAATTTTTCTAAGGAATTTTTTATCTTCTGGCAGCTTGCTTATCGATTCAGCAATTTCATCAAGTTTCTTGAGGTCGAACGTAGTGTCAACCGGTTCCACCATCTGGTTGTCTTCCGAATAATCATATCCTTCCCATTCGTCTTGCATGAATGGCGTAATAGAAGTTTTATCTTCTTTTCTGGAGTCTTCGAGGTTTTCTTCTAATTTATTTTTGTATTCCTTTTCTAATTTGGCTGTATATCCCTCATCAATAACACCTTCCGCAACCAGTTTTTCTGCATAGATATTACGTGGGTTTTCGTGCTTGGCAATTGCCTTATAAAGTTTTGGTTGGGTAAACCTAGGTTCGTCACCTTCGTTGTGTCCATATTTTCTATAGCCCAACAAATCAATAAAAACATCACGACCAAACTCCATTCTAAAGTCTAATGCGAAAAGCATTGCGTGTACAACAGCTTCAACATCATCAGCATTTACGTGAAGTATAGGTGAAGAGGTCACTTTACCAACATCTGTACAATAGATTGAAGAACGAGCATCTAAATAATTCGTTGTAAAACCTATTTGGTTATTAACCACGATATGAATGGTTCCACCAGTTTTATAGCCATCTAGCTGTGCCATTTGCACAATTTCATAAACGATGCCTTGACCAGCAATTGCTGAGTCACCATGAACAACAATTGGCAATACTTGGCTAGGATCGTCTTTATAGTGATCATCTTGTTTGGAACGTGAAATTCCTTGAACCACAGCACCAACCGTCTCTAAGTGAGAAGGGTTTGGGGCTATATTTAAGTTGATTTCTTTTCCCGAATCCGTTTTTCGCTTAGAAGTCCAACCCAAATGGTATTTAACATCACCATCAAAAATATCCTGTGCATAATCTTTTCCGTCAAATTCGCTGAAAATATCTTTAGCGCTTTTTCCGAATATATTGGTCAATGTACTTAGACGACCACGATGTGCCATTCCCATTACAAATTCCTTAACTCCTTTTTCAGCAGCATTTTCAATAAGCGAGTCCAATGCAGGAATCAAACTCTCACCTCCCTCAAGAGAGAAGCGTTTTTGCCCAACGTATTTTGTATGAAGAAAGCTCTCAAAAGAGACTGCTTCATTAAGTTTTTTAAGAATATGTTTTTTATGATCTTCCGAAAAAGTAGGCTGATTGTCGTTGGCGTTCAGTCTACTTTGAATCCAATCTATTTCTACGGGGTTACGAATAAACATATATTCTATCCCAATAGAATCGCAGTAAATACTTTCCAGATGCTTAATTATTTCCTCTAAGGAGGCATCTCCAATTCCGATAACCTCTCCAGCTCTGAATGTCGCTTTCAAATCGTGTTGCGATAGACCAAAATTTTCTATTGCCAAGGTAGGAGAATATTTTCTCCGTTCACGTACTGGGTTTGTTTTCGTAAAGAAATGACCCCGTGTACGATAGCCGTCAATAAGCTTAAGTACCTGAAACTCTTTGATTACGTCGGCGCAAATTGCGCCAAGATCGTATTCTTGAGGTTCTGCCGGAGTTGCCTCCGGAGCAGCAAAGAACTCTTGGCTGCCAGGTTCAGAACCAAAATCAAACCCTTGGAAAAAAGCTCTCCAACTTGGTTCAATGCTGTCTGGGTATTGTAAATATTTTTCGTATTGTTCCGCGATGAAAGAAGGGTGTACCGCGTTTAAGAATGAAAATTTATCCATGATAAAAGTGCAATAGGTCTTTTAAATAAAACGGTACAAATATACGGTTATTAAGCAGAATAGCCGACTCGATTTCATATATTTATTGTTTCAAAACCTTAAAGTATTCATAATGGAAAACACTAAAATTAGATATGGAGTAAAATTAATGTTTTCGCTCTTCATTCTTCTTTGCACAAATACGTCTTTTGCCCAAAATCAAGAAACGGAATTTTGGGAACATGTACGCTTTGGAGGCGGAGTAGGCATGAGTTTTGGCGACGGTTTTTTCAGTGGAACACTCGCTCCAAGTGCTATTTATCAATTCAATAATCAATTTGCAGCCGGCGTAGGGCTCAGTGGAACATACAATAGTAAAAAAAACAGGTACACCTCAACAATTTTGGGTGGAAGTATTGTTGGACTTTACAATGTGATTCCAGAAATTCAGCTATCAGCTGAATTTGAAGAGCTGAACGTTACCCGTAACTATAAATTCGATATTCCCAATGACAACTATTGGTATCCCGCATTATTCGTCGGAGCTGGTTTCCACTCCCGGTACTTCACTATTGGAATACGTTATGATGTGCTTTATGACAATAAGAAAAGCATTTATGCAGAAGCTTGGGCTCCTTTTGTAAGAGTTTACTTTTAAACCTTTCGCAACATTAGATTATCACCAAATTCACGAAGTCGTGCTTTTTTCTCTTCGGAAATGTTTAAATCGTCCAAAAGTGAGTAAGCTTTATTGTTGAATTTTTCTATTTCTTCTTGCGTAGCCTCAGCTGCGCCAGATTGAATAAAAATCTCTTTAACAGTTGAAATTTTGTCGGTTGGATCTTTCGGGTTAATACTAAAAAGATGTTCTAATTCCTCTGCTTGCGTAGAAGAACCTTGCGCAGCGGCAATTAGGTATAAAAAGGTTTTCTTGTTTGAGATAATATCACCACCCACTTGTTTTCCGAAAGTTTTAGGATCTCCAAAAACATCTAGATAATCATCTTGCAATTGGAAAGCAATACCTAGATTTCTACCAAACTGATAAATCCGTTTTTTATCATCTTCAGAAGTTCCAGCCACAATCGCCCCCATTTTCATAGCAGCACCGACCAGAACGGCGGTTTTGTGATCTATCATTTTAATATATTCCAAAAGAGTAACATCATCACGGGTCTCAAAATCCATGTCGTGCTGTTGTCCCTCGCAAACTTGTAGTGCGGTTTCGCTGAATAACTTAGCCAATTCCTGAAACATTTTTGGCTCATACTTTTCAAAAAACTGATATGCCAAAATCAACATAGCGTCTCCAGATAGTATACCCGTATTCACATCCCACTTTTCATGAACGGTTTTCTTCCCTCTTCGCAATGGCGCATTGTCCATAATATCATCGTGAATAAGCGAAAAGTTATGGAACATTTCTACGGCTAAAGCAGCTGGAACGGCTTTTTTAAAATCAGCTTCGAAAAAATCACAGACCATCAAGGTAAGTACTGGCCTAAGTCTTTTTCCTCCCAAAGAAAGAATATACTTTATAGGATCATAAAGTTGATGCGGTTCATTTTGCAAAACAGCTCCTTCAAGATTCTCATCGAGAAGCGCATTATATTTCTTTAAAAATTCCATGGATCAAAAATTTTGGCTAAAGTAAAACAAGCGAAACAAATGTGCACAGTTTATCGGTTAAATTAGACCACGACATATACATCTGTTAAATAAAACAAAACTTAGGAAACTTTTTTTGTTTTTCAAGTTTCCGTGATTTATATTTGCGCCCGATTATGAAAGATAAGATTGTTAAAAAAGCAACAGAGCTTTTCTTAAAGCTTGGTTTTAAAAGTGTTACCATGGATGATATTGCCACAGAGATGGCCATATCTAAAAAAACTATTTACACACATTTTAAAAATAAAACCGCGTTAGTAAAGGAATGTGCTTTTTCAGTTATGAGCAGTATAACTACTGGGATAGATCAAATTTGTGCGTTGGATAAAGATCCGATTGAAGAATTATTTGAAATAAAGAGATTTATAATGCAAAAATTAGAGGACGACCAAACCTCTGCACAATTTCAACTTCAAAAATATTATCCAGAAATAGGTAAAAAACTCCACCAAAACCAGTTGGAGAAAATGCTGGAATGCACTCAAAAAAATATTAAAAAAGGAATAGGCCTCGGCTTTTATCGTAAAAGTCTCGATTCAGATTTTATAGGACGGCTTTACTTTATGGGAATCACTGGTATTCAAAACGAAAACTTATTTCCCCTTGAAAAATTTTCATCCAAGTATAAAACAGAAGAATATCTTGAATATCATCTACGGAGTATTGTAACGCCCGAAGGTTTAATCACACTAAACAAATTCATCAAAGAGCATCAAACCAATGAATAAAAATATTTTAATATTCAGCTTTATCCTGTTCACCATTGTAGGGTTTTCACAGGAGAAGAAAGAGTATCGCTTTACATTAGAAGAGGCAGTCACATTTGCTTTAGACAGTAATTATACTTCAATAAACGCAAGGCGCGATATTGCCAAGGCCATCAAAAAAAAGTGGGAAACTACTGCCCAAGGTCTTCCTCAAATTGATGGGAGCCTTACCTATCAAAATAATCTAAAACAGCCGGTAACGCTTATTCCTGGTGAATTTGGAGGTGGCGAACCTGGTACATTTACACCAGTAAGTTTTGGAACAAAACAAAATGCAAATGCAGTGGCAACCTTAAATCAACTTATTTTTGATGGTAGTTATCTTGTAGGTATTCAAGCAGCAAAAGCATTTTTAAGGTTTTCTGAAAACTCAAACGAAAAGACTCGTCTTGAAGTTCGCAAAGGTGTTATAAATGCCTACGGAAGTGTTTTATTAGCTCAAGAATTAGTGGATATTTTTGAGAAAAACAAAACGAATCTCGAAGAAAATCTCAACGAAACCAAGAAAATATACGAAAATGGTTTAGGCGAAGAAGAAAGCGTAGAACAACTAGAAGTTACCTTATTGGATATTGAAACCCAGCTGAACAACGCGCGCCGAAGCAGAGCAATAGCAAAACAAATGTTCAATCTCTCGTTAGGAATTGATGTAGATACTCCTGTTGCGTTAACCGACGACCTAGATAAACTTGCGGATGAGAATATTAGTTTAGCCTTGTTGGATGCATCCTTAAAAATTGAAGATAATGTTGATTATAAAATCGCCAACAATCTTACCGAGCAGCGGTATTTTGAAATGAGACTTGAAAAAAGCAAATTTCTTCCTAGGCTTTCAGCTTTTGTGAATTATGGAACAGCTGCCAACAACGATGATTTCACCTTTTTCAGTGGTGATCAAAAATGGTATCAATCTTCTGTTTTAGGAGTTAGCTTGAACATTCCTATTTTTAGCAGTGGTATGCGTAGAGCAAGTACGCAGCAAGCGGAAATTGCACTAGACCAAGCAAAAACAGATTTTGAGCAGAGCAAACAACAAATAAAACTGGACCTTACCTCAGCTCAAAGCAATTACCAATTTGCCATTGATAAGTATGAAAACTCTAAGAAAAATCTTCAATTGGCAGAGCGAATTGAAAATAAAAACCAGATAAAATTCACCGAAGGTCTTTCATCAAGTTTCGATTTAAGACAAGCCCAAACACAATTATATACAGCCCAGCAACAATATTTTCAAGCCATGCTGGATGTAATAAATGAAAAAGCAAATCTGGAAACCGTTCTTAACATTCCACAACTTCGGATAGATTCTGATACAATCAAAAATAATTACTAAAAAGCCAAAAGCAACATAAAGCTAAATAGCAATGAAAAAAGCAATTCTACTTCTAATAACCCTCGCCACTCTCGCTTCTTGTGGTAACGACAAAAAATCGGTTGATTCAGTTATCGATTCTGGCGATCTTTCCGCAGTTAAATCAAAAAGGACCGAACTCAATGAGCAGCAGCGCGTGCTAAAAAGCGACATTGATAAACTCAATGAGTATATAGATTCACATGAAAAGAAGGAGCGTCCAGTACTTATTACTGCAGAAGTAATAAAAGACACTGTTTTTAAACATTACGTCGAGGTTCAAGGTAATGTGGAAACGGATCAAAACGTGGTATTGAATGCTGAATTTTCAGGCGTTCTTACCAATGTTTATGTAAAAGAAGGTCAGCAAGTATCAAGAGGACAACGTTTAGCAAAAATTGATGATGGTGGACTTTCTAGTCAAGTAGCACAACAAGAAACACAACTTGCCTTGGCAAAAACTACATTTGAACGTCAGCAGCGACTTTGGGAACAAAATATAGGTTCAGAAATTCAATATCTTCAAGCCAAAACAAATTTCGAAGCAGCCAAGAACGCAACCCAGCAAATGCGATCACAGCTTGGCAAAACTATTATTACTGCTCCTTTTAGTGGTGTAGTAGATGATGTTATGTCAGATCCCGGACAAGTTGTTACTCCAGGCCAAACGCCTATTATCCGTTTGATAAACTTGAGTCATATGTATGTAAAAGCCTCCATTCCGGAAACTTATCTAAAAAACATAAAAAAAGGAACTCAGGTTAATGTTAGATTAACTTCAATTGGAGAAGACTTTACCGGCATCGTGCGTCAGGTTAGTAACTTCATCAACCCAAATAATAGAAGCTTTGAGATACAGGTTGAGATTCCGAATAAAAACGGATTAGTAAAACCAAACTTAATTGCCACTGTAAAAGTGAACGATTACACTGCTGAAGATGCAATTACAATTCCTGAAAACATATTACAAGAAAATGCTGCAGGTGAAACTATCGCCTACTTATACCAACCTATAAATGACTCAATAGGTTCTGCCAAACGCATCATTCTTGAAACTGGTCTTTCCTATGAAAGTAGCACGGAGGTGAAATCAGGACTTAAAAAAGGTGACACCATTATTATAGAAGGTGCCAAAACCCTTCGCGACGGTCAAAAAGTAACTATAAAAAAATAAGAAACCCTTTGCACCATGAGCAAAAACCCGTACAAAGAATTTAGTATTTCATCTTGGGCCATTGACAATAAAATGACGGTCTACGTAGTGATGGCCATCATCCTGTTTTTGGGTGCTTTCGCTTATTACAGTATGCCGCGAGAGGCTTTCCCTGAAATTATAGAAACAAAAATCTATGTGAGTTCCGTCAACCCTGGAAACTCTGCAGAGGATGTTGAAAAATTCATCACCGAACCTTTAGAGGAAGAGTTTAAAGACGTTGCAGGTGTAAAGGAAATCACTTCCACTACGCTTCAAGACTACTCTATTATCATTGTAGAATTTGAAGAAACAGTCGAAATTCCCGTAGCTAAGCAGTTAGTTAAGGATAAAATTGATCAAGTAAAAGCCGAAACTACTTGGCCTGTTCTCACCAATGGTGCTAAAGTAGAGCCCAATGCTTTCGACCTTAATTTTTCGGAAGAATTCCCGATACTTAACATTAACCTAACTGGTGATTATCCTGTTCAAAAACTTAAGGATTACGCCGAATATCTTCAGGACAAAATAGAGCTACTTCCTCAGATTAAAGAGGCCACCATTCGGGGGGCTGAGGAAAGAGAAGTACAGATAGGTGTTGACATTTATAAAATGACAGCTTCTCAAGTAAGCTTTGACAATATAATAAATGCTATAAAAGGTGAAAACAATACAATTTCCGGTGGAAACATCATAACTAACGGTGTTCAGAAAAATATCAGAATTACAGGTGAAATTCAAAACCCAAAGGAACTTGAAAACGTTGTGGTCAAAAAAGACGACGGTATCATATTCCTTAAAGACATTGCTTCGGTAAAATTTCAGGAAAAAGATCCTACCACTTACGCTCGTGAATATGGCGAGCCTGTGGTGATGCTCGATATTAAGAAACGCGCCGGAAAAAACATGATTGAGGCTGTTCAAGATATTAAGGAGCTGTTGGCCGCAGAACAGGAAGATTACCTTCCACAAGGTCTTCATATAAGTCTTTCAAACGATCAATCCATAAAAACTGAGAACCAAGTAAACGATTTGGTAAACAATATCATCTTTGGGGTTATTTTGGTAGTAATTGTCTTGATGTTCTTTTTAGGTTTTAGAAATGCACTCTTCGTAGGTTTTGCTATTCCACTTTCTATGTTGATGTCGCTGTCAATCCTTTCGGCTTTAGGCTTTACACTAAACACCATGGTTTTGTTTGGTTTGGTAATGGGTCTTGGTATGTTGGTGGATAATGGTATTGTCGTGGTTGAGAACGTGTATACTTTAATGAGTGAAGGCATGTCTCCACGCAAAGCCGCCAAACAAGGAATGGGTGAAATTGCGTGGCCTATTATTGCTTCCACCGCAACAACTTTGGCAGCATTTTTTCCGCTTGGTCTTTGGCCCGGAACCATCGGTAAGTTTATGATTTACTTTCCTATAACGCTCTCGGTCGTACTCTCGTCCTCGCTGTTTGTGGCACTTATTATTAACTCCATGCTTACTTCAGAATTTATGAAAACTGAAGAAGAGCCATTGACAAAAAAGAAACTCATTCGTTGGAGTTTGATTTTACTCGGTGTAGGTGCTTTACTTTTAATCGCTGGTTTTGCGTTGGATATCGCCGCATTCCGTGGTTTTGGAAACTTGGCAATATTAACTGCATTATTACTTTGGTTCTATAAATATGTTTTGGCTGGAGCTGTGAATTATTTTCAATATAAATCTCTTATAAAATTAGAGAATTCCTACGAGAAGACCTTGAAATATGCGCTGCGAGGAAAAAAGGCTTATTTCTTTTTCTTCGGAACGATTGGACTCTTAATCTTGTCTTTCGTTTTAGTTGGATTAATGCAGCCAAAAGTGCTCTTTTTCCCAGAGAATGAGCCGAACCAGATTATTACCTACATAGAATATCCACAGGGAACTGATATTGAAAAAACCGATGCACTTACAAAAAAGATAGAAAAACGTATTTACGATGCCATCGCAAAATACGATGACGACGGCTATAACTATATGGTAGAATCTGCCGTTTCGCAGGTTGGTCAAGGTGCTGGAAACCCTCAAACTGATGGTGGGCAGAGTAATGAGATGCCACAAAAAGGAAAAATAACACTTTCCATGCGTGACTATCAACTGCGCCGCGGTGTAAAGAGTAGTGATGTTCTAGAAGAAGTACGTGATGCAGTAAAAGGATTTCCAGGAGCTTCCATTATTGTGGAAAAAGATGATGCTGGACCTCCGGTGGGCTACCCTATAAATATTGAATTGAGCGGAGAGGATTATGTAGAGATGCTTCGCGAAGCAGAAAACTTACGTACCTACATTGAAGGATTGGGCTTTAGTGGAATAGAAGAATTAAAAATAGACATTAACAAGAGTAAACCCGAAATGAATGTCACTGTAGATCGCGAAAAGGCTGGTCAATTAGGTATATCTACAGGACAGATAGGGCAAACTCTGCGACGTGCTATTTTTGGAGAAGAGGCATCAACATATAAGGAAGGTGATGATGATTATGAAATAAATGTTCGTCTTGCCGAAAAGTATCGTCACGATGAAAGTGTGCTTTTTAATCAGCCAGTTACATTTAGAAATAATCAAGGAAAAATTGTACAAGTACCGATTTCCTCGATGATTTCGAAAAAGAATACCTCTTCTTTTAGCTCAATTAAAAGAAAAAACTTGAAACGTACCATTACGGTTTACTCAAACGTAATTGGTGGCTACAACTCTACTGAAATTGTGAACGATCTTAAAACCGAATTGAAGAGTTATGATTTGCCTAAAGACATCAGCTTAGCATTTACTGGAGAGCAAGAAAAACAAGCAGACAATATGGAGTTCCTAATGCTCGCTTTGTTCTTTGCGCTAGGAGGAATTCTTTTAATTTTGGTTGCACAGTTTAACTCACTTTCCAAACCTATTATTATTTTAACTTCGGTTGTTCTCAGTTTGGCAGGTGTATTCCTAGGATTGGTAATCTTCCATATGGATTTTGTGATTATTATGACGATGATGGGGATCATCTCTCTTGCTGGAATTGTAGTAAACAACGCAATTGTCTTGATAGATTACACCCAAATTCTGATAGATCGAAAAATGGCGGAGCTACAAATGGACGAAGATCAAATGCTTACAAAAAGACAGTATTTTGATCTAATTGTGGCTGGTGGAAAATCGCGTTTACGCCCTGTTCTCCTTACTGCCATCACTACTGTTTTAGGTCTTATTCCTTTGGCAATTGGGCTTAACATAGACTTCTTTGGCTTATTTACAGATTACAGCCCGAATGTTTATATAGGTGGAGATAACGTGATTTTCTGGGGGCCATTGGCTTGGACAGTAATCTTTGGATTAATTTTCGCAACTTTCCTTACCTTGATTGTGGTGCCGGTGATGTTCTACTTGGTAAACCGGGCTAAAATCAAAATTAGAAAGAAACGCAGATTAAAGAAGTTGACAAAAATGAGAGCTAAACAAGCCATGTATAATGAGCGAATAGGTTAAGTTATAGAAATATTATTATGATTAAATTGACTTGCAAGGTTTCAAAAACTTTGCAAGTCTTTTTTTGTAAGCATTGTTTCTTTCACTGCAAATAATAATCCCTTCAAAACCACTACAATTCATTTATAACTTGTTAAATTTGCAGCCTTATTAAAATTAGGGTTTAACACAAAAAAGATTCCTGCCGCAGTTTATAATGAGCGGTGTCGAAATACGGGAAATATTATGTACAGAACGCACAATAACGGCCAACTTCGCGCCGCAAATATCAATAAAGAAGTAACCCTTTCAGGTTGGGTTCAAAAAACTCGTGATAAAGGTTTTATGGTTTGGGTGGATCTTCGTGATCGCTACGGCATCACTCAACTAATCTTTGACGAGGAAAGAACTCCCAAAGAAGTTATGGATAAGTGCTCAAAATTGGGTCGAGAATTCGTAATTCAGGTAAAGGGAACCGTTATAGAACGCGAGTCTAAAAACCCAAAAATGCCAACGGGTGATGTAGAAATCTTGGTTTCTGAATTAAAAATTCTAAATAAATCACTAACACCTCCTTTCACTATAGAAGACGAAACCGACGGTGGTGAAGATTTGCGAATGAAATATCGCTATTTGGACATCCGTAGAAATCCGGTACGTGAAAACCTTATTTTCCGTCATAAAGTTGCTATTGCGGTGCGTAATTACCTTTCTGGTGAAGGCTTTATTGAGGTTGAAACTCCATATTTAATAAAATCAACTCCTGAAGGTGCACGGGATTTCGTGGTTCCTTCAAGGATGAACGAAGGGCAATTTTATGCACTTCCTCAGAGTCCGCAGACATTTAAGCAATTGCTTATGGTTGGCGGAATGGATAAGTATTTCCAGATAGTAAAATGTTTCCGTGATGAAGATTTGCGCGCAGACCGTCAGCCAGAATTCACGCAAATAGACTGCGAAATGGCTTTTGTAGAACAAGAAGATATCTTGAACGTTTTTGAAGGTATGACCAGACATTTGCTAAAGGAAATAAACGGGGTTGAAGTTTCTGAGTTCCCAAGAATGACCTACGACGAAGCAATGGCAAAATACGGAAACGACAAACCAGATATCCGTTTTGGGATGGAATTTGGCGAGTTAAATCCAGTTACACAACACAAAGATTTCAACGTTTTTAACCAAGCGGAATTGGTTGTAGGAATAGCAGTTCCTGGTGGAAATAAATTCACAAGAAAAGAAATTGATAAATTAATCGAGTGGATTAAGCGACCACAAGTTGGCGCATTAGGAATGGTTTATTCACGTTGTAACGATGACGGAACTTATAAATCATCCGTGGATAAATTTTACAATCAAGAAGACTTGGCTAAATGGGCAGAAATAACTGGTGCAAAACCCGGTGATTTAGTTTGTGTTCTTTCCGGAAATAAAGATAAAGTTAGAACGCAGTTAAGTGCTTTGCGTATGCACTTGGCCGAAGAACTTGGTTTAAGAAAAAACGATGAATTCGCTCCACTTTGGGTTGTTGATTTCCCACTTTTGGAATGGGATGAAGAAACAGAGCGCTACCACGCAATGCACCATCCTTTCACCTCTCCAAAACCTGGTCAACTCGAACTTTTGGATTCCAACCCTGGCGAAGTAAAAGCAAACGCTTACGATTTAGTGCTTAACGGAAACGAAATTGGTGGTGGTTCTATAAGAATCCACGATAAAGAAACCCAAGCTTTGATGTTTGATCATTTAGGTTTTACACCTGAAGAAGCAAAAGCACAATTTGGCTTTTTGATGGATGCCTTTCAATACGGCGCTCCTCCACACGGCGGACTCGCTTTTGGATTAGACCGTTTGGTTGCAATACTGGGCGGACAAGAAACTATTCGTGACTTTATTGCTTTCCCAAAAAACAATTCGGGTCGTGATGTAATGATTGATGCTCCTGCACCTATTGATGCAAAACAGCTAGAAGAATTAAATCTCGCTGTAACACTGACTAAAAAATAAAGTAAACACAACTATTCATATACCTCGAATATTTTGAGGGCTTGACTATTAAAAAGGGTATATGCGTATTCTTAAAATTATTACGTTTATAGTATTAGGTCTTTGCATCTTAGCATTACTAGTAGTCTTTGGCGGGTGGCTATATTTTAGTAATAAATACCCTGTCGACGAAGATAAATATCCAAATTACATAGGTTATATAAATCAGGAAACCGCGGTCTTAAATGACGTTTACGAGCTATGCGATGCTGAGTCTATCTACCACGTGCATCACGGTGCCTCAGATAAAGGATATGCAGTTAATAAAAAGCAATTCAGAGATGTAATACTCTCCAGTTATAAAAATGAAAACTATACTGATTCCGGCTATTTAAATTTCCGTTTTTTAGTTTCATGTGAGGGAAATCCCGGCTGGTTTGAAACAATTCAAGTAGATTCAAATTTCAACACTACTCATTTTTCAAAAGGTTTAGTTTCACAATTACGAAACTTAACTGCACAACCAGAAAATTGGAATGTAATTACTATTGAAGATAATCCTGTTGATTATTACATGTATGTATCTTATAAATTAAAAGATGGAGAAATCACTGAAATATTGCCTTAGTATTCTGTTGCTAGCTACCGTTTGTATTTCTTGTGACAAAGACATTTCCAATATGTCTGAAGAAGAAAGAAAGCAGCACTCTGCTGAACTTTATCAAGATGCAGAAAGTTTTCACGCGGGACAAGGCGCTCCTTTTATAATGACAAAATTAGAAGAGGCTGTTGCAATGGACCCCAACAATTGCGATGCTTTACGAGAACTTTCTGTAGCCTATTTAAAGCGTGGATTGATTGATGAATGGAAAATCAAATTTGACAAAGCTGCTAAATGCGACCCAAAAATCTGGGTGCCTTGGCGCGGTTATCTTTACCTCCAATTTTTCAGAGATTATGAAAAAGCTATTGCAGATTTTAACGCTTCAGATACCTTAACTCCAAACTTTACAGATGCGCCACAAGGGCACAGCGTTGATTATTGGCGAGGTATTGCTTATTTAGGATTGAACGATTATGGAAACTCCATTAAATATTTTGACCGTTATCTAGATGAAGTAACGGAAGAGAATGGCGAGGATTGGGCAGAACCTACTGCATTCTTATATAGAGGAATTGCTCATTATAAAAACAAGGGTCCCATAGCTGCCATGGAGAACTTTGATAAAATGATTCTTTATAACAAAAACACATCTGCAGACGGCAATTATTATAAAGCTCTAATTCTATTTGATGAGAATAAATGTGAAGAAGCTAAAAAAGAAATAGTCAAGGCTATAGAAAATTTTAATCTTGGTTATTACAACAAGCACGACTACACCGAAGTTCTAAATCAAATTTATATTCAAGATCTTACCAATTTAGAAACAGCGATAAACACCCAATGCCCGCACAAAAACGAACCGCATCAGTTCGCTTCCTAATCTGGAGGATAAAGCATATACCACAGAAGCAGTTTGTGTTTATTTTGAGTATTATGGTTGGACTTTTGGCTAGAAGTTAGATACACTTTGTTTAAAGTCTAAAAAGCTTATGTTAAGTGTATTGACAATTAACCGATCAGTCATTACCTTTAACTAGAACATTTTATCTTACTTTAAAAATTAATTATTATACAGATGAAATACATTATTACAGTATTATTTATTTCCGTGGTCATAGCATTGGGCGTTGGATTTTATATAAAAGCAGACGATGAAGCCACTGGAAAGTTGATAATCGGTCTTTCTATTATGGTAGGTTTCTTCTTACTAATGCCGTTATTTATCTATCACCGTTGGAAAAATAAAAGCGTAAAAGATTATATGCTAACGAGGGAAAATATTGAGAAAATGCAAGAATATCAAAAGGATAAAAAGATTTAGAAGTTAGGGGTTTTCTGAAATCTTTTGATTTCATTAACACTTGGGATTGTAAAAATTATACATTTGTATACTCAATACTAATTTATTTTTTATTTAAAATGGAAGGAACAGTAAAATTTTTTAACGAATCAAAAGGTTTTGGTTTTATCACCAACGATGAAACTGGACAAGACATTTTTGTACATGCAACTGGATTAAACGGCGAAACCCTAAATGAAGGTGACAAAGTAGAATATGTTGAAGAAGAAGGAAGAAAAGGAACAGTTGCAGGCCAAGTACGCTTAATCCACGACTAAAAGAAACATACTTACGGATTTTAAAAAGCCTTTTACTTGTTTTTGAAAGGCTTTTTATTTTAGTTCTATTTGCAGGTGGCTAAGCCTACCTAATTGGCCCAATGATTACAACCTTTTATATCAGTAATATAAAAATCTCAGCGGCTGAGTGATTCTGATTTTCTTTATCAGAATTGTATCCAAACCTAATTTAAATTTCTTTTTTCGATAAAAAACCGTTTTAGCAGTTGCGATGCATCCTCTGCCAGAATCCCTCCTGTCATAGTTGTTTTTGGATGCAATTTTGTGTTTAAGGCAATACATCCTCTCTGTTCATCTCTTGCTCCATAAACAATCTTTGATATCTGACTCCAAAAAAGTGCTCCCGCGCACATCTGGCAGGGTTCTATAGTCACATACAAGGTACAATCAATCAAATACTTTCCACCCAAGTTATTTGCAGCAGCGGTAATTGCTTGCATTTCGGCATGTGCTGTCACATCGTTAAGCGTTTCGGTAAGGTTGTGGGCGCGTGCAATTATCTGATTATTGATAACGACTACCGCACCAATTGGTATTTCACCCTTTTCATAGGCAGCCTCAGCTTCTTGAAGCGCACGTTTCATAAAGTAAGTGTCGTCGTATGGGTTTATCATTTCAGTGTTCAGTGTTCAGTGTTCAGTGTTCAGTGTTCAAAATTACAAATAATGTTGGCACCGATGTGCATTTTTCCAAATTAGCAAATCGACAAATCCCGAATAACGTATCTTTGCTTTATGGCAAAAAGCATTCTAGACACCATTAAATTTCCAAAGGATCTACGAAAGGTTCCTCAGGAAAAATTGCCGCAATTAGCGCGGGAACTTCGTGAATTTATTATAAATATAGTCGCCACAAAACAAGGACATCTAGGCGCCAGCCTCGGCGTGGTAGAACTCACTATTGCCTTACATTACGTGTTCAATACGCCCGATGACATTTTGGTTTGGGATGTTGGCCATCAAGCATATGGCCATAAGATATTGACCGGCCGAAAGGAAATTTTCGACACCAATAGACAGCTTGGAGGAATCAGTGGTTTTCCTAAACGCAGTGAAAGTGAGTATGACACCTTTGGAGTTGGCCATAGCAGTACTTCTATCTCAGCAGCTTTGGGAATGGCACTTGCATCAAAATTAAAAGGCGAAACAAAAAAACAACATATTGCTATAGTTGGCGACGCATCAATCGCCAGTGGTATCGCTTTTGAAGCCTTGAATCACGCAGGAGTAACAGATACCAACCTCTTGGTAGTTTTAAATGATAATGCAATAGGAATTGACCCGAGCGTAGGCGCTTTAAAGGAATATTTGACCAAAGTTAAAACGAATGCGGTGGTTGACTCTGATAATATCTTTGAAGCGCTCAACTTCAATTATTCTGGCCCAATTGACGGCCACGATCTAAACCTTCTATTTTCAGAATTGGAAAGATTAAAACATATTGAAGGCCCTAAATTGCTTCATATAATTACAAAAAAAGGAAAAGGCTTAAAACAGGCTGAAGAGAATCAAGTGGTTTATCACGCCCCAGGAATGTTTGATGCACTCACTGGAAATCTGGCTCCAAAAAGCACAGTTTTACAACCTCCTAAATTTCAAGATGTCTTTGGTAAAACCATCATTGAACTTGCAGAAAAGAATGAAAAGATAATCGGTATAACTCCAGCGATGCCTACGGGGAGCTCACTGAGATATATGATGGATATCTTTCCAGATAGAGCCTTTGACGTTGGTATTGCTGAACAACACGCTGTTACCTTTTCGGCAGGTATGGCAACGCAAGGATTTACAGTTTTTTGCACTATTTATTCCACCTTTTTGCAACGTGCTTATGATCAGGTAATACACGATGTATGTTTACAAAAATTACCTGTTATTTTTTGCTTGGATCGTGCAGGGATTGTAGGAGAAGACGGCCCAACCCATCACGGTATCTTTGATTTGGCATATTTAAATTGTATTCCAAACCTCATCATTTTTGCACCTCGCAATGAAGTTGAACTGCGTAATATAATGTTTACCGCCCAATTAGGTTTGGATCTACCGATATTCATCCGTTATCCACGGGGAAGAGGAAGAATGCTCGATTGGCAAAAACCATTTAGCAAAATCGAAATTGGAAAAGCAGAAATTATAAAGGAAGGGACTTCGATTGCTGTCTTGACCATTGGACCAATGGCCAGCAACACATTAAGTGCAATTGAAATGCTAGCTCCTGAAAAACAAGATAAAATTGGTTGTGTGGATATGCGTTTCCTAAAACCTTTGGATGAAGAGATCCTTCATCAGATCTTTAAAAAATACAACACAATAATCACCGTTGAAAACGGCACTACTATTGGTGGATTAGGAACTACAATTACTTCTTTCGCTTCCAAAAACCACTACAAAAATCAAATTGATATTATAGGTATTCCAGACATATTTCCCGAACATGGAACCATTGGTGAATTACAAAAAATTGCAGGTATCTCTCCTGAAGAAATAAATAAAACACTTCAAAAATATCTATAAAAAAGAGGCTCGATTGAGCCTCTTTTCTAATTCAATAAATTAATTATTCTTATTTGATAATCAACTTGGTTGTCTGTGTATAGTCAGCACCATCAATTTGCATCACATAAATACCAGTAGTAAGACTGCTAGCGTTTATAGTTGCTCTCTGATGAAGTTCAACTTGTTGAGTGAACACTTTTCTTCCGTTCATATCATAAATTGCTATTGTAGCATCACCAACATCAACTCGTGATTGAATACTAAACTCTCCGTTTGAAGGGTTTGGATATACTGTAAAGATATTCTCAACATTTCCATTATCAGAAACTCCTAATTGACAATCTTCAGGAACATCAAATGCTTCTACTCCGTCAGATTTGCTGTTTCTGTTTCCCTGATCTGCACTTAGACCAAGACCACGTTTAGCAAAAGCATGCCAGATAAGACATTTGTTTTCACCTCCATTGTTAAGCTCATCAGCCTCTAAAATAGCATCACGACCATCAACAAACCCAGGGCTACAAACCTGTAGTTTCAACCCGTCGATAACAAGTTGTAAAGCAATGTTGTTACCTCCTGTTCCGTTTTTGATATCTGGATCATACCCGTATTCATCGATCAGATCCCAAGTTAAATCCCAAAGCATTGTGGTCCATACAGAACCAACACCGTGAGGTGCTACTTGAGTTTTAATATTGTCATAGGTAAAGTTATTTATTCCAAAATCAGCGCTATAAGGCTTAGTTCTTATTCCTATTCCTCCAACACCTTCACCGAGAACATAACCTCCAACACCACGAGCATCATCTCTAGTGTCGCCAGGCTTCATTGTTATCATCAATCCAAAGTAATCACTCCAACCTTCGCCCATCTGCTCCTCATTTTGAAGACAGCCTACAGCAAAAGGACCACCCGTTAAACGGGTAGAAATTCCATGGCCATACTCATGTGCTATTATAACATTATCTAGATCGCCATCTCTTCGGTAAGGGTCATCTCCTGAACCATCATCTTTCAAAGTTGCATTAATTGTATCTCCATCAAGAAGTGAAGTCATAAAAGCCTCTCCATCTGACTGGTAAATCATAATTGCAGGAATATTGATATCTGTACTACTACCATTCATAGAAACAGGATCTCCATAAATATCCTTCACTACTATCACCGCAACTGCACCTTCTTCTTGTGCCTTAAGCACTTTAAAGTTGTAACCACAGCCTCCTTTACGGATAACTGCAATTTTTCCATCCAAATCAGGGCCATTAGTGATGTTACCACAAGCATCATAAGGATCGCCATTATCATCTTCGACCACTACAAGGTCTGCAGTAATTCCAGTGGTTGGAACTGGAGGTGCAAAATTAGAATCATAAGCATAATATACTCCTGCCAAAGGTCCGTCATTTACTGTTAGCAATGTAGCCAATACAGTTCCTGGAGATGACCAAAGATACATTTGCATTCTTGGTGAAATACCATCTGGAGGTGTCGCAAAATTTGCGTTATTCAATCCACTTCCATCCTGAGCATCTGCAATAACATAATCACCTTCAGAACCACCTTTGTCATAATTGTTTTTTTGAAAGTTACCACCTTCTTCATCAAAACCATATTGATACATGATATCATGCATCATATTGTTAATATAGAAAAGATTAGTAATTGCTCCTTCTTGATAATCTAATGGAGAACGAGGAAGGTCAAAAGGAAAATCAAAAGTAAGTGTAGAACCACCTTCAGCAGTATCACCATTTCCGTTATTACCATTTCTATCTTCGTGTGCTAATACATTATTACCACGTGTTTCAGTATACTCTGCTCCTGGAGCACCATCAGTATCGTGCCATCCAAAAGGTGAGGCAACAGGATCTGAAGGATCTACAATAAGTTCGTCTTCGCCTTCAATTGGGGCAATTAAAGGTAGTGGAAAGACTCTATATGAAGCACCGTCACTCAATGTTCTCGATGCGTTTTCTACTTTTTTATTTGAAAAAAGCACACTTTCCATATTAGCATGAGAATGTGAACCTCCAATATCATCAAAATTACAGCTAACAACCCAGTCATTGGTTTCCAATAGTGCACCAGTAAGTGCATCTATACGTACACTATAATAATGACTACCATCCTTAAGATAAATACTTAAATCCCAAGCAAGTTTTAAGGCTTCTGTATCTTCCATTTTTTGGTAAACTAATTCCACTGGAATATTTTCAAGTGAAATATCCCCGTTTGAAAAGATATAGCTGTTGTCTGAAACAGTTTCAATCAAGTTAAGTCCTGAAGGGTTATCAAGTCCAAGAGAACTCGCCGCTTTAGATATAGCATTCACCGCAGATATAGATGGTGAAGTAGCATTTACTTTTGCTGCAACATTTTTGGCAAAAGATAACTTTGCACTTACCACCGCACCATCTTTAATGACAAACGGAGAAACCGAGTTAAACACCTTAACACCTTTATAGTACTGTTCTACATACAAGTTTTGAACTTGCATGCTTTTAGAGAAACTCTGTGAAGCAATTAAAACATCAGAAACATCTTGTTGCTTTAAGGAATGCTGTGATCGATTTTGTTGAAGATAGTCTTTTACCACCGTGTTGTAATCCTGAGCAAAGGACAGGTTTACCGTAAAAATGATAAATAAGTAAAGAATTTTTTTCATAGGTTTAAAGATTTAGTTTTAGGGTACGTAACATCAGAAAGATTAATAGGAACAATCCTGATTTAAAATATTTTATTAAAGAATTGATAAAAATATCATAAAATTAAGAATATCACCCTCTACAAGTTGGCTTTTAACATTTTAGCACATTCCAACTGAAGGCAACTTATGATATTCCAACCTTCAAAACAGCCTATAATTTGATTATTCTCTAACAAAATATCACTGTCATTAAGATAAATCCTGCGATATAAGTTAATGTCTTTTAAATTTGACAATTATATAAAACTTGTAGATAAATTAAATTAAGATATTTCAAAAAGTAAAGTCCAAAACTTAAAAGACTTTACTTTAAGCCGTTAGGTTTACTTTATTAATTTGAAAATTATCTACAAACATAATTGTAGTGAACGTTTTTCAAGTTTACTTAGATCTCAAACCAATGAATTTAAGAAAAGCTTTAAAGTGATTTCTACAAATCTCCTTTTATCTTCTGAAAAATCTGAAGTGCATTTCCATCAGTTAGTCGGGAGATATAGCTACAGCATTCCATTAGATATTCATAGACAGTTTGGTCGCTCGAAAGATCATTTTCGAACATTCGCAGTAACAATTTATCATAATGGCGTGCTTCTCCGTTATTGTGATTTTCATAAGCAGTTGTAAAAGCTTCGAGTAATGTTGTCAATATATTATAGCCAGCAATCTCCTTTTCCATTACTTCAGAACTTTGATATACTTTTTCAACACTAATTTTTATAATGTCATCTACTTGCGCTTTGTATTGACTTTTATCTAATAAGGCTTCGGAAAAAGCTCCTTTTAATATTTCCTCCTCGTTTTCAATAAAAATAGTCGCCGCCTCCGAAATCAAAGTATTAATAGCCAAAGAGCGGAGATAAGCCAATCTATTTTGCGAAGTTGTCAATCTTGAGTAAACATCCTTTTTCAGCGTATTCCTCACCAAGTTGATCAAGTACTCCAGCGCTATTTCCTCTTCAATCAACCCCAGGTTAATACCATCTTCAAAATCGATAATAGTATAGCAAATGTCATCTGCAGCTTCTACTAAATATGTCAATGGATGACGCGCGAACCCATTTCCATTATTTCTGGATAACAAACCAAGCTCTGAAATTACTTGGCTAAAAAAAGCTATGTCACTTTGAAAAACTCCGTATTTCTTGTCGGCTACGTGGTCTGTAGGTTTCTTCGGAAGTGACTCCTTAGGGTATTTCATAAATGCTCCCAAAGTTGCATAAGTTAATCGAAGACCACCTTCTACTCCATTTTTAGATTCCGTTAAAATTTTAAAACCATTCGCGTTCCCTTCGAAATCTACCAAATCCTGATATTCTTTTTCGGTAAGCATATCTCTAAAACGCTTGCCATTTCCGTTAAGGAAATAATCGCCAATTGCTTTTTCACCACTATGTCCAAAGGGCGGATTGCCAATATCGTGTGCCAAAGCAGCAGCAGCGACAATCGCTCCAAAATCATTGAATTGATATCCGTGTACATTTTGTAGATGTGGATGTTTTTTTAGAATTGCCTTTCCCACTGTTCTCCCTAAGGAGCGACCAACTACTGAAACTTCTAAGCTATGCGTTAATCTTGTATGAACAAACGAAGTCTTTGAAAACGGAATTACCTGCGTTTTATCCTGTAAACTTCTAAAAGCTGAAGAGAAAATAACACGATCATAATCCACTTCAAAACCCAACCGAGTTTCATTTTCTTCGGCGCGTAATCTTTTGTTTTTATCTCCGTGCTTACGCAGCGAAAGCAATTGTTCCCATTGCATCATAGTTGTAATAAATTTTGAATGCAAGATACTATTTTCAAAAGTGAAGACAAGGATATTTTTTTGGCTTGTTGCTTAACCTTTGGCTAACGCTTTAGTGACCCAATGGTAATCCGCAATTAACACAGACTTTACATTACGGAGGTTCCTTTGTGCAAATAAATCAAACGACAAAAATGAAAACAATTATTAAAGTACTATTCTTCTTTTTAACCTCCATTTCAATAGCCCAAACGGGGGCTATTGCTGGACAATTAATAGACACCGAATACAACAACGAACCGCTGCCATTTGCAAACGTTTTTCTGAAAGGCACCACAAAAGGGATAACCTCAGATATTGATGGTTTGTATTCTTTGGAAAACATTAAACCAGGAACATATACAGTAGTTTACAGTTATATAGGGTATGAAACTGTTGAAATTTCCGATGTTAAAGTAATTGCAGATAAAGTAACAAACATTGAAGTGCCGATGGGCGCCAGCGCAGCAGCTTTAGATGAAGTAGTAATTAAAACCACAACGCGTAGGGAAAGTGCAGTGGCTTTATTGCTAGAACAGAAAAAAGCGGTTGGTATTTCACAATCTATTGGAGCAGATGACCTCGCCAGAAAAGGAGTTGGCGACGCAGAAGGTGCCGTAACTAAGGTAACAGGAATTAAAAAACAGGCTGGAACTAAGAACGTATTTGTTCGTGGATTGGGCGATCGTTACAATTCCACAACTTTGAACGAACTTCCGCTACCTTCAGAAGATCCTGAATACAAAAATATCTCCTTAGACTTTTTCGCTTCAGATGTTATTGAGAGCGTTGGTATCAACAAAACTTTTGGAGTGCCAATTTACGGCGATGTGGCTGGAGCCAATATAGATGTCGTAAGCAAAGAGCTTAGCGGGTCTGGAAGTTTGCAGTTTTCTATTTCGCCGGAAGTGAATTCGCGCGCTATTGGAAAACCGTTTTTAACAATGGACAACGCCAAATACATCGGCAATATTGATAAAACAGAAGTTCCGATAACAAACTTAGAAGTTTATTCTTTTGAAAACAACTTTAAACCAAACACTCAAAATGCACAACTCAATTCCAGTTATTCCCTTTCTGGCGGGAAGCGTTTTGATATTGGGAAGAATCGTTTAAGCCTTTTCTTCGTTGGAAATTTTGATAATAAATATGAATATCGCGATGGAACTGCAGACAGAATAAACGCCGCTGGTGGATATAACCAAGAGTTTCAAAAAACGGAATACAACTACAAGGTATCAAAACTGGCGATGGCAAATGTGAAATTTCGTTTTCAGGAAGGCGATTACATTGCGGTAAACAGTATGTTCATCAAAAGCAACAGTCAAAGTATTGCTGATTATTACGGGTTAAAATCCGGTCTTACAGAAAATGACGAACCTGAAAACCCAGTTCGTGCTTTTATAAAAAGACAGCAGGAAAACGAAAATAATCTTTTTGTAAACCAACTTTTAACTTCGCTTACTATTTCAGAAAAACTGAGCTTGGAAGCAGGCGCCTCATATAATACCATCCGCGGATTCGAGCCAGATCGAAGAACAAATACTTACGTAATAGATGTAAATACTGATGTTGCGCGAGCCGCTTCAGGTAGTGCACTAAATAATCGTTTCTACTCCAATCTTGAAGAAAATGATCTGGCCGCAAAGCTTTATTTGGATTACGCTTTAAAAGATAAAAACGAATACAGCAAAAACAGCCGAATCCGTTTGGGTTATAATTATAGAGATACCGACAGAAATTTCAATTACACTCAAATTAATTACATTTTTGACAGTCCAGCCGTTGTTGATATTGAAAATCCAGACACTTCACTTTTCAACCAGCAATCTTTAAATGATGGAATTTTTAGGTTGACAACCAATCGCGGGGATGGTCGCGATGGAAATGATCCCTTTATTCCATTTTCTTATGATGGAAAGAGAACGATTCACTCAGGTTTAGGAGAAATAAGCTATGATTTTTCTGAAAGCTTTTCAGCAAACATTGGACTTCGTTACGAAAAAGTAAAGCAAGAAGTGAATTTTGATACCAACCTTGCAACTACTAATGATCCAAATACCGATCCTTCATTAATTGACGAAAATTTTTTGCTGCCAAGTTTTAATTTGAAATATAATTTCACTGAAAACAGTATTATCCGTTTGTCAGGAAGCAAGACTTACACGCTACCCCAGTTTAAAGAAGTAGCACCGTTTCTTTATGAAGACATAAGTTTCAACAGTTTTGGAAATCCAGATTTATTAACGGCAGACAATTATAACCTCGATTTAAAATATGAATACTATTTCAGCCGAAGCGAAATTATTGCAGTTACGGGTTTCTACAAAAACATTAGAAATGCGATTAACCGTATTGAGGTGAATTCTGCTGCGGGTGAACTTTCCTATGTAAACACCGGCGACGCCAATATTGCAGGAGTTGAACTCGAATTGCGAAAAGATATTCTGAAACTTTCAAATGATGCAGGTTCTGAAAAAAGTTTGACTTTCGGCTTGAATGCTTCCTACTTATACTCAAATCAAAAATTAGAAGACGTTCCAACAGACAATCTTACTGTCCGTTTCACCAATAAGGAAGATGAATTAGAAGGTTCTTCGCCTTTCATTTTAGGTTCAGATTTAACGCTGAATATAAAAAATAAAAATTTTGCAATTACGAGCTCAGTAGTTTTTAATTACAACAGTAAGAGCATTTACTCCCTCGGAACTGGTGGCGACGACGCAAATCCAGGATCTGGGAAGAATAATATTATGCTTTCCGCTATTCCAACTTTAGATTTCATCAACAAAATTACCATCAATAAAAACTTCGGAATCAAACTTAACATTAAGAACATATTAGATCCAGAGTATAAATTGACACAGGAAGTAAATAACATTGGAGTGCCAAATGCCACATTGCCTAACGGACAGGAAGTTCCCGTGGAAACTTATAAAAGAGGTGTGACTTTTAGTGCAGGCGTGACTTATTCATTCTAAAAAACAATTAACTCAAGCATAATATTAACCTAAACCTAAGGAAACAACACAAGTGTTTCTTTGTATCAAACTTTAAAACCAAAAATTAAAAACATGAAAAAATTATTTTTATCAAGCTTTGTAATCGCAGCCTTAATAATTAGTAGTTGCAGTAAAGATGATAGTAGCGACCCAGTTGCTGCTACTTGTAATGACGGAATTCAAAATGGAACTGAAACCGGGATAGACTGTGGTGGTTCGTGTGAACCTTGTACCACACAAGCTGAAAAAGATGGAATTATTGCTTCTCAAGACGATCCAGATTTGGATGCATTAGATCTTAAAGGAAATGTTACCGCAGATGTAGTTCTTACCAACGATACTGTTTGGATTTTAAGCGGACCATTGAGCGTGAAAGCTGGTGCAACTTTAAGTATAGAGCCAGGAACTACAATAAAAGCTGTTGCTGGTGGAACCAATGTATATTTAGTGGTTGAGCAGGGTGCCAAAATTAATGCGGAAGGAACTGCTACAGCTCCTATTAGATTTACATCAAACGCTTCAAACCCACGCTCTGGAGACTGGGGAGGAATTCTTTTAATTGGGAAAGCCCCACTAAGCGGTGGCGGAACTGCTACTACCGAAGTTGTAGATTTAACTTATGGTGGAACAGATATAAACGATAATTCTGGAGTAATGAAATATGTTGAAGCTTCGTACACTGGTGCCCGAATAAACGGTGATAAAGAATTCAACGGAGTTACTTTTTACGGAGTTGGGAACGAAACACTCGTTGAAAACATAGCCGTATTTTATTGTGATGATGATGCTTTTGAGTGGTTTGGCGGTACCGTAAACGTAAAAAACCTAATGGCTGTAAACATTAAAGACGATATGTTTGATTGGACCCAAGGTTGGAATGGAACTGCTACCAATCTTTATGGATTGCGCGAATCTAGTTTTACATCAATTACTGAAGATCCGCGTGGTTTGGAAGGCGATGGAAACCTTGACGGAAATTCGCCAGGAGACACTGGACAATCAAACCCAACAATTGACGGTTTGGTTTTGATAAATGGATCTATCATTGAAATGGCAGATATGATAAAAGTACGTCGCGGAAGTGGCCTTACACTAACCAATGCCTACGTAGCATTTGCGAACGAAGATGCAAAAGCTTCAGATTTTATTGATCTGCAAGATAGTAAAGGTGATGCAAAAGGAAATTCTTTGAATATTTCAGTCGTTGGTAATGCTTCTTCAGGACTTGATATATCTGATATAAAAACTACTGCAGATGCCACAATTAACGTGACAGATGGTTTAGTTCCAACTGTTAGCCAAGATCTTTTTAACTGGACAGGATACGTTTTTGAATAGATTATTGAATTAGCAAAAGTTAAAACCCGGTTTTCGTTGGAGACTGGGTTTTTTCATGTTTTAAAACTCAGCTTCTGCTTTCACATTAAAGAACACTTAAAAGGTCCTTCAATATAACGATTTGGTAATAGGATATTTACAATGAATAAACATCTTATTCGTTTCTTTGGTTCAGCTTTTAAAGCGAATTTAAAATCGTTTAGTTTTTGTCGACTAGATTTTAAACCGGGGCTTCATTTAACGATGAAGCCTTTTTTTGTTAAGATTTAAATTTATTTGCTCCGCTTAACATTCACATAACATTAAAATCGGTTCTTTACAGCGACAAAAACTAAAAATCGATTTTTAATGTTACGCAAGTGCTTACTATTTAGTGTCTTGTTGCTTTTCTGTTCGACCGTGTTTTCCCAAGAGGATCCAAAGAATCCCTTTTCTTTAAAATGGGACAATGGTTTTAAACTTACAAGCCAAGACAATCAATTCGCTTTAAAATTTGGCGGGCGCATCATGGTGGATCACGCCTATTTTTTTCAGGACGATGCGCTCACAGAAAATTTTGGGCCATTGATTTCAAAAAGCGGAACTGAAATTAGACGTGCACGTTTGTTTTTCGGTGGTGATATTTATGAAAACACACATTTTAAGTTTGAAGCAGATTTTTCCGGAAATAAGGTTGAATTAAAAACAGTTTACATCGGATTCAGCAATTTACCTGCAATTGGAAATATACGTATAGGACACATTAAGGAACCCTTCCGACTTTCCGCATTAAATAGCAGCAAATACACCACTTTTATGGAAGTCGCCCAAAACGCGGCATTTGTTCAAACTCGCAATAATGGAATCCTTTTGTACAATGACTTTTTAAACGATCGGCTATCAGCTCAGCTCAGTACTTTCCGAAATGCTAATAATAACAGTGATGATGTTTTTGCGGATGATGGCTATGTTGTTACTGGAAGACTTACGGGTTTAGCACTAAAAGATACTGATAAAAAACAGCTTTTACACTTAGGCGTAGGGTATAGTTATCGGAAACCTGAAAGTAAGGAATATAAAGTTTCGGCAAGGCCGGGTTCTCATCTGGCTCCCAAATATATTAGCACTGGAACTTTAAAGAGCGTTGACGATATTAATCTGATCAATTTTGAAACAGCCTACATCAACGGTGCCTTTGCGTTTCAGGGAGAATATCTAAACGCTTCTGTAAATACTTCTGCCAACACTTTTAATTTTTCAAATTACTATGGTGAAATGAGCTATTTCATTACGGGTGAAAGTAAGAATTACAAAAGCTCTTATAGTGGTTTTGGTCGTGTAAAGCCCAAAAGTAATTTCGGTGGAAAAAATAACGGAGCAGGTGCCTGGGAAATAGCCCTTCGTTATTCAAATACCGATTTAACAGATAAAAACATTCTGGGCGGAAAGCAAAGTGATATTACTTTAGGCTTAAACTGGTATTTGAATTCTGTAACGCGATTAATGATAAATCATGTTTGGGTAAACATTGAGGACCAAGGGAATGCCAATATTATACAAGGAAGATTACAAATTGACTTTTAAATATCATAGTTAACAATTTGGTAACAATCAGTTTTATTTTATAAAAGAAATTTGCAATAACTTAATATTAAGTACAAATGGATAATATTTACTTATTAATGATAGTTGCGCTAGTGGCTTTGGCCGTAGCAGATTTGGTCGTGGGCGTTAGCAACGATGCCGTGAACTTTCTTAACTCTGCCATTGGCTCAAAGGCAATTCCATTTAAAGGAATTTTGATAATTGCGAGTTTGGGAATCTTTATTGGCGCCGTCTTTTCTAGTGGAATGATGGAAGTGGCACGAAAGGGGATTTTTGTTCCTAGCGAATTCTTCTTCGATGAAATAATGATCATTTTCATGGCAGTAATGATAACAGATATTTTACTGCTAGATTTCTTCAACACTATTGGTTTACCTACCTCTACCACTGTATCCATTGTATTTGAATTATTGGGTGCAGCGGTTGTTATGGCGCTTATCAAAATAGGTAATAATGATGCAGAAACAATATCAGCGCTCTCTAAGTATATTAACACAGAGAAAGCCGTCGAAATCATTATTGGTATTATCTTATCTGTAGTAATAGCCTTTACCGTTGGGGCGATAGTTCAATATATATCCCGACTGATTTTCACCTTTCATATTGAACAAAAAATGAAATATTTCGGTGCCATTTTTGGAGGTTTGGCACTGACGGCAATTAGTTATTTCATTTTCATGAAAGGTTTAAAAGGCACTCCATTCTACGGAAGTTTTAAAGGTATAGTTGAAAGCAACACCATTTTAATAGTAGCAATCAGTTTTGTTGTTTGGACGCTCTTTTCCCAATTATTTATGTCGGTTTTCAAGAAAAGTATCTTGATAGTTGTGATTGCAGTTGGAAGTTTCAGTCTTGCACTAGCTTTTGCAGGAAACGATTTAGTGAACTTTATTGGTGTACCAATGGCAGCTTACCACAGTTATATGGACTGGTCAGCATCTGGAGTTCTAGCATCAGAATACCCCATGATTAGCCTTGAAGCTGCAGTTCCTGCCGAACCGCTTTTACTCTTTGTTGCCGGAGCCATTATGGTGCTTACTTTGTGGTTTTCCAAAAAGGCCAGAACCGTTTCTGATACCGAGATAGATTTAGCACGTCAAGGTGAGGGACACGAAAAATTCAATCCGAATATCTTTTCAAGATTTTTGGTAAAATCCAGCACACAAGCAGCTTTGGTGTTCGATCAACTTATTCCCAAAACGCTTCAGCAGAAAATAGATAAACGTTTTGAAAAGCCAGTTATTGATTTACCAAAACACAAAACCTATGAGATGCCTGCGTTTGATATGATTCGTGCATCAATAAACCTTGTGGTAGCGGGTATATTAATTGCCTATGCAACATCAATGAAGCTTCCGCTTTCAACTACTTATGTAACATTTATGGTAGCGATGGGTACTTCCTTGGCAGATCGTGCTTGGGGTCGTGAAAGTGCCGTTTACCGCGTTGCAGGAGTTTTGAACGTAATAGCCGGATGGTTCTTTACCGCCTTTGTAGCTTTTGTAGCAGCAGGAACGCTAGCTTATTTAATTTACATAGGAAGAGGTGCCATGATTGCAGTTCTTCTATTGCTTGCCATTCTTTTGTTAGTCCGAAACTATCTTTCGCATAAAAGCAAGGTAAAGCTGAAATCGAATAAAACAGGCTTAAAGAAAACCGAAAGTAAAACTGTTCAAGGAATCATTCAGGAAAGTGCGGAAAACATTAGTAACGTGGTTTCTCGCTCAAACAAAATTTATACTGATATGCTCCGCGGACTTGCAAAACAGGACACCAAAAAACTTAAGAAGAGCAAAAAAGGTGTGAAAAAATTATCTGATGAAGTTGATGAACTACGTGACAATCTCTTCTATTTCATCAAAAACCTAGATGATACTAGTGTTCGAGGTAGTAACTTTTATATTATTATTCTTGGGTACTTGACAGATGTGGTGCAGTCTTTGGAATTCATTTCAAAAGCCAGCTATAAACATATAAATAACAACCACAAAGCACTTCGTTTTAACCAAATAAAAGATCTACAAGAAATAGATAGACTTTTAGAAGACGTCTTAAATGAAATTGAAGACATTTTCGACAAAAAGGAATTTGAGCGAATTGGCGATGTACTTGCTAAAAAAGAGGAGGTCTTTACTATTCTTTCAAACAAAATTGAGAAGCAAATTGCCAGAACAAGAACAGAAGAATCGAGTCCAAAAAACACCACTTTGTATTTCAGCTTATTACTTGAAACCAAAGACTTGATAAAGGCCTTGATGAACTTAATGGAAGAGTATCATACTAGCTATAAAAAAGTGTAATATCAATAAGTCTAACAGGTCTCAGAAACCTGTTAGGTTTTCCTTAAAAACCGATTTTAATAACAAACCCCAAAGGTCTTCGAGATCTTTGGGGTTTTATTTTTACATATGTCATTATTACAAAAAATGTAGGCGCGTGATTAATCGCGCGCCTACATTTTAATATTCTTGTTTCAGTGGTTATAAAATTCTTAGTCTATGAAATCAAATCCACAATATGGAACCAAAACCTCTGGAATTTTAATTCCATTTTCTGTTTGGTAGTTTTCAAGAATTCCAGCCAGAACACGCGGCAATGCCAAGGCACTTCCATTAAGTGTATGAACAAGCTTGTTCTTTCCATCTGTATCTTTAAAACGCAACTTTAGACGATTGGCTTGAAAAGTTTCGAAATTTGAAACTGAAGAAATCTCCAACCAACGATCCTGTGCGGTTGAAAACACTTCAAAGTCATAAGTTAACGCAGAAGTGAAACCTAAATCTCCACCACAAAGACGAAGGATTCTGTATGGCAATTTCAGCTCACGAAGAATATCCTTAACATGCTCCACCATTCCATCTAAAGCATCATGCGAATTATCAGGATGTTCAATACGAACCAGTTCAACTTTATCAAATTGATGCAAACGGTTCAATCCGCGAACGTGCGCGCCGTAACTACCCGCTTCTCTTCGGAAACAAGGTGTATAGCCGGTGCAAGTGATAGGCAAATCAGAATTGTTTAATAAATTACCACGGAACATATTGGTTATAGGAACCTCAGCAGTTGGAATCATATAAAGATCGTCAACAGCCATGTGATACATTTGCCCTTCTTTGTCTGGCAATTGTCCAGTTCCATATCCTGAAGCTTCATTTACCATAAGTGGTACCTGAAATTCAGTATAACCTGCGGTTGTATTTTTATCTAGAAAGTATGCGATCATTGCTCGCTGCAAACGAGCTCCTTTTCCTTTGTAAACAGGGAAACCGGCACCAGTTATTTTTACCCCGAGTTCGAAATCGATTAAATCATACTTTTTTGCGAGCTCCCAATGGGGCAATGCTCCGTCAACTAGTTTTGGAACTTCACCTTCATTAAAAATTTCTTCGTTGTCATTTTCATCAGTTCCAGCTGGCACCAAATCATTTGGAATATTGGGAAGCGTGTAAAGCAACTGCTGAAGCTTTTCAGCAGCATTCGTCATCTTTTCATTCAATTGTTTTGAAGATTCCTTCAATTCAACTGTTTTCTCTTTCAGTTCATTTGCTTTTTGAGCTTCACCACTTTGAAAAAGTTTCCCGATTTCTTTTGAATATGTATTACTTTGGGCCAAAACCTCATCCAGCTGCGCTTGTGTACTTCGGCGTTCTTCATCTACTTTTAAAACTTCTTCCAAAGTGGAAGCAGCATCAATACCACGTTTGGCAAGAGCTTTTACGTATTTTTCTTTGTTTTCACGAATGTCGGTTACTTGTAGCATATACTTATATTTAAAAGCGCTAAGTTACACAAGACCCCAAAGGTTTTCAAGTGCTTTAGAGCCATTTTTTAATTAATTATCGATATCTGAAAAAGAGCTGAGCTTATCTATTATTCTTGGTATAATCCTTCGGCGAAGGCAAAATCCATTCACTATGTTTAAATGGATGCCATTTTTCAGCTGCTAAATCTACATTTGGATCAGTAAATGGGTAGTAATTTCCATAATTAGCACGCACTTTAGCTTCCATATAAACTGAAACATCTCTCCCTTTATTCGCTTCAACTTGCTTTATTTTCTGAGCGAGTTGCCACATAACATCGGGCTTTGTGGTCACAGAAGATTGTTGCTTTATTCCAAGCAGTTCTTCGTAATTATAACGTTCCTTTTCTCCACCGTTTTTATCGGCTACATACACCTTTAATGTTCCGCCTTTTGAACGCAGCATCATTCGCCAACTAAGACGGTGGCCTTCTTCGGTCCAAAGCACATCATCTTTAAAAAACCAATGTCGTAACGGAAGACCAATCTGAAATAGAAAGTAGATTGAAAATACACCAACAATCAAATTTTTATGTTTGGGAACAATCACTTCGTCACCAGTGTATAATTCTTTCTTCGGAAGAAAACGTTTCTGTAAAGTTTCCGCAGAAAAGAAAAACAAGGCGAAAGCAATGGACATATATGGAAATATCCCAATTTGGAAAATGATAGAATTAAAGAGATGGAAGAATACTGAGATGACAAAACCCAACATTCGCGTGCGTTTCCATAGCATCAACGGTACGATGAGTAGATCGAATAAAATCCCAGTGTAGGCGATCGTCCAGTGTACCCAATTTTCTTGTAAAACATTACCAATTAGCCAATAATCACTTTTTCCACTCATCAATAGTCCAGCCATTGAAGCATCGAGCCAGTCTGGATAAAACTTAGCGACAGATGCGAAAGTGTAAACTAACCAAACTTGTAGGATCAGTATTAACAGGACCCAACGCGGCATAGCGGGGCTTTTTATTTCGGGATTTATTTTAGCGTCTAAAGAAAACCAACGATTGGCTGGTAGAAAAGCCATTATCCAACACAGGAGCATCATTAAATAATAATGGTTGTTGTAGTTGGACTTCTGCATTAAGTATACGCAAGTCCACATAAGTGCAAAGGCGAACATGCTAAAGCGATATTTATAACCCAACATCACGAAAATGCCGAAAATACCCATCACTGCAAAATAGTAATACATTAAATCACCTTGTAGATATTGTAGAAAATCGAAGCCTATAAAGTTGAATGTGAATGGTGGCTCTACCAAAGTGCGGCGCACCCAGCCTGTGAAAATCGCACCAATTACTTCGGCAGAAATCAAAAAGCCAAAGACCGCCCTAAAAAGAACAAGTCCACTATTGTCTATCTGTTTAAATAGAAATTTATTCACTTTCCTTAATAAACTGTTTTGCGAAATTCTCATCCTTTTCTATTTCCTGACGTAGTATTTCAATAGACTCGAAATACGCTTCATCTCGAATGAATTTCACAAATTCAATCGTTATTTCCTCTCCGTATAAATCTTCATTAAAATCCAAGAAATGCGTCTCAATGGTTCTTTCTGTTCCTCCTACGGTTGGATTAGAGCCAATACTCGTTATTCCGAAGTAATTTTTATTATCAATACTTGATTTAACAATATAGACACCCTTCTTAGGCACGAGCTTGTATTCTTCTTTCAGCTTTAAGTTTGCTGTGGGATAATTCATCGTACGACCAATTGCTTTTCCTTTGACCACTTCCCCAGTAATCATAAAATTATATCCCAGGAAATTGTTTGCGGTTTCAACGTCTCCCGTCTCTAATGCTTTCCGAACCTTAGTAGAACTGATGGCTACATCATCTAATTCCTTGGCAGAGATTTCTTCAACTTCAAAATCATAAGTTTTACCGAATTCCTTTAAGTCGTCGATATTGGCAGTTCTATTTCTTCCAAAACGATGGTCGTAACCGATGATTATTTTTTTTGCTTTTAGACTATTTACCAAGATGTCCCGTACATACTGCAAAGCCGTCATTCGTGAAAAAGCGTGCGTAAACGGATGAATCACAAGATTATCAAGTCCCGTTTCTTCAAGTAGTTCCGTTCTTTCGTGTATGGTGTTTAAAAGTTTTATGTCGCTATTTTGCTGAAGCACCATTCTAGGATGCGGAAAAAATGTAAGCACTACAGAGTCTAAATCTTCTTTTTTGGCCGTTTCTACCAAGCGTTTTAGAATAGCTTTATGACCTAGATGCACTCCATCAAAAGTACCGATAGTAACCACACTTTGGCGGTCATTTTTATAAGCAGAGGCCGAGGAATACGTCTTCAAAATTATTTTCCGTTAAAGGTGTTCATTGTAATGTTCATTCCAGCAAGAGCAAAAGATTCTATGATATTGCAGCTCAACTCTAGGCGTTCGGGCAGTTGCTTTTCTTCATCTGCTTCCCATTCACCCAAAACGTAATCTATCTGTCTTCCTTTTGAAAAAGCGTCACTTATTCCAAAGCGAAAACGGTTGTAATTTGTAGTTTGGAGAGTATTCTGAATGTCTTTTAAACCATTGTGACCACCATCACTTCCTTTCGTTTTAATACGAATGGTGCCAAAAGCTAGGTTTAGATCGTCCGTTACAACAAGCATATTTTCCAAAGGAATTTTCTCTTTATCAAGCCAATAATTTACGGCTTTTCCGCTTAAGTTCATAAACGTACTTGGTTTTAGAAAAATAAACGTTCTTCCTTTTACTTTATGTGAAGTAATATCACCCAATTTGACCGTTTCCCAAGTCAGTGAATTTTTTTCTGCATAAAAATCGAGTACTTTAAAACCAATGTTGTGACGTGTATTTGCATATTTAGGGCCAATATTTCCTAGGCCAACTATAAGAAATTTTTTCATGGAGTCTTCTTCGGTTATTAAATGCTCAGTCTTTGTTGAAAAAAGTTTTTTGAAAATTGAAAACATATTTTGAAATCTTCTATGCCCTATATCTTTTGGCCAAATAGCCTAGACCTCGGCGTTTAACTGTTTTCTATATTTTTTGGTAAAAATAAAAAAAGCACCCTGATTTAACAGGATGCTTCTCATTTATCTTTAAAAAGAAAAGGTTATGCTTCAGCAGTACCTTCGGTAGTTTCCTCACCTTCAGCAGCAGCTTCTTCTCCTTCTACACCTTCAGCTGTTTCATCTTCTTCGTCAATCTCGTCTGCAACAGCAACACGTGAAGTTCTAACTTGACAGATAACAGTGTTCTCTGGGTGCATGATTATATAATCATCTGTTTCAACAGACTTAGTGTACATTTTGCTACCAATTTTCATTTCGGTAATGTCGGCCTCAATAAAATCTGGAAGATTTTCTGGCAAGGCTTTTACTCGAAGGTGACGTGTAACAATACGCAAAGTACCACCATTACGAACGCCACGCGCGTTTCCTGTAGTACGAACTGGAATTTCCATAGAAACTTCTTTGTCATCAAAAATTTGGTAAAAATCGATGTGAAGAATACGGTCAGTCACTGGGTGAAATTGGATATCTTGAAGTACAGCATTAACAGTTGTACCACCTAGATCGATTACAACTGTGTGTACGTCTGGAGTGTAGATTAAGTTTTTAAATGCAATTTCTTCTGCTTGAAAACTTAGTGTATCATCCCCTCCGTAAACTACGCAAGGTACCATTCCAGCATTACGTAGGGCTTTCGTTGCCTTCTTGCCCACGCTTTCTCTTTTTGATCCTTTGATTGTAATAGATTTCATTTTTCTATAAAATTATATATTAATAAAAAACTCCCTAAAATGTTGTTTTTTAGGGAGTGCAAAGATAGATTATATTTTGGATAAACGATTTATGATTTATATTTTTTTGAAACAAAGCAAAAGATGCCCATTCCAAAGAAAGACAAGTAGCTGAGAAATCCCATCCCGATAACTATCGGGATATATTGAAATTATGTCGAAACTACATAAGGAATTTACTACTGATTGATTTGTTTGCATTTACGCTTAACATAACCTCGGCAAATAAGTCTGCACAACTGATTACTCTAATTTTTTTATGTGGTTTTGTTGGAATGGTATCAGAAACTATCAATTCTACCATTTGCGATTTTTCAATTTTCTCATATGCATCTCCAGAAAGTAGTGGGTGCGTACAGACTGCTCGAACGCTCAATGCGCCGCGTTCCATCATTAAGTCTGCAGCTGTTGTAAGGGTTCCAGCAGTATCGACCATATCATCAACCAAGACCACATTTTTCCCTTTTACATCACCAATCAATTCCATATATGAAATTACATTCGCTTTTTCACGTTGCTTATAACAGATTACCACATCGCTTTCTAAAAATTTTGAATACGCATAAGCACGCTTAGATCCACCCATATCTGGTGAAGCAATTGTAAGGTTATCAAGTTTTAGACTCTTTACATATGGAAGAAATATTGTAGAACCAAAAAGGTGATCCACTGGTTTTTCAAAGAAACCTTGTATTTGATCTGCGTGAAGATCCATAGTGATTATCCGCGTCGCCCCGGCAGTTTCGAGCATTTTAGCTACTAATTTGGCTGCAATGGGAACACGAGGCTTATCTTTTCTATCTTGTCGCGCCCACCCAAAATAAGGCAATACTGCTGTGATATGGCGTGCAGAAGAACGTTTTGCAGCATCAATCATTAACAAAAGCTCCATTAAATGGTCGCTATTAGGAAATGTTGAGCCAATCAAAAAAACACGAGCCCCACGAACAGACTCTTCAAAAGAAGGCTGAAATTCGCCATCGCTGTAATGAGATGTAATTACTTTCCCTAAAGGTATTCCATAGGCTTTCGCTATATCAGTGGCGAGCGCTTCACTTTGTTTACAGGCAAAAATTTTCGGGTCCGGAGCAATGGTTGGCATGGTGTATGTTTTTGATTAGGCTGTAAAGGTAAAAATTAATCGGTAGTGAATTCCAAAAATCAACTTTAATCAAACCCAAGAAATCAATTTTATCTAGACTAAAAAAACCTAAGAGATAGGGCTAAAAAATTAAATAAAATACCTTTTAGAATTTTTGAATAAATTACAAATATTTGTTTATTTTTGCCGTCCCATTTGCTCGAGTGGAGGTCCCGATAGTTATCGGGAGGTAGCCACACTCGATTCAAAATAGGAATACTGAATAAGCTCGAGTGGTGGAATCGGTAGACACGTTGGATTCAAAATCCAATGTCGCAAGACGTGCGGGTTCAAGTCCCGCCTCGAGTACAGAAGAAAGCCTTAACTTAATTGTTGAGGCTTTTTTAATACCCATAAACTAAAAAAATACTATAGTGCGGGTTCCCCCGATACTTCGAGGCCGCCTATAGTACAGAAGAAAGTCTTGACAGAAATATTGAGGCTTTTTTACTTACTAGCTTTTCCTTTTTTGGAAATATCCAAGTTATTGAATTAGTTTCATTCCTGTAATTTCAAAGGAAAATTCCTTTAAGACATTTAAAGTTCCATATAATTCCATCTGTTCCTTTCATAAATATGAAAAACAAATGTCTTGTGTAAAAATGACTACAACTTTTAATCAAGGATCCAAAAGAACAGAAAACAGTTTTCCACTTTAAAAAATTAAAATTCATTCTTTTAGAGTCAATTCTGAAATATTTTTATTGGAACTTACTGGATTGGATACTACTTCTGAAGTCGCCGAATAGTAGCATCAAGAGCAGGCTTATTTTTTAACGACAGAAGAATTTTAGTACATTCGTGACTTATTCCAAATTTTAAAAACAAAATCAAAATTCTTTAGAAAATTCAGGAATTTAAATTTGGCAATCAAAGATCCTGAAGACAAACCGTTTCCTATGAAAAGACTCATTATCATTCTACTAATAAGTGTTTCATTCCAATCAATATCTCAAAATGGACAAAAGAATAGAAAGGTATTCAAAGAGGCTCAAAAGCATTTTTCTGAAAAATCCTACCCAAAAACCATTGACTTGTTGAATAAATTAGACTCGCGCTATATATCAAAAAACCCAAAGATTAACTACTATCGACTACGAAGTTATCAAGAGATGGGCAGCATACACAAGGCATATGAAATCTCATCATCAAAAAAAGAGATCAAAGTTCCAAGAAAATTGACCGAATTAGGAAAAGTTAAAAAACAGATCGAACTTAAAATAAGAGCTTATGACTCTTTATACACCCTTGCCGAAAAACAATTTTCAAATAATTATGTAAATACCGCTATCTCAACACTAAATCAAGCCATAGCTATAGATAGTTTTTATTTCAAAGCTTATGTATTTAGAAGTGAACTCTATTACGAAAATATTGAGTTTGAAAAATCGATTGAAGACTGCAATCAGGTAACTAGCAATCTTAAAAGCATTCCAGAAATTTATCTAAGACGTGGACTTGCTAATTATCACCGGGGACGTAAGGAACAGGCAATACCAGATTTCACCAAAAGTATTACCCTCAGGCCTACGGCTAAAGCTTATTATTATAGAGCTAAAACTATATGCCAATCTTCCAATCCTGATTGCTGTGAATGCCCTATAAATGATTTAGACTCGGCTATTGCGCTTGATCCTGAATATTCACGAGCTTTAACACTAAGAGGCGATTTATTGCTTTCAAGTGGTAAATATGAAAGAGCAATAGTTGATTTTGATAGAGTATTAAAAAACGAATCCGACAATCTAGATGTTTTATTTAAACGAGCGGAATGCCACGTGCAACTTAACCATGATAGCGAAGCTGAGGCCGATTATACAAGGTTAACTGAATTGAATGCTTATCTTCCAACAGCATTTTTTAGAAAGGGTTTTTACAGTGCAAAAAGAAATTATCATCAACCTGATTCCCTTAAAAATGCAATTAGTTATTACGATCAGGCCATTACTCTAGATCCTTCCGTCTCGTCTTATTATTACCATCGCGCGATATCGAAAAAAATGAGAAGCAATTATTCTGACGCAATAAAAGACTTAGATACGGCTATAAACCTAGAACCTGTTGTTTTTGATTATTACGATCAACGCAATACTTGTCATTACCTAAAGCATTCACCATATAGTAAGAGAAAAACAGATTTACAGGCAGCCATTCGCAACTTCGAAGATCACGAAACAGATTCACTTGCCAAACACTACCATATTGCAAAGACCAACAGACTGCTTTTCCATTTTCTCTCAGATCACGTATACTTAGAACAAAGCATACATCACCTTAATAAAGCGTTGGAGTTTGATATTGACAATGTGGCTGTTCATTTCGAAAAAGGATTGTTATATAAGATTGATTTAAAAGATTATCCCCTAGCAATTAAGAGTTTTCAAAAGGTGCTTTCTCTCGAACCACAAAATCTAGAATCACATCTAAATTTAGCTTGGTGCTTAAATTTTAATTCTGAATTCGAAGCGTCTTATCAAGCTTTTATAAATGCAAAAAAACACTTTCCAAACGATGCACAGGTTCATGACGGCTTAGAAGCAATCAGAAAGAAAATTAAGTAATACTTGCTATCAGGTTTTTGTTGTGGTCAATCTTTAGACAATCGTAAATTCAATTTCTGAATATTTTAAAGTAAATTTAAAATCAAAACCCAAAAATAAAATGCAAAACAGCATCAGCTTCAAATTGATCTCTGTACTCTCGGTTGTTTTAATAAGTTTTACTTCTTGTAAAAACCTTGACTTAGATGGTAATTCTCCAAAATCAATTACTACTAAAAATATAGAAGAATACGCCATTCAAGGTGTTTTATGGCAACAGACCTCTGGAGAATATAAAGCACTTTGTTATCAGGCATTTAATGTAGCCAAGCTTCAATTGGAAAAAGAATTGGCTAATCATTCTGCTTCAGACAGACCATTGGCAATTATAACAGATATTGATGAAACTGTTATAAGCAACAGTCCTTTTAGTGCAAAGCAGGCAAAATTGGGAGAAGGTTTTTCAGCCGAAAATTGGACCGCTTGGGGCAATCTAGAAGCGGCAGAAGCTGTACCAGGCGCATTGGAATTTTTAAATTTTGCAAACCAAAATGGAATTGCCATATTCTATATTTCTGATAGGTATAGCAACCAGCAGGAAAGTACTATAAACAATTTGAAAAAACTGAATTTTCCAAATGCCGACAATGAACATATCATGTTGAAACAAAAAGGTCAAGATAAAGAAAAACGGCGTCTGAAAGTAGCTCAAAATTATAAGGCAGTACTATTTTTGGGCGATAACCTCTCAGATTTTTCAAATATTTTTGATCATCAAAGTTTAGAATCACGCAATGCATTAACCGATAAAGAAAGAGAAGAATTCGGTAAGAGATTTATCGTTCTTCCCAACCCAATGTACGGATCATGGCTAGATGATGGCATATATAATGGTAAATACGACTGGTCGCCGGCACAAAAGGATTCTATTATTAGAAAGAGTTTAAATTCATATTAATCAATTTCTCAAATCTTGAGGTCATTTAGAGTAAAAACCATTGACATATATTTGTTAGATTTTTTTGATATTGTTTCTATAGCTCCATAAAACTGCGGATTTTATCTATTCAAAATATTTGCCTTCTTGATAAAGTTTCTACTCTTTTCGGTATCATTTTTAGTAAGCAAACTAATCACTATATATAAAATAAGTGAAATTGAAATTCCTATTAGTGCTTGTGTTACAGAAGCTATTTCCCAAGCCACAGGAAGATCTACTCCAAGGGCCACCAAAAGATTATAAGTTGAAAACAGTAACCCAAACAACATAGAGATAGTGGCTGCTTTGGAAGTACCTCGAACCCATAAAAACCCAAAAATCAACGGTATAAACGCTCCACTGGTGAGGAAGTCAGATCCTATCCATGAAATGGTCAAAACAGATTGTATTTTTAGTGCAATCAGCAGTGCCAGAGCACACATAATTAAAGTTGATATCCTCCCAACCACAACGCTATGCAGAGAACTTACATTGGGATTGATGTATTTCTGGTAAACATCGACAGTTAAAGAAAGAGCACCGGTATTTATTAGTGAATCCATGGTGGACATAATTGCAGCACATAATCCAACAAATAGAAGAGAACTTAAAACTGGGTTTGGAATATTACTTATCAGATCTGGGATAATACCGACTTTTGGAACCACATCATAAATTACTGACGAAAACATACCGGTATAGGTTACCATTAGGTAAAGTGGGATAAATGCGAAGAAACTCAGCAGCATCATTTTTCTGGCATCCGTAGCTTTTTTAGCCGCAGAGATGCGTTGCCAAATATTAGCTTGGATCATCCAAGAAGTACCAAAGGTTATTACATAGGCCAGATTATCAGCAACGTTATTAAAGAAAGAAGTGTATCCTGTCTTTTCATTGGCAATTGCTGTCGCTTTTACCGCTTCCATCCCTCCCGACTGATCGTAGGTGATGTAAAACAAAAATATAACAGTAAAAAGGAAAAACAGGAACTGCAGAAAATCTGTGAGCACCACTCCTTTAAATCCACCGAATAGTGAATATGTCAATACAATAAGGGTTCCTAGCGTGGCTCCCATTGTATAGCTCATATCAAAAAAGGCATGGAAAAATTTACCGATCACAATAACTTGTACTGCCGAAGCAATCACCATAAAAATTATAATGAAAATAGTTAACAACAATGAAACTGTACTGTTATAGCGCTGTTCCATTAATTGTGGTTGCGAAATAGTGCCAACATTTCTAATCCCTTTTGCAAAAAGAAACATCAACGCAGTTGCAATAAGAACGGGAACACCATAAATCCAAAAGGAGTTCAATCCATTTTTATGAGCATGATCTACTAGATCGATAGCTGATCCACCTCCCCACCAAGAAGCAACAAAGGTTACCGCCAATAACCAAGCAGGCAAATTACGCGATGCCAAAAAATAATCCTCACTGCTGTCACTTTTCCGATTCCATATACCTACGGCAATTATGGCAATAATATAAAGAGCTAAAAAAATAATTATAATGGTGGTTCTCTGCATATTCTGACTATAACTCTGTCATTCTAATTATCGCCAGAAGCAATAATTTAAAAATTGCGACCGAAGAACCTTTCTTCAGGAATTGATCAGAGTAGATCCTTAAAAAAAGGCAAAAATAGGTAACTTTAATCGTCCAACTTATGGTTTGCTAGAATTTTTTAAGTCTTCAAAATGAATAACCAGCCACCACAGTTTTCAAAAATTTAACATTGTCTTTCTTAAAAAAAAATCTCGTATAACTATCTTTAAATAGTTCAATTTGAAATAAATGTCAAAAAAACTAAATCAACTAGAAGCCACTGCCATTTGTGGAAATGACATAAGCTCCTCTTGTTTATACGTTTCAGCCTTGGCCATTTTTTACGCCGGTCAGTACGCTTGGATTTCACTTTTAATGGTTGCAGGCGTTCTGTTTTTATTCCGAAGAATCTATGGTGAAGTTGTTGGTGCCCTACCATTAAACGGGGGTGCATACAACGCTCTTTTAAACACAACCAAAAAATCTACCGCATCCATTGCTGCGGCATTAACCGTGCTTTCCTATATGGCTACAGCCGTACTTTCTGGTAGTGAAGCAGTAAAATACGCCCATAGTGTTTGGAATGCAATCCCAGTATTTCCCGTTACTATAGGACTTTTATTACTTTTTATGGGCTTAGTAATAATGGGTATTGGAGAATCTTCAAAAGTAGCCGTAGCTATATTTCTTTTTCATTTATTTTCTCTAACCCTCCTCTGTGGATTCTGCCTTTATTTTTTCTTTAGTAATGGTTTTGAAACACTGATTGCAAATTTTAAAATGCCTGTTGGAGGCAGTATTACAATGGCACTCTTCTTTGGCTTTTCCGCAGCGATGCTTGGAATAAGCGGATTTGAAAGTTCTGCAAACTACGTTGAGGAGCAACAACCAGGAGTGTTTCCTAAAACGCTACGTAACATGTGGATTGTAGTGAGTGTTTTTAATCCACTAATAGCTTTTTTGGCATTGGGTATTCTTCCACAAGAAGTGGTCAACAATAATCAGGATGCATTGCTGTCCTTTTTAGGTGAAACCTCTGGAGGCCATTGGTTATCTGTTTTAGTGGGTATTGATGCTGCATTGGTGTTGAGTGGTGCTGTGCTCACTTCGTATGTTGGTGTTGGCGGTCTGATGGAACGTATGGCACTCGATCGTATTCTTCCCAGCTTTCTGTTGAAAAGAAACAAAAAGAAAAGCCCCTATTTTATCTTTATATTATTTTTTGCCTTATGTACTTCCATTCTTCTTGTAACCCATGGTAATTTACCAGCACTCGCCGGAGTATATACCATTGCCTTCTTGACAGTGATGGTTCTATTCGGAATTGGTAATATATTGCTAAAAATAAACCGGAAGCATTTACCCAGACCAGAACGTGCCACCTATCTGGGTGTATTTATTGCAATAGCTGCAGTAATCGCCGCCTTGTTGGGTAACATTTTTCTCAATCCTGAGTTTCTGATTACCTTTTTTGAATATTTGATTCCTACCCTTTTTGTTGTATTCTTTATGCTGTATCACAAACGCATACTTAAGGCATCCTTGAAGTTTATCGATTACATATCTCCAAACGATAGTCCATTTTTTAAAACGTGGAACCGAATAACTAAAGAAAAAATGGACGCCATTGCCAGCCGTAGTTTTGTCTTTTATACGAACAACGAAAACGTGGAAACCCTAAACCGCGTATTACTCTATATAAAAAGAAACGAGCCTACTAAAAACTTAAAAATCGTTGCGGTGGTCAAGGATGGAACACATGTGGCAAAGAATTTACAGTCCGATATAGAAGTCTTAGATCGTGCCTACCCTGATATCCACATACAGTTTATTGAGGAAGAAGGGAAATTTGGACCTGAGAAAATAGAAGAGCTTTCTAAACGCTGGGGAATCCCTATTAACTTTATGTTTATTGGAGCTCCTGGCGAGGACTTCCCTTTTAAAATCCAGCAACTCGGTGAGGTACGGGTGATTATTTAATTTTTGATGAATTTCTGAATACTTCTGCCTTCGTAAGAAATTATTTCCATAAAGTAAATTCCTTTTGATAGCCCTGAAACATCAATTGACTTATGAAATTTAGATTCTTCCAAAACCTTTATGCCACTTGTTGAAAATATTGAGATTGATTTTATTTCGCCTTTTTCCGAAATAATATATAATTCGTCCGAAACAGGGTTCGGATATATATTAATTGCAATTTTTTTATTCTCTGAAACACTTAATGGGTGTTCATAATAAACGAGCTCGAAACCAGATGCTGAATATAAAGTCAACGAATAATCTTCGGAAATGGGGCCATACTCTATTTCGTAAGAATAGCTATTCCCAGAAGTAAAATATCCAAAATAATCATTTTCAAAATCGTTATGCGATTGAAAATCGCATTGAGAAAGAGTAGCGTCAAAATTATTCAAAATCAATTTATCCTCGTCAGTATCATATGTAAAGTCCCCAATATACATACTACACGCAGCTTGGCCATCAAATTCGAGATTTGAGCCGATAGCGAGATTTGGCGATATTGGCGGCTCTATTTCATTTACAAAATGAGTACCTCCCACGTCAGAACTATAAGAATACAAATACCACATTCTATACAATTCAGGATTCTGAGAAGATACTTTTGAAAAAATAAGCATCGCGAAAAGCAGAAGTATAAAATTTTTCATATAGGCTTTATTTCAAGCGAGATATAAATATATAGATAATTCTTCAAAGAAAGGTTTTAACTGAATAAAATAGAAAATCCCCAGAAAGATTCCGGGGATTTTCTTGAAATTTAAACATGAACTCTTAAAAATTCAAATAGATTATTTCTTAATTATTCTTTTTGAAATCATTCCTTCCGCAGAACGAACTGTCAAAACATAAACTCCAGCTGAAAGATTAGCAGCTGTTACAGTTGTTGTGTTACCATCTAGTTTTCCTGAAGAAATAAGTGCTCCAGAAAGGCTGTAAATTTGGTAAGCATTTAATGCCATAGTTGAAGAAACGGTAAATTCAGAATTAAAAACAGTTGGATAAACTTTTACAGAAGCAGCATCCATATTATTTCCATTAACTCCTAAAACAGCGTTTAAAATTGGGTAGCCATCGTTGGTATTTGCATCAATAGACCAAGGTCCATCACTTGAGTCTGCATTCAATAAATCTACCATTTCAGAAGATTTCATTTCGGCTGTAGTTTTTCCAGTAATGTCTGGAGTTACTGGAGCTCCACCAAAACCACCTACTCCTTCTGTCATTCCAGAAGATTCGGTATCAAAATATAAATTCTCCACTTCTATTGAACCCCACAAACCGATCATTCCGCCAGCAAATTCCGGCGCACTTACTGTTCCAGTTGAATAGGAGTTTTTTATGATTAAGGCAATATCACCACCTCCAATAAGACCACCTGCACGCTCTACGAGTGAAACTACTGAAGATCTGGAATAGCTATTTTCTATAGTGCTAGTTCCTCCAAACCCGAAAGGGTAAGAACCCACCAATCCACCTGTCAATAAATCGGCGGTAACAGTTCCTTCTGAATAACATTCAGATACCGTAGAAATGTCAAAGCCAGTGCCAGCAAGACCACCTACTTGAGCAAATCCTACTACGTCACCAATTGCATGACTATTTGAAATAGATGAATTGGTTAAGAAGCCACCAACCAAACCACCAGTAGAATATTTACCAGTTACGTTAACATTAATTGCACTACAATTGGAAATAGAACCATTGTTATAAAGATTTGCTACCAAAGCTCCAGTATTATCATCGCCAATAATATTTGCGGTATTAACATGGAGATTAGAGAAAGATGCACTTTCCGTATGCCCAAAAAGTCCGGCCATTTCAGTTTCTGGAGTATTAACCCATAAATTGCTTATTATGTAATCATTTCCTTCAACAGTTGCCGAAAAAGGAAGTTCGAATTTTACTCCAATTGGGGTCCATAAATTACCATTAAGGTCTATGTCTGCACCAATTATAATTGTTTTACCTTCAAATGCATTACCATCTGCTACCAATTGCGCTAAACCAGCCAATGTTTCAGCAGTAGAAAGAGTAAATTCATCTTGACCGGAATCATACCAACTAGTGTCGGCAAGATCGCTCCAGGATGTTGTGGGATAAGTTTGAGCTTGAGCCACCGTTACGGAAGCCAAAAGCAATACTAAAAAGATTTGAAATTTTTTCATCATTAAAGTTTAGGGGTTTTTCGCAAATCTATCTATAAATAACTGCGCCAACAAACCCTTAAACCTTTCAGATATACATCAAATAAGGTCAATGTATTGCTGCTTTAATACATTGACAACAAACTCAACACTCATAATGTTAAGTTAAAAACAATACGTTGGTAAAAAACAAAAAATACCAGTAATGATAAGAATGCTATTTATTTTGCTTTTATCTGTATTTATCAATTGATTCTCGCTATTACACTAAAAAGAACTTGTTTTATTTCAGATATTTCGTCAATACTCAAAATAAGACAGGATTTTAATAATAGAAAACAGCTTTTGAATCTAAATGGTATTGAAATTTTCTCCACAATCACTATATTTGGACGAATCCCGATAATCCCTCCCCGAATGTCCGATTTCTGGCTGTATTTTAACCTCGGTCTACACCACGTGCTAGACTGGAAGGCTTACGATCATATTCTATTCTTGATTGTCCTATGTGCAGCATATAACTTCTCTTCCTGGAAAAGGATTTTGATTCTTATAACAATGTTTACCATTGGTCATACCTTCTCCCTACTTTTGGCTAGTTATAATGTTGTGCGTGTATCTACGAGTGTGGTTGAATTTTTGATCCCCATAACCATTTTAGTCACAGCACTCTTTAACATCTTTACCTCGGGTAAAAAAGATAAAGGAAAAAAGAACGAAAGGATGAGCCTTTATTATGTTGTCACTATTTTCTTCGGGTTGATCCATGGAATGGGTTTTGCAACTTTCTTTACGGCTTTGGACAGTGGAGATAGTATTTTACCATTACTGGAATTTGCTTTAGGCATCGAGGCTTCGCAGATTATAGTGGTCATAATTTTCTTGATAATTGCCTTTATCTTCCAAACCATCTTTAGGTTCAATAAAAGAGATTGGGTATTGGTAATCTCTTCAGTAGTCATAGGAATGACCATCCCTATGCTTATCGAGAATTGGATTTTTTAAAAAATAGCCAAGAAGAAAGATTAAAATGATGTTTCGGAAGAAAAAAAGTATCAATTTTGTCCAACCAAAGAAATTTCTTGCTTTAAACGCTTCGATTTTTCACTAACTCATTTGGCAAAGAGTTAACAAGGATTTTTTTGACAATGGTCTAACTTCACATTAATTTCGCTATTATATAACATAATGAAGCACAACAAACAACGCAAGTACGACATCGCCTACTTAAGGATGGCAACAGAGTGGAGCAAACTTTCTTATTGTAAAAGAAGACAAGTCGGTGCCCTTATCGTAAAAGATAAAATGATCATCAGCGACGGATATAATGGCACGCCCACAGGTTTTGAAAATCACTGTGAAGATGATGAAGGCGCCACAAAATGGTACGTGCTCCACGCCGAAGCAAACGCAATTTTAAAGGTAGCATCCTCTACCCACGCCTGCCAAGGTGCAACACTTTACATCACTGTATCACCCTGCAAAGAATGCAGTAAACTGGTTCACCAAGCAGGCATAACTCGAATAGTTTATGTAAACGAATACAAAGACAATGAGGGTATTGCTTTCTTGGAAAAAGCAGGTGTAACTATAGAACACATTTCAGATCTGGATCCAGAATAATGGAAAAGAATACTTCGACATCACTCAGCAAACAAAAAAAATACCTGCCATTATGGATTGGAATAGCGCTTGCGCTAGGTGTTTTTATTGGGTCGAAGCTCAACTTTAATGATAATACCGAAAAAATATTTGCTACGAGCTCCAAAAAGGACAAGCTCAACCGATTAATAGATTACATTGATTATGAATATGTTGACGATGTAAATACCGACAGCATCGTTGATGTTACGGTAAATGGAATTCTTGAAAACCTCGATCCTCATTCTGTTTATATTCCCAAAAGCCAATATGCACATTCAGCGGATGACATGCGCGGAGCCTTCACAGGCATTGGCGTTAGCTTCTACATCTATAAAGATTCTATTGCAGTAATCCGCACTATTGAAGGTGGTCCTGCAGAAAAAGCAGGAATAAAAGGTGGCGACAGAATTACCTATGCCGATGGAAAAAAACTGTTTGGCGAATTGGTAGAACGCGATAGTATTTCCAATTACCTAAAAGGTGAAATAAACAGCAAAGTTGCCTTAGGCGTTTACCGCCCTAGTGAAAACAAAACGATAGAATTCAAAGTTCGAAGAAAACAAGTTCCTTTGGTTAGCGTTGATGCTTCCTATAAAATGGCAGACAATCTAGGTTATATAAAACTGAACCGATTCTCCGAAACTACCTTCAAAGAATTTGAAAGAGCACTTAGCAACCTCCAAGATCATGGTATCAAAAAACTAGTTCTAGACCTTAGAAATAATCCTGGAGGTTATATTTCTACTGCAGAACGTATAGTTGATGAGTTTTTGGAAAACAATAAATTGGTGCTCATCACCAAAAATAAAAGTGGTGACATCAACAAAACCTATTCTACGCGTAAAGGTGATTTTGAACATGGAAAACTCTATGTGCTAATTAATGAAAATTCAGCTTCGGCTAGCGAAATTGTTGCCGGAGCCCTACAGGATAACGACAAAGGAACTATAATCGGTCGCCGTTCTTTCGGAAAAGGATTGGTACAGCGCGAAATGTCTTTAGGTGATGGTAGCGCGGTACGATTAACCATTGCACGCTATTATACTCCAACCGGCCGCTCTATTCAAAGACCTTACGGAAATGGAAACGACACTTATTACAATGACTACGAAAAACGTTACCGAAATGGCGAATTAATCCATGCGGATAGCATAAAAGTAGCCGATTCATTAAGATATGTAACACCAAAAGGAAAAGTAGTTTACGGTGGCGGTGGAATCATTCCAGATGTCTTTGTGCCAAAAGATACCAGTATGGAAAACGAAACCCTTCAATATGTTTCGCGAAGCGGTTTTATGAGTTATTTCATCTTTGAATATCTAGATAAAAATAGAATTTACTTTGAAGGAATGAAGTTCGATGATTTCAGGAAGAATTTTAATGTAGATAATGACCTATCGCAAGAGTTTCTTGAATACGCCAAATTCAACGAAGCACAGATAGATCTTTCTCAATATACCGAAGAGTTAAAAAGAACCCTGAAAGCAAACATTGCACAGCAACTCTTTGGGAGCAACGAGTATGAGATAATTATAAATGAAAACGACCCAATGCTCCTAAAAGTAATGGAGCTAGAGGCCGAAAATCATTTAGACAAGGAGTAGGAATCTATCTTCTTTGTTTTGCTGCTATACTTCTAGAAATAAGCAAAATACCCAAAGCTAGAATAGCACAAAGTCCCGCCAATATACAAATTGCAGCAACAGAACTTTCTCCTTCAAGCAAATGATCAAAGTTCAATTTGGTAGCATTATAAACTACAAGTGTAGAAGCGAAAGCCATTAAAATGTAAATAAATATTTTCATCTGTATTATTATTTTATGTCTATATATGAGAGAGAGGTTCCATTTTCAAACCTCCATCTCATATGTCTATAAACTTTAATCTCACCAACTATCCAAATAGTAATTGAATATTTGAAGTGAATAGTTTCACTGAAATCGCTAACAAAATTACACCAAATATTTTCTTTATCACTGCAATTCCATTTGTTCCTAAAAGTCTTTGCAATTTTCCCGAAGTCTTCAGTACAACATAAATTATAATTATATTCACCACGATAGCAACGATAATATTTTCCAGAGTATACTCTGCACGAAGTGATATTAGGGTAGTCAAACTTCCAGGACCAGCTAAAAGTGGAAAAACCAAAGGAAAATAAGATGCCATTCTAGGATCATCGTCACCTTCCTTAAAAAGTGTAACGCCAAGAATCATTTCCAAGGCAATAAAAAACAGAATTAATGCACCTGCCACAGCAAATTCGTTCACGTCGATACCAATGAGATGTAGAATTCTTTCTCCGATTATTAGAAAAACAATCATTACTGCTCCAGCTATAATGGAAGCTCTCCCCGAGTGAATGTTCCCCGCCTTTTCGCGAAGACTGATAACAATGGGAATACCTCCAATAATATCAATTACTGCAAAAAGCACCATGGTGGCACTTGCTATATCCTTAAAATTAAAATCTAAACTCATCCTATTTTTTTTTTCAGGGCGCAAAACTAAGACTATTGTTTCGTCTAATAAAACAAATATGCAATTAAATATAATGATTTTTAGAATAGTTAATTATTTGATTCCAAGTCGATAAGAATGAAATTTATCACCTTGATTGATATAATCGATTTGACCCATTTACCAATTATGGAGAATGACCCCGATAGTTATTATAATGACGCTTATTAGCTCATCATTTCACTAGTAAGTTTGGAATGAATTTAAATCATGCGTTTTATCTGGAGTTTGTCATTTATATATTGAAATTTCATAATTTTGCAGAATGTTTCAACTTGGCAAAACAATAGTCTCCGAAGATATAATCAAGAAAGATTTCGTCTGCAATCTCAACGCATGTAAAGGTGCTTGCTGCATTGAAGGCGAAGCGGGTGCACCTGTAACTCGAGAAGAGGTGGGTATTTTAAAAGAAATATACCCAAAAGTGAAACCCTTTCTTCGTCCAGAAGGTATTGCTGCTATTGAAAAGCAAGGTACTCACATCGAAACAGATCTTGAAGAACTGGAAACCCCATTAGTAAACGGTAAAGAATGTGCTTACGTAACCTTTACGGACAAAGGGATAGCGAGCTGTGGTATTGAAGATGCATTTAATGCTGGTGCAATCGACCCGATAGCTATCGGGTTTAGAAAACCTGTTTCTTGCCATTTATATCCAATTCGCGTTCAAGAATACAGTGAATTTTCTGCAGTAAACTACCACCGTTGGCCTATTTGTGACGATGCCTGTACTTTAGGAAAAGAACTTCAAGTACCCGTGTATAAATTCACAAAAGCGGCACTTATCCGTAAATTTGGTGAAAATTGGTATGCTGAACTAGAAAAAGTAGCTTCCGAAATGTAATTCTTCAATTCAATTTTTAGTTTTAGTTTAATCAATAATGTTTTGATAATGATTATATTAGTAGTCAACTTTCAACAAATTGATTAATAAACTAAAAATTTCAAACATGAAAAAGTTCATATTGGCTCTTTTTGTGTTTTCAGCAATTATCAGCTGTAAAGACAATCCCGTGAGCAAAAAAATCAAAGAAACCAAACAAACAGTTTCTAACTCTACTAATGCCGTAAAGGAAATGACCAAGATGCAGGACGACGTAAAAGACCTGCAAGATATGGAACCACTCTCAAATAAGGAGCTGAAAGCTTGGTTGCCAGACGAGATAAGCGGTATGAAACGTATAAGTTACAAAGCTGGACAAACTGGAATGATGGGCATTGCTTCAATAGAAGCAACTTATGCCAATGAAGACAAATCTAAAAAATTCACAATTAATGTCATTGACGGTGCAGGGCAAATGGGAGCAGCCGCTACAATGGGTATGCGCATGTTAATGTCTCAGGAATTTGAGGAAGAGGACGAAAACCACACCAGAAGAACAGTCAATAAATATGATAATAAAGCAATTGAAGAGTACCAAACTAACAGGAATAATACTAATATTCAATATCTAGAAGGGAATCGTTTTTATTTAGATGCTAAAGGAAAAAACATGGATATCGATGAAACTTGGGATGCTATTAATGAATTAAACATGAAAAAATTGGGTTAGAATACAATTTCTAATCTTTTCTAAAAGCCGAGAATTCTATGTTTCTCGGCTTTTTTAATTGATACTGCATCTACCATAGTACTTCGTATAATAACCAAATAACTCTTTACATACTTACAGTCAATTTGCTTTAGATTTCATTTAAAATGACCGTAACGCTGTTTTTGATAAAAATTTATAGAAGCTAATGCCTCTCAAGTCATTTGATTATATTTACCCCATGCGGAATTTTCTTTTCATTTTAATATTATTTGTGACTACGGCAAGCTTTTCACAGAGCGATGCTTTAGCCAAAAATTATTATGAACAAGGCCAATTTGAAAAGGCATTGCGTATTTATGAAAAGCTTAGTGAACAAAGTCCATTTCGTCTAGACTACCTTATGGGTGTAGTTGAAGCCAACCAGCAACTTGAAAACTATTCTGAGGCGGAAAAAATATTAAAGGAAAAACTGGAAAGTGGCCGTAATTATCCACAACTATATATAGAACTAGGATATAATTATTCCCTTCAAAACAAAAATGAACTTGCCACTGAGAATTACAATAAAGCTATTGCAATTTTAGATGAAAACCCAAATTTTGCGTATAACCTAGGTAATACTTTTCGTAAGTACAGTCTCCTGGATGAGGCAGTTACAACATTTGAAAAAGCAATGACCATAAGCGATAAGAAAGATTTCAATCTACAATTGGCCCAGATTTATGGGGAACAGGGGAAACTGGAAAAAATGTTCGAAAGCTATCTCAATCTAATTGAGAAGAGTCTGAGCTATAATAGTACGGCGCAGAGATATTTCAGCCTTTACACCACGGAAGACCCTAGCAATGAAGCGAATTTAATATTGCGGAAAATACTTCTGAAACGCTCTCAGCAAAATCCTGATATCCTTTATAATGAATTACTGAGCTGGTTATTTATTCAGCAGAAAGAATATAAAAAGGCTTTTACACAAGAAAAAGCGATTTACAAACGCGTGGGTGAAGATCTCCGCGGGATTACAAATCTCGCTTACATTGCAATTTCAGATGAAGAATACGAAGTTGCGAGAGAAATAGTAAATTATATTATTGAGAGCTCTGTTACTCCGCAATCACGACTACATGGAAACCAGGTTCTCATGAAGATGGAGGTAAAAACCGCAACGCCAAAAAAATACGCAGAAATAGAAAAAAAGTTTGAAAAGCTATTGGATGAATTTGGACAAACTCGCCAGACCTATTTGCTTCAAATAGATTACAACCACTTTTTGGCATTTAAAAGCAACAAGCATGAGGCGGCTATTAAAAATTTAAAATCTTTATCAAAAGAACCCTTAACACCCTTCCAAGAAGCTCGTGTAAAAATGGAACTAGCCGATATTCTGGTGTTTGACGAAAAATTCAATGAAGCCTTAATCTATTATTCCCAGATTCAGAAGAAAGTACAAAATGATGTGCTCGCCCAAGAAGCACGTTTCAAAGTGGCGCGCACTAGCTACTTTAAAGGAGATTTTGAATGGGCACAAGTACAACTTGATGTCTTAAAAAAATCCACTTCACAATTAATGGCGAATGATGCCATGGAGCTCAGTTTACTAATTCGAGACAATTCTTTGGAAGATTCAACCCAAACAGCTCTTAAAAAATATGCGCGTGCAGATCTCTTGGAACTTCAAGAAAAAAACACAAAAGCAATAACTGCTTTAGACGACCTACTGACAAGCCACAAAGGAGAAAAAATTGAGGACGAAGCTTGGTTGAAACAAGGGGAAATCTATGAAAAAATAGGTGAGTTCGAAAAAGCCGAAGCCAACTACCTCAAGATAATCCAATTTTACAACGATGATATTTTAGCTGACGATGCTCATTATCGATTAGCAAAAATTTACGAAGAAAAACTGGAGCAACCAGATAAAGCCAAGGAGCAATACGAACAAATTATTTTCCACTTTGCCGATAGCATTTATTACGTTGAAGCCCGAAAAAAATTCAGAACTTTGCGCGGTGATGCAATAAATTAAAAAAACACCAAACGGAAAAAGCATCATTCCGATAGCTATTGGCACCAAATTAATAACCTAGGATTCTTAGAATATATTTGGAATTTGGCACTTGATAATTGAAATTTACATTTATGTACATATACAACGTAACAATAAATATAGAAGAAAACGTCCACGATATTTGGCTTCAATGGATGGTGTCTGAACACATTCCAGCAATGCTTGCCACTGGCAAATTTAGCAAAGCGCTAATGACTCGGGTTGTAGTAGAAGAAGAAATGGGCGGTAAGACCTATTCGGTTCAATATACTACAGACAGCAAAGAAACACTTGAGAAGTACTATTCAGAAAATGCCGATGAAATGCGCGCTCGAAGCAAAGCATATGAGGGAGCATTTGTTACTTTTCAAACCGAACTGGAAGTTATAGGTGAAGCCCACAACGAACTTTTCAGTCCCACCCCAAACTCTCCCCAAGGGAGAGAGTAATATTCTCAATGAAAAAAAACTATCCCAAAAACAAATCTCAATCCACTCCCCTTTCCTCTGGGGAGGGCTCTGGGAAGAGGACAGTTCGTGCCAAAAAACATCTAGGCCAGCATTTTCTAAATGACGAAATCACCGCAGAAAAAATTGCCGATACTCTTTTGTTGGAAGATTATAAAAATGTTTTGGAAATAGGCCCTGGAATGGGTGTGCTCACAAAATACTTGATTGAAAAGGACATTGAGGTAATTGCAATGGATCTAGACACAGAATCTATTGCATATTTAGAGGAAAACTACCCAAACAAAAATCTTAAAATCCTCGAAGCAGATTTCTTAAAGTTTGATATTTCACAACTTTTTGGAGAAGAACAATTCGCTATTACGGGTAATTTCCCATATAATATTTCTACCCAAATTGTTTTCAAAATGCTGGAACGAAAAGAGCAGATCCCAGAGTTTACCGGAATGTTCCAAAAAGAAGTGGCTAAGCGTATTTGTGAAAAAGAAGGCAGTAAAACCTATGGAATCCTTTCAGTTTTAGCGCAAGCTTTTTATGATGCCGAATATCTTTTTACCGTGCCTCCCACTGTTTTTGACCCACCACCAAAAGTTGATAGTGGAGTACTTCGATTAAAACGAAAAGAAGATTTCTCAATTCCGTGTAGTGAAAAGATGCTTTATAAGGTTGTAAAAACTGCTTTTCAACAACGAAGAAAAACCCTTCGAAACAGTTTAAAATCATTCAATATTTCAGATAAAATAAAAGAAGATAGTATCTTTGGCCAGCGCCCCGAGCAACTTTCTGTCGCACAATTTATAGCTCTCACCCAAAAACTGGAAAACGATGCAATTTCAACTGACAAATGAATTTATTGATCAGGTTGAACAGCTAATTGCCAATAATAATGGCGATCAGCTAGAAGTTCTATTAAATGAACTTCACTTCGCTGACATTGCCGAACTACTTGAAGAACTCGATACAGACGAGGCTACTTATATCGTAAAATTGCTGGATAGCGAAATTACCAGTGAAATTTTGATAGAGCTGGATGAAGATTTCCGAGAGCGAATTCTAGAGAATCTTACCCCTTCTGAGATTGCAGACGAACTTGAGGAAATGGATACCGATGATGCGGTAGATATTATTGCAGAATTGGATGACGATATCCAAAAGCAAGTAATAGACCACATTGAAGATGAAGGACATGCAGCAGATATTGTTGACCTACTTCGTTATGATGAAGACACCGCTGGGGGATTAATGGCAAAGGAATTAGTTAGGGTAAAAGAATCCTGGACCGTTGCTGGCTGTGTTCGTGAAATGAGACGGCAGGCTGAAAACGTTACTAGAGTGCATTCTATCTATGTCACAGACAAGGAAGGAAAGCTAAAGGGAAGACTTTCATTAAAAGATTTACTTACAGCTCCGGAAAGAGCGCATATTAGAGATGTTTACATTCCAAAAGTGGATTACGTATACGTACACACCGATGCAGATGAAGTTGCCCGAATTATGCAAAAATACGACCTGGAAGCCATTCCCGTGGTAGATGAATCGGGTATTCTCGTAGGTAGAATTACCATTGATGACATTGTAGATTACATTAAAGAAGAAGCTGAAAAAGATTATCAGTTGGCAGCAGGTATTAGTCAAGATGTTGAAGCTAACGATGGTCTATTTAAACAAACCCGTGCACGTTTGCCTTGGCTGTTGATAGGGATGCTTGGTGGATTGGGAGCTGCAACCATTATTTCAGGCTTTGAGACTATAATGACAACCTTCCCAAAATTATTGATTTTTGTACCTCTGATTCAGGCAACTGCAGGAAATGTTGGCGTACAATCTAGTGCGATAATCGTTCAAGGATTGGCTAATAACACCTTAAAAGGGCATTTAATGGCTCGAATTTTAAGAGAAACTTCCGTGGCATTGGTTAATGGAATCTCTATAGCAATAATAGTCCTCTTCATCAGTCATTTTATATTTGGCACCACTTATCTGGAATCTATAAGCATCGGGATTGCAATTATTACCGTTATAATTATTGCCGCAATTGTAGGTAATCTTATTCCTTTATTTCTTCATAAAAGAGGAATCGATCCTGCGGTTGCAACTGGTCCATTTATTACCACTAGTAATGATGTGTTCGGTATTTTAACTTATTTTCTAATAGCAAAAACAATTTTAGGATTTTGAAATCAGGAATTTTCAAAAAACGTTTTATAGTTCCAGCTTCGGCTATTGACGGCTTGAACCACGTAAATAATGTAACCTATTTACAATGGTGTTTGGACGCCGCCGAGGAACACTGGATTTCAAGGACTTCTGAAAAGCAGCGTACAGAAAACGTTTGGGTGGTTTTAAACCATTTCATTTCTTATAAAAACCCTTCATTCTTAGGGGAAGAACTAGAAACCCAGACTTGGATTGAAAGTTATGAAGGTGTAAAAAGCGATCGACATTACAAAATAATCCGTCCAGCCGATGGAAAGACAATTGTAGAAGCACAAACACTTTGGTGTTATTTGGATGCCAAAACGTTTAGACCAACCAAAATTACCGAAGAAGTTTCAAGTCTATTTATTTAAATTTGAGAACGGAGAATTGAACTTCAACATCATTATTTTCAATACTTTTGTCCCACCCGTAAGTTTTTAAATGGGGGCCAATCCTGCAAGGTTTTAATAATCTTGTAGGTCTTAAACTTGATACTTTTGAGCGTTTTCAAAAAACTATTTAAGCAGACATTTATTTACGGATTAGCCACAGTGCTACCGCGTATATTGGCGGTAATTCTTGTACCGCTCTATGTAAAAGTATTGTTGCCAGAGGAATATGGTATTTATTCCACGGTAATGGCATTTTTGATTTTAGGAAATGTCTTACTCTCATATGGAATGGAAACGGCTTTCTTTCGTTTTGTTACCAAAGATGGTTCCCAACAAAAGATTGTTCAGTCCACTACCCTCACATCACTAACCGTTTCAAGTCTTATTTTTCTGGGAATAACGCTTTTTTTTAGAGAAAACATCGCCACCGCTGGAGACTTTAAACCAGAATATGTAACCTACGGACTTATCATTTTAGCACTAGATGCTTTGGTAGTGTTGCCATTTGTTTGGTTTCGCGTCAATGAGAAACCAATGCGGTATGCAGTTATCAAAATTCTCAACGTGGTTATAAACCTAGGATTCAACTTGTTTTTCCTATTGATGCTTCCAAAACTTGCTGAAAATAGTGCGTATTGGAATTCAATGTGGTTTCCAGAAAACAAAGTAGCCTATGTGTTTATAGCGAATTTAATAGCTAGTGCCGCAACGCTGTTGATTTTACTTCCACTTTATATGAAAATTGGATTCGGCTTCAATAAAATCATTTGGAAACAGATGATAAAATATGCCTTCCCTGTCCTTATCGCTGGAATCGCCTTCAGTATAAATGAAGCTTTTGATAGAATTCTTTTGAAATATCTACTACCTGAAAATGTTGCCGAAGTTCAAGTGGGGCTTTATTCTGCATGTTATAAATTGGGAATGTTTATGACGCTATTTGTAATGGCTTTTAGGCTAGGAATCGAACCATTTTTCTTCAATCATTCTAGCAATAAGAATGCAAAGACTACATACGCCACCATCACAAAATATTTTACCCTTTTTGGATGTTTAATTCTACTTGTTGTAGTTATATATATTGACATTTTCAAGCGTATATTAATTCCCAACAGTCAATATTGGGAAGCCCTGAAAATTGTTCCTCTTATTCTACTGGCTAATCTATTTTTAGGTATTTATCACAATCTTTCTGTATGGTACAAAGTTACTGACCGCACAAAATACGGCGCTTATATTTCGGTGTTCGCGGCTGGGGTTACGCTTGTACTCAATTTTGTATTAATTCCATACATAGGTTATATAGGTTCTGCCATCGCAACGCTTGCCGCCTATGGCAGTATGATGGTGCTTTCGTATCTTTACGGCCGCAAATATTATGACGTTCCGTACGAAGTGAGAAAAATAAGTAGCTATTTGCTATTGGCTATCAGCTTTTCAGCAATTTCCTTTTATGTTTTCAACGGAAATATTTGGATAGGAACTGCGTTGTTATTAATGTTTGCCGGAATTATGTTCTATTTCGAAAAGAACGACTTTTTAAAAATTATCAAAAAATAAGGCTTCGGTACTATTCCAATAGTTATCGGGACGGCCTCACATAGCCACCTTGACTTGAAAGGTTATTGAAAAGAAAATATAACCAAACAAAGGTGATTTTATTCGAATAGGTTAAATGAAAAAAGATAGAATTACTATGAAAAGCACACTCGTTATTTTCTTCCTATTGATACTCGTATCGTGCAATGATGCTAAGAAAGAAGGAGAAAACACCAACTCTGAAGCCTCTGTTGAATTGATGGAAGGCTACTTTCCAAAGAATGATATGGAATTCAATCAACCAGTAAGAGTTATTATCACAGACAAGAAGGAGGATTTTGATCGATATTTTGGAGTTGCTAAAACCATGACAAACACGGTTTCTGAAATAGATTTCGACAAAAACAAAGTAGTTGCAATCGTAACCGAACCTTCAGACAGAAAACAAATCATAAAAATTTCTGAAACCAAGCTGAAAAACAATAAACTAGGCATAAATTACAAATTGGAAATTGGCGACTCCCAGTCTTTCAGTTCTCAGGCTCTAAAGATGTTTAAAGTTCCAAAATCCATTTACGCCATTGATGTTTATTCTGATGTAGAAGAAGAATCGCCCAAAACAGAGGACTAAGCCACTTATTGGCCAATTAAAAAGGAAATAAAAATCAATTACCAGCTTTAAAATAAAAGATATTTTGAAAATAAAAATTATAAACAAATCTGGATTTCAACTTCCATCTTATGAAACTATCGCTTCGGCAGGTATGGATTTGCGTGCCTGCGTTGATGGCCCTTCAACCTTAAAACCTTTGCAGCGTGCTATCGTAAAAACTGGTCTATTTATAGAATTACCAATTGGTTATGAGGCGCAAGTACGTCCGCGTAGTGGTTTGGCAGCTAAAAAAGGAATTACTGTTCTCAATTCTCCAGGCACAATTGATGCCGATTACCGAGGTGAGATTGGAGTAATTCTAGTAAATCTCTCCAATGAAGATTTTAAAGTAGAGCAAGGGGAACGCATTGCCCAATTAGTAATTTCAAAACACGAACGCGCTGTTTGGGAAGAAGTAGAAGAACTTGAAGAAACATCTCGTGGAGAAGGTGGTTTTGGTAGTACCGGAACTCGTTAATTCGTCATTCCAAAGTTATATTACTGTCATACCAATTAGTAACAACTTATTTAAATAATCAAAAAATAATAAACCAACCCTAATTTGAATAAAAGGGTTATACAATCTAAAACATGAAGATTATCGTACCAATGGCAGGTCGCGGAAGCCGCCTTCGCCCACATACATTAACAGTACCAAAACCATTAATTCCAGTTGCTGGTAAACCAATTGTACACCGTCTGGTTGAAGATATTGCAGGAGTTTTAAATGAAGAGATTGACGAAATCGCTTTTATTCTAGGAGACCCAGCTTTCTTTGGAGACGATGTGATTGAAAGTTTAAAAGAACTTGCAACAGGCCTAGGTGCAAAACCTACAATTTACCGCCAATTGGATCCTCTAGGAACTGGGCACGCAATTATGTGTGCTAAAGAGTCGCTTTCAGGACCTGCAGTTATCGCTTACGCGGATACTTTAATTCGTGCAGATTTCGATTTAGATAAAGAAGCTGATGCTGTAATCTGGACTAAAAAGGTTGAAAATCCCGAAGCCTATGGCGTAGTAAACCTCAACGAAAAAGATCAGATAGTAGAATTGGTTGAAAAACCAGAAGAATTTGTCAGTGATCAAGCCGTAATAGGTATTTACTACTTTAAAGATGTGGCACAACTTAAAGACGAACTTCAATTTGTTTTAGATAACAATATTATCAACGGCGGTGAGTACCAAATAAACGATGGTATAAAACGAATGATAGCTGATGGAAAGGTTTTCAAAACCGGAACTGTAGATGAATGGATGGACTGTGGGAACAAAGAAGTTACCGTAGAAACCAATCAAAGGATGTTAGGCTTTCTTTCCGAAGCAAACGAAAAACTAATTGACGATAGCCTTACCAAGGATAATTCAAAAATTATTGAACCTTGTTTTATTGGTAAAAACGTAATCTTAAAAAATAGTACTGTTGGGCCTTTCGTTTCCATCGGCGAAGGCACAGTTATTGAAAATAGTACTGTAAAAAATAGTATTATCCAAACCAACTCAAACATCAAAAATGCCGATCTAGACAATGCAATGATTGGCAATTATGCTACTTTTGATGGTAAGTTTACCAATGTTAGCATCGGCGATTATTCGCAATTAAAATAGTGCTTCTCTGAAAATATAGATAGGACTTATTAAATTTTGTAAATTTAGAATATGGAAACAAAGGAGTTATTTAAAGAAATCAAACGTTTGTCGGTTGAGCAGCGAATGCGATTAATTGAAAAAACTCTCAAATCCATTCGCAAAAGCAATTTCGAAAAAAGTATGTCTATGGCTGCTGAAAAGCTAAGTCCTGATTACAAAAGCGATCAAGAATTGACAGTTTTCACAGAATTGGATTATGAAAAATTCTATGAAACAAGGTGAAATCTGGCTTATAAATCTCGAACCAACAATTGGAGCTGAAATAAGGAAAACAAGACCAGCCATTATTGTAAATGATAACGCTATAGGCAAATTACCTCTTAAAGTTATCGTACCATTAACGGATTGGAAAAACCATTATGAAATTGCTCCCTGGATGATTCAAATTTCGCCAAATAAGGTTAATAATTTAGCAAAAACTTCTTCGGCTGACTGTTTTCAAGTCCGCTCTCTTTCAGATCAGCGAATCATCAACAAGATTGGAAAGATTGATTATGCAACGCTTGAAAAGATTAAGGATGGATTGGCTAAAGTACTTTCCATCGGATATTGAAAACTGAAAATTCGATTTTTATAATGACAATTAAGATAAAGCTCTTTATTATTTTCTTTTTCGGAACTTTTTTTCTTCCGCAGGAAATCTATGCTCAAGAGGAAAATCCAGCTCGTCCGTCTGGCGGAAATGACTCGATCCAAAATCCGATGGACAATCTAGGAGATGTAACAGATGCCTTTCAGGAAAATTTCTTTGAAGCCCTAAAACAAAAGGCAATTGAAAATTATGAGTTGGCTCTTTCAGCATTGAGTAAAGCAGAAAAATTCGCAAATACTCCCGAGAACAAGGCGGTGGTTTACTTCGAGATGGGGAAAAATCACACCTATCTAAAGGAATATGCTCAAGCCGAAGAAAATTTCAATAAGGTTCTGAAAACCCAAGGCGATAGACTAGAAGTTTTAGAGCAGTTTTACGAATTGTATTACCAGCAAAAGGAATACAAAAAATCAATTCCTCTAGTTAAAAAGCTAATTCCGTTTGATGAGGACTACAGGGAAGATCTTGCCAACCTATATACGCTCACAAAACAGTATGACAATGCTTTAATGGAATTGGATGAATTAGATCTTCTTTGGGGCGAAAGCGATATTAGAAACGCGCTTAGAGCACAAATCTATCGTGTTACTGGCAACACAGACGGTGCCATTGAAAACCTAGAGCAACGGATTGATGAAAATCCAAAAAACGAAAAAGAACAGCTTAACCTAATTTTTCTTTACAGCGAGCAGGGCAATAAAGAAAAAGCATTTGATGCTGCTAAAAATTTGTTGAAAAACAATCCAAAGTCAGAATTGGTGCATTTGGCGCTTTACAAGTTTTATTTAGATGAAGGAAAAACCGATCAGGCAATAAAATCTATGAAAACGGTGTTTGCTTCACAGGAAGTTGGCCAGGAAACAAAATATAAAGTTTTGGGCGATTTTATCCAATTTGTGAATAAAAACCCCCAATATGAAGACGATTTAGCCCAAATAGTTACTTCGTTTTCTGAGGAAAACAGTCGAGTTTATGAAAAGCTTGGAGATTATTACAGCAAAAAAGATAGAAAAGAAGAAGCCCTACGTTTTTATGAAAAAGGAATAATCCAAGATTCTGAAAATTACAATCTTTTAAAGAATACCCTTCTTTTTCAAATTGATTTCAAAAAATATGAAGCCGCAGCCAAACTAAGTGCAGAGGGCTTAGAAGTTTTTCCAGCACAGGCGTTATTGTATTTATTGAACGGAGTTGCAAACAACGGACTGCAAAACAGTGATGCGGCAATAGAAAGTTTAGAAACTGGATTGGATTTTATATTGGAGGATCCTAAAATGGAGCATGATTTTTATGAGCAACTCAGCCTTGCCTACGCCACAAAAGGAGACTCTAAAAAAGCAAAAATATATTCTGATAAAGCAGCGGGAACAAAACCGTCTAACTAATTTTTATGAAGATAAAAGCCCTTTACTTTACCTTGATAGTATTAGTACTCACCTCTTGTGGTGGTGCGAAAAAAATTACAAATATCGAGGAAGCTTCAGCAAAACAAGTGATAGCCGCGCACAATGCAGCAAAACCAGATTTTAAAACTTTGGCTGGCCGTATGAAATTGGTTTACGAAACCGATGATAAACTGCAAAGCATTACCGTGAGTCTTCGGATGGAAAAGGATAAAAATATTTGGATCAAGGCCTCCATTCTGGGTATCACCATATCTAAGGTATTAATTACTCCTACTCGGGTTAGCTATTACGAAACTATTGGAAAAACCTATTTTGAAGGAGATTTCGCACTTTTAGGCGAATGGTTGGGAACACCTATAAACTTTCAACAAACACAGAATCTGCTCTTGGGACAGTCCATTTTTACCTTAAATCCATCTGATTATAACACCGAGATTTTTCAAAATAAATTCAAATTACTACCCAAGCAACAACCTGAAAATTTTATACATTCGCTCTTTTTAAACCCTGAAAATTTCAAAATTGCTTCAGAAACGCTTTCTCAACCCAATGATGAGCGGTTATTGAGTATTCGTTATGGGGACTATCAAGAATTGGAGGGACAGTTTTATCCACAAAGTATAATGATAAATACTTCGGAAAAAGGAGAAGCGACAAAAATCGAGATCAACTATAGAAAAATAGATCTGAATGCGAATGTTAGTTTTCCATTTGATATTCCGCAGGGCTATGAAGAAATCCAATTGAATTAAATGAAGCATTTTCGCACATATCTTTTCTTATTTATCTGTTTGATGACTGTGTCATCTGCTTTCTCTCAAGTTGACAAACAAAAGGAACTGGAGGAAAAACGGAAGGCGATTTTAGATGAGATAAAACAAATAAATTCACTTCTTTTCAAAACCAAAAAAGAAGAAAAGTCAGTGTTGTCTCAGGTGGAAGATCTCAATCAGCGTATTTCGGCTTCAGAAAATCTCATTCGAGTTACCAATCAACAAGCGAATTTACTTACGCGGAACATCAACGAAAACATCAATAGAATAAGCAACTTACGTGAGGAGCTGAAACTGATGAAGGCAGATTATGCCCAAATGATTCAAAAATCTTATAAAAGCAAGAATCAGCAAAGTAGAGTTATGTTTTTGCTCTCTTCAGAAAACTTTTTACAGGCCTATAAGCGCGTGCAGTATATGAAACAATATGCTACATTCAGAAAAAAACAAGGTGAAAGTATCAAGGCTAAAACTGAAGAACTTCAGAAATTAAACTCAGATTTAATCAGCCAGAAAAAGACAAAACAAAAGCTGATTGCCGAAAACGAACAGGCAAAAAGAAAGTTGACGGAAGAGCGTAAGAACCAAAAAGAACTGGTTGCGACACTTAAAAAGGATGAAAGTAAATTTTCTACACAAATAAGAACCAAACAAAAACAAGCCGACGAAATAGACCGACAGATAGATGCACTTATTAGAGCGGCTATTGAAGAAGCAAACCGAATTGCCAGAGAAAAGGCAGCAAGGGAAAATGCGAATAAACCTCCTACAGAAAGTACTAAAAACACGATCACCAAACCAGCAAAGACAGAAGAATTTGCACTAACAGCCGAAGACAAAGCCTTAGCCGCAAGCTTTACAAACAATAAAGGGAAACTACCTTGGCCAGTGGAAAAAGGAATGGTTGTAAAAAGCTTTGGAACGCATAGACATCCACAATTTCCAAATGTTACTACAAATAGCAGTGGAGTAGAAATAGCAACCAATGACAATGCAGAAGTGCGTTCCATTTTTGAAGGGCAGGTAATGTCCGTCCAAGTGATAAAAGGAGCTAACAAAGTACTTTTTATCCAGCATGGAGATTATATTTCGGTATATAGTAATTTGGCGACTGTTTCAGTAAAAAAAGGTGATAAAGTATCTACCAAACAGACTATTGGTACGGTTGCAAAAAGTCATACGGAAGGAAGAACAGTATTAAAATTCTACATCTATAAAAATAAAACGAAGATAAATCCGGCAGATTGGATTTATAGGATGTAATTGCAAAATGGGCGTTACAGTATCCGTTTCTATAGACTAAAATAACAGCAGTTTTCCTTTATTCGGGTTTAAGTATCTTATAGATTGGATGATCGATTCTTAGTCATTCGATAGCCCCAGTTCAATATTTTAATGACTGAGTCAATAGAATTATAAATGCCTTCCAGATACTCATCAACTCGGCTTAAAACTTCTATTAAGTACATAGTTCAGAATACATCTTTATACAATACAACATGACCTAATAGACTTCCATTTTCATTAATAATTCATCTATTTTTTCACACTTCCATTTTCGCAAATTACAATTACACACAACGAAGAGATAATTTCGCTGAGAGACACCTATTATCTTAATCTTATACAAGAATTAGTTTGCTATAACCCACACCTCTCTAAATTATTGAGAACAAAAAAAGGGAACCACTTTGGCTCCCTTTTTCAATTAATAAGTTGTTTCAGAATCAATTTCCGATAATCAGCTTTTTAGTTTCAACGTGATTTCCGGCTTTTATAGTAATAAAATAAATACCTGTAGCATATCCAGAAACATCCAATCTACTTGAGGTTTTTCCTTTAAGCTCAGTTTCAGAAAGCTCCTGTAAACGCTGACCAAGGCTATTAAATAATGTTATTGCTACATTGCTTTCTACATCTTTCCAAGACATAAACACCTCGCTTGTCGCTGGGTTTGGATACATAGAAAATGATGAGAATACATTATCTGTAACGCCTAATGTTCCAGACACGTTGATATTGTCTACAAACGTACTATTACCGTATCCGTTGATGTTTACCAAACGGAATTGCACATTTTCACCCAAATAGTCAGAAAGATCGATTGTTTCAGTACGCCAATCAGCACCTGAACTTGGAGACCAATTACCAGTCTGATATCCTGATACTGTTGAAAGATCTAAACCTTCTTTATAATAGATCTCAGTATAAGTGGCACCACAATCTGCAGAAATATCCACTCTAAATGCATCTGAGTAACCAGAAGAGTATTGTGCTTTTGCCAAATCAAAACTAAAAAAGGCAGAACTAGCTGTAGTTAAATCTATATATAAGGTTTGCAATGCATCTTCTTCTCCATTCCCGTTATAGTTCATATTATCTATAAACGCTGTCATAGTATTAGAGCCACTACTACCTGTAGTAGTTCTAGGTACCCAGGTTCTTTGACCATCATTGTTAATTATTGTCCATCCCGGAGGTGGCATTCCGTTTACATCAAATGGTTCGTCATAATCTAATGGCTCAGCTTCAGTAGCTACAAAAAATGATAGAGAGTCATTATCATTACTTGGGTTTTCATCACCGCTTAAATCAACAGAAACTGTAAGTGTATAGTCTCCAGAATCATTAATATCCAGAGGGGTATTAAACTCGTAAGTAACCTGTTCTCCTGGGTCTATAGAGGCTGTAAATGTTTCGGTTACAGCTGGCGCTCCATCTAATTGGTAGCTCACGTCAAAATTATTTCCTGGATCCGCTCCAAAATTACTTACAATTCCTGAAACAGTAACTGGACCTGGATTACAAACTAAATTAAAATCACTAGGTTGGTTATTGATTTCTATCGCCATGTCGGTTGCAAGAGAACAGTTTAGTAATCCACCATCATATTTAACCGCAATGCTTCGACGACCTTCCCACCCCTCAGTTGCGTTCTTAGCAACAGCTGCAAACCACATAGTGTCGGACGGATCTGTTATAGGCAAAGTAATACTATTGGTAGTAGTATTGCCAACAACCTCCATATACTTATCTCCAAGTATATAAAAATCATAAGACTCTGCGCCTGTTACCTCATTCCAAGAGAATTTAGCTTCAGTTGGACAAACCTGTGTTGCTTGAACACTGTACACCAATGGTGCAATAGAAAATGTTGCATCACTTACATCTTGAAAAGATCCGTTGCTCACACGTATTAAAGCATCTGCCGTCACTGAATTCGGAACACTCCACTCATGAGTGGTTGTAGTACCTGAAACCGTTGCAATGTCGTTCCAGCTCGTTCCGTTGTCAACTGAGTATTCAAGAACAAAATCTGAAGTTGTGTTTACGGCAACAGCATCCCAGTGAATGGATTCTGTTTCGCCTGGAACAAGACTTTCCCCAGAATTTGGATAAGTTACGGTGATGTTTTCTGAAATAATTTCATAAACCACATAGTATTCTTGTGGCCCAACTGGTACATTAAAACCGTCAATATTTATGTTGTAATCACCTGCATCTGGATTATTGATAAGTACCTGCTCCATATTATTTAAGTGATCGGGGCCATTCGTAGCTGGAAGATCCAATTTTACTGGATCTGGGGTTGGATCTAAGATATATGGAAGATATTCTGTATTGCTTGGATCGGTTACCACCAAATCTAAATCGTTTACCAAAGCTGGACTAGCACCAGGAGATGCTGGGCTATCACTCCAGTAAACCATAAAACGAACTTGTTTAGTTCCAGATGGCACGTTGATAGTATGATCGTTTGAACCACCTTGAGTCATTGTGCTTGAAAGAAAACGATTCTCTTCAATAAGTTTTGCAGCACGAAGGCCATTTACAATTCCCCAACCAAATTTATAATCTGGACCAACATTTCCTGCATCATTTGCTGTATTTAGCAAAGTTGCTTTAATAAGTGCTGATGGAGGTAAAACATCTCCGTTAGCCTCTGAATAAGCTTGATAAAGTTGTGCAGAAACTCCTGCAATACCTGGAGAAGCTCCAGAAGTACCACCAAAACTTTGATAGGTATTATTTTCGTTTGTAGATATTTGGTTTTGACCATTAGCGGTAATATCCGGTTTAATTCTACCATCATGGGCGGGCCCGTGACTACTTGAACTCACCAAGGAACCATCAAAATATACGTTCGCGGTTGCGATTACATTTTTCCCTTGTTTATGACCTCCGGTTATATTTCCCCATTGGCCCCCGGCTCCATAACCGCAATTGTTTCCATTTGAATTTCCAGCAGAAAAAGTATGCTGTAAACTAGGATGTTCTTGCACTTGGGTGTCTACTGTTTGCGTAATTGTGGTATAACCATCGTTACAACCATTACTATAAGATGAATTGGTTATAACTACGTCTCCACTATTGATACGAGATACTGTAGGGCCATCTAGAAAAGAACCATCATAATTTACCACATACAACATAGATCCCGCTGCCATTCCTCTGTTGGAAGGATTTAAGTTTCCAGCTCCAGACATAATACCCGAAACGCCATCACCATGACTCTCAGCTGTACCACTCGCTTGTGAATTGTCTATTCTTCCTTGAAAATCGATATGTGGACCAACAATACCATCATCTCGGCACAAAACACCAATATCTAAACCAGTATAGTTTCTTCCGGCAGAAGTTTGTGTATCTAAATTACTAGCGCGGTGAAGGCTTCGGCCACGTGTATCATCTTTAACGTCCGGTGCAACAATAAGTTCTACCCACTTTACGAAAGGCAAATTAGAAAGATCTTCTAAGCAGTTGTTAGGTATAGAAAGGTTAATATTATTCGATCCCTTATATTCTTGTTTAACGGCTATTTGTCGTTTTGCAAGCTCTTGGATAACATAGTGTTCATCTACTTGTTTATGAAACTGAAGCGTAACTAAGATGTTATCTCCGTCTATAGCATAATCATCATATGCTCCATTTTTTAAGGAAGTGGAAAGTTTAGCGTTACCATCAACAGGGACGATTGTACGGACGCCATTATTTCTTAAGAAATTTACAGATGTAGTCTCTGGGAAATAGAACAAGTAAGTTCTATGCGGAATGTATTCCAACAATTCCATGTTATTTTTCTTAAATGCATCTTGAACTTGCTGCGAAGGAGTTTCATAAAATTGAATCCAACCAACATAACCATCGGCCATTTTTGAAGATTCAGGCATTTCGCTCCATTGGAAAGTTGCAATATTTTCGGGCATTGAGTAGGTCTCACCCTGAAAGTTAAGATCATTTTGACCAAAACTTATTGTAAAAACAAAAAGAAGGGCCAAAAAACAAAGTTTTTGAAAAGGAGATAATGTAATTTTTTTCATGCTTATTTGAGTTTGGTAAAGATTTGAGTTAGTCTTTCTTGATACCTCCAAACGGATTTTTCAAGATAGGGTTTCAAATATATCCAATACATCTAATAAAGCAATAATGATTTTGTCGAAATATTTCTATTTAACCAAAATCATTGCGAAATATTTAAGCATTGTAAAAATGCCTTAAACAAACAAAGCTCTTAATTCTGTTGCATCTTTAGGTTTCATTTTTCCAGCAACAACTAAGCTCAGTTGTTTTCTGCGAAGAGCAGCCTCAAAACGCTCTTTCTCCAGTTCTGTTTCAGGAACAAGTTCAGGCACTCGCGTAGGACTTCCAGATCCATCTACAGCTACAAAAGTATATATAGCTTCATTACTAAGGCTTCGATCTCCACTCTCTCTATCTTCAATAAAAACGTCCATAAATATTTCCATAGAACTAGAAAAAGCACGAGAAACCTTAGCTTCAATGGTAACTACACTTCCTAAAGGTATTGTTTTACTAAAAGCCACATGATTTACAGAAGCAGTTACAACAATTCTTCTACTGTGGCGCCGGGCGGCAATACTAGCGGTTCGGTCCATCCTTGCCAATAATTCTCCACCAAACATATTCCCTAGTGGATTTGTTTCACTGGGAAGTACGATATCCGTATATACGGTAAGTGACTCTTGTGCCGTTTTTGCTTGCATTATGAAAATTTTCTGCAAAGATACCTAAGTTGAGAGAAAGAGAATAGAAGAAAGAGAATTAACCTTATACAACTAAGATATAAGATTACTTGACTAAAGGGCGAAGAGTATAAAAATTAATTTGTATTGTATTTAAAATAAGTAATTTAAATATAGATCCTGAATTAAATTTAAACCAATACCAAAGAAAGAGAATAGTTAAAATGTGGCTTACTCACTTTCTACTACACACTACCACCTAACCTCTACCTAACTATTTACTGAATTTCCTGTACCAAAAGCCAAGCATCGGCATTTTCGGTTCTTTTAATTTTGTGAAGGTTGCTTAAGGCTTCCTTACGGTCTTCAAAGCTAGAGTATAGCACTTGGTGAAGTCCATAACGCGTAGTTTCCATTTTTAATGGGGAATATCCTTTCTCCCGTAATTGGTCAATTTTTTTATCAGCATTTTCTTCCAAGCGATAAGCACCTGCAACTATATGATACTTTCCAGAATGCTTCGGAAGCTCCAAGCTTAAAACGGGTAATGGATTTTCAATCACGAAAGTAGCCTCTTGAATCTGATTATCAATCAAGGAATTAGCCTTTTGACGTTCGGCATAATTGAATTTTTGAACCTGATTTTCATAAAGCCCCAAGCTTCCCAAACCAATTGCAGAAAGTGCGATAACCGCAATTGCAGCATATTTCAGATATGGTTTTGCAGCTCTTCTTTCAGGAGTAAAAGCAATAGGCGTCTTTTCTTCCAAAGCTTCAACAGTCTCTTTATAAACTTCACGGTTTATTTTTGGTGAATTGAAAGAAGAAAGACCAAAGGCCGAAGCATTAAAATTTTGTTGTTCAATAGGTTCAAACTGAAGTGATTTTTCTTCATTTAATGAAAACTCACCAATATTTTTAAAGGAAACTTTCTTTCCTTCTGAAAGCTCTTTTAATATTTGAGCTGTATACTTTCGTATGCGTTGCAACGCAGTTTCATAACTGCACTTTTCTACAGAAGCAACATAATTTGCAAACAAACCATCATTAGCCTGCAATTGTTTATTAAACGAAACAATCTTGGAGGGTGGGTGGAATGTATTTGAGGAAGCATCGATATGAGCAGACTTGGAACGCGTTAAAAATGCGCCAAATCCTGGGATAATCACACATTCGTATCGATAAAGCAAGTCGGTTATGTAGGTAGTAAGTTGCATATTAACAAAGTTAGCCTTTTTTGATGGTAATTCAATTTTTGTTTTACCAATTTATTAACAACGTAAAAAGTCGTATTTTTAAACAATCTCCCCCATTATAATTTTCGAACTATGCTTTCTAAAAACGAACTTCGCTATACGCTTGCATTGCAACGAACTCCAAATCTGGGAGATATTTCAGCAAAAAAACTCTTGCGTAAAATAGGCTCTGCTGAAGAAATTTTTAAAGAGAAGAAAAGCAACCTCGCAAAAATTGACGGTATCGGACTTGTACGCCTAAGAGATATCAATCCAAAACGACAATTGGAAGAAGCAGATGAAGAATTGCGATTTATTGAAGATAACAAAATTGACTTCAGCTACTTTAAAGATAAAACCTACCCCGAAAAACTGAAGCATTGCATAGATGGACCTATCCTCATATTCCATCGTGGAAATATAGATCTGGTTGGAAAAAAAATAATTAGCATAGTAGGCACCCGAAAAATAACAAGTTATGGCAATACGTTCTGCCAAAAGTTAATTGAAGAACTCGCGCCTTTAAATCCTGTAATTGTTTCAGGTTTGGCCTACGGAATTGATATTTGTGCTCACAAAGCTGCTATAGAAAACAAATTGCAAAATGTGGCTTGCCTCGCTCATGGATTAAACCAGATATATCCAAAAAACCATAAAAGATATGTTGAAGAAATTGAAGAAAATGGCGGATTTATAACTGATTTTTGGAGTAGCGATCCTTTTGACCGAAATAATTTTTTAAAGCGAAACCGTATTATCGCAGGTCTTTCCGAAGCCACCATTGTTATTGAGTCTGCCGAAAAAGGAGGAAGTTTAGTTACGGCAGATATTGCACATTCATACGATCGTGAAGTCTTTGCAGTTCCCGGTAGAGCAACAGACAGTCAAAGTCGTGGTTGTAACAATCTGATAAAACAACAAAAAGCCCAAGTGCTCACCAATGCTGCAGATATAATCTATATGTTGGACTGGGAATTAAAGGAAGCCAAAAAACCTAAACAAACCCAGCTTTTTGTAGAGTTGAATGAGGAGGAAAAAATCATTTTCCGGTTTTTAAAGGAGAAAGACAAAGAGCTTTTAGATATCATTGCTTTAGAATGTAATATCCCAGCTTATAAAGCCGCAAGTATTTTAATGAATATGGAGCTAAAAGGAGTTATACGTCCTTTACCTGGTAAGTTATTTCAGTTGGTTTGAAAAGATTGAAAGTTCTCTTCCATAACTTCGGGAGAGAACTTTCAAATAACATCTAAAAATTAAGGTTTTAAATGGACATTGAATAACACTTAATAGCCAACCTTCTTCCTCACTCTTTTCAAAACCTCATCAGCAACTTTTCCAGCCTTTTCAGCACCAGCAGCTAAGGCGGAATCTATCTCCGGGAGGTTTTCCATATAATATTTGTAGCGAGTGCGTTCTTCAGAAAATTTATGGACTATCAGGTCGTACAAAGCTTGTTTGGCATGTCCGTAACCGTAGTTTCCAGCTTCGTAATTTTGTTTCATTTCCGCAGTTTGTTCTTTTGAAGCCAATAGTTTATAAATACCAAAAACATTACAAGTTTCAGGATTTTTTGGTTCTTCCATCGGTGTACTATCCGTTTCAATGGCCATCACCTGTTTCCGCAGCGGTTTATCTTCTAAGAAAATATTGATATAATTCCCTTTAGACTTACTCATTTTTGAACCATCAGTTCCCGGAACGTACATAGTTCCTTCCTGAACCTTTCCAACCGGCATTACAAAAGTTTCTCCCATCTGCGCATGAAAACGAGATGCAACATCACGAGTTATTTCAATATGTTGCATTTGGTCTTTACCAACGGGAACAATTTCAGCATCGTACAATAATATATCGGCAGCCATAAGCATAGGATATGTAAAAAGTCCAGCATTTACATCTTCCAAACGATCTGCTTTGTCCTTAAAGGAGTGAGCTAACGTCAATCGCTGAAACGGAAAAAAGCAGCTTAGATACCAGGTAAGCTCCGTGGTTTGGGGTACATCACTTTGACGATAAAACACAACACGATCAGTATCTAGTCCCAATGCGAGCCAAGTTGCAGCAGTGCTATAGGTGTTTGCTCGTAGTGTTTTTGCATCCTTTATCTGCGTTAGCGAGTGCATATCCGCGATAAAAAGGAAAGAATCGTTTTTTGGATCATTGGCCATTTCAATGGCGGGAATAAGCGCTCCCAAAAGGTTTCCTAAATGTGGGGTACCGGTGCTTTGTATTCCTGTAAGTATTCTTGACATAGTATTGAAAAATTTTAGCAAAGGTACTTCATTTGATTTATTCACATCGTTCAAATTGTTACTTTTGAAACTTGATGAAGTTACTCAAGCAGATATTTGCGGCATTTTATAGAATTTGGTTCTATATAATCATTGCATTAGCTACAATTTTACTTTTCCCGTTCCTTCTAATAAGTATTCTGAAATATTCTTGGTATCCATTTTTCTTTAAGGTTGCCAGAACATGGTCTGCTTTTATCATTTTCGGGATTGGCTGTTACCCCATTATTAAACGAGAAGTTGAATACGAAAAAGGCAAAAGCTATATGTTTGTAGCTAACCACACTTCGATGCTGGATATTATGCTGATGTTTTATTCAACTAAGAGCCCTTTTGTTTTCGTAGGAAAAAAAGAATTAGCAAAAATCCCTCTTTTTGGATACATCTATAAACGGACTTGTATTTTAGTAGATCGCGGAAACTCAAAAAGTCGTGTTGAAGCGTTTCGAAGAGCAGAAAAACGTTTAGACGAAGGATTAAGCGTTTGTATCTTCCCAGAAGGAGGTGTGCCAGATGATCTTTCACTTATATTGGATCAATTTAAAGATGGAGCATTTAGGCTTTCTATTGATCATAAAATACCTATCGCACCAATGACGTTTCACGATAATAAAAAACGTTTTCCGTATTCATTTTTTATTGGTGGACCTGGAAAAATGCGCGTTATGGTGCATAAACTAATTCCCACTGCAGAACTGACTTTGGACAACAGAAAAGCATTGAAAAATGAAACTCGAGAGGTTATTTTGCAAGAACTGCTAAAGCCCACTGTTTAAGAATTCAAAAATTAATCTTTATTCTCTAATTCAGATTCGGTAGAAGTCATTTTACCTAGTTTACTTTCTATCAAATAGAACAAAACTGCAAATTCCAATATCAGTAAGGCTATAAAAATATATAGAAAATCATAATTCAGAATATCGGCCACCACATAGCCAAGAATTGCATCAAATAATGATAATGCTAACATCATCTTCGGCGCCAACTTGTTTGCAACTTTCCAATTTTCATCACTCTTCATTGACCTTCGGGTACGATAACCATAGAGATAATTGATTTTATTAGGCGGAAATAAAAAGTAAATTATTGAAACAATTAATAGCATCAATGAAATCGAAGTTTCAGCACTTAAAGCCATAAAGATTCATTTTAACAATAAATATACTGAATCTCAAAATAAGGGCAACTAATTTTTAAGTAAGGAAACCTGGTTTTAAAAACATAAGGAACTTAAAAGAGATTTCAGTCAATCCTGAGCACAACCGAAGGCCAGGAATAAAAAAACCGTTCTATGGCGAAGAACGGTTTTCTCAATCAATTTGTTTGAAGTACATCAAACATATTCACCTAAAAACTAACTTAAAATCTAAAACTCAATCCACTATAAACACCCAAATAATAGGGCTTAAAGTTTACAGAAGAATCGGTATACGGGTTGAGCTGGTATTTAAACATTGGCTCAATATTAAACGTGAATTTCTTGGATAATTTATAGTCCAATCCCAGCCCTACATTAGTTGAAAAACTTACTGAAGAAAGGTTATTTGCCTCTCCCAGTACACTTGTAAAATTGTCTGATTTTACCGAAATATCATTGTTACCCAAAAATAAAGTACTTAGCCCACCAATTAAATTGACACCAATTTTGCTGTCAACAATCGCATATTTAAGTTCCAAAGGTACTTCATAGTAATTTATATTTTGAATAAGTCTAGCATCACCTTGAGTAGATTTTTTCGTTATATCTCCAAAATTATTATTAGAACCTGAAGCTTCAAAAGTGGCTCTATCTATAGCCGTAACAACAATTTGCCGTCCTCCATAATCTACAGATCGCAAGCCTGCCTCAACGGGCCCGGTACCAACAATAATATCAGAAGTACTATAACTTAAATCTACATTATTAATTCCTGCACGTACGCTTAAACGATTGTTAACTGCGTAACTCACCTGCACCCCATAACTCATATTCACATCACCTTTTTGGGGGTTCCCGGTAAAACTCGGGTCGATGGAAGAACCGTTACCTAAACTACTGTAATAAACCGGCGCCACATTTGGAGCCACATTCCAGCGGTGTTCTGGTATTTCCTTTTTAGTTTTTTCAGAAGTTTCCTTTTCATCTTTTTCAGCAATAGCTTCAAAGATGGATTTCTTATTTTTTGAGTCTACGGCTATATCGGTTTCCGTCTTTAACAGATCTTCCTGCTGCTCGATTGGTGCATTATCAGAATTGTCCTGCTCCGTTTTTCCATTAACTGCGATCCCCTCTTTCTTCGCATCGAAAACATCTTTGTTCTTACCTACGATATTTTCATTCGTCTCTGATTTCTCTTTTTTGTCGTACTTGCTTTTTGAAGTAGCCAATCCTTCTCGATCCTTGTTTTTCGAAGTATTTTTCTTAATTAAATTTTTATCAGATGCTTCATTTGTTTCAGAAGAAGTGTTTTTATCGGAATTATTAGAAGCCACAGCAGTGGTAGCCGATTTTTTAGAAGAATTAATAATTCCTTTATCTGAAGACTTCGCTTCTTTCGTGTTTTTTGCTTTAGTATCGTTGGAAGAATTTAAATTCTCTGTTGAATCATCAACAATCGTTTCATTTTCTGAAGCTACTTGCGAATTACTTGATTCTGGAACGATTTCCTCTTGAATAGTATGCGTTTTATCTTCTAATTGAATTGAGTCTTCATTGGTTACGTCGTTCTGTTGACTTTCTGTACTAAAATACCAATTTCCAACTGTTAACATAAGAGCGAGCAAAGCTGCCACACCACCAAGCCGTATCCACAATGGAATAACTTTGCGATCTTGCTTCTCCTTTTTCAGCTCTGCTTGGATGTTTTCCCAAACGCGCGGCGAAGGAGTGGCTTCGATTTTCTCAAAACCATCTTTAAAAAGCTCGTCTATGTTTTTCTTTTCTTTCATTATTAAACCTTAAAAAACAGAGGTCTATGTATTCTTTTAATCTTATTTCTTTAAAAACCCCTACCCAACGCAGGGGTCTTTCAATCTAAACAATTCATAATGCCTTAAGTGTTATAGTTTTTAGCATTATACTCTTCAATCTTATTTTTTAGGATCCCTCTGGCTCGAGCTAGATTTGATTTAGAAGTTCCGTCACTGATCCCTAACATTTCTGCAATCTCTTTATGTTGATAGCCATCCATTACATACATGGTGAAGACCAATCTGTACCTAGTTGGTAGTTCCTGCACTATTTTCAATAAAAAATCCAACGGGATTTCCTCACTTTCCACTTCTACCTCAGCATCATCTTCAATTTGGCCTTCATCAACAATTTCAAAGGTGCGTTTCTTCCGGTATTTCTGAAGGACGGTATTAACAGTTACCCGTTTTATCCAACCTTCAAAAGAACCCTTTCCTTTATATTGCCCAACTTTTTTAAAAATGGTGATAAATGCATCCTGCAAATTATCTTCCGCCTCGGTATAATTAGGCGAATAGCGAAGGCAAATGGCGAATAGGACTCCACTGTACTTTTTGTACAATTCGCCCTGTGCCGTTGCATCTTGCTTTTTGCATTTTAGTATGAGCTGGTCTAAAGTCAATCGCGGTACCGTGAATTATTGTTCCGTTGTAAATACCTCTTTATTTTAGAGGGCAACCGAAATAATCAAGGTCCTACAATGTGTAGATGCCAGTTTATCAAAAGGGTTGCGTGGTTCGCTTAAGGTTTATTCGTTTAATGCAGCAATGGCATCTTTAATTTTCTTCTCTAACTCATCCATTAATTCTGGATTGTCTAAAAGTAAATTTTTCACGGCATCGCGGCCCTGACCTAGTTTGGTTTCATCATAGCTGAACCAAGACCCTGCTTTTTTAACGATTTCGAAATCAACTCCAAGGTCAATAATCTCTCCAACCTTAGAGATTCCCTGTCCGTACATAATGTCGAATTCAACTTGTTTGAAAGGTGGTGCAACCTTATTTTTTACAACTTTTACGCGGGTTTTATTTCCCATCGCGTTGCTATTAGTATCTTTAATCTGTGTAGATCGACGAATATCTAAACGAACAGAAGCGTAGAACTTCAATGCGTTTCCACCAGTTGTAGTTTCTGGGTTTCCGAACATTACCCCAATTTTTTCACGTAATTGGTTAATAAAGATTACGGTACATTTTGTTTTACTGATGGAACCAGTAAGTTTTCGCAGCGCCTGACTCATCAATCGTGCGTGTAGCCCCATTTTGCTATCACCCATTTCTCCTTCAATTTCGCTTTTTGGTGTTAACGCAGCTACGGAGTCAATAACGATAATATCTATGGCACCACTTCTAATCAAGTTATCGGTAATTTCCAAAGCCTGTTCTCCGTTATCTGGTTGCGAAATGATCAGGTTTTCAACATCGATACCCAATTTTTCGGCATAACCTCTATCAAAGGCATGCTCAGCATCAATAAAAGCGGCAATACCTCCTTGTTTTTGTGCTTCTGCTATCGCATGAAGTGTTAAGGTGGTTTTACCTGAAGATTCTGGGCCGTAGATTTCAACTACGCGTCCACGTGGATATCCGCCTACGCCAAGCGCTACGTCCAAGCCTAAGGAACCTGTTGGAATTACCTCCACATCTTCCACGGCGCTATCGCCCATTTTCATTACGGTTCCCTTACCGTATGTTTTGTCAAGTTTATCAAGAGTTAGCTTTAAAGCTTTAAGTTTTGCGTCTTTTTCAGTGCTCATTTTCAGTGTGTTTAATGATGTAATTTTAAGATCCTCCTACGCAAAAAACTGCTTCGGCGGACGAGAGGCTAAGATACTATTTCTTTGCACCAAGGGCAAAAGTAAAACCTATTGACACAGTGTTTTTGTTAACAAAAAAAGACGTTTTAACCTACGACGATGAGAAGCTCAACTTTTTAAACCACGAAAAAAAGTGGAATAAACATAGACTCTAAATAAAAACAGCCGTCATTATGGCGGCTGTCGTGTGTTCAATAATTGTGAATTGATTAATTTTTTATAAATTTCTTCACTTCTGTATTAGCGTTTCCATCTTCAATGTCCAGAAAATAAATACCGCTTGAAAGGTTCAAAACATCAACTGAAGCTTGTTCAAAATTGGAGTCAGGAATAAGAGTTATTTGTGCAAAAGATATTGTGCTTACGCCAAATAGAATTATATATAGTATTGTCTTCAAACGTTATCAATTTAAGTGCCCTATTTCTTAAAAATATAAAAAATTATTGCAATAGAACATAAAATATTGATTCTTTTTATTACTCTATGAGATTTTCTAAAAAATCAGTATTTTTGCACTTTTAAAATCAATTCTTTTCACTCTAAAAAAGTATAGCATGCAACTGTACAATAAATTAAGTGCAAAAGAAAGGGAAACACTTTTGGAACAAGCCGGGGAAGAACGGCTTACCCTTTCTTTTTATCAGTACGCCAAAATTGGTAATCCACACCTTTTCAGAAATCATTTATTTATCACTTGGTATGAACAGGATGTGCTGGGTCGTATTTATGTAGCTCATGAAGGCATAAATGCCCAACTTTCTGTTCCCGCAAAACGCTTTAAAGAATTTAAAGAATTTCTTGATGGCATTCATTTCTTGAAAGACGTCCGTTTGAATATTGCTGTTGAGCAAGATTTAAAATCTTTTCTAAAACTAAAAGTGAAAGTCCGGGATAAAATCGTTGCTGATGGTTTAAATGACGAAAGCTTTGACGTTACCAACAAAGGAATCCACGTTGACGCATTGAAATTCAACGAGCTTATTGAAGATCCAAATGTAGTTTTGGTAGATATGCGGAATCACTACGAAAGTGAAATTGGTCATTTTAAAAACGCTGTAAAGCCAGATGTTGATACATTTCGTGATTCTCTGGATATAATTGAAGAAGATTTAAAAGATCACAAGGAAGATAAAAAGCTAGTGATGTATTGCACCGGTGGTATTCGTTGCGAAAAGGCTAGCGCCTACTACAAGCACAAAGGTTTTAAAAATGTTTTTCAGCTGGAAGGCGGTATTATTGAGTACGCACGTCAAGTTGAAAATCAAGGTTTAGAAAATAAGTTTCTCGGAAAAAATTTCGTTTTCGATCATCGTCGTGGCGAAAGGATTTCAAGCCATATAATCTCACATTGTCATCAATGTGGTGAAGCTTGCGACACGCACACCAATTGCGCCAACGAAGCTTGCCACCTACTTTTTATTCAATGCGAAAAATGTGCAGAAGCGATGAAAAATTGCTGTTCCGAGGAATGTGCTGAAATAATCCAGTTACCCTACGAAGAACAGAAAAGACTGCGTCAAGGTATTCCCAACAGCAACAAGATTTTTAAGAAAGGGCGTTCAGAGAAATTGAAGTTTAAGAAATAAGCCTGGTGCTCGGTGCTGGATGACGGATGACCGATACTCAAACGACTGAGTATTGGTCCAAAATTTTAAATTTCAAATTCATAGTAAGTTAAACTATCTCGATTTAAATCGTCATGTTTCCCTTTGGTCCTGATTCTTGGTTCAAATCATCTTGTTTCTAAAAGTCATCTTAAAAAATTCTGAATTCTAAATTCCGAATTTTTTATTGGTATCTTTACCGATTAACTATTTTGTTTAATTTTCGTCCCTCTTCACTTGGAAAAGGGCTTTATATATAAAAAATATGGGCTGTACCAGCTGTGCCACGGGCGCCAACGGTCAGCCAAAGGGATGCAAGAATAACGGCACTTGCGGAACCGATGGCTGTAATAAACTAACGGTGTTCGACTGGCTTTCAAATATGCAACTTCCCGCCAATATGGAACCTTTCAATGCGGCAGAAGTGCGCTTTAAGAACGGAAGAAAGGAGTTCTTCCAAAATTCAGAAAATCTTACGCTAAGCATTGGCGATATTATAGCAACTGAAGCCTCACCAGGGCATGATATTGGAATTGTTACGCTTCTAGGTGAATTGGTTCGCGTACAAATGAAGAAGAAAAAAGTGCCTCTTAAAGTGGAGACACTACCTAAAATATACCGCAAAGCATCACAAAAAGATATTGATATCTGGCAAGGCGTTCGCGATAAAGAAGCCGATGTACAAAAGCGTTCCCGCCAAATCGCAATCCGTCTTGGACTACAAATGAAGATAAGCGATGTGGAGTTTCAGGGCGATGCATCTAAAGTTATATTTTATTACACTGCCGAAGAAAGAGTCGATTTCCGCGAATTGATCAAGGAATTCGCACGTACTTTCCATACACGTATTGAAATGAAACAAGTAGGCTTTCGTCAAGAAGCCGCTCGCTTGGGTGGAATTGGTAGTTGTGGCCGCGAACTCTGCTGCTCTACTTGGTTAACGGATTTCCGTTCAGTAAATACTTCCGCAGCTCGTTATCAACAACTTTCCTTAAACCCACAGAAACTCGCTGGACAATGTGGTAAGCTGAAGTGTTGTTTAAATTACGAATTAGACACTTATTTGGAAGCTTTAGAGTCTTTTCCAAGTACAGACACAAGGTTACAAACCGAAAAAGGAAATGCTTCCTGCCAAAAAATCGATATTTTTAAAGGTTTGCTTTGGTATGCCTATGAAAAAGAAGGCATGAATTGGCATGAACTGACTGCTGAAAAGGCGAACGAAATAATAGAATTAAACAAAAAAGGCAAGAAACCACTAGCTCTTGAAGAGTTTATAATTGAAGCCCCAGCGCCAGACCCAGACAAGGAAATCTATGGGGATGTTGTAGGCCAAGATAGCTTGACCCGTTTTGACAAACCCAAAACGAATAAAAAACGCAGTAAAAAAAGAAATAAAAGCAAAGCAAAGACGACTACTGCATCTGGTGGAAATACTCAAAGAAATAAGCCTAAAAAATCTAGTAATAAACCAAGAAATAATTCGGGAAATCAAAACCGCAATCCCAAGTCAACAAAGAATGAATAAACTGATAATGCTTTTTATATTTGCATTGGTTTTTACCTCTTGTGAGTCTGATATTGTTTTCAGCGAAACAAAGTCTATGGATGGGCATTGGGGCGCGACCGAGGTGGTAGAATTTAAACTACCAGAAATGGATTCCCTTAAAACTTACAATCTGTTTCTCAATATTAGAAACACAAACGAATACAAATTCAACAATATATTTTTGATAGTTTCGATGAATTTCCCACACGGAAAAACCGTTACCGATACCCTTGAATACCGAATGGCCATGCCTGATGGCTCATGGATAGGCCAAGGAATTGGCGATGTGAAGGAAAGCAAGCTTTGGTACAAAGAGCATGTACGGTTTTCTGAAAGAGGAAATTACACGGTGGACATTACCCAAGCAATGCGCAATAATGGCGACGTTGAAGGCGTTACAAAACTCGAAGGTATTTCAGATGTTGGTTTCAGCATTGAGGAAGCTATCAAACAGTAAATAAAATATGGCAACAAAGAAAAAAAGCCCAAAAAAGAAGAAACAAAAGAATGTTTCGCATCATATTAGAACATTTTGGAAACTATTTGCAGGATTTATTCTGTTCATAGTTTTATTTTTTCTCTTGGCCTCTTGGGGTGCATTTGGTAGTCTACCCGATGAAACTAGCCTTGAAAACCCAGAGAAAAACCTCGCTACAGAAATCATTTCTTCAGATGGAAAAACGATTGGTAAATTTTATAAGGAAAACAGAACTCCTGTACCTTATGAAGAATTGCCAGACCATCTAGTAAATGCTCTTATAGCCACTGAAGACGCCCGTTTCTATGACCATTCGGGAATTGATGGCAAAGGTACGCTTAGAGCAATAGCCTTTTTAGGTAGTCGTGGTGGTGCTAGTACTATAAGTCAGCAATTGTCAAAACTGTTTTTTACCGAACAAGTTTCGAGAAATAAATTCCAACGTGGAATGCAAAAAGTCAAGGAATGGGTTATTGCAACCCGCTTGGAACGTAGATACACGAAGGAAGAAATTATCACAATGTACTTTAACGAATACGACTTTGTTAACCAAGCTGTAGGTATAGAGTCTGCGGCTCATATTTATTTTGACAAGCCACCTTCAGAATTGACAACTGCAGAATCTGCAATGCTTGTGGGAATGTTTAAAAATGCTTCCTTGTACAACCCAATTCGGAATCCGGAAGGAGTAACAAACCGAAGAAATGTAGTCCTCGGCCAAATGGAAAAGTATGATTATATTTCAGAAAAAGTAATGGATTCCCTACGGGCTCTTCCCTTAGATATAAAATTTACACCTCAAGGTCATGACGAAGGAAGCGCCACCTATTTTCGTGAATATGCGCGTCAATTTATGGAGGACTGGATAAGAGAAAACCCAAAGTCTGATGGCAGCAACTACAACATCTATCAAGATGGTTTAAAAGTTTTTGTTACTATTGACAGCAAGATGCAAGAGCATGCCGAAGATGCCGTAAAAAAACATATGGCGCATCTTCAAGAAACTTTTGCCGATCAAAATAAAAATAACAAAACTGCTCCATTCAGAAATATTTCTGAAAAAGAAACCGAAAGTATTTTAAACTCTGCTATGCGTAAAAGTGACCGCTGGCGTGAAATGAAAAAAGAAGGAAAAGAAGAAGAGGAAATAATCGCAAGCTTCAAGAAGAAAGTTCCCATGCGTATTTTTTCATGGAAAGGCGATATTGATACTGTAATGACTCCAATGGACTCCATTCGTTATCACAAATCCTTTTTACAGGCTGCAATGATGTCCATGACGCCACAAACTGGTGAAGTAAAAGCTTGGGTAGGTGGAATTGATTACAAACACTATAAATATGATATGGTAAAAAAAGGTAGACGCCAAATAGGCTCCACCTTTAAGCCATTTGTGTATGCCACCGCGATAGACCAGATGCATATGTCGCCCTGCGACACCTTACCAAATACCTTATATACCATTCCTGAAGGGAGACACCACTTATTAAAACCTTGGACTCCAAAAAATGCCGGAAACAGATATGGTGGTATGGTAACTCTAAAAAATGCACTTGCAAATTCTATCAACACAATTACAGCAAGATTGATAGACAGAGTGGGACCAGAACCGGTAATAGACTTGATAAAAAAGATGGGCGTTGATACTGAAAATATTCCCGCAGTACCATCTATCGCACTGGGTACAGCAGATATTTCGGTATATGAAATGGTGGGAGCCTATAGCACATTTGCCAATGAAGGAGTTTATGTTGAACCTATATTAATTCAACGTATAGAAGATAAAAACGGTACTGTGCTTTATCAAAACGTACCAAAAACAAAAGACGTTATTAGCAATGAAACTGCCTATGTAACCGTGAGTTTAATGGAAGGTGTAACCCATTCTGGTTCCGGTAGTCGTTTGCGTGGTACTGGCCGCGGCGGATCACCCGTATATAAGAATGCAGTAACTGGTTATCCATATAATTTTACAAATCCAATTGCAGGTAAAACTGGAACTACACAAAACAATAGTGATGGCTGGTTTATGGGCATGGTTCCAAATTTGGTGACTGGTGTTTGGGTTGGTGGTGATGACCGTGCAACACATTTTAGATCCACCGCCTACGGACAAGGAGCAACTATGGCGCTTCCAATTTGGGGATTGTATATGAAAAGTTGTTATGAAGATGAAGAATTAGATGTATCAAAAGGAAACTTTAAAGCCCCTGCACATCTTTCTATACAAACTGACTGTTCAAAATGGGGTGAAAAAGATCCAGATGAAGAAGAAATCTCAGATGAGTTTGATTTTTAAACAAATCTTTCTTTAATATATTTTAAACCTCACATCCTTTTAAAGAATGTGAGGTTTTTTAATAAGTTGAAATTTTGTAATTTTAAGAAAAATTAAAACATGATAAAAAAGACAGTTGCAAACGTGCAAGAAGCCTGCGACGGCATTGAGGACGGAATGACTTTTATGCTCGGAGGCTTCGGTCTCTGCGGTATTCCCGAAAATATTATCAACGAATTAGTTCGAAAAAATATTCAAAACGTAACTTGTATTTCCAATAATGCAGGTGTTGATGATTTTGGACTTGGACTTTTACTGAAGAAGCGGCAAATAAAGAAAATGATTTCTTCCTACGTAGGTGAAAATGCTGAATTTGAGCGCCTAATGCTCAGTGGCGAAATGGAGGTAGAATTGGTACCACAAGGTACATTAGCACAGCGTTGTGAATCTGCCCGAACTGGTATTCCTGCATTTTTTACTCCAGCAGGTTACGGAACAGAAGTAGCAGAAGGAAAAGAAACTCGTGAATTCAATGGGAAGATGTATGTTATGGAGGAAGCCTTTAATGCAGACTTCTCCTTTGTAAAAGCTTGGAAAGGCGACGAAGCTGGAAACCTTATTTTTAAAGGAACTGCTAGAAATTTCAATCCTGCCATGTGCGGAGCCGGAAAAATAACCGTAGCCGAAGTGGAAGAATTGGTTCCTGCTGGCGAATTAGATCCAAATCAAATCCACATTCCTGGAATTTTTGTTCAAAGAATATTCCAAGGAGAAAAATATGAGAAGAGAATTGAGCAACTAACGGTTAGAAAAAAATAACTATTCGGCATACCCTAAAAATAACTTTGCGCCCTCTGCGCTTTATCGGTGAAAAATTATACCGTAAAAATACTGGGGACAGAGAAGTGAAAAATATCAAATCTTCAAATTAAATTATGGCACTTTCAAAAGAACAAATAGCACAACGCATAGCAAAAGAAGTAAAAGACGGATACTACGTAAACCTTGGTATCGGAATTCCTACTTTAGTTGCGAATTTTGTGAATGACGATATAGATGTGGAATTCCAAAGTGAAAACGGAATTCTTGGAATGGGTCCCTTTCCTTTTGAAGGGGAAGAAGATCCAGATCTAATTAATGCAGGGAAGCAAACCATAACTGCGCTACCTGGAGCTTCTTTCTTTGACTCGGCAATGAGTTTCGGAATGATCCGTGGCCAGCACGTAGATTTAACCATTTTGGGAGCTATGGAAGTTGCACAAAATGGAAATATCGCCAACTGGAAAATACCAGGGAAAATGGTAAAAGGTATGGGCGGGGCCATGGATTTGGTAGCATCCGCAGAAAATATTATTGTAGCCATGATGCACACCAACCGCGCTGGGGCATCTAAGCTTCTAAAGCAATGTAGCCTTCCCTTAACTGGTGTAGAATGCGTTAAAAAAATTGTTACAAATTTGGCCGTTCTAGAAATAACAGATGGAAAATTTCATCTTTTAGAACGCGCTCCTGGAGTTTCAGTTGAAGAAATCCAAGAAGCAACTGAAGGGGATTTAATCGTTAATGGCGATATTCCCGAAATGAAGCTTTAAAAAGAAGTAGCTCAATTAAATCAACTGTCATAAACTCAATTATGGTAAATACCCGTTCTTTTCTAAGTTAGAATGGGTATTTATTTTTTTAAGAGCACTTCTTAAATTCCTTTAGGTATTGCTTCAATAAGCCTTTTTGAGTATTCTGTTTGTGGATTTTCATAAATTTCATCCGCATCACCCAATTCCTCAATTTTCCCTTTATTCATAACCAAAAGCTGATCAGACATATATTTAACCACTGCCAAATCGTGGGATATAAATATATAGGTGAAACCAAAATCATTTTTCAACTCATTGAGCAAGTTTAAAACTTGTGCCTGTACCGAAATATCCAACGCAGAAACAGACTCATCACATATTACCAGTTTGGGCTCTACTGCAACAGTTCTTGCAATTCCTACCCTTTGACGCTGCCCACCTGAAAGTTCGTGCGGATAGCGATAAAAATAGCTTTCATCTAAACCTACTCTATCTAAAAGTGTTAAAGCTCGCTCTTTTCTATCTTTTTTTGATTTTCCCAAATTATGAACCTCCATTGGTTCCATTAAAGCTGGACCAATCATCAGTCTCGGATTTAGTGAAGAGTAAGGATCTTGAAAGATTATCTGAATTTCTTTCCGCAAATCTCTAATCTCCTTTTTAGATAGTTTCGTGAGTTCCTTTCCTCGGTATTTTATGCTTCCAGCGTTTGCTTTTTCTAATTGAAGAATCGTTTTTCCCAAAGTAGACTTTCCACAACCCGATTCCCCCACGAGTCCTAAAGTCTCACCTTCAAAAACCGAAAAACTAATATTATCAACCGCCTTTACAACTTCCTTTTTAGCGAATATTCCAACACTGCTAAAATAGTATTTTGCTAGATTCTCAACTTCCAAAATTGGTTCTCGCGTATAAATCTGCTTATGTTTTCTAGCTCGCTCGGCTGATTTTACAACTCTTGGGTTAAAGCTTTCATCAGCAATAGATGCTATAGTTGGTAATTTTGCTAAACGAACATTTAGTGAGGGTCGAGATGCCAAAAGCGCTTTGGTGTATTCTGCTGTTGGGCTTTTAAATATTTCTTCTGTAGTTGCAGTTTCAACAATATCACCTTTATACATTACCACCACTCTATCTGCTATTTCAGAAATCAGACTTAAATCGTGAGAAATAAACAGCAAGGCCATATTTGTCTCCTGTTGAATTGATTTTAAAAGTGAAATAATTTCTTTTTGAACAGTTACATCTAATGCCGTAGTTGGTTCGTCAGCGATAAGCAGTTTTGGTTTACACGCAATAGCCATTGCAATCATAACGCGTTGCATCTGCCCACCGCTTATTTGATGTGGATAAGTGTTGTAAATTTCGTTAGGACGAGGCAGCTTAACTTTTTCGAATAAGGAGATGGTTTCCTCTTTCGCTTCGGAAGAATTCATGTTTAAGTGAAGTTGAAGTATTTCTGAAACTTGAAAACCACATTTTAAAGAAGGATTGAGCGCACTCATCGGCTCCTGAAAAATCATTGCAATTTCCTTACCTCGGATTTTTCGAAATTTCTCTTCATCGGTTTTAAGTAAATCATTGTCCTCAAATAGAATACTACCAGACAAATGTGCTTGTTTCTTCGGAAGTAATCCCATGATAGAAAGTGAGGTAACAGACTTTCCAGAACCAGATTCGCCTACAATTCCTACAATTTCATTTTTAAAAACATCAAAAGAGATAGTGTGCAACACTTCAACCAAACTGTTACTCTTTCCAAAGGAAACAACTAGGTCTTGAACGGATAGTAGAGGTAAGTTCTTCATTAATACAAAGATAAAACAATTAGAGTAAATTAAATTTTAACTACCGTTCGTCGAATAAAATTGAATTTAAACGATTTATTTTGTTCATTTATGTGTTTTTAATAAAACAACAAACTTTTTTACTAACTAAATTCTAAATCTTATGAAAAAGATTACCAAAATCGTTTTTATGTTTTCACTGCTAATTTTTGGTTTTTCCGCAGTATTGTCTGCGCAAAACAAAAAAGATGAAAAGAAAGACGTCGATGAATCTACAAGCCTAGTGGTTTTTGACGAATCGCAATCCTATTCACTTCAAAATTCCGCTCAAATTTTTAAAGAAGTTTTAAATCCATCCCCGAACACTTCTTTTTCAATTTTAAAACAAGAGCAAGACCCTTTAGGGTTTACTCACCAAAAAATGCAGCAAAACTTTAATGGTATTAAAGTAGAATTTGCAACTGCTACACTTAGCAGTAAGGAAGGAATGGTACAAACATTGAATTCTGCGTATTTCCCCATTGCAGCGGATTTTGGCACCACTCCTTCCATCAGCAAATCACAAGCTTTAAATAGTGCAATAGCTCATGTGGGTGCTACAACATATTTGTGGCAAAAACCCGCAGAGGCGGCTTTGGCTGATGATTATAAAAAGCCGACAGGAGAATTAGTTATTTTTCCAGCATTGGATAATATTTCGGAATCAAACCGACTTGCCTATAAGTTTGATATTTATGCTACAGCACCTCTTTATAGAGCAGATGTTTATATAGATGCTATAACAGGACAATTTATTATGGAAAACAAAATAATCCATCATGCTAATGTTCCTGCTACAGGAAGTAGTCTTTATAATGGAAATGTTTCTTTTACTGCAGATAATGCATCTGGTCCGTATCGTCTACGTCAAACTGCTGATGGAAATGGAATCCAAACTTTTGACATGAACAATGGCACCAACTATAACAATGCCTATGAAATTACTAGCAATTCTACTAATTTCACATCAAATCCCACCGGAGTTCAGGCTCATTTTGGTGCGGAACGCACTCATAAATATTTTCAACAAAAGCACGGAAGAAACTCTTATAACAATGCGGGAGCAGTAATAAAGTCCTATGTAAGCTATGATTACAATTATGTAAATGCCTTTTGGGATGGAAGCCGTATGACGTATGGAGACGGAGATGGGACTAGTTATGGACCTTTAGTTTCTTTAGACATTTGTGGGCACGAAATAGCCCATGGTGTAACATCGTATTCTGCAAATCTTGTATATAGTTATGAGTCTGGCGCTCTAAATGAGTCATTCTCTGATATATTTGGGGAATCTATTGAAAAATTTGCTTCCGGATCAAATGACTGGTTAATGGGAGATCAAATTGGTGCTGGCGGAAGTGGCGGCGCATTACGCTCTATGAAAAATCCAAATGCCTACAGTAATCCAGATACATACAAGGGAAGTTACTGGTATGCAGGTTCTGGAGATTCTGGTGGCGTACACACAAATTCAGGCGTTCAAAACTATTGGTTCTATATTTTGTCTGTTGGTAAAAGCGGTACAAATGATAAGGGAAACAGTTTTAATGTCAGTTCAATTGGAATGGACAAAGCTGCTGCAATTGCTTATAGAAACCTTACCGTTTATCTAAATGCAAATTCTAATTATAGCGATGCTAGAAATGGAGCTATACAATCTGCAAAGGATTTATACGGTGCAGATAGTGCAGAAGAAATTGCAACTACAAACGCTTGGTACGCCGTGGGTGTAGGTGCTGCATACGATGGTAATGGCGGTGGCGGTGGAAGTGATTATTGTGCTTCCCAAGGAAATAATGTAAATGATGAATATATAGGCCGTGTAGAGTTGAATACTATCGACAATGCCTCAGGAGCACAAAAATATTCAGATTTTACCGATATTTCAACCTCTTTGAGCGAGGGTACTACATATACTGTAACAGTAACCCCAACCTGGAATGGCTCAAAATACAACGAAGGTGTAGCGGTTTGGATTGATTATAATGACGACAATGATTTCACCGATCCAGGAGAGCTTGTTTTTTCTAAGTCGGCATCAACAAGCAGTCCAGTTAGCGGAACCTTTACAGTACCTTCTGGCACAATAGGTGGAGAAACAAGAATGCGGGTTTCAATGAAGTATAATGGAATTCCAACACCCTGTGAAACTTTCAGTTATGGAGAAGTAGAAGACTATACCATTAATTTAGGTGGAGGTAGCGGAACTGACACTCAGGCTCCAACAGCACCTTCCAACTTGGTTGCGACAGATGTAGCACAGACATCAGTTACACTTTCTTGGAATGCTTCTACAGATGACGTAGGTGTTACAGGTTATGATGTTTTCCAAGGGACTTCAAATTTAGGTAGTGTTACTGGAACCACAGCAAACATAACTGGTATGACAGCTGGCACATCCTATTCCTTTAAAGTTCGCGCACATGATGCCGCGGGTAATAATTCAAATTTCAGCAATACGGTGAATGTTACTACATCATCATCTTCTGTTAATTACTGTACTTCCAAAGGAAATAATTCCAATTCTGAATGGATAGATTATGTTAAGTTGAATAATCTCACAAAATCTTCTGGAAATGATGGAGGTTATAAAGACAACACAGATTTATCTGCTAATTTGCCTTATGGATCAAATGATATTCAAATAAGTGCAGGTTTTGCATATGGTTCCTATAGAGAATATTGGAAAATATGGATTGATTACAACCAAAACGGAACTTTTGAAAGTAATGAATTGGTAGTAAGCGGATCTTCTTCTAGTAGTGCAATATTGGGTGCAAGTTTCAATGTACCTACATCTGCACTTGCAGGACCAACAAGAATGCGAGTTTCCATGAAATACGGTTCAGGTCAAAATACTTGCGAAACATTTAGTTATGGCGAAGTAGAAGATTATACTGTTATAGTTGGAAGCGGCGCTGCAAGTCAAGGATTTAATGGTGATAGTAGTTTAGGAAGCTCTGAAATGACTCTTTATCCAAACCCAGTGAAACACACATTAAATATTAACCTGCGAGATGTAGTTGGGAAAGATTATGTAATCTATAATGTGATGGGCCAAGTTGTTAGCAAGGGTGCATTTACTGAAAGTTTAGATGTATCGTCACTACAAAGTGGTGTTTATATGATGGAAGTAGATACCGATGGGGAAAAATTGATGAAACGATTTGTAAAAGAATAGTTTATTAATGTTCAGAATGAATAGGCCCGTTTCAATTTTGAAACGGGCCTATTATTTTTTATGATTATTCTTAAATACGTCTGAACAAGAAAGTAGAATAGGATACAATAGTGAAATTCAAATACAGTCTTACGTCCTATGTCTTAATGTCCTACGTCATTTTAAAACTTATAGTGGATCTCCAACTTTCACATCGCATCTATGTCCTGGTTGACCGTGTGGCGGGTTTATACCTGCACCAGAAGTTGATGATGGAGTGGTTTTGGTTTTATTCATATCCATTTTAATAGGAGCTGAATTTGCTCCTCCCGATCCATTTAATGGAGCACCTACAGGAATTTTACAACTATGTCCTGGTTGTCCGTGTGGAGGATTCATAGCAATATCTCCGGTTGATCCTGCATTATTTGAAGTTGGTGCAACACTTTGAAGCGCTTGTTTTTTCTGTTCAAGCGTTGCTTCTTGAGGTGTATTTGTTTCTATCTCTGTAACCTGCTCTTTGTCTTTACAGGATGTAAGCAAAGCGGCGGAAATAAAAATAAGGGCTAAAATTGATTTAAATTTGAAATTTGGAAGCGTCATAGCAGTGTTTAATTTAATATGACCGGTAAATCTAATGAATTTTAAAGAGAATCCCATAAATCACTAATACTTCTATATAAGGCTCTTATACCGAAAGGATTTCGTCATCATTCAAAATGGGTTCATTCCGTAGTCGTAAGAGTATTTGGGCTACGGTAACTGTGTCTTTTTCGCAATAAATAACAATTCTGTCTATATCTTTTTCTTTGTAAAAAACACTGCATACCTCACTGCCGTCAATATCATCTTTTGGAGAAGGAATTCCCAAAATGTGCGCCATCAACTTAAGAGAAGTATAGGTTTTATAGTCGCCGAATTTCCATAATTCAAGTGTATCCAGATGTGGAACTTCCCAAGGCTTTTTTCCGAAGAGATCTAACTTAAAAGGAATATCAATACCTTTTATAATCATCCGTCGTGCGATATATGGAAAGTCAAATTCTTTCCCGTTATGAGCACAGAGTAGATGATTTGGTTTATTGAAATGTGTTTCGAGTAGGGTTTTGAAATCTTTCAGAATCTTAACCTCATCCCCATAGAAACTAGTTACACGAAAATTCCGAACATCGTCTTTAAACACAAAATAACCTACGGAAATACACACAATCATCCCGAATTCTGCCCAAATTCCGGCTCGGTCATAAAATTCTTCCGCAGTAAAATCATTTTTTCGTTGGTAATTACTTTTCAGGTCCCAAAGTATTTTTGAAGTGTCGTCCAATTCGTCAAAATGCTCGTACTGCGGAACGGTTTCAATATCCAAAAAAAGGATGTGTTCTAAGTTTATACGCTTAATCATCATTTAAGAATTTCAACTGGGGAGGAGAAAGTTAAAGCTACGAAAACTATTTATATAACTTCAATAATCAAAGATTTTTGGAAGGATGCTGACGTGTATCAAATACCCGAACAATATAAATTTTAGACTTACCAACTCGATAGGTTATTTTACAATATCCTTCAATCAGTTTTCTATAGGTGAATTTTAAGTGTGAAAAAGATTCGTCAATGGAGCCAATTTGCTCAAAATTATATTCAGGATTTTCAAGTATTAGTGTTCTTTCTCTAATTTTATGGGCAATTTCTTTTGCCATTTCAACATCGTAAATCACTTTATTGAAAGCGAATATTTTTTTCAAATCCTTGTTCGCCCTATGTGTCCAATAAGTTTGTTTCCCCTTCAGTTCCAAGAATCGATAAAATCTTTAATTTCTTGTGAACTGTATATCCTTCCAGCTTTTATGTCCTCTTCTCCTTCCGAGATCATCTGATCCATTTGGCTCTTTTCCATATAGACTTTAGCAAATTGATAAAAGTTTTTTATAAACCAATCATCACCTCCTTCTATTAATTGATGAAGTTCTTCTTTTAAATTTTCGGTATCCATTATACATTAAATTTCATAAGTAAATATACAAAATGTTGGCATATATTCATAAAACCCTATTTTCCAAGCATCTCATAAACCTCCTCAACGTACACATAAAAATCTGAGCTAAAAGGCAAGTCAGTCTTTTCGCCAATCTGGTGGCCCAGTCGGACAATAATCAAATCGTCTTCGGGAATTACAATTACATATTGACCAAGAATACCTCGCATTGCAAAAATATCCTTTCCCATAAAATCACTGAGCCAAAAGCCATAACCGTATTCGGGGCTATCGGCAAAACGTGGTTTTATTGATTTTGCTACAAAAGTTGAATCGAGCAACTGCTCACCGTTCCATTTTCCAAAATCTTTATACAGTTTTCCAAAACGGGCAAAATCGCGTGCATTGCTTCCTATGCAGCAGTATGCTTTTACCAATCTATTTTCATTATCATCAACTTGCCAAATGGCCGGGTTTTCTGCACCCATTGGGTTCCAAAAGCTTTTATATAAATAATCGGTCAATTGTCTATTTGTAGCTTTTTGAAGAACCATCGCCAAAAGTTCTGTATTTCCGCTTAAATATTTAAACTTCACTCCGGGCGTATCTACAACTTTCAATTTTAAAATAGTTTTTGATAGATCATCATCGTAATATGCCCGAGCGGTCATTCCAAAAGGGTTGGTATAAGATTCATCCCAATCTAAACCCGAAGCCATAGAAGAAAGATCACCTACCCTCAATCCAGTTTCCGAATATTGTGGGTAGAAATCTCCAACGGGTTGTTCCAGACTTTTTATATACCCATCGTCAATTGCCTTTCCTAACATGGCAGAAGTAATACTCTTCGCCATTGAAAATGAATTTGTTTCAGAGGCCTTACCGAAGTCTTCAAAATACTTTTCAAACCAAATGCTATCACTCTTAATAACCATAAAGGCAATTGTTCCTAATTCGGTATTTGTTTCGGAGAGTCTCTGAGTGGCTTCAACCGTATTGTAATCCTTATGGATTGGCCAAGGCTGCGGATCTGTACTTGCTGGGATTTCATCGTTTTCAAAATATTTAAAATCGTCTATAAAAGCCGTAGTATGACCGTGAAGATAAACCACCCAGACACCCTTAAGTATATAGCCATTTCCCGTAATAAAAAGTCCGAGTATTGCTATCAGTAGCAGTATAAAAATCCGTTTGAAAAATTTCTTAAGTGTTTTCATCTTAAAACAAAGATTGCTGCGGCGATGGACTTTCGTGTTGCAATAACCACTTTTTTCGGTGAAGTCCACCGGCATAACCCGTAAGCGAACCATCACTACCAATCACACGATGGCATGGAATTATTATTGAAATAGGATTTTTCCCATTGGCCGAAGCTGCAGCACGAATCACTTTTGGATCACCAAGCTTATTTGCCATTTGTTGATAGCTTATAGTTTTCCCAAAAGGTATTTCCTGCAATTGGTTCCAAACACGTTTTTGAAAATCAGTTCCTTCTGGAGAAAGTTTTAGGTTGAATTTCTTCCGTTTCCCGTCAAAATATTCTTGAAGTTGATCAACTGCATCATTTAACTCGTCAGGAATTTCTTCAGAAATAGTTACCGTTTCCACATCTTTAAAAACTACTGCCGAAAGTCCATCTGAATTTCCTATAACTTCTAAAACTCCCATTGGAGTTTGCATAAAAACGGTTTTCATTATTGAGCTTCATTTTTTGGTTCCACATCCTCATCTAATTGTATGCCCATACGTTTGGCTCGTTTTTCCCAATTTTTTCTTGCTTGCACTTGCATATCTTCAATGTTATCGCTTTCATCCATAATCTCCAGACCGAGCAGCGTTTCAATAATGTCTTCCATAGTAACAACACCAATGGTATTTCCAAACTCATCCACCACTTGAGCAATATGCATCTTTTGTTTTATAAAGACTTCAAACAAATCCGGAATTGGTTTTTTGGCATCCACTACGGTTATCTCACGTTTAAGATCAGCCAGCATTTTGTCTCCGTGTTCGTCCACTATTCCTTCCAAGACATCATCCCGAAGCACAAAACCCGTAATGTCATGCGTTTTCTCCTTGTAAACTGGAATTCGTGAAAACCGTAGGTCTTTGTGCTTTTTATGAAAGGCTTCAAGGCTCATTTCCTCATTTTCAAGAGTAACAACAGGGAAAGGTGTCATTACATCTTTCGCCTGAACAGATTTAAAAACTAGTAGATTTTTAATAACTGTGGTTTCATTATCTTCAAAAACCCCTTCCTCCTCGGCGGCATCTGTAATAGCAATAAATTCCTCCCTACTCATGGTACTAACGTGGGCCGATTTGCCTATCATTTTGGTAATCAACATTAACAACCACAGTATTCCGGTATATTTCAAGGGAAAAATAATCACCTTTAGAAACATTGCGGTAAATGAACCAAGCTTTTTCCAATAGGTAGCACCTATGGTTTTTGGGATTATTTCGGAAACAACTAAAATAAGCATCGTCATAATCGCTGAGACAATCCCAACGATATTCATTCCCATAAATTCAATCTTATAAGGAAGTTTTTCGGCTTCAACACCAACCAATATAGCACCAACAGTATGTGCGATGGTATTTAGTGTAAGTATTGCAATCAACGGCTTGTCGATATCCTTTTTAAAGTCAGTAAGCGTCTTTGCATATTGTTTGCCTTCCTGTGCTTTCATACGCAAATAGGTTGGCGTAAAGCTCAGAAGTGCGGCTTCCAAAATGGAGCATAGAAATGAAAAGAAAATTGATAATACTGCATATACAATAAGTAAGGACATCGGCTTGAATAATTTCCTCTAAAATAAAGAAATAATAAACGGTTTTTAACGTAAGACTCTGTTAATTAAATAAAAAAACCGCCACATTGGGCGGTTCCTTTTAAACATTTATTTTTCACGAAGCTTTTAAGAGTGGCCTTAAGGTACCTTCCCAACGTTTTGCATCTTGAAGACACACAAAAGGGTCTTTGCTAAGCTCATCGTCAGCATGCTCGTCATAAAAGACGATTTCCTTTTTCCCTGTTTGTTCTACAATTTCAAGACCTACCCAATCTAGGGTTTTATCAGATTGCTTTATTGTCTTGGCGCGACAGTCCTTTACATCTTCCATATTGACGATTTTATAATCGCCTGATGGATTCTTTTTTGTAGTATAAACCAGTTTTTTGGACACCTCATCCACGCCAATAACTAGATTGCCAATAATGTCTATATTCTTTAATTGTATACCCTTACTTTGTGAAAGTTGAGTAACAGATTTCTTTACTCTTTTGTTGGCGCCACCTGCGCTTACAATCATATAACCGATTGGTACAGCTACCAACAATAGTATTATAACCCCAATAAGGGTTGCACTTATTTGCATAATGAATAATTTTTAAGATGAATAATTTTGAATAAAAAATGGTTTGAAAGTCAATTCAAACGCTGCGAAAAAATCATCAAAAAAATTACCAAAAGAAGTGGAAAGGAAACAGATACTGAAAGATCAACTCTCGTTTATCCGTTAAGGAATAGGAGCAATTAAATAAAGCAGAAGCCTGAGCATACTGAAAGTTCTTATCGGAATAAAGCATTCCAACAAACCCAGTACCCGAAGATTCATTTTGAGAAACCGTTGGAGAAACTTTTCCAATGGAAAGTTCATCAAAGACAAAGGGTTTTCCGTTGTTATCGGCTTTCACAGCCGAAGCCTGAGATACTTTGACCTTATCGGAAAAAGCTACATTGGCAAAAGCTATATTCCCGAACACCAAGAAGATGGCCATCGAGACCAAAAATCTACCTATATGTTTTTCAGCAGGTTTCACTTGGCAAATGTATGTCAAATTTAGATTCAGATTGAAAATATTTTCTTAATTAATCAAGTTTGCCGCATCATAATCATCCGGCAAGAAGATGTGCTGAGCTTTTGTCGAAAAATATTGCTAAGAACCTTGTAGGTCTTTCTTATTACCTACAAGGTCTTCGAGATCTTTCAGGAAAGTCTAATTAATCAACTTAGCAGCATCTTTAGCAAAATAGCTAGCTATCATAGAAGCACCTGCACGTCTTATAGCAGTAAGCTGTTCCATCATCACTGCATCATGATCTAACCATCCTCTTTCTGCAGCTGCCTTCAGCATTGCATATTCACCACTCACCTGATAAACAGCTACAGGAACGTTTACTGTATTCTTAATCTCGCGTACAATATCTAAATAACAAAGTCCTGGCTTCACCATAACAATATCAGCACCTTCTTCAATATCCATTAATGCCTCTTTGACGGCCTCATCTCGATTTCCATAATCCATCTGATAGGTTTTTTTATCCTTCGGAATATTTTTGGCGTCCACTGGAGCTGAATCCAAAGCATCCCGGAACGGCCCATAAAACGCAGAAGCATACTTAGCACTGTAGGCCATAATTCCAGTGTCGTAAAACCCTTCATCTTCCAAAAGAGTTCTAATCTCAAAAATACGTCCGTCCATCATATCACTCGGCGCCACAACATCGGCGCCCGCTTGAGCATGACTCAGAGACATTTCTGCTAATACGGCGCTACTATCATCATTTAATATTTTCCCTTCAGATACGATTCCGTCGTGCCCGTACATTGAAAAAGGATCTAAAGCTACATCGGTCATAACCACCATTTCTGGTACAGCATTTTTAACCGTTTTTATGGCTCGTTGCATCAATCCATCTGGATTTAAAGCTTCTTTCCCAGTATTATCTTTCAGCTTATCGTCAACTTTTACGAAAAGCAAAACCGACTTTAACCCAAGTTTCCAAAGCTCTTTTACCTCTTTTTCAAGCAAATCTAAACTCAATCTGTAATAATTAGGCATCGAGGCTATTTCCTCTTTTACACCGTTCCCTTCAACTACAAAAAGTGGAGCAATAAAATCTTTCGGACTTAAAATTGTTTCGCGAACCAAACTTCTCATACTTTCACTGGTTCGCAATCTTCGGTTTCTTCTTAAAGGATACATAATCTTAATTTTTTTGTTTGGTCAAACTTCTGCATTAATAAAATGGCAGGCGGTCGAGACCTTCTTATTATTAAATATTTTCAATTATTCCTAAACCCACTCCTTCGGATTCATCAAAACTTCAACAAGTTTTTCTTCTTCACTTCCAGGCTCTGGATGATAATCGTATTTCCATTGAACATGTGGTGGTAAACTCATTAAGATACTCTCAATTCGGCCATTTGTTTTTAAACCGAAAAGAGTTCCCTTGTCGTGAACCAAATTGAATTCAACATAACGTCCACGACGGATTTCCTGCCAAGTTCTATTTTCATCAGAATAGGTAATATTTTTCCTTTTTTCAACGATTGGAACGTAACACTCCAGAAAACTATCACCTACTTCGGTTACAAAATTATACCAATCTTGCATAGACATATCGTCTCTCTTCTTGAGGTAATCAAAGAATAACCCGCCTATTCCACGAGCTTCGTTGCGATGAGAGTTCCAGAAGTATTCGTCACAACGCTTTTTGTAAGTGTCGTAAAATTCGGGGTTATGTTTGTCGCAGGCGGTTTTACATACTTGATGAAAATGTTTTGCATCTTCTTCAAATAAATAATAGGGCGTTAAATCTTGTCCGCCACCAAACCAGCTGTCTACAATATTTCCTTCGGCATCATACATTTCAAAATAACGCCAGTTTGCATGTACTGTAGGCACCATCGGACTTTTTGGATGAAGAACTAAACTCAACCCACAAGCAAAAAAATCGGCATCTTTTACACCGAAATAAGCTTGCATACTTTCAGGTAATTTACCGTGAACTTCACTAATATTTACACCGCCTTTTTCAAATACATCTCCATTTTCAATTACCCGGGTTTGTCCGCCGCCACCCTCTTTACGAATCCATTTATCTTCTTGGAACTTTGCTTTTCCATCAATTTCTTCCAAAGCCGAGGTGATTTCATTCTGTAGATTTTTTATGTATGCTACAAATTTTTCTTTCATTTTTATTTTAGTTTGGGAGTTTAGACCTACAAGGAGGTCTCCTTCGTCGACAACACCTTGCAGGTCGGGATTAGATTCGATGTCGCCTTCTTGCAGGTCGGAGTTTTTTCCTGCAAGGTGTTCCCCCGCTTTTTCTGCGCGGGCTCCTTGTAGGTCTTCCTTTCCAAATATTTCCTCATTAAAAGACACTCCATTGTTATGTGTAAATGCCATATTTACTATGGAATCAAAAAGGTTGTCAATTATATATTCTTTTGAAATCTTAAAGTATTCCGGCTGATTATTTTTTAAATAATAATGAAAAGAAGAAAACTTATAAGATTTATAATTCTGTATCTCTTCAGGATTTTTGTGAATGTAAATCAAGAGGTTTTTTAAATAATTTTCATCCGTTATCCTTTTCCTTTTAAAATGCATTTCGAACAAACTCCCTGTGCGTCCGGCAAACTTATTGAAGGACTTTGCATAGGCATTGAAAAAATCGGACATACCTTTCGTAAACACTTCTGGTTCTGACTCAACCTTAACCAAAAAATGAAAATGATTGTCCATCAAACAGTATCCAAAAACTTCTACGTGCTGAGCAACATATTTTCCGAATAGTTGAAGAAAATATCGTTTGTTTTCTTCAATTATAAAAATGTCCGTTCCATTTATACCACGGTTATAAATATGATAATAATGCGATTGTTCGATTGTTTCTAGTTTCATAATTCCGTCTCTTTTAATACCTACAAGGTCTTTGAGACCTTGCAGGAAGTTTTGGAAATTTTCGAGTACTCTAAAACTCTTAAAGTTTCTGTGCTCGCAGCGGTAACGGAAAGTGGCAAAACCAAAATAATCCCTACAACAGGAATTAAAAGCATCAGCATAAAAACAATACCATTTCCAATAGCTAATCCTTTATTTCTTTTTACAAATTGGATACTTTCTGAATACTTATAATGCCGTTCCAGCGTGTAATCCATATTCCCAAAACCAGCGTAATAGCTTTGTACTAGAAATAAAAGCACGGTAGAAATTATTCCAACCACCGGAATGAATCCAATTAAGATGATAGGAATGGTAAACATCAATTCCAATAAAAGATTTCGAACGTTTATCCGCACGCCTCGCCAAAGCTGTCCTGCATTGGTGGTGTTTCTATGGGAATGCTCTGCGTGATTTATTCCGTATAAATGTTTTTCAATCTTTTCAGAAACGGGACTCATAAAAGGTGCGCTCAATGCCATCACAATATGGCGGTAAAGAATGATTCCCAAAGCAATTATTATAAGTCCACCCACAAAATTACTGATACTCCGAAATGTTTCAGATCCCCATTCCCAAAACCAAATTTTGGAAATAAAAGCACCGAGATTATCACTCAATCCCCACGCAGAAAAACCAATCGAAACCGCTGTAAAAAAACTAATGGCCATAGGCACACCAAAGTACTTCCAAAGCCCAAGTTTTTTAATGAGTTTAAAAGTGCCTGTATATGCTCTTATGCTTTTTAGAATATTTTTTATCATTTCTTGAACCTCAAACCTAACAGGTTTCAAAAACCTGTTAGGTTTTTTCAATCATCTAAATACACCAATATCTTTTTAAAATCTTTAACCTCATCAACAGTCTTAATTTTTTCGGCTTCCAAAGCTTTTGTTTTCAGAAAAGAAATGATTTCAAGCTCAGTTTTATCCTTTATTTCTTCATAAAAAAGAATTCCCACTTGATTGTTATGCAAATCCATTGCTTCTTCCAAAGGCTCATTGGGTGAAAATTTTTCATGCCAATCCGTGAATTTTTTCGCCCAAGAAATAGCCTTTTCTTCATTATCCCTCCACTTTAAACATTTTCGAATTATTAAAATAACCCAAAGCGCATGTCTAAAAGCATTAGCAGGATTGCTTAAATGGTGTTTGTTGCCGTATTCTTCTTGAGCAATAGCCATACAATCCTTGGTTGCAAAAATTGTCGGAACCATATAAATCGGATTTCTAAGAAAAAGACCTAGCAACCCAAAGAGTTGGGTATAATCCAGATTCTTAAAAATCCGCCAAAGCATCTAGTCTTGTTTATATTCCTTCACTGCATCAATGAAAGCACCCGCATTCTCGATTGGAATATTCGGTAAAATTCCGTGGCCCAAGTTTACGATATATCGGTCTTTTCCAAATTCATCGATCATCTGCTTCACCATCTTTTTTATTTCTGAAGGTGGGCTGAAAAGTCTCGTAGGATCAAAATTTCCTTGCAAGGTAATTTTTCCACCGCTTAAATATCTTGCATTTTTAGGAGAACAAGTCCAGTCCACACCCAAAGCAGAAGCGCCGCTTTTCGCCATTGTGTCCAAGGCAAACCAGCAACCTTTTCCGAAGGCTATTACAGGAGCTTCATCTTTTAAAGCATCAATAATCTGTTGCATATACTGCCAACTGAATTCCTGGTAATCGGTTGGTGAAAGCATCCCACCCCAACTGTCAAAAACCTGGACAGCATTAACGCCAGCTTTTACCTTTTCTTTTAAATATAAAATCGTAGTATCAGTTATTTTCTGAAGTAATTCATGTGCTGCAAGAGGTTGAGTGAAACAGAATTCCTTCGCCTTATCAAAATTTTTAGAACCTTGACCTTGTACGCAATAACAAAGAATTGTCCACGGACTTCCAGCAAAACCGATCAACGGAACCTCATCGTTCAATTTTTCCTTAGTCATTTTTATCGCTTCCATAACGTAACCAAGTGTTTCATTTATATCTGGCACAATAACGCGTTCCAAATCTTTCATAGAGCGAATTGGATTTGGTACCCAAGGGCCAATTCCGGGCTTCATCTCTACATGGATGTTCATTGCCTGCGGAATTACCAAAATATCACTAAACAAAATTGCAGCGTCCATGCCATAGCGTCGGATTGGTTGCACGGTAATTTCACTTGCAAGTTCAGGTGTCTGACAACGAGTGAAAAAGTCGTATTTCGCCTTTATTTCCATAAACTCTGGCAAATACCTTCCAGCTTGGCGCATCATCCAAACTGGTGGTCGCTCCACGGTCTCTCCGCGAAGGGCTTTTAAGAATAGATCGTTTTTTATCATAAGTTCGGTTCAAGACCTCACAGATTTTTAAAACCTGTGAGGTCTGGTTAATTATCTCAATATTTTTACCGCTTTGGCAATCACGCTTTCAACAGTTGTGGAATTTGAAATCACCACATTTTTCGTGAAATTTCTTGCTTCTTGAGCGGTTGTTGTTCCTATACAAACCAAGGTTGGTTCAGACTTGTCAGGTTTTAAAAACCTGACAGGTCTATTCGCCTTGTAAAAACTTCTTACACCACTTGGGCTGAAAAACAATATCGCATCAAACTGGCGTTCAAATTCCTTCGGGTTTAGCGTTGTTTTGTACACCTCAATTTCTTCAAAAGCAACACTGTTTTCTTTCAAAGCTAAAGGAATTACATCGCTTCGAATATTTCCACAGAAAAAGTGAAAATGATCGCTTTTATGGTTTTCAACTAAATAAGGCGCCAATTCTGATGCATATTCAGTCATTTTAATCACTTTTTGGTCATTTTTCTCTAAAAGTGCTTTTGTTTTTTCTCCTACGCAATAACATTGTGCAATTTCAACATTATGACTCATTACCGTTTCCACAGAATTTTGACTGGTAAAAATGGCATTCTCAATGTTTGATGAAACTTCAAACGGAACAAATTCGATTTTTATAGCATTGTAATCTACCAAAGAAACTCCCGCGTTAATCAGTAATTCTCTTTGTGAAAGACTCAATTTTTTGGTGGAGAGAACGCTTTTCATAGCAATACTATTTAGCGAGTTATTTGCTTGTAAGCTTCTTGATCTTCATCATTAATTCCTTCCCGCCATCTTTTAAAATACTTAGAGCACATTCCTTACCCAAACCTTTATATTCGGTTGTTTTTATACTCTTTTCAATTTCGAGCATTTCTTTGCCATCCAAAGAAAACAAACAGCCTTTAAACCAGATCTCATCATCAATTATTTGGGCAAAAGCCCCAATAGGTGCGGTACATCCACCTTCCAAAGTGTTTAGAAATTCGCGTTCTATATGAGTACAAACTTCTGATGTGTAGACATTTAATTTTGAAGTAGCCTCAATTGAAAACGCATCGTTTTCCATAGCAACTATTACCATTGCTCCTTGAGCTGGCGCAGGAATCATCCAGTCTAAATCCTCCCCAGCCCCTCCAAAGGAGGGGCTTTTTATGTTCGCTTCGCTCACAAATCCTAGTCGTTCCAATCCAGCTTTTGCAAAAATAGCTCCCTCCCATTTATTGTCTTTCAACTTTTGGAGTCGAGTATTTACATTACCGCGTATATCCACAACTTTATGATTGGGATATCTGTGCAACCATTGGGCTTGTCTACGAAGGCTTCCTGTAGCGATAGTACAAGGTTTTTCAAAATCAATATCGGTTTCGGTTACTAAGATATCTTCTGAGGTGGCTCGTTCCAGTACAGCAGTTTGTATGATGCCTTTTGGTAAAAGCGTTGGTACATCTTTCATACTGTGGACGGCAATATCTACCATACCATTGATCATCGCAACGTCTAAGGTTTTGGTAAAAATACCTGTGATACCCATTTCATAAAGAGGCTTGTCTAAGACTATATCTCCTTGTGATTTTACGGGAACTAGTTCTGTTTTGTAACCTAAAGCTTCGAGCTTAGATTTTACGGTATTGGCTTGCCAAAGTGCAAGTTCACTATCGCGGGTTCCAATTCGGATTGTTTTTTTCAAGTCTAGGCAGTTTCAAGTTTAAAAACTCTTCGTATAAGTTCAATACTTTCGGCAGAGCCTTCTTCGCCCTTAAGGTGTTGGGCGAAATGTGTAGTAATTTTTTGGATAAGACGATCACTGATTATTTCGGCTTGTTCTTCGTTAAAACCCTCTATCTTTTTACTCTGATAGTCTAATTCACCAGTTTTTATTTCAGCAAGCTTAAGTTTTAAAGCCCGAATAGTAGGAGCGAATTTTCGATGGTCAGCCCATTTTTTAAAATCCTTTTCAATTTCAGCAATGATTCTCTTAGCCTTAGGCAACTGCGAAGCACGCTGCTCTAAAGTCTCATCAGTTACTGCAGCAAGATCATCTAGGTGAACTAAACTTACCAATTCATTATCCAAAACATCTTCCGAAACATTTTTAGGTATTGAAAGATCAAGAATTAAAAGCGGTCTTTTTAAGTATAAAAGTTCTTTTGAAATAGTGGGTTGCTGCGCTCCTGTTGCAACAATGAGAACATCGGTTTGCGCAACTTCACTTTGAATATCAGCAAAATCTTTTACAACCAAATTAAATTTACCTGCAATCTTTTCAGCTTTTTCCTTTGTTCGATTTATAAGGGTAATATGATCGTTCTTGGTGTGTTTTATTAGGTTTTCGCTAGTATTTCGGCCAATCTTACCTGTTCCGAAAAGCAAAATATTTTTTTCTGAAATATCTGGAACTCGCGTCATAATATATCTGACTGCTGCAAAACTGACTGACGTAGCACCCGAAGAAATCTTCGTTTCATTTTTTATACGCTTGCTTGCCTGAATAACAGCATTTACAAGTCGCTCCATAAACGGATTAATAAGGTCGTGTTTTTTCGATTGACGAAATGCCTTGCGGAGTTGGCTTATAATTTCAAAGTCGCCCAAAATTTGACTATCTAGACCAGTACCAACATTAAATAAATGCGAAACGGCATCGTAATTTTTATAGATATAGGCTACTTTTTCAAATTCTTCAACGGTACCATTGGTGTACTCGCATAACAGTTTTATTAGCTGAAATGGGTGTTGGGCAAAACCGTAAAGCTCGGTTCGATTACATGTAGAAATAACTGCCAACGAAGGGATACCATTTTCTTTTGCCTGAGTTAGAATTTTCTTTTTAGCGGTATCATCAATACTAAAACGACCGCGTATTTCGGCATCGGCTTTTTTATAATTGAGACCAATAGTGTAAAAATTACCTTCAAGAGTTTCGCCAGAATATGATTTCAAGTTATTTTTCATCCACAAATTATATTTGAGAAACAGAAAGTAGAAACACCAAAATTATTCATTTTAGAAGATTTATAATGCGCTAATAAGCATTTTGAATAAAACACAAGCAAATGTAAGAGCATAGTATTTTAAAAAACAACGCTAGCGGTATCTTTTATACCGCTGTCTGTTAAATTTCGCATAAATATTATATTTTTCCTCTGTTAATACACTAGATTCGCAGTCTACCGACAAAATCAACATGACTCTATTTAGAATTATTCTAAATAAAATTACTTCATTATTACTATGGAAACACAAAAAAATACCGCTCAAGGATTCTATGAAGAAATAGCTATTGAACCCGGGTTTTTCATTTTAAAATTCAATAATGAAACCGATGAAAGCCAAGCTTTTAAGCGCGAAGTTAACGCCAACTTCATTCAATTTCATTTCTGTATAAAAGGTTCCGCATCGTTTGCTTTTAATGAAGGTAACTACAAGCTGCCGATTCAAGAAAACCATTCGTTGTTACTATATAATCCACAGCTAGATTTGCCTATAAATATGGTGCTTGAAAAACAATCTTGGGCACTATCGCTATTGCTTCCTATAAATAAATTTCACAGTCTTTTCTCAAACGAAGCTGATTATATTACTTTTCTAAGTAAAGAAAATAAAGACCGAAAATATTATAAAGATGGCAGTATAACTCCCTCAATGGCAATTGTGCTAAACCAATTTATTAATTACAATTTACATCCCAGCATTAAACCGCTGTATTTTAAGGGAAAAGCCTACGAATTATTAAGCCTGTATTTTAACCGCCCCGAAGATGCCGATGTTGAGCAATGTCCGTTCCTGGCAGACGAAGACAATGTTTCAAAAATAAAGAAAGCGAAGGAAATTATAATCGCAAGAATGACCGAACCACCAACATTGCAGGAATTAGCCGACGAGATAAACTTGCCAATAAACCGACTAAAAGAAGGTTTTAAACAGATCTATGGCGACTCTGTCTTTAGTTTTCTATTTGATTATAAAATGGAAGTAGCCCGCCAACTTTTGGCTACAGGCTCGCACAATGTTAATGAAGTTGGGCTAAAAGTGGGCTACAGCGCATCCAGTCATTTTATTGCAGCTTTTAAAAAGAAATTTGGCACTACACCAAAGAAATTTTTAATGGGATTAAATGCTTAATAGCTTTTGATATGTTCTACGAAATTTTCCCCTTAAAATATATTCATAACTTTCGTTGCTCTTCATTATTTCGAATAAATTGGAGTTTTTTTAGCGAGACTTTTTAACATACTCGTATAAGAATTTGCGTTGCTATTATTCGAGGAACGTTCTTGATTGAAGGTATTCTCACCTATATCATTATAAATTTTCATTGTGATAAAGGTTGAATAATTGGCTGAAGCTCTAGTATTTGCCGAGCCAGTTTCTTTTGAATCGGTTATTAAACCCGCTTTTTTCGAGCTTTCAGTTTCAAACTTTCGTTTTTTCGTGGTATTGGAATTTGAAGATTGGCCTGCCTGCTCGATTGCAACGGTTCCTTGCACAACATATTCAACATTTAATATTTCACATATTTCATCCATGGCATGACCATCAACACTTTTTACGCCAGATTTACTTAGTAGCGCGTTGGTAACCTTGGGGTCCTGAAATTGAAAATTTGTTTTTTGTTTGTTATAAATACTATAGACTTTAGCTTGGACTTTATACGCCATGTTCTTGGAGCCTTCAACTCGATCTTTAAAATAGGCAAATGGCAAAATGGCTACTGTGTTAAGGTTCTTGCTTAGTTGCTTATTAGAATTTGTCGTTGACTCAGTAGAAGAATGGGCACTATCCATAAATTCTGTCTCCCCAGATGCCAAGGTTATTTTAACGATTTCATCCCTTGGAATTGTATGTTCTTCTGTTTCATTATTAAGGATAAATTTTATTTCTGTGGAATCCATTTCAACAACCTTCCCCATCATTTCATTTCCATCAGTTTTAAATATTAAATCGCTCTGCGCGTTTAAGAGAGTGAATGAGCCTATCAGTAAAAAAAATGCAACGAATAAAAAAGATTTGGTTTTCATAATTATCGAGAATTAATGGTGATACGAAATTTTTAACTTAATCAAGTATCTGTTAAAATTAAAATTCAAGATAGAAATAAAATCTTTAAATTTTATTCCAAACTCAATTATATTTCATTATCTAAAAGGTATTCGCAATAAATTTTATTTGTAAAAACACTTAAGACTTTTTTAATACTTGGGGTTTTAAAGTGCTCTTTTGACTAGCAGTTTAATCAATTAAAATCCCTTTAATCCAATAATAACAAAACTTATTCAAAATATTAAATTGCAGATCTCATCTTGAAGGTTCAATTTTAAAAGAGTAATTTTGCTGGACAAAAAAATAGCTTTTCATGAAAGGAGTTCTCCTCGTAAATCTCGGTTCACCAGATAGCACTGAGCCGAAAGACGTAAAAAAATATTTAGATGAATTTTTGATGGACCCACGTGTAATCGACGTTCCTTTCTGGCTTCGATCTTTTATCGTTCGAGGAATTATCTTAAATACACGTCCAAAAAAGTCCGCCGAAGCCTACGAAAAGATCTGGTGGGAAGAAGGTTCACCATTAATTGTACTTTCCGAAAGACTTCAGGAAAAAGTTCAGGAAAAGACAACTGTTCCTATCGCTTTGGCCATGCGTTACGGAAGTTTGACTCTGAAAAAAGGATTACAGGAATTGGTGGATCAAGGTGTAGATGAAATTTTAACCATTCCGCTTTATCCGCAATTTGCAATGGCCACGACTGAAACCATTGATGTGAGAGTAGAAGAGCTTAAAAATGAATTCTTCCCACAGCTTCAAATTACCTCTTTACCGGCATTTTACAACAAACCGGAATATATTGAAGTGCTTTCCAAAAGTATTTCAGAGAAACTAGAAGGACTGGATTATGAGCATTTACTGTTCAGTTATCACGGAGTACCCGAAAGACATATTTATAAAAGAGATATAACCAAAAGCCACTGTAAAATTGATGGTAGTTGTTGCGTTACGGATTCTCCAGCCCATGAATACTGCTATCGCCATCAGTGCTTTAAAACAACAGCTTTGGTTGCTGAGAAGTTAAATCTAAAACCTGGTACATACTCCAATTCCTTTCAATCGCGTTTAGGTTTTGATCCTTGGCTAAAACCACCAACCGATAGAACTATAGAAAGATTCGGGCTAGAAGGAATGAAGAAAATGGTAGTTGTTACTCCTGCATTTGTAAGCGATTGTCTTGAAACTCTGGAAGAAATTGCAATGGAAGGAGAAGAAATTTTCCACGAAGCAGGTGGAGAAGAATTCACTGTTATTCCTTGTTTAAATGAACGTGATGATTGGGCTGAAGTCTTAACCGGATGGATTGATACCTGGCGTATTGTAGATGTAAAAACAGCCATAGCCTAAATATTCCTTATTCTCTATTGCTGAATTATTCGATATTCTCTATTGTTATTTTTTATTTGATACCAATTGAGTTTTCCTATATCAAATGAAACTATCGGTCTTTATTGACCGATATATTTCAAAAATAAATAATAACAATAAAAAATGAATAATAATTCAGCGGCACTTGGCACCGCTTCCATTGGGAGTTTATTAATAAAACAAGCTGTTCCAGCCTCCATTGGGATTTTAGTGATGTCACTGAACATTTTGGTGGATACCATTTTTGTGGGAAACTGGATAGGCTCCATTGCCATTGCTGCAATCAATGTAGTTTTGCCAATTTCATTTTTTATTTCTGCCTTGGGAATGGCAATTGGAATTGGGGGATCTTCTATAATTTCAAGAGCTCTAGGATCTGACAACCGAGCACGCGCCTTAAAAACTTTTGGAAATCAAATTACCTTAACGCTATTGCTAACAAGTGCGATGGTAATTTTCGGCTTGGTATTTATAAACGAGCTCATTCCTGCTTTTGGGGGAAAAGGTGATATTTATGACCCGGCTAAAATCTATTACCGTATTGTGCTTTATGGAGTGCCGTTATTGGCGCTATGTATGATGGGAAACAGCGTAATTAGAGCTGAAGGGAAACCCAAATTCGCAATGATCGCGATGATAATTCCATCCGTTGGAAACCTGATTTTGGATTATGTTTTTATAAATCTGATGGATCTGGGAATGGCGGGAGCTGCCTGGGCTACGACCATCTCTTATGGCTTCTGCTTTCTTTATGTGCTATATTTTTTCTTAAGCGGTAAATCTGAACTTAAAATTAACTTCTCCCACTTTGGACTGGATTTATCGGTTCTTAAAGAAATGTCTGCATTAGGTTTTGTAACACTAGCAAGACAAGCAGTAGTAAGCGTCACCTATCTTTTAATGAATAATATTCTATTTGATATGGGTGGAGAATCATCAATTGCTTCCTACGGAATTATTGCAAGGATGTTAATGTTCGCACTTTTTCCCGTTCTTGGTGTAACTCAAGGGTTTTTGCCTATTGCCGGATATAATTATGGGGCACATAAATTCTCACGAGTTCGCGAAAGCATCAATAAGGCAATTTTTTATGCTGGTGGATTAGCTCTTATCATTTTCGTACTTATAATGAGTTTCCCTGAAACTATTGTGTCTGTTTTCACAGACGATCCCGACATTCTCTCAGACACCCCGCGATATATGCGCTGGGTTTTTGCCGCAATACCTATAATAGCAATACAACTTATAGGATCTGCTTATTTCCAAGCTATTGGAAAAGCCACTCCTGCCTTATTGCTCACCTTGACCAGACAAGGATTTTTCTTTATTCCTTTGATTTTTATTCTCCCACATTATTTTGGCGAATTAGGTGTTTGGATCTCCTTCCCTGCGGCAGATATACTTTCTACCATTGTAACTGGTTATTTTCTAAATCGAGAAATACGAAAGAACCTAAAGGATTAAAGCTGATTTTTTAGTATATTTAATTGCTAATCTTTCGGTTATGAAAAAACTTCTACTTCTTTTAGTTACTTCTTTTTCAATCTTATCCTCCTTTGCCCAGCCTGCTGGAATGTTGGGCGAGACTTTTAATTTAAAATATATTGAAACGAATGATCTGTTTTTAACCCCAAATGGAGAAAGTCCAAACGCGACTTTTTACGAACTTCCCGGAAGTTATGTTATAGATGCCGACGGTATCTTTAATACCTTGAATGCTGGCGCAAATTTTAGTGGTGATTCCGTGACATTTCATTCTAATAGCGTCACATTACACGATTGTATAGAACCCAATTGCTATTATGAAAACCTCTATTTTTATGAAATTTTAACCAATCAAAACCTCGAGTCTAAAACCTTTACTTATAATTATCAAGAAAGAAACGGCTATAAATATTTGTCGTTACAAGATTCTGCTTATAACTATGCTTATTATAGTACAGAACCAGCTCCAATACCGGATCCCTTGTTATTTCAAACTTGGTATTTATATATGACCGAAGTGGACCTTGGTGATCCAGTCTTTTATCCAGGTCCCAATCCGCCACAGTTTACAATAAACCCAGATTTTACATATTCCGGGATTGACGATTGTGCCTTAATAAGCGGGGATTTTATTTTAGGAAATGGTGATGACTATGCGTTTAGATTGCAATCACAAAACTATCAACAAGATGAAAGCAATTGCCCACCAGGACCCGTGGAATATACATTGTACGATTTAATGTACCAAAACCCAACTATGGGTTGTACTTTATATACAGATAACGAAGGAATAGACTATTTACAATATGAAACTTATGCCGGCTTCGTTTCATATTTTAGCAATGAATTGATACTTTCCACACCTCAAAACAATTTATCTAATTTAAAAATATATCCGAATCCCGCCCGAAACAAATTGATAATTCAATCAACAACGGATGATTTCGAATCTATTTCTATTACCGATGTTAATGGGAGAATCGTATTTTCAATGAAACACCATATTTCAAACGAGATAGACATTTCTGCTTTAAAAGCGGGAATGTACTTTTTACATCTCCAATCTTCAGAAGGAAATATTACAAAGAAATTTATCAAAAACTGATTTTATCAGCTTCACTGAAAACGATAGTTACTTTATTAATTAGGTATCTTTGCACTTAGTTTTTAGAAAACTGAGTTGTTAATGGAACAATATTACCCTTACATAAAATCCCTTCATCTAATATTTATAATCACTTGGTTCGCTGGACTTTTCTATATTGTTCGCTTGTTCGTATATCAAATTGAAGCTTCGGAAAAACCTTCTCCTGAAAAGGAAATCTTAGGAAAACAGCTTAAAATAATGGCTTCCCGACTCTGGAATATCATTACATGGCCATCGATGATCCTTGCTCTTTTCTTTGGAATTTGGCTCATTTATATGCGCATGTTTTTTTTAAGTGACGCTTGGATGCAAGTGAAATTGGCATTTGTAGTGATTTTGATAATCTATCAGTTTAAATGTCATCAGATTTTTAAGCAACTCCAAAACGGCGTGGTAAAACACTCGTCAAATTATATGCGTCTTTTTAATGAAGTACCTACAATCATTCTGTTTGCAGTGGTGTTTTTGGTTATTCTGAAAAGTGCTGTCAATTGGATCTACGGAACTGCAGGAATTATAGTTTTCGCGATTCTATTAATGATGGGCTATAAAATATACAAGAGAATTCGTGAAACTAAAAATTGACTTTTAATTTTTAGTTTCATTAGAAACAGGAATTTCTTTGGAATTTGGAATTTGCTCATTTGGAATTTTCCGTTTTCGGACTAATTATTGCTATCTTTCTTTCTCAAAAATCTGTAAGTGTACTTTTACAAAAAATCCCTTCGCACTCGAATCTTTCTCTCAATGATCCTTTTGGTTATTGGAGCTTCCGTACTTATTGCAATTGTTACCGTTTATCAATACAAAGAAGAAGCACAGGAATATCACAGAGATCGCTTGTTAAGAAAGGAGGCAGCCATCCGTGAGAATATAAACTACATTTTAAAAACCACAACTTATCCGGTAGAAACTGCTCAGATTCCACTCATTTTTAAGGATAAAATCTACGAAATAAAAGACATTCATAGTCTTGAGATATTTCTTTATGATTTACACGGAAATCTTTTAAAGTCATCAAAACCATCTTTTTTTAAAGATACTGTCTCGCCAAAAATGCCGGAATTCGCTTTGGAATCGCTTCAGAATTCTCCAACAAAAAGCTATATAAAAGAGTTTGAAGAGGGCGGCCAAAAATATCAGTCGTCTTACACTTATATTACCGACAATTACTTTAAACCTTTGGCAATTTTAAACCTGCCCTATATTGAAGACGATGGGTTTATTACCAAAGAACTTACAGAATATCTTTACAGACTGGGCGTAGCCTATTTAATTATGCTTTTGGTTGCGATTGCTCTTGCCTACTTTCTTTCAAAATACATTACCCGCTCCTTAAAGGAAATAAGTGAAAAACTTACCGAAACCCGATTTGATAAACGCAACAAAAAAATTCATCTGACCGATACGCCAACGGAGATTTCCACGATCGTGAACGCATATAATGGAATGATTGACGAATTGGAAAATAGCGCCGCTCAACTTGCCGCCAGCGAACGCGAAACGGCTTGGCGCGAAATGGCAAAACAAGTAGCTCACGAAATAAAGAATCCACTCACACCGATGCGGCTTACCGTTCAAAGTTTTCAACGTAAATTTGATTGTGACGATCCCGACATTGGTAATAAAATGGAGGAATACACTGGCACTCTTCTACAACAAATTGATACCTTGAGTTCTATATCATCTGCGTTTTCTACTTATGCAAAAATGCCAGCACAACAAGACGAAACTTTGGATGTAGTAAAGATTACAAAATTGGCATTAGATATCTTTAATGAAGATTATATATATCTATTTGCTGAAGCTGAAGATATGCGTGCACGTTTTGACCGAACTCAGCTTATTCGCGTAATCACCAACTTGGTAAAAAATAGCATCCAATCCATAGAGCAGAAAAATCCAGAGGGACCCAGAGTTGATGTTTTAATTGAAACCAAAGGTACATTTGTAAATATTTCGATTACCGACAACGGAATAGGTGTTCCTAAAGAAAACAGAACCAGTATTTTTGAACCTCATTTTACCACCAAATCAAGCGGAATGGGACTAGGATTGGGAATGGTAAAAAATATTGTTGAAACTTATGGCGGAACAATTTCGCTAGATTCTTCCGAAGAGAAAACCACTTTTAAAGTTTCCTTTCCAGCAATACTTTAGGGTTTTTAGTAGCTTTGTGAAAAGTAGCCACGAATTCACGAATATCCTGCAAGGTGTTCCCCGCATTTTCTGCGGGGCTCCTTGTAGGTTTAAATCGTTTATGGCTAAAATCCTTTAAAAAATAACTTTTTATGAAATACCAAAATATAATCTCCGAAACTGATAAGGGTATCACAACCATAACTATCAATCGTCCTAAAAAATTAAATGCTCTAAATCGTGAGACAATCCAGGAATTGCGAGACGCTTTTGAAGCAGCCGATGATTCAACTAAAACGAAAGTGATAATCATCACTGGAAGTGGTGAAAAAGCATTTGTTGCCGGTGCAGATATTAGTGAATTTGCAGATTTTTCAGAAAAAGAAGGCGCAAATCTAGCTGCTAAAGGACAAGAATTATTGTTCGACTTTGTAGCAAATCTTTCCACACCTGTAATTGCAGCTGTAAACGGTTTCGCTCTAGGTGGCGGACTGGAATTAGCGATGGCAGCACATTTCCGTATTGCTTCTGATAATTCAAAAATGGGATTGCCAGAAGTTTCCCTAGGTGTAATCCCAGGATATGGCGGCACACAGCGTTTACCGCAACTTGTTGGTAAAGGTCGCGCGATGGAAATGATTATGACTGCTGGAATGATTGACGCCAACCAAGCGCTTCAATACGGTTTGGTAAATCACGTAACAACGCCAGAAGAATTATTGGAAACTGCTGAAAAAATTGCTTCTAAAATCATGAAAAACTCTTCCGTTGCTATTGCTTCTGCAATTAATGCAATTAATGCAAACTTCGAAGATGGTGAGAATGGCTTTGAGGTTGAAATCGAAGAATTTGGTAATTGCTTCGGAACCGAAGATTTTAAAGAAGGAACGCAGGCATTTCTTCAAAAGAGAAAAGCAGATTTCCCTGGGAAATAATTAAATTATTATGAAAAAATATACTCTATTAAGCTTCATTTTGGCTTTTACATTTTCTGTAATAGCTCAAGAAAAAGCCGAACCTTGGTTTAAAGATGGCGAAGCGCAAATTGTCCCAGCTTTTGAAAATCCCAGCGATTGGATTCGGACAGATTTATGGGTAGAAACTACTTTTGACACCGATGGAGATGGCAAGCCAGACCGTATGCACGTGGACGTAACAAGACCAAAACAAACTGAAACTGATGGTTTAAAACTACCAGTTGTTTATGAGTCTAGCCCGTATTTTGCTGGTGTTGCACCAATTACTGAAGGCTCTTTTCACGATGTATATCACGAATTGGGCACTCCGGAAAGAGAGTTAACACATCCTTCCGTAGAAAGAAAAGGTGAACGTCCTATAATTTCAAATACGCAGATTAATACTTGGGTGCCCCGTGGTTATATTGTTATTCATTCCTCCTCGCCAGGAACTGGACTTTCGCAAGGCTCACCTACTATTGGAGGCAAAAATGAATCCTTGGCGCCAAAAGCGGTAATCGATTGGCTTAATGGCCGTGCAAAAGGCTATACTTCGCCAGACGGAAACGAAGAAGTAAAAGCATATTGGACCACCGGAAAAGTGGGAATGACCGGCACTTCATACAACGGTACAATTCCTTTAGCCGCTGCAACCACCGGTGTAGAAGGACTTGAAGCTATTATCCCCATTGCCCCAAATACTTCCTATTACAATTATTACCGCTCCAACGGATTAGTACGTTCTCCAGGGGGATATTTAGGGGAAGATATGGATGTGCTGTTCGATTTTATCCATAGCGGTGGTGATGAAGTAAAACAAGCATACGCAGATTCAGTCTATCGCGATGGTGAAATAAAAAACGGCATCGATCGCATAACAGGTGATTACAACGACTTTTGGGCAGGCCGCGAGTATTTAAATGCTATAAAACCTATGAAAGCCGCATTGTTTATGTCGCATGGTTTTAATGATTGGAACGTAATGCCTGACCACAGTTATAAAATTTATAAAAAAGCGGAAGAAATGGGACTTCCAGTAAAAATCTATTATCACCAAAAGGGACACGGCGGACCACCTCCATTATCGATGATGAACAAATGGTTTACAAAATATCTCTTCGGAATTGACAATGATATCGAAAAAGGACCCAAAGCATGGATTGTTCGAGAAAATGACGAAAATGATAATCCTACACCCTATGCCGATTATCCAAATCCGGATACTGAAAAAGTTACACTTCATTTGAAATCAACTTCTAAGATTGATGGAATGTTGACCCTTAAAAAGGGTAAAAAACAAGGTGTACAAACCTTGGTTGATGATTATCATTTTTCGGGAGATTCTTTAGCGCAGCTTGAAACTTCAAAGCACAGATTATTATTTGCTACCCCAGTTTTAAAGGAAGACCTTCATCTTTCAGGACTTTCAACTTTGAAAATAAAATTAGCCAGCAGCAAACCTGCCGCAAACCTTTCCGTTTGGATGGTTTCCCTACCTTGGAATAAATACCCTGATGCCAAAATAACTGACAATATTATTACGCGAGGTTGGGCAGATCCGCAGAATTACAGATCTCTTACTGAAAGCGAATCTTTAAAACCTGGTAAGTTTTATGAAATGTCTTTCGATCTTATTCCAGACGATCAAATAATTCCAGCTGGACAACAAATCGGTTTAATGATTTTTTCCAGTGACAATAAATTCACCTTATTGCCAGAGCCCGGGACCATTTTAACCATTGATCTTGACAAAACAAGTATTGAAATTCCAGTTGTTGGAGGTAAGAAAGCTTTTGAAAACGCAATAACCGATTAGGATTATTTCCTATCTAAGTAGGATTTATTCCAAATATAAATTAACTTTGAAGAATCCCAATCTTCAAAGTTTTTTTATGTCTGATAGTTTTCTAAAAGGCCGTGGCGCCCAGAAAAATGTTCATAACCGCTTCTTCGAAAATCAACATGAATTTTTGGATGAGTATTTAAATTTCTGTGAAGCGGAAGGTGAGGAAGCAGACAAAAACAAGACAAAGTTTATTGAAGTATTTCCAAAAACCTTTGTAAATAAGGTAAATAGCCCAGATGTGGGAATGGCTTATTCGGCAAATCCATATCAAGGTTGTGAACACGGTTGCGTGTATTGCTATGCGCGAAATAGTCATGAATATTGGGGTTATGGAGCGGGCTTGGATTTTGAACGAACCATTCTCTTCAAAAAAAATGCACCTCAGCTTCTCGAAGAGAAAATAACTTCAAAGAACTGGGAGGGAAAAACCATTATTTTCTCAGGAAATACAGATTGTTATCAGCCTTTGGAACGCAAAATGGAGATCACCCGAAAATGTTTGGAGGTAATGCTAAAGTGGAAACATCCCACCGGTATCATTACAAAAAATTCATTGATACTTCGCGATCTCGATATTTTAAAGGAAATGGCTAAACTGAATATTATTTCAGTAAATATTTCCATCACTTCCCTCTCCGAAGATACTCGCAGATTATTGGAGCCACGAACCGCAAGTATTAAACAACGGCTTAAGATAGTTGAAACGCTTTCGGAAAATGGGATTCCCATTCGCGTAATGATGGCTCCAATTATTCCTTCATTAAACAGTCACGAAATCCTTCCTTTGGTAAAAAAAGTAGCAGAACTTGGCGCGAAGGATGTTGGCTACACCATTGTTCGTCTGAATGGCCACGTTGCTGAAATCTTTAAAGATTGGGCATATAAAACCATTCCTGATAAAGCAGAACGTATTTTAAATCAGATTGCAGAGTGCCACGGCGGTAACCTTAACGATAGTAATTATGGAAGAAGAATGCGCGGTGAAGGCACTATTAGCGAACAAGTAAAAAGCACCATGGCAATTGCAAAAAAGAGATATTTAAAAGATCGTAAAACTGAGCCCTTGGATACCACGCATTTTCTTCAATTAAAAAATCCGCAACTAAAACTATTCTAAATTTCTCTGTATTATCTTTGCCGTACCTGGTAAAATTTAGCGTTTTGGTCAATCAATAGTTTGTAAAAACAAAGTTTCTGTTTTCAGATAAATTCATAGAAAACATAAAATCGTTAATAAAAGATCGTTTTCACTTGAGAATCAGTAGATTTAATCAAGCGTAACCAGACATTTTCTATAAATTGCATGAATTGGTTTTTTTAAATTAACACAGTATATGGTACCCAATGGTTTATAAGATCAAAAAAATGATAGTGGGCTTTTTAAAGTTTAAAAGAGCTTTTGTAAACTATCCATTTAGGAAGTTCAATGTTGTAGAAATCCTCTTATTTTACATCAGAGAGCGGATTACACGTATTCAATTTCTTATTCTCTCAGGGATTCTTGTGGGGCTAACCGCGGGATTGGGCGGGGTTTTACTCAAGGTTCTCGTCCACCATATTCAGACATTTATCAATAATGATGTGCCGCTAACAGAACGGCTTTTTGTATTTGCTATATTTCCCGTGTTGGGAATTGTGTTGACTTCCCTAATCGTTAAATACCTTTTTAAGGGAGATGAAGACAAAGAACTTTCTTTCATCCTAAAAGATATTTCAAAAAACGGGAGCAAGGTAAAGAAGAATAAAATGTACTCTCAGATCATACAAAGTGCAGTGACTGTTGGGTTTGGAGGCTCTGTTGGTTTAGAAACACCTATTGCGGTAACTGGGTCTGCAATTGGATCAAACTATGCGCAACGTTATAGTTTAGGTTTTAAAGAACGTACGCTTTTATTAGCATCTGGAGCCGCCGCAGGTATCGCAGCTGCCTTTGATGCTCCTATTGCCGGAGTAATGTTTGCCTTTGAAATTCTACTGACCGGTTTGGTTTTTACGGATTTTATTCCCTTGGTAATCGCTGCCATTTGTGGAAGTTTGTTATCAACAATAATCCTAAAAGAAGATGTGCTTTTCAATCTACAAGCACGGGAACTTTTTAACTACGCAAACACGTTTTATTTTATTGGGTTAGGAATTCTTACTGGATTATATGCGCGCTACTTCTTGGTCGTCGGTCAGAAAGTGCATCGTTTTTTTGAACGTTTTAAAAAGAAAGTCCTACTTAGAGCTATTATTGGAGGATCAATGCTTTCAATGTTATGCGTTGCCTTTCCTCCTCTTTTTGGTGAAGGATATTTAAATATCCGAATTCTACATCGCGGGGATGTCGAGCACCTAATACAGGAAAGTCTCTTTGGTTATTTTGGAACTTCCCAGCTAATCATTATCGCCTTCCTTGGGTTAACAATTTTAATGAAAGCCTTTGCCACAAGTATTACGCTGAGTTCGGGGGGAAATGGAGGGAACTTTGCACCATCCTTGGTTGCTGGAGGACTCTTAGGATATTTATTCGGATTCGTCCTAGAGATGATGGGGATGCCAAATGTGCCTACCACAAATCTAATGTTAGTGGGAATGGCGGGAGTGATGTCAGGTGCCATGTATGCCCCATTAACTGGAATTTTCCTAATTGCAGAAACCAGTAGTGGTTACGATTTGTTTATTCCGCTGATGATAGTTTCCGTTATGGCCTATGCCATCAACCGTTTCTTTTCAACCATAAATCCAGCATATAAAGAACTTGCGGATTCAGGAGAAATTTTTACTACCAGACAGGATCAAAATATACTTTCGCATATTGATCTTCGGGATTGTATAAATACCTCATCCTTGATTATCTTCACAACAGATAGCATGGAAGAGGTAATGAGTAAATTTAGGAACAGCAATCAAAATACGATGGCAGTAGTAGATGACGAAAATAAATTCTGGGGAATTTTAAATCGTGAGCGACTTCGCCCCTTTTTACTTGGAAAAGAATCCACTGAAGGCACAAGCGTAAGTCAACTGGCTTCAACCCCTTCATTTATTGTTTCTGATACAGATTCGGTAATGGAAATTATCAAAATGTTTGATGAAGCCGACGTATGGCAATTGCCAATACTTGATGAAGATCGAAAATTTAAAGGCTTTGTGAGCCGTTCAGCAATCCTAAATAACTATAGACTGTTGTTAAGGGAATACTCTGAATAAAGAAAACTTGCTTTTATTTTGAACAGTAACTTTGGGGTTTTCCTTATTTTTGACAAATTCGAACCTTTTGTTTATGAAGCATCTTTTACTTGTCTTTTTCAGTATTTTCTTCTCAACATTTTCCTTTTCCCAATCAAAGGAAGAATTATCCCAATTATCATTTGATGCAATTCAGGACACGATCCAAAAATATCAGTTCTCTGATATCGAAAAAGCGCTAGATGCATGTGAAGCTTATACTTTAAAGGGAAAAAAAGAAAATAATAAAGAGAAGGAATGGTTGGGGATGCAGTCCTCTATTTTTGTAAATGTTAATTTCAGGAAGTATGAAATAGCTAATGAACAAGCTAAAGAAGGACTAAAGTTTACCAGAAAAAATAAGTTGCCAAAGCTGGAGATGGAGACTCTTCTACTTCTTGGTGACTTGCAAGGCATCATAACAACAGTAGAACAGCAGCTTTTCTACTATAACGAATCATTAGAGCTAGCCGAGAAGAATGATGATGAAACCTACCGAGAAGCCGCCCTCTCGCGGATAGCCCGCGTACATGACATTAGTGGAAATTCCCAAAAAGCATTAAATATTTACAAAAAGTCCTTGGCCTATTTTCAGCATAAGCAATTAGATTCTACTTTCACACAAATAAAAAAGAATAGCAATCTAGTTTTGCTATACAGTAGTATAGCATCGGCACATCTTAAGTTGGAGCAGATTGATTCTGCAAAATTATACAGTTCAAAGATTAAGGAGTTTCAACAAAAAGAATTGGATTCCTGCTATGGTGCTTATTCTTATCTGCTAGATGGAGAGATAGCCTACGAAGAAAATAAATTTGAAGAGGCGAGAGAGAATTACGAAAAGGGATATTCCGTTTGTCCGAGCGATTATGATTTATCGCAATTAAATAAAGCCTATGCACTTGGAAAAATAGAAGTAGGAGCCAAAAACTATGAGCGGGGAATCGAAATTTTACAGCAAGGACTCGATAATTATAATGTTACAGTCTCTGAGGAGGGTTTTATGCGCGATTATTATGAAAAACTCGCCGAAGCCTATAAAAACACAGGTAACTTTGAGAAAGCCAGTTTTTATTATGAAAATTATCTTGTTACGAAATCTTAATTTACAAAACTCAAGGAGGATGCAAAAGAAAGTTTTCTTAAGAAAGAAAGAGCAAGTTTTAAAAAGGACTTTGATGCGGTTGTTTCTGAAAAAGAAGAGAGTCAATCCAAGCTGAACTATGTATTGCTTGGCACTTCTATTATAGTCTTGTTCCTTCTCCTTTTATTGTTGAAATTCTATCGAAACAAGAAAGCTAACGAAATTAAGTTCCAAGAACTTCTTGCCAAGATTGAAGCGGCGCCAACCCCTGATGAAATAATTGATACTAAGGATGAAGTTCTGGAAGAAACAAATAGCAGCGATGTTTCCGAGGAAGTAAAAACCCAAATCCTTGCAGGGCTAAAAAAATTAGAGGAAAAAGAATATTTTCTTAAACTGGAATGCAATTCCTACAATGTGGCCAAGAAAATAAACACCAATACCACCTATCTTTCAAAAGTAATCAACGGCCATTACGGTAAAAATTTCAATACGTATATCAACGATCTTCGAATAAACTATACTATTGTTCGCCTTAAGGATGATGTCATTTTCAGGTCGTATTCCATTCAATCCATCGCCGAGGAAGTGGGTTATAAATCAGCAGATTCCTTTACTAAATACTTCAAAAAAGACACGGGTTTAAACCCTTCTTTTTACATTAAAGAAATCAAGAATATCGTCTAAAAACCTGTTTGACACCCTAAATTTATAAATATAGGGTTGGTGTATTCTCTTTACTTCATAATTTTCGAAATAATCGCGAAGTGCACTGTTTTCAACGAGTAGCGTTATTTCATCACTTCCCCATTTTTCCGAATTTCGGGATACTTCTCTTTTATATAGGTGTTTTGCGTTGCACATTTGTTTCAGAAATCAACCACTAAAACAAATTCAATATGAAAGCAAAAACAAAATCCAAAAGCACAAAAAAAATAATTCTTACTCTTATGCTGGGAGCATTTATAGGCATCTCTGTAAGTTATGGAAGTATGGTAGAATCAAGTGAAGACTTAAATACTTCAATTGAACGATTGCTTCTACACAATTGTGATTGCGAAAATGTAAAATCTAAAGATCGCGGAATTGGAATTGAGTACACAAAAGAAAACGGTTTAAAAAATTCCCAGTTAGAATTTACCTTAATAAATCCAAGATTTAATACTTCTACAGAACAAGAAGCAAACCGATTGAACAATATTTTAAGAAGGAATATAGATAAATATGACACGATAGATTTAGTCACTTTTAACTTTCAATCCAAAGACACAACGCAGTCCGTTGATATTAAAATCAATCAAACTAAAAACTAATTAATAATCCTTAATCTCATCTTTATGAAAACACAAAAAAATCAAAATCGCAAACGTAACCTTATCACAAAAGTAATCTTAGGTTTTATAATCGGGATTTCATTTGGGTTCGGAGTAACAAAAATGATCAAATCAGATAATCGATTAAATGCTTCAATTAAACAAAGTATTCAAGAGAATTGCGATTGTGAGTCGGTAGATAAAAATATTTCTACAGTAGGCATCCAATTCAGTAAAGAAGATGGCTTTTCAAATCAAACCACATCTTATGTACTCAAAAATTGTAAATATAAAGGTTCGGCCATTGAAGAAGCCAAAAGAATAAATAAGGAATTAAAAGCTTCTGTAGAAAATTACGAGTCTGTGGATATAATAGAGCTAACATTTAAATCCACAGGAGAAAAAGATCTTGTAAAAATCAAAAACGGAGTGGTCCTGTAATTAAAAATAATTCAATCTAACTAAAATATATTATTATGAAATTCACTAAAAAAACAATTAATCATCCAATCGATAGTATGCGCACTCGTTGTCTATATACTAGTTACCAATTATATTCATATTAAATATCATTAAACATGAAAAAGTTAAATTATGGAAACAAATGAAGCCCCTTCAGTAAAAAAAATATGAAAAAGAGATCCCGAAGTTCAACGCAAATCCAAATCATTAAATTCTCGATAGGAATTGTAATAGGAATTTCTTTATATTTAATCGTAAAATTAATTTTTTAAAACCAACCAAATATGACTACAATTATAAAATTTTCAATAGCAATGACATTGCTATTCCTAGTGGGCTCCGTTAATGCTCAGGAACTAAACGGATCTTACAGTGGTACTCTAGAAGTACAAGGAATGCAACTAGAACTTATAGTTAATTTTACACCAACCGATGATGGTTATAGCGCAACGCTAGATGTTCCTGCTCAAGGAGCAAGCGGAATAGAACTCGATTCTGTAGTTTTGCAGGACGACAAAGTCACCATTTCTTCGGCTAAAATGCAACTGACTTATACAGGGACAGTTTCAGGGGAAACAATTGAAGGAACCTATGAACAAATGGGACAAAAATATCCACTAACATTGAAGAAAACAGTAAAAACAAAACCTGGAAACACGGCCTTGCCAACTTCCGACGAAGACCTGGCAAAACTTGCGGCAAAAGCTAAAGGCGAATACAAATATACCGTAGCCGATTATTTTCAAACCCCAGAAACCTATTCCTTTAAGCTTTCACCAGATGGTAAGTATATAAGCTATATGAAGCGGAGAGAAACCGGTGAGCGCGATCTCTATTTAAAGAACACCGAAACTCAAAAGGAAAACTTGCTTATAAAGCAGGAAGAGGATTTAATACGCGGCTACTTTTGGGCCAACGATAGCCGAATATTATACCTTCAGGATAAAGGTGGAAATGAAAACCATCATTTATTTGGGGTTGACGTAGACGGCTCCAACAAAAAGGAACTAACTCCATATGAAGGGGTAAAGGTTAGTGTTTTGGAGATGGTAAAAGACGATAAGAACAACATTATCGTTGAGATGAATAAAGAAAATCCACAGCAAGAAGAGCCATATCGTCTAAATATTAATACTGGAGAGGTTACCAAGCTTTATACTGTAGATGCAGAAGGTGCACCTGTAGCAGGATACAGTTTTGACCAAAAAGGGAATCTTCGTGGCATAGGTAAAATTGTCGATGGAGTCAATATGGAATTACTTTATAAAATTGATGGGGAATTCAAGGAAATCATGGTAACCGAATTTGGAGATTCTTTTGATGTAGACGCATTTAATCCAAACTCTAAAAACCCCGATGATGCGTATGTACTTTCAAATTTAGAGAATGATAAAATCGAAATTCAGCTTTATGATCTTAAACAAAATAAAAAGATAAAAACGCTATATAAAAACGATGATTTTGACCTTTCTGGACTTTCACTTTCTAGAAAACGCAACTATGAAATTGACTTCTATTACTATCAAGGTGAAAAAACAGTCGTTGTTCCGGTGAGCGAAACCTATAAGAAAATTTATGCACGTCTAAAGAAAGAATTTGGTGATAAGCAGTTTTTTACCGCTGGTAAAACCGATGATGAGTCAAAATATTTAGTTCTTATTACAAGCGATAAAATAGTAGGCGAATATTATATCTACGATGTTGAAAAAGACACGATTACCTTACTTCATAAGTTATTGCCAAATTTAAAAGCTGAAGATATGGCAACTATGAAGCCTATCACTTTTAAAAGTAGAGATGGCTTGACGCTTCATGGTTATATCACCTTGCCTGAAGGCTATAAAAAAGGAGAAAAACTTCCTTTGATTGTAAATCCACATGGTGGGCCACAAGGAATACGCGACGGATGGGGCTTTAATCCAGAGGCACAATTGTTTGCTAGCCGTGGTTATGCAACCCTTCAAGTTAACTTCAGAATCTCTGGTGGTTATGGAAAAGAATTCCTAAAGGCCGGGTTTGGTCAGATAGGTAGAAAAGCTATGGACGATGTGGAAGATGGCCTTGCCTACGTTATAAAAGAAGGCTGGGTAGATAAGGATAAAGTTGCCATTTACGGTGGTAGCCACGGTGGATATGCTGTATTGCGCGGGATGACCAAAACCCCGGATCTTTATGCTTGTGGTGTGGATTATGTTGGTGTAAGTAACCTAAATACATTTATGGAAACTATTCCACCTTACTGGGAAAAATACCGTCAACTACTTTACAAAATCTGGTACAACCCAGAAATTCCGGAAGAAAAAGCTATTATGGACGAAATTTCACCAGCCCTACATGTTGATAAAATCACAAAGCCATTATTCGTGGTTCAAGGTGCAAACGATCCTCGTGTAAATATTGACGAAGCAGACCAGATAGTGGAAACACTGAGAAAGAGAGGTGTTGAAGTTCCTTATATGGTAAAGTATGATGAAGGCCACGGTTTTGGAAAAGAAGAAAACCGATTAGACTTTTACGGAGCTATGATGGGCTTTTTTGCTGAGTACCTTAAATAGATGTGAGATTTGAGATCTGAGACTTAAGACTAAAAAAACCTATTGAGATTTGATTCTTGATAGGTTTTTCTCTGTGAACCTCTGTGGCTCTGTGGTGAAAAATAACCACGGAGGTACAGAGAGCACAGAGTTATTATTTCACTCCTTCCCATTCTGCATAAAATTGATCTAGGAACAATTCCATAAATACATGTCTTTCTTCAGCAATTCTTCTCCCGGTTTCAGTGTTCATTCTATCCTTTAAAAGCAGGAGTTTTTCGTAGAAATGATTTATTGTAGGGGCATCAGAAGCTTTGTATTCCGCCGGTGACATATTTAAGCTTGGTGCAATTTCAGGATCGTAAAGTTTTCGATTTTTAAAGCCTCCGTAATTGAATGTCCGTGCTATCCCGATGGCGCCAATGGCGTCCAATCTGTCCGCATCCTGAACCACTTCCAATTCTTTTGAAGTGAAGTTTTGAGCTTTGTTTCCGCCGCTAAAAGAAACATTTTCGATGATTTTTACGATATGTTCGATTATCTCCTCTACAACGTTTTGGGTTTTTAGATACGCTCGTGCTTTTTTGGGACCTACAGTTTCATCGCCATTGTGGAATTTTGAATCGGCTATATCGTGAAGCAAGGCTCCTAAGGCCACAACGGTTTTATCAACCTCTTCTCCTTCCGAAATAAGCAATGCATTTTTATAAACCCGTTCAATATGAAACCAATCGTGGCCCCCTTCGGCATTTTGAAGTTCGTGTTTAACGAAAGTTATTGTGTTTTGAATTAATTCTTCAGAAGAAAAGGAAGTCATTATTTATGAATTTTTGAAGTGTTATAAAATAATAAAGAATTAATCCGTTCTGACCCCCAGCCCCTAAAGGGGAGGTCTAAAACTCCTAAATACTTAATGGACGATCAATTTAGCCCCCTAAAAAGCAAATTTTATCTATATCTTATTTCTGAATACATGAAGTAACAGTTTCCTCCACCTTATCAATCAGTTCCTCGACTTCAAAGTCAGAAATCTTTACTGCAGGATGCGCGGTAAGTTCAAACCGAACGCCCAATGGCATGGGAAACATTCCCCAACGCTGTAACTTCCAGGAGTTGTTAATAGTAACCGGAACTACATAACCCTCAGGTAATTTCTTGAAAAGCGTTTGTAACCCACTTCGTCTAAATGGTTTTGGTACTCCGTCTTTACTACGTGTTCCTTCGGCAAAAATAACCCCACTCCTATTGTATTTCTGAAGATATTTTGAAAATTTCACCATTTCAACAAGCGCTTGTCGCGGGTTTTTCCGATCTATCAAAATAGAACCTCCATGTCGTAAATTGAATGAAATAGACGGAATTCCTTTACCTAACTCTACTTTCGAAATAAACTTAGGGTGATACTTGCGCAGAAACCAGCTTATAGCAGAAATTTCCCACATGCTTTGATGGTTAGAAACAATTATTATAGGTACATCTTTAGGAATATTGGAATCTATATCCACATGAAAGGTGGTTCCTAAAGCATGCAAACAGCGTAAAATTGTCCAATTAAATATATCGACAGTTTTTTTGTGAGCGGTGTAGCCGAACCAATTAAAAGCGACCCACTGAATAGGATGAAAAACTACAATTGTAATACCAAAGAGTAGGTAAAACAGAACCGTAAAAGGATAACTTATAATTTTTGAGAGTGCTTTCATTCGGTTTCAAAAATAAGAAAACCGCCTTAAATAAGGCGGTTTTCTTCATTGCATATTTTAGTTCCTAATTTAGAAACTTTATTTTTTCGATTTGTCTCGAGACTTCGGTTTGCTTTTCAAAGTATTTCGATCAATATGAATGTAATTATAAACGCAAACCGCAATTATCACTAACCAAAAACCTCTATAAAGCCAGTTATCCACTTCTTTCCCTAATAAATGTGAAACTTTAGGGTCATCATACAGGTTAAAGGCAAATGCTCCGAAAGCTAATATGCCTATTACAATCGTTAATGGTTTATTAAGCTGGATCACTAGCTATACAACTATTTAGCAGTATTCGTTATATGCATTTTTCAAGTTTTCAGCAATCATCTGCGCTGGACGTCCTTCAATATGATGACGCTCTAACATATGAACCAATTCTCCATTTCTGAACAATGCCATAGATGGTGAGCTCGGTGGGAATGGAACCATATGAGCACGAGCTGAATCTACAGCTTCGCGGTCAACACCAGCAAAAACAGTTACTAGATTACTAGGTTTTTTATCATTTTCAAGGGACATAGTAGCGCCGGGACGTGCATTTGAAGCTGCGCATCCGCAAACAGAGTTAACAACTACTAGCGTTGTTCCTTCTTTTTTTAATGCTTCTTCAACATCATTGGCTGTATGTAATTCTGCGAAACCTACTTTTGTAAGGTCCTCACGCATGGGTTTTACTAATTCAGGTGGGTACATAATATTCTTATTTAAAGTGTATAAAAATTTGATTGCAAAGATACAAAATTTGAAAGGGAAAATATTTCAAATAAATCCCAATTTACAAGGATTAAAACACCTATAATACCCAAGCTTTAAACCCCAAGTTCCAAAAAAAGGGGATAATAAATTTGATCTTTGGAATTTATTTGGGATTTGGAGCTTGAGTTTTAGTGCTTTTAATGTTTACCTTTGTCGGCTCTAATTCAGAAAAATTACAATTTTTATGCTTCGTTGGCTATTGGCCGTTCTCGGTTATTTTTTATATAGGTTTCCAGGTGCTATTGCAGGTTTTTTTATAGGAAGCCTTTTAGACAACGTTAACGTAAAAGGCAAAACATTTCAAACTTCCTTTGGAGGCTCACGACAACAGGTCACTCCAGCAGATTTTGAACTGAACCTGCTTTCTTTAGCTTCCTTGGTAATAAAAGCAGATGGCAATGTGAGCCAGACCGAGCTGGATTATGTGCGCCAATACTTTGTACAGGCTTACGGAAAAGATCGCGCCAATGCCACCTTTAAGGTTTTTAATGAAGTAATAAAAAATAGAGAGATTTCTGCGCAACAAATCGGTACACTGCTGCGTCAGAGAACGCGATACGAAAGTAGATTGCAGATTCTTCACTTTTTGTTTAGCATTGCGAATGCAGATGGTAGCGTTTCAACTGCAGAAGTAAATGAAATAAACAGAATCGCAAGTTTCTTAGGCGTACATGGACGCGATTTTGAAAGTATAAAAGCGATGTTCTTTAAAAACCCTGACAGCGCTTACAAAATTCTGGAAATAGACCGAAATGCAACTCCTGCAGAGATTAAATCGGCATACCGTACAATGGTAAAAAAATACCATCCAGATAAACTACAGCATTTGGATGAAGCCCACCGAAAAGGTGGAGAAGAAAAGTTCAAAAAAGTACAAGAGGCTTATGAGCAGATTCAGAAGGAACGCGGTATATAAATTTTTGAAAATTAGGGAAGGAAAGGATAAAATTTAGCAAGCTTATAAGAGTTTCATTATTCTAAATTGTCCGCAGTCTTCCTGATTCTTTGGGCAAGGTCGTATAAGGCACCTTGTAATTGTTCTTTTTCTGCTTTTGTAAACCCTCCTTTATTACCATTACCATCTGTCTCTGAGAGCTTATTATACATCCAGGAAGCTGATTTTCCAAAATACTGTTTAGCTATCTTAGCCCACGAAACCTCTAACAAAATATCTTCTAACATTTTTTTTGTATGAGTAGCGTGCATCATTCTTTCTTTTGTATGTGTTTCCATTTTTATTTTTTTACGTTTTAAAAACACTGCCATCTGGCAGTACTTGTACTGATTAATCATGTAATAATCTTTCAAAAAGTTCCCTTATCCAAAATTCTAAATAAATTGATGGGTTGTGTTGAGATTTTTTGAAGTTCCTGATAGCTTCAATAAGCTCCTTTTCCTATTCGGTTAACTCCATTTTACTTGATTCTAAGCGCACTACTAATTTACTAACACTTTCCACAGTATGCAAGTATTTTAAAAAAAATGCTTTCTTGAAATGTTTTTTAAGGTAAACATTTGTATGTGAAAGCATCAATTCTAGATAGAAGAATTTAGGGATTTTTAGATACTATAAAAATGAATAAACCTCACAGATCTCAAAGACCTGTGAGGTTTCTCTTTAATACTTTCTGTATTGCCTTCTTGTAATTACTTTTTCCAGTTGTCTTTCAATTATCAATCGCGCCAAAGTTTCTCCAGCAGATTCTTTCTGAGAATTTTCAGCAAGTGCAGCCATCGCTTTTTCCTGAGCGATATCTATTCGATATAAAATGGATATGAGTTTATTGAAATCGTTAACTACTAAATTGTTTAGATAGCTAGCTAGTTTTCCTTTCAGCTCATCATAAGATTGATGTTCAATAGGAGCAAGCTTATCCGAGGTAACTATTTCATAGCTCCAAAGCAAGGCTTGCATTTTATCATCATCTTTTTTCAAGCTTTTAGAATAATTGTCACCTCGAGCGCAGTCGAGACCTCTCGACTGCGCTCGAGGTGACATAATTAATAAATGATTTTTCTTGCCAATTTCACATAACAAAGAGTCAGAAATCAAAAATGAAAAGCTTTATCTTATTTGGCTCCTTCAGCTCTCAATTTTATAAAGTCGTATAAAAGTCGCACGCCAACACCTGTTCCCCCAGTAGGATTTGAACCTGTAGCTTTATCTAAAAATGCAGGGCCGGCAATATCTAGGTGAATCCAATCAAAATCTGTAAAGTGTTCCAAAAATTTCCCAGCAGTACTTGCGCCACCAACGGGGCCACCAATATTTTTAAGATCGGCGACTTCACTTTTCAATAAGTCTTCAAATTCTTTCCAAAACGGAAGTTGAACAAGACGCTCATAGGTGGTTTCCCCAGCTTTTTTTAATTCGTCCATGCTGTCTTGCTTGTTTCCGGCCATCGCAATCCCAAAAGGTCCCGTAATCGCTGCGGCCGCACCCGTTAATGTTGCCATATCTACCACCAGTTCAGGTTTAAATCGCTTGGCATATGCCAAGGCATCGGCTAATATCAAACGCCCTTCAGCATCGGTGTTTTGAATTTCTACCGTAGTACCATCCATCATGGTTATAACGTCATCCACCAACAGCGCTTTTCCATCAATTTTATTATCGGTTGCCGGAACCAATCCGATTACGTGATACGGAAGTTCATTCATTGCAACTGATGCCATAATTCCCACAACGGTTGCAGCTCCACCCATATCAGATTTCATAGAGGACATATGTCCACCGGTTTTTAAGGAATAGCCTCCAGTATCAAAAGTCACTCCTTTCCCAACCAAAACAAGCGGCTTCTTATTAACAGCATTTTTAGGTTTATAGGTCATAATATTAAAAGTAGGTGGCACTTCAGAGCCTTGATTCACGCCTAAAAGCCCGCCCATTTTTAATTTAACAATTTTATCTTTCTGTAGAACTTCAGTTTCGAAACCATACTTTTTCCCGGCTTCTACTATTCTTTCTGAAAACATTACAGAGTCCAATTTATTTGGCGGTTCGTTGACCAAAGTGCGAGTAAGTGCAACTCCGTTTATAAGATTGGTCACTTTTTTTATTGTAGCTTCAGAAGCCACTTCATTAGAAATAAATACTTTCAGCTCCTTCTTTTCCTTTTTCTTATGATAGGAATTGAATTGGTAACTCCCCATCAACAAACCTTCCAAGAAAGAATTCTTTTGACATTCGGACAAATCAGCCAAACCTTCCAAAAAGGAAGCTTCACAATTTTCCTTATCCAAGGATTTATAAAGTGAAATACCCAATTTTCTGTTTTGTTCACAATCCGTAGAAGTTGCAATCACCAAAAAGCTTTGCGAATCTCCAAAAGAGGTAATCACCTCATCTTTCTCGTTTTCGAAAGCAGAAGCTATTTTTTTTGATAAGGAAGAACTTAAATCGTATTTATCCAATTGTTTTACTTCGGAAATGAAAACGATTCTACATGAGTTTTCCAAGCTTTCACTCTTGGAATTATAGGATACTAGTTCAAGGTTTAAATAGGAATTTTTCAAATTGATATAGTTAAAATTAAGAAATCAATATACACTTTTTTGCCTTGTTGGATATTGAAAATTGTAAGTATTTTTTGAGCTTAGGAAGAATTACCAGATCATTTATTAAATGGTTTCATAAGTTTTGAATTGCTCTTGAATATCTGAAAAAACTTTCTGGGTATTTTCTATTTCGATGCTATTTCTATTAGCGAATTCAGTGTAGTTTAGCATTGCTCTTTTCAGCTCATTTTGGATTTCCGCAGAACTTAAAGATTTGCTATTGGATTGTAGTAATAGAAAATAAATCACTCTTTTAAGCATTTTCTCCCCATTCTCTATCATTCCTATTTTTTCATAGGTATAAGCCATATTATTGCAGGAAATTGCGAAAATTTGAATTACGGGAATCCCAATTCCTTTTGCCTGAACTAAATTATTATTTAAAACTTCGGCACGGCATAATGCTTCTTGGTAACCACTTAAGGAATTCTCAAACTTCCCTTCATTAAATAAATCATTGGATAGTTGTGTCTTCAGTTTCCAGGCCTGTTCAATATGTTTTATGCAAGTATCGCTCATAGCTTATTTGATATTTTTATTCGCAAAATCCCAATTAATTATTTCCCAGAAACTCTCTACAAATTTGGGCCTGGCATTGCGATAGTCAATATAATAGGCGTGTTCCCAAACATCCAAAGTCAAAATTGGGGTTTTCGATTCAGTTAACGGAGTATGGGCATCTTTCATTGGTATTATCTCCAACTTGCCAGCTTCATTTTGTGCCAACCAAGCCCAACCTGCACCAAATAGTTTAGTGGCAGTTGTGGAAAACTCTTCCTTAAACTTATCAAAACTGTTGAAGTCTCTTTCAATTAAATCCTTGATGTTTCCTGTGGGACCTCCACCACCATTTGGAGCCAGACAGTGCCAGAAAAAACTGTGGTTCCAATGCTGGGCAGCGTTATTGAACAGTCCGGCGTCCTTCTTTTCAACCCCTAATAAAATAAGTTCTTTTACTGATTTTTCTTCAAGTGGTGAATCCGCAATGATATTATTTAGATTATTTACATAGGCTGCGTGATGCTTCCCGTAATGATAATCAAAGGTTTCCTCAGTAATAAGCGGTGCCAGTGCATTTTTGTCGTAAGGTAAATCTGGTAAGTGTTTTGAGATTTTCATAATTATTTATTCTTATTAAACTTTAAAATTTTAATTGCTCTTTTTAGCTCACTGACCTTCGCTAGCTCTCGTGAAGCCAGCGATATGTCTTTCTGCATGAGGTCAGTGCTCTTTACATTTCTGTTTATTGCTTTTTGATGCTCTTGAAGTAGGCTTATTGCAAATTCCATAGATTCTCTTTTAAACTTTATTGCGTTCAAATATATAAAATTCATTTGCCTTAAAAAAATATTTAGGGTCTCCTAATAATTAATTTATGAAAATATTAATCTTATATTTACATTTTACACATATAAGCTATGTTTACACGATCTGAAGAAAATTATTTAAAAGCTATTTTTCACCTGCAACAAGATGCTGAAGATGGGGTTTCTACCAATAGCTTAGCGGAATCATTAGAAACGAAGGCGGCATCGGTAACCGAAATGGTTAAAAAATTAGCCAGTAAGAACCTGGTTTTATATAAAAAATATTACGGTGCAACCCTCACCGAGAAAGGTACGGAACAAGCTTTAAAAGTTATACGAAAGCATAGATTATGGGAATCATTTCTCGTGGAGCGCCTGGATTTTAGTTGGGATGAGGTACACGATGTGGCAGAACAATTGGAACATATTCAAAGTGAGAAATTAGTAGATGCTATAGATAAGCTACTTAATTACCCAAAAGTTGATCCGCACGGGGATCCAATACCCTGTAAAGATGGCGTACTTCCAACGGAAAACAAGTCAGTGCTTTCTGAATGTGATATCGGAACCAAAGGTGTGATTGTAGGTGTTAAGGATTCATCGCCAGTATTTTTAAAATATTTGGACAAGCAAAAAATAGCAATCAATTCTAAATTTGAAATTAAGGATATCGAAGCCTTTGATAACGCTTTAGATATTGATATTAATGGCGCACCCTTAAAACTTTCGGCTAAAATAGCAGCCAATCTATTTGTAGAAGTTTTATAAGAAATATTTTAAAAGCAACATCCTAAAAAGACTAAGGCTGGAAATGAAATAACTTTCTTCCTTTAACTTGCCTTCAAAATTGGAATTTGGCGAATTGAGTTTTTTTGGTTTGCATTTGTTTACAGTGAATCTTTCCAACTGTTCAAAGTTAAGCCAGTAAACCGCCTTTTCCTGAGAAAAAGCGGGACTGGCTAACACTATCAAACAAATATGAAATTCAAAGCTTACTCAACTTCAATATTTTGAAGCTACAAAGTATTTATTAACTCTTTTGAAGTATAATAATTAAAAATTCTTTCCTTGATTTTAAAATCTTCATCAAAGATTAAAGTTACAGGAAGTGTAAAAGGGAAACCTTTTCGAGTTGCTAGTAACAATGGCAATTCATGTATACCACCTCTTTTAGTCCTTATCTCTTTATTTTCAAAAGTAACTCCATCAAAGCTTATGGAATCAGTGCTTTCAACATTCATTTTAACTGCGTAATAATCTTCATTTATTTTATGTATAACATCTTGCTTTTTAAAAACTACACGTTCCAGTTTTTTACAATATACGCACCAATCTGCTTCAAAAAATATAAAAACTGGTTTAGACTCAGTTTTTAGGGCAATATCTAACTCTTCAAAAGTCAACCAGTTAATTGACCTATTATCTTGCGCTTGTAGATTAGCAAACACTGTAAAAGTGAATAGTATGCTCCAGGCTATTTTTATCATTATTATTTTAAACCTATTAAAAATCTCCAAATTTCAAACCAACAAAGAAGGTACGTGGCCTGTTTGGACCATAAATAAATGTTGAATCACGCCCTGCTCCAGAATCAAAATCATCTTGATAACTGTTAAAAACATTCTGTACTCCACCACTTATCTCCATATGAAAATTCTCTATTGGATCAAAGTGATACGTTAGTTTAGTGGTCATATCAAAAAAGGGATCTGTATCAACCAATTCTAAATATCCAGAATCACTTATTGCATGAGGTACCATCATAGAACCTGTGTAACTACCAGTAACATCTAGTCTTATATCTTCAATAAACTCCCAGTTCGTGTTTAAAAAGCCATAAACGTTTGGTGACCGTGGGAATTCATTTATAATAACATCGCCTTCACCTACAATACTACCATCTGATTCAAAAAGAACTTGATCTTCTTTATACATTGATTTTTGTAATGTTACCCCAGCTTGAAAAAATAATGATGGATTAGGTGATACACTTACTTCTATATTCGTTCCTGCTACATAGGCACCTTCACCATTACGTGATTCTTCTAAAATTGAACCGTTAGGCAAAGATGTTCCTGTACTTACAATTGTAAATGGGTTTTTTAGGGTAGTATAAAAACCTTCTACTAATAAATTTGTTTGTGTTAAATTAAAATCTTTCGTAAAATTTAAGGAGGCTGTATACGCATTCGAAAATTCACTTTCTAGATCGTCTGAAAGAATTACAAAACTTTGCTCTCCACCAACAGAAGCAATATGAAGGTCTTCATTAAATGCTTGTGGAGCTCGGAAACCTCTGGCATATCCTCCTCTAAATTGAAGGGCTTCAGATATATTGTATAATATGGTTAAACGAGGGCTCAATACAGTCTCATTTACCTCTGAATAACGCTCGATATCTTCTATGGTATAATATCCGTCTACATCTACATGATCAAGTCGGGCACCTATTAATGCCGTAAATCGCTCTGATGGTTTCCATTCATATTGCCCATAAAGACCATAATTATTAACTTTTTGGTCTATTAGGCGGTTATAACCTTTAATAATATCGTCGGTATCATTCATTTGATATTCCATACCTGTAGTAAGGACATCGTTATTCTTAAAACTATGTGTAAATCTTGCTCCTGCAACTACAGCCATATCTTTAGTAGTACCAAAAGCATTGTTGGCTACAATAGAATCAGCTTGCGTGCGTCCGCCTCCCAATCCACCATAATAGCTGCCGCGATCTGTATTTTGAACAGAAACATAGACACTTAAATCATTTGTACGTGCATCGTTGAACAGTGAATAATCAATACCGGTGAAAATAGTGTTATGGTCTAATTGTTCGGTAACATCTGTAAATTGCGGGGCAAGATCCAATCTATCTCCACCACGTCTAAATTCTCTAATGGCCGTAAAGTCTATTCCAATTCTACTATTATCATTAGGCTTTAAAAATGCTTTTGTTCCAAGGGAATTGTTCTTTAGCTCAGTAATTTCACTAAAACCATCATCGTTAGCATCGTAAGACTCCCTATTTCTGTACATACCATACACAGTAATACCACTTGTTAATGCTTCGTTTACTATAGAGGCATTCATGTTAACACTACGATCTGGTGTTTTTCCATCGATAAAACCAAGATAGGAACTTACATCCCAGCTATTGTTTACAGGCTCTTTTGTAATAACATTAACTGTTCCTGCGATGGCATTAGAACCGAAAAGGGCAGAACCTCCACTACGCACAACCTCTACACGGTCTATAATACTTACTGGAATTTGTTCTAATCCATATACGCCATTTAGCGCACTAAAAACAGGGCGACTATTTACAAGTACCTGTGTGTATTGCCCGTCTAATCCGTTAAGACGAACTTGGGTAAAGCCACAGTTCTGACAATTTGTTTCTACTCGAACTCCTGGTTGATAATTTAATCCATCTGCTAAAGAAATAGATTGTGTTGCTCTAAATAATTTAGAAGTTAACACATTTACAATTACGGGAGCATCTTTTTTGCTAATTCTATTTCTGGTGGCACTCACCACGACTTGGTCAAGACCTAAGGCATCTTCTGCTAACGAAAAATCTAATGTTTGGGTTTCACCTTCTGATATAATTATGCTCTTATTTTGAACACGATAGCCTTGAGATTGGGCTACTATTACAATTTCACCCGCAGCCACTGACAGTTCAAATTTTCCATCACCATCTGCACTCGTTCCTTCAGCACCACCTTTTACATAAACACTAGCAAATGGAATGGGTTTGTCTCCTGCGGAAACTGTTCCTATAATTGTTGATTTTCCGTTTTGGGCTGTAATCACAGTTCCCGCAAATAGAAAAAAATAAAGAATATATTTCATAAATTTAAAATTTATTAGTTTTAGGTAATTATAATTTTAAGCAAAGCTAAAAATATGTTTTTAAATAAAAAAATATATCTTTGTATAAACTTAAATATTGTTATGACCCTTGCTGAAGAAAATTATTTAAAAGCAATTTTTCATCTTGAATTGGAAAGTGAAGGTGAAATAAGTACAAATGCTATTGCAGAAAGCATGGAAACTAAGCCGTCCTCGGTTACGGATATGGTTCAAAAACTTGCCGAAAAGAAAATGCTAATTTATAAGCGATATAAAGGGGCGCAACTTACTGAGAAAGGAAGAAGAATTGCTGCCGATGTAATAAGAAAACACCGTCTATGGGAAGTATTTTTGGTTGAAAAGCTCAGCTTTCATTGGGATGAAGTACACGATATAGCTGAACAATTGGAGCATATAAAATCTGATGAATTAATAACAAGGCTCGATCAATTTTTAGGAAGTCCAGATTTTGATCCTCACGGAGATCCCATACCTGATAAAAATGGCGTGTTAAAACGAACTGAGAAGAAATTGCTTTCAGAAATGGAAAAAAACCAAAGTGGTGTCTGCGTGGGGGTAAAAGAAAGTAGCGTGGAATTTTTACAATATCTAGATAAAAAGAAAATTGCTATTGGAACTAAAATACAGGTTTTGGGAAAAGAATTTTTTGATGGTTCTATGGTAATTTCAGTTGGAAATGAACAGTTTTTCATTTCAAAGCAGATTGCGGAAAACCTTTACGTCCAGACTATTTAAATATTTAAAATAAAGACTTCGTTTGGTAATTACGCCAGTGCGAAAAGTTCAAAAGAACACAAATAATGAAGAAAATTTTATTACTCAGTTTAATCACAGTTTTTATAGGATGCAAAGATGCTCCTGAGGAAAATGGCAAACTTAAAGTGGTCACGACTACAAATATATTGGGTGATCTTGTCTCGGAAATCGGTGGTGATAATATTTCACTACAAACCTTAATGGGTGCCGGTGTTGATCCCCACTTATACAAGGCTAGCGAAGGAGACGTTTCTAAGCTCTACAATGCAGATATCGTTTTTTATGGTGGACTTCATTTGGAAGGAAAACTTGTAGATATTTTCGAAAAGATGAAGGGCAAAAAGAATACAGTTTCTGTAGGAGATAGATTGCCCAAAGACCAACTGATCTCTTCAGTTAATTTTGGAGGTAATTACGATCCGCACGTATGGTTCAACGTTCAGTTTTTTAAGCATTTTGCACAAACGGTAACTGACGAGCTTTCTAAAGCAGATGAAAAAAATGCTGAAACCTACGCTGCGAACAACGAAAAATATCTGAAAAAACTGAATGATTTGGAAATCGAAATCAAGGCTACTATCGAAACCTTACCTGAGGAAAAACGAGTTTTAGTCACCGCTCACGATGCCTTTAGCTACTTCGGAAAAGCATATGGTTTTAAAGTCGTAGGATTACAAGGAATTTCTACTGCAACTGAAGCAGGCGTTAAAGATGTGCGGGAGCTTTCAAAATTTATCATTGAGAATAAAGTAAAAGCCATTTTTATTGAAAGTTCTGTTCCACGTAGAACCATTGAAGCCCTCCAAGCAGCTGTGATTTCCAAAAACCACGATGTTGAAATAGGTGGCTCTCTGTACAGTGACGCTCTTGGAAATCCAGGGACAGATGAAGGAACCTATATCGGAATGTTTAAATACAATGTGAATACAATGGTAAACGCACTAAAATAATGGAACAAAATATCGCCGTACAAATTGACGACCTTACCGTGGCTTATGATTATAAGCCGGTGTTATGGGATATTGACCTCACTGTTCCCGAAGGGGTGTTAATGGCTATAGTAGGTCCAAACGGAGCGGGAAAATCAACCCTGATAAAAACCATTCTTGGCATCATAAAACCAATTGCAGGAACAGTTTCCATTTTTGGAAAACCATATGCCAAACAACGAAAAATGGTTGCTTACGTACCCCAAAAAGGAAGCGTTGACTGGGATTTTCCCACCACAGCCTTTGATGTTGTACTCATGGGCACCTACGGAAGCTTGGGTTGGATTAAACGCCCCGGGGCAAAGGAAAAGAAAATTGCCTTAGAATCTATGGAAAAGGTTGGGATGCTATCTTATAGAAACCGGCAGATAAGTCAGTTGAGTGGTGGGCAGCAACAACGTGTTTTCTTGGCGCGAGCCTTGGCACAAGATGCCTCCATTTACTTTATGGACGAGCCTTTTCAAGGTGTTGATGCTACCACAGAAATTGCAATTATTAATATCTTAAAGGAATTGCGAAAGGCAGGAAAAACTGTAATCGTAGTGCATCACGATTTACAGACCGTACCAGAGTATTTTGATTGGGTAACTTTCTTAAATGTGAAAAGAATAGCGACTGGCCCCGTAAAAGATATATTTAATGATGATAATCTAACGAAAACTTATGGAATTAACTATAAGGTGGCGGTGAATAAATAAGATGATAGTTTCTAGAGAGGTTTTAAATTAATAGTAATTATAACCTAAAATGATTATGGATGATCGAAGATTGAAATTTGAAGAATTAAGTGGGTTAACTCTCCAATACAATAGAGCTTCAATTTGAACCCTAGTAAATATTGAAGAAGGTGCAGGAGATACAGATGCTCAATCTGCAATTAGCATTGGGCTCAACAAAGAAATTCATGGTTTGCTCAACCATAACGAGAAGACAAGGTTATATTTCAGCAGAAGCTAATAAGAAACCGCGAAAAAAGCTATCAGATATATCGAAAATGATAGTTGCCCTTCAAAAATATTTAAAGAAAACTAAATGATGTCTTTTCTAACGACTACCCGCTAAAAGATTAATAAATGTCAATAACTGAATACTTTACATTGCTCTGGACCGATTACACCTTGCGCACCATAACTTTGGGAACTGCCGTACTGGGTGCTATTTGTGGTATGCTGGGCAGTTTTGCTGTATTGCGAAAAGAGAGCTTATTAGGCGATGCCATTTCGCACGCTGCCCTTCCGGGGATTGCCCTAGCGTTTATCATTACGGGTGCAAAAGACTCGGGAATTTTACTTCTTGGTGCTTTAGTTAGTGGATTGGTAGGAACGTATTGGATTCGTGGCATAACCTCAAAAACACATTTAAAAAGCGATACGGCTTTAGGACTTATCCTATCCACTTTCTTCGGGTTTGGAATGCTATTGCTGACTTTTATTCAAAAACAACCCAATGCCAACCAAGCCGGGCTGGACAAGTACCTTTTTGGACAAGCCGCCACCCTTGTTGAAAGCGATGTACGGCTTATGATTATTGTAACTGGCGTTTCGTTGGTTGTATTATTTTTATTTTGGAAAGAATTTAAACTACTTCTTTTTGATGCCGATTACACCAAAACCCTCGGTTTCAATACAAAATTCATAGATTTATTGGTCACGTTTTTAATTGTCTTGGCCATTGTATTAGGGCTACAGACCGTCGGGGTTATCCTTATGAGTGCTATTCTGCTTGCCCCTGCCGCTGCTGCAAGGCAATGGACCAATAGTCTAAGCACCATGGTTTTATTGGCAGGTTTGCTGGGAGCACTTTCGGGCGTTTTTGGAACCGCCATAAGCGCCAGCCAGGACAACCTTTCCACAGGTCCCGTGATTGTATTGGTAGCCAGTGTTTTTGTACTATTTTCAATGATTTTTTCACCCGGAAGAGGACTTTTATTCCGTGAAATTCGCTTCAGAAAAAATAGAAAGGACCTAGAGCTTATGAAAACCCTTCAGTTTATGTATGATATTGCTAAGGAACACGAAAATATTTCGCACCCGCATACCATTCGAATTCTTAACAATTTTCAGGGCTACACAAAAAATTCACTTAAAAAGTTAGAACACGAAGGCTTGATAGCTATTAAAGGCCAAGACTGGGCAATGACCCAAAAAGGCTTTAAAAAGGCCGCAGAAATGTATAACCAACAACCACAAAATGACTAGTCCGCAAATTGAAATACAACTAATAGCCGCAGTGGTAGCAATGGCATGTGCTATTCCTGGGGTATTTTTAGTGCTTCGTAAAATGGCCTTGATAAGTGATGCCATTAGCCATTCCATTTTACCGGGTATTGTCATCGGGTTTTTTATTACCCAAGATTTAAATTCGCCCTTACTTATCTTATTGGCAGCTTTTACCGGAGTAATAACCGTTGTTATGGTAGAGTATATACAAAAAACGGGTTTGGTGAAGGAAGACACCGCTATAGGACTCGTATTTCCTGCTCTTTTCAGTATCGGAGTAATCTTGATTTCAAAAAATGCAGGCGATGTACATTTGGATGTCGATGCCGTATTACTGGGGGAACTCGCCTTTGCACCTTTTGATAGGGTTGAAATTGGAGGAACAGATATAGGCCCTAAATCGCTTTGGGTCATGGGAAGTATATTGTTGGTAATTATAAGCTTATTGCTTCTCTTTTTTAAGGAGTTAAAGGTAAGTACGTTTGATGCTGGACTTTCTGCTTCACTAGGTATTTCACCTCTCATAATCCATTATGGCTTAATGTCAGTTTCGTCAATAACAGTAGTTGGTGCTTTTGATGCAGTGGGCGCAATTTTAGTAGTTGCACTTATGATAGCGCCCGCCGCGGCAGCTTATTTACTGACTGAAGATTTAAAGAAAATGATCTGGCTTTCAGTGTTTTTCGGAGTGTTTTCGGCAATTTCGGGATACTGGGTTGCCAATTGGTTAGATGCCTCAATTGCCGGATCTATAGCGACGACCTTGGGAGTTATTTTCTTATTGGTTTATTTACTGGCCCCAAAAAAAGGACTCATCTCTGTGCTTTATCGCCAAAAGAGACAACGTACCGAGGTTTCCCTTATCACATTTCTGCTGCATTTAAACCGTCATGATGAAGAGAGTGAACGGCATATAAATCACCTTCGCGAACATATTGATTGGCATGAAGTGAGGGCACGGACCGTTTTAGATCTTGCTTTAAAAAATAATTTAATTGAAATTGACAGTGATATTATTACACTGACAGAGAAGGGATTGCTTTTCACTGAAAAATCCCTTGCATATATAATTGAAAACAAAGACGAAAAAATTGAGCCGATGAAGGCGGATTTCTTCCTGTTTAGAGGTTAATATACCGATAAGTTACTTTTACTTAGCTTGTATCTAATTTTCTGGCATAATTTTTTAATGTATCTTTAAATCTTAATAAAAAACTCAAAATGAAAAATTCACTTTTAGCAATTATTGTTTTATTTTCAAGCTTCGCTTTTGGTCAGGAAGAAATTCCCGAAACCCCAAAAATTGGAATAAAAGTTCCTAAAGGGGAAACAGTGGTTTTAAATGATGTATCAATTAAATTTTTAGAGGTAGTTGAAGATTCGCGTTGCCCTGAAGATGTTGATTGTATTTGGGCCGGAAGAGCTATTGTTAAGGTAGCCGTTGTAGCCAACGGAAAAACAACAGAAAAGACAATGATTTTTGGTGCAGTAAAAACTGACGAGGAAAAAAACACCAATCTTTACAACTCACAAAATTTCGACATAAACGGATTGAAATTAGCTCCTTATCCTACTTCAAAAAGTAGCGGAAAAGACACAGGGTATACGTTATTGATTAGTAAAGAGAAGAAAAATTAATGGCAGCCACAGTTGCTTTTGCCACACTTTGTTTTACCACCATCAAGGGTTTCGCTTGAGTTTCGGCGAGCTTCAAAAATAGGGTTCCAAACAAACTTTTTCAGTAAAAAGCCTGTTGCTAAAGAAAACGTTATTAAAACTAAGATTGTCTGCATACCGCAAAGATACTCAATTTCCCACGCACCCCCAAAAGCCCCTCATGTCCTTCTCTAAGGAGAGGAGAAAATACGGCTTTTGAAGTAATTGAATAATATTTAAGAATTACCCGCTGATTTATAAAAACCAATTAGATTAAAGCCGATTTTTTTTGCACCATCCCTAAAGATCGCCAGAACCCGAACGGGCAGGAGAGTAAAAAACAGCTATTGTTTAAAGGGTTAAAAATAAGCCACCCTTTAGGGATGGGTCGAGCTTATTCAGCATTAAAAGAGATTAATTATCTTTTAGCAACAACCACGGGAATGTAATTAAAATTCAATGAAAACTACATTTGCTGCAATCTGAGTGATCCCCAATTTTATTCTTCGCCGTTTTATTCGATTTAAAAGGGTTCCAGATAAATTGAGTTATCAAAAACCCAACTGCGAATATAAATGCTATTAAAACTAGTATTGTTTGCATATTTTTAAATTTAAAAATTATAAAAAGGCTTACCCCCCATCCGTCATATATTCCTGCTTCACGGAATAACTGTCACCTTCCCCTAAAAAAGAGAAAAGGGCTAAATGAAGTGTTACTTCAAAATTTGGAAAGCCGCCAATGATAGCACGTATGCAATTGCGGTCATTACAACGAGCTGCCACATGGGCCATTTCCAAGAGTTGGTTTCTTTTTTTACAATAGCCAGCGTACTCATACACTGCATGGCAAAAGCATAAAACAACAAGAGCGAAATACCACTTGCAAAATTAAACAAGGGGCCGCCCAAAACGGGGTTTACCTCCGCAGCCATTCTACTTTTTATGGTCTGTTCGTCTTCACTCCCTACGCTATAGATTGTTGCTAGCGTGCCTACAAATACTTCCCGCGCGGCAAAGGAAGTTACCAAAGCGATCCCGATTTTCCAGTCGTAACCCAATGGCGCTACGGCAGGCTCTATAAAATGCCCCACACGCCCAATATAGGAATGTTCTAACTTAAATGATTCTACATGCATCTCCAGTTCGCTTTCTGAAAGGTTTTGAGATGCGTATTCGGTTTGTATAATTTCTTCTGCTTTATTAAAATCGCCCGGTCCATACGAAGCCATAACCCAAAGGATAATTGAGATCGCCAAAATAATTTTTCCCGCGCCATATACAAAGGCCTTGGTTTTTTCAATTACCGTAATCAATACGTTTTTTGGCAACGGAAGTTTATAATTTGGCATTTCGACCAAAAAGAAACTTTTTGAACGGATTTTTAAAATCTTATCTAAAATATAGGCTGAGAAAATTGCTGCACCAAAGCCTAAAATGTACATAAACATTAGGGTAATACCCTGTAAACTGAAGATTCCCAACACGCGCGTATCTGGAATTACTAAAGAAATAATGATCAGGTAAACCGGCAAACGCGCAGAACAAGTTGTAAAAGGCGTCACCAAGATTGTTATAAGCCGTTCCTTCCAGTTTTCAATATTTCGGGTAGCCATAATCGCGGGAATAGCACAAGCAGTTCCAGCTACTAAAGGCACAACGCTCTTTCCACTTAGTCCAAAACGCCGCATGAGTTTATCCATTAAAAACACCACGCGACTCATATAACCAGTTTCTTCTAAAATTGAAATAAATAGAAAAAGAAAGGCAATTTGAGGGATAAAAATTACAATTCCACCAATTCCCGGAATAATACCTTCGGAAAGCAAATTAGTGAATTGACCCGCAGGTAACGCATTTTTGGTCCATTCACCAAGAGAGGCAAAGGAACGGTCTATGAAATCCATTGGATATTCGCTCCAGTCAAAAATAGCTTGAAAGATGAGCATTAGTATCGCAAAGAAAATAACATAACCCCAAACCTTATGAGTTAAAACTCTATCCAGACGACTTCTTAAATCCTTTGCATTAGCGGTGTCTACGTGAAGCGTTTCTTTTAAAGTGTCGTTGATAAATTTATACCGAACCACCGTTTCCTTTTGTTGAAGCCGTTTGAGGTTACTGGGAGATTCCGTTTGAAAAGAGGCTACTCCCTTGAGTTCGTTTCGATCTAATTTTCCAAAATTCACATCTTGGGTTATCACGAGCCACAGTTTGTAAAGATCTTGTTCTGGGAATGCCTCTCGCAGTCTGTCAAAATATTCTGGCGCAATCCGTGATGCATCTAGACAGGGCTTTGTTGGTAGCTGGTTATAGTTTTCAATAAGCTCCTTTAAATAATCAAACCCAAGGTTCTTTCTTGAGCTGATAAGAGCAATCTTGGTATTTAACTTTTGTTCCAACAGCGGAACATCGAGTGTAATTGCCTTCCGTTTCATTCGGTCAGACATGTTGATAGCAAGAATTGCAGGGATTCCCAAATCCTTAATCTGAGTAAAGAGAAGTAGGTTTCGCTTTAAGTTTTCAATATCTGCAACCACAACCGCCACATCGGGGAAATCTTTGTCGTTTTTGTTAAGCAACAATTCAATAACAACATTTTCATCAAGAGATGAGGCATTAAGACTGTAAGTGCCAGGTAAATCCAGGACATGAACCTTACAGGCACGACCAAACTTGCAGGTGCCTTCTTTCTTTTCAACAGTTATTCCGGGATAGTTTCCCACTTTTTGGTTCAATCCGGTCAACCTATTAAAAACTGAGGTTTTACCAGTGTTAGGATTTCCAACAAGTGCAACGTTTATATGTTTTGCCATACTTCGATTCCGCTTCGTAATACGCGGGGAAATTTTATAGTTATATCAATTCAATTTCAATATTGCCAGCGGTTTCTCTTCGTATTGCCAGATGACTGCCATTAATGTTGAGGTACAACGGATCTTTAAATGGAGCCGTTTGCACCAAAGACACTTCATTACCAGGCAGACAGCCCATCTCCAAAAGTTTTAAGGGAACAACATCTACGGAAAAATTCTTGATAATAGCACGCTGTCCTTTTTTTAATGAAGCGATTGTTAGAGTCATTTTTATTTAGATTGAATTTAAACAAGACAAAAGTAAGGGTTTTATTTCAGAATGAAGAAGGAAGAATTCGTATTTATTTCGGAAGAGATTTCACTAATACCTAAAGTTATCCTTATAAGAAGATAATCAAAGACAACACAAACTTTTAAATTACTTTAAACCAATAAGATAGATACATAACAGCAATAAAGCATTAAGGTTGCTTCTACTATTCACCGTTTCAATTGTAATAACAGTTTATAAAATTGAAAGTTTAACTCTCAAAAAGTAGTATTATTCTTCCTTTTCAAGCACTTCAATATCGTGAAGGAGTACTTCTATAGCCTCAGGATCGGTGCCGTCATAAAACCCTCGGATTCGCTTCTCTTTATCAATAAGTACAAAATTTTCGGTATGGATAAGATCAAACTCCTCATAAGGCACATCTTTAGCCGCAAGGTACGACTTTCGTGCCAGGTCGTAGATTTCCTTTTTGTCTCCCGTAACTAAGTTCCACTTGGCATCGTTTACTCCTTTTTCTATTGCATATTTTTTAAGTTGCGGTACACTATCAATCTCTGGGGTTACTGTATGTGACAAGAGTAAAACATCATGTTCATCCTTCAATTTTTCCTGAATTTTCACCATGTGGTCGGTCATAATTGGACAAATAGTCTGACAGGTTGTAAAAAAGAAATCAGCCACGTAAATTTTATCCTTATAATCTGCTTGGGTAACGGTTTCACCATTTTGGTTTACCAAGCTAAAATCTGCAATAGTATGGTATTTTTTTACGTATTGAAGCGTAGTATCAACGAGTTCGGTGGCAACATCGGCAGGTTGATATACTTTTAGCACTTCTTTGGGAATCATTACCCTATAGATAATTAGAACAATTATAAGCGAAAGCACAAAGAAAAAAATTCCAAAGAATTTATATTTCTTAAAAAAGTCAAGCATCGTGTTAAAATTTAAACTCTAAAAAAATATTTCGGTACAAAAATAGGCCCGAATTAGGTCAAAATGAATACTTTTAACAACCTTATTTTTGTTGGGAATGTTCGATTTGATTTCTTCACTGCCTAAAAACCTGGAATCCACCTACGTGTCTCGGCAAAACAGGAATCTAAACACATACGCAATGAAAAATATTATACTTCCCTTTTTACTTTTTACCTGTTTTTTATCTTTTTCTCAAAATTTTAGAACTAATGATATTAGTGAAGCTGAAGCCAAAGCTGCTTCAGGACTCTTTACTACGTCACGCAACATAAACACGGGCAATTATGATGTTAAATACGCTCGATTAGACTTAGATATTGACCCTTCGCAAGCTTTTATTTCGGGAAAAGTAACTTCCCATTTTGAAGCCAAGGAAAACATGAGCACGGTAACTTTTGAACTCGTTAACAACATGACCGTTTCCGAAGTACTACAACGCGGTGCTCCGCTTTCCTTTACTCAAAATAACGATGACGAAGTGGTGATTACCCTTCCGCAAACGCAAAACGAGGGCGTATTAGATTCGCTTTCCATAAGTTATTCGGGAAACCCAATAAGTTCTGGGTTCGGTTCCTACGAAGTAGATACCCATAATGGCCGGCCAGTTATGTGGACGCTTTCAGAACCGTTTGGCGCAAAAGCTTGGTGGCCCTGCAAACAAGATTTAATAGATAAAATAGATTTAATAGATATTTACATAACGTCGCCTCGTTTTAATCAATACAATGAAGAATATGTGACTGTTGCAAACGGTGTAGAACGGAGTCAAACCACAGACGGGAGCACTAAAACCACACATTTTCGTCATGGATATCCAATTCCCGCTTATCTTGTGGCCGTAGCGGTTACCAACTACACCACATATTCGCATACTGTAGCAAACAACGGAAATCCGTTTGAGATTAAAAATTACGTATATCCTGAAGATTTAAGCTATGCCCAATCCCGCACTCCAGTAACCGTAGATATTATGAACCTTTTTGCCGATAAATTTGAACCCTATCCCTATGCCGATGAAAAATATGGACATGCCCAATTTGGCTGGGGCGGTGGTATGGAGCATACTACAGTTTCATTTATGGGAAGTCTTAATCGCGGGTTGATTGCCCATGAACTTGGCCACCAATGGTTTGGAGATAAAGTAACCTGTGGAAGTTGGCGAGATGTATGGCTTAACGAAGGCTTTGCTACTTATATGGCGGGAATGGTCATTAAAAATTTGGACGGGGAAGCCGATTTCCGAAACTGGAAAGAGGATCAAATTTATTATACAACTCAAGAAACTGGAGGTTCTGTTTACATTCCGGCGCAAGACTCAACTTCAGTAAATAGAATTTTCAACAGCAGACTTTCTTATGACAAAGCTTCAATGGTTATCCATATGCTTCGGAAAAAACTAGGTGATACTATTTTCTTTCAGGGCTTGAAAAATTACCTGAACGATCCCCTACTTACTTTTGGTTACGCAACAACACCAGATCTTATCCGAAACATGGAAGATACTAGCGGTGAAGATCTCACCGAGTTCTTTAATGATTGGATTTATGGCGAGGGATACCCAAGCTACACCATTCACTGGAATCCAGGAACTACAGGGGAAATTAATGTAAAGATATCGCAATCTCAAAGCCATTCTTCTGTTGACTTTTTTGAAGTACCTGTGCCTTTAAGACTTAAAGGAACCCAAGGCGAAACCCTGGATATCGTTTTGGACAACACCTTTAACAACGAAACATTTCAAGTTGACGCGCCCTTTGCGGTCCAATCAATTCAATTTGATCCAGAACAGGACATAATTTCAAAAAATAATCAAGTTATTCTGGGAACTGATGACTTAACTTTAGACCATCAATTGGTATTATATCCAAATCCAACTTCCAATGTCATTAATCTTCACAAACCAGAAGCATTGCAAGTAGACAAAATAAGAATTTACGATGCTTTAGGGCAACTGCTGTTTTCTGAGAAATATTCAGAAACCATAAATCTATCAAAGTATGCAAATGGTTTACTTTTCCTTCAAATAGAAACTTCGGAAGGAGTTATTTATAAAACTATTATAAAGGATTAGAGTTTTTGGCTGAGGGCTCCAATTTTCTTGCCAGAAATAATTATATGAAAATATGGTGAATTCCCGGTAGATCATTTTTAAACATCGTAACTAAATAACTAAATAAATAAGCGGCAACACAGTCGCTTATTTTTTTTGCAAGTTCTAAAAGATTACTTTTGTGCGATTTTTGCCTAGACCACTACTTATTCAATGGAGTAAAAATAGGGCAAACAATATCATTTTAGGCTCGATTTTGGTAACGAGTGCTTTAAAATCGAGACTATTTTATTTAAATATCTATTCAAGAAATTATGAGTCCATTTGCTGTTAAAGCTATACAACTACTATTAAGTTTATCATTACTGATTGTTCTTCACGAATTCGGGCATTTTATTCCCGCCAAATTATTTAAAACACGTGTTGAGAAATTCTATCTTTTCTTTGATGTGAAATTTTCACTCTTTAAAAAGAAAATTGGCGAAACCGTTTATGGTATTGGCTGGCTTCCTTTAGGTGGTTATATAAAAATAGCCGGAATGATTGACGAAAGCATGGACAAGGAACAGATGGCTAAGCCACCAGAGCCATGGGAATTTAGAAGTAAACCAGCTTGGCAGCGTCTTATAATTATGCTGGGCGGTGTAACCGTCAATATTATTGTTGGTTTTGTTATCTATATGGGGATTCTATATGTCTACGGTAGAAATATTGTTACTACTGACGATCTTCCACAAGGCTTTGCAGTAGCCGAACAATTTAAAGAATACGGGTTTGAAGATGGTGATCAGGTTTTAAAAATAAATGGAGAGCCACTGGATGATATGCTGGAAATAAACCGCCATCTTTTTCTTAGAAGTGTGTCCAATGTAGAAGTTAAACACAAGGATGGAGACATTGAGACCATTCAAGTTCCAGAAGATGCAGGCTCAAAAATGTTCGAAAGTGGCATTATGTTTCCTTTTGAGCCAATATCGAAACTAACGCTGGATTCAATATTCGCTGATAAACCTGCACAAAAAGCCGGATTATTAGCTTCGGATAAAATCATAGCAATAAATGGACAGAAAGTAGAATTTCGCCATGAATTTAAGAAGGTATTTGACAAAGATGAACATGCTGAAAAGGAGATCGTTTTCTTAAGAGGAGGTACACAAGACACTTTGAGAATTATGCCTAACCAAGAAGGCGAGATAGGTATATTATATGACTCTCAAGATATTGGCCGAACCAAGGTAGACTACACACTTGGTGAGAGTATTGCGGGAGGCTTCGGCTATGGTTATTATACCTTAAGGGATTATATAACCCAATTTAAGTACGTATTTACCAAAAAGGGAGCTACCAAAGTGGGTGGTTTTGGCGCGATTGGCAATATGTTCCCTGGAGTTTGGAACTGGCAGAGCTTTTGGGCAACCACAGCTTTAATATCGATCATTCTTGCCTTTATGAACATTCTTCCCATTCCCGCATTGGATGGTGGTCATGTTGCATTCCTACTCTACGAGATTGTGAGTGGCCGTAAACCAGGCGACAAATTTATGGAATACGCCCAAATGGTTGGTTTTTTCATTCTGATAGCCTTGGTGCTTTTTGCCAACGGAAACGATATCTATCGCTGGCTTTTTGAATAATATATAAGAAATTATCATTTTAAAATACTTCAGAATAGCTTCTGGAGTATTTTTTTTTGAAATATTTTGATGACATTTCGCGCTCCTTTCGATGTGTAGGTAGAATGAAGTTTGTTTTGTGGTTTTAAGCTCTAAGACGTGATCTGCTACTCCCTTTGGACGAAGAAAGCTATCCATTTATCTAAGATCTTCAAAAACTTTAAATCCATAACGGATATATTGTATCTTTCTATATTGTTTTAGAAATAATGTGGAGAGATAACGATAAAAATAGAGATCATTTACCATTTAATAAAACGGTTGCACTCATTAAAGAAAATGATGCTTCTACGTTAAAGGAATTGTATAAAATTAATTTTATCAAAGTAAAGCGTTATGTTCTCAAAAACAGTGGCAGCGAGCAACAGGCAAAAGATATATATCAAGAATCATTTTTAGCAATGTGGCGTAATGTAAAAAACAATCGGTTTTCTTCTAAAAGTGAAACTGCTATTAACGGTTATATATACCAGATAGCAAAAAATAAATGGAGGGATCACCTTCGCTCTTCAAGATATAAAAATACCACTTTTATAAACCGTGAAATCGAATTTGATGAGTCTGAAATAGAAGAAAATGAAGTTCAAGATAAAAAAATCAAACTTATTATGGATTCCATAAACCAACTGGGGGAACGTTGTCAGTTGTTATTAAAACTATTCTATTTCCAAAGAAAACCATATAAGGAAATAGCTCAAATAATGAAAATGGACGAAGCCTCAGCCCGCAACGCAAAATACCGTTGTCAAGAGCAATTGAAGAAAATGACCCTAAACACCCCCAATGGATCCAAATAGAGAAATACATGTCAATCAAGAAACCCAAGAGCTTATAGACAGCTATCTTTTGGGTAGGCTTGACAATGTTCAGCTAGAAAACTTTAATGAACGTCTAAAAACAGACCCAGGGTTTTCTAAAATACTTGAAGAGCAAAAAGCTATGATTAAAGGTGTTGAGGAACACAATCTAAGGAAATCATTAGACGATTATCACACTGAAATAGTAGAAGTACCAAAAAAGAGATGGCTCGCTCCTGCCCTAGTTGCACTAGCCGCTTCAGTTTTAATACTTATTGGCGTAAGCATTTGGGCTATTTTCAATAGTGACAATACAGCTCAAAAGGTTTTTGCTGAAAATTTTAGACCAGATCCCGGACTTCCAACAACTATGGGAACAGCTTCACAATACGAGTTCTACTACGGGATGGTGAGTTATAAGCGCAAGGAATATACCGAAGCTATTTCGCGTTGGGAGCCTCTTTACGCCGCGCAACCGAAGAATGACACCTTAGTTTATTTTTTGGGAGTTGCAAATTTAGCAAATGGTAATGCCCGCCAAGCAGAGAATTATCTGAAATTGGCCAATGAAAAAACTGAAAGTGCCTTTTATGAAGATATTCAGTATTATCTAGCCTTGGCATACTTAAAGGAAAACAAAATTAAAGAAGCTAAGGAAATCCTTTCTAAAAACAATTCTCCAGCTGGCATAAAGCTACTTAAGCAGATAAAGAGCCTTTAAAATTCTCCAATTTAGTAAGAGCTAAGGCCACGAGTATAAATATTTTTAATAAATTTTTATTTTTTATTTTGATGGAATCAAAAAATAGGTATATTTGCACCCGCCTACGCAATCTAAGGGATTGCTTTAGTGGACAACGGTCCGCAGAAAGGTAAAGATTATAATAATATAACCGGAAGAATATCTTCCTCTTTAGCTCCCCCGATAGTGATCGGGAGGTTAGAGCATCTGACTGTTAATCAGAGTCCCGATAACTATCGGGATTGGTTTGAAGTCAAGAGGAATGATAAGATTGAAATAATATAACCGGAAGAATATCTTCCTCTTTAGCTCAGTTGGTTAGAGCATCTGACTGTTAATCAGAGTCCCGATAGCTATCGGGATTGGTTCGAAGCAAAGAGGAACTTTGAAGATTGAAATAATATAACCGGAAGAATATCTTCCTCTTTAGCTCAGTTGGTTAGAGCATCTGACTGTTAATCAGAGGGTCCTTGGTTCGAGCCCAAGAAGAGGAGCAAAAACATCCCCATCAATTCGATGGGGTTTTTTGTTTTATGGAATACTGTGTTTACATGGATCAAGCCCAATTGTTGTATTTATGCAAAGATTGGCGTTAATCTATAAAAGAAGAACGCTGCATTTTTGACTCCTTCAGAATACCAATGGAAATTATCTTCGGGTCAGAATATCGAAAAGCTTTTGGTTTATATAGTAGTTTCTTTTGCCTATTTTAACTTTGACTAATAAACCATGTTTGGCAAGTGTATTTAAATAACTACTAGCAGTATTTCTATGCACTCCAAGCTCTCTTTCCAAAAAATCAATTTTTGTATAAGGATGTTTGAAAATAACATTAATTAAGTCGTGGCTATAGAAGCTGAAGTTTGTTCTAATCTCATTCTTATAGTCATCCATCAAAATTTTAATTTGATTTACTACTTTAATGGTCTCCTTAGCTGTTTTTTCAACGCCCACCAGCATCCATACAATCCACTCTTCCCACGAATCCTTAGCTCGCACTTCTTGTAGTAATCTGTAATAGTCATTTTTGTTTCTTATAATGTAACTGCTTAGATAAAGTACCGGAATGTCTAGAAGGCCTTGTTGAACCAAATAAAGCATATTTAGGATTCTCCCAGTCCTTCCATTACCATCGTAAAATGGATGAATGCTTTCAAATTGGAAATGGATGATGGGCATTTTTATTAAACTATCAATATTATGAAATTCAGGGTTGTTTATATAAATCTCTAAGTTTTCCAGCAGCTTTTTTATTTCATTGATATTTTGAGGCGGAGTAAATACCACCTCCTGTGTTCTGGGATTTTTGAGTACGGTTCCAGGTATTTTTCTCACAGGATGATGAGGAGCAATTCTTTGTTGGATCTTGACAATATCATTAGTGGTTAAAATTCCTTTTGTCTTAATGATATTATATCCAAATTTTAATGCATCAGCATAATAGGTAGCTTCCTTAGCCGCAACCGACGTCACTTTTACATCTACAGCTGCTTGATACAATTCATCGTCTGTTGTAACAATGTTTTCTACCTCATTACTGTCCTTAGCTTCTTGAAGTGATAAAGTGTCAATTAAAATTTGTGAGTTGGGGATTTTTTTAACCTCTCCCTTTAACTCTCCTAAAGCTCTACTGGCTTTTGCCAATGCTTTTAAGATAGGAACTGTCTCACAATTGGCTTTTGGAGGGAGTTCGTGTATTTGTATCTCACTCATCCTGTTTATTTTTTATGCACAATGTATGGTGCAATCTTGTATATGTCTAACTATATATGCACAACAAAATACGGTTTTTTGTGCACGTACAACTTCTTATGCACAAGTTTTCGATTATTATGTTTAAGTCTGTCTATATTTCTGAGACTTTTTTTGTTTTAATACACCATGGGTTACTACACGTACATATTACATTCTGAATCTCTTTCAAGATTCTATACGGGACACACCCCAAACTTCGATTTAAGGACCATATTTCACAGAAATCCAGATTCTCGAAAATTCACTTATAATGCAGATAATTGGAAACTCTTTCTAAAAATCGAATGCCAATTTCAGCAAAAAGCCATGGCAATTGAAAAGCATCAAGTCACTTTTTCATTCGTCCCTTTACAAGCTTAAACCTCTTAAAAAGAATACAAATTTAAAGAAGCAATAAATTTTTGTTTTACTTTTAAAACAAAAAACAGCGATGTACCACAGAAAAAAACACGGCAAAGGATTTACCTATCAAGATAAGAACGGGAAGACGATAAAAGATGTGGAAACACGCGATTGGATAAAATCACTTGTCATTCCACCTGCCTGGACCGATGTGGAGATCGAAGAAAATAGAAAAGCAGATCTATTAGTTACCGGCCGCGATGATAAAGATCGCAAACAATACATTTACCATCCAAATTATACCGAAAAACAAAATTCTAAAAAGTTTAATCGCATAATCGATTTTGCAGATCAATTAGAACATATGCGTCGTGTTACCGGACAACATTTGCGGAAACGCAAATTAAATCGAGAAAAAGTAATGGCCACTATGTTGCGTTTATTGGAGGCTGCATTTTTTAGAGCTGGAAGCGAAACCTATTCCAAGGAAAACGATACTTATGGTCTAACTACCTTACGTCATAAACATTTGAGCATTGAAGGCAATGAAATGATTTTCAGCTACAATGGAAAGTCTAATCAAGACCAAGAAAAACACATCGTTGATAAAAAATTAGCCAAAATAGTTCAGGAAATAGATGATATGCCAGGCTATGAAATTTTTAAATATTTAGACGAGGACGATCAAATTATAGATGTGAAAAGCGACGATCTCAACGCTTATATCCACGAAGTAATGGGCGAAGAATTCTCGGCTAAGGATTTTAGAACCTGGGCAGGAACCATGATTGCCGCCATTGCTTTGGACGAATTGGGCGTTGTGGACAAAAAAGATCAAAAACTACTGGATAAAAATATAAAGGAAGCCGTAAATCGCGTTTCCGAAAGACTGGGCAATACACCTTCCGTAGCCAGAAGTTCTTATATAGATCCACGAATAATTGATGATTATACCCAAGGACGCACGCTGCATTACTTTGAAAAGGAAATAAATAATTTGCTCAAGAAAGCAGAAAACCTGTCCAAAGAAGAAATAGGCGTATTGTATATGCTTCGAAATCGCCTAAAGAGTAAATAACAATCGCTGGTTGTATTTTTCTGACATTGGAAAGCAAAATTTTAGAATTCAGCTGTTGATAAATTATTTAAAAGATACATTTAAAGCAAAAAATTGAAGTCTTTTATTAACATCTGGACTTTAATTTTTTCTCTTTTCGCCTAGCGTGATAACTGGCTTTTTTTAAACTCCCTCACTTCCAATTCTTTCCAAAATTTATCCAATTGTTGATAAACATTTGACAATAAAATCACTTCTCGCTCAAAAGGCATTGATATAATTTTCATCTTTATACCTCACTTATATTTCTAATTTTTACTCCTCATTCTCATGGAAATCACCCACGTTATAAAAAGAGATGTCACAACGAAACTCTTTCACTTACAAAAGATTACGGATGCAATTTTAAAGGCAATGACCGCTGCTAATCACGGTGGACCAGATGATGCGAAGCAAATTTCGGAGAAGGTTTATGAGGCACTATTGGACAGAAAGAGAGTGGACAGTAAGTATATTCCTACCGTAGAGGAAGTTCAGGATTTTGTGGAAAATAAATTGATGGAAAATGGTTTTTTCGACGTTGCAAAAGGATACATTCTCTACAGAAATCAACAAACCCAAAAGCGTAAACTTAACATATTCGAAAAACGTATAAATTTAAAGCCATACGAATATCCAGCACTCTACGAATATGTACCGGCCATCCGACATTCATATTGGATACATACCGAGTTCAACTTTACAAGTGACATTCAAGATTTCAAAACTCGTCTTACAGAGGTGGAACAAAGTGCCATAAAAAATACAATGTTGGCTATTTCGCAAATTGAGGTGGCTGTAAAAAGTTTCTGGGGTGATATTTATCAAAAAATGCCAAAACCTGAAATTGGTTCCGTAGGTGCAACTTTTGCAGAAAGTGAAGTTCGCCATCACGATGCTTATTCCCATCTACTCGAAATATTAGGTCTTAATGAGGAATTTAAGAATCTAAAGAAAAAACCGGTGATGATGATGCGAGTTCACTATTTGGAAACCGCACTTAAAAACGCAAAAAGTGATGATAACAAGGAATATGCAGAATCTATCCTCCTGTTTTCTCTCTTTATTGAACACGTTTCTCTCTTCTCACAATTTTTGATCATTATGGCCTTTAACAAGCATAAAAACATGCTTAAAGGAATTTCAAATGTTGTGGAAGCTACTTCAAAAGAGGAGCAAATTCACGGTGATTTCGGAATCGATGTTATAAAAATAATCAAAGAAGAAAACCCAGAATGGTTTGATGATAGCTACAATAGCATGATTCAAGAAATATGTAGAGAAGCATATACGGCTGAAAGCAGAATCGTAGATTGGATTTTTGAAAAAGGAGAACTTGACTTCCTTCCCAAAGCAGTAGTAAATGAATTTATAAAAAACCGTTTCAACAATTCCCTTGAAAGCATAGGAATTGAAAAAATATTTGAAATAGACGAAAGCCTTATCGCACAAACCGAATGGTTTGATGATGAGATTATCGGCACCAAGCACGGAGACTTCTTCGTAAAGCGCTCTATCAACTACAGTAAAAGAACCCAAAGTATAACCAGTGATGACCTTTTTTAAATGAACGATCAAAATCTAAACCTCGACACACAGACTACAAAAACAATTTCCGATAATAACAACCTTGTAAACGCTAGAAAAGAAGCGCTTCATCACACGGAAGAAAAAGAAAAACAAGGCTTTGAATGGCTTACAGAACACAGCCGAAACTTTTTAGCATCAGGTTATCTCTCACCTGGCGTAACTGCAGAGGAACGTATTCGCGAAATAGCTGACAGAGCAGAGAAAATATTAGGTATTCCTGGGTATTCAGATAAATTCTTTGGCTATATGTCTCAAGGGTTTTACTCATTGGCATCACCGGTTTGGTCCAATTTTGGAAAAGAAAGAGGACTTCCAATCAGCTGTTTTGGATCGCATATTGGCGATGATATGGGTAACATTCTTTACACCCAATCTGAAGTTGGTATGATGTCTAAACTTGGCGGAGGAACCTCAGGATATTTTGGAAAAATCCGTCCTCGTGGAGCCGAAGTAAAAAATAACGGACAAGCTTCTGGTGCGGTTCATATTATGCAATTATTCGAATCTATGGTCGATGTAGTGAGCCAAGGTTCGGTTAGACGTGGTCGTTTTTCACCTTATTTGCCAGTTGAGCATCCAGATATTATGGAGTTTTTGGAAATCGGGACCGAAGGAAATCCAATTCAGGAACTAACCCACGGTGTTACCGTTACCAACCAATGGATGGAAGAAATGATCGCTGGTGATGATGCAAAACGTTCTATTTGGGCAAAAGTACTTCAACGAAGAGGCGAAATGGGCTATCCATATATCTTCTTTAGCGATAATGCCAATAATTCTGCTGCAGATGTTTACAAGGATAAAAACCTTCCTATCTACGCCAGTAATCTTTGTACCGAAATAATGCTACCTTCAAATGACGACTGGTCGTTTGTATGTGTACTATCCTCCGTTAACTTATTGCATTATGACAAATGGAAAGACACGGATGCAGTGGAGACTATGGTCTATTTCTTAGATGCAGTTATTACTGAGTTTGTTGAAAAATTAGAAGTTTATCGCGACTCAGACAGTAGAGAAGACAGGCAAACCTTCCTATTTATGGAACGCGCTTATAACTTTGCAAAAGACAATCGCTCTTTAGGCCTGGGAGTTTTAGGATGGCATTCATTGTTGCAATCGCAAATGCTTCCTTTAGACAGTCAGAAAGCTTATGATTTGAATAATGAGATTTTTAGAGTTATCAAGGAAAAATCTTATAAAGCTTCAGAAGAATTAGCAGAAAAATTTGGCGAGCCAGAAGTACTTAAAGGCTACGGAAGACGCAATGCTACATTAAATGCAATTGCTCCTACTACTTCTTCAGCTTTTATTCTGGGACAAGTTTCACAAGGAATTGAACCAATCTGGTCTAATGTTTATGTGAAGGATATCGCCAAGATCAAAACAACGATTAAGAATTCATATTTAGAGGAGTTATTGGAGGAAAAAGGTCAAAATACAACTGAAGTGTGGCATGACATTCGTAGTAACGACGGCTCAGTACAGCATCTTGAGTTCTTAACCGACCATGAAAAAGATGTGTTTAAAACTTATTCAGAAATTGATCAATTAGATCTTATTTACCAAGCGGCAAACCGTCAAAATCATATTGATCAAGGACAGTCATTAAATATTATAGTACATCCTGAAATGCCAGTTAAAGAGATTAATAAAATTCACGTAACCGCATGGAAATTAGGATTAAAATCCCTTTATTACCAACACAGTATGAATGCCGCACAAAAATTTACACAGAAAAAAGACTGTGCGAGCTGTGAGGCGTAGTTTTTAGTATTTCGATTTTAAATAAACTAAGAATGGATTCGATTTTAATTGGATCCATTCTTAGTTTTTGGGCGTTCCCCGCGAAAGGCGGGTCGGGCTATCCGTTACAAGTCCTCGCTGCGCTGTGGGCTTTCCACTACTATCCCTAACGCAATACCCTCAAAACTTCCATTTTGGATTTACTTTTTTTAAAAAGTCAATAGAGGAATCTTTTTCCCAATAGTTGAAAAACCTTAAATTTAAACCTTTAAGGGCCCTAAAATTCTCCCGATCTATCGGGAGGATAGAACAACCCCAAAACTTCAGGGTCCTAAACTTTAGAACCAAGTTCTCCCGATTGCTGAGAATTGGTGGGGCGAGCTTTTTAAAGGTCAAGACAACTAATTCAATCAATAACATAGTGGATTCTCAAAAGTGAGTAAGACATTTTTCTTTCAATTTTCTAAAAAACCTTAAATTTACACCATCAAATAAGGCCTCATAGTTCTCCCGATAGCTATCGGGAGGATAGAACAACCCCAAAACTTCAGGGTCCTAAACTTGAGATCCAAGTTCGATTCTTGGTGAGGCTACAATGGTCCAAGTTCTCCCGAGGCTTCGGGATTGGTGGGGCGAGCTTTTAATGGTCAAAATAACTTCTTCCGTCAATGAAATAGTGGATTCTCAAAAGTGAGTAAGACATTTTTCTTTCAATTTTCTAAAAAACCTTAAATTTACACCATCAAATAAGGCCTCATAGTTCTCCCGATAGCTATCGGGAGGATAGAACAACCCCAAAACTTCAGGGTCCTAAACTTTAGAACCAAGTTCTCCCGATTGCTGAGAATTGGTGGGGCGAGCTTTTTAAAGGTCAAGACAACTAATTCAATCAATAACATAGTGGATTCTCAAAAGTGAGTAAGACATTTTTCTTTCAATTTTCTAAAAAACC
>JBQEAY010000007.1:8773-8890 GCA_052105975.1 Aequorivita sp. | reverse complement strand
TTTCAATTTTCTAAAAAACCTTAAATTTACACCATCAAATAAGGCCTCATAGTTCAACGGATAGAACAAAAGTTTCCTAAACTTTAGATCCAAGTTCGATTCTTGGTGAGGCTACGA
>JBQEAY010000007.1:0-8673 GCA_052105975.1 Aequorivita sp. | reverse complement strand
AACAAGAAGAGAAGTTTACCCTGAGCGTAGTCGAAGGGATTCTTGGTGAGGCTACGAAACAAGAAGAGAAGTTTACCCTGAGCGTAGTCGAAGGGATTCTTGGTGAGGCTACAAAGGAGTTGATAGATGAACTCTCTACTCAGAGCTTTCTACTTTTTTACCATAATTTTAAACCTCGTTATAAATTTTTGGTTTAAATTATTCGGACTTTAGTACTTATTCTATAAAAGCAATATTTTATGGCAATGAACGAAAACAGAATCGCATTCTTTATAATAACAGGAGTACTCGCTTTTGTTGGCATTATGTATTGGGCAATTGGAAATCCGGCCATAAATCCTCGATTGGATAAGGAAACCTATACTATTATACACAAATGGGATATGCCAGAAGAACTCAATGAGATATCAGGAATAAGCTGGCTTTCAGAAGATAAAATTGCCTGTGTGCAAGACGAGGAGGGCATCATTTATATTTACAATTTTGACACTGAGCTGGTTGAAAAAAAAGTGAACTTCGGTAAGTCTGGAGACTATGAAGCATTGGCTATCGTTGATAGTACCGCATATGTTATGGAGAGCAATGGAAAACTATTTGAAGTCTCCAATTATCTCAGCCCTAATTTCGAGACCAAGAAGTATAAAACGCCTTTCTCAGGTAAAAATAATATGGAGTCTTTAGTGGCAGATACTATAAACAATAGGCTTCTCTTTACGGTTAAGGATAAGGACCCAAATAGTGATGAGTATAAAGGAATTTACGCTTTTAATTTGGAAACCAAGAAAACCGAAGACCTTCCAGTCCTAAAAATTCCTTTAGACGATCCTGTTTTAAAAACTAAAGATAAAAATGGTTCAAGTAAGCTAGCTAAGTTTTATCCTTCAGAAATTGGAATAAACCCTAAAAATGGAAATATCTACGTATTAGCTTCAAAAAAGAACCCACAGCTATTAATCCTGGACAGCTCTGGCAAGCCATTGAAATTACACCAACTCTATAAAAAATCATTCCCTCAACCTGAAGGACTTACCTTTTCAAGTGAGGGAACAATTTTTATATCCAACGAAGGTAAAAAAGGAACCGCCAATATTCTGGAAGTAGAATTTGACGAATAGCCTTAAAAACCCTAGGTACTAGTATTTATCTTTTAAATTGGTAAGCATAATTTCAGTCATTTCATCTAGAGAAATTTTACTTTCCCAACCCCAATCTTTTCTGGCTTCGCTATCGTCAATGCTCTGTGGCCAACTATCTGCAATTGGTTGTCTAAAATCAGGTTCATAACTAATTTTAAATTCCGGAATATGTTTCTTGATACTCGCAGTAATTTCTTCGGGATCAAAACTCATCCCTGAAAGATTATATGAGCTTCTAACTTTTACATCATCTCTTTCGGCTTCCATAATACCAACAGTAGCACGAATGGCATCGTCCATAAACATCATTGGCAAGGTAGTTTCTGCATTTAAAAAGCAAACATAATTTTTATGCTTTAAGGCTTTATGGTAAATATCAACAGCATAATCCGTTGTACCTCCACCTGGTAGTGTTTTATAACTTATAAGACCCGGATAACGGATGCTACGCACATCTACTCCATAACGGTTAAAATAGTATTCACACCAACGTTCACCAGTCTGTTTACTAATTCCATAAACCGTACTCGGCTCCATTACGGTACGTTGTGGCGTACCGGTCTTTGGCGTAGTTGGACCAAAAACAGCAATACTGGACGGCCAAAATAATTTTTCAATCTTTTTCTCCTTCGCTAATTTCAAAACATTAAAAAGCGAATCCATATTTAGATTCCAGCCTTTCATTGGGAATTTCTCCGCGGTAGCAGAAAGCATAGCTGCCATTAAATAAACATCGGTTATCTCATAACGAATCACAACCTCTTCAATGGCATCGTAGTCCATGGCGTCTAAAACTTCAAAAGGACCACTTTCCATAAGATGCTCTTCACCTTCGCGTATGTCGCTGGCAATTACTTTATGGTTTCCGAATTTCTCACGTAGATATAATGTTAGTTCTGTCCCTATTTGTCCACAGGCACCAATAATCAGGATTCGTTTTCTCATCTGTTTATGCTATTTTATTTTTCAAAAAATCAAGTGCAAAGATACGTATTCTATGATGTTTCATGGCTTAAAAAAAATCATTAGTATCCAACTGAAATATTCCAAAGTTGAGTCAATTATGGTAGGCTCTAGTAGAGTTTTTATTAACTGACACCTTGAAATTGAGTTTACCATTGAAATTTACTGAATAAAGAAGGCTGGTTAATCAATCTAACCTAATTATCAATCTATTAGGAATCAAGACTTAAGTCTTACATCTTAGTAAAACACGACAAAAAAATATATGCCATTAGTTTAATAACCAGTATCTTTGTGAATCTTTTTTCTATGAGGTTAATAATTCCACTCTTATCGATAGTGCTAATTGTGATTTCTTGCGGAAACTCCGAAGAACAACAGCCAGAAGCACCAAACAACGATGCATCCATCTTATTTGGAGACAAGAATTTTGACTTTCCACAACTTTCAGCACCTGCAAAGGAGCAAGCTATTCACTGGGGAATTTTAGAAGATTTTGTAAACGAAGCAAAAAAGGCAAACGGAAGTAACTACGAAGACCTTCGAAATCGCTCAGAGCTTTTAAAGAAATATTCGGATTCGCTACTAAAAAAAATTCCTGATACGCTCAATACAAATCCAATCAATAGTAGACTATTTGTTTTAAAAACCCGTTCAGCGCTTCTATTTCAAACGGCAAACCAATCCACTATCGATTCCTCAAAGCTTGAAAACTCTATGGAGGAAATGAACGTGGCTTTAAAAAATCTAATTGTTCAACTTAACCAAAAATTTCAGAAAGACAATATTGATTTCCAAAGAAAGGAAAATGAAGAAAACGAACTAAAGAAACAACAACGTTATAAAGATTCAATAATGGAACTGGAACTTCAAGACATTAAAAACCAAAAAGTGTAACATTCAAACCGAAAGGACAACTTATCCTTTCATAATTATTCAAATACCTTTAAATAAAAACCATAAATGAAAACTAATTTTTTAAAACCTGTTATGGCTTTTGCAGTTATTGCAGCTGCCGCGACCGCTTGTAAGGAAAAAACTGAAGTGGCTAAAACAGACACAGAACCACATGGAATTATCCTAACAAATATGGATACTACCGTGAGTCCAAAAGTTGATTTTTACAACTATGTGAATGGAAACTGGATGAAAAACAATGAGATTCCAGACGACCAAACCAGTTGGGGTGGATTCACAATTCTTAGAAAAAAGACTGATGCAGATGTGCTAAATATCTTGGCAAAAGCCAAAGAGAGCGGTAAGTATGCCTCAGATACGGATCAAGCAAAAGCTTTGATGATTTACGAAACTAAATTGGATAGCGTTGCAAGAGATGAAGCAGGTGTTGCACCTTTAAAACCAATTCTTGAAAAGATTGAAGCCATGAATAGCATGGAAGATTTTCAGAAATTGATAAGTGAAGATGCTGTTTCTGTTGCACAACCATTCTTGGGTGTTGCTGCTTTTTCAAACCCAAGCAACAGTGCGATGAACTCGGCATACATTACGCCAGGAAGTTTAGGACTTCCCGATCGTGATTTTTATACTAATACAGATCCAGCTTCGGAAAAAATCCGTCAGCAGTATGTAGATCACATTACAAGAATGCTACAATTTTTGGGTGACACTGAAGAGTCTGCACGCAAACAAGGTGAAACTATTCTTGCTTTTGAAACAAAACTTGCTACGCCAAGATTGGATAAAGTTGCAAGTCGCGATTTCAGAAACTTTAATAACCCAAGAAGCATTGAAGAATTACAAAAAAAGGTGCCTCAAATCGATTGGAAAGAAGCTTTTAAGGATATGGGTGTAACTAAAGATCTAGATACGGTTATTGTAATGCAGCCAAAATATATGGAAACTGTAGAACAAATGTTCGCTAAACCAGATTTTGATACTTGGAAAACTGTTATTCGCTGGTCTACTTTGAACAGCGCTGCAGGAATGTTGACTACAGATATTGACCAAGCAAACTGGGATTTCTATAGCAAAACACTAAACGGCACCAAAAAACAAAAACCAGCAGACGAAAGAGCACTTGCAACTGTAAACGGAAGCGTAGGTGAAGCTTTGGGTAAACTTTATGTAGATGAAATGTTCCCTCCAGAAGCAAAAGCAAAAGCTGAAAAAATGATTGCAAATGTTATCGCAGCCTATGAAGATCGTATTGATGCTTTAGATTGGATGAGCGATAGTACCAAAGTAAAAGCAATTGAAAAATTGGACAAATTCACAGTAAAGATTGGATATCCTGACAAGTGGAAAGATTATTCTTCTATGGAAGTGAAAGAAGGAAATACCTTTTATGACAATATGGTTGCAGTGCAAACTTGGAATTTCAAGGATAATCTTGACAAAATTGATGAGCCAGTAGACCGTACCGAATGGGGAATGAGCCCACAAACTGTAAACGCATATTTTAATCCATTTAACAACGAAATCGTTTTCCCTGCAGCAATTCTTCAACCGCCATTCTACGATTATAAAGCAGATGAAGCTGTTAACTACGGTGGAATGGGTGCTGTAATCGGCCACGAGATTTCTCATGCATTTGATGATAGCGGTGCGCGATTTGACGCTAACGGAAACCTAGCTAATTGGTGGACCGATAAAGATCTTGAAAACTTTACAGAGCGAGGTGATAAACTAGCTGATCAATACAGCAGTGTAGAAGTTTTGGACAGTGTTCATATAAATGGAAAATTCACTTTGGGTGAAAACATTGGTGATTTAGGTGGCGTACTTGCCGCATATGATGGTTTAGAACGTTTTTACAAAGAAAACGGACGTCCAGATGATATTGACGGATTTACACCAGAGCAACGTTTCTTTATGAGCTGGGCTACAGTTTGGCGTACCAAAGCACGTGATGAGGCAGTTCGCAACCAAGTGAAAACAGATCCACACTCTCCAGGAATGGTAAGAGCAACACAACCTTTAGTTAATGTTGATGCTTTTTATAAAGCTTTTGACATTAAAGAAGGAGACCCAATGTACGTTGCCCCAGAAGACAGGGTTCGTATTTGGTAGTATTTAAAATATCTTTAAATGAAAATGGCCGTTTCGAAATTCGAAGCGGCCATTTTTTTATTACTGTATAATTATAATAAAAGATGGTGGAAACCTAAAAGATCATAGACGCTTTGAGTTTCTACTCTTGCTACAAGGGTTAAACAAGCTTTGAGGTATTCCTCTTGTTTATAATCAACTATTGCATCAATTTACTTTTAAACTCATATCCCAAAACCTTCTTTAAGTTCTCAGAATCCACTTGTTTAAAAATCTCATTTGGATCATTTTCTGCAAATGTTGGCGGTTCCAATGCCATTTCTTGCGTTTTTTGAATATAGAAATCTGCTTTCTTAGGATGATGTGGATTTACAGCATTAAAAACAGTTCCAAAAGCATCTTGTTTCACAATCTCGGTTAGAATTTTAATGCAATCTTGTCTATTGATCAGGTTTACTGGAGCATCACCATCTCTTAATTCTTTGCGTCCTGCCAAGTATCTTGCAGGTTTGCGACTCCCGCCATATAAACCTCCAAAGCGCACCACAGTTGTTTGTAATTCATCTGAATGGATAAATAACTCCTCCACTTGCCGAAGTTGTTTTCCAGCAATGGTTTCAGGTTTTGGTTCATCCTTTTCGGTTACTTTTCCTTGTGAATCATCATAAACCGAAGTGCTACTGACCAAAATTACTTTTCGCACTGATGCTTGTTTTATTTCGTCTAGAAAATGAGTCATTTTCAGCACGTAGTCAGCTCCAGTATTTCGCCTTAAGCCTGGCGGAATCATTATAATTAAGTAATCAGTATTTTTTAGGAAGGCTTTTACTTCACCTCTTATTCCAGTTTCTGCAATTTCTACAGGATAAGCATCAAAACTATTTTGCTGCAGCATGGTAGCTTTTTCCAAAGTAGTTACTGAACCTTTTACTGTATACCCTAAAGTGGTTAGGCGGTATGCCAATGGTTGCCCGAGCCATCCAAGGCCGGCAATGGCGACTGTTTTATTCATTATTATATGTTGTATGCAGAATCCTCTTCCCAGCCCTAAACGGTTCAGGATTCCTTAGTTTATTAAAATTTTGAAGAAACTCTACTCCCTTTAGAGCTAGGGTAAAAAAGAATTTCGAAATAAAAACTTCTATCATTTAATAAGGTTTACAAGCGTATCAGAAGTCTTTATTTTTAAAGAATCCACCGAAAAAGTGCGTTTCACCATCACAGCGTCTGTAACTACAAATGGTTTTGGCATGGTGTAATCTGGACGTTTCGCGATTTCAAATTTAGCATTCGTCATCAAATCAAAAGAATACTCCATCACTTTAAAATTAAGGGGCGTATTCTTTTCTACTGAAAGATTTACTTTTAAGGAATCATTTTGCGAAACAAAATAATTGATGAGCGCAGTATTCTTAGTGCCTCGATACTTAGTTGTTGTATCTGAAACTGAGGCTTTTTGTCCATTAAACTCCAAAGATGTAAATGCAGCGTTTTCTATACTATACAAATCTATTTTGTTGACTTTACGCTTTGGAACAATTACAAACTTAACCTGTCGTAGATTTTCAACCACTGTATCTTCTTCTAAAATGACTTCAAAATCTGAAATATTCTTTAGTGGGGCTTTAGCAGCAAAACTAAAATTGGTTCCATATTTATTATAGGAAGCTTCATCTAAAACTGTAGACGCCTCTTCAGGATTCTCGCCTAAATATTGTTCCGTCCATTCATCAATTTCGTTATCGTAGGTAAGCCAGTAAGTTTTTCCAGTATCTGTATTTTGATAATAAACTAGGCTGTTTGGCTTTCGTCTTTCATCAGAATAATCACTTTTTGAATGTGCCGTTATAAAGAAGAAAACCGCGAGTAGCAAACAAGCTGTGGAAAGTAGGCCTTTCATCTTATAATAACCGAAAACTGGCCAGAGCAAGCCAAAAAGTAATACTGTAAAAACACAACTAATTACCAGCATTTTCAAACCTAATCCCACTGGAAAAAATTGGATTAGTGGTACAAAAATAAAGATTGCCGGGACCGCCAATAAGGTCATAGCCAAAAGGTTTGGACGCTCCTGCCGTAACATTACAAAAAATGATAGCAAGCCAAAAAATACAGGAATTATAAAAAATGCTGCTCCCTTTAAAATAACAGATACCGCTAAATTTACTAATAGCCATAGAACGAGCGGCGCAACATAAAATGAAGCTTCGTTGAGTTTTATCGTGAATCTTTTATAAAATGCAAAAGTGATAGCCAAAGACAGGAATACAAAAAATGCAATATACCAATGTCCGTTATATGTAAACCCCTGTTGAATCTCTGTATACTGCGGGTAAAGGACAAGTATTAGTTTCCAACCAAAGAAGCCAATAAGTCCGCAACTGATCAAGGAAAGTAAAAGTGGAGCAAAGCCTAGGGCAATACTTTTTCCGATAAGTTTTCTTTTATGGATTCCGTAGAAAATTAGAACTAAAAATAGTAGCGTCGCCAAAATGAGCATCGGTAAAATCCAAGAAAAGGGGTAGCTGATCATTTTTACCAGTGGGAAGTTCAGATAAACATCATCTGTTTCAGACTTCAATTTGGAAAGATCTGCATCGGCAAAATAATGAAGGAGTGGAAGAAGATAACTCCCTTGGTGCATCAAGCTGTTCCAATCCAAATGATACATATTATCATTCGCTGTGTGATAGTTAAAATGGCTGTCAATAAAAGCGAAGAAAAAACTATCAATATCCCCATCTTCCCTAAAAATAGTCGAATCAGTGTCGTTAGGAAGCATTTTATAAACGCTGTACATCAAAGAAGAAGCGACAGGGAAATCTGGGTTTGCCTTCTTGAAATCCTTTACTAATTTGGAGTTTCCGCCATTGGTCTCTAAAATCATATTACTGGGACCACTTGTGCCACGAGCTTCAAAATTGAGCACTAAGCCCACGTCCTTTGCCCAAGGATGTTCATTGACAAAAAGTTTAGCACCATCCAGCCCAATTTCTTCGGCATCAGTAAACAAAACGATAATATCGTTCTTAGGTCGTTTTCCCGAAGCAAGGTAAGCGCGTAGACTCTCCAGAATGGTTACCAAACCGGTGCCATCATCACTTGCTCCAAATGAAGGTACGAGCGCACTGTCATAATGAGAAAGCAATAAAAGGGCTTTTCCATCTTCAGAGCCTTTTATGCGAGCCGCAATATTTATAGGTTTATTTAGAGTTTTCGATCTAGGATTTAGGCTAAAACTTTCTTGAATGTGAGGCTCCATGCCCAACTTTCGCAATTCACTTATCAAAAACTTCCGAACATCTTCATGCGCTTCAGAACCCAGGTAATGTGGTGCTTTTGCAATTTCCTCGAGCGGTGTCATCGCCTTGTCAACAGAAAATTCAGTTGCAGCAAGGGAATCATCTGCATCGTAATGCGGTATTAACCCATAAAAACTATAAAAACTCACTGCGATTATAAGGAGAAGAGATAAAACCGCAAAAAGATGTTTCATATTGTAGTATTTGGAATCACTAGTGTCCGATAAACATTTTTAAAAGCGGGATTTCCAAGAAGGATTTCC
>JBQEAY010000006.1:0-192256 GCA_052105975.1 Aequorivita sp. | reverse complement strand
CATCATCAACATCATTTAATTTAATAGCTATTTATTACTTTGCTAATCTAAAGGAAGCAAAAAAAGAAATTCCATCATCATCAACATCATTTAATTTAATAGCTATTTATTACTTTGCTAATCTAAAGGGACGCAAAGAATTTTAAGTATTTCAATTTCCTGCAAGGTCTCTTTTTGACCTTGTAGGTATTAGTCCAAATTGTGTCTTCGATACATTTTGAAAGCGAAGGTCCTTGTTGAGTTTTAATTGGATTTGTCGGGCTTTCAAAACACTTAGACACCGCGCATTGTGTCGTAAGAGAGGCATCAAATCCCGAAGTTTGTCTACGATACATTTTGAAAGCATATAGCCTTCTTGAGTTTTAATTGGATTTGTTGTGCTTTGAAAACACTCAGACACCGAGAATTCAGCATTAAATGAAATGGAAGCAGGTAATCCTGATGTAGCTCAATAAAGAATAGATAATAGCAATAAATAATAATATCATTCTGTAGAATGATCAAAGGTTCCTTTTACGGTTTTAAAGCGAAGTATTATAAAGCCGATAATTGCCGAGATAAAGGAGCCGATTAGAATTCCAATCTTGGCAGAGTCTATATATTCTGGGCTGCTATTAAAAGCTAAACTGGCGATAAAGATTGCCATAGTAAACCCAATACCAGCTAAAAAGGACACTCCGATTATCTGTTTGTTAGTGATATCAGCCGGGACCTCAATAATTTTGAATTTTCTGGCTAAAAAGATAATGCTCGTAATACCTATACTTTTTCCCAATATCAAACAAATGATAATATTTATCACTAATGCGGATTCCAGTCCGTCACCACCGCTTATTGCTACGCCGGCGTTGGCCAGGGCAAAAACTGGAATTACCAAATAAGCTACCCAGTTATGTAGTTTGTGTTCCAAAGCCTGTAAAGGTGATCGGTATTTATCAGACCAGTCTTCTAAATCGTCAATAAGATCTAGTTGCTGACCTGAAAGTACGGGTTTTTGCAGAATTGTACTTTGTTTTATGTTGCCAACAATAGTTTCTAATTGATCGGTAAATTCGTGGGTGTGTATTTTTTGCCTCACTGGTACCGCGAATGCCATTAAAATACCGGCAAGAGTAGGGTGGAGCCCAGCTTTTAAAAATAACAACCAAATTACAAATCCAGATGCCATTGTTAAATATTCAGAATATAAGCCTTTGTAGCTCAGTAAATAAATCACTGCTAAAACTCCAAAAGCCCAGCCTAGTAATACGAAATTCAGGCTACTGCTATAAAATAGCGCTATTACCAATACAGCACCTAAATCGTCCACAATAGCAAATGCTGTTAGAAATATTTTGAGACTCAAGGGTACCCGATTACCCAAAACTTTTAAAATGGCCAATGAAAATGCAATGTCGGTAGCCATTGGAATTCCCCAGCCCTTCAGGGTTTCTGGGTTTTGGTTTAGCATAACATACATTAATACTGGTAATGCAATTCCACCTAGCGCTCCAAAAAGAGGGAACATTATTTTTTTGGTGGTATTGAGCTCTCCAATCAAGAACTCTCGTTTTATTTCGAGTCCGATAAGGAAAAAGAAAATTGACATTAAGCCATCGTTAACCCATAGGATTAAAGGCTTTTTAAGTTCGAAACTATCAGAAACAAAACCTAGTTCGTAATCCCAAAAAGATTGATAACTATCTGCAAATGCTGAGTTTGCCCATACTAAAGCGATAATTGTTGTTGCCAGTAGCAAGATTCCACTGGAGCTTTGAAGGTTGACGAATTTTTGAAAAGGAGAGAGTATTGTTTCTTTGGTCATATATTTTTGATGAACGCGCAATATATGTAAAAGAGGATTTATAGCCTTAAAAATCACCGCTCTCACGATGCGATTTATGAAAAATTTAGGAGTTTTAAAATATTGCGAATGAATATATAGGAGAGGTATAATTCTAGATTAAAGGTAGAATTTTAATGGCAAATGAGATTTCGAAAATTGGGTATTATGTTAAACTGATGTTGAACGTAACTTCTAAAACAATTGGTGATGATTCTTTATTTCTTATCTCAATTCCATCTTCTACTAACAGATTACGCATTAGTTTTTTTTGATACTCCCTTTCAGAGTGTTATCTTTGCAACCTTAAACTCCAAATCTTGGAACATTGCTTTTGCATAGTTGCATAAAAAAGGAGTTAACCTTTTAAGAAAGCAAGAATATGTTCGATAATTTAAGTGATAAGCTGGATAAAGCGCTGCACGTACTGAAAGGTCACGGTAGCATAACCGAAGTTAACGTAGCAGAAACTTTAAAGGAAGTGCGTCGTGCCCTTTTGGATGCCGATGTTAACTTTAAAACTGCCAAGGAATTTACCAATACGGTAAAAGAAAAGGCCTTGGGTCAAGATGTACTTACCTCGCTTCAGCCTAGCCAGTTAATGGTGAAGTTGGTAAAAGACGAACTTACCGAGCTGATGGGTGGCGAAACTGCTGGCATCAACTTAGGTGGTTCTCCATCGGTTATTTTAATGTCCGGTTTGCAGGGTAGTGGTAAAACTACCTTCTCCGGAAAACTTGCCAATTACTTAAAAACTAAAAAAACTAAGAAACCACTTTTGGTTGCCTGTGATATTTACAGACCTGCTGCGATAAATCAGTTGCACGTTGTTGGGGACCAAATTGGTGTTGAGGTTTATAGCGAACCTGAAAATAAAAATCCTGTTTCAATTGCTCAAAACGCAATAGCACACGCCAAACAAAATGGCTTTAATGTTGTGATTGTGGATACGGCTGGTCGTCTTGCAATTGACGAGGCGATGATGACGGAAATTGCAGATGTTCATAAAGCTATCCAACCACAGGAAACACTTTTTGTTGTTGATGCAATGACTGGACAAGATGCGGTAAATACTGCAAAAGCTTTTAACGACAGACTAAATTTTGACGGGGTTGTACTTACCAAATTAGATGGTGATACCCGAGGTGGTGCTGCTATTTCTATTAAAAGTGTAGTAGATAAGCCTATTAAATTTATCGGTACAGGTGAGAAGATGGATGCAATTGATGTATTTCATCCAGCCCGTATGGCCGATCGTATTTTGGGGATGGGAGATGTTGTTTCTTTGGTTGAAAGAGCACAGGAACAATTTGATGAAGACGAAGCTAGAAAGCTTCAAAAGAAAATTGCGAAGAACCAATTTGGCTTTGATGATTTCCTTAACCAAATACAACAGGTTAAGAAAATGGGAAGCATGAAAGATTTGGTGGGAATGATTCCTGGAGCTGGAAAAGCCATGAAAGATGTAGATATTGATGATGATGCATTTAAAGGAATTGAAGCCATTATTCATTCAATGACTCCAACGGAAAGAACGCAACCCTCAGTAATAAATGGAAGTCGTAAAAAACGTATTGCCAAAGGAAGTGGAACAAGCGTACAGCAAGTAAACCAACTTCTAAAGCAATTTGAACAGATGAGCAAAATGATGAAGATGATGCAAGGCGGTGGCGGAAGAAAGATGATGCAAGCGATGGGGAATATGAAGTAAAGTAGGCTTGCGATTTATCGCGTGCTTCCTAATATTTTAGATTATAAGAAGTTCCCAGTCTGTTTGTGCAAACATTGAAAAGACGTATCGAAAAAGAAGATATGAAAAGCATTTCGTTAGTAAATTGACTGACAGTGATGCGGATCCCGATAGAATAAAATATTTTTTGACTGACCACTAATTCTATACATAAGAAAAACATGACAATACTCGACGGAAAGAAAGTTTCAAACGATATTAAAAATGAAATCGCAGCTGAAGTTGATAAGATGAAAGCTAATGGCGAAAAAGTGCCACACCTTGCTGCGGTCATTGTAGGGAATGATGGTGCTAGTCTTACATACGTGGGAAGTAAAGTAAAGGCATGTGAACGGGTTGGTTTTGAATCGACTTTGATTAAAATGCCCGAAACTACCAGTGAGCTCGAGCTTTTGAAAACTATTAAAGAGTTGAATGAAGACAACAACATTGATGGCTTTATTGTTCAGCTCCCCTTGCCTCCACAAATTGATACACAAAAAGTATTGCTTACAGTAGATCCGTCAAAAGATGTAGACGGTTTCCACCCTGAAAACTTTGGAAAAATGGCCTTGGATATGACAACCTTCATACCAGCTACTCCCTTCGGAATCCTTGAATTACTTCAACGTTATGATGTTGACACAAAAGGAAAACACACTGTTGTTATAGGTAGGAGTCATATTGTTGGTCGCCCGATGAGTATTTTAATGAGTAGAAGAGGCTGGCCAGGGAATAGTACAGTAACCCTAACCCATAGTAGCACTAAAAATATTGGTCAAATAACTACTCAGGCAGATATTATTATCACAGCCTTAGGAGTTCCCAACTTCTTAAAAGCTGAAATGGTAAAGGATGATGCAGTAGTAATCGATGTGGGGATTACTCGTGTAGAAGATTCCACCCGTCCAAAAGGCTATAGAATAACTGGTGATGTGGATTTCGAAAACGTCAGTAAAAAAGCATCTTTCATTACGCCCGTGCCAGGAGGTGTGGGACCAATGACTATTGCAATGCTTCTTAAAAACACCTTATTGGCTCGCGAGCAACGAAGAGTTCATTAAATACCTTTACCCTCTTTTATTTTCCAATCCAAATATTTATGTAAATCGGTTTGGATCCAGCCTACACCAATTCCTAATACCGAGACATCGTCAACATATCCGATTCCGGGTATGAAATCTGGAATAAGGTCGAATGGATTTAATACGTAGAGTAGTGCAAATACTACGGTGGCGATAGTGAACCAAGGGATTTCCTTGTAGACGCTATTTTTCACATCCTTTAGCATTAAAACCATGATTTTACCAAGTTCGGCATACTTGGCTAGCGTATTCTCACCGCTAAATTTTTTGTTTATAGCTTCTTCGTTTTCTAAAACGACTTCAACATCTTCATCCTTTATTTTGATGACCTCATCCTCCATAAAGTTTTCTGTAGTGCTATCAATAGTGCTATCGTCCTCAGTGCCATCTTCGCGATTGCCTGGATTAAAGATTATTCTTGATAAAATTCCTTTGAATGACATACTTTTTTATTTTAAAGATACAATTTTATCAAAACAGAAAGTTTAAAATTTTGTTATAAATATCTAAGGAGTAGATAGACTCCTATAAAAACTATCAGAAGTAATAGTAACCAATAAGGCTTAAGACGCTCTGGATTCCTTCCGAAGAAAAGTTTAGTTAGGCTAAACATAAAACTTCTATTCTTTGCTATAAAGTTATAGGTGTGGTCGCTGGGAAAACTGAATAATTTGTACTGAGAATACCAGCGATGCCAAGGGGGGTTAGTATTCTTGAAATAGAGAAAGCTTCTATAAGCTGAATCTGGTCCGCTATAGACAGCGCCATCCGGTTCAATGAGTCGTGAAGCTTTTTTAAATTCTTTTAGAGGTATATCCTTAAATTGTTTGGCAACTTCCTGAAGAGTCCGGTAATCTATGTGGGCATCGGTTTTTGATTTCCAGTTTGTGATCCAATATTTACAAAAGCCACATTCGCCATCCCATACCATCATTGGTTTTTCTTTGGGAGGGAACGCTGTTTTTTTAATCTTGGTAAACATTCATAGTATCTTTCTGCTACACAGTTTCCTCGATGGTTGCCGCGTCTTCTACACCGTATTCTTTTCGATAAATTTTTACGATTACCATAAATAGACTGATAAGCAATGGTCCAAAAATTAGCCCAATGAAACCAAACAAGGGCACGCCTACTATTACACCAATAAGTGTAACTAAGGGATGTACATCGTCTAATTTTTTCAGCACATATAGCCTGATAATATTATCTGTTGAACCAACCACCACAAAGCCATATACTAGAATTCCATAAGCGGCAAAGTTGTCTCCAGTAGATAGGGAAAGTAGAAATACGGGTAAGATTCCTAGTAAGGTCCCCACAAAAGGAATCATACTAGAAATGGTAACAATAACAAACCAGAAAAAAGGATCTTCTGTGCCAAAAATCAAGAAACCGATGAGTGCCACGATTCCCTGAGCTAGTCCAACCAATGGAATTCCCAATGCATTGGAGCGAACCATCTTTTGTGCTTGAATTTCAACTTCTTTTAGATTATCAGGATTCATTGGTATATACTCTCGAAGAGAGCCTCTGAGCTCTTTACGGTTTGTAAACATATAAAAGAGCATAAAATACATTAAACCAATGGCAATAAAGGCATTGAAAGTACCGCCAACGAAGCCTTGAAGGTTTTCGGAAACCCATCCTGTTACTGCAGAGGAATCAATTTGTGAAGTCAAGTCGAAACCCAGTTTGCCTTCCAATTTTCCCAATTGCTCTTTAAATGCAGAAACAACTTCGCTAGAGTTTTCTACAGCTGTGCCAATTTTATTGGTAAGCATTAAGATGATTCCAGCTATAGGTATAAGAATTCCAAAAAAGGAAACAAGCATCAGAAAAGTTGCTGCTAAAGATGGATTCCATTTCTTCTTTTTAACCAATTTCGACATCCATTGACGCATCAACACATAGATGGTAATAGCTCCTAGGACACCCGTAAGATATGGGATGAGTTCCCTAAATATTAGACTTCCCATCAACAAAATAAGTAGAATGACAAAAACCTGTCTAATTATTTTCGCTGGTATTTCTTGGCTCATTTGGCAAAGAGTTGTGTTAGGTCGTTAAAAGATTTTAATTGAGGAGTTTTCTAGATGGAGTTTTCAGAATATGTAGCTCTGCTTCCCAAATTGTTCCTCAAAATCGAATATACATATCAATGATGAAAGTAATGTTTTTTGAATGAAATTTTTAGAAAAATCCTTAATAAATTTTCATGTCAAACTCTACTTTAAAATAGGTCGTACTATCTATTAGTTATTTCTTAAAGCGTGTATCAGCTCCTTCTTCTTCATTTTTGAACGGCCTTCTATGTCTACGTTCTTTGCTTGTGTATATAGTTCGGCCTTGGTCCATTCTTCATAGGGCTTTGCTTTGCCGCCTTTTTCTCCTGAGTCTAGCGTATTTGCTATTCGTGCAGATTTTTCTTTGCTATAGCCTTTGTCTCGTAAAGCTTGGTATTGCTCTTTATTTTTAATTCTCGATTTTGCCATAGTATTATTCTTAACACATAAAACCCCTTGCATAGATAGCAAAGGGTTCTAAAATTAATTGTTATGTTTGATCGGTATCTTTTCGGTTTTTCAGAAGGCCAATTCCGGCCAAGAAGAAAACAACTCCCAGGATTATTAGGGCCCAAGGGCTCATGCCTACATCTAGACTGCCAAATGCTCCAAGTACTCCCATTACTAGACTAATTCCTCCTGCAATGGTTAAAATAAAACCTAAAATCTTAATCATAATTCAATTTTTTAGATGGTTAATTGGATTAAAATTAATAGAAAGCATTCATTCATGAGTGAATGTTAACAAAATCTTTACAGAGGAAAATTTACTCTGCTGATGGTTCCCATCCTATCATAAAATATTTAAAGGGAGCGTTATCTGGTATTTGTTCAGCCTCTACCTGAACATTAGGATCGTATCTAAGTTCTTCCGGAAGGTCTTTTTTGTCGATGGTTAAATAAACATCAGTATCTTTTAGAAAAACAACAATGGAGTTGATGGTAGTTTCGATATTATCTACCGTATAATTTGCCTTTACGTCTTTAAATGTACTTGCAGAATTTAGGCCCTTATCCGTTTTATAACGAGAATCAAAAACCTGAATGTTAGTTATAGTTGAATTTGGATCAGATTCGTCGTCTGGAGAAAGCAACAAAAGTTTTTTACCACCTTTTTCGTAAATTTCTACTTCACCCTGTGTTTCCAAGGCATTTGGAGATGAATTGGTCTTTACGATTGAGTCATTCGCGAAAATAGAGTCAATTTGTTTGATTTTTATTTCACTGTTTAAACTTCCAATGCTGTCTTTATTTATAGTAAAAGGGTCACTGTCTTTCCCGCATTGTACAAATAATAATGCCGCTACAGCACCAATAAATATTGTCTTTTTCATTTTGTATTTTTTGTTACTATCGTTATTGAGTTATTAGGTCGCGAAGTTAATAAGATTTTGAGTCGATGAGATTAGAGTCGGCTATTTATTTACAAAATTCTATTAGCTACTAACTACTTCAACATCTTGCTTAAAATCCCCAGGACGCTACGTATTACCGTAGGACTAGAAATTGCTTTAATCCAAGGGCTCATAGAGTTTTTTTTGTTGGATGTAGACCGTTTAGTAGTGGCTTTTTTTGCAGCTTCTTTTTCTTCTCGAGCTTTTTCTTTTACTTCTTCCTTGTTGGCCGTTTCAATTTTTTCCGTCAACATTTCATAAGCACTTTCCCTATTGGTAACCTCGTTGTATTTGGGAATAAGCTTGGATGTTTTTAATAGACCAGTTAATTCATCATTTGTTAAGATATCCATCCTGCTCATTGGTGCGCGAAGCATTGTTCGTGCGAGTGGTGTAGGAATTCCTTTTTCGTTTAATGCGCTTATTAATGCTTCTCCAATCCCTAGTTGAGTTAATACTTCATCCGTTTTATAGTAATCTGATAGTGGATAGTTTTCAGCAGTAAGTTTAATTGCCTTTCTATCCTTTGCCGTAAATGCTCGAAGCGCATGCTGAACTTTTAAACCTAATTGGCTCAGTACAGCATCCGGGACATCGGTAGGATTTTGAGTTACAAAATAAAGTCCAACGCCTTTGGAACGTATTAGCTTTACAATACTTTCAATTTGGTCCAGTAAGGCGGTGCTCGCTTTGTTAAAGATTAAATGTGCTTCATCTACAAATATTACCAATTCTGGCTGGTCGCTGTCACCTTGTTCTGGGAATGTTGCATAAATTTCCGCCAAAAGACTAAGCATAAATGTGGAAAATAGTTTTGGACGATCTTGAATATCAGTCAGGCGAATGATATTAATATAACCCATTCCGTTTTCATCTATACGAAGTAAATCTTGCGGATCGAAGGATTTTTCGCCGAAAAATAAATCGGCACCTTGCTGTTCCAGTGTGATTATCTTCCGAAGAATAACACCAGTGGAAGCTGTTGAAACTCTACCGTACTCTTTGGTGAACTCCTCCTTTCCTTCCTCAGTGGTGTATTGAAGTATTTTTTTGAAATCTTTTAAATCGAGCAATGGCATTTTGTTATCATCACAATATTTAAATATAACCGAAACAATACCAGACTGTACATCACTTAAATCAAGAATCCTTGATAGCAGTACCGGCCCAAACTCACTTACCGTTGCGCGAAGGCGAACTCCATCTTGGTCTGAAAGTGAAAGAATTTCAGCTGGAAATCTTTTTGCTTCATACGGAAAGCCAATAGCTTTATGACGTTCTTCAATTTTGGCATTGTCTACCCCGGGTTCTGCAATTCCGCTCAAATCTCCTTTGACGTCCATTAGCAATACTGGAACTCCTTTTTCTGAAAGGTTTTCGGTAATAATTTGCAATGTTTTCGTTTTCCCTGTCCCAGTTGCGCCAGCAATAAGCCCGTGACGGTTCATGGTCTTTAAAGGGATTTTTACATAGGCGTCCTTTACTGTTTCATCGCCAAGCATTGCGGCGCCAAGGGTTATAAAATCTCCCTTTGTGGTGTAACCTTTGTTAATATGATCGGTAAAAGCTTGCTTGTCAGCCATCTCTCTGAATTTTTTGTCAAAAGTAATGATTTTCAAGTTCCATCCTGATAGCTATCGGGACCAAATAAAAAATAATTGTCAAAATAAAAAGCTGTTAACACGCAAACCTTTTTTGAAACTTTATTTCTGCTCTTTTGAAATTTATTTGGAATTTGGTGCTTGTACTTTGGAAGTTTACTTCTTTATTAAAGTATTTTTGCACCGATGAAAAAGGAAATACAAAATCTGGTTAATAAAGGGGTTATGCTTCCATTGATGGAAGAGTTCTACACCATTCAAGGCGAAGGCTTTCACAAAGGAACAGCAGCTTATTTTATTAGAGTTGGCGGTTGCGATGTTGGTTGCCATTGGTGTGATGTAAAGGAAAGCTGGAATGCTGGCTTGCATCCACCTACAGCCATTGAGAATATTGTTGAAAATGCTGAGAAACATTCCAAAACCATCGTAATAACTGGTGGGGAGCCACTCACTTGGGATATGGGGCCGTTGACTGAAATGTTGAAGCAAAAAGGAATGCAAATTCATATTGAAACCTCTGGAGCCTATAAACTCACAGGAACTTGGGATTGGATTTGTCTTTCTCCAAAGAAAATGAAACTACCAACGGAGGAAATCTATAAAGTTGCCAACGAATTGAAGGTGATTATTTTTAATAAGGATGATTTTCGTTTTGCGGAAGAGCAAGCTGCAAAGGTGAATAAAGACTGTATTCTGTATTTACAGCCAGAATGGAGCAAACGTGAAAAAATGAGTCCGATGATTGTGGATTACGTTATGAAAAACCCACAATGGAAAGTTTCCTTGCAAACCCATAAATATTTGAATATTCCGTAGGGACAGGTCGTGTACGGACAGGTCGCGACCTGTCCCTACGGGATCCGAAATGGAATTTCCACATAATGATCATCCCAGCCTATCATTAAAACCGTTTTTTTACTGTCTGTTTTAAAAATCATTGAGAGGGATTCAATGGGGGCTGCGGCTTGTTCACACGGAACTGTAATCCGCGCCACGTCTTTTTCTTTTTTAAAACTGAATGCTCCCCAAACGTTCGTGTCGCTGTTTATTATTATTGTCCAATTATCTTCACCTGGAATGGTATAAAGCGTATATGTTCCTGGTTTTATTAATGTCTTCCCAAACATAAGCGGAACATAGGTTGTTAGTTCTGTTGCCTCATTAGCTCCTGTGCGCCATACTTTGTCATAAGGCACTAATCCGCCAAAAATGTCGCGGCCTCTCTTTTGTGGACGGCTATATATAACTCTTGCTAGGGGTGGGCTGTTTTTATTGGGCCTAGCCATTGCGAGGTCCATAGGTGAAGCATCTCTATCAGGAAAACCTTGGGCGCATAGATTCTGAAAAGTGAATGCCGATAAGGCAATAAAAAGTATAAAAATTGTTCTTTTCATAAAACGTTATTTCTGATTTATAATGATATGACTGAAATTTTAGGAGAAAGTTTCACGTAAATTTAAAAAAATAATCGTGCAATTTGCAGGTTTTCAACTTGTTTGTTTCTGTTAAAACCTAAAATTGGGCAGAAATATCCACCAATTATTCTGTCAAAATAGAAATCTCATTACTTCTTCTCGAGATACCGTGTTTTTCACATCTATTTGTTAATAACTTACGTGTCATTAAATTACGTAAACCCTTAATTTTATTGGGGATTTCGTTATATTTGTTCGTTACGAAAAAAACCGAAAATCATTCAAATAATTATATGAGCGAAGAACAGAAAAAAGGCAGCTACGGCGCCGACCAGATTCAAGCCTTGGAAGGAATGGAGCACGTGCGTATGCGTCCCTCCATGTATATTGGTGATGTTGGCCCTCGAGGTTTACACCATTTGGTTTATGAAGTGGTGGATAACTCCATCGATGAAGCGATGGGTGGCTACTGCGACACGATTAAAATCATTATAAACGAAGATAATTCGATATCCGTAGAGGATAACGGACGTGGAATACCAGTAGATCTTCATAAAAAAGAAGGTGTTTCAGCACTTGAGGTTGTTATGACCAAGATTGGAGCTGGTGGTAAGTTTGACAAGGATTCCTATAAAGTATCTGGTGGACTTCACGGGGTTGGGGTTTCTGTTGTAAATGCACTTTCTGAAAAATTGGTTGCCACTGTTTACCGTGATGGTAAAATATGGGAGCAGGAGTTTTCACGGGGAAAAGCAATAAGCCCAGTAAAGGCTGTTGGTGAAACTGAGCTTCGTGGTACTATAGTTAATTTTAAGCCAGACGCTGAAATATTCCATCAAACTCTAGAATATAGTTATGATACGCTTGCAAGTAGAATGCGCGAGCTTGCTTTTTTGAATAAAGGCTTAACGCTTTATGTTACCGACAAGCGTCATACGAATGAAAAAGGCGAATTCGAAACTGAGAAGTTTTACAGTGAGGAAGGTCTAAAAGAGTTTATTCGCTTTTTAGATGGCAACCGTGAACCCATCATTTCAGATGTAATTTCAATGGATGGGGAGAAAAATGATATTCCTGTGGAAGTAGCAATGGTTTACAATACTTCCTTCAATGAGAACCTTCATTCTTACGTAAACAATATTAATACCCACGAAGGTGGTACGCACCTTTCTGGTTTTAGATCTGGATTGACGCGTACTTTGAAAAAATATGCAGATAGTTCTGGAATGCTCGACAAGCTTAAGTTTGAGATTTCTGGAGATGATTTCCGTGAAGGATTGACAGCAATTATTTCAGTTAAAGTTCAAGAGCCTCAATTTGAAGGGCAAACAAAAACAAAGTTGGGTAACCGTGAAGTTACTTCTGCAGTAAGTCAAGCAGTTGCTGAAATGCTTGAAAATTATTTGGAAGAAAACCCCAATGATGCTAAAACAATAGTTCAAAAAGTTATTCTTGCGGCACAAGCGCGCCACGCGGCTAAAAAAGCTCGTGAAATGGTACAGCGTAAAACCGTGATGAGCGGAGGAGGTTTGCCAGGAAAACTTTCGGATTGTTCTGAGCAGGATCCTGAAAAATGTGAAGTATTTCTTGTTGAGGGTGACTCGGCAGGCGGAACGGCCAAACAAGGTCGTGACCGAAATTTTCAGGCTATTCTTCCGCTTCGAGGTAAAATTCTGAACGTGGAAAAAGCAATGCACCACAAAGTTTTTGAGAACGAAGAAATTAGAAACATATATACGGCATTAGGGGTAACCATTGGTACCGAAGAAGATAGTAAAGCTTTAAACCTTTCAAAATTGCGCTATCACAAAGTAGTTATTATGTGTGATGCGGATGTGGATGGTAGCCATATTGCAACATTAATTTTGACCTTCTTTTATCGTTATATGAGAGAATTGGTTGAAGCTGGTTGTGTTTATATTGCCACTCCACCACTTTATTTGGTGAAAAAAGGTGCCAAAAAAGACTATGCCTGGAGTGATAAGGAACGCGATAGATTGAATGAAGAATTTGGCGGTACTGCTTCCATTCAGCGCTATAAAGGTTTGGGTGAAATGAACGCTGAGCAACTTTGGGATACTACAATGAACCCAGAATTTAGAACTTTACGCCAAGTAACGATTGATAACGGTACGGAAGCAGATAGAGTTTTCTCTATGCTAATGGGAGATGAAGTTCCACCAAGACGTGAATTCATCGAGAAAAACGCTGTTTATGCGAATATTGATGCTTAAGAATATTTAAACATTATTGAAAAGCCTATTTCTGAAAATTTAGAAATGGGCTTTTTGGTTTTTAACCCTTTATTATCATTATTTTAAGCAGTTATTGGTATTTTTGTGAAACTTTTCAACCTTAAAGGATTTGAACTTGAATAAAGTTCATTTTTTCAAGAAGGAATAATAATCATTAAAAGAATATATAAATGAAAGTAACAGTTGTAGGAGCAGGTGCAGTTGGCGCAAGTTGTGCTGAGTACATTGCCATCAAAAATTTTGCGAGCGAAGTAGTTTTATTGGATATCAAAGAAGGTTTTGCCGAAGGAAAGGCTATGGACCTTATGCAGACCGCTTCATTAAATGGTTTCGATACTAGAGTAGTTGGTGTAACTAACGATTATTCAAAAACCGCAGGTAGCGATATTTGCGTAATAACAAGTGGAATTCCACGTAAGCCAGGGATGACTCGTGAGGAGTTGATTGGTATAAATGCTGGAATTGTAAAGGAAGTTTCTTCAAACCTTGTAAAACACTCTCCTGATACTATTCTTATCATAGTTAGTAACCCAATGGATACTATGGCTTATTTAGTTCACAAAACTTCAGGACTAGATAAAAACAAAATTATTGGAATGGGTGGTGCATTGGACAGCGCGCGTTTCAAATACCGTTTAGCAGAAGCTTTAGAAGCTCCAATCAGTGATATTGATGGAATGGTAATCGGTGGTCATAGCGATACTGGAATGGTGCCGTTGACAAGATTGGCTACTAGAAACAGTGTTCCTGTTTCCAAGTTTATTTCTGAAGACAGATTAAACAAAGTAATGGAAGACACCAAAGTTGGTGGTGCTACACTTACAAAATTGTTGGGAACTTCAGCTTGGTATGCACCAGGTGCAGCAGTTTCTGGATTGGTTCAAGCAATTGCTTGCGATCAAAAGAAAATGTTCCCTTGTTCAGTATTGCTCGACGGGGAATATGGAATGAATGATATCTCAATAGGAGTTCCTGTGATTTTAGGGAAAAACGGAATCGAGGAAATTGTGAAAATCGAATTGAGTGATGCTGAAAAAGCACATATGAAACAAAGTGCTGAAGGTGTGCGTAAAGTAAATGACTTGTTGGAATTATAATTCCAGAAGAGATAATTAGTTTAAACCTCACAGGTCTCTCATTCTTCGCATAAAGCTACGAATGACGAGAGAAGACCTGTGAGGTTTTTTCATTTTATACAATAAAAATCCCCAAAGATTTTAAAAACCTTTGGGGATTACTTAATTTATAAATCTCACATCTCAAAGCGAAGCGTTCTCAGCTCTCACCTCTATTTTACCCGCATTTAGAAGATCCGCAATCTTTACAGGTCAAACATCCTTCCTGGTAAATAAGCGAAGTGCTATTACAGTTTTCACATTTTTGCTTTCTGGCTTCCGTTCCATCGGCAACGTAACGTTTTAAAGCACGAGCAACACCATTTTTCCAAGTATTGATACTTTCTGTGTCTAATTGAAGGCTGTTGATCAATTCCACAGCTTTTTCAATTGGCATTCCATGACGAAGGGTGCTGGAAATCAATTTCGCATAGTTCCAGAACTCGGGGTTAAACTTATGTGAAAGCCCTTCAATTGTGGTTTTGTAACCTCTCTTGTTTTTATACTGAAAGTCATATCGAGAAGTTCCGTCTTCGTTTCTATTTTTGATGATTAATCCATTATTCACCCAACGTGGAATCAAAATACCGTCTTCATCATCAGCAAAACCAGTAAAAATCTCATAAGGTTTTCCGTCAATCAAGCCGATAAAAGCAATCCACTTATCCTTACTGTTTTGAAAACGTACTACGTCTGCCCCTAAAGTTTCGGGACGTTTGGTAGGGAAGGGGGTGAGAGTGTCGTTTTCTTCTTCTTTCTTTTCATCATTAGAAATCAAAACACCAGAACGGGAACCGTCGCGGTAAACAGTAACTCCTTTACATCCCGCTTGCCAGGCTTCTAAATATAGTTTACCAACCAAGTCTTCAGAAACATCATTTGGTAAGTTGATAGTTACTGAAATGGAGTGATCTACCCATTTCTGAACCGCGCCTTGCATTCTCACTTTACTCAGCCAATCTACATCATTGGAAGTCGCTTTGTAGTATGGCGATTTCTTTACAATTTTATTCAGTTCTTCCTGGCTGTAATTTCTGTCGGTTGCAATACCTTGAACTTCCATCCATTGCTTAAAGCGGTGGTGAAAAACAACGTATTCTTCCCAGCTATCACCCACTTCATCAACAAAATCAACACGAGCATTTTTGTCGTTTGGATTTACCTTTCTTCTTCGTTTGTAAACTGGGAGAAAAACAGGTTCGATACCTGAAGATGTTTGTGTCATCAAACTCGTTGTTCCAGTTGGAGCAATTGTTAGTAAAGCGATGTTTCTTCTGCCGTATTCCAGCATGTCGTAATACAGCTTTTCATCGGCATCTTTTAGGCGAAGGATAAACGGATTTTCTTTTTCTCTTTCGCTGTCGAATATTTTAAAAGCCCCTCTTTCCTTGGCAGCATAAACTGAAGCGCGATAAGCTTCCAAGGCCATCGTTTTATGAATTTTAACTGAAAAGTCAGTACCTTCCTGGCTACCGTATTTTATACCCAGAGCCGCTAGCATATCACCTTCCGCAGTAATCCCGATTCCGGTTCTTCTTCCTTCTTCGGCTTTTCTTTGAATGTTCAGCCATAGATTTTTTTCTACAGCTTTTACTTCGTCTGTTTGCGGGTCATTATCAATTTTAGCAAGGATTACATCGATTTTTTCAAGTTCCAAATCGATAATATCATCCATTATTTTTTGAGCGATCCCTATATGTTTTTTGAAAAGTTCGAAGTTGAATTCAGCCTTGTCAGTAAATGGATTTTCAACATAAGAGAACAAATTGATTGCTAGCAAACGGCAAGAATCGTAAGGACAAAGCGGTATTTCGCCACATGGGTTTGTAGAAACGGTTTTGTAACCTAGGTCTGCATAGCAATCTGGTACAGATTCGTTAATAATCGTATCCCAGAATAGAATCCCTGGCTCTGCTGATTTCCATGCGTTATGGACAATCTTCTTCCATAGTTTTCCCGCTTCAATTTCTTTTGAATATTTCGGGTTATTGCTAAAAATAGGATATTTCTGAGTGTAGTTTTTTCCATCCTTTACAGCTTCCATAAATTTATCATCCATACGTACTGAAACGTTGGCGCCAGTAACTTTGCCTTGTTCCATTTTAGCATCGATAAACTCTTCTGAGTCGGGATGGTTTATTGAAACGGACAGCATTAATGCACCACGACGGCCATCTTGGGCTACTTCGCGAGTTGAGTTTGAATAGCGCTCCATAAAAGGAACGATTCCTGTTGAGGTTAAAGCTGAGTTCTTCACAGGAGAACCTTTTGGGCGTATGTGTGAAAGATCATGACCCACTCCACCACGACGTTTCATAAGCTGCACCTGCTCTTGGTCTATCTTCATTATTCCGCCATAAGAGTCGGAATCGCCATCATTACCGATTACAAAACAATTGGAAAGTGAACCAACTTGAAATTGATTTCCAATTCCGGCCATCGGGCTCCCTTGAGGTACTATATACTTAAAATCTTTTATAACGTCAAAAACCTCTTCTTCCGTCATTGGATTTTGATATCGCTGTTCTACACGCGCTACCTCACGAGCGATACGACGGTGCATATCGTTAGGTGTTTTTTCATAGATATTTCCGTCGGAATCTTTTAGAGCATATTTGTTTACCCATACACGAGCAGCTAGATCGTCGCCTTTAAAATATTCAACGGAAGCTTCAAATGCTTCATCTTGAGTATAGGTTTGTGGAGTGGGGATGGCTGTTTTTATTGACATATGTTTTGAACTTGTTTTAGGAAGTTATTGTTTCGATTTTAAAGTATGTAAAGATAGTGAAATAGTAATGTCAATATGAAATAAAAAATTTGAAGTTGTCAAGAAAATGATGTTAATAAACTTATAGTCAATAAAGTAAATATTTATTAACAGTGGAAAGTTGACAAATTTTTAAAATAAAGTTTGTTTGCTTGTATCCCTTGCAATTATTAGGATTTCTTTATCTTAAATACTTTGAAATTATGATATAAATCATTTTTTCGAAGCCTTAATGTGAGGTATCTTTGTTCTGTGAAAAATGTAATCCTCATAACGATCACTCTAATAATGCTGACCAAGCCTTTGTGGCCGGTGTTGGATTATGTGGCCAATTATGATTACATAGTCACTACGCTTTGTGAAAATAGGGACAAACCTGAATTAGAGTGTAACGGAAAGTGTCACTTAAGCAAAGAGCTTGCAAAGGAAGCGGGTGCTGATGATAAAAATCCGCTGAATAAAACTTCTAAAACAGAGATTCCACAGTTTATTATTTCAGAAGATATTCAGGAATATGCGTTTGTTTCTGAAACCGATATTACTTCTACAGAAAAAACCGGATATAAATCGAACTTAAGTGCTTCACTTTATATCTCAAAAATACTTCATCCTCCACAGTTGGTGTAATTTATTTTAATGGTCGCTCCTAAAACTATTTAGGATAAATTCTACAGCGACTCGTCTTTATAAATTATCAAAACTCTTATTAAATGAAATCAACAATAAGTGTGTTCTCGTTAAAGGGAATGCTTATGGGTTGCCTTGTATGCAGCTTGCTTTGCGGTACACTTATGTCGCAAGTGTACGGACAAGAAATCCCCGCAGACAGCTTAAAACTGGTTAATCTTAGTGAAGTAATCGTTATTACGGCTGGAAAGAAATTGGATCATCAAAAACAGCATAAACCTTTGTCTTCCTTAGATGAATTTTTAGAATCTTCACGCAGTATCAATATGGTAAAGCGTGGTGCTTATGCATGGGAGCCAACTATGAACGATATGGCTTCGGAGCGATTAGCTGTTACTATTGATGGGATGCAAATTTTTGGTGCATGCACCGATAAAATGGACCCGATAACTTCTTACGTAGACGTATCAAACCTTTCTGAAGCTGAAATTGGTTCAGGACAGCAGGGTGCAGCTTTTGGGAATACCATTGGTGGTGGAATTAACTTGAAACTGGACAAAAGCAATTTTAAACCAACTGGTTGGAATGGCTCTTTGGAAAGCGGTTTTGAGAGCAATAATAAAATGCGCGTCATTGGCGGCGAATTGAATTATTCCGATGAAAAATTCTATCTCAATACTGATGCAATCTATCGAAAAGCTGATAATTACAAAGCTGGAGGGGATAAGGAAGTGAATTTTTCGCAGTTTGAAAAATATAACTTCTCTATCAATTCGGGTTATAAGTTGGCCGAAGATAAATCCGTTTCTGCCACCTTAATATACGACGAGGCGAGAGATGTTGGTTACCCCGCATTGACTATGGATGTTTCCTTGGCGCGAGCCGTAATTGGATCGGTTAGTTTTAATCAGGATACCTTATTTGGAAATTTCCGCAATTGGGAATCTAAAGTGTATTACAACAATATTAAGCATGTGATGGATGACACTACGCGGCCAGATGTGGTAATACATATGGATATGCCGGGATGGAGTGAAACTGGTGGGTTTTATACGCAAGCAAATTTCAGCAAGGAAAAGAATCATTTCTTTTTTAAGTTGGACGGTTTTTACAATAAGTCTTATGCCGAAATGACCATGTATCCAACCAATAGCAATGAACCTTTAATGTTTATGTTGACTTGGCCTGACGTACACACTAAAGATGTTGGTTTTTACGCCGAAGATCATATTGATTTTGAGAAATCCTCTTTAAAACTTTCAACTCGACTGGCCTATCACTCCAATACCGTAGCGGATGATTTTGGATTGAATAGCTTAAAAATCTTTTATCCTGAAATGGATAAAACAAACACTCGTTTTTTGAAAAGTTTTTCGGCTCAATATCATAGAATGTTGAATGATTTTCATTTTACCGGTGGAGTTTCTTATGGTGAGCGCGCTCCCTCTGTTTCGGAAGGTTACGGATTTTACTTATTCAACAGTTTTGATAACCACGATTATATTGGTGACCCAAATTTAAATACAGAAAGTTCTGCAGATGCTAACGTTTCACTGACTTATAAAAAGCCAATCTTTGAAATTACTGCGACTGCTAATTACTTTCACGTTTATGATTATATCATTGGGAAAGTCGATAATTCGTTGAGCACGATGACCATTGGCGCTGAAGGGGTTAAAATCTATACAAACTTGGATTATGCCCGACTTTTTAATGCGTCGCTTTCGGGGCGTTATAGTATTTCAAATGCGTTTAAGCTAACTGGAAATCTTTCATATCACCGTGGTGTGGATAATGAAGATGAGAATTTGCCATTGATAAGTCCAATTTCATATAGAGGAGCTTTAGATTTTTATAAAAATCAATATTCTGCTTCGCTTTCAGTGGAAGGTGCTGGAGAGCAAACCAATTACAATCCTGCATATGGCGAAACAAAAACTGCGGCTTATGCTATACTTTCAGCTAGTCTTGGAAAACGTTTCTTTATAAATGACAATGATCTTTTTGTAAAAGCAGGAATTCAAAACATTTTAGACACAAACTACTCTTCTTATACCGATTGGAACAACATTCCACGAATGGGAAGAAATATTTATGCAACTATTTCTTATTCAATAAACTAATTAAAAAAAATATCAAATACAGATGAAAACATTAAAATATATTTTCGCAATTCTTATTCTTTCAGTTTCGTTCGTAAGTTGTTCTTCGGACGACGATGAAAATACACCATTAGAAATCAACCCTGTTGTTGACTTAAACATGATTTATGAAATTCAAGAAGCGGACCATACCATTGAAATCTATTCAGAAAAACAAATTCTTGAAGTAGGTTATAATGAAATCTCTATAAGAATTAAGGACTTGATGACCGACAAATACGTTAATAACGCTGAAATGAGTTGGATGCCGATGATGCATATGGAAAGTATGAGTCATTCAGCGCCACATAGTATGCTGGGTAATACTGAAGAAAGTTCAGTTTATAAAGGTCATATCGTTTTCCAGATGGCAAGCAATGAAACTGAATACTGGGAAGTGACTCTTAACTATAATTTGAACGGTCAAGCAATGGAAGAAGCTCTAAAGGTCAACGTGACACAGCCAGCGGATGGTTTAAAAAAAACACAGGTGTTTATGGGAAGCGACGAAACCAAATATGTTCTAGCTTATGTTAGTCCAAAAGATCCGAAAGTTGCCTTAAACGATATGCATGCTGTTCTTTATAAAATGGAAAGTATGATGAGTTTTCCAATTGTTGAGAATTACAAAATTACCGTCGATCCAAGAATGCCTGGAATGGGCAACCACAGTTCTCCAAACAATCAGGATTTGACTTATAATGCTGCTACGAAAATGTATAATGGAAAACTATCATTGACAATGACTGGATACTGGATGGTCAATTTAAAACTGATGAATGAAAACGATGAAGTTTTAAAAGGCGAAGACGTTACAGAGACCAATTTGGAGAGTAGCTTGTATTTTGAATTGGAGTTTTAATTTCTCAATGAGTCTGACGTAAGACGAAAAAACAAACCTATAAACTCAGAGCACCTCTTAGGGCGTAAGGTTAAGCTAAGACGAAATCTTCATTTTTTTACCTCGCTCCTAAAGCCCGCCTAAACGACAGAGTCGGGCAGGGATAAAATGAAGATTTCTTTAATCTCCTTTTAAGGTTAAGATAAAATATTATAGAAATCTGAATTCTAATTAATTTTAAAAGAACATTATTATACCTAAAGACTGTAGCAATACAGTCTTTATTTTTTATATTTGGCGCGTGAACTGGAGATGGTACATTACTGGAGTAATCGTAGCTCTTGCCTTTTTTGGCATGAGCCTTGGCCAATCAACAATAAGCCCGAATCAGGAGATTGTTGTTCGGTTTAACGCTGCTTCGGTAGATTCTGATGAGGTACAGCGCGCAATTGCTGATATAAGAAGCCAGTTAGAGTCTATTGGAATAGACCAAGTTTACGTTTCAGAAACTCTTGATGGTAAATTAAAAGTTACATACTTCAGCACGAAGGATGTTGCCATCATTAAGGATTTATTTCTTAATCAGAACAAACTTCAGCTTGGTGATACAGCCTTTAATGAAAATGAGGGTTCTTCAAAATCTCCTTTCAGCCAGAATGCCAATACCTATAAACTTGATGTAATTAAAATCCAGCAGGATTTTGGTTCCGATGTAGGTTTTCACGGAACACTTGTAGAAGTTAAGTCTTCAAATGATCAGTTTGTAAAACCGGTATTATCGCTAGCTACTTCTGAGGCTAATTTCAGTTTAAAATCTTCTATTGAAAGCGCGGGTTGTAAAACCTATCCTAATATTGCACTTTTAATAAACAACTCTGCATATAAAATTCCAGAAGTTAGGGCTGGGCCTCTTTCCTAAGAATACTTCTGTTGAGATTTTAAGAATAGGAATACAGTTCAAATTGAGAGAAAGCTTAGCTCATTTTTCAATTAAATAATGCTTTTACATTTCAAATTCTTCTCATTTCAAAAATAACTTTTAAACAATCACCATAATTGTCAGATCGATCCGTAAATCATATATTTGCGCCCCCGTTCCGAGAATTCGGAATCGGGATAAAAAAATCTGACCAAAAAATTAACACATGCAAAACAAAGGATTAATTACTGTATTTGCCATCCTCTTTGGACTGGTGAGTATTTATCAGCTTTCTTTTACGTTTGTCGCCAGCAAGGTAGAAGGTAATGCTAAGGAATTTGCGCAAAGCAAATTTTCTGAAGATGAACCCCACGAACGGGAAGCCGCGGCAGCACGTTACTTAGATTCTGTAGCTACAAGCCCAGTATTCTTAGGGATAGATTACAAGACAGCTCAAGAAAAGGAATTGAATAAAGGTCTTGACCTTAAAGGTGGGATTAACGTTATTCTTCAAGTTTCTGTAAAAGATATCTTGAAAGGACTTGCAAACCATACTAAAGACCCTGCTTTTAACCAGGCTTTAGAGAAAGCGTCTGAACTTCAACAAAACAGTCAAGATACTTACCTCGAATTGTTTTTCAAGGCATTTGACGAGATTCCGGGCGAAAATAATCTTGCATCTCCAGACATCTTCTTCAATAAAAATCTTGAAGATGATATAAACGTGGGAATGACCAATTCTCAAGTTAAAACAGTTATTGAAAGAAAAGTTGACGAGTCTATTACTTCTGCTTTTGAGGTTTTAAGAAAACGTATCGATAAATTTGGGGTTACTCAGCCAAACATTCAACGTTTAGGTAAATCAGCAAGAATACTTGTAGAGCTTCCTGGAGCAAAAGATGTTAGTAGAGTTAGGAAGTTACTTCAAAGTACTGCCCAACTTGAATTCTGGGATGTTTACAAATTTGAAGATGTTGCTGGTTTCCTTCAAGCTGCCGATACAAAAGCAGGTGAAATTGAAATGGCAAAAGCTGGTGTTGAAACCGAAACAACAAAAGCAGCAGATACTACCGAAACAGAAGAGGACGATGTAAGTAAACTTTTGGGTGGAGAAGATGTGAATGATTCTCTTGTTGATGATAATAAGACCAATCCTATACTTTCAAAAATGGTTTCTTTGGGTAGTCAAGGAAGCCCTGTTATCGCTACTTTCAGATTAAAAGATACGGCATCTATTAATGCTTACTTACGTAATCCTCAAATAAAATCATTGTTGCCAAACGAACTTCGTTTTGCTAAACTAGTTTGGGGATTGCCAGAAAGCAATCCACAATTGAACGGAGAAGAAACAACTGCTTTATATGCATTGAAAGGAAACCGTGACAACGTTCCACCACTAGGAGGGAGTGTAGTTGTTGATGCAAGCCAAGAATATGACAACTTGAGCCGCGTAGTGGTTTCTATGCAAATGAATGGTCAAGGTGCTAAAATTTGGGAACAAATGACTGGTGATGCATACCAAAATCAAAGTCAAATTGCTATTGTTCTAGATGATATTGTTTATTCTGCTCCAGGTGTAACATCTGGTCCAATCGCGGGTGGACGAAGCCAAATTTCAGGAAATTTCACTGTACCACAAGGTCAGGATTTAGCGAATGTTTTGCGTGCAGGTAAATTGCCTGCTTCTGCAGAGATTCTTCAAGGAGAGGTTGTAGGACCAACATTGGGTCATGAAGCTATTAATAGTGGGGTTATGTCCTTCTTGCTTGCACTTGGGATTGTACTTTTATGGATGATCTTCTATTACGGAAAAGCAGGTATTTTTGCCGACATCGCTTTGATGGTAAACATTTTGTTCATCTTCGGAATATTAGCCGGACTTGGTGCGGTACTAACGCTACCTGGTATTGCCGGTATTGTATTGACAATTGGTATGTCTGTGGATGCGAACGTGCTGATCTTTGAGCGTATTAAGGAGGAGCTCGCAAAAGGTAAGGCACAGAAAGATGCCATTAAAGATGGTTTCAACAATGCATTATCTTCAATTCTTGATGCCAACATTACAACAGGTCTTACAGGTTTGATACTGTTGGTTTTCGGAACTGGACCAATCCAAGGTTTTGCTACTACCTTATTAATTGGTATCGCGACTGCTTTGTTTACTTCAATATTCATTACAAGATTGTTTATCGATAGTTATACCAAAAATGGTAAAGCATTGCCTTGTTCAACTTCATTGACAAAAAACCTTTTTACGGATGTACATATTCAGTTCTTGAAAAAGCGCAAGATGGCTTATATATTTTCAGCTATCATGATTCTAGTAAGTCTTACATCTTTGTTTACAATTGGTCTAAACCAAGGTGTTGATTTTGTAGGGGGACGTACATATACTGTTCGTTTTGCAAAAGATGTAAACTCTGCTGAAATTCAAGATGACCTTATTAAAACCTTTGGAAGTGCCGAAGCGAAGACATACGGTGGAGATAACCAGTTGAAGATTACAACCAAATATAAGGTTGAAGAAACTGGAACCGACGTGGATAACGAAATAGAGCATATGTTGTTCGAAACCGTGAAAAAGGAGATGCCGGCAGATATGACCTATGAAGAGTTTGTAGGTGATAGTGAGGGTAAGACTATTGGTAGAATGGAATCGTATAAAGTGAGTCCAACTATTGCAGATAATATTAAGAAGGATTCCTTCTGGGCTGTACTTGGAGCATTGTTAGTGATGTTTCTTTACATCTTGTTGCGTTTTAGAAAATGGCAGTTTGGTCTTGGGGCTGTTGCGGCAATTTTCCACGATGTGTTGATTGTTCTTGGTATTTTCTCACTAACCTATAGATTTATGCCTTTCAGTATGGAGATTGACCAAGCGTTTATTGCGGCCATCCTTACGGTGGTAGGTTACTCTCTGAATGATACGGTTATTGTATTTGACCGTATTCGTGAGTACTTTGGAGAGCATCCAAACTGGAAAATGGGTAAAATTGTTGACGTTGCCTTGAATAGTACATTAGGAAGAACCTTGAATACTTCATTTACAACTCTTGTGGTGTTGTTATGTATGTTCTTCTTTGGAGCAGAATCCATACGTGGATTGCTGTTTGCAATTATCGTAGGTATCTTTGTGGGTACGTATTCATCGTTGTTTATTGCAACTCCAATTATGTATGACAGTGTGAAACGTAAAAACGTTGAAGACTTGGTTAAAAAGAAAGAAGAGGAGCCAGCTACCGCTGTAGAGGCGTAAGCTTCTCTTTTCTGAAGTAATAAAAAAGGCCTTTCCATTAAGTTGGAAAGGCCTTTTTGTTTGTGGGATAAGCTAGAAAAAGCTTACATATTAAGTCGTTCTTTTAATTATCGCGATTAAACTTGATCATATCACCTTTTTGAAGGTTCCAAGTATCAGTAAGATGCGCATTTACTTCCAGCACGTATTGTGAAGGTGCTTCAGAAGGAAGTGAAGTCTCATCAAAAGCTTTTGCGTTTTTCTGAATGCTCGTTATTTCCTTTTTAGAATTTACGTAGATAATGTCTAATGGAATTTCAGTGTTCTTCATATAAAAAGAACGTGGTTGTTCATTGGGAAAAATGAAAAGCATCCCGTGGTTGGGTGCCATAGAATGACGATACATAAGCCCTGTTTGGGTTTTATACTCGTCATCAGCTATTTCAATATCAAGCCTTGCAATTATGGAGTCGGTTTCAGCCTTTAGTATGCTTAGCTCCCCGTCTTTTGTAAAAGTGATCTCTTTGGTAAGACTTTTATTTTCTGAAGTTGTTGCGTCTTTACAATTGTAGAAACTTAGCATGGAAGCAACAAGTGCTGCGGAAACAAGTATTTTTCTCATCGTTGAATATTTTATAATGCGAATTGATCTATAATTACACAAAATGGCTATTAACCATTAGCGAAGGTCGTTTTTACGCTGTAATAGGCTTTTTTGAAGCTTTCCACATAATGTAGATTCCCGCTAATATAAAAGGAATACTTAGCCATTGTCCTGTTGATAGTAAGCCTAGTGCAGATTCAAAGCCTCCTTGGCTTTCTTTTACATATTCAACCAAGAAACGAACCATAAATAGGAGGATTAAGAATACTCCAAAAATGTAGCCTATCTGTTTTCTACGCTCTGTTTTCCAATATAAATACCAGCATACCAAGAATACGATCACATATCCAGCCGCCTCATATAACTGAGCAGGATGGCGAAAAGGAACAGATTGAAGTAATTCAGAAAATTGAGGGTTATTGGCGATAGTATCATAGGCTTTACTTGGAGGTTGAACTCCTGTAGCGTTTACAGCTTCTTGAGGTCGAATACCTTCGTGTAGAAAGCGAACACCCAATGGAAAGTCTCCTGATGGATGGCCGATGATTTCAGAATTCATAAAGTTTCCGATTCTAACGAAAATCCCGCCAGCAGCAACAGCAATTACGATGCGGTCCATTATCCACAAAAATGGTTTTTTAATTACATTTTTTGTGTAAAAATACATTGCGATAAGAATGGCGATAGCAGCACCATGACTTGCCAAACCTTGAAAGCCGGTAAATTCAAACTCTGGAACCGTGCTTATAGGTAGAAATACCGAAAGCGGATCTTCTACAAAAAGTTCGGGTTGGTAAAAAATAACGTGTCCCAATCGAGCTCCAGCCAATGTAGCAACAACCATATAGATAAAAAGGCTGTCTAGCTTTTCCTGCGACAATCCTTCGCGTTCATAAATCTTTTTAGTGAGAATCCATCCTAAAGTAAATGCTACAACAAACATTAAACTGTAGTAACGGATCATAAAAAAGCCAAGATCGATTCCTTCGGAAGGATTCCAGGTAAAACTTAAATAGTGCATATTGGAGTTTTTATTGCGCTGCGTAAAGATAGCAAAAGCGAAAAAGTATTACTTAACATATATTTATTTCTTTTTAGGGGGAACTGGATCATGACCTGAACCACCCCAAGGATTGCAGCTGGCAATTCGTTTTGCTGCAAGCCAACCACCTTTTAGCAAACCGTGTGTTTGCAGAGCCTCAACTGCATAATGCGAACAAGTTGGCGTGTATCTACAACTGGAAGGCAGTAAGGGTGAAATAAAATTCTGGTACCCTTTTATGAGCAAAATGAATGGATATGTCAGAAGTTTTTTCATAAACATTAATTCCCCCTTCGGGGGCTAGGGGGCTGTCAGAGAAAAAGTAGTCCCTTCTTTACCATCTTTCAGTTGAATTCCTTTTTCTGCAAGCTCATCACGTATTTTATCACTCATTGCGAAATCTTTATTGGCGCGAGCTTCGTTTCTTAATTGGATAAGAAGTTCTATTGCTGCTGATAGCTTTTCAGTATCCTGAGAGCCTTCGGAAGCACTATCCTTCAAACCTAACACGTCAAAAAGGAAATCATTCATCGTTTTTTCAAACATTTCCAAATCTTTTTCAGAAATAGTGTATTTTCCTTCTTTTACGGCATTGACAAATTTCACACTTTCAAAAAGATGTGCTATTAATATAGGGCTGTTGAAATCGTCATTCATTGCGTCATAACAAGACTTTCTCCAGCTTTCAATATCAATGCTGCTTTTATCAGAAGTAGGTAATTCATGTAAAATCCTATGTGCATCCATCAATCGATTAAAACCTTTTTCAGAAGCTTCTAATGCCTCGCTGCTAAAGTCCAAAATGCTTCCATAATGGGCTTGGTACATAAAAAATTTGATAACCGTAGGGGAGAAGGGTTTGCTCAAAACATCATTCTCACCTGTAAACATATCGTTTGGGAGAATGAAATTCCCCGTAGATTTAGACATTTTTTTACCGTTAAGCGTAAGCATATTGGTATGCATCCAATAATTTACCGGTGAAGTGTGGTTACACGCCTCGGCTTGCGCGATTTCACACTCATGATGAGGAAACTTAAGATCCATTCCACCACCATGGATATCGAAATTGTTACCCAAATACTTTGTGCTCATAGCAGTACATTCCAAATGCCAACCTGGAAAACCTTCGCTCCATGGCGATGGCCAGCGCATAATATGCTGTGGTTCTGCCTTTTTCCAAAGTGCAAAATCTTGTGGGTTTTTCTTGTCCGTCTGTGCAGCCAATTCACGTGTATTGGCTACCATATCTTCAAGTTGTCTACCGCTCAATATCCCATAGTTATTGGTCTCATTGTACTTCATAACATCGAAGTAGACAGAGCCATTTTTTTCGTAAGCCAAACCTTCGGCTATAATTTTTTCAATAATAGCAATTTGCTCATATATGTGGCCAGTGGCGGTAGGCTCAATGCTAGGAGGTAATGCATTGAAAGTTGCCATAACCGTATGAAAGTCCACTGTATATTTTTGAACCACTTCCATAGGTTCCAACTGCTCAAGTCTCGCTTTTTTCAGAATCGGATCATCGCCGCTTTCACCATCATTCTCCAAGTGTCCGGCATCAGTAATGTTGCGAACATAACGGACTTTATAGCCTAAGTGTTTTAAATATCTAAAAACCAAATCGAAAGAAAGAAAGGTGCGACAATTTCCTAAATGGACATTGCTGTAAACTGTAGGTCCACAAACATACATTCCTATTGCACCCTCGTGAATAGGGGTAAACTTTTCTTTGCTCTTAGTGAGTGAATTGTAAATATGGAGGTTGTTCATAATAAATGACAGAAGTTGGATGATAGGTGACCGAAGTGGTCGGCCTTTGTTTTAAATTATCTTTTTTCGAAATGCAACCATCATATTCATAAGATGGTAAGCTTCGTTGTATTGCTTTTCAAATTCTAGTTCTGAAATATATTTTCTTCTTATGGCTTTATGAAGGCAGGTAACTACTTCAGACAATGAGCGAATGGCATACCCCATAAATTTCATTTGTTCGGGATTGGATTGAAGGATGGAGCCCTCTGAAATGTTTAAGGCAATGGAATCTCCTGCTCTACAAATTTGTGACGTTAAATTGTAAATCTCTTCTTTTGGAAATTTTTCTGAAAGAATATCAATCTCATCTCCAAAATCCATAGCTTTTTGCCAGACATGTAACTTTTCAAATTTGAATTTAGCTTCCATTTATTTTCAATATTAGAACATTTTTATTTTTTTCCGTCATCCGTCATCCGTCATCCGTCATCCGTCATCCGTCATCCGTCATCCGTCATCCGTTAATATGCCGTATCCAATTTTATGTAATCTAAAAATTCTCTTCTTACTTCAGGTTTTTTAAATGCCCCGCCAAATTCACTGGTTACGGTGCTGCTGTCAATATCGCGAATTCCACGTGAATTTACGCAAAGGTGTTTGGCGTCAATAACGCAAGCTACATCTTCAGTGTGTAGAACTTGTTGTAGTTCCTTTACTATTTGAATTGTAAGGCGTTCCTGAACTTGTGGACGTTTAGCGTAATAATCGACGATTCTATTCATCTTGGAAAGTCCAACCACAGTACCATTTGATATGTATGCAATATGTGCTTTTCCTACAATAGGAAGCAAGTGGTGTTCGCAAGTGGAGTAAAGGGTAATATTCTTCTCCACAAGCATTTCCTGATACTTGTACTTATTATCAAAAGTACTCGCTTTTGGTTTTCTGTCTGGGTGAAGTCCAGAGAAGATTTCCTGAACAAACATTTTTGCAACGCGAGTTGGCGTTCCTTTTAGGCTATCGTCACTTAAATCAAGACCTAAAGTAGTCATTATATTGTGGACGTCTTTTTTAATACTGGCAATCTTTTCTACATCGCTCAGTTCAAAAGCGTCATCGCGCATAGGAGTTTCAATGGCACTACCAATGTGGTCATCTCCTATTGCTTCTATCTCTTTAATTTGTTTTTCTAAATCCATCGATTAAAAATATCTTTTCTTATAGGTTAACCCCTTCTTATACAAATGTGCTAAAGCGAGATTGTAAGCTTTGGAGTTTGAGGGTGCAAAGATACGCAATAGCATTTGGGAATGAAAAAGGGAAAGTTCTTATTTTCAATGCTTCCATTGTATGATCTCATAAATTTTTCTTAATTCAGATAGTGATGCTTTTGCTTTCCAGTCCTTTTAAAATAAAAGGCGCAAATATGACCAGTTGTTAAGCTCAGCTATAAGTAATAATAGAATCTATTAAGAGCTTGCTTTAAATTAAATGATCAACTTAAGAATTGAGTTCGAAATTAATTCAGCATTAGTACTATGTAGACTATAGCAGATTAAAAATTGAAGCCCATGGATAAAACGAAATTGTTATAAACTGAGTTTATTTTAGCGGTATCGATCAAGCCAACGGAGTAAAGTTGTTGGTTTTGCTCTTGTTCTGATCTAGAATAGGCAAGAGCAAGGTCGTAACGTCCAAAGTTATAACCAGCCCCTAAAGAGAATCCAATAAGGTCTCCAATTGTTTCTGTGTTTTCATAAGGACTCTGTTCATAGTGAAACCCACCACGGAGACTTAATTGACTAATCCGGTATTCAGCACCAGCTTTAATAGAAGATGCTCCGGATAGCGTGTTTTTTATTTTGTTATTCAGCTCACTGAAGTACGAATCGTGATAACCGCCAACGGCGCGATATTTAATGGATGAATAATCCTTATATGAGTAATCGATACTTATTAGCCCTGCCTGCCCAAAAATATATGCGGCACTTGCTGTAACATTTGCTGGCGTTCTGAGATTATAATCTTCGTAAACATTTATTACTCTTGGGTCAACAAGTGTGTAATTGTCGTGGCCATCAATTATGCGATGACTTTCAAGATATTGCGTTGTTTCTTCAGATATCTGGTACCAGGTTGGAGTGTCAAAACTCAATCCAAGACGTATGTTGTTAGCTACTTTGGCAATGGCTCCTACCTGTGCAGAAACTCCTGCACCATTCACAGAGAGGTTATTCTCAAAACCTACTCCTTTTACTATGGAGCCGGGATTGCTATTTCTTTCAAGAAGAAATGAGCTTTGATCAAAGCTAACAGTGTGAGTGTTTAAGTTAACTCCGAAGTAATAATTATCTGTAACCTGAGTGGCGAAGTTTATTGAAAACTTGCTGTTGTAGCCTTGGGAAAGATATGCATACTCCTGATTAAAGCTGTTACCGGCAATATTTGAAGTATATGCAGTATTTGTTAGGTCATTTGGATCAACAGGGTCAAAAAGAAAAGCTTGATAACCCAAAAAGGCGTTTTGAGCAGCAGTTCCTTCATTCTGTCCAAGATAGCTATATAGGTTTCCGATTGACTCACCAGACTGTAAGTCTAAAAGATCTAATGGAAGTCCTTGTGCTTGTGCCAAAAAGAATTCGCCAATAGATGTGGTTCCTGTTCCTGCCATGTACTTTTCATTGTTGAAGTTTCTGGTTGTATTGTAGTTTACTCCAATGTTGAATTTTTTAAAAGCAGATCCTTCATTTGAATTATCGATAACAAACACAGCACCTAATTGATTTAATGTAAAATCATCAGTGCTGCTTTTTTCTGTATTGTTGAAATAATTGCTTTTGTTTCTTGAATTAAGTAAGGATGCGGAAAGGCTTAAATTAGAGTTTAGAAAGACTGCGCCTCCCGCAGGGTTAACTTGAACGGCAGAAAAATCTCCCCCTAAAGCACCCATTGCCCCACTTAGGGCTGTAAAACGCGCGGTACCCGTGTTGTCTTTGGTACTGTATCGCAAGCCGTCAGAAATATTTTGAGCTTGGGATATGGCTATAGTGAAGAGTGCTATGATTAGTAATGATATTTTTTTCATCTGAATAAGATAATTAAGTAATTAGAACATTTTTGTCTTGCTATACTTTGAGAAATCGAATTGGGTAAGCAAGAGGAATGCCCACGATAAGCATTTCTATTTATAAAGAAATGATCAATGGGCATTCATGTTTAAAGTTTATAGAAGTTATTGATTTTAATTTTATCCACGACCACCTCGGCCTCCACTGCTTCTTGTGCTGCCACTGCTAGAGCGTCCACCGCCACCAGAGCTTCTTATTGAACCTGAGTTACTGCTTCGAGTTGGTGAGGAATAGCTACTATTTCTAGTGTTGTTAGAATTGCTTCTCACTCGTGGAGTCTTGGTGTTATTCCGAGTGGTATTTGAGCGTGTACTTCTTATTGTGTTATTAGAATTAGAACGTGTGTTTCTAACATTGTTGCTACTGCGAACGTTTCCGCTGTTATTAGAACGTGTTGTGTTAGAGTTTGCGCGTACGTTATTTCTGTTTACGCGACGCGTTGTCTCAGAACGACTGTAAGAAGAGTTCCTTGTTGAAACATTATTTGATCTTCCTCTAGCCTGGCTTCTGCCATAGTCTGTATTTCTTCTTCCTCTATTATAGGAAACATTGTTGTAATAGTTATTGTAATAATTCCCGTAATAGTTATTGTAGTTGTTATAACCGTAACCATATCCGTAATATGGATATCCGTAACCGTATCCTGGGTAGCCCCAGCCAAAACTCATTCCCCAATATGGGGCGTGGTAACCGTAATATGGAGATCCCCAATAACCACCGTACCAATAAGGTCTGTGGTAGAATCCGTATCCGTATCCTCCGTAGTTATAAATATTTACAGTAACATCTTCGGTATTGCTCCCCCAAGGGCCATAGCCTTCTTCATAATTGTTGTCTTCAATGATTATATTTCCTTGGTCATCCATGCTTTCCGTAGTGGAATATGCATCAATATCGGTAAAAATGGCACCATCTTCGGGTAGGTCTGAATAGGCATTAGATTTCGATTCGAAATATTGCTGGTAATAATTTGATCTTTGATCACCGTTATTGCCATCGTTGTAGTTTCCTTCCGTATTTGAGTATTCGCCAGAGGAATAAATACCGTCGTTTTGAGCGTATCCGTTTCTCTGAGTTCCACAGGATGCTAGTAAAAGAGTGAAAGCACCCAGTATTACTAAAGGGGTTAAACGTTTTATATTGAAATTTTGAGTAAACATATCTGTGGTAATTTTATTGTTGAACATCATAAAAATAAGTAGTTTTGCCGAAACTAACTAATCATTTAACATAGGTACAACTTTTGTGCCAAAATCCGGACTATGGCGAAGAATTTAACAACTAGGGAGGAAGATTACTCCAAATGGTACAATGAGCTGGTAATCAAAGCAGACCTAGCCGAAAACTCAGGGGTTCGTGGCTGTATGGTAATAAAACCGTATGGATATGCTATTTGGGAACGCATGCAAGCCGAATTGGATAGAATGTTTAAGGAGACTGGGCATCAGAATGCATATTTCCCGTTGTTTATTCCAAAATCGTATTTCAGTAAAGAGGCTAGCCATGTTGATGGTTTTGCTAAAGAATGTGCCGTTGTTACGCATTATAGATTGAAAAATGCCGAGGATGGTAGTGGGGTTATTGTTGATCCTGATGCTAAGTTAGAAGAAGAATTGATAGTTCGTCCCACTTCTGAAACCATAATTTGGGATACTTATAGAAAATGGATCCAATCTTACCGTGATTTGCCTCTTTTGATTAATCAATGGGCAAATGTGGTGCGTTGGGAAATGAGAACTCGTTTGTTTTTACGAACTGCTGAATTTCTCTGGCAAGAAGGCCATACTGCTCATGCAACAAAAGATGAAGCAATAGCAGAAGCGGAGCAAATGATGAATGTTTATTCAGACTTTGCAGAAAATTATATGGCGATTCCAGTTATCAAAGGAACCAAAACTGAAAGTGAACGTTTTGCCGGTGCTTTAGAAACCTACTGTATTGAAGCCTTAATGCAAGATGGAAAGGCTCTGCAGGCTGGAACATCGCACTTCTTGGGTCAGAATTTTGCAAAAGCCTTTGATGTAAAGTTTGCATCGAAAGATGGTTCTTTAGATTACGTTTGGGCTACATCTTGGGGGGTTTCTACACGTTTAATGGGCGCCTTGGTTATGACGCATAGCGATGACAATGGTTTGGTCTTACCTCCAAATTTAGCTCCAGATCAAGTTGTGATCGTTCCTATATACAGGAAAGATGAAGAATTTGAAGCGGTGGATAAAATAGCGAAGGACTTAATGAAGGAATTGCGTTCTAAGGGAATTCGTGTGAAGTATGACAACCGTGATACCCATAAGCCAGGTTGGAAGTTCAATGAGTATGAATTAAAGGGCGTTCCTGTTCGAATTGCTATTGGACCAAAAGACGTTGAAAAAGGTACTGTAGAGCTCGCGAGAAGAGATACGCTCAAAAAGGAGTTTATAAAGAAGGAAGAAGTTGTAGAAAAGGTTGTTTCTTTGATGGATGAGATTCAGGAGAATCTTTTCAAGAAAGCTTCGGATTATCGAACTGAGCACACTACGGAAGTTTCTACATATGAAGAGTTTAAAGAGGTTTTAGACACTAAAGGAGGCTTTGTTTTGGCTCATTGGGATGGAACAGAAGAAACTGAGGAGAAGATTAAAAACGAAACAAAAGCAACAATTAGATGCATTCCTTTGGAAGGAGAGAAAGTGGCCGGAAGTTGCATGGTTACTGGAAAATCTTCCACAGAAAAAGTTCTTTTTGCACGAGCTTATTAAAATTTTTAGAAAAAATTTGAAAAGGACTTGGAACATTCGAAAATAGTTGTATTTTTGCATCCGCATTTAAGAAATAAAATGGTCCGTTCGTCTAGGGGTTAGGACGCCAGGTTTTCATCCTGGTAACAGGGGTTCGATTCCCCTACGGACTACAAAAGTTAGAATTTAATAAAAAGAAAATGGCAAATCACCAGTCAGCATTAAAGAGAATAAGAAGCAACGAGGCAAAACGCTTGCGTAACCGTTACCAACACAAAACTGCCCGTAGCGCTATGAAGAAGTTCCAAGAACTTACTGATAAGAAAGAAGCTGAAACTATGTTTCCAAAGGTTGTATCTATGATCGACAAATTGGCTAAGAAGAACATTATTCATACGAATAAGGCTTCTAACCTAAAATCGAATATGGCTAAGCACGTTGCTGCATTGTAAGATTCTTTTGGTTAAGAAATTCAAAAACCCTTTCAGGAAACTGAGAGGGTTTTTTTGTGACTTAATTTTGGTAGAACTTGGAATGCTGTAATTGTCTTTATTTTACAGAATCTGGAACTAGACTGGAGAAATCTCCATCGTTACGCATTACGTCTCTCACAATAGTAGAAGATATGTTTGAGACCTCAGGAGAGCTGATTAAAAAAATGCTGTCAACTTGAGCCATTTTAAAATTGGTCTGCGCTATGGGTTGCTCATAGTTTAGGTCTGTACCGTTTCTTAAACCGCGTACAAGAAACTTGGCTTTTTCAGAAACGCAAAACTTTGCAGTGAGTCCGGAGTAGCTTTTTATTTTTATCTGTGCCTTCCCTTCAAAAGTCTTTTCAATAAATGCAATGCGCTCTTCTAAGGAAAACATTGTTTTCTTATCAGCGTTTACTCCAATGGCAATAATCAATTCGTCAAAGAGAGGAAGTGCTCGATTAATAATATCAACATGGCCCAAGGTGATGGGGTCAAAAGTTCCAGGAAAAACAGCGCGTCTCATTTATAAATATTTATAGTTTGTTGTTTGTCGATTGTAAGGTTCACTAAACACTGAAATCGAGTTACTAAGTTACTTAGTTATTGGGAAAAGGACCTTCTTTTAGTAAAATTTCGAAATCAGGATTGCCAAAGCCGCAATTATTGTAGCTAGAACCACTCCTCTGGCTTTATATATTTGATTCTTTTTTATGAAAATAAAGAATACAATCAAGTTTAGGATGGCACCTAGAGCAATCAAGCTTCCTAAGAAGTCATTATGTAAGGCAGCTTGCAAGGTTTCCTCAAAGTTGAGTTCAGAAAAAAAGAAAATATATAAATAAGTTCCCGCCAAATTCGCTGCCAATCCTATTAGTAAGCCAATCAATATTTCTTTAATGTGTGGTTTCATTCGGGTAATTTATTTTTAAGATGAAATAACTTTAAAATCTAACTTTTATTCAAAACTCCAAGTGTTGATGTCTTTTATAGCGTGATGTGCGGTTAGGTCAAACTGAACGGGAACAACAGAGACAAAGCCATTGCGTAGAGCCCATTCATCAGTGTCTTCACCTTTGTCTTTATTTACAAATTCACCAGTAAGCCAATAGTAATCCCTACCTACAGGGTTGGTTCGTTTATCAAATTTTTCCTGCCAATGCGCATCGGCCTGGCGACAAACCTTTATGCCATTTATTTCAGATTCGGATAACTTCGGAATATTCACATTTAATACCACCCCCTTTTGAAGACCGTTTTTAAGTACTTCTTGAGTGACTATTTTTACAAACTTTTTCGAGGGCTCAAAATCTGCATCTTGGGAAAAATCTAAGAGTGAGAATCCAATTGCTGGTATACCGTGAGTCCCGGCCTCTACAGCTGCACTCATTGTACCGCTGTAAATTACATTAATTGAAGAATTACTACCGTGGTTTATGCCGCTAACACAAAGGTCTGGCTTGCGTTTTAAAATTTCGTTTACGGCTATTTTCACACAATCTACCGGCGTACCGCTACAACTGAATTCACGATGTGGGGCACCTGTAACTTTAATGCTGTTACAATACAAAGCATCGTTTATGGTGATGGCATGGCCCATTCCACTTTGGGGTGAATCAGGAGCAACTACGCAAACATCACCTAGGGTATTCATTACTTCAATTAAAGCACGAATTCCTGGAGCATTTATGCCATCGTCATTTATCACTAAAATTAAGGGTCTCTTTTCTGCCATAGTCACATGTATTTTGGAAAAGCAAAAATACATTTATTCCATTGGTAGCGATAGCATTCACTGTAGGAATTCTAGATTGAGTGGGGGAAAAACCTGTTTAACAAAAAATTAGTATGGTATTCCGTTCGTGGCACGGTTTTTTGTATAATTTAGAGCATTAATAATATAATACCAATACCATGCGGATAATGAAGAAGAATTTTAAAGTTTTGTTTTTGGCGGTTTTTGTTTCTGTTGCTTCTTGCAGTTTCACCACTAAGGAATTTAACGATCCTGATAAAGACAAACTACTTTTAGATATAATTACTTACGTCCTTCAGAAGGGGCATTACGATCCCAAAGATATAAACGATGAGTTTTCTGTTGAAGTTTACGAAAATTTTATAAAGGGTCTCGATCCTTTGAAGCGTTATTTTTTGGCATCAGATATTGCTGAATTTAGCAAATACAAAACTGAAATTGACGATCAAATAAAAAATAAAGATTTATCCTTTTTTGATTTGGTATATAGCCGTTTTCAAGAGCGAATGGGCGATGTTCAAAAAATATATCCGGAGGTGCTAAGTAAACCATTTGACTTTACAAAGGAGGATGTTATCAATGTAGATTATGAAAAGACCGCATATTCAGAGTCTATGAAAGATTTGAAAGCTCGTTGGCATCAACAAATGAAATTTTCTACGCTTTCTAGCTATTATGATTTAGTTGAAGAGCAAAAGAATAAAGAGAAAGGAATTACCACTACTAAAGACGATGAGAGTGCTGATGCTGAGGAATCTGATTTTCCAGAAAAACAGAAAAAGAAGATCACGAAAGAAGAGGAACCATTTGTACCGAAGACTTTAGCTGAATTAGAGGAAAAGGCGCGCGAAACCACGAAGACTTCTTTAGATGAGTACTTCGATTTTACCAAGGACTTGGAGCGCAAAGACTATTTCTCAATTTACTTAAATACCATTGTTGAAGAATACGATCCGCATAGCAACTATTTCGCGCCGCCAGACAAAGACAGATTTGATCTGCAGATGTCCGGTAAACTGGAAGGAATAGGAGCAAGGCTTCAAAAAAAGAACGATTACATTACTGTTATAGATGTAATAAGCGGCGGACCAGCTTGGAGGAGTGAAAAGATTGAAGTTGGAGACGCTATTATGAAAGTTAAGCAGGAAGGTGAAAAAGACGCCGTTAGTATCGTGGGAATGCGTATTGACGATGCCGTAAAATTGATAAAGGGACCAAAAGGTACCAAGGTTACACTTACAATTAAGAATGTAGATGGAACCATTTCAGATAAAGTCCTTACGCGAGATATAGTTGAATTGGAAGAGACATACGCTAAGTCTTCTATGGTGGAGAAAGATGATCGTAAGTTTGGGATTATCAACTTACCTCAGTTTTATTTCGATATGGATAATTATAAGGAACGAAATGCGGCAACCGACGTAAAAAAGGAAATTATCCGTTTAAAGGAGGAAGGAATGAAAGGTCTTGTGATTGATCTTCGTGGTAATGGTGGTGGATCATTAAGAACTGCTGTTGATATTGCTGGTCTTTTTATTAAAAAGGGTCCCATTGTGCAAGTTGCTTCTGCTGGTAATAAAGAAGTACTAGAGGATACAGATAGTGATATTGTTTGGGATGGTCCTTTAGTGATTTTGGTAAATGAACTTTCGGCGTCCGCATCAGAAATTTTGGCTGCTGCAATGCAAGATTATAAGCGAGCTATTATTATAGGTAGCGAACAAACCTACGGAAAAGGAACTGTTCAAAATGTTATAGATTTAAACCAGTGGTTGCGCAAAAGTGATTTGGGTGATTTGGGAGCATTAAAAATAACTTCTCAGAAATTCTATCGCGTTAACGGAGGTTCTACACAACTTGAAGGTGTAAAGAGCGATGTTGTTATGCCAGATCGTTACAGTTATATAGATATAGGAGAAAGAGATTATCCTAATCCATTGCCTTACGATAAAATTGATGCTGCAAAATACAATGTTTGGGATGGTTATATTGACTATGATGAAACTATTAAAAACAGTAAAGAACGTATGGCCAAAAACAAAGAATTGCAACTGATTGATGACAATGCCAAATGGATAAAAACGCGAAGAGACGAAAAAGAAGTTAACTTAAACTATGATGCGTACGTTGCCGATATTGACGAACGAAAGGAAGAAACAAAACGCTTTGATTCAATTAATAAATATAACAATCATTTGAAATTTGAATCCTTGCCATACGAAGTGGCATTAATGAAACAAGACACAACCTTAGCTGAAAAGCGCAAAAGATGGCACAAAAACTTGAGTAAGGATATATATGTTGAGGAGGCAATACATATTCTTGAAGACTTAAAGCTGAACAATATTAAAGCCAAGAAAGTGGCGGACCTTAAAAATTAGGATCACTACGAACCTTCCCAAAGAGGATGAGTTATTAAATTATATCTAACCTACAAGGTTTTCCTCCTTCGCTAAAAAAGCTTCGAAGGACAATGGAAAAGCTTGTAGGTTTTTTTTGTGCACTAACACTAGATTTTTAAGTAAATTTGGAGTGTGAAAAAATCCACCTCATTATCAAAAATTGCGCTCCAAAAGTTTAAAAAGAACTTTTGGGGCGTTTTTAGTTTCGGATTTTTGATTCTTTGTGTGCTCCTAGCCATTTTTGCTTATGCATTGGCTCCTGATAATTCTCAGAATGCAAACCAAATGCATCTTTCCATACATTCCAAAAATCCTGGGTTTTCCGTAAAGATGCTATCGATTCCCGCTGCAGTTGAAGAGCAAAATATGTTATCAGTTTTCTTCTTCGGAAAAAAGAATGCCGATACGGAAATTCCTATTTCAAATTTTTCTTTGAATGAGAATTCTATTGAGATTACCGAATACACTTCAGATGCAGCTGAAGGACTTCAGAAGGATTACGAACTTTCTCTTTTTCCAGAAGCTTCTTCAATAAGTGAAATTCCTCAGAAATATATTTCTGACAAGACATTCCTGCTAGGAACTGACAAGTATGGACGCGATCTCTTGAGTAGAATGCTGATAGGCATTAGAATTTCCCTCGCTATCGGTTTTGTAGCGGTATTTATTTCTCTAGTTATAGGAATTACTATGGGCGCAATTGCAGGCTATTATGGAGGAAAGGTAGATGCTGCAATTATGTGGCTTATAAACGTTACTTGGTCAATCCCAACCTTGCTTTTGGTAATAGCAATTACTTTGGCCCTAGGAAAGGGATTTTGGCAGGTTTTTATAGCAGTTGGGCTCACAATGTGGGTAGAAGTTGCCCGTGTGGTTCGTGGACAGGTTATGGGCGTAAAACAAATGCAGTTTGTTACTGCAGCAAGAGCTTTGGGCTTTAATGATTTTAGAATCATCGTTAAACATATTTTACCCAACAGTATGGCACCAGTAATCATTATTTCTGCGGCTAACTTTGCCGGAGCGATCCTCATTGAAAGTGGACTTTCATTTCTTGGAATCGGTGCTCAGCCACCAATGCCTAGTTGGGGTGGGATTATTAAAGATCACTACGCTTACATCATCTTAGGAAAGCCATTCTTGGCGCTAATTCCTGGGTTAGCTATTATGAGTTTAGTAACAGCTTTTATGTTGATTGGTAATGCGCTGCGTGATGCGATGGATGTGCGTGGGTAGGGGCAGGTCGCGACCTGTCCTATGGATGTGCCTGTGGATTGGTACAGGTCGCGCCCTGTCCGTACAGGAGATATAATTCAAAAGGCTGCTTTGGTTTTGGAGAATGTGTTATAATGCTTCTACCATGAGTAATGGATTTAGGCCCTAATGATTAAAATAAATCCGAATATATATTAGTTATTCAGCCCTTAGTTCCTTTCTCTTATATTTGCAGCATGAACCGAAAATACATTTACCCATTAGTAATTCTTATTGTAACAGTTGGGCTCTATTATGCCGAAGACTTTGTAGGCAACGATACTAATCCATCATCAAAAACCTCAAACACATCGCGAGGTCATTCCGACGAGTTTGATGATTCTTTTCTGCCCGTTTCCACCACTGGTGCTATTGTGACGCATGATGCTTATACATTTTCCTATTCGGAAGAACACGAGCAGTCGGAATGGGTTGCTTATGAATTAAGACAAAGTGATCTTTCCAGAAATAATTTTGACAGACCCTATTTTAATGAAGATCCAAGCGTGACAACCGGTTCTGCTGATTGGCGTAATTATAAAAACTCAGGTTACGATCGGGGCCATCTGTGTCCGGCAGGAGATAGGAAATATTCTCATGATGCCTATAATGAAACTTTCTTAACAAGTAATATAAGTCCGCAAGACCGAGAGTTTAATGCTGGTATTTGGAATCGATTAGAACAGAAAGTTCGATATTGGGCGGATAAGTACGATGGTGTTTATGTAGTGACTGGAGGTGTACTAACAGGAAATATGAAAACCATCGGCTATGAAAATGTTTCAGTTTCCGATGAATTTTATAAAATTGTTGTTGATATTACGGATGGTAAACATAAAGCTATCGCGTTTTTAATTCCTAATAAGCCTTCTGAAAAATCTTTTTATGAATACGCAGTTTCAATAGATGAAATTGAGGCAAAAACCGGAATCGATTTTTTCCCTAATCTGCCAGATTCCGTAGAGGACAAAATGGAGCGGACGATTGATCTAAAAGCGTGGGGTAGGAAGTAGGGACAGGTCGCGACCTGTCCGTGCCTAACCTGTCCGTACCGCACCTGTCCCTACGTATAATTAAAATTCGAAGCGTCTAATTTCACGAAAATAAATAGCAGTATAGTAAAGCCCCATAAAGCTGAACCTCCATAACTAAAGAAGGGTAGCGGGATTCCAACGGTAGGGAAAATTCCAGTTACCATCCCAATATTCACAAAAAAGTGAAGAAAAAGAATGGCGGCTACACTATAGCCATAAACTCTTCCAAATTGATTTTTTTGTTTTTCGGACTTATAAATAATCCTGAGGATTAAGCCAACGAATAGCAAGACTACAACCATACTGCCTAAAAAGCCCCATTCTTCTCCTACAGTACTAAAAATATAATCTGTATGTTGTTCTGGCACAAAATTACCTTTAGTCTGTGTTCCCTCTGTCCAGCCTTTTCCAAGCCAACCACCATTACTTATTGCAATTTCACTCTGATGCGTGTTATATCCTATACCTCTAGAATCTACTTCCTTACCTAAAACTATGTTGAATCGATCGCGGTGGTGTTGTTTAAAAACGTTATTGAATATATAACTTACTGAAAAGGTCAAAGCGATACTGCTAGCAGCAATAAAAATATATTTTATAATATTGGGTCTCTTTTTTCTATTTCGAAAAAATATAATACCTGTTATCAGTAAGACCCCCACAGCCACCCAAATAGAGCCGAAGGCAAGGGTTGATACAAAGATAACGGCGGCAAAGAGTCCTAAGAGCAGGTAAACCCCATGCAAACCTTCTCGGTATAGCGGGAAGACAAAGGCTGCGTAAACTAACACACTTCCGGGGTCGGGCTGCAGCATAATTAAAATTACTGGTAGAGCGAGGATAATCAATGCGCCAACCTGATTTTTAAAATCGTGCATATCTGTTTGAATATCACTCACGTATTTTGCAAGTGCAAGGGCGGTGGCAGCTTTGGCAAATTCACTTGGTTGTATACTGAATCCTCCAAAGTCATACCACGCAGTGGTCCCAGCAATAGTTCTACCAAAGACAAACAGGCCTAAAAGAGATACCAAAGAGACAATGTAGATAACGCTGGCAAAACGTTCATAAAATTTAGATTCAATGGCGAGTACGAAGATAATGAGGACGAAGCTCAGCCCTATCCACATCATTTGCTTGCCATAGATTTGCGTAAAGTCGAAATAGCCTTGGGCGGTTTCACTTAGTGAAGCGGAGTATATATTGACCCATCCCATAGAAACCAAGGCGAGATACATAAATATCATCAACCAATCAAAGCGAACGTAACTTTTCCTTCCCGTCATTATCGATTTATTGAAAAAGGTTTTCCACTGTATGGTTTGGCATATTCGTCCTCCAAGCTTCCTTCAAGTATATATTTTTCCATATCAGTTCGGGTTATTTCACCTTTCAGATATTTTTCGATCATAAGACCGGCAATTCTTCCTGCCCAACGTGAACCCCAATATCCATTTTCAACAAAAACTGCAATTGCAATTTTCGGATCGTCCTTAGGTGCAAAAGCTACAAAAATGGAGTGATCGGTAAGTTGGACACGTTTACCATCAATTTTAGTGAAATTTTCAGCGGTACCCGTCTTACCGCAGATTTCGATTCCTGGTATTCGAAGATAGGATGCCGTTCCATGTTCATATACTGCGGCCATTCCCTCTACAACTGGTTCGAAATATTTGGGTTCTATAGTGGTATGATGCTTCTGCTTAAAATTCTCTGGAATAGTGTCTGGTCCTATAATATTTTTAATGATATGCGGGGTGTAATACCATCCTCGGTTTGCAATGGTGGCTGTAAAGTTAGCCATTTGGATAGGAGTAAGAGATATTTCTCCCTGACCAATGGAGTTTGAGATCGTAGCAGTTGAAAACCATTTGTATTTTGGATAATTATAAAAACGATTGTAAAATTCTGAATCGGGTATAAATCCTCTTTTTCCGCTGGGTAAATCATAACCCAAGAAATCACCTAAGCCAAAACTGGATAAATGTGCTTTCCAGTGATCTGTACCTTCTTGTGGCGTGTCGTATTTGTCTATAGATCTTCTGTATAGAGCAGCAAAATAGGTATTACAGGACTGTGCAATTCCATGTATCATAGCGGTAGCGCCATGAGCTCCGTGACATTTCATTAACCTTCTTCCATTATAATAATAACCTCCCGGACAGTTTATAGTCTCATTAACTCCAATTACGTTCTCTTGGAGGGCAATAAGGCCCGTTAAGGTTTTAAAGGGTGATCCCGGTGGATATTCCCCCATCAAACCTCTATCGTATAATGGTTTGGAAATAGTATCATACCATAGTTTTGTAAAGTTTTTTGATCGGTCTCGTCCTACCAGTAATCCTGGATCGTAATTTGGTGCAGATACAAGAGCGAGAATTTCTCCCGTGGAAGGTTCAATGGCTACAATTCCACCTCTTTTATGGACCATTAATTCGGTGCCGTATTTTTGAAGCGCGGCATCAATAGTCAATTGAATGTCCTTTCCTCTTATGGGTAAGGTGTCGAAAACTCCATCCTTATACGGACCAATTTCCCGGTTGAAACGGTCTTTTTGAATGTATTTCACACCCTTTTTTCCACGGAGAACGTCTTCATATTCTTTTTCCACTCCGGCAGTACCAATAAGTTCCCCCATTTGGTAATAAGGGTTTTTCTCAATGGTTGCATCATTTACTTCAGCGATGTAGCCCATTATGTTGGCGGAATGATTTACTTGATAATCCCGAAGGGAACGGCGCTGAATATAAAATCCTTTGTACTTATACATTTTCTCGGAGAGAGAAGCGTAATCAGCTTTATTCAATTGGGGTAGCACTACGGATGGAAGCCTTGGCGAGTAAACACGTGCCTTGCGAAGAATCTCTTTGAAATCGTCCTTTGTGATTTTAAGTAATCTACAAAACTCCAATGTATCTAATGGCTTGACATCTCTGGGGATTACCATAACATCATAAGAAGGCTGGTTTGAAACAAGCAACTCTTCATTTCTATCAAACATATACCCGCGTTGCGGAAAGTCATACATTACTTTAATCGCACTGTTTTGTGAGAGCGAATCTGTAGTTCCTCCATACACTTGTAAATAGAAAAGCCGAGCGGTAAATAGGAGGCCGCTGATCAAAACCAATGCTATAAGTATGATTTTTCTCATCTGGGCTTTCGGTTAAACAATACTAGTGTACTTATAATCAAAACTATGGTGAATATTCCTGAAAACAACGTAGATTTTAATAGTAAAAGTATGTGGTCAACGTTGAAAATTTCCAAAGAAAACATAATGAAATGATGCATAAATACTAAGGAAGCAATATAAGTGAATCTTTCCATTGGATCTGCTTTCCTGATTTTGACGCTATTGTATTCATAGCTTACACCAAAGGAGTACTTTAACACTACTGGTCTTATATAGGCAATAAAAGCACAGGCTGCGGCATGAACGCCACCAGAATCTTCAAAAATATCTACGGAAAGTCCCAATAGGAAACTCAAAAATATCAAGAGTCCTTTGTTGCCATCCAATGGATAAAGTAAAATAAAGATGATGTAGAGATATGGGTTTATAAAACCCGCAAGATTGATGTTGTTAAGTATCAGAACTTGAAGGAATACCAGAACTATAAAACGGACAATATTTATGAAAATATCATTACTTTGCATCTTCAACTCCTTTTTCCAGTTCCATAATCTCCTGAGCGTCGTTATTTTCTATTAAATAAACGTGTTCCAAGCTTGTCATATCATTGAAAAGCTCAATGTTTACGTAATAATAGTTGTCGTCTTGATCTAAGTGGAAATCCTTAACTGCGCCAATTAATATCCCTTCGGGAAAAATGGTAGATCTACCACCGGTTACAATTGTATCTCCTTTCTCAATGTCTGCCAATCTCGGAATATCAATCAATTGGACTACGTTAGGATCTTTTGTGTTCCAAATAAGCGACCCAAAATGGCTCGACTTTTTCATTTTGGCATTAATCCTACTCTTTGTATTTAGTATTGATTGAACTGTTGAATAATTTTGTGAAATATCACTTACAATACCCACAAGTCCTTTTGAAGAAATCGCACCTAAATCAATGGTTATACCATCTTTCCTTCCCTTGTCTAGAGTAAGTTGGTTTTTGGTGTTTGCGTAATTATTGTTGATGACTCTCGCAGCAAAATATTCGAATTTATTAGGAAGAACGGTACTATCAGGGATTGGTGGAGCAATAGCTTTTAACTGATCCAACTTTTTTCTTAACAACAGATTTTCATCGAGTAGTTGGTCATTTTCTGTTCTAAGTGAAAAATAATCGGTTATATTATTTTTGAAAGTATACACTCCTCCAGTTAGAAAATTTGCGGAGCTTATAAACTTGTCGTTGTGATAATTATGTGTCTGAATGGTAAGTGCAACCGAAACAGTAAAAAGCAAGGCAAACAACAGGAAGTTTTTATTCCGTATAAAGAAAAATATAATCTGTTGCATTGCTTTGTGGGGTTAAAATATTCTGCTTTCTTATGCGAGCAACGTCATAAACGGGTGACTGTTTTCTTTTGATTTTTTTAATTTATTTTGGCCGGTAGGAACGGCTTTCAAAATTTATTTTATCAATACACTTTTAAATTTACCTAGGTTTTTTAAACAGATTCCTGTTCCACGTACAACAGCTCTCAACGGATCTTCAGCGATATAAACTGGAAGGTCTGTCTTTTGTGAAAGTCTTTTATCAAGGCCGCGAAGCATAGAGCCACCACCTGCAAGGTAAATTCCAGTGTTGTATATATCGGCTGCGAGTTCAGGTGGAGTTTGAGAAAGTGTTTCCATTACTGCATCTTCAATACGGAGAATAGACTTGTCTAGTGCTTTTGCAATCTCTCTGTAAGAAGTTTGTACTTGTTTTGGTTTACCAGTTAGCAAATCACGTCCTTGTACGTCCATTTCGTCTGGAGGAAGTTCTAGGTCTTCAGTGGCAGCACCAATTTGTATTTTAATTTTTTCAGCAGTTCTCTCACCAATATAAAGGTTATGCTGAGTTCGCATATAATAAACAATGTCATTGGTAAAAACGTCTCCTGCAATCTTTACAGACTTGTCACAAACAATTCCGCCAAGAGCTATTACAGCAATTTCCGTAGTTCCACCTCCTATATCTACAACCATATTACCTTTTGGTTGCATAATATCAACCCCAATACCTATAGCTGCTGCCATAGGTTCGTGAATAAGGTAAACTTCCTTACCATTAACGCGTTCAGCACTTTCCTTTACCGCGCGCATTTCCACTTCTGTAATTCCACTAGGAATACAAATAACCATTCTCAATGAAGGTTTTAGCCATTTCTTCTTAAGCGCGGGAATGTCGCTGATAAACATATTTATCATCTTTTCACTCGCATCAAAATCGGCAATTACACCGTCTTTTAATGGGCGAATAGTTTTTATGTTTTCGTGCGTTTTTCCTTGCATCAATGACGCTTCACGGCCAACGGCAATAATTTTTCCGGTTGTACGGTCGCGTGCAACGATAGATGGGGCATCCACAACAACTTTGTCGTTGTGAATTATAAGGGTATTTGCGGTACCAAGGTCAATAGCTATTTCTTCAGTCAGGAAGTCAAAAAATCCCATAGTTTAGTATTCGTGGTGTTGATAGTTAAGGCGTTAGGTTTCGGGTTTAACAAATGTAATAAAATTTAATGCTTGAAGTGACGTGTTCCGGTAAATACCATCGCCATATCATGAGCATTACAATAGTCCACGCTCAGTTCATCTTTTATAGAGCCTCCAGGTTGGATTACCGCAGTTATTCCTGCATTGTCCGCTATTTCCACACAATCCGGAAACGGGAAAAAAGCATCGCTTGCCATCACGGCTCCTTCTAGGTTAAATTCAAAGGCTTTTGCTTTGTCAATTGCTTGTCTTAATGCGTCTACACGACTGGTTTGGCCGGTTCCACTAGCACAAAGTTGTTTTCCCTTTGCTAAAACAATTGTATTTGACTTTGTGTGCTTACAAATTTTTGAAGCGAACAACAGGTCTTCTAACTCTTCCGAATTAGGTTTATTGTTTGTTGCCTGCGTTAAAATTTCAGTAGTGTCTGTAATATTGTCCTTGTCCTGAACCAAAACTCCGTTTAAACAAGTTCTAACTGAAGTTGTAGGAAGTTCCGCTTCTTTTTGAATCAATAAAATTCTATTCTTTTTCCCTTTTAAAACTTTTTCAGCTTTTCCAGAAAAAGAAGGAGCGATTACAACTTCGCAGAAAAGACTGTGGATGTCATTTGCAGTTGCTTCATCAATTTCAACATTGCTAATCAAGACCCCGCCAAAAGCCGAAACAGGATCACCAGCCAATGCTGCCATATATGCTTGTTGTACAGTTTCGCGTTGTGCAATTCCGCAGGCATTATTGTGTTTTAATATGGCGAAGGTTGGTTCATCTCCTTTAAATTCGTTCATTAAGTTTACGGCGGCATCAACATCTAAAAGATTGTTGTAGCTCAATTCTTTACCGTGAAGTTTGGTGAACATTTCATCAAAATTCCCATAGAAAAACCCTTTTTGGTGTGGATTTTCGCCATAACGAAGCTCCTGCCCATTAGTTTCACTTATTTTGAAAGCTGGAAGATTTTCTTCGGTATTGAAATAGTTGAAAATTGCAGTATCGTAGTTTGAAGAAACATTGAAAGATTTTGCAGCAAAACGTTTGCGGTCTTTCAGGGAGATTTCTCCATTGTTTTCTGAAAGTATCTCTAAAAATTCAGCGTAGTCTTCAACGGAAGAAACGCAGACCGTATCCTTGAAGTTTTTTGCAGCTGCACGGATTAGTGAAATTCCACCGATATCAATTTTTTCAATGATATCTGCTTCCGAAGCGCCCGAAGCAACAGTTTTTTCAAAAGGATATAAATCCACAATCACAGCATCTAGCTGAGGTATGTTGTATTCTGCCATTTCAGCAACATCATTTTCGTTGTCTTGACGGTTTAAAATTCCACCAAAAACTTTTGGATGAAGTGTTTTAACACGGCCGCCCAAAATGGAAGGGTAATCCGTTATGTCTTCAACAGCAATAACCTCGATTCCAAGGTCGTTGATAAATTTTTGTGTGCCTCCTGTGGAGTAAATTTTCACGTTTTGTTCGTGCAGTTTTTTAACTATTGGACCTAAGCCTTCTTTGTTAAAAACAGAGATCAAAGCGGACGTAATTTTTTTGGAATTGTTCATTATGAAAAATTAAGGTGCAAAAGTACATAATTGAATAGTAAATTTGTAACATAAGCATATAGAAAACGTCTTACTTTTTATAAATTTATCAACCTTTCAGAATGAGTTTGTATTTTGCAAGTTGAAATGTTTAGAATGCATGATTTAAAAACCCATAACCGTAAACCAAAACCCTAAATGCTAATCTATCTTCGTGTTTTAAAGGAGAGTTTTAATTTTGCAATCAATGCGCTGCGCAACAATAAGTTACGTACGTTTCTTTCATTGGTAGGGGTAACCATTGGTATCTTTTCAATCATTGCGGTACTGGCAGCAGTAGATTCCTTAAAAAAGGAAATTCAAGGGAGTATGAGTGGGTTGGATAACAGTACTATCATTGTTATGCGTTTTAAATTTGGACCTACTGAAGTTCCACGTTGGAAATGGCAGCAGTTTCCAGATGTGACCTTTGATGAATATCAATATATTGAACGCAATACTCCCAATTTAGCCGAGGCTACTTTTACTTTGGGCGTACCTAATGAAAGTGTTAAATACGAAGACAAGCAGGTAGATAATGTTCCCATTGGCGCGGTTACCGAGAGTTATTATTATATAGAATCGCTAAAATTAGCTGAAGGTCGGTTTTTTAATGGATCCGAATCAAATAGCGGAGCAATGGTTGTCGTCTTAGGTGATGAAATTGCAAATCAGTTGTTCGGAGGTTCGGCGAATGCTATTGGAAAGGTAGTCAGGATTTACGGAAGGAAGTTCAAGGTGATTGGTGTTTTGGAAAAAGAAGGGACCAGCCTGTTTGGGGGTTCTAAAGATACTTCTGTTTGGATGCCTGTGAATGTGGTTAGAAGACTTTATGGCGATAATAATAAAAGCACATTCCCACAGATTGTGGTTAAGCCAGAAAAGGGGGCCGATAATGATGAATTTATTGCTATGCTAACCCAGCAACTACGTATAAAGCGAGGCCTGAAGCCTGATGAGATAGACAATTTTTTTATAAATCAATTGCAAGGCTTTGCAGATTTGGTTGATAATATTACTGGAAGCATGAATATTATTGGCCTTATAATAAGTGGATTTTCACTACTTGTAGGTGGCTTCGGGATTGCCAATATTATGTTCGTTAGTGTAAAAGAACGAACTAATTTAATTGGTATTCAGAAATCCTTGGGTGCAAAGAACAAATTTATTCTGTTTCAATTTTTATTTGAGGCAGTGATTCTTGCGGTAATTGGGGGCTTAATTGGATTGTTTTTGGTGTTTATCGTTTCCATTCTCGCATCTCAATTTACGGGCGATTTTGAATTCGTGCTGTCTCCTTGGAATATGTTTATCGGTACTGCAATTAGTGCTGCTATCGGTTTGATTTCTGGGATTCTTCCAGCAATTTCGGCTTCAAAATTAGATCCTGTAGAGGCGATTAGAACGGGGATGTAATCCCCCTAGGGCCCCCGAGGGGGAATCACTGTTATGGAAAAAGTTCTATGAAGTTTTTTTATTGGAACTGAGTAAGAGTTCCCCCTCAGGGGGTTAGGGAGACAATTTTTGCAACCTCTGAATTGAGCCATTCCAAAAACCGTTCGTCTTCTTCAGAAAACGGATCTTCCACGTGCGAATCGATATCGATTTGCCCAATATTCTTTCTGTTTTTAAACAATGGAACTACAATTTCAGCTTTCACAGTAATACCACAAGCAATGTAATTGTCTTGTGCTTTTACATCTGATACTACAAAATTCTTGTTTGAAACTGCCACTTGACCGCAAATCCCTTTTCCAAAAGGAATGACTGTGTGTTCTGTTGGTTCACCAGCGAATGCCTTTAAATGAAGTGTTTTTTCCGATTCATTCGCGAAGTAGAAACCAACCCAGTCGTAATAACCCACGGTGGTTTGTAGCAGCTCGCAGACTTCTTTTAAGCGTTGTTCCATGCTTTCGCGCTCGTTTGCCAAAATAGTACTTACTTTTGGTTTTAAATGTGTAAAAGGCATAGCGATCTTTTTAATTATTAGTTACTTTCACAAAAGTATTTTAAAAGCTTCACAAACTCGCTACCACAAATACTGTATTTTTGTTAAAAACAAAAGCGAACTCTTATAATTTGAACTACAAACAACTGAAAACCAGTTAATAAATTTTGATCATTGAAGGAACTTTTTAAAAAGTATAAAACAGTTGTTCGTTTTGTGGTGCTCTTTTTGGGGACTTATTTAGTACTTAGTATTCTGTATGCGCTTTATTTAAAAGCATCGGCCAAATCCGGCTATTTTCCAGATTTTTTCACCAATTTAGTTGCTAGGCAGAGTGGGGCAGTGCTTGATGGCTTTGGTTATAGCGCGCTCTTAACGCCGCATAAGTTGGGTGGCGGAATGTTGTTGACTATTGACAATGATTACTCCGTGAGTATTGTTGAGGGATGCAATTCCATTAGTGTAGTTATATTATTCGTTTCATTTATTATCGCTTTTGCGGAAAGTTTTAAAAAAACATTGTTGTTTCTTCTTGCAGGAGCAGTGTTAATCTATGTGGTTAATATTTTGCGGATAGCAATTTTAGTGGTTGCCTTATATAAGTTTCCTGAGTATGAAAATCTTCTACATTCCGTTATTTTTCCAGGGATTATTTATGGGATGGTCTTTGTATTGTGGATGGTTTGGGTGAGAATGTTAAAGCCGAAAATTTCAGAATGAAAAGAGCTTTGAAAATATCAGGAATTATTCTTCTTGCCGGTCTTTTGGTTCTTATCCGTACCTATGAAGACAGCTTATTTTATGATCCACTTTTAGATTTTTTTAAAATGGATTATAAAAGCAATCCGCTTCCAGAAATGGACACATTTAAGCTTCAAACAGGTATTGTGCTTCGCTTTTTGTTAAATACACTTATCTCATTTGCTATTTTGTGGTTGGTTTTTAGAGATAAGGATGTCATCAAGTTATCTGCTATACTTTATATTCTTTTGTTCGTAGTGCTTTTTATGGTTTTTAGTTTTATTATCTTCAATTCTGAAGGTACTCAAACCCACTTTATTTTGTTCTATGTACGCCGATTTCTTATTCAACCTCTTTTCTTACTTATTTTACTTCCAGCCTTTTATTTTCAGAAGTTTAAAACCAAATGAATTTTTGATATCTTTGAAAATCTAAATTTCTTATAAAATGAAAAACCTATCTATTGTTTTCTTGGCTATAATCGCTATAGCTTTTACATCGTGTAAAGACAATTCAAAACAAACAGAGCCGGAAGTAGTTACTGTGGATAATACTGCAGGTGCCGATGAGCCATATAAAGTGGCAGAGACTGAAGCCGAATTTAACAATCCAAAGGTTGAAGCTGCTTTTGAGCAGTACTTGCAGGTTGAAGGCGCTTTGGTGAATACCGATGCTGAGAAAACTGCTACTGAGTCTTCAAAATTGGACGCACTACTTAAAGAATTGGAAGTAGACGACGCAACTCAAAATGCTGTTTCAGCCATGGCAGATTCAGATGATATAAGCGTACAACGTGAAAATTTTGAAGCATTGAGTGCTGGTGTAGAAACGATGTTACAAGGTGCTTTAAAATCTGGAACTGTCTACAAACAATATTGTCCGATGGCTTTTGATAATAAAGGAGCTTCTTGGATCAGTACCAGTAGAGATATCCTAAACCCTTATTTTGGCGATAAAATGCTAAAATGCGGTAGAGTAGATGCTGAAATCAGATAATTAGAAATCGAATTTTATTAAGAAGTAGACAGAGCCTTTAATATGCTCTGTCTATCACTTTTAATCTTATCAACTAATTGGTCTATCGGTCTTTTAATTAATATTCGTATTTTTGCGGTGAAGTGAAAAAAGCTATTTCCATATTCCTTTCCTTATTAATGCTTACCAGCAGCTCTGGCCTTGCTTATGCGCAACATTTTTGTGGCGGAACGGAAATGATGTCTGAAGTTACTTTAGGCGAAAAACATCTTTCTTGTGGAATGGACGCAGATACTACTGTTTCAGGTTGTGGTGATGAAGAGTCTATTCCAGAGGATCATGATTGCTGTAAAAACCATATCACCAAAATACAAACCGACGATAACTTTGCAAAGGCTTCTTTTGATTTAAAACTCAATAAAACTTTTGCGGCGACTTTCGTTTCTGTATTTGTATTGCAGGAAGTTGAAATAGCTTCCACAGACAAAACCTTCTTCGCGGATTATAATCCGCCACCACTCGAACAGGATCTCAATATTCTGTACGAGACTTTCCTGATTTGATTTATACCTCTGCCCTTCGACTCCGCTCAGGATGAACTTTGGCAGGTATCTAATGAATAAAACTCCATTTTTCTTAGGAGTTATTTTTCATATTAATCAAATCTTAAAAATGAAATACTTAATAACTATAGTCATATTCATGAATCTGGCTTTTCTAAATTACTCCTATTCACAGGAAAATGAAGAAAGAACCATTCGTGAATATTCGCTCACAATCGAAAAACAAAAAGTAAATTTTGCTGGTAAGGAAGTGATGGGGATGACCATTAACGGAAGTATTCCAGGACCAACGCTTGAATTTACAGAAGGTGAACAAGCCGTTATTCATGTTACCAATAAAATGGATGTGGAAACATCCGTGCATTGGCACGGAATGATTTTACCTAACTTTATGGACGGTGTGCCTTACCTTACCACTCCACCTATAAAAGCTGGAACTACTTTTACATATAAATTTCCTATAAATCAATCTGGAACATACTGGTATCACTCCCATACAATGCTTCAGGAGCAAAGTGGAGTTTTTGGCTCTATCATAATCCAACCTAAGAAAAAGACTTTGGATTATGATAAGGAATTGGTTCTTGTTTTGTCAGATTGGACAAACGAAAAACCAAACAATGTTATGCGAACGCTTAAGCGAGGTAGTGATTGGTATGGTATCAAGAAAGGAACTTCTACGCCGTTAAACAAAGTGATTTCACGTGGAGCCTTGGGTGCACAACTCAACTTTTGGAGACAAAGAATGGAGGGTGCAGATATAGCCGATATTTATTATGCTGCATTTCTGATCAATGGAAAACAGGATGGGGAGTATCCCGAATTCCTACCTGGCGAAAAAGTGCGTTTGCGAATAATAAACGGGTCTTCCTCGACTCAATTTTGGTTGACTTTTGGAGGAGACTCTCCGCTGTTAGTATCTGCGGACGGTAAAGATGTTGCTCCCATTAAAAGAAACAAAACCTTTATTGCGATAGCCGAAACATATGATTTTATTGTAAATATTCCACAAAATGGAAAACTGGAGTTTAGAGCGATGGCCCAGGATGGTTCTGGTACAGCAAAGGCGTACCTAGGAAAAGGTGAAGTTATTACAGCTCCAATTACTGAAAAACCAGATAAGATTGCCATGATGAAGAAAATGGCGAAAATGAAGATGAAAATGGGGGCTCCTGCGATTAAATTCAACCCTAAGAAAGATGAGCGTTATGAAATGAAAGATAAATACGGAATGAACGGTATGGATGATATGGAGATGGACGATTCTGATATGGATCATTCCGAAATGAAGATGCCCAAAGATTCAATGGAAATGGTTCATTCTAAGATGAATAAGACGAAGACTGATGAAACGCAAATGAAAGACTCAAATATGGAGGGAATGCACGAAATGGGGATGAATTCAGAGTATAATTACGATTATTTGAAGTCGCCTGTAAAGACAGCTTACTCCAAGGATATACCCGTTACCGAAATACTTTTGAACCTTACTGGTAATATGAATCGTTATATATGGAGCATAAATGGAGTGCCGCTTTCGGAAAGTGATAATATTAAGATTAAAGGTGATGAGGTAACTAGAATTACTTTAAACAACCTGACGATGATGCACCATCCAATGCATCTTCACGGTCACTTTTTTAGAGTAATCAACGAGAATGGTGATTATTCTCCACTAAAGCATACCGTGAATGTTCCACCAATGAAAGAGGTGACAATTGAGTTTTATGGCGACACCTATGGCGATTGGTTTTTCCATTGTCATGTGCTATACCATATGATGGGCGGAATGTCGCGCGTTATTAGTTATGACACACCTCGAGACCCAAGAATGAAGGCATATCCAGTTTCGAAATTAATGAATGAAGCCAATCATTTTTACACCTGGGGGTCGGCAGATGTTGCTTCACATATGACTGAAGTAAACCTGACTTCGTCCAATTTAAGAAACCAGTTTAACCTAATGGCTGAATATGGCTGGAATGAAAACATAGAAGCGGAAATCACCTACGAGCGATATTTACACGATTATTTTAGGGTTTTTGGTGGCGTTAATGTTGAAAGTGAAAATGAGGATAGTTTGGATGAGCTAACAACCACAGCGGTAGTTGGGGTTAGATATTTTACTCCATATATGTTTAATTTAGATGTGCGCGTCGATAGTAAATTACGCCCACAAATTGGACTTACTCGTGAGTTTATGGTTTTCCCAAGAACTATGCTTAGTGGACGAATTGAATATCAAGCAGACTTCGGAATAGTAGATGATTTACCAATAGGAATTGATTACGGAGATGAATTAACTTGGAACGCCGGACTGGAATATTTTCTGTCAAGGGATTTTTCTCTAATGGCAAGTTACGACAGCCGTTTTGGTGCTGGTGGTGGACTTTCAGTTCGATTTTAAATTATGTTGAAATGTAAAAATAGCTGGGATGATAAAATATCAATTATCTTCCGTCTGAAACTTAAAAACTCATGTCTAAAATGACACATACATATAAAATACACGGAATGACCTGCAATGGCTGCCGAGGCCACGTAGAGCAGATTTTAAATCAAGTTGAAGGTGTTTCAAAAGCATCGGTAGATCTTGAGAAAGCTGAAGCTGTTATTGAAATGGAAAATCACGTTCCTCTTGAAGTTTTTCAGAAAGCCTTGGAAGATGATGGCGGGCGTTATAATATATCCATGGCTGATGAAAGTCCCCTCCCGACCTCCCCCAAGGGGAGGAGTGAGAAACTGCCGGCTCAGGATTTGGTTCCAAGCGCAAAAACTTTTTCCGAAAAATATATTTATAAAATACATGGAATGACTTGCAATGGCTGTCGTGGCCACGTAGAACAAGTTTTAAACCAAGTTAAAGGAGTTTCCAATGCGTCAGTAAACCTTGAGAAAGCTGAGGCAGTCATTGAAATGGAAAATCACGTTCCTCTTGAAGTTTTTCAGAAAGCCTTGGAAGATGATGGCGGGCGTTATAATATATCCATGGCTGATGAAAGTCCCCTCCCGACCTCCCCCAAGGGGAGGAGTGAGAAACAGCCAGTTCAAGATTTATCTTCAAGTGCGGAAACTACCTCCGAAGAACATATCTATAAAATACACGGGATGACCTGCGATGGTTGTCGTAGTCATGTAGAAAAAGTTTTAAACCAAGTTAGAGGAGTTTCCAATGCTTCAGTTAATCTTGAGAAAGAAGAAGCTGTTATTGAGGTGGAGAAAGTGGTTCCATTGAAAGTTTTTCAAAAAGCTCTAGAAGATGATGGTGGAAGTTATAGTATCTCAATGCCTGGAGATACCAAAGCTGCAGCGCAACATAAAAAGAAAAAGGAAGAGAAACGAGCCAAGCAAACTGGTTCTGGCACCTATTATTGTCCGATGCATTGCGAAGGTGAAAAAACCTACGACAAGCCTGGTGATTGCCCCGTTTGTGGAATGGATTTAGTGCCTGAGGCAAAAACGTCTTCAGCACCAACACAGTACACTTGTCCAATGCATCCAGAAGTGGTGAGTGATGAACCTGGAGCTTGCCCAAAATGTGGAATGGACTTGGTTCCAAAGGAAGTGGATGAATCAGAAGAAAATAAAACTTATAAATCGCTACTCAACAAGTTTTGGTTAGCCTTGGCATTTACGATTCCAATCTTTTTGATTGCGATGTCTGATATGATTCCCAACAATCCGATCTACGATTTAATGCCTTTGAAATATTGGAATTGGGTACAGTTTGGCTTGTCATTGCCAGTAGTGTTTTACGCAACTTGGATGTTCTTTGAGCGCGCCTATAAATCCATAAAAACCTGGAATCTCAATATGTTTACGCTTATCGGGATTGGTGCTGGAGTAGCTTGGATTTTTAGTGTTTTTGGAATGTTTTTTCCAGACTTTTTTCCGGCGCAGTTCAAGACAGAATCTGGAAGTGTCCACGTTTATTTTGAGTCGGCCGCAGTTATTTTAACCTTGGTTTTGATGGGGCAAGTTTTGGAAGCGCGAGCGCACAACAGAACGAATTCCGCAGTAAAGGAATTACTGAAATTAGCACCAAATAAAGCTGTAAGAATTGTCGATGGTAAAGAAGAAACCATTGCGATTGATAAAATTGAAGTCGGTGATAAACTTCGTGTAAAACCAGGAGAGAAAATTCCGGTGGATGGAAGTATTCTTGAAGGTGAAAGCTCGGTTGATGAATCGATGATTAGTGGTGAGCCAGTTCCGGTATCAAAAGCGAAAGGTGACGAGGTGAGTTCTGGAACTATAAACGGGAAGCAAACATTTGTTATGAAAGCTGAAAAAGTGGGTAATGATACTTTGCTTTCCCAAATAATCGAAATGGTAAACAAGGCGAGTAGAAGCCGTGCACCAATTCAGAAGCTCGCCGATAAAATCTCAGGCTGGTTTGTGCCGATCGTGGTTTTAATATCTGTTATCACCTTTATTGTTTGGTCGATTTTTGGGCCAGAGCCAGCTTATGTTTATGCATTGGTTAATGCCATCGCAGTATTGATTATCGCTTGTCCTTGTGCACTTGGGCTCGCTACGCCAATGTCCGTAATGGTTGGAGTAGGAAAGGGAGCTCAAAACGGAGTTTTGATCAAGAATGCGGAGTCTCTAGAAACTTTAAATAAAATTGATGTCTTGATAATTGATAAAACCGGAACTATTACTGAAGGAAAGCCTTCAGTAGAAAAAGTGGGTGCATCTGAAGGTTTTTCGGAAGAAGAAGTGCTTCAATATATTGTTTCCTTAAATCAAAACAGTGAACATCCATTGGCTGATGCTACTGTAAAATACGGAAAGGAGAAAGACACCGAAATATTAAATACTTCGAACTTTAATTCGGTTACAGGTAAGGGTGTGACGGGAACGGTTAACGGTAAAAAACTAGCGCTAGGAAACGAAAAGATGATGGAGGAAGCTGGTGCAGTTATTTCTGAAACACTTCAACAGAAAATTTCAGAAGAACAGAAAAAAGGCAAGACTGTACCGATGCTTTCTGTAGATGGAAAGGCTGTGGGCTATGTGGTGATTGCCGATAAAATAAAGGAAAACAGTAAAAAAGCAATTGCTGAACTTCAGGATAAAGGAATTGAAGTTATGATGCTTACTGGTGATAATCACGACACTGCAAAAGCTGTTGCCGCTGAACTGAATCTAGCCGATTTTAAAGCCGAAATGTTACCACAGGATAAATTAGCGGCGGTTGAAAAACTACATTCTGAAGGTAAAAAAGCAGCGATGGCCGGGGACGGAATAAACGATGCTCCTGCCTTGGCAAAAAGTGATGTAGGTATCGCGATGGGAACTGGAACAGATGTGGCGATTGAAAGCGCTGGGATTACCTTGGTAAAAGGCGATTTACACGGCATTGTAAAAGCTTTTCATTTAAGTGAAAAAGTAATGCGAAATATCAAGCAAAACCTGTTTTTCGCTTTGATATACAACACGCTTGGAGTGCCAATTGCTGCTGGGGTATTATATCCGGTTTTCGGAATATTATTATCGCCAATGATTGCTGCGTTGGCAATGAGTTTTAGCTCGGTTTCAGTAATTACCAATGCACTGCGATTAAGAAGTGCGAAAATTGATTAAATAGATGTGAGACATAAGATTTCAGACGTGAGAGGTGTTCAGAGTTTGTTGAAACTTGAATCCTGGAACTTAAAACATTATAAAAATATTAAAATGAAAAGAATATTAATACTTACTCTCTTGCTTCCGTTCTGTGTGCTTTCACAGGAAAAAATAGTGGGTACAATTGCTGAAACGGTCAATACCGAAGAGGTTCCACTAGGTGGCGCGAACGTTTATTGGCTTAACACCTCCGTGGGAACGGTGACCGATTTTGACGGGAATTTTGAAATTGCCTATAAGCCTGAGTATAAAAAAATGGTAATCAGTTTTATAGGGTATAAAACTGATACTATTTCGGTGAATTCGCCGAGGAGAATTACACATTCATTGCAATCTACTGCCGATTTGGATGAGGTTACTGTTTCGGCACGCCAAAAAGCCAGTTCGCGTTCTTTTTTGGAATCACAAAATGTAATAAATGTGAGCAGTGGAGAGCTTTTAAAAGCGGCATGTTGCAACTTGGCAGAGAGTTTTGAGACAAACCCTTCCATTGATGTGAATTTTGCTGATGCTATTTCCGGAACCAAACAGATAAAAATGCTTGGGCTTACCAGCCCGTATATTATGGTTACAACTGAAAATGTGCCGAGTGTTCGTGGTGCTTCCCAAGCTTATGGAATGAGCTTTATTCCTGGAACTTGGGTGGAGAGTATTCAGATTACAAAAGGTGCTGGAAGTGTAGTAAATGGTTATGAAAGTATTGCGGGACAAATTAATGCCGAACTGCAGAAACCAATGACTGATGATCGACTTTTTGTAAATGCTTATGGCTCTGGTAACGGACGTTTGGAGTTGAATACTCATTTAAATACTAAAGTTTCTGAGCGATGGAGTACTGGGGTTTATCTTCATGGGAATATGCGTGATACAGAATTTGATAAAAACGATGATTCCTTTCTCGACGCACCTTTGATTAAGCAGGTTAACTTGATGAATCGATGGCAATACACCGACCAAGAAAACGGCTACGTGGGTTTTTTGAACTTTAGATACTTAAATGATGAAAAGCAGACTGGAGAAAGCTTTTTTGATCCTAAAAAAGATCGCGGAAAAATGAATGCTTGGGGGAGTGAAATAAAAACCCAACGTTTTGAGGCGTCTGGTAAATTTGGTTTTGTAAATCCGGATATTCCATGGCGAACTGGTGGCGTACAATTAGCGTACAGTCATCACGATCAAGAATCTTATTTTGGGTTGAATGATTACAATATTCAACATAATAGTTTGTATGCAAACTTGCTTTATAATTCAATTATCAGCGATTCTAGACATAAAGTAAAAATGGGTTTGAGTGCTACCTATGATGACTATGATGAGTTGGTGTTGACAGAAAATTTCAGCAGGGTTGAAAACTCTGTTGGGGCATTTTTTGAATACAACTTTGATAATATGGGCGACTTAAATTTTACAGCTGGAATTCGTGCAGATGTACACAATAGGCTAGGGACTTTCTTAACACCTCGTTTCCATTTGCGCTATACACCTTGGGACAGATCTGCTTTTCGCGTTTCTGCGGGAAGAGGGAAAAGGAGTGCGAATATTTTTACTGAAAATCAACAGTTTTTTGCCTCATCACGCAGCCTAAATATTTTGGGTAATGGTGGGGAAATTTATGGTTTAGATCCTGAAATCGCGTGGAACTATGGAGTTTCTTATATGCAGGGTTTCAATCTCTTTGGTAAAAGGGGAGATGTGACTTTTGATTTTTATAGAACTGATTTCGAAAACCAAATAGTAGTTGATTTTGAAAATCCTACTGAAGTCAATTTCTATAATTTAGAAGGAGAAAGTTATTCAAATAATTTCCAAACGGAACTTAATTATAAAATACTTCAACACTTAGACATTCGTCTTGCTTATAAATATTACGATGTGGAAACTACTTATAGAAGTGGCAAAAAACAAACTCCATTAACACCAAACCATCGTTTTTTTACGAATGTTTCCTTTCAAACACATCAAACTGCAAAAGGCGGCAATTGGAAATTTGACGCGACTTATAATTTTGTTGGGGAGCAGCGATTTGCTTCAACAGAAAGTTATTTGAATACTATTGGACTTTCCGAATTTTCACCTAGTATTTCAACTTTGAACGCTCAGGTGACAAAGGTATTTTCTTCAAATTTTGAAATCTATGTTGGAGGAGAAAATATTACGAATGTAAAGCAGCAAAACCCAATAATAGGAAGTGATAACCCTTTCGGTTCAACTTTTGATACCACCTACGTTTATGGGCCAATTTTTGGAAGTTCGTATTATGCAGGTTTGAGGTATAGATTAAATTAATATCTTTCGCGTTCTCTGTGTCTACGTTATAAATACACACTTTAAATGGAAAACAGGGTGCGCCAAGAATAATCAATAACAATAAAAATAAACAATATGAAAAATATGAAGAATATGAAAAAAGCAATTTTAATATTAGGAATAATTTTGATTAGTGCTACAAGCTTCGCCCAAAACCGAAATGCCAAAGCTTCGATAGAAGTAGATGGGGTTTGTGGAATGTGCAAAGAGCGAATTGAAAAAGCTTCTGTTCAAGCCAAAGGCGTTAAATCTGCTATCTGGAATGTGGAAACACATGAGTTAAAATTAATCTACAACGAAAAGAAAACAGATCTAACAAAAATACAACAAAGCATTGCGGATAGCGGCCATGATACACAAGCTGTGACAGCCGAAGAGAGTGTTTACGAAAGTATTGATGACTGCTGTAAATATCGCGACCCACAGGTGGTTGATGACCATAAGGATGGCGGACATTAAGATTTTCTCGAGACTTTTATAGTTTCCTTAATAATAAGGTGTAGTTGAAATTAGTAACTTTAATCTCAAAACTAAATATTATGAGGAACAAAAAACTAATTCACGCACTAGGAAATTGTATTAATCATTGTAACTATTGTGCCGATGCTTGCCTCGATGAGGAAAATATAAAAATGATGGTTACTTGCATTCGGACGGACAAGGCTTGTGCAGAAGTTTGTAGTACGCTAAACCAACTTTTGGCTACTGGCTTTGAAGAAGTAGATGATTTGGTTAGGTATTGTGCCAAGGTTTGTGGGATTTGTGCAGACGAATGTTCAAAACACCAGGCGCAACATTGTAAAGATTGTGCCGAAGCCTGTAGAAAATGTGCTGAAGAGTGCAAGGCTTACTTGGCTTAAATTATATCGATTAGAAAATAATTTAAAAACGGATTCTTTATACCTTAATATATGTAACCAAAAAAGGCAATTTTTATATCGCAAGAAAAGTAAAGTCTAAACTGGCAGTCTATGTAGATAAAGTAGGATTGCAAATTGACTTTGTATGAAATTTCAATGAAAGTAGTTTGCGATTGGATTATTAATAGACCAAGAAACCATCCCTCGAAAGGCGGATGGTTTTTTAGTTTTATGCCGTTTCGTATTTCGAAGTGTTTCCATTCTAAAATTTCTATTTTTACAATAAACAATAAACAATAAACAATAAACAATAAACAATAAACAATAACAATAAACAATAAAGAATAAACCGATGAAACAAATTTTAGGAATAGGTTCACGTATAAATCACCCCGAATACGGAAAAGGGGTAGTAACGAACGTCACTGCAAAAATGTATTGGGTAACTTTTATTGAAAATGGACTGGAAACCATTCCGACAGATGATGATTTCGAGATTATAGAAGCTGCGGAAGATGAAGTTGATAGTGTGAGCTTTTATGAAGTTGAAAAGAGTCTTCGCGATATTCTGAAAAAATGGAATGGATTCAGTGAGATTGTTCCCATCGCTGATAAGTGGAAAGGTGGGAGTTTGATTTTACAACCAGCCGATAGCAGTATGTCATCAAAAGAAATTCCTATTGATACGTTTTTTCATAAAATAGTAATGTTGCGAGATAGGATTCGGGTTATGGAGCAAAAGATAAACTCGAATAAGAAATTGGGAGAAACTGACAAAATCGATTTACAGCAATATATAACTAGGTGTTATGGCAGTCTAACGACTTTTAATGTGCTTTTTAAAAGCAATTCTCAGCAGTTTAAAGGAGAAAGCTCGGTTAAATAATCTGTGATTATATAATTAGGTGTGATGGGTTCTTTTAAAATAAGCAGTTCTAATTTACAATTACTGTATTTTTTTAACAAATATGATAAAAAAAATATTTCAAGCGATTTGTTCCCGAAAAGCTCAAAAACTGCATTCTTTTCCTACTTTGAGCCAATTGTTAATAAACGATAGTAATTTTTTTAATCTTTTTTAGCCGCTACTTCAAAAGTTAAAGGTTTTTCGAGTCTTCTGAAAACATACAGAAAATCAGGCCTTTGCAAAACATTAACTTAAAATTTGCCGTAATACGGTGGTTTTGAAACAACTTTTTGATAAAGTTTTCATAATCTACTTTCATTAAAAGTTGGAATTGTAAGATTTTATTGGCACTTTTGGTGTGCTAATTCAAACAAACAAAAAAATGAAAACAAAGTTTAGTGGAATTTTAACACTATTATTAGTGTTAATTGTGCAGCTCGCTTTTGCACAAGAAAAAACGATTTCCGGAACGGTAGCCGATGACACGGGCTTGCCGCTTCCAGGAGTTAACATAATTATAAAAGGTACTAGTACTGGAACGCAGTCTGATTTTGATGGTAATTATACTATTGAAGCTGCAGAAGGACAAACACTTATATATAGTTATGTAGGTTTTGAGACTCAAGAAATTGCAATTGGGGCCTCAAATACGATGGACGTTAACATGCAGGCAGGTGCTGCCTTGGATGAAGTGGTTGTAACTGCTCTTGGTATTTCAAGAGAGAAGCAATCATTAGGATATTCTACTCAGCAAGTTGCTGGGGAGGATTTATCTACTATTAAGACTACTAACTTTACAAACGGACTTTCTGGTAAGGTTGCAGGTCTTCAGGTTAGAAGAAACAACAACTTTGGTGGTTCTACCAACGTAGTTATTAGAGGTATTACTTCTTTAACTGGTGACAACCAAGCTTTATTCGTTATTGATGGTGTGCCAATAAGCAACCAAAATACGAACAACGCAAACCAAAAGAATTCATCTGCAGGTAACTACTATGATTATGGAAATGCTGCTGCTGATGTGAATCCAGACGATATTGAGTCTGTAAACGTACTTAAGGGTGCTGCTGCATCTGCACTTTACGGTTCACGTGCTGCAAACGGTGTAATTATTATTACCACGAAAAAAGGTACCAAGTCTAAAGGAATGGGTGTTACTATTAACAGTAATGCACAAGTAGGTTTTGTTGATAAGAGTACTTTTTCTGAATACCAAGATGGTTATGGAGCTGGTTATGGTGGTGAGCAATTTACTTATGAAGATATTACAGGTGATGGTGTTGATGATCAATTGTCAAATTATCTTGATGATGCATCTTATGGTCCTTCATTTGATCCAGGTCTTTATATCTACCAGTGGGATGCTTTTGATCCTGCATCGCCAAATTATCTTAAAAAGACTCCTTGGGTAGCAGCTAAAAACGGACCAATCACTTTCTTTGAAACTCCGGTTACACTAACTAACTCTATATCTGTTTCGAATGGGATGGAAAACGGCTCATACCGTTTATCTTACACTAAATTGGATCAGAAAGGTTTAATGCCTAATAGCCAGATAGACAGACATAACTTTACCTTTAGTGGTACTTATGATCTTTCAGATAAATTGACAGCTAGCGGTTTTGCAAACTATATTAAAACTGATGCAGTGGGTCGTAACTCAACTGGTTATACTGATAACGTTGTTGGTAATATGAAGCAATGGTGGCAAACCAACGTTGATCTTCAAGACCAGCGATCTATCTATATGAATACGAAGAGAAATATAGGATGGAACCCAGGATCTTCTGCTCCAGGTACAAGTCCAATTTTCTGGGATAACCCATACTGGACACGTTATGAAAACTATCAAAATGATGGTAGAAGCCGTTTTATCGGTAACTTATCATTAGATTATGAGCTTGCTGATTGGGTAAGTGTTACAGGTAGAGTTTCTACTGATACTTATAATGAGCAGCAAGAAGAGCGTAGAGCAGTTGGATCTGTTCCTACAGCCTTTGGAGTTGGACGTTTCAGCGTTGATTCAGGTTATATGAGAAGAGATTTGACAGTTACAGAGACTAACTACGATTTGATGTTTAACTTCAATGGAAACATTTCAGATAATATTAGTATTTCTGGTATATTGGGTACTAACATTAGACGTAATGAGTTTAACAAATTGACTTCTTCTACAGGTGGTGGTTTGGTGATTCCTGGACTATACTCACTTGCAAACTCAAAAGATGGTATGCCTAACTCGCAGGAAACAGCCCAAAAAATTGGTGTAGATGGCGTTTATGCAAGTGCTTCTCTTGGTTTTGGTGGTATAGTGTACTTAGATGGAACATTCCGTAGAGATCATTTCTCAACACTACCAAAAGACAATAGTTCTTTTAATTACCCTTCTGTATCTACTAGTTTTGTATTTAGTAAATTACTTAACACAGATGCTATTTCTTTCGGTAAATTGAGAGTGAACTATGCTGAGGTAGGTAATGGTGCTCCATTCGATAAATTATATGATACTTATAATATCAATACTGATATTGGATATTCAGTTCCTGTAACTGCTAACAACAGAGATCTTAAGCCGGAGCGTACAAAAAGTTACGAGGCTGGTCTTGAAATGAGATTCTTGAATAACAGAGCTGGGTTTGATGTATCTTACTACAAGTCAAATTCTATTGACCAGATTATTCAAGTGCCAATTTCAGAAGCAACAGGACAATCTAGAAAACTTTTGAATGCTGGTGAGATCGAGAATAAAGGTATCGAGGTAGCTTTAAACGTAACTCCAGTTAAAAACGATAACTTTACTTGGATGTTGAATGGTAACTTCACAAAGAATAAGAGTGAGGTGGTTGCACTTCCAGAAGGAACAGAAGTTATTCAGATTGCAAGCTACCAAGGTGGTGTTAAAATTAACGCTGCGCTTGGAGAGCCTTATGGTGTAATCTATGGAGCTGACTACGTTTACGCTGATAATGGAGAAAAAGTTGTAGGTGCCAATGGTAAATACTTGAAGTCTGGACCAAACGAAATTATTGGAGATACCAATCCAGATTGGTTGATGGGTATTACCAATACCATAAACTATAAGGCGTGGTCTTTTAGTTTCTTGATCGATATCCAACAAGGAGGATCAGTATTCTCTCTTGACCAGTACTACGGACAGTCAACTGGACTATATGTTGATACAGATTACATTAATGATTTGGGTAACCCAGTTAGAAACACGCTTGAAGATGGTGGTGGATTTATCAATCCTGGAGTTACTGAAGATGGACAACCAAATACAGTAAGATTGGATGCTTCTGAGCAAGGTGCATATGGTTACGCTGCTTACCCGCAGTCTGAATTTGTATATGATGCTAGCTACGTAAAATTACGTCAAGCTTCACTTACTTACACGATGCCTTCAAGATTCCTTGATAATACATTTATGACAGGTCTTCAGTTTACAGTAACTGGCTCAAACCTTTGGATCATTGATAAAAAAGTTCCTTATGCTGATCCAGAATCTGGATTGAGTTCAGGTAACGCTCAAGGATACATTACTGGATCTTTGCCAACTACCCAAGATTACGGGTTTAACATTAAAGCACAATTTTAATATCTAGAAAAATGAAGAAACTGATTTTAATTTTTACAGCGGCTGTATTTGCCGTCTCTTGTTCAGACCATTTAGAAGATCTGAATAAAAATATAAAGGACCCTACGGAGGTTAGTGGTGAACTCTTGTTCGCTTCTGCTCAAAAGCAGCTTGCAGATCAGATAGTCACGCCAAACGTAAACTCCAATAATAATAGATTGTGGGTGCAACATTGGCAGGAAACTACCTATCCCGATGAAAGTCGTTATGATCAAGCAACTCGTGCTATTCCAGATAATCACTGGAGAGAAATGTACAGAGATGTCTTGAGAGATTTAAAAGAAGCCACTACGAATATTGAAGGAGTTGACAATGACATTACCAATGAGTTAAAGGCTAATAAATTGGCTATCATTGAGGTGTTGAATGTTTATGCTTATTCTAATTTGGTAGAAACTTACGGAAACATTCCTTATACTGAAGCATTGGATATAGATAACTTATTGCCTAAGTTTGATGATGCTGAAACTGTATATAAAGATTTGCTTGTTCGCCTAACAGCTGCAATTAATTCTATGGATACTAGTAAAGGAAGCTTTGGAAGTGCTGAAGACTTAATTTATGCTGGTGATGTAGCATCATGGAAGATGTTTGCTAACACCCTTAAATTAAGAATGGGTATCACTTTGGCTGACGCTGATGGTGGAACTGCACAAACAGCTATTGAATCTGCTTATACAGGTGTGTTTGGTAGCAATGCTGATAATGCTGGGTATATGTATTCTGTGCCTCCAAATATGAACCCAGTTAATAACAACTTGGTTCTTAGTAATCGTAATGACTACGTTGCTGGAGAGACTATCATTGATAAGATGAACGATTTAGACGATCCAAGAATCGGTAAATACTTTACTGAGGTTGATGGTGAATATGTTGGTGGACCAATTGGAGAGCAAACAGTTTATGCTAACTATAGTCATGTTGCAGACATAATTAAAGAAAGTGACTATCCAGGTTATTTAATGACGTATGTAGAAGCTAAATTTTTATTGGCTGAAGCTGCTGCTAGAGGTTATAGCGTTGGTGCAGATGCAGAAACTCACTATAATGAAGCTATTACTGCATCGTTTGAGTTCTGGGGTGCTGACGGTATTGATGATTACCTTGCACAACCTGAGGTTGCTTACGACGCTGCTAATTGGAAACAATCAATTGGTACTCAAGCATGGTTAGGTTATTTCAATAGAACTTTTGCTGCTTGGTTATCTGTTAGACGTTTGGACTATCCAATCTTAGTTGAGCCTTATAATGCTAGCTCTGGTTTTCCTGTTCGTTACACATACCCAGTTTCTGAAATTAACCTAAATGGAAGTAACTATAACGAAGCTGCTAGTGCAATTGGTGGTGATGAAACAGAAACTAGACTTTTCTGGGATAAATTTGATAATACTTTCGGATTCTAATAATCTTAGAGATTAAATCATATTTTTATATTAATCCCCGGCAATTATAGCCGGGGATTTTTTTTGCTAGCTACTTTTAACTTTAATTATTTCTTAAACGTTTATAATTAAATCATTTAATATTCTTCTAATGATTCTTTCCCTCCAATATTAAAACTATGCACCTTGGCTAGCGCCTTATGCTAATGGTGTCGTTATTTTCGGCTTTGCATTTTTTCTGTATCGAGGCTTTGAAAACTGGTATGCCTCAATATATAACAAACCTCATTTCTGAAATTATTTGATTTGTGGAAAGTTGAAATCTTCACAAGAAGCTATTCTTCATGATGAGTTTCTCTTTTATCAAAAGCTTTCAAAAAAACATAAAAGCAATTTCAGCACAGAGTCGTACACTTTATTGCAGGTAAATAGTTTATTGGAAGAGAACCTCTGGACATTACTGAAGAGATAAGCATTCTTAATGCAGCATAGCTTGTATCCTCAACTTTGACAGCAGTAAACTATGCATACACTCCTATGCCCTTCATTTTAATCTATCCTGACGAGTTTTATAGCGCCATTAATGATATAGGTATCACAAAGGAGAGTTTAATCCCAGAGAGAAGACGTTGGTGTTCTCCTGGAAGCATTTTAAGGAGGGTTTTGGAATTAATACAATCGGCAATGTTGGAATCCATGAATTTATGCTGGCAATGTAATTGGAAGCAAAAAGAAGTCGTGATATAGACTCTGCATGTTACAACAAACAGTTTCAAAATATTTTACAAATGTTAACAGATGAGGACTTAAAGAATAGATTCGAACAAAATAACTACTTTAAGAATGGCTTTACAGATAAGTTCGAATTTATGGATAGTCTCTCAGAGTTCTCCTTTGAATTCCCCTAAGAGTTTAATCGAGATTTCCAAACTGTATGATTATATCAGGGGATGTTAAACTTTAATACCGATTGACAACGACTGCTTTTTCATTGAGGCTTTATTTTTTTACCAACTACCAACTACCAACTACCAACTACCAACTACCAACTACCAACTGCTACTCTAAAATGTCTTCAACAATAATCTTAGCATGTATTCTGGAGTTTTCTATAAACCATTTATGGGTTTCCATTCCTCCGCAGATTACGCCAGCTAAGTACAAGCCTTTAATATTGGTCTCCATTGTTTCCGGATCGTACTGCGGAAGTTTTAGTCTGTCGGTTGATAATTGTACACCTAGGTCTGTTAAGAAATCAAAATTTGGTCGGTATCCAGTTAGCGCGATTACAAAATCATTTTCTAAGGTTTTCTTGCCTTTTGGCGTATTTATTACCACCTCAGTTTCGGTGATCTTTTCAATTTCTGAGTTAAAATACGCTTTTATACTGCCTTCGTTTATTCGATTTTCAATATCAGGTTTTACCCAATACTTAACGCGTTCCCCAATTTCTGGTCCGCGTACCACCATAGTAACGTCACCACCTTTCCGCCATATTTCCAGCGCAGCATCTACAGAGGAGTTGCTAGCCCCAACTACAATAACCTTTTGCATTACAAACGGATGTGCCTCTTTGTAATAGTGCATCACTTTAGGTAGTTCCTCTCCAGAAACGTTCAGCAGATTTGGAATGTCATAAAAACCGGTGCTTACGATAATATTTTTGGCTACGTAAGAGTCTTTGTCTGATTTGATTTTGAAATGATCATCAGTTTTTTCAACCGAAACAATCGATTCATATAAATTAATAGCGAGTTCATTAGATGTTGCAACTCTTCGGTAATATTCCAAAGCCTCGTTTCTGGTTGGTTTTGGATTGTTGCTTATAAAAGGAATACCGTCAATTTCCAATTTTTCCGAAGTGGAAAAGAAGGTCATATTCAGCGGGTAATTGTATAGAGAGTTGGTTAGGGTTCCTTTTTCAACTACAATGTAGTCAAGCCCTTTCTTTTTGCATTCAAGGGCACAAGCAATGCCAATAGGGCCAGCACCAATAATTAAAACATCTTTAATTGTCATTTCGAGCGCAGCGAAGGAATCTCCTGAATTCCTTCTAAATTTTACTTATTAGTTATTTCCTTTAACCCCTGAATTGTTTTCGTAGGATCAGTCGCTCCAAAAACGTAACTACCGGCAACAAGAACATCTGCACCCGCGTCAATAAGTTGCTTTGCATTTTTGTTGGTTACCCCGCCGTCTATCTCTATTTTGGTTGATGCACCATTGGCTTCAATCATTTTTCGAAGCTGTTTTACTTTTTTATATGTATTTTCAATAAAGCTCTGCCCGCCAAAACCAGGATTTACGCTCATAATACAAACCATGTCAATATCATTGATCGTATCTTCCAGCAACGAAACATTGGTGTGTGGATTAAGCGCAACACCAGCTTGCATGCCTTCTGCTTTAATTGCTTGAAGTGAACGGTGAAGGTGAGTACAGGCTTCGTAATGAACAGTAAGAATATCAGTGCCCAAATCTGCAAACGCTTTAATATAACGGTCTGGATCAATAATCATTAAATGGACGTCCAGCGTTTTTTTAGCGTGGGCAGCAATACTTTTGATTACTGGCATTCCAAAGGAAATATTCGGAACAAAGACGCCGTCCATTACATCAAGATGAAACCAGTCTGCTTCGCTATTGTTTATCATTTCGATGTCTCTTTGTAGATTGGCAAAATCTGCTGCAAGTATCGAAGGGGCTATTATTGTATTGCTCATTTTTGAAAGTTTTTGCAAAGGTAAATATAAGTAGGGACAACTCGTGAGTTGTCTGCATAGATAATTAGGAGAATGGTTGGGGCAACTCGCGAGTTGTCCGTACAATATTCGGAAGAAAAAACCTCCGGTAATCAGCCGGAGGTCATTCATCAATCAAAAAACGAACAGTTTAATTCCCGAGGGAATTATATACTGTCGTTTGCGTTTCGGGTAGCTCAAATTATCCCAAATATGTCATTAATATTTTACTTCTTGAAGTGTGTTTCAATCTTCTAATTGCTTTTTCTTTTATCTGGCGTACGCGCTCACGAGTAAGATCAAAGGTTTCGCCAATTTCTTCCAAAGTCATTGGATGTTGATCGCCAAGACCGAAGTATAAACGAATAACATCAGCTTCACGGGGTGTTAGCGTTTCTAAGGATCTCTCAATCTCAGTTCTAAGCGATTCGTGTAATAAAGCACGATCTGGATTTGGACTTTCGCCGCTTCGTAAAACGTCGTAAAGGTTACTGTCTTCTCCTTCAATAAGGGGTGCATCCATAGATACATGACGACCAGAGTTTTTCATAGACTCCTTCACGTCTTTTATTGTCATATCTAGCTCTTGGGCAATTTCTTCAGCGGAAGGTGGGCGCTCTTTAGATTGTTCAAGAGACGCATACATCTTGTTTATCTTATTAATGCTTCCAATCTTATTCAATGGCAAGCGAACAATTCTTGACTGCTCTGCCAAAGCTTGTAATATAGATTGACGAATCCACCAAACGGCATAAGATATAAATTTAAAACCGCGGGTCTCGTCAAAACGTTGTGCAGCTTTAATTAGACCGAGGTTCCCTTCGTTAATAAGGTCTGGTAGCGTAAGGCCCTGATTTTGGTATTGCTTTGCCACCGAAACAACGAAACGTAGGTTTGCCTTGGTCAACTTTTCCAATGCAAGATGGTCACCCGCTTTTATGCGCTGCGCCAATTCCACTTCTTCGTCTGCGGTGATTAAGTCAACTTTTCCAATTTCCTGAAGGTACTTGTCTAATGAAGCGGTTTCCCTGTTGGTAACCTGCTTTGTGATTTTAAGTTGTCTCATTTAAGGTTTGTCCTGTAGATTAAGGTTAAACTTCTGTATGAGGTTATACGTAAGAAATGATAAAAAGGTTACAAAAAAATTTAAGTTTTTTTTAAGATTTCTAGTTTTAGAATATCAGTGGCACTGCTCACTGTTCTAAACTATCAATCTTTCTGGTAGTTAAGGAATCTAAAAACTTACCCTGTTCAGAAACCAAACTGTCAATTTCAGCCTTGTTTTTTGTCACGATTGTCTTGTTATTTCTACTGTTGTAGTAATGGTAGTTTTTTGAAACAGTGAAGTCTTCATCATTAAATTCGTCTTTTTTCCCTGTCTTTTCCAACCTCCTCCTAGAATCTGAAGATTGAACTTGTGTGTTTGTTTCTGAAGAAATTTCTTTCGGTTTCAATTCGGAATCTTCATTTGATAAGATCGCTTGTGAAGCTTTTTCTTTAGCTCCATTTATTCCAGTAAAGCTGTCTTCTTTTGAAACCTCAGATACTTCTCTCTTGTCATTTTCTTGCTCCAAAGATTCATCAGACGAATCAGATGAAGTTTCTGATTGGCTAATAACAGGAATGTTGTTTTCTTGTTTTGGTGAATTACTTTGTAAGGGACTGTCATTGTTAAAAAGTAGAAATACGACCATTAAACTAAACAAACCGGCTCCCACAAGCCAAGTATAAAGAATTTTCTTTTTTCTTAGCTTTTCAGTATCTAAAGAAGAGTTTATCTTGTCCCAAACGTTTTTACTAGGTTCTTTTTCCCCATCGTTTAGCTTATTTTCGAAAATCTTTCCTATGTCTTTCATTTGTCTCATTTTAGTGAGCCGCACGATCATGCGTCTTTGGTTTAGGTTGAGAAGCATAATCATCCGTCTTTTTGATTGCTTCAATTTTATCACGTAATGCGAGCTTGGCGCGATGATAATTTGATTTTGAGGTACCTTCGGAAATATTCAAAAGTGAAGCGATTTCCTTATGCGAAAAACCATCCATTTGATAAAGGTTAAATACAAGACGATACTGGTCTGGAAGTTCTTGAATAAACCTTAAAAGTTGATCTAGGGTAATATCCGGATCCTCCTCAGTTTCAACTTTATCTTCCAGGATATCGTTGTTTATTTCAATATTTACTGGCTTTCGCACTTTGTATTTATCAATAGCTTTATAAATGCATATACGTTTCATCCAACCTTCAAAAGAGCCTTTGTTTTTGTAGGTATTTATTTTTTGAAATATCGTTATGAAAGTATCGTGCAGGTTATCTTCAGCATCGGCTTCGTTTCGGCAATATTTTAAAGAAATAAAAAATAGCGTGTCTTTGTACTGACGGAACAACTCATTTTGAGCTGTCCGGTCGTTTTTTATACACTGTTTTATTAACTTTTTTTCAGTCAATTACTCTAATCCTTTATATTCGTTAGCTTAGATAATTAATTCTTCAGCCATTTACAGAAGAACATCTCATTTGTTATCCGATGTTATAATTATAATATCCGAGCATTGTAAGACACCGTCCAATGAATAACTATCACCCAGAATTGTGTCTTGCGTAAAATTCTTTCCTACTCGAAACTTTGCGGTGGAAGAATTTTCACCTTCCACGAGTACCATTGTGCCACCTAAAACTTCCCATTTATATAAAGCATTTTCGATATTGCTAAAATAGGTAACAGAAATGATTTCATTTGACATTGCACTTTTTGGTCCTTCCAAACAACACTTAGTTCCTGGTATACTATCATAATCGCTTTCACAGGTAGATTGGAAATTTTGGTCGTTACTTTTGCTATCATCCTTTGAACATGCTGATATTAAAAGCATGAAAATTACAAGTAAGCTAAATAGATTTGATTTCATAAAAATGGATTTTAACAATTAATAGCTTTTAAAATTATTGGTATGGAAGTGATAAATTCTCCCGTATCAATAGCATCAAATCTAACATATATCACCTGTGGGTTCACGTCGTTTTCATACATTAAATTTACAATAGAGTTTGTTCCCGCAAGCATATCATCGTAGGTTTCATAATAACTTGTAGTCACAGTTGCTGGATCATCAATTCCGGTTAGTGGAAAGAAACATTCAAAGTAATTTTCTAAATCGAAAATTGCCTTGCCAGAACCAGCTGCGGTTTCACATTCTTCAAAGAGAAATTTTCTGCAAGGCTCGAAACAGTCTTTTATTAAGTTATAGCTATCGGAACCGTTTGTTATTGTCATTTGCGACTCGTCAAAACCGACAACTTTCCAATCATAATTCCAATCTACGCTGACGCTTTCATCACCAGTAATAAATATGTTCAAATGTAGTTTGTCTTCTATAAAATACATAATCCAAGTTCCTCCATAAGAATCATCGTCAAAATATAAGCCTACATTTCCACTATTGCTCACCTCAAAATAAGAATCTTCATATTCACTGTTAGGACCATCCAAATGATTTACTTTCCAGATACAGGAAGTTTCGGTAAGGATATTGTTGCAAGTGGTAATTGTATCTGCTTTTAAGCATTTGTCAATGGCTTCTTTCAACTCTTCATTATTGTTGATAGTATAAGACTCTCCATTATTTAGCGTGCTTGTAATTGGATAACTTAGACTGATGGATTTTCCATCTTCAAGTGTTTCTAGAAATTCACTGAATTCAATATCACTTTTTATAGCCTGATAGCCGAAAATATCCATATTCTCGTCATAAATCACTAAGGTAAAAGCGTAGTTGAAATCGATACATGTAATATCATTTTCGAAATCATTTCCTGCGGCTCTTTCAATGAGATTATAAAGTTCTGAATTCACTGGAATAACCATTGAAGGATCTGCTTTGCTTATTGGTTCGTTTTCGCATGAACTGAAAAGCGTGAGAAGAAGAATGAGAGGAATGTACCAAAGATTTTTCATAATAATTGAATTACGTTGTTTCCCTATAGTCTGATAATTTAAAAAAGGTTGCGTCAGAGGTATTCTATTTTTCACTATCTTGGTATTAGTCAATAGGATATTAAACTGATAATTATGAGAAAGCAATTTTTTTTATTAGGTCTATTAGTTTTTTTTAATGGTTTTGTTAGTTTCTCCCAAGAGGAGATAAACACTGAAAAATTTTCCTATCGTTCCTTTTCCATAACTCCAATGGGGCTATATTTTGGAAGTAATACTGGGGTATCCTTAGGAGCGGATGTAAGTTTTGATTATGGAAAAAATATCTTTAGCGCAAATATAGAGTCTGGAACTGAAGGCAACTTTATAGGAAGTAGTGACCAGTACGTCGCGGCTAATTTGCTATATGGTAGAAGCTTTCGTTTAAATGAGAAAATATTTACTGATGTCTTCGTTGGGGCTGGATATTTTAATTTTCTAACTTATGGCTATATTGATTCTTTCCGAAGCAAAGGCGATATAAAGGAAAACACTATCGGTTTTCCGATTGGTGCCAAAGTGCAATTTATGCTGGGTCCACGATATTCCATGGGACTTAAATTGGGCGCTAATATAAATTCTGTTGAAAGTATTGGAACGCTGGGTTTGGTACTACAATGGAATAAACTGCGTAATTAAAAACGTTTTTCAAGATTAGTATAAAAGCTTGGAGAGGCTAAGAGATGATTTTCTTTAGTCTCTCTATTTTATTGGTTAGATAACTTGAAAACAAATCATTTTAATCATACTTCCTATTTCTACTCGAAAACCCGTAATTTTAGGTTTCTAAAAATTTATTCCAAATTAAACCTCTATGAATAAACCCATTTATGGCCTTCTTATAGGTCTTATTATTCTGTCTGTTTCCTGTAAAGACGGAAAGACTAATGACACCGCAAAATCCGATACTATGACACAAAATGAAACTGATAAACAATTCGATTTTAAAGATTGGCATTCACAGTCTAATGCTAACCAAATCCATCCTGAGCACCTGAGTCTTGATATTGATGTCAATTTTGATAAACATCAAATCACTGGGAGTGCAACTTGGGATATTAAACCGAATGAAGGAATAAAATATGCTATTTTCGATACCCAGCAAATGACAATTGACAGCGTAGAATATGCAGATGGTAGTCCAGCTTCTTTTGAAATGGGAAAAAAAGATTCCATTTTAGGTTCTGCTCTAAAAATTAGTTTAAAGCCAGATACCAAAAAGCTTAAGATCTTTTACACAACAGGTGAAAATGCCACAGCGCTACAGTGGATGAAACCATCGCAAACTTTTGGAAAGAAAGCACCTTATCTATATACGCAAGGCGAAACTATTTATACCCGAACTTGGGTGCCAACTCCAGATGGTCCAGGATATCGGTTTACGTATGATGCCACTGTAAAAGTTCCGAAAGGCTTGATGGCTTTGATGAGTGCCGAAAACCCACAGGAAGCAAGTAAAGACGGGATTTATCATTTTAAAATGAATCAACCAATACCAGCTTATTTAATGGCTTTGGCCGTAGGTGATATTGGGTTTAATGCTATTGATGACCGAACCGGAGTTTATGCCGAACCGGTTATTTTAGACAAAGCTTATAACGAATTAGACGGTGTGGGCAAAATGGTTGATGATGCCGAAGACTTATATGGAAAATACCGTTGGGGCCGTTATGATGTGTTGATATTGCCATCCGGATTTCCAATGGGAGGGATGGAAAACCCACGTTTAACCTTTGCTACTCCTACTATTCTGGCTGGAGATAAATCCTTGGTCAATTTAATTGCGCATGAATTGGCGCACAGTTGGAGTGGTAATTTGGTTACCAATGCCACATGGGATGATTTTTGGTTGAATGAAGGAGCTACTGTTTATTTTGAACGTCGGATTACCGAAGCTGAACACGGTAAAGACTATGCAGCTATGTTGTGGGCTTTAGGAGAGAAAATTCTAGAAAAAGATGTGGAGTCTCTGGGTGAAAAAAGTAGACATACTTGGTTAGAAGAAGATTTAAAAGGAAAAGATCCAGAGGAAGGCTTTACAGATATTCCCTATGAAAAAGGTGCTGCTTTATTCTTGAAAATAGAACAAACTGTAGGACGAGAGAAATTCGATACATTTTTAAATAACTACTTTGACGCTCATGCATTTCAAGCCATGACTACTGAAAAGTTTTTAGATTATCTGAATAAAAATCTTTTAGATGGACATGAGAATTGGAAAAAGGAAATTAATATTGATGCCTGGGTTTATGCACCGGGAATTCCGGATAATTATCCCGAGATAAATAATCCACGCTTTAAAAAAGTAGATACACAGATAGCAGATTATCTGAGTGGAAAAACCCCTGCGGCCGATTTAAAAACTGAGGATTGGAGCACGTATGAATGGTTACGATTCCTTCAGAAACTGCCTGATGATCTTAGCCAAGACCAAATGAAAGAATTGGATAAGACTTTTAATTTCACACATTCCGGTAATAGTGAAATTGCAGATGTTTGGTTTCTTCATGCTTTAAAAACAGATTATAAGCCTGCATATGCAGAGATGAAAAAATTCTTACATGTTACAGGAAGAATGAAATTTCTCGAACCTTTGTATGAGGAAATGATGAAAACAGACAAAGGACAAGAAATGGCAAAGGAAATTTATAAGATTGCGCGCCCCAACTATCATCCTTTAACTCAAAAGGGAATTGATAAGATTGTTAAGGAATAAATTGAGGAATTAAGATCTTTAAAAATGTATCTGGTTGGTTTTCGACGAGATGCATTTTTGTACTTTAAATTGTCTTTGTCATCGATTTCGGAAATGTGGCTAAATTCCTTAGGACTTATTTTCTTTAAGGATTATTGTTGGAGAAATATGATTTTATAGTGTTTATTTAAATACTTATTGATGATCAGAAATCTCGGTTACAATAAATGCACCATTATCCTCGTATCCAATAGCCCGATATTTTTTAGAAATTTTAAAATAAAAGATATTTGCAGACTTTGGTCTTCTTTTTCTCAAATCTATCGCTTCGTAGAAGCCCTGTTCCAAATATTTCTTTGCTTTTAAATAAGGTTTTTCAAGATTACATTTTTTTATATAATCAATGACGCCTTCTTCCTCATAAACTTTCATCCTTGAAAATCCGTTAGTTTTCTATGAGCCTTATTCTTCGAGAGTTCAATTTTTTTAAGAGATTCCTCTGAAATAGTTTCTTCGTCAATTAAATATAATTTTAAAGGAGCTAGCTTTTCTTTTAAATACACATATAATTCCTCAGCGGAATTGAACTCAGTCTTAGATAGACTTCCTTTCTTGATTGTAATCTGTGTCATGACTTAATATTTTATTTAAAGATAATGAAAATAACAATGCCGCAATTGTTGTACCTCCTCAGTAATTCAAAATGAAAAAACGCCTTCATTCCAAGTTTTGGAAATGAAGGTGTCTTTATGATTTATACTAGTCAAATATTAATGATTATTCGTCTAGAAATATAATGTAGACATAGAGCAAAACACTATTTTACTTAGACGCATAAATATTATTTCAACCTGTTTAAAAATAGGATCCTGTGTAACAAAAGATGTGAGGTTTCGGCTAAAGCCTATTTTCCATATTCGTTTCATAATCCCCAGCTAAAGCTGGAGGTTATTTAATAGAAAAGCCCATTAGTATGGTTATTTGGAATAACCCCCGCGGCTTTAGCCCGGGGTTGAAGAATCTACGCATAGCGAAATGGGCTTTATCTGAAAACTAATACGCTATATTGATTAAATACCTAAGTAAAAAAACGCCTTCATTCCAAGTTTTGGAAATGAAGGCGTCTTCATTATTTATACTTATCAGTTTAGACCATCAATTCTAATAGGATGTCTATTCACTAACGAACTTAGTCCTATGTCTTAGGCGGTGCACTGAGTTTATCGAAGTGTCCTTCCGTCTTATGTCAACTTTAGACACGCACGTGTCCATCACCATAAACATAATATTTATTGGTAACCAATTGTTCTAAGCCCAAAGGTCCACGGTGGTGGAGTTTATCTGTACTTATGGCAAGTTCTGCACCTACGCCCATTTGTCCACCGTCAGTAAAGCGGGTAGAGGCGTTGTGATAAACAGCTGCACTATCTATATTCTCCATAAAGTAAGCTGCCTTTTCAGAATCTTCAGTCATAATCACAGTAGAATGGCCACCGCTGTATTTGTTTATTTGCGAAATAGCTTTATCAATACTTTCAACAGCACCAACTACTATTTTCATAGCCAAAAACTCTTCATACCAAGTGTCTTCACTTTCGATTTCTTCCAAAGAAGAGAGTGTTTTTTTGACCTCAGCATCTACCAAAATATTCACTTTTGAAGTTTCAAGAACTTCTTTCAGTTCTTTTAACTTAGCTTCATAATTTGGAATCTTTTTATCGATCAAAACTTTATCAAGTGCGTTACATCCTGAAATTTTTTCAGTCTTGGCATTTATAATCACTTCGATAGTTTTTTTCCAATCGGCATCTTCAGCTACATACAAAAAGTTATTTCCACGACCACTTACCAATACGGCACAACTTGCGTTTTCTTTTACAAATTGAATTAGACGTTCACCACCACGAGGAACAATCAAATCTATTGGTTGGTTGGGGTTTTTCAAAAATGCTTGGGTTTCTTCACGATTTAGCTCTAACATTTCGATCCAATCTTTTTCAAGACCATTTTCTTGCAATGCTTCGTGCCAGAATTTCACCAAGATTTTATTACTGTTATAGGCTTCTTTTCCACCTTTCAACAGAATTTTATTATTCGCTTTAAAAGCAACTACAGCTGCTTCAATAGTAACATCAGGTCTAGATTCATATATAATCATGATGGTGCCAAAAGGTGCCGTTCTGTTGATTATTTTAAGCCCACTATCCAACTCACTACTGCTAATTTCCTTATTTACGGGATCTTCTTGTGCTTTAACTTCAGAAATGGCTTTTATCATGCCATCAATCTTTGAGTCATCAACAACCAATCTGTCATAGAGTGCTTGATCGTCTTTTTTGAAGGCATCCAAATCTTGTTTGTTTGCTTTCAATAAATCTTCACGCCTATTGTCAATGATGTTCATCATCGACTCTAAAACCTTATTTTTTAATTCTTTATCTATCAACTTCATATTCTTTTCTGTTTTATTTTATTTATGAGTAAAATTTTGTTCCCAAATCTTTTCCTTCTAAAAGATCAACGATAACATTTTTTCGTTTTCCATTTGCGATATAGGTAGGAATGTTTTTCTTCGCCGTTTCCTTGGCAATTTTCAGTTTAGACTCCATGCCTCCACGCCCTTCACCTTCACCTTTATCTGAAGCTTGAACGTATTGCTCCACCTTTTCATCGTGATGAACAGTACTTAGTTTTTCCGAATCATCATCATCTGGGTGCCCGGTGTAAAGACCATCTGTATCGGTTAAAATAATTAAGGCATCTGCCTCTATCAGTTCCGCTACCAAGCTAGCCAATTCATCATTATCGCTAAACATGGACATAGTTAATGATACCGCATCGTCTTCATTGGCAATTGGCACAATGCCTTCGGCAAGAAGACCTTCGTAACAATTGATCATGTTTTCGCGGTGCTTACCAGGGGTGAAATCACGTTTTGTTGCCAAAATCTGCGCACATCGCATGCCGTGATCGTGGAAAAGACTATAATAATGTCGCATCATTCTAGGTTGCCCTACAGAGGAGTATATCTGTCTTCTGGTGGCATCATCTTTTGCGATGCATTCACCCAAGACTTCCATACCTGCAATGGCTGACCCTGAAGACACTAATACCGGTGAATAACCGTCCTCGTATAGCGCTGCAATTTGTCGTACCAATTCATTGAGAATCGGGCCTACAATGCGATTGTCTTTATTTGTCATAACGTTGGTTCCTACTTTTATAACCACTCGTTTTTCCTTCATATCTTTCAATTCTTGTGTTTTTATTTTCCTAATTCTGTTGCTCTGTTGAAAGCCGCATATGCAGCATCCTTAATTAATTCTTTTACGTTATTGTCTTCCATGGAATCCAATGCAGCGCGTGTTGTACCACCTTTTGAAGCTACCATTTCCATCCATTTATTAGGGGATAGGTCTGATTCATTGAATAACTTTACGGCTCCTTCAAACGTTTGGCTTACCAGTATTTTTGAATCATTTTGAGAAAAGCCCATTTTTAGTGCCGCTTCCATCATAGATTGCATAAAATAGAAGACATAAGCGGGTCCACTACCTGAAATTCCGGTAGAGGCATTGATGAAATTTTCATTCTCAACGTGGATGGCTTCTCCTGTAGTGTCTAAGAGATTGCGAACCATTAAGAGTTCTACTCTTGTCACTGCTTTTGCTGCTGTAAATGAGGTCATTCCTAAACCAACTTTTGCTGGAAGATTAGGCATAGCCCGTATTACTTTTTCAACGTTTAGACCATCTTGTATTGTTTTGATGGTAACGCCTGCCATTAAAGAAATAAACAGCTGGCCTGGGTTTACCATCCCTTTCATATTTTCGAATAATTCATCGCTGTGATATGGTTTTACTGCGATAAAAACGATGTCTGCTTTAGGAAGACAATCTTCCAATTTGTCAAAAACATCGAATTGTGGAACATCTTTTAATTCTGAAATTTTTTCTGCGGAAACATCGAAGATCATTAAATTTCTACGATTTAATAGGGGCGACTCTGCCATTCCTTCGGCATACGTCAATCCCATATTTCCTGCACCAATTACTAATACTTTCATATTTTGATTTATAGTTATGCGTCCTGTAGTGCAAGTACTGTGCGAGAGACCATATTATTATGATTTATTAAAAAATGAAGATTAAAAAGAGCTGTAATGTTACTTATAGTAATGGCTACAAGCTTTTGTGTGAATTCGCTTACAAAATGCTTTGGGGGTGACAGTTTTGCATATTTTATCCGTTTTACCGAAATAATGGCATAGAAACACAAACCTCGAAATACCTCACGTAAAGGTGTTTTAGAGGTTTTGTCTAAAGTATTGATTTATTTCTTATGTGATTTAGCTGTTTTAATTTTTAAAAGAATATTTAAATGATTGGTGTTTTATTTATCTTGTCAATCTTGTTGGGACACTAGTGGCGTATTACTAATCTCTATCGTAGCACTCAGCTTTCCTCAAACAAAATCCTTTAAATAATAAGATGGTTCAAAATACATGATGTACGCTGTGTTCCTGTGGCCTCTTTATTTTGAATTTAAGGTTAGAAGGAATATGGATACCAAAATCTAAGAATAATTAGAAGATCGTGTTGTTTTTGCTAATGTTCCAAAACGTTTTTATCCCAATTAAATAAAAGTTATTTTAAGTTTATTGAAGAATGGAATTCTCTATAATATACTCCTCAATTAATACTCTCATTTCAATTTGTGTCAATCCTACGGTCGTATTTGGATGGTACAAAGCTTTGATGATTTCAATATCAAAAGTATTAAATTCTGAAGCTCTTGCAGAAGAGCACATAAAACTTGAGTTCTCAAAAACGCAATATGGATCGGAAGCATGACCTAATCCTAAAATATGACCCAGTTCATGAATGAAAATATTTTTGCGAGTTGATTCCACCCAAATGCGACCCTTATAAATATAATTGCTTGAATTCCAATTATGCATTGCATAACCTTCGTATTGGGAGTTTTCAATAATATTAAACATATCAGGCCATACATTTTTTATTAAGTGTGGTGGTCCTAAAATTAAATGCACATTAGATTCATCAACAGTATCTACAAGAGTTAGTGTAGTGCCATCCGTAATAAGAGAATTGAATTCTTCAAGATAACCTGCTACCATTTGTTTGTAATTGGTAGTTAAATTGCCTTCTATAAAAAGTTTAACTTCATCCTTCCATTTTTGACTTAGTTCACCACCACTAGAATTTGGTGATAAATTATAGGTTACATAAATGTACTCATCAACAAAACTTTTCTGCAAATTAGTTAATGGACCATCATCAACATCTAATACATTGAGGGTAATTGGAGCAGTTGTTTCTCCTCCTTTGCCATCACTAACAGTAACATTAAAGGTATGTGTGGTTACTGTTTCATAATCAAGAAACGAATTAGCTGTTGTTTTTATTTCTCCAGTGGTTGAATCAACTGTTAAGTCAATATCAGATTTTAATTGAAAAGTAAGTTTATCACCATCTGGATCTGAAGCTTCCAGTTTGGCAATAGTTGTGAATTTTTCTATATTCTCTAGAACATCGAATTGCTGATTTCTCATTACCGGAATAGCATTAGAAACAGCATCAGAGGTTTCATCGGTACTACAGGAAATTGCAAGGAGCATTAATACTAAAATATATGTTTTATGAAATAATTTTTTCATTTTCATTTTCTTCAATTTTAAATAAATATTAGTCATAAACCTTAGCGTTTTCAATAGTGAAATATAATTGAGTATTTAGTAACTTTTCAAAAAGTTGGTTTTAATTTATAGTGAATTTCCATACAATTCTTAAGCAATTCCATAAGGTTTGTTTTCTAAATAAACAAATATGTTAGTATCAGGATAGATTCTCATTCAAATACCGGCAACTTGTTATATCATAACATTTAGCATGGTTATACCGGAGAATAGTCAGGTTATTCTAAGATTCTTGTCAAGGTTATCCCATAAAGATATATTATTTAAAGCAAAGTCTAAGGGACTTTTTATCTGCCGCAAATTCTTTTGTGTTGCTTGCGTATAAATCATGGTTGTTTCTGGCCTGTTTGTAGTCTAATAGCTCTTGTATCTAACGAACTTATTTCGGTAAGAATCGCTTGATTATTCTGACCTTGCTGAAGGCTTAGGTAGTATTAGACCTGCCCGAATGGTACAGGCTGGGGCGCACTCCGTTTCTATTTAAAAGTGGAGCTGTTTATTCCACTGATACCCAGAAGATTTTTCCACTATAAAAGATTATTTGAATCTTGTCTTCCGATTATGGCCATTATTTCAACGATGTCTTTATCATTGATTTTATAATATATGCTATCAGCACCACAAACGCAACGTCTATATCCTACTTTTATGAAATCAACTGATTGGAAAGAGAATGGACTGCTAGCAATTATATCAAAATATTCAAAAAATGAATCAAAATATTTGTCAGCCTGTGTTGTTCCAAATTTGTAAGTTCCGTAGTGGTGAATCCTTATCAAATCTTCCCTAGCTTCGACACTTAATTTGTATTTAGCCATTTAGTAAAGATTTTGAAGCAGCTAAGATTTGGGCTTTACTCTCGTTTGTGAATCCGCTCTGTTCGGCTTTTTCCAGTTTTGCTCTTATCCAATCGATTTGTCGTTGTTGTTTTCTGGCTTGTCTTATTAAGTCATTAACGAGTTCACTCTTGCTTGAATACTCATTACTGTCTATTTGAGATTTTAACCATTCGTCATTTGGTTCCGTGAAAGAAATGCTTTGTCTAGCCATGATTCGTTTTTGGTGTAAATATACACCAAATGTGAGTAGCAGAATCTGTTTAATTTATAATTTTCAATTGCTGCTGTTTGAGTTTTTATATTTGCCAACTTGTTATGCCATAATTTTCACCATGAGTAAACCGATCATTTGTCAGATGTCAGATTGTACCAATATTCCTGCCATGGCTGTTACGAAAATAAATTATCTAAACTAAGGCCTAGAGGTTTTTTATCTGATGCTTTATCTCTACTAGTTTTCAACGATAGCGTTAAATCTATACACTAAAATACAAAAAAACGCCCAATCCCGAAGCGTCGGGACTGAAGGCGTTTTTTATAATCCTAAATTCAGAATTCAGAATTCTGAACTATTTAATCTCTCTTTTTATCTCTATCGCGGTTATCACGACCACGGCTATCGCGGTTGCGATTATCACGTCCTCCACTTCGGTTATCGTCGCGTGGTGGGCGCTCTTTAAAACCTTCTGGTTTTGGCAATAAAGCTTTTCTAGAAACTTTATCTTTTTTCGTTCTAGCGTCAAAACCTAGGAATTTGATGTCAAAAACGTCTCCCATGTTTACCACGTCGGTTACGTTCTCAGTACGTTCCCATGCAAGTTCACTAACGTGAAGTAGCGTTTCGTTTCCTGGAGCGTCCATATATTCTACAACGGCGCCAAAATCAAGCATTTTAATTACTTTAACTTCGTATGCGCTTCCAACTTGAGGCTTAAAGGTAATCGAATCAATTTTTGCCATAACAGCATCAATTCCTTCTTGACCAGTACCTAAGATTTCAACAATACCTTCTTCAGTTTCAGGGTCTTCGTTTATCACGATAGTACATCCTGTTTCTTTCTGAAGCTCTTGAATAACTTTTCCACCAGGTCCAATTAATGCACCAATGTATTCATTAGGAATACGTACAGTGACCATTTTAGGCGCGTAAGACTTAACATCTTCACGAGGTGCTGCAATAGCATCAGTCAGTTTACCAAGAATGTGTAATCTACCGTCTCTTGCTTGGTTTAAAGCAGCTACAAGAATATCATAACCCAATCCTTTTACTTTAATATCCATCTGGCAAGCAGTAATACCATCTGCCGTTCCGGTTACTTTAAAGTCCATATCTCCTAGGTGATCTTCATCTCCTAAAATATCAGAAAGTACTGCGTATTTTCCGCTATCACCATCAGAAATCAATCCCATTGCAATACCAGAAACTGGTTTATTCATTTGGATACCTGCATCCATCATTGCCATAGTACCTGCACAAACAGTTGCCATAGAAGAAGAACCGTTAGATTCTAAAACTTCAGAAACTACACGTACAGTGTAAGGACAATCATCTGGTACCATCCCTTTTAGTGCACGTTGTGCTAGGTTACCGTGACCTACCTCACGACGAGATGTTCCACGAATCGGCCTAGCTTCTCCCGTACAGAAAGGAGGGAAGTTATAGTGAAGGTAGAATGTCTCTTCTCCTTCGTAAGATGGCATATCAATTTTGTTTGCTTCTCTTGAAGTACCTAAAGTTACAGTTGCCAAAGCTTGAGTTTCTCCACGTGTGAAAATGGCAGAACCATGTACAGATGGTAAATAATCAACCTCGCACCAGATAGGGCGAATTTCATCTGTTTTTCTTCCATCCAAACGTAAACCTTCATTTAGGGTAAGATCACGAACAGCAGCTTTTTCTGCTTGACGGTAATATCTTGAAACTAAATCTCCGAAATCTTCCAATTCTTCTTCAGAAAAAGTTGCTTTGATTTCATCTTTAATAGCCTCAAAAGCATCCGTTCTTTCGTGTTTAGCAGAAGCTGAGTGTGCAATAGCATATACTTTATCATATGCCATATCGTGAACTTTCTTTTTCAAGTCCTCGTCTTCGCGCTCTCCTTCATACTCACGAACTTCTTTTTTGCCAACAGCCTCAGCCAATCTAAGTTGTGCAGCACATTGAACTTTAATGTGCTCGTGGGCAAACTTAATTGCTTCAGTCATTTCTTCTTCAGAAATTTCATCCATTTCACCTTCCACCATCATTACGCTGTCTGCAGAAGCACCAATCATCATATCAATGTCAGATTCTTCTAGTTGCGCTCTTGAAGGGTTGATAACGAATTCGCCATTTACGCGTCCTACTCTGGCTTCAGAAATAGCACATTCAAATGGGAAATCTGAAAGTTGGATAGCAGCAGAAGCGGCCAAACCAGCCATTGCATCTGGCATAACGTCTTCGTCGTGGCTCATCAACTGAATCATCACTTGTGTTTCAGCGTGATAATCTGCAGGGAAAAGTGGACGCAGTACGCGGTCTACCAAACGCATAGTTAATACTTCGCCGTCGCTAGGTCTTGCTTCTCTTTTGAAGAAACCACCTGGGTAACGACCAGCAGCAGCAAATTTTTCGCGGTAATCCACGGTTAGGGGAAGGAAGGGTAGGTCTTTTTGTTCGTAATTTGAAACTACGGTACAAAGTAGCATACATTTTCCGGATTGAACAACAACAGAGCCATGGGCCTGTTTTGCCAATTTCCCAGTTTCGATGGTGATTTCTCTACCATCACCTAGGTCAATGACCTCTTTAAATACTTTAGGTATCATTTGTTTTTCATTTTGCACTCCATAGCCTATGCTTTTATAGCATTAGCGAAGAAGAGCGTTAATATTTGGTCAACAATCGATGATCGATTGTAGCGTTGTTGTGTTGTTGTGGTTGACCAATGAAAAACTCAAGGGTAGCTTTTCTGTGAAATAGTTTTTAATTCTTTTGCCCCTAATTCTAATGGGTGATAAAGAAAAACTATTTTAATGTTTTTTAAAACTTCTTCTTTTTAAGTCTGGTTAGAGCTCCCTTTACTCATCCGCTAAAGCTTCGGTGACACGAGGTAGGGCTGGGGTCTCTCCAATTTTAAAAAAAAATAATGGATCCCGAAGCAAGTTCGGGATAAAAATAAAGGAGCTTAAAAAGCTCCTTTGTTATTACTTACGTAATCCTAATTCTTTAACGATAGCACGGTAACGTAGAATATCTTTTTTCATAAGATAATCTAACAATGAACGTCTTTTACCTACTAACATTACCAAAGAGCGCTCCGTGTTGTAATCTTTACGATTAGTTTTAAGGTGCTCTGTTAAATGTGAAATGCGACGAGTGAATAGGGCAATCTGTCCTTCAGCTGAACCAGTGTCAGTCTTAGATTTGCCGTGTTTTTCGAAAAGTTTTCCTTTTTCTTCTTGTGATAAATACATGCCAATATTATTAAAATGATTTTTATGCAGTGACTACCTCCCGACAGCTTCGGGATTGATAATCAAGGCGGCAAAGATAAAAAAAGTATTCAGTATTCAGTGTTCAATATTCAGTTATTTTTAAACATGATTTTTAGGGCTGAATCAGAACAATTCAAAAGTCAGTTGTGTCAATGAAAGCACGTTTTTAAACGACGTCTTGCAAAAATCCTTGAGGTGAATGTGTCATGAAAAAGAGTTTAGCTTAATCAAAAAACTTTCAGTATCATTTCATTTCGCTTCAAGTGTCTTGTTCTTGCGTATTTCAGTCCCAATAGCTATCCAGACGGGATTAAACTGTAGTCAGATATCACTAAAAACTCTAAAAAGCTTACGCTGATTTCTCGGCTATTTCTTTAGCCTCCCTAATTGGTCTATTCAACACCAAATCTAGATAGAGGTTGACTCTTCGTTTGAGGTCGCGACGATGGGTTATAAAGTCTAAGAAACCATGCTCTAAAACAAATTCTGCTGTTTGGAAACCTTCTGGAAGTTCTTTTCCAGTAGTGTCACGAACAACGCGAGGTCCTGCAAAACCAATTAAGGCTCCCGGTTCACTGATGTTAATGTCACCAAGCATTGCAAATGAAGCAGTAGTTCCTCCAGTAGTTGGATCTGTAGCCAATGATATGTACGGAATACCTGCATCACTCAATTGCGCCAGTTTTACACTTGTTTTTGCAAGTTGCATTAAGGAAAGGGCAGACTCCATCATCCGGGCGCCACCACTTTTGGAAATAATCATTAATGGAATGTTCTTTTTAAGCGAATAATCTGCAGCACGAGCAATTTTCTCGCCCACAACGCTTCCCATAGAACCTCCAATAAAACTGAAATCCATACAGGCTACAACCAAATCTGCACCATTTGATTTTCCAACTGCGCAACGAATAGCGTCCTTTAATCCAGTTTTGTCCTGGGCTTCTTTTAGTCTGTCTGTATATTTCTTTTTATCCTCAAACTTAAGAATGTCCTTTGAGGTTAAGTTTTTATCAAGCTCTTTAAATTTATTGTCGTCAAAAAGGATTTCAAAATATTCTTTACTTCCTATTCGAACGTGATATCCATCTTCTGGACTAACGTAAAAGTTTTTTTCAAGTTCCTCACTGTCCACAACTTTCCCGGTAGGCGATTTGTACCACAATCCTTTTGGGACGTCTTTTTTCTCTTCGGTTGGGGTTTGGATCCCTTTTTTTGTTCTTTTAAACCAAGGCATATTCTAGTTATGAGTTATGAGTTATGAGTTAAGTTCTTTCAAAAGCTATTCTCAATTCTCGGTTGGTGGTTTATTTTTTTAAATCTATGAAAAATATAATTTCACAATTTATTAATTCCCCCATTATGGGGCTAGGGGTATGCTATAACGTATTTACGTTATTCAGATCTTTAAACGCCTGTTCAAGTCTATTCTTGAAAGTGATTTCGCCTTCGCGAAGCCATTTTCTAGGATCGTAATATTTTTTATTTGGAATATCATCCCCTTCAGGATTCCCTATTTGGGTTTTTAAATATTCCACATTTTTCACTATATAGTCACGAACACCTTCTGTAAAAGCGAATTGCATGTCAGTGTCAATATTCATTTTTATAACTCCATAACCAATCGCTTCACGAATTTCTTCCAAAGAAGAACCACTTCCACCGTGGAAAACAAAATCTACCGGGTTAGGGCCAGTATCGAACTTTTTCTGAACATATTCTTGTGAATTTTTCAGAATAATTGGAGTCAATTTTACATTTCCAGGTTTATAAACTCCGTGAACATTACCAAAAGCAGCGGCAATAGTAAATTGGTCGCTAATTTTTGAAAGCTCTTCATAAGCATAAGCAACTTCTTCTGGCTGAGTATATAGTTTTGAAGAATCTACATCGGTATTATCTACACCATCTTCTTCACCACCGGTAATACCAAGCTCAATTTCTAGTGTCATACCGATTTTGCTCATACGCTCTAAATAGTCTTTGCAGATTTCGATATTCTCCTCGATAGGTTCTTCGGAAAGATCTATCATATGTGAACTATAAAGCGGTTTTCCGTTTTCTTTGTAGAATTTTTCACCTGCGTCAAGCAAACCATCTATCCAAGGAAGCAGTTTTTTAGCACAGTGGTCTGTATGAAGAATAACCGTTGCACCGTATAATTCTGCAAGTTCGTGGATGTGTTTTGCACCTGCAACACCACCTGCAATAGCGGCTTTCTCGTTTTCATTAGAAAGTCCTTTTCCGGCGTTAAATTGTGCACCACCATTTGAAAATTGAATGATTACTGGTGAGTTTAATGCTGCTGCGGTTTCCATAACGGCATTAACACTATCAGAACCCACAACATTCACGGCTGGCATTGCAAAGCCTTTTTCTTTCGCGTATTGGTGTATTCTCTGAATTTCTTTTCCGGTTGCAACACCGGGCTTAATTCCATGGCTCATAGCTATGTTGGATTGTTAATTGTTAAAAGTAATCGGTTTAAAAAACGTCGATTCCTGTCTACTGGATTTTAGCAAACAAAAATAGCAAATTTTAATGGTTTAGAAAGGATAGTTGATACCGATGTTGTAAACAGCTTTTGAGAAATTATAGTCTTTAAACCAGCGTTCACCTACAGGCCTTCCCGGATTATGAGTCTTGAAACCAACATCAAAACGGAATACGAAAAATCCGAAATCATAGCGAATCCCAATTCCGGTGGCTACCGCAATTTCTTTTAGATCTTTAAAACTAGTTAGTTTAAATGCTGGAGTAGTCACGTCATCCAAAACGTTCCAGATGTTTCCGGCATCTATAAAAAATGCTCCTTTTAAATCACCTAATATGGTGTATCTATATTCCGCATTGAATGCAAGCTTAAAGTTTGCATCGTTAAAATCTAGTACGCTACCACTACTTCCTGGACCAAGGTCGTATGCACGCCACCCACGATTGTCATTGGTTCCACCAGCAAAATAGCTTCGGGTAAAAGGGACGCTGTTACTATTTCCGTAGGGAATAGCGAGACCTGCAAATGCCCGTACGGCAAAGATATTACTACCATCTAAATCCCAGTGTTTAATGTATTCTGCATCCACCTTGGCATATTGTGAGTAAACCACTCCAAAAGTATTGTAGTTACCGTTGCTGTTCTTCTTAATTCCAGCGAGACTAGCAATTCCCGATAATAAATTACCTGCAGATTCTAATTTTACGCGTATTCTTGAAAAATTATTGTCGTTAATATTTTCACGCGTGTCTCTTGTTAAGCTAAAATTTGTTGCGAAAATCAGGTTGTTCTCACTTAGCCTTCTCTTGCGTTCACGAATACTTTGGATTTCTTGATAGATATCTGAATCTGAAGCTATAGTCCCATCCATTACATCTGAAATAAATTCGTCGGCTTCCTCGGGGATCTCTAAATCTGAATTGTTGGATGGATCGTTAAAATCATAATTTAAATCGTGAGCCAATTCGTTTAATCGAGAATAAGAGCTTTTATATACGTTGAAATAATTTTCTGTATTCAAATTTCGAACATACTGTAAGTTCAGTAAATCCAGTTGATACGTGAGAATCTTTGAAGGTTTCCAACGATAATTAAACACAGCATTTGCAGATTGTCTGTCTAATCCAATATTATTTTGCGCACTAAGACCAAAGCTAACACTTGTGGATGGCGACATATATTTAGGAATAATTTTTTCAGTGTTTAATGGGAAAATGATTCTTGGAAAGGTCAGTTTTACATCTGCACCGAATTCTGAAATATTGAAAAATTTACTTTCGCTGTCTCCAGCGTCCTTTGAAGAACCAAGACTTCCTCTTCCAGAGATTTGAAGCGTTTCTGCACCGCGAAAGATGTTTCTAAAAACCATGTTTCCACTAAAGCTTACACCAAATTGCTGTATGGTCGAAGTGTATGCATCAAAATCAACTCCTAAGGTAAATCGGTCACGCGGACTTAGTAAAATAGTTGCATTTAATAAGGCGCCGGTAGAATCATGGGCAATTTCGGTGTAATTAATATTCGGATATTTAAAAATTCCAAGATCACTAATCTGGTTGTAGGTGAGTGTTCGGTCAACCTCTCTGTATATATTTCCAGGAGTAATGGCAATTGCATCGGTAATTGCTTTTGGACGAAAACGCATTTTGCCATAACTAAAAAGTTTATAGCCTTTATAGCTCAAGGAATCTTGAAAAGTTTTATTTCGGTTTTCGTAGGCGAAGTCGGTAACAATTCTAACTTCCTCAATGTCATGAACTTTAAACGGTACTGTAAAGGTGCTATCTCCTTGAGTGATTTTTCGATCTGCTATTATATAGGTTATATCGGCTTTATGATCGGTGTTTACGGTATCGGCCTCAAAACCTACATAATCCTGCTCAAAATGATATAATCCAGAGTTTTTAAACTGAATGGTAAGTCGGTCTCGTTCATTTACAAAATCATTGGCAGCGTATTGTTTTCCTGGAACAATAAAGGAATTGTTTTTTCGAAGCTGAAATAAAGAATCTACTACAGGTGAACTTATTTTCTCTATAATAGAATCACCCACAAAATATGCTTTGTTTCTTTTTACCAAATAGGTAATGCCAGCTCTTTTCTTCTTTTTTGTACTCGTATCAATTTTATGACTTACTTCATCGTTAAAATACCCATAACTAGCATACCAACGTTTTAGCCGATCTTTAGATTTTTCAATTTTACTGTCGGATATAATTACCGGCGCATCCCCAGATTTTTGAAGCCACTTGTTAAGACCTACATAACTACTGTCTATTTGGTCTACTTGTTTTTTTGAAAGAAAACGAATGAGCCTTTCTTCTCGTTTAGGATTTTTATGAAGCCATTTGTAATAGGTGGAATCTGGTTGCGGGTCGGCGAGGTTGTAGATGTGCAAGCCCAGCGGAAAGCCGATAAGCGGGATAGCTGGATTTGGTTTTTGTGCCAGTTGGCTGTAAACTCCGGCATCTTTAATTTTCACGCTATCTACTAAAATCGTGTTTTGAGTAAGTAAAAATTTACCGTCTGGAACACGTTTTACAGTATTACACGAAAAAAACAGGCCAATTAATACTATAAATAGTGATATTTTTGTGAGGTCGCTCTTCAAGTGTTCAATTTTATTCAAGTTCAAAAATACTATATTTTGGTCAGCAAAAGTCAAACAAAATTAATAACGAGTCTCAAGCAGAAAAAGTACCGAGATCAGACAGGTCTTTTTGTAGCCGAAGGTCCCAAGGTTATTGCTGAATTACTCAATGAAGGCTTAAAGCTTAAATGGTTTTTTTCTGTAGATAGTGGCCAAGTTATCGCAGAAAATCATTATCATATAACTGAGACTGATCTTAAGAAAATTAGCTTTTTGAAAACGGCAAATACTTCTCTTGGGGTTTTTGAAATTCCAAAATCTAAAGCCTTGCGAGATTCAGGTTTGATTGTTGCTTTAGACGCTTTACGTGACCCAGGAAATCTAGGCACTATTATTCGTTTGTGCGACTGGTTTGGAGTACAGGAATTGGTTTGTTCTCAAGACACCGTAGATTGCTTCAATCCTAAAGTGGTGCAAGCTACTATGGGTTCGTTGGCACGTGTTCAGGTGCATTATTTATCACTTTCAGAATATTTTAGCAAAACACAATTGCCAATTTATGGAGGATTTATGGATGGGAAAAATATTTACTCCGAAGAACTTCCAAAAAATGGAATTGTGGTTCTTGGCAATGAAGCCAATGGTATTTCAGAAGAAATCCTTCAGAAAATAACACACAAAATAAGCATTCCTCGCTTCGGAAATACTCAAAAAACTGAAAGCCTTAATGTGGCAACGGCAACGGCTATTCTTTTAAGTGAATTTAGAAGATCTACTGGAAGGTAAGGTTGATAAAGATTCCGCGCGTAGATAATTTATCAATATTTCCAGTCCAAGGGCTGTCTGGATCTTCGTCTCCAACCATTTCATTGTTAAGTCCGAAAACACCGCGAATTGACGGGGTGAATTTAAAGAAGTACATATAAAAATCTATTCCAAACCCAAGCTCATAATAATAGCCGTTACTTTTCATTCGGAATCTTCCTTCACTATTATCTTCTGGGTTTTTTTCGTTGCTCGATAGGTTGATTGATGTAGAAACCCCACCCACCACAAAAGGTTTTACGTTGTTTAAACGTTTGGTAGAAAATTTCACTAATAGTGGTACATGGATGTACGTAGATTTTACTTCCCGCAAGTAATCCTTGCGTTGTGTTAATCCTGGAAAAGTAAGATCGCGTTGGGTAAAATACAAGCCTGGCTCCAAACGAAGGTTTATGTATTTGTGAAGGCGTAAATCGCCAACCAGTCCTACGTTAAATCCTGATGAGCGCTCCACTTCAATGTCTGTAGCGTCGTCTCCAAAATCTTCTTTGTAGTCAAACTTAAAGTCGTAACTGTTGAACCCCATAAAATAGCCCCATGAGAAACGCTTATTGTCAATGTTCCCCTTTCCTCCAGAAGCGTCATTTGCAAGTCGTTCTCTGGTAAACCATTTTTTCTGAGCTTGAATAGTGGAGGTTACCAATAACAATATTAATACAAAAAATATCTTTTTCATAAATTACTTTGTAGCATTATAAATGGTTGCTACACCAAAAGTTTGCGGATTGTTTTTCACTTTATTAAACCCAATATTACGCAAAATATTGTTGAGTTTTTCACCATGTGGAAAAGCAGAAGCACTTTCACTTAAATATTTGTAGGCTACTTTGTCTTTTGAAAACATCTTTCCCACAAGGGGTAAAATTGCTTTAGAGTATAGATGATAGCCCTGTTTAAAAGGAAATTTTGCCGGAACAGAAGTTTCTAAAATTACAAAAATGCCTCCTTTTTTTAATACTCTGAGAATTTCTGAAAGTCCTTTTTCTAGGTTTTCAAAATTTCGAATTCCGAAAGAAACTGTTATTGCGTCGAATGAATTGTCCTCAAATGGCAAGGCTTCGGAATCACCTTGAATAAATTCAATTTTTTCTGAAATAGCCTTTCCCGATACTTTTTTTCGTGCAACGGAAAGCATACCATCTGAAAGGTCTAGACCTACAATCCGCTCTGCTGGAGTTTTTTCAGCAAATTGAATGGCAAGATCACCGGTTCCTGTGGCAATATCAAGAATGCTTTCAGGATTCTTACTAGCGACCATTTTTATGACTTTTTTTCGCCATTTGATATCAGAGCCCAAGGAAATCACGCGGTTAAGACCGTCATAATTTTCAGAAATAGTGTCGAACATCTGTTCTACCTGTTTCTTTTTCCCTTCGGAAGAATCTTTATAAGGTGTTATTTTCTTTTCCATAAATTATGGATGCAAAATTACATATTTTTTAAGAGGTGTTGTTCACTTTGTTCAAGTTTCAACCTCGCGAAAGATTTATACTTCAAAGATCTTTTTTTAATAGGTGACTTTATATTTATTTATCTTTGCTCCCTTGCATATTATGAACACATTTTTTTCGAATTAAAATTTCGGAAGAATTTCTTTAAAAAAACTAAATTTAATCTCAATGAAGATTATTATCGCTGGCGCAGGAGAAGTGGGTTTCCACCTTGCGAAACTGCTCTCTTATGAATCATTAAACATCACTTTAATTGACCCTGACAGAGAGGCCCTGGCGAATGCGGATACACATTTGGATATTCGTGTTTTAAGAGGAGACTCTACATCAATCGCAGTTCTGAAAGATGCACATGTATCAGAGACCGATTTGGTAATTGCGGTAACTTCTAGCGAAACAACAAATATTACGGTTTGTGTTCTAGCAAAGCAACTTGGCGCCAAACGTACCATTGCAAGAATTTCGAATACTGAGTTTATTGACAGAAAAGAAGAGGTTGGTTTTACCAAGTTCGGTATTGACGAGTTAATTTCACCAGAAGCTTTGGCTTCAGACGAAATAGGGCTACTGTTAAACCAAAGTGCTTTTAACGAAAGTTATGAGTTTGAAGGTGGCGCGTTGATGATGATAGGTTTGCACCTTTCACGTACCTCTGCTTTTGTAGGTAAATCGGTCAAGGAAGTAGCTAAGGTCTATCCAGATTTAAAATATGTACCTATTGCCATTCAGCGGTTTGGTACGCAATACACGATAATTCCCAGAGGAGATACACAGTTTAAGGAAGGGGATCAGGTTTATTTTACAACAGTAAAAAAAGGTGCTGATCAAATCTTCAAACTTTCAGGCAGGAGCAAACAAGACATAAAAAATGTAATGATTCTTGGCGGAAGTAAGATAGGTTATAAGACTGCCAAGGATTTATGTAAAGGCCATTTTAAAGTTAAATTGGTTGAAAGTAGCAAAGAGAAAGCCTTTGAAATTGCAGATGAAATTCCGAGTTGCCTAGTGATTAATGGCGATGGAAGGAATGTAGATTTATTGCTTGAAGAGTCTTTGGAAGAAATGGATGCTTTTATTGCTGTAACGGGCAATAGTGAGACGAATATCATGTCCTGTCTGGTAGCAAAATCAAAAGGAGTAAAAAAAGCCATTGCTTTGGTTGAAAATATGGATTATTTTCAACTTTCTCAGTCTATTGGGATTGATACGTTAATTAATAAAAAACTATTGGCCGCCAATAATATTTTCCGCTACGTTCGTAAAGGCGATGTTGTAGCAATGACAAAACTTAACAATATGAACGCGGAAATATTGGAATTCAATGTTTCTTCGAATTCTAGAGTTTGCAACAAGAGAATTAAAGATTTAAAATTTCCCGCGTCTGCCATAATTGGAGGTGTTGTGAGAGGAGATAAGGGAATAATTGCCTTAGGAGATTTCGAAATAAAGGCTGGCGATAAAGTTGTGGTGTGCTGTCTGCAGCAAGCCATAGTTAAGATGGAAAAACTCTTTACTTAATGGGACCGCTATCCAAACTTAATTACAAGATTATCTCGCATATAATGGGCCTTTTACTTATGGTAAATGGTTGCTTTATGTTGCTTTCTGCCGTAGTGAGTTGGTATTATAAAGATGGAGTGCTAGAGCAGATGCTTTGGGCTGGTGCTGTGGCTTTGGTTACGGGTGGAATCATAATGTTCTATACAAAAAACCATCGTAAGGAAGTTCAAAAAAGAGAAGGATATATTATTGTGGCCTTTGGGTGGATTTTTATGTCGCTAATTGGTACTCTACCTTATATCTTCACAGGTGCTATCCCGAGCTTTACAGATGCTTTTTTTGAGACCATGAGTGGTTATACAACTACTGGAGCCTCGATTTTACCCGATATTGAAAGCGTTCCAAAAGGCGTTCTTTTTTGGCGAAGCATTACACATTGGATAGGAGGGATGGGTATTATTGTTTTAGCAATTGCAATTCTTCCTTTACTAGGAATTGGAGGGATGCAGCTGTTTGCCGCCGAAGCTCCCGGTCCAGGAGGAGATAAATTACATCCACGAATAACAGATACTGCGAAAAGGTTGTGGTTAATTTATGTTGGTTACACCTTGGCTGAAACTATATTGCTGAAAATAGCAGGAATGAGCTTTTTTGATGCAATTAATCATTCCTTGTCCACACTTAGTACCGGCGGGTTTTCTACAAAAAATGCGAGTGTCGCCTATTGGAATGATAACCCGATGATTCAATATATCATTATTGCTTTTATGTTTTTGGCAGGAAGTAATTTTGTGCTTAGTTATTTTGCATTTAAAAGGAAATTTCAAAAAATATTTCAAGATGAAGAGTTTAGGCTTTACGCCATTTTTGTGTTTGGGCTTTCTCTTATTGCAGCATTATTAATTTATTATCAAGCAGATGTAACCTTTTCTTCTATTGCTCACCCAATGGTTTGGGGTCCATTTGAAAGTGCTGTTCGCCATAGTTTATTTCAGGTGCTTACAATCATTACCACAACTGGTTTTGTGAGTGCTGATTATACGTTGTGGACACCATTTTTAACCATTTTCTTTTTTGGAATGATGTTTTTAGGAGGTTGTGCAGGTTCTACTTCTGGAGGAATTAAGATAATGCGCCACCTAATAATGATAAAAAACGGAGTGCTTGAGTTTAAGAGAACATTGCACCCACATGCTATTTTACCGGTACGCTATAATAGAAAAGCGGTGCCACAGCCTATTGTTTTTAACATTCTGGGCTTTTTTATTCTTTATATGCTCTCCTTTATAATTGGAGTTTTGGTTTTTTCATGGCTTGGTCTAGATTTTAAAACTGCTCTTGGTGGTGCGGCTTCAACTTTAGGAAATATTGGTCCAGCATTGGGTGATCTTGGGCCTGTGGATAATTATGCAAACTTACCGGATGCCGCAAAATGGTGGTCTAGTTTCTTGATGCTTATTGGAAGATTAGAATTGTTTACTGTACTGATTCTACTAACACCTTTTTTCTGGAGAAACAGATAGTTTTGAAGTTGAAAATGGAATTAAGAGTATAGAATTAAGATGATTGGCTATAATCTGTCCAATTTTACGAATTATCAGTTCTGCTAAAATAAATCATTTTTGAGTTTGTTTTGATGTCACTTTCACATCCTAATTATAAGATTCTAGTCTTTAAATTACTTATTTTACAAAAGAAATCGGCAATTTTTGCCAAGAAAAAGCTCGATACAGAAATACTGCTTCGAGCTTTTAAACTTTAATAAAATTCTTGATTATTTCACTATAATTCGTTTAACTCGTCCGTCTTTCGAGTTTCCAACACGAACTAGGTAAACTCCTTGCGCCACGTAGCTCATGTCTAATTTGTAGTGATATCCGTCGCCATCATTTTCCAATTTTCTGAACAATAGTTTTTGTCCAAGTGTATTGTAAACAGAAAGATTTAGATCACCTGAATAGTTAGTGGTTTTTAAGCTTATATCAAAATTGTTATTATCAAGAGTCAAGACGGTCATACCATTTTCATCAAAAATATTTTCTCCAATACCAATAGTTCCAATCTGTGCAGAGTAATCTTCAGTCTCCCCGAAACTTGTCTCCATACAGGCATCATCGGGCACTGGGTTGTCCCAATTGGTCTTTGCACGCATTAAGTGCTGACCAGCTGCAGCTCCTGCTGGAATAACCAGATCAGTGGTCACGGTGTGTATGCCGCTAGATTGTCCTGGAGCAATCACAATATTATCCACAACGATTTCGTCATTGGTAAATACAAAATCATCATTAAAGTCAATCCAAACGCGTACATATTGGTCTCCATAACCAGTCGTTAGAGTTAGATCATTGGTAGAATCTGCTTCCATACCTGCAACCAGATGTGTGAAGTCTGCGTACCCTTCGCAATCTGAGGGATTGTTTATGTCCGTTACATTGAACAATTTAAGCCCATCTCCATAAGAGCAATTACCTGAAGGTTGACAGTTTTGTTTGGTTATTGTTACAGTAGTAGCGTCATTTGAAGTATCACTGTCACTTGGTAAAGATGTATAGGCACTTAAGTTGTAGCTTCCTAAGGCAGAGAAATCTCCGGTTTGTGAAAAGGTGAAAGGCGTTGAGGAGTTACCAGGTAAAGGTCCAATAACAACTTCGTTAATAATTGTTCCGTCTAAATTGTATGAAATGTCAAAGTTAGACTGTGGCTCGCCTCCAAAGTTATTGACTGTAACCTTAATAGCTTCCGTATCGGTTAGATCAGTTCCCGAAACAGGAGAAATAATAGCGCTCACACCAATATCGTTTGGCTCTAAATAAGTAACGGATATTGTACGTGAATCGTTTGAAGGGTCTTCATCTCCAGTCAAATCGGTGGCAGCCGTGATGGAATAGGTTTCTCCAACCGTACCTATGTTTGCAGTGGCAGTAAATGTGTACTCAGCTGTTTCTGCAGGTGCAATTGTTCCAGTGAAAGTTTCTGAAACTACTGAGCCGCCGTCAACATTAAAGGTTATTGGAAAGTTTGAGGCGCTGTTTTGACCATAGTTAAAAATGGTAACTGTAACTGTCTCGTTATTTGAGAGCGTTCCTGTAACAGGAGCGTCAATACTGGCCACACCAACATCATCGTTAAAGTTTGGAGCGATTTGGAACACGCCAACCACATTTTTCCTTCCGTTATTCATATACTCATTGTTGAACCAGAATTCTTTGTCGTTTGAAGGATCAATGTCAATTTTACTGTAATCTCCATATCTGTTCGATGGAATGTTAGCATTTCCTGCAGCAATCAATTCCTCTGCTATAGTCATAGTGTTTAAAGGATCACTTGCGAAGCGACCCGTATAATAAGAACTTACTCTTTTTGTAGTTGGGTCTGGTGTAGTTGATCCTGCCATAGAAGTGTATCCCATTCCAATATTACCTTGCCCATCCATCATCATACTTGCATGCCAAGCGTGTTTTCCGTCTGGTGCGGTATAAGTTCCTTCTTGGTAAATGGACCAAGGTTGTCCATCACCTGCTTGGCGTAGTTCAAACCAACGTACTCCCGCTAGCTCACCGCCTGAGGCATCAGTATCTACCACAAAGTTGAAAAGAGCAGAGTTATGGCTACTGAATTTTCTGAACTGTGCCTGATTCATAATAGTTGCCTGAAGTGCATCGATAGCTGCACCGCCTCCAGGTTGGGATAAGTTTGAAAAACTACCACCGTCAAATACAGAAATAAATGGAGTTGTAGTCAATTCAACAGGATCAGAAATAGTGGAATTTGCAGGAGTAGCCCAATCCACATCTACGGTCCAAATCTTCACATGATCTTCTGAAACACCAGACCAAGCATCATCTTGCATATAGATTATTGGCATCCCACCAGCAGCAGGAAGATTATTGTTGCTTACGTTTAAAGCTTGTGGGCTATAAAAACCGCTTGTTACAATGCCTGGCAACGGAAAACCTATTACTTGTGCGGAGGCATCTCCAGTAAGCATTTTTTCTCTTTCCATTGCATAAATCTTATTTGAAGCAGATGTGTTATCTGTCATATAATATCCATCACTCCATACAGAAAGTTTTTGGTAGTCATTAATCTGAGAAATAGTGTACACATACCATCCGTCATTAACTGGGTCTGGGCCATCAGAAACAGCAATCTGTGCGCCGCTACCTAAGAAGGTCATCACGAATCGATCTGCAGCGTTGTCGTAAGAAATAGTAAGGTCACAGCAACCTCCGTTTGGAAAAATAGTTGGATTTGGACTTATTTGCTCAGTTAATGGGTTTCCGCTTTTGTCAAATATTCTAAATCCTGTATTGAATACTACTACAGCATGATTGGGACCAACACCAATGGATGGATCTGTTGGTTGTGAATTGGATGCAGCAGCTTCAAAAACGAGGCTAGGAGCTCTTCCACTGAGAACTTGCTCCATTTTATTTGGATTTCTAACGAAGTAATCATCTTCAATTTGTGGGTCTTTTCCTGGAATAATCAAGTTTTTTGAAGCTCTTCCGTCTTGCATCACTCGTTCCTTAATTCTTGCTGGAGCCAAATCGGTTTGGGAAGCTATTGATGGTACGTGCTCCACAGTCCCTATTGTTCCAACGTATGTCGCTTTTGTTTTTTCTTGTGCCTGAACTTGAAAGAGGACAGTAAAGAAAAACAAGAATAGTGTAATTTTTGTTTTCATTGGTTTGGGGTTTGTTTAGTTAAACTAAGTTTAATTGTCTAAAGTACGGTTAATTCTTAAAAAAGAAATGGAGTTGGTTAAAATAAACCAACTCCATTTATATAAAATAATATTAGACTCTTTAACTAAGACACTGCTTCCTTGATGCGTTTTATCGCCTCTTTGATATCTGTTTCAGATGTTGCATAAGATAAGCGTATACAGTTGGGGTCACCAAAAGCTTCTCCAGTTACGGTTGCTACTTTGGCTTCTTCCAAGAGATATAATGAAAAATCGGAAGCTGTGTTTATGTTCTTTTCTCGCAGTGTTTTTCCGAAGAAATAAGAGATGTCTGGGAATACATAAAATGCACCTTCAGGTTCATTAGTTTTGAAACCTTCAATTTCAGAAAGTAAGCCTAAAATCAGCTTTCTTCTTTCTTTAAAGGCATCTACCATGAATTTAATTTTGCTAGGTGGATTTTGCAAAGCGGTAATTGTTGCTCTTTGTGCAATACAGTTAGCACCGCTAGTTACTTGACCTTGCATTTTGTTACATGCGCGGGCAATCCATTCTGGGCCACCAATGTATCCAATTCGCCATCCAGTCATTGAAAAGGCTTTAGATACGCCATTCACTACGACAGTACGATCATACATGTCTTCAAATTCAGCCATAGAGGTATGACCTCCGCTAAAGTTGATGTGTTCGTATATTTCGTCACTGATAACGATAACATCTGGATATTTCACCAAGACATCTGCTAATTTCCGAAGCTCTTTTTTGCTGTAAACAGAACCACTTGGATTACAAGGAGAACTGTAGATTATCATTTTTGTTTTTGGGGTAATAGCGGCTTCTAAAGATTCTGCAGTTACTTTAAAATCTGTTTCAATAGAAGTAGGGATTTCCTTTGGAACACCGCCGGCCACTTTGCACTGGTCTGCGTAACTCACCCAATATGGAGCGGGTAGCAAAACTTCATCACCTTCGTTCAAAAGAACCATTGTAAGGTTGGCCAAAGATTGTTTGGCACCTGTAGAAACAACGATTTGTGAAGGTTTATACTCCAGATTGTTGTCTCTCTTGAATTTGGTGATTATTGCGTTTTTAAGATCGCCATACCCATCCACCGGAGTGTATGAGTGATAATCGTCTTCAATTGCCTGAATTGCGGCTTCTTTAATAAATTCTGGTACTGGAAAATCAGGCTCTCCTAAGCTCAAGCCAATGATGTCTATTCCTTGTTCCTTTAATTCTCTTGTTTTGGCAGCCATCGCCAAAGTGGCCGAGGTTGCCATCTCGTTCACTCGTTTTGAAAGTCGTTTGTCCATAAATAATTATAAGGGTACTGCAGGTTTTAAGCCCATTTCTCTTAAATGACGGAAATGTGCCATAATTGCCATGCGGGTAGTTTCATATTCTTTGTAAGGTAAATTGAATTCTGAAGTGGTGCTCTTCACTATTTCCGAAATCTTTTTATAGTGAATGTGACTTATGTTTGGAAAAATATGATGTTCCACTTGATGGTTTAGACCACCAGTATACCAATTTACAATTTTATTGTTAGTTGAAAAATTTACAGTCGTGAACAATTGGTGAATTGCCCAAGTATTTTTCATAGTTCCAGTTTCATCCGGGAGCATGATGTCAGTATCTTCTACCACATGAGCAAGTTGAAAAACTACGCTTAAAATGAGTCCTGCAACATAGTGCATGATAAAGAAACCGATTAATATCTTCCACCAAACTATGTTGAAAAATAGTATTGGTATTAAAATCCATAAGGATAGATAGATGATTTTTGTGATGATCAAAATACTCCATTGCTTAAATGGACTTGGAAATTTCCCATATGAAAGCTTGCGTGCTAAGTATCTTTTTGTTTGAAAAAAGTCTGTGGTAAGTACCCAGTTAAATGTTAAAAGCCCATAAAAGAAAACACTATAAAAATGTTGAAATTTATGAAATTTATGCCATTTTGAATGTTTAGAGAAACGTAGGATTCTTCCAGCCTCAAGGTCTTCATCATGCCCGTGTATATTGGTGTATGTATGGTGTAGGACGTTGTGCTGTACTTGCCAATTGTAAACATTTCCGGCAAGAATGTACATACTGCTTCCCATAACTTTATTGACCCATTTTTTAGAAGAGTAGGCTCCGTGGTTTGCGTCGTGCATAACGTTCATTCCAACGCCTGCCATACCCACACCCATAACAATAGTGAAGAGCAATTGTACCCAACCCGGAAAATCGAGCGTTAGCATTAAGAAATAGGGCGTAAGATAAAGGGAAAACATTATTATCGTTTTAAGGTGTAGCTTCCAATTTCCCGTTTTGGCCACATTATTCTCCTTAAAATATGCGTTAACGCGCTTGTTCAGTGTCCTAAAGAACTTTGCGCTATCAACTCTGGAAAATGTGAGATTAGTATATGTCAACTTTTATTTGTTTAACTAAGATTTTTTATCTTGTGAAGCACAAAAATAGTTATCTTTTACTGAAATCTATCAGTGGAAAATCACAATTTTCGCAAAGATAACATACTTTTGTGTCTCAAATTAAATTATGGACCTGATATTAAAATATTTCCCTCAACTTACTGATAATCAAAAAAATCAGTTTGAACTGCTACAAAGTCTTTATGAAGACTGGAATTTAAAAATAAACGTCGTTTCTCGAAAAGACATTGATGAGCTATATCTTCGGCATATTTTACATTCCTTAGGCATTGCAAAATTACAGCCTTTCCTTCCTGGATCAAAAATTTTAGATGTTGGTACCGGAGGTGGATTTCCTGGTATTCCGTTGGCAATTCTTTATCCTGAAGTAAAATTCCATCTTGTGGATAGTATCGGAAAGAAAATAAAAGTTGTGGATGAGGTAGTTTCAGGTTTACAGCTTAAAAATGTGAAAACCACCAACGGACGTGTTGAAGATGTTTCTGGGAAATATGATTTTATTGTGAGTAGAGCTGTAGCACAGATGGAAACTTTTGTTCATTGGGTAAAAGGAAAAGTAGCTAAAAAGAGCCTTCATGAACGGAAAAATGGAATTTTATATTTAAAAGGCGGCGATTTGTCCGAAGAGCTCAAACTTTATCCAAAAGCCACAGTTTATCCATTAAATGATTTTTTTGATGAGGAGTTTTTTGAGACCAAAAGCATTGTGCATTTACCCTTGAAATATAAAATTTAATACGGTAGGGACAAGTCGCGACTTGTCCGTACAGCCGTGCCATTATTTGTCCATGCAATAGCATTGCGACTTGTCCCTAAAAATGCGAATCAATTTGTCCGTACGAATGATTTGGGAATTATTTATTTAAAAGATGCCATTGAAGCGCGAGTATTGTTTTCGCATCTTTCAATTCTGAAATTTTCGAATCTAATTCAGCTATTGGTATTTTAACCAATTGAATGTCTTCGTTTTCATCATCAACGCCACCGCCTTTTCCAACTTTGTCTTTTATGGAAACTGCAGAGTAGAATAGAAAGGTGCGTTCTGTGCAAGCACCAGGTGATGCATAGAACGTACTGATGTGTTTGGGATTATCTATTTTATATCCTAGTTCTTCCATGACTTCCCGAATTACGCAATCTTCAGGTTTTTCATTTTCCTCTAAGGAACCAGCCGGTATTTCAAGGAGCCAAGCTTCGTTGTTTTTACAACCTGGGTAGCGGAATTGATTGGTTAATAAAATGCTTTCAGTTTCTTTTTCAAGTATGAGAATGGCGACGGAGTCTCCACGTTCAAAAGCGAGTCTATTGGTTGTTATTTCCTTTCCGTCAAAAGTATCATAGGTTACTTCTGCTTTTACCATTTTATAATGGTCGTTGAAAACTACCTTTTCGTCATTTATTGAATATTTCATAATAGATATTTATTTAAAGAAAAACCCTTCCATCTATTGAGAAGAAGGAAGGGTTAAGATATAAAAAACCCCGATCGAATCGGGGTTTTTTGGAATATTTCAGAATTCTTATTAATTAGTAATCAAGAATCTTTTAGTAGTAACACTATTGTCTTTTGAAATCTTCATAAAGTATGTTCCAGTTTGAAGTTTTGTAACATCAATCTGCTCATCCATAGAAACATCATTCTTAGAGAAAATCATTTTTCCTAAAAGGTCATAAACCTGAATGTCCGCGTTTTCAGCATTTCTCAAATTAAGAACTGATGTTGCTGGGTTAGGGTAAAGACTAATGCTTTCAGCATTAATATTATTGGTTCCTAAAACACCATTACTTTTGAATGTAGTAGATACTTTCTGCTCATAATCACCATCGGTATGGAATATTTCTGTGCCTTCATTATCTACAAGAGTCACTACATTACCACCATCTCCTCCAGTATCTGATAATTCAAACTCGTAGCAATCTTCAACGAGGTTAATACGTTCATTAATGGTTGTGTTATTATCAAAAGGTCCTCCACGAAACGCAATGCTTCCGTCACTGGCTCTAATTTTCCATCTAACCTGACTTCCGTGATTGTCTGTTTCTATTGTTAAGTCAACTGTTCCTGTTGCTTCTGTTGCTTGTTCAAATTCTGTTGAAGCACTGTTGTTATCATTGTTGTCATCATCAGCAAGAGTTACCACTACGGTATTGACTGGTTGTAATGTAAAGGCAACCTCTGGAAGCTCAATCTTTTCACTGTGAACCGGTGAAATATTCCCTGTCCAGTTATAAGTATTAGATTCTCCATTTATACTATACTCAATAGCTAAAGAAGTTAATGGACTTTCACTCAAGTTTTGAATTTCGATTTCAGGGGCAACAGATGAGTCACAAGAAACTGGAATTTCAGTAATTGATTTTAGTTTTGCATCGTTATTACTAAGTCCTGCGTAACTAGGGTAAGCAGTAGCACCACTTGGAATTTCTTGATGCGTGTTTGTAATAAATGCTACTACTTCCATATCTGCGAGTTCGGTGGGTACACCGTTGTAATCTGCTGGAATGGTATAGGTGAATGTACGGTCTACAAATGTTCCTGAAGTTGTGGTACTGATTTCCTCACCCCATTGGCCTGTAATTAGTTCAACCAAACGGTGCATGTGGTTGTAATTGTTTCCTTGTCCCCCACCTGTTTGTGGTCCTTTCGTATTGTTTTGCAATAATGCAACGTTCAATAAATTAGTAGACTCTGGACTTTCACTAGTATAATAGCCTTCTACGTGAACGGTCATTACGTTAGTGTTAACATCGATACTTGCCTCAATGGCAACGTTTACTGGAGATTCTTTTGCCAAAGTTTCAGTTGCAGAGATAGTCCAATAGTTACGGCCCATTGCTGTTCCGCCCCCTGAAGTCATTTGGCGACCAGGGAACTCATGTCTGTTTATCGATCCAGAAGGATAACCGAATCCACCACCAGAGTATGACTGGTTAACAATAGCATTTCCCCAAGGAGTTCTAAAATCAGGTTCACCTGGTCCTGGGTTGGCATATCCTCCTTGATGAATATTAATTAGAGAAACACTTTCTGGATTCGCGTCTTGTAAGGCTTGTGCAATAGCATGACCATCCGGACAGAATGTGCAGTGGATTCCAGTATATTCTTCAAGAACTACACTTTGATTTTCTGGAGATGTCGATACAATGGTTTGCGCAAAAGAGGCGCTTGCAAACAAAGCCAAAGATAAATAAATGGGTAATTTTTTTAACATAATATTAAATTTTTTTAACTGTTGAATTAAGAATTAAAACAAATTTACTTGTTTATAATTTAGTACAATAACTTAATGTATGATTATTTCTTTAGAATCTGTGTTAAATTTATTGGTAGTTCAAATAATGGACCATCTCATTTGGGTTTTTAATAAAACACGAGGAAAATGGTGTGTTTTAAATGATTAACAAAGCCTACATTCTTTGTTTTTAGAGATTAGCACTTTTAAAATTGCTAAAAGATGTTAAATTCCTGGAATGGAACAACTAAAGAGGCGCTAAAATGTAATAAATATCTTTATTTTTGCGTAACTTAGAAATAACTATTAGAATAGAATTAACCCTAAAAACTCAATAGAATGAAACTTAAATTACTTTTTTTAACGATTTTAGGCTCCGTAGCCATTGCAAATGCACAGTATACTGTAAAGGATGCAGATGGTAATGAATTAAATGATGGAGACCTACTAGAATTTAACGAATATGGTTATGGTTCTACTGGAAACTATGATTTTTTTGTAACCAATGACAATCCATCAGAAGATATTTATACGAGAATCGAATTTGTCGCTGTTGAGAATGCTACGGGTGAAAATTTTGAATTGTGTTATGCATTACAATGCTACACTGGATTAAGTGTTGGACAAACATTGCCACCACAACCAGAAGTTTTTCCAATTGCTGTTGGAGAAACTACTGGCCCAGGAAACCACTTCTTAAATTTAGAGCCAGGAGATGGAACTGAAAATTTGGACTTCGTTTTTGCTTTTCATCAATATGAAGCAGATGGTGTTACCGAAATAGGAACTCCATTGACATTTACTTACCGTTATAACCCAACTTTGAGTGTAAACGATAACAGTAAGGTGAATTTAACTATTCAGTCTACAGTTATTACAAATGAGCTTGTTCTTAATGTGAATGAGCCTGTTAGTATGATTGCTTATGATCTTCAAGGACGCGTTGTTAAACAAGCTCGTTTTGAAACTGGCCTTCAGACTTTAGATATGTCAAACTTGAATCCTCAAGCTTATATCCTTAAGTTCAACAATGAAAAAGGAGCTACTCAAACCTCTAAGATTGTAGTTAAGTAAACAGTATTCTCATCTTGTCTTAAATAATCAATGTAGATTATTGACAGGTTAATAAATTAGGGCAGTACAATGATATCATTGTGCTGCTTTTTTTATTTGTACTTCTTAGCTTTTTATTCGTGCACCGTATTTTGGTGTTAATACACCATTGGATGAATGAGAGTAAATAGTGTAATAGATTTATCGTGTTCTTCGTGATTAACCTTTCTGGTTCGCGGTCTGTATCGTTTTACAGTATACTCTTGTTATCAAATTTCCTTTACCCGTTCGGCAACCTCGTTTTTATTGAAGTGATATTTAAGGTCGTTTTGGAATTTAAAGTGAGCCTTCCTGATATTCATTTGGGGAATATCATAGCTGGCTTTTTAAGCAGAGAACTTATTAACGGTGCTCCCTATAAATGATTAGAATTATCTTTTAGAATCTATTTCAGAATCATGTTTCTCCTGAGTCTTTCATTACAAAAAAATATTTGTATATCGATATTTCAGAATGAGACACACCTTAATAAAACAAGCCCCTAAGAAAAACTTAGGAGCTTGTTTTATTAAAGAGATAGCAGTGAATTTTAATTCAATTTTGAATGTATTTATTCGCTACATTAGTATTATAAAGGGTTCATTTAAATTCGTTTCCTTAGAAGGTTACGGCTAAGTTTACAGTTAGACCAGTACTTGCAGGTACTTGTCTACAAACTCCTCCAACGCAAATCAATCCACCGCGTTGTCTTCCGTAGTTTAGGGCAAAACGTGCAGGTCCTTTAGAGTAACTTCCTCCAAAAGTATAATAATGAAGTTCACCTTCACCTCCATAATTCCAGGAATCGGCTGCGTAAACAGTCAATGCCGAGCTAAAGTTATACTCTAGAACCCCAGCGGCCCAATTCTTGTCGTCGTCTGCAGTCCAAAGATGTTGTAGTTCTAGGCGAACTGCTTTTCCACCTTCAAAACGGCGTGTTCCTTCAATTACTGCAATTTGTGCGCGAATATCTCCGCTAGATCCTACAATTCCTCCTTTTGATATTGCTTCGTCAATAATTACATCTTGATAGCTCACTACTGAGCTCCATTTTGAAGACCAACGGTTTTTAATTTCAATATTCAAATCACGGAAATAGCGGTCTCCGTCTCCAATGAATTTTTGATCGTAGGTTTGGTTTTCGGAATTAAATGTAGCATCTAATCCTGCCCAATAAGAGAAGTTACCAGCAATTTTGGTTCCGTATTTTCCCAAGGTAGACTTTCGGTCAAAGGAGTAGTAGACGTCAACTTGTCCACCTACTTCTCCAGCTCTTTTTTCGGTATCGTCAAAAAGTAATCTCGGTTGTGAATTGTACACATATATGTTAGATAGAAGATAATCGTGTTGTTTTGTCAAACCGGGAACGTAATTTACAATCTGTTCATTGTAAACATTTCCTTCAGCATAACGATCTGCGTAAAAACTGAAATTTTCTAATCTTCTAAATGTTGAGTTAATTCCCAATCCTTTTTGAGAATAGCCTAAGTTCACTAGTAGTGCCGTTCCATCAAATAACTGTGGAGAGGTAATAGACTCCTCATTCACGATTACATCGGGATCTTTTGTGATTGCCTCAACTCCACCATAGAAGTTGTTGGCTACAAAATCAAGTCTTCCACCATAAGCATTTACAACAGTTGGGATGGAATCATTAGACCCAGATGGTTGATGACGTCCCACATAACTTCCACCAAGCTTAAGATCTACTGCGTCTATATTTAATACACTGCTTAAGTCTAAATTGGCGTCTAGTCCCTGCATAACTCCTTCAGAAGTGTCGAATCCATTTCTTATTTCACCGTAAACACCGGTTACATCAACATCTGCAGTAGGTGTAAACCTAACGCGAAGACCTTTCATGGCATTATTTATACCCAATTGACGGTCTTCCCAGGTTCTAAGAATCAATCCGCTTCCAAATTGTTCGTAAAAATATCCAGCAGTAATATCTAAGGTCTCTGTTTTATAGTTTAGGTAATAGGTGCCTATTCCATTTTGTCCGTCCCATATTGGAGAATAACCCAAAAGAGCTGCCGGTAAATAAGCTTCGTATTGCACTCCAGCTGTAAATTTCCCATAGTTATAATTTAACTGGAAATAATTGTTTGCTCTAAACTGTCCAACTTCAAACTCGTTGGTCAAAGGGAAATCCAGTCCTTCATCGGCTTGCAGCCATTGTGAGTTTGATTCAAGACCACCAAAGAAGTAGCCGTTGTTTTGCGAAAAGGAGATGGCGCCCATCAATAAAAAGGCTCCAAGAATAAGTTTTTTCATGGTGTAGGGTTGGTTGGTAAATTTTTAAATTAGTTGGAGAATTCCTTTATTTTTTCATAAAGTTCATACTCAGCGCCTGGGCTGTACCCTGAATGTCTGTAAACAATTTTATTGTTTTTCACCAAAAGTGTTAAGGGAACAGTAGCGGCTCCAACGGCACGTTTAAAGTCGTTATTAGTATCTAAAAGAACAGTGTAATCCCATCCTTTCCCATTTACCAAAGGTTTTACGCGTTTAACGCCACGGCTGTCATCAATTGATATAGCAAAAAGTTCTACATTGGTTTCTTCCTGCCAGTCTGGATATATCTCGCTAATAGCATCTAATTCCTTTAAGCAAGGCACGCACCATGTTGCCCATAAAGAAACCACAATTACATTATCGTCTGTAGATAAATCTTGTGAATTGATGGTATTGCCATCTAAGGTTTTCATATCAATTTTTGGTAATTCATTTTGAGCAAAAGCACAAAAAGAAACCATAATAAGAAGTAGGGGAAGTAATTTTTTCATTTAATAAAATTTATAGCATTAATTAATGAGAAGCAATATTAAGTTATTTTTAGTAAATACTCAGATTAGTATTGCTTAAAGTTAAGGATTTAACATTCCAAAACCGTGCCCCTTTTTATAAATACGTTATATTAGCGCCCTAAAACTACATTTAGGATATAGAAAACGCACTTAAAACGAATAAAATGATTGACATAGGTCAGTCAAGAAATTTCAATTACCCCTAAAAAAATAATTTGTTCAAAATGAAAAACCTTTCCTATTTAAAAATTTTGTCTCTATTTGCTTTTATAGCCATTATTGGGTGTAGCAAAAATGAAGATCCTATCAATGGTCCAGCAGAAAGCCTTTCGATTGTCCTTTCCAGTGATGTGGGCAATAATGAATTAGAAGCAATAGCTTTAGATCAAATGGTAACTTTTCAGGTTACTGGAAGTGATGGTGAAAACTATACGTCAACTGCTAATTTGTATGTGGATGGAACAGAAATAACAGGACCAACGTATACATTTGATACAACTGGAACCTATGAGGTTAAAGCAACTTATGGTGGTGCTACAAGTAATATACTACGTTTTGATGTGTTAGCAAATACCGAGCGCGCATTGACAATTAGCAATACTAGAGCGATGACAGATCAGGTTATTACTTTCGGTTTATTAGATTCAAGCGGAGAAGATCAAGCTGCAGATGCTACTTTTTATGTTAATGATACGGCTATTGAAGGCTTTACCTTTTCATCTTCTACGGAAGGAAGTTTTGAAGTATATGCTGAATATCAGGTGGAGGGCGAAACCTACACGACAGTCACTAAGGAATTTTCAGTTTACACTCCAAAAAGAAATGTAGTGATAGAAGATTATACAGGAACCTGGTGTGGATATTGTTTAAATGCTCTTGTTGCAATTGATGATGTAAAGGAATTGACCGATCATATAAGCGTTGTTGCAATTCATAAAAAATCGGGATCTTTTCCAGAACCACTGCACTTTGAGCGAATTTCGGAGCTACAAGAAGAATTCGATGTGCCAGATGGTTTCCCTCAAACACAATTAAATAGAACAGAAAGATGGCGTGGTAATCCATATGACTATAGTGAAGTGACTGATCTTGCTGGCACTGAATCTAATGTTTCCATTGGTATAAGTTCTCAGATAGCTGGTTCTGAACTTTCAGTAGATGTGAAAGTGGTTTATAGAAATGGTTCGCAACAAGGCGATAAACTTGTGGTTTACTTGCTAGAAAGTGGTGTTATTGCAGATCAAGTTAATTACTTTGATACAGTTGAAGGTCATCCCTACGAAGGATATGGTAATCCAATAATCGATTTTGTTCACAATGACGGATTAAGAAATTCACTTTCTAATCTCTTTGGAGACAATATCCCCGACACTTCTTCTTTTGAAGAATATAAAAAGACTTATAGTTTTAATGTTCCTTCAGAGTACAATGCTGATAACTTAAGCTTTGTAGTGATGGTAGTAAAAGCCGACAATAGTGCGAAAAATTCGCAACACGCAGAACTAGGTGAAATTAAGACTTTCCAATAGAGCGTAAGTTTTATCAAACTAAAAAGCCCATTCTGAAAATTTCAGAATGGGCTTTCTATTTTGTTGTTATTGTTTAACTTAGTGCAAAACAACTAATTATGAAGGGTATAACGAAACTTTCGGTTTTATTAACTCTTGTGCTTTGCTTCTCATGTAATAAGGACGATGTTTCAGAAACCATCGCTAGCAGTGACTTGAGCTTATTAAAAAGTGAGAATAAAGTGCTCAGAAATCAGGACATAGCTTTTCAATTAATGGATGAAGAGACTGATATTACACAATCAGCTACTTTTTATGTGAATGATTTAGCAATTGACGGGAATGTTTTTTCATCTTCAGTTGAAGGTGATTTTCAAGTTTATGCTGAATACCGCGGTACTGGAGCAGTAGAAAAAACTCAAACAGATTCCTTTGAAGTTTACATTCCGAGAAAAAAAGCATTGATTGAAGGTTTTACAGGTACTTGGTGTGGCAATTGTCCTAGAGTTAACTTTGCGGTTGATAAGGCTAGAGATTCAATACAGGATTTGGTAATTGTAACTTTCCATGCGGGCAATGCAGATCCATTTACCATTCCTGAAGAGGAAGTCTTATTTGATTTCTATGATGGTTTTGGGGTTCCTCGTGGGTTTTTAGACAGGGGTGAGGAATGGACTTTTAAGGGTGAAAACCAATACCCATTGGAAGAGGTAGCTGCTTTGGCTGGATTTGATACTGACATTAGCTTAAGCATTTATTCTAATTTGTTAAATAATAAGTTGTCGGTTGATGTAAAAGTGATTTCTGAAAATGAAATTTCTAATTCAGAGCTAGTGGTGTTCTTATTGGAAGATGGATTGTTATATAATCAAACTAATTTTTGGAATGATGATCCAACCAATCCTGCTTATAATATGGGGAATCCAATTGTTGACTTTGAGCATAATCATGTTTTAAGAATGTCAATTACAGATGTATTGGGTGATATAATTCCTGAAACTTCTGCATTAACTGAATATCATAGAAGCTTTAATGTAGATATCCCTTCGGAGTTTAATCCTTCAAATTTAAAACTTGTAGTAACAGTTCTAGATGAGGATAATTTGGTAAGAAATACCCAACAAGCATCAATTAATCAGTTTCAGGATTACGAATAAACCGATTCTTAGTTAAAAGCAAAAATCCCATCTAGAAATTTCTAGATAGGATTTTTTTTATGGGATTAAGTTGGAGCTTATCCCATGAAAGGATATCTATAATCCGTAGGAGAAACAAATGTTTCTTTTACCATTCTTGTGGAAATCCAACGGTATAGGTTTTGCTTGCTTCCTGCCTTATCGTTAGTTCCGCTTGCGCGAGCCCCACCAAAAGGTTGTTGCCCAACAACAGCACCAGTAGGCTTGTCGTTTATATAGAAGTTACCTGCTGCATTTTCAAGAGCTTTTACAGCTTGTTCCAAAGCGTATCGGTCTTCACTGAAAACAGCTCCAGTTAATGCGTATTCGCTAGTTTCATCAACTAGTTGCAAAGTTTCCTCCCACTTCTTATCGTCATAGACATAAACTGTAAGTACAGGTCCAAACAATTCAGTACACATAGTTGTGTATTTTGGATCTTTTACAACAATTACAGTAGGTTCAATAAAGTAACCTTTGCTCTTGTCGTAATTTCCACCTGCTATAACTTCAACGCTTTTGTCTTTTTTAGCTGCGTCGATATAACTTGCAAGTTTATCAAAAGATTTTTCGTCAATAACGGCGTTTATAAAGTTGCCCATATCTTCTGGAGTTCCCATTTTAAAGGAACGAATATCGTCAACTAAATATTTTTTAACATCATCCCAAATACTGTTTGAAATATAGCATCGGCTAGCCGCACTACATTTTTGCCCTTGGAATTCAAAAGCACCACGGCTCATTGCAGTTGCAACTTGCTTAGGGTTTGAAGTCTTGTGAGCAACGATGAAGTCTTTTCCTCCAGTTTCACCTACAATACGTGGATAGGTTTTATAGTTTGTGATGTTGTCGCCAATTTTCTTCCAAAGTCCTTGGAAAACTTTAGTAGAACCGGTAAAATGAACTCCAGTGAAATCTGGACTTGCCAAAAGTGTGTCTGAAATCATAGCAGGATCACCCATTACCATATTGATAACTCCAGCAGGAACACCTGCTTCGCGGAATACATCCATAACAACTTTTGCAGAGTATACTTGTGTATGACTCGGCTTCCAAACAACTACGTTCCCCATTAATGCAGCACTTGCAGGAAGGTTTCCGGCAATAGCAGTAAAGTTGAAAGGAGTAATTGCATATACAAATCCTTCTAAAGGTCTGTACTCAATGCGGTTCCAAGCTGCGGAAGTAGATTCTGGTTGTTCAGCATAGATTTCGGTCATATACTGTACGTTGTATCGTAGGAAATCTATAAGTTCACAAGCTGAATCGATTTCGGCTTGATAAATATTTTTTGATTGACCCAGCATAGTTGCTGCGTTAATTTTAGCTCTATATGGGCCAGCGATTAGTTCGGCAGCACGAAGGAAGATTCCAGCGCGTTGTTCCCAAGGCATTCTCGACCATTTCTTTCTAGCCTCTAATGCAGTTGAAATAGCTTCCTCTACATTTTTCTTAGTGGCTTTATGGTAGGTTCCCAACACGTGTTTGTGATCGTGTGGAGGAGACATGGTTGTGGTTTCCTTGGTTTTAACCTCTTTTCCGTTAATAAATAAAGGCACTTCTACTTTTGCCTTGTACATTTTTCTGTAAGTTTCAAGTACTTCTTCCCGTTCTTCAGAACCTGGAGCATAGCTCTTTATTGGTTCGTTTACGGCGATCGGTACTTCAAAAAATCCTTTTCCCATAATTTATTAATTTTTGTGTTTATGAAGATTGCAAAGGTACAAAAAATGGAAGCACCAAACCTCGATATGAAAGCACCAAACCTCAAAATTCTAAATTCCATATTAGCTACTTTATTTTCTTTGGAGTTTGGTGTTTGGTATTTGATGCTTATTTGTTATTTGGTATTTGTAAATTGTGTTTTTAAGAGCACTTTTGTAGTTCCTTTTAATTAATTCATATCAAAAAAATGTGTACCGTTACTTTTATTCCAAAACCTAACAATGGGTTTATATTGACCTCCAATCGCGATGAGGCTCCTGGGCGTGAAACTTTTTCTCCAGATACATATAATGAGGACGAAGTGCAATTACTTTACCCAAAGGATGCGTTAGCGGGTGGTACATGGATTGGTGTGAGCGAAAAGAAAAGAGTCGTTACTTTAATGAATGGTGGTTTTGTACCGCACAAACGGAATCCTCCTTATAGAAAAAGTAGGGGAGTGGTGGTAAAGGATTTTTTAAAAACTGAAGATTTAAAAGCTGAGGTTAGAAATTACGATTTTAACAATATTGAGCCTTTTACGGCTATTATTGTTGAATGGAAACAAGATGTTCAATTGTTTCAGCTGGTTTGGGATGGTGAAAAGCAGCATTTTTCTGAAGAACCACTAGCACCTAAAATATGGTCCTCTTCGCCCTTATATACAGAAGAATTAAAGAAAAAACGCGAACAATGGTTTTCCGAGTTTTTGTTTGAAAAGGTTCGTCCTTCAGAAAATGAAATATTCGAATTCCATAAAACTGCGGGAGAAGGAGATTTGAAGAGTAATCTTATAATGGATCGCGGTTTGGTAAAAACCAAAAGCATCACCCAAATTGTGAAAAGCAAAGAATTTTTAAAAATGCATTATAAAGATTTGCATACAGGGAAGATGGAGGATTCAGTGTTTATGGTGGGTAGAGGATAGTTGTTAGTCAGTAGTAAGCATTCAGTTTTCAGGATAAGTATATCTTGTTAAAATTAGGTTTAGGAGGCTAATTCAAAGAGAAAGGAGCGCTCAAATTAAAGAGTGGAATAGAAACCTTGAATTTGCGAGAAGTTGCGAAATTAACCATTTTATAATGCCCTTTCATTGCGCCAAATGGAGACAATAATAGGCAGCCACTTGTGTATGCATGTCTTTCTCCTGGCTGTAATATTGGTTTTTGTCCTATAACGCCTTCGCCTTCTACAATTACGGTTTTGTTTAAGGAGTCTTTAATTTTCCAGCAGCGAGAAGTGAGCTGTACTGTGTCTTTACTTTGGTTTTCAATAGTAATAGTATACGCAAAGGCATACTGCACTTTACGGTCTTTGTAAAATGTACCATCAAACTCAGTTTTTACCGAGATCTTGATTCCTTGTGTTACTTGCTGTATCATTTTTTTAATATACTGCTGCGCTAGCTACCACAAATAAACCGATGGTGGTAAAAAAGCATAGAAAACATACAATGCTTAAAAATACAAATTTAAATAACGTTTGCCACTTTCCTTGTTCATAAAATTTCCGAAGAGCGCGTTAAAGTATAATGGCTTGATTGGAAGAAATTAGCTAGTCTGAAAGATGTCAAACCGCTATAATGTTTCAACTTTAAACTTTCAGAATTAACTAATTAGTTGTTTGTAATATCTGTTGAATTTGCGTAGCCAGTTCCGATTATACGGTCATACCTTCCACCTAATTCGCGGAAATAGACGATAACTGTATAATTGTTTTCGGTTTGCCAGAAATCGCCACTTACAGCACCTTCGTCGATGCTTCCGTCCCGATTTACAACTACATATTTATAGTCGTAAAATCCTTGCTTGAAAAGACGTGTATTTCTATAGCTGTCGCTGCTAGAGTCGTATTCCATATAAGTGCTGCCATCAATAGTCCAATTGTTGAAATTACCATAAAGATGTAATTCCTTGTCGTCAAGATCGTCATAGTATTGAAGGTTGAAATGCATTCGCACATATTCTGCTTCAATATCTTGGTTATTTGCATCTACGTTGCGAACTACAAAATTCCCGTTGATATCAGGATTATAGGTATAAGGTCTGTCATATCTAGGAATATTCGTGTATAGATAGTTTTCATAGACATCACTAAGGCTTATGGAGCGCACGCCATTGGTTGCAGCGCGTTCATCTTTATTATCGAAAGAAAGGAATTCGTTGCCACCACCAAAAGAAGCTTCTTTGTCATATTTATAAATTAGTTCGTTGCCCATAGTGTACTGAGGAATCAAATCTGTGATAGCAGTCTTCATGTTGCTGTTTTGAAGTACAAGAGTTTTAACCGTTTGTTTTGGGTTTATCAATAATAGATTGGGAGAGTTTATTTTGAATTGCACCACCTGTTTCTCTTTGATTACGTTAAGGTCGCGAGATCGTTTTATTTCAACGCCTACTCTTGCAATATCTTCAATTACCAAAAATCTTCTGGTGAATACGAGCTCGTTATTCTTATTTAGAATGCTCAGTATATAATTTCCACTTTTCTTAATTTGACGCGTATCTCTATTTGGAATGCTAAGGCGATAATGCGAAAATATTTGAAGCGTATTTAATGAGTTTTCATAATTCTGAATTCGCATCTCGTCAAAACCATCTAAATATTCACTCTTAGAAAGGTCACTAGGTGTCCAGTCAAAATCGTGATGGGTAATGGTGTAGTAGAAGTCTGCTTCTTCTCCGTTAAGAGCATCAAAGCTAAGCTGAAGCTTTTCTCCAAGACGAATAATAGGGAGTTGGCTTTGATCTGTTGCCCCTTTAAACTGAACTGTGCTGATATATGAGGGTTCTATTTTTTCTACTTGTGCAAATGCAAATGAAAAGACGAGAAGTAAAAGGAGGGTGCTAAAATGAGATTTTGACATGGATTATTTTTGAAAAAGCTAAGATAACAAATTTTGTGCCTAATGATTACTATGTTCCGTTTCAACTAAAAAACTTGGTCTTAATTTTAATAATTTCTAATTCCATGGTGCTCTTTACTGTTTAGCAGAATGATTTTCTAGGTTTGAAATACAACTTAATTATATTTACAGCTTTTATGCTTGTAGGATTCTCTTGTAGTTCGATATGTGAAACCTTCAATTATTGTTATAAAATGTATTGTTTTGTTCGTCTATCGTTCTTAATATTAACGCTTTTACATCTATTAATTGAAAGTGGCTTCTCCTTTAAATCTGTTTCCTAATTTAAAAGCGTTTTAAAATAACGGATAGTACTTTTTAACACAGAAAATAATACCTATTTGTTGTGCAATGGTGGTTTTATTTAATAAATTTGCACGCCCTCAATACCCGCTGATTACTTTCAGATGGGGTTAGGGGTGTTAAAAAGGCATTATTAATACCCATATTTATGTCCAAAGACATTAAAATTAAAAAAGGTCTTACCATCAATTTACAAGGCGAACCAGAGAAAACGCTATCTAGCGCACCTCGATCTAGAACCTTCGCTATTAGACCTTCAGATTTTCATCTTATTACTCCTAAAATGGTGGTTAAGGAAGGTGGCAAAGTTCAGGCAGGTGATACCCTTTTCTACTCGAAGAGCAATGAGCTTGTTAAGTTCGCTTCACCGGTTAGCGGTACGCTTACTCAGATTGAACGCGGTGCGAAACGTGTAATCACTAATCTTCTCATTGAAGCAGATACGCAGGATACCTTTAAGGATTTCGGTGTAATGAGTCCAACTTCTTCTAGTGCCGAGGCCATAAAAGCCCGTTTGCTAGAGTCTGGTTGTTGGCCTTTTATTATGCAGCGTCCTTACGCCGTAATTGCAGATACAGAGCAAGAGCCGAAAAATATTTTCATTTCTGCTTTTAGCACTGCGCCATTAGCAAATGACTATGATTTTTCGCTTCATGGAAAGGAAAATGAATTACAAGCTGCTGTAACTGCTCTTAGTAAACTTACTACAGGTCAAGTACATGTTGGAGTTGGAAAAAGTGGAAGTTCTCCTTTTAAAGGGCTGAAAGATATTACGCTTCACAATGTTTCTGGACCACATCCAGCAGGAAATGTTGGGACTCAGATAAACAAAATTGATCCCGTTAATAAAAATGAGATTGTGTGGACTATTACACCACAGGATCTTGTTATTATTGGAGAATTATTGCTTACTGGTAAGTTTAACGCAGAGCGAATTATTGCGCTTTCGGGATCAGAAGTGAAGACTCCTAAATATTACAGAACAAGAATAGGTTCTGAGGTTTCTACATTTGTATATGATTCTGGATTGAAGGAAGAAAATGTTCGTGTTATCAGCGGCGATGTGCTTACTGGAACTAAGGTTTCACCAAAAGGGCATTTAGGTTATTATAGCAATACGGTAACAGTAATTCCTGAAGGAGACGATTACGAACTTTTTGGATGGAATAAACCAATTTTCGATAAAATATCCTCTACAAGAGCATTGACTTTTTCTTGGTTGACTCCAAATAAGAAATATGATCTTGATACCAATACCAATGGAGAGCACCGCGCATTTGTTGTTACTGGGAATTATGAAGAAGTTTTTCCATTGGATATGTTTCCAATGCAAATGCTAAAATCTTGTATGGTAAAAGATCTAGATCAAATGGAAGCCTTGGGAATGTATGAGGTTGCACCAGAAGATTTTGCACTTACCGAGTTTGTTTGCGTTAGCAAGCAGCCACATCAACAAATCATCAGGAACGGTCTTGATTTAATGTATAAAGAAATTGGATAATTATTCATTTTGAAAAAATGAAAAATACGTAGTATATGGGATTGAAACAGAATTTACATAAGCTAAAGGAAAAGTACAAAGGGACCAAAATGGCGCCAGCCTTTAATGCGCTGCATACCTTTTTGTACACACCTAATGAAACAACCCATTCTGGTTCGCACGTACGCTCTGCAGACGATTTGAAGCGCACCATGAACACGGTTATAATGGCACTTGTTCCTTGTTTGATTTTTGGAATATTCAATGCGGGTTATCAGCATTATGCTGCTATCGATAACACATTGCGCTTAGATCCATTAGGTAACTTCTTTACTTGGGATAACTTTATTTTAGGAGCTTGGACCGTTTTACCTTTGGTTGTAGTCTCTTATGTTGTTGGTTTGGGTGTAGAATTTATTTTTGCAATCATTAATAAACATGAAGTAGAGGAAGGGTATTTGGTAACGGGAATGCTCGTGCCGCTTATTGTACCTATTGATATTCCAATTTGGATGCTTATCGTTGCAGTAGTATTTGGGGTAGTTATTGGAAAAGAGGTTTTTGGAGGAACAGGAATGAATATCCTTAACCCAGCACTTACCATTCGTGCATTCTTATTCTTTGCTTATCCTACTTGGATGAGTGGTGATAAAGTATGGGTACACGGTGCAAAAGCTATGACTGGTCAACCGGATGCTATTTCAGGAGAAACTATTTTGGGAAGCTTGGCGCAGAATCACGAACCTATATATAGTGTATGGGATATGTTCTGGGGCTTTATTCCCGGCTCTATTGGAGAAACATCTACTTTCCTTATACTCATTGGAGGTTTATTCTTGATTTTTACCAAGATAGGAAGTTGGAGGATCATGCTTTCAGCAGTTGTTGGAGCTCTTGTAATGGGATTAGCCTTTAATGGTGTTGTAGAACAAGGATGGATTCAACAAGGAAGTAGTTTCTACGGATTGATGAACGAAACTTTCTGGCACCACTTAATAATTGGAGGACTAGCCTTTGGTATTGTTTATATGGCAACAGATCCGGTTACTGCCTCGCAGACTAACAAAGGGAAATGGATATATGGTTTCTTTATCGGTTTCATATCGGTCTTGATTCGGGTTTTCAACCCCGCTTATCCGGAAGGAGTGATGCTTGCAATACTTCTAATGAACGTATTTGCACCAACTATTGACCACTATGTGGTACAAGGAAATATTAAGAAGAGAATGAAACGTTTAAAAGTTAAAACAGCGTAATCATGGCAAAATTTACAGATAAAAACTCCTACACTATCATCTTTTCGGTGATTATGGTTGTTGTAGTTGGATCGCTTTTGGCCGGGGTAGCACAAGGACTCAAGAGTAAGATAACATTGAACGAGCGTTTTGAGAAAATGCAAAACATCCTTTACGCTATGGGGGTTAACGATAATGAAGGAGATGGTGACATCGAATTTATTTCTACCACTAAAGTTGAAGATGCGTTTGCAGCAAATATTAAAAAGCAATTGGTGATTCAAGGCGATAATGTGACTGAAGATCCAGAAGCGTATTTGATAGATATTAAAAAAGAGGCGACTAAAGCTAAGGATCCAAATTACGAGCGCAGATTACCGCTCTTTGTTGGTGAGAAAGATGGCGAAACGCTTTATATAATACCAATGAGAGGAAAGGGATTATGGGATGCCATTTGGGGTTTCGTAGCTGTGGATACCTCATTAGTAGTTCACGGAGTGTTTTTTGATCACGCCGGAGAAACACCAGGTCTAGGAGCTGAGATTAAACAACGCTATTTTATGGACGACTTTCAAGGCGAGGAAATAATGAATGGAGACGCTTTTAAAGGTATTACCGTTGCTAAGGGTAATAATGACCCGATAAATACAAACAAAACAGACAATAAGGTTGATGCTATTGCTGGAGCTACTATCACAGGAGATGGTGTTACCGCAATGATAAAAAAGGATGTGAGAATGTACTTACCTTATATAAAATCTTTAAATCAATAGAATATGGCACTTCTTTCAAAAAAAGATAGCAAGTTAATTTTAGATCCTTTAGCGGATAATAACCCTATTACCATTCAAGTTTTAGGAATTTGTTCGGCATTGGCGATTACAGCCCAGTTGAAGGCATCTATTGTTATGGCAATTTCGGTTATAGCCGTATTGGCCATAGGTAACGTAGTTATATCATTAATGCGTAATGTAATTCCTTCCAAAATTAGGATTATCGTACAGTTAATTGTTGTAGCATCTTTGGTAATTATTGTAGATCAGGTCTTAAAGGCCTTTGCTTACGAACTTAGTAAAGAGTTGTCAGTATTTATTGGACTGATTATTACCAACTGTATTATTATGGGGCGTTTTGAGGCTTTTGCTCTAGGAAATGGACCATGGCGTTCTTTCTTGGATGGAATTGGAAATGCCGCAGGATACGGACTTATTCTTGTAATTGTAGGTTTTTTTAGAGAGCTATTGGGATCTGGAACATTATTAGGAATAAAGGTTTTGGGTGATCCAATAGAAAAAACAGGATTATACTCTATAGGTTATGAGGATAATGGTTTTATGCTTTTGTCACCAATGGCTTTGATTGTTATCGGGATTATTATCTGGGTACAACGTTCAAGAAATAAAGAATTAATAGAGGAATAACAAGAGTTCGCTGTAAACAGTAACAGTAGAGAGAGCTACTGAAAACTGCAACTGTAAACTGAACACTATATAAAATGGAACACGTAGAGTTATTTTTTAAATCGATATTTATAGACAATATGGTATTTGCCACTTTCCTTGGAATGTGTTCTTACCTTGCAGTGTCTAAAAAGGTAACAACGGCTGTAGGCCTTGGTGCCGCGGTTATCTTTGTACTAGCGGTTACAGTGCCTATCAACTGGTTGCTGGATCAATACATACTACAAGATGGAGCCTTAGCATGGTTGGGTGAAGAATATGCTTCATACGATTTAAGTTTCCTTTCTTTTATTCTTTTTATTGCAACCATTGCAACAATGGTGCAATTGGTTGAGATTGTAGTAGAGAAATTTTCACCTTCACTGTATAATTCACTAGGTATTTTCCTGCCTCTTATCGCAGTTAACTGTGCGATTTTAGGAGGTTCATTATTTATGCAGTCAAGAGAGATTCCAACTATAGGCTTGGCTTTAAACTACGGTATTAGCTCAGGAATAGGATGGTTTTTAGCTATTTTGGCTATTGCCGCTATTCGAGAAAAAATACGTTATTCAAATGTGCCTCCAGCATTGAGAGGTCTTGGAATAACATTTATTATTACAGGTTTGATGGCTATAGGCTTTATGAGTTTTGGTGGAATGTTAACAGGTGGTGACGATGAAGCCCCTGCAGCGGATGGTAAATCTCAAACCATCGGAATCCAGAAAGAAGATATTCAACAAGAAAATACAGAAACCGAGAAAACGGTTGAAGTTTCAACAATAACGAAGCAATAGTATGTTTTTAGCAGTAAGTACACTTGGAGTTATTATAGTAACGGTTATCGCATTTTTGATCTTAACCTTGCTATTGGTTGCATTATTACTTTTTACCAAACAGAAACTTTCGCCATCTGGTCCAGTGAAAATCACTATCAATGACGAAAAAATACTTGAAGTAGAAAGTGGCGGAACACTTTTATCAACCTTGGGAGGTGAGAAAATATTTCTTCCATCTGCTTGTGGTGGTGGTGGAACCTGTATTCAGTGCGAATGTCATGTTCTTTCTGGTGGAGGTGAAGCGCTTCCAACTGAAACCCCTCACTTTACACGTAAAGAGTTAAAAGATGGTATTCGTCTTTCTTGTCAAGTAAAAGTGAAGCAGGATATGAATATCACTATTCCTGAAGAAATATTTGGTATTAAGAAATGGGATGCTACTGTTGTTAGAAACTATAACGTTGCTTCCTTTATTAAAGAATTTGTAGTTGAAATCCCTGAGGATATGGGTTATAAAGCGGGAGGTTATATTCAAATTGAAATTCCACCTTGTGAGATTAAGTTTGAAGATATGGATATTACCGCGCATCCAGAAGAGCACGAAACACCAGACAAATTCCAAGACGAATGGGATAAGTTTAAGTTGTGGCCTTTGGTAATGAAAAATACCGAAACTGTTGAAAGAGCTTATTCAATGGCTTCTTATCCTGCAGAAGGTCGTGAAATTATGTTGAACGTTCGTATTGCAACACCACCATTTGATCGCGTAAAAGGAGGATGGATGACCGTTAACCCAGGAATTGCTTCTTCATACATTTTCAACTGTAAAAAAGGAGATAAAGTTGTTATTTCTGGACCTTATGGTGAATTCTTTATCAACCCTTCCGAAGCAGAGATGCTTTATGTAGGTGGTGGAGCTGGAATGGCACCGATGAGATCACACTTGTATCATCTTTTCAAAACCTTAAAAACTGGAAGGAAAGTTACTTATTGGTACGGTGGGCGTTCAAAGAGAGAGTTGTTCTATCTAGAACACTTTAGAGAACTAGAAAGAGAATTTCCAAACTTTAAATTCTATCTAGCTTTAAGTGAACCGGCGGAAGAAGATAATTGGAAAGTAAAAACAGATATTCATGATGAGGCAGGAGATGGTTTCGTAGGCTTTATTCACCAAGTTGTGATTGATAATTATTTAAACCTACATGAAGCACCAGAGGATATTGAATTGTATTTCTGTGGACCACCATTAATGAACTCTGCAGTCCAGAAAATGGGTGAAGATTTTGGAATCCCAGATGAGAACATTCGTTTTGATGACTTTGGTGGATAATCATCATTTTAAAATCAATATAGAAACCGCTTCAAATTTGAAGCGGTTTTTTTATGATATAAACTTGATAAGGTAAATCTAAAAATCCGTAATTTTGAACTTAGCTATGGATAAAAAACTTAATAAACAAGAGCTTCACAATCTTGCGATGAATATCGTAGGGAAGCAACTGCAAGCAGATGGATACGAATTTTTGGGAGTTAATTCTAAGTTGAAAAGAGACCCTCAATTTGTGGCTCTTAAAGATAAGGTTCTTCATTTTGTAATTGTTCGCGCCATAACGTACCCAGAAGATGCGCATGCTTATGATCCTGTTTTGATGAAAACCATCAAGGAACACGCAGATAAATTTGAAGCCAAAACATTTTATGCTGGCGTTGGTCTAGGTCATGGTGACGATTATGGAAAACCAGTCTTAAGAGATGAGGACTACACCATGGTATATAAAGGTTTGCAGGAAATTAAATAAATCTCCTACTTCGAGTTTCTCATAACGCTTAGTGCTAACTCTTAAAACAGTATAAACTTTACCACCTTTGCATTCAAATTTATCTATAATGAAATATCTATCAATTTTTCTGCTTTTATTACTTGTTTCTTGCGGAGACAATAATCCTGAACCAGTGTTTTTTCAAGGGGACGCATTTGGAACCAGTTATAACATCCAATTGTATTCTAACAAAGACATTGACTTCCAAAAAGGTTTAGACTCTGTTATCGCTGTAGTAAATCATTCTGTAAGCACGTATATACCGGATAGTGATATTTCTAAAGTGAACAATGGTGATTCTACTGTAGTTGTAGATTCGATCTTTAAGGAAGTTTTCGAAATTTCTGATAAGATCAATAAACAAACGAAGGGCTATTTTGATCCTACCATTGGTGTTCTTCGGAATGCCTACGGTTTTGGTGATGTGAAGCCTTTAAAAGAGGTAGATAGTACAACTTTAGATTCTTTAATGAAATATGTAGGTTTTGATAAGGTAAAACTCAATGAGGATGGTACTATTTCAAAGAAATATCCTCAGATTTACTTTGACTTTAATGCCGTAGCAAAGGGTTCCGGGATAGATTATCTTGGACGTTATTTGGAATCCGAAGGTGTAAAGGATTACTTAATCGAATTGGGAGGTGAAATCTTGACCAAAGGAGAAAATCTTTCTAAAAACCATGAATGGGTAGTAGGAGTGGAAACAATAAATTCGGATTTAGATGACCGAAGTTTTGCAGCTACTGTTAAACTAAAGAATGTTGGTATGGCCTCTTCTGGTAACTATCGAAAATTCCGAATTGATTCTGCAACTGGCAAGAAATATGTGCACACATTAAATCCGCTCTCCGGATCTGCAGAGCAAAGTGATGTAACAAGTGCAACAGTATTAGCAGCCACCTGTGGTGAGGCTGATGCCTATGCAACATCGTTTATGGCTTTGGGTTTGAAAAAATCTAAGGAGTTGCTGAAAAAGCTTCCTAAGGTGGATGCATACTTAACGTTTAATGATTCATTAAACAATCCACAAGTTTATATGACTCAAGGTTTCAAAAACCGTTTAGGAGATTAATTTTTGTAGCAAACAGGAATCAATTCGTCTTTTGGCAATCTGTATTTTTCAACTTCCTCTTGAGTGAGCATATTGGTATAGTCCACTGGCGTAACTTGGAAGCCGATGGCCTCTAGTTTTGTAAAGTAATCCATTCCGTAAACGCGAACGTGGTCATATTGACCAAAGATTTTCGCACGTTCTTTAGGATCTGTAATGCTGTCGTCTTCATAAGTAATTCCTAAATCAGCTTTATAAGGAATTTGAAGAATTGCAGTACCTCCATGAGCTAGAACTCTATAAATTTCCTGCATTGCCTTTGTATCGTCTGGAATATGTTCCAAAACGTGGTTGCAGATTATAAAATCAAATTCGTTGTCCTTAAATGGTAAATCGCAAATATCTGCTTTTACATCGGCGATTGGAGAATTTAGATCTGTAGTGGTATAATCCAGATTTTTCATTTTTCTGAATCTTTTATAGAAAGCCTGTTCTGGTGCAAAGTGGAGTACTTTTAAGTTTTCCGTAAAGAAACCCGTTTCATTCTTCAAATAAAGCCAAAATAATCTGTGTCGTTCTAAAGAAAGCGTGCCAGGCGCAAGTACGTTTTCACGGACAACTTCGTAACCGTAAGGAAGAAATTTTCGGTAAGATTTACCGTCTATTGGGTCTGTATATTTATCTCCTTTCAGAAAAAAAGCAAAGAATGGACGCGCCAAATAGCTCAAGCGAATGAGAATAGGACGAGGAATGGTATTTAAGATTTTTTTGAACATCTTTTCCTATTCAAGACCTCACAGGTTTTCGAAAACCCGTGAGGTCTAAATACTATTTATCAGAAGTGTTTTTTACTCTAAATTCATCCTCTTCATCACTCTTAATACCCAAAGCTTCATAAATATAATCGAAAGTAGAAAGCAATTCTGGTTTTCCGTCTACCAAAGCGATGTCGTGCTCAAAGTGCGCGCTTGGCTGTCCGTCTTGAGTGACAATTGTCCAGCCGTCGCTTAATTGCTTTATTTTATGTGTTCCCAAATTTATCATTGGCTCAATGGCAACTGTCATTCCTTCAATAAATTTTTTCCCACGACCTCGACGCCCGTAATTCGGCATTTCGGGATCTTCGTGCATTTTTGTTCCAAGTCCGTGACCAACAAGCTCACGTACCACGCCGTAGCCCTGAGCCTCACAATATTTTTGAATTGCATAGCCGACATCGCCTACGCGATTTCCGGATTTAAATTCACGAATACCGACATAAAGTGATTCTTTTGTAATTTTCAGAAGCTTTTTTAGTTCAGGAGCAACTTCGCCTACTTCAAAAGTATAAGCGTGATCCCCATAAAAACCGTTTTTAATAGCACCGCAATCTATAGCGACAATATCTCCCTCTTTTAATGGAATATCTGTTGGTAATCCGTGAACTACTGCATCATTAACGCTTGTAAGTAGGGTAGAAGGACAGTCGTATAATCCTAAAAAACCTGGAATTGCATCTTGTGAGCGTATGTATTCTTCAGCCATTTTATTGAGCTGCTTGGGGGTAGCCCCAACTTTTACTTCCTTTGCGAGCATCCCCAGAGTTCGGGATACGACTAGAGCACTTTCGCGCATCAATTCAATTTCTTCTCTTGTTTTTGGTATAATCATAGTGCTGTTTTAAAAAGGGAACCATCCTTTTTTCTTACTTTTATATTTGGAGGAAGCAGGTTTTTCCTCACCAACTAGTTCTTGATAAATTTCACCCCAGCTTTTGAGACCTCCAATGTTGCGGTCATCAATAAAAATATCTGCATTTATTTTTCGGCTGTGGGAAGTATCAAATTCTTCTTCAGGAAAACTGCTGTTTACAGCATAGAATTCAATGCCATTCTTCTTGCAAAACTTCACAGCCTCGTCTAATGCAGGACCTTTTCTATATGTCCAAAGTATAAGCCTGTGGCCTTTGCTTTGAAGTTTTTTTAAAGTGTCAAAAGCAAAAATAATAGGCTTGCCAATACTTGGATATTCATCTTCTACGATGGTTCCATCAAAATCAACAGCGATAGTTATAGTTTCTCCGATCATTTCATTTTTTCAATCCGCAAAATTACAAAGAATTATAGCGATGCTAAAGTTTTATTCGGCGTAAGCGTGCTTGTAATCTTTTCCACTTAAAATTGCAAGCATATCTTCTTCGAGCGTTCCGATTGAGTATTCAACAATCCTACCTAATTCCTTTTCATTTTTATAGAAAATAATGGTAGGCACGTTAAAAACATCATATTCGTTCTCGAAACCTTCCGGTGTGGTTTTATCTTCGGAAACATTAATTAAAGTGAGTTTAGATTCATCAAAACTTGCATCGTCCAGAATCTTATATAAATGTGGAACGTCGCGTTGACTGTCACTACACCAAGTGCCCATAAATACCACAATAAATACATCTTTAATAAGCGGTTTTAGCTTTTCAAAGGTTTCAGGATCTGGCTTATAATTTTCGTAACCAGGATCGAACCAATCTTTAAAAGCGTCCATTTCCAGTCCTGTACGGTTAGATTTTCCAATTAGCATTACAGATTCTCCATAGGGAATAGTATTGTTCAACTCTTTCGATTCTGGATTCTCCGTAGTTACATTGGTTACTTTGGAAATATTTTTTTCTATCTTATTTTTCTCTTTGGAAGAATTGCAGGCAACTATAGTAATTGCAGAAATAATTAGAAATATTTTTTTCATTGTATCTATTTTTAATATTGTCGGTATCTATTTTTTTTACGAGAATTGGAGTCTACTTCTAAAAATTTCTCCTTGATTAAACTTAAGGCAAATGCAGCAGCAGACGCCGTGAAAACTGAAAAATCAAAAGCTCCTTTTATTCCTGTTGAGAAAGTCATGGATAGAGCGAATATCAACAAGAGAATCCCACTTAACCTTGCAACTAGCTCTGTTTTGAATCCAATTATTAGAAGCAGAGCAAAAATAATTTCAAGAGCAGTAGCAACTATTGCTAATGTGGGGATAAATGATACAGGAAACCAAGGGTTTAATATTTCAGTATATTCTAAAAAGCTGTTCCAATTTCCCCAAGCCGAAACATCTTGCGGCCACAAACCAAATCTATCCGCAGATGCAGATAAAAATCCTGCAGCGATAGCAAGTCTTAAAAAGAGTTTGATTATTTTTCTAACCATAATTATCATTTTTAAATTGATCCAACTGGTTAATAATTAAAGCTTCAGCCTTGGTTTACACCAATGATTTCCGCGTCATAATCTCTGGTTTATCAACACCCATTATATCGAGGATTGTAGGAGCAATATCTCCTAGGATTCCATTTTTTACAGCTTTAATTTCATCGTCCACAACAATAATTGGAACTGGATTTATAGTGTGTGCGGTATTTGGAGTGCCATCAGGATTCCGCATCGTTTCACTGTTACCGTGGTCTGCAATTATTATGGTCACGTAATGGCTTTCCAATGCTTGCTCTACAATTGCTCTTGTACAGTTATCTACTGTTTCACAAGCTTTTATTGCTGCTTCAAAAACACCTGTATGACCAACCATATCTGGATTTGCAAAGTTTAAGCAAATAAAATCTGCTGTTTCATTTTCAATTTCTGGTAAAATCATATCCCGAAGCTCGTAAGCGCTCATTTCGGGTTTTAAATCATAAGTTGCTACCGTGGGCGAGGGACAAAGTATACGTTTTTCACCTTCAAAAGGTATTTCCCTTCCACCAGAAAAGAAGAATGTTACGTGCGGATATTTTTCGGTTTCCGCAATTCGGATTTGTTTCTTTCCATTTTTCTCCAATACTTCGCCTAAAGTATCGTGTAGGTTTTCTTTCTGGTAAACAACGTGAATATTCCCAAAGGAATCATCATAATTGGTAAGAGTTACGAAATATAGAGGAAGGGTTTTCATTCCAAAATTTTCATGATTTTTTTGCGTAAAAACCTCAGTGAGCTGTCTGCCGCGATCTGTTCTAAAGTTGAAGAAAATTACAACATCATCTTCATCAATAGTTGCCACTGTCTTACCTCCAGAATTGGTCATTGCGATAGGTTCGATGAATTCATCTGTAATTCCTTCGGCATAACTTTCTTCAATACTTTTTATAGCGTTGTGAGATGGTTTTCCTTTTCCAAAACATAACAGTTCGTAGGCTTTCTTAACGCGCTCCCAGCGTTTGTCCCGATCCATGGCGTAATAGCGGCCAATGATTGAAGCAAGTTTTCCACCTGTTTTTTGCAAATGATTTTGCAAGTCTTCTATAAAACCTTTTCCGGAATGTGGATCTACATCACGACCATCAGTAAAAGCGTGGACATAAACATCTTCCAAGCCTTCATTTTGAGCTGCACTAAGCAAGCCTTTTAGGTGTTCAATATGCGAATGCACCCCGCCATTAGAAACAAGACCTAAAAAGTGCACTTTTTTATTATGGTTTTTTGCATATTCAAAAGCTTTTTGAAGTTCAGGTTCCTTGTTCAGTGTTCCGTTTTCTACAGCGATATTTATTTTAGCGAGGTCTTGATAAACTATTCTTCCGGCGCCAAGATTCATATGTCCCACTTCACTGTTCCCCATTTGTCCGTCGGGCAGTCCAACGTTCATCCCATGTGTGAGCAATTGGGCATGTGGATATTTTTTATAAAGCGAATCTATAAATGGTGTATCGGCTTGGTCGACGGCAGAAACGGCAGGATCCTGCGTAACTCCCCATCCGTCGAGGATCATTAAAAGGACTTTCTTATTCATCATGTAAAGATACGAAGGCTTGTTGAAAATTAAGATTAAGAGTTAAGAGAATTATATTGACAATCGGTAGGGACAACTTGTAGGGACAACTCGTAGGGACAACTCGCGAGTTGTCCGTACTCAAATCAATTAAGGAATCAATTTCGGGTTTATATCCATAATATTTTCTTTCACATATTTTGAAATAAAGGCGTCGGAAAAATTTTCATTACCCATTATTTCTTCTTCGGAAAGCATCTTCTTTACATCAATTTTTTCCTTGTATTCCTTCAACATTGGGATGGAAACTGGCGCATGACTGAAGTGCCAAGGCTCATATTTAAAGCCTTTGCGGTTGCCATTATCTGTATAAACCTCATAGAAGTCAAATTTTTCGGCGTTTTCATTTAACCACACTTTAAAGTCACAGTAAGGACCATTTCCATGAAAGTTTTCGGGCATCAGTACATTTGCAGGTCGAGGCGCATTAGCATCTATTATATCTAAATCTGTTCCCCAATGATGGCGAGACGTACCTGGAATTGTTGAGTATTCAATGATTTTTGCAAGTGCTTTTTCAGGAGAAAGTCCTTGAGAAGTGAAGTTTTTATATTTCCGTTCAAAAATTTCTTTTTGCCGCTGAAAACTTCGATACGAGGATACTACTTCAATGTTAATGTTTTCTTTAGCTGCAGCTGCCTTCATTCGCTTGAAAGCTTCCTTTGTGGCTTTGTGCATTTTGGAAGTATAGGTGTCTCCAATAATATCTGGGTTCCCTTTACCAATCAGTTGATTTCGAGTGAATTCTTCAGAAAGATTATTGAATGAAAATTGGGGGAAAATTGCTAAGCTTAGTCCGGCAAGACCAGAAATTTTAATAAATTCGTTGCGCTTCATTATAAAGAATTTGTGAAGTTTAAAATTACTATTAATTTGAAAGATAACGCCATTTCAATCCGCATTATTGGAACGAAGGATATTTTAAGTATTCTTCCTCTCCTGCAAAAACTTGAAGATTATTCTGTTCCGGAAGAAGTTGCGAAAAATCGAATACTGGAAATGAGTCAACAAAATTATGAATGTCTCGGCGTTTATGATACCGATACATTAATAGGTGTTTGTGGCTTATGGTTTCAAACACGGCATTATGCAGGTAGAAGTCTGGAGGTTGACCACTTTATTATTGAGGACTCCTACCGAAATCTTGGTATTGGTAAAATGATGATTGAATTTGTTAGCGACTATGCCAAGAAAAAATCCTGTAATTGGATAGAACTAAATAGCTATGTTCACAATTTTCCCTCTCATAAGTTTTTCTACAACCAAGGCTTTGTGGCTAAGGGGTATCATTTTGTGAAGGAATTGAATTAATGCTAAGTTCAGAATTCTGAATTCAGCATTGTTCCAGTTTTTACTTCATAGGGTTCTTTTCCTTGTTGAAAAATGCGAGCTCGTAATTCGCCTTCCAGTTTAATTTCATCTCCTTTAACGCGTAACCAGCTTCCTTCACGAAGTCCAACAACTGGGATTGTATTTTGAGTATGAAACTCACCAATACGGGTTTCACGAGTTTCCCCCATATGTTTGCTGCTTGGGTCTGGATCTAAATAATGTGGGTTAATATTAAATGGAATTACACCCAAAGTTTTAAACGACGGTGGATAAACTATTGGCATATCATTGGTGGTATTCATAGAAACTCCACAAACATTACTACCGGCGCTAGTTCCCATATAGGGTAATCCATTTAGAATAGCTTCACGAAGTGGTTGTATTAATTCCAACTTGTAAAGTGCATTTACCAAAACAAAAGTATTACCCCCACCAGTAAAAGCTCCTTTTGCATTTTTTAAAGCTTCTACAGGATCCTTAAACGTGTGTAGACCAATAATTTTTTTGCCAATTTTATCAAATGCTTTTGCTGCTTTTGCAGTGTATTCATCGTGACTGATTCCACCAGGACGAGCGTATGGAATAAAGATTACTTCTTCCGTATCTTTAAAAAGTTCGGCCATTTCTTGCGTTAGATAATCCAGATATTCCCCGCTGTAAACGGTGCTAGTACTTGCCACTAATAAGTTTTTCATTTTGTCTCTGTTTTCAAAAATGTAAATTTAACCATTGAAATTGGAAACTTTAAGTTTTCAATGACAAAACAAATATGTATTTTTAGTGAATGACAAAAAAACTACTACTTCTACTATTTCTCGCCGTTTCCCCAATACTGTTAGCACAGGATATTGAACGCACCAAAGTTCTTGGAAAAATTCATGTACCACAAGGTGAAGATGCCGAGGGTATTTCAGTGTATAATATTTCCGCTCAAAAAGGAACTATCACCGATGTAAATGGTAGTTTCGAAATTGATGTCACTGAAAACGACCGCTTACAAGTAACCGCACTGCAGTATCAATCTTTTACGGTTCAGGTGGATAGAGGTATTATAGAGCGCAAGATTATGAATATTTTCTTGAATCCTTCCGTAAATCAATTGGAGGAAGTTGTAGTTAGACCTTATGATCTTTCAGGGAACATAAATGTTGATGTAAAGAAAATTCCAACTTATGACGTTGGCAATGATTGGGACTTGAGTTATGGTGCCATGGAATACGACTATGATTTTAAACCAGATGATAAAACTGCTATTTCTGGTAATGCTGCTGAAGAAGCTTTGCACGATCACACTTTAAAAAATGGCGCAGATGTTCTGGCTATATTGGGAGGTGTTGCCAATTTATTATATCCAAGAGGAAAAACAATTTCAATTGCCGAACGCGAGCGGAATCAAGCTTTGGTAAGTAACAATATCCAACAGCGTTTTAGTAAGGATTTTATTGAAGCCAATTTCGATATTCCTGAAGATAAGGCAGTCGATTTTCTTTTTTATGCCCAGGAAAATGGTCTTGATGAAAAGTTATTAAAACCTGAAAACGAAATGGAATTAATGGAGTTTCTTTTCAAAAAAAGCGAAGAGTACAAAAAACGTGGTGAGTAAGAAGTTCATTCTTGAAAATACTAGGTTCAAGACTAATGATGTGAACTTTAAAGCTGAAATATTTAAAAAATGAAACTTTGTAATATACCTTTGTGGCTTTCGTATATGCTATGAAGTATTTGAGAATTTTTATTTTATTCCTTGTGTTTCCATTGGTTTCGGCCACTACTGCACATAAATTTTATGTTAGTATAACGAAAATAGAATACGTAAAGGAGAAGGGGTCCATTCAGATAATTACAAAGATTTTTACTGATGATATTGAAAATGCGCTTCGGATGAAGTACGATCGTTCTATTTCGCTGGATTCAAAAAAGGAAACGGAAGCTGCTGATGAGGATTTGAAAAAATATATCCTTCAAAAGATAAAAATCAAAGTCAATGGCAAACCGGTTCAACTAAAATATATAGGCAAGGAATACGCTACCGATATGGTTGTGGCCTATTTGGAAGTAACAGACGTAAAGGAATTGAAAGCCATTGAAATTGAAAATAAAGTATTGATGGAGCTATTTCCCGAACAACAGAATATTATTCATCTTAAAACCTCTAAAAGCCGTAGAAGTTTGATTCTCGACAAAGATGAACCCAATGGCATATTAAAGTTTTAAGCCTTATCTAGTGGATAAGCTTTTATACCTTAAACTCTAAACATCTCTTTTAAATGAAATTATCAAAGCTTTTATTCTTCACTATATTTTTCATTTTCTCAGGAATTATTTCTGCACAAGATGAGCCCGAAACTACGCAGCGAGATCCTGGACATTACAACACCAATCGTTTTAAGCAACTTTACGAAGAGTTTTCAACACCAAATATGTTCAGAACGGCTAGTGGTGCGCCTGGTCCTAATTATTACCAACAACAGGCGGATTATGTTATGGACATTGAGTTGGATGATAAGAATAAGAAAATTACCGGGTCCGAAACTATAACCTATAGCAACAATTCGCCAGATATATTGGAGTATTTATGGGTGCAACTCGATCAAAATGTCAGAGCTAAAGATTCTAAATCACCATTAATTGAGACTTCATATGCGGCGCCTACAGAGATGGCAGGTAGTTTCGTTGAAAATTATATGGATGATGGCTTTGATGGAGGTTTTAATATTTTGGAAATAAAAGATGCAAAAGGAGCAGTCTTGAATTATACAATCAACCAAACTATGATGCGTGTTGATATGCCGAAGAACTTAAAGCCGGGAGAGAAATTTGTCTTTTCAATTAAATGGTGGTACAATATTAATGACCACGTGGTGGACCGTGCTAGAAGTGGCTATGAAACTTTTGAAGACGGTAATCGCGGTTATGTTATCGCTCAATTTTATCCTAGAATGGCAGTCTATAATGATGTGGAAGGATGGCAGAACAGTCAGTTTTGGGGAAGGGATGAGTTTGCATTGCCCTTTGGAAACTTTGAAGTGAATATTACTGTTCCTGCAGATCATATTATGGAGGCAACAGGTTCCCTTCAAAATAGAAAGGAGATTTTTACTAAAGAAATGATGAATCGGTATAATGCTGCTCAAAAATCATTTGATAAGCCAGTGATGATTGTAACTCAAGATGAAGCAGAGGCTGCAGCAAAAAGCTTTTCTAGTTCTAAAAGGACTTGGAGGTTTAAAGCTGAGAATGTTCGTGATTATGCCTTTGCTAGTTCGCGGAAATATATTTGGGATATGATGGCTGTTAAAATGGGGAGTGGCTCTGTAATGGCAGTTTCTTTATATCCACCAGAAGCAAATCCACTTTGGGAAGATTGGTCTACTAGAACCGTGGCAAGTACGTTAACAACATATTCCAGAATGACTTTTGAATACCCTTATCCAAAAGCTATTTCCGTAAGTGCGAAAAATCAAGGAATGGAATATCCTATGATTTGCTGGAACCATGGAAGGCCGGATAAAGATGGGTATATCAGTGAGCGAACAAAATTTGGAATGATAAGCGTGATAGTTCACGAAGTAGGGCATAACTATTTTCCTATGATCGTTAACAGCGACGAACGTCAATGGACTTGGATGGACGAAGGTTTAAACACCTTTTTACAATATGTAGCGGAACAGGATTTTGGAGAAACTTATCCAGATGCAATTGGTCCCAATAAAAAATATCCTTCGCGTCGTGGTCCAGCAAAAAATATTGTGGATTATATGGCAGGTGATCAAAATGAAATGGCACCTATTATGACCAAGGGCTTAAATACCTATAATTTTGGAGCAAATGCGTATGCAAAACCTGCAACAGCCTTAAATATTCTTCGCGAAACAGTAATGGGGCGTGAACTTTTCGACTTTGCCTTCAAAATATATGCACACCGCTGGATGTTTAAACATCCAACTCCCGAAGATTTTTTCAGAACGATGGAAGATGCTTCAGCGGTAGATTTGGATTGGTATTGGAGAGAGTGGTTTTTCACAACGGATTATGTGGATATTGGAGTGAAGGATGTTAAGAAATTTTATGTTACTTCAAAAATGAATAAAGAAGTGAAGGAAATGATGAAGGATCGCGGCATAAAAGAAAGTGATTTGCCGCCAATGGTTTATATGGTAGAGGAGGGTAGTGAAGATTTTGACGAGAGTAAGTTAGTTTCAAACCTTGATGAAATCCAAACCCTAAATGAATATATTAGTGATAATATCCCACCGGAAGAAAGAGGGAACTTGAAACGTCCAAATTATTTTTATAAAGTAACTTTTGAAAAACCAGGAGGGATTCCAATGCCCATTATTGCGCAGTTCACTTACAAAGATGGAACATCTGAAAGAGTTGTGTATCCTCCGCAAATATGGCGTAAAAAGGATGATGCCATTGGAAAGGTTATTGCATCAGATAAGGAAATTATCAAGATAGAAGTAGACCCTGATGAAGAAACGGCCGATATTGACACATCAAACAATTCATGGCCAAAACAGAAAGAACTTGGCGCTTTTGAAAAATTTAAGAAAAAAACGAATCGAGATTAATTGAGTATAATCTAGAATTAGGTTCAGGATTATCTATAAGGTTTTTACATGAGTTTATAGAGAAATTTGACTAATTTGAAAAATATTTAAAAAATAATGAAGAGTCTTTTAATTGCTCTAGGTCTTATCGTTTTAATAACAGCAGTCTTAGTTTTAAGACCAGTTCCAATTGTATCTGAAGGTAAAGCAATTACTGAAAAAGGAATAGTTCTAGATATTTATGACGGAGGAGGGAGCGACATTGTTTTTCGATTGGAGGATAATGAGCGTAAGTTTTATATAAATAGAGGATTGCAAGCCGGATTGGAGTTAAATAGTTTAAGAGAGAGATTAATAGGAAATCAGATAGTCTTAAAATATCCAAAATATTGGACACCGCTTGATTGGAATAATAAGATTAAGCACATTTCGAAAGTTGAATTTAATAATGAAATAGTATTCAACGAATTTAAGAAATAGCCCAAAATATTCGATTTTAAAAGATGCTGCATACTTTTTTTGTTAAGATTAATGAAAGGTTTATAAATTCTGAATTCTTAATTCTGAATTCCGAATTTTAGAAAGTATATTTGTACTATGATTTCACAGGCAATTTTTCTTTTCATTAGCGGTGCCGAAATAGGCTTTGTCCTTTTCATCATACTTCTTGTCTTTGGTGCTGATAAAGTACCAGAAATAGCACGCGGTTTGGGGAAGACTATCAGGCAGGTAAAAGATGCTACAAACGACATTAAATCTGAGATTACAAAAGGTGCCGAAAAGCAAGGAATTGATATCGATATCACTTCAGATGTTCAGAAACAAATAGACGATGTAAAGGATAATATTGATGAGGTAACTGGTCCTATCAAGAGAAAATTCTAAATGCTTAGAATCCCGATAATCAGGGAGGTGTAGAGCTCATTGGTTTTCAAAGACTTTGGCTAACAATTTTTATCCAGTTTGAATCTTCGTTATTCAGCTTCAGAATGGGATTCCTCTAATTATTTATTTCTGATTTTTTCCTGGTATACTTAAGGGTTATATGGCTTGTATCGGTTCGATTAATCTTATTGTTTTAATGAGAATTATTCCATATTCTACAAAATTCTCTCAATCATAATTTTTCTTCTTAGACTCAATTCTTTGGTTTTTCCATTATCAATTATTTTCGTGTTGAGCAGTTTTTTTTGGTTTGCATTATCCTTATAATATCTTTATTTGATTCTTATTAGGAATCGGTTTTTCTTTCATTTTCAGTTGATTGTCTAAAAATTATGTTAAAAAATTAGAGATTTTATGTAACTTGGACGAACTAATCAACCCGTTTATATATGAAAAATCTTAAAATTGGGCTACTTGCCCTAGCACTTATCTTCTTAGGAAGTTGTACCCAGGAAATATTAGAGTCAGAAATGAATGATAATTCGGTTCACGATGTGGAAAACATTTCACAAGAACTGCTTAGTATTGATCAAATAAACGCCATTATAGATGCAAAACTAAAGGATACTGGTACTTTTAATTGGGAGGACGTTACAGACCAAGTACTATGGAGTGCCACGGTACATGGCAATAATATTCTAACAATTGGTTATGGTGAGGAAGGTGAAAGCTTTAGAACAGAACAAAATCCTAGATTGACAACAGCAAAAAACGAAATTCTTACGGCTGTTTCAGAAAAAGAGAATGTTGCTCAAAGACAGCTAACTGTTGTGGAAGATCCTATTTTGAATAACGTGGACGTTGAAGTGAAATCCATTGCAACCATTATGGCTTTACGACAACGTGCAGATATACGCTATTTAGAACCAAATGGGTACAATCATTTTACTAATTCAAGTTATTATCCACAGACCCGTTCTTCTAGTGGTTGCAGTAAAGATGGGCAAAACTTGAATACTCGTGATTATCGCACAGTTACTCCAAAGGCTTTAGTAAGTTGGACTTTTGATAAGCACAATATTGAGGCGGCTTGGGCGTATAGCACAGGAGCTGGTGTTACTGTTGGTCTAGTTGATACTGGAGTTTCTCAGTACCAGTCTTTATTAGGAAGTGACTTTAACGACGGAGCTAGTAGCGGACGAACTATTCAGAAATATGGAACCTTTATAGATTCACCATGGTGGTGGAGTAATAACTATGATGGTGTAAATGATAAATGTGGGCATGGAACGAGCATGGCTTCTACAATTGCCTCACCCCGTAATGATGATGGAAAACCGATGGGAGTAGCTTACAATAGTAACTTGGTAAGTTATCGCGCCACAGAAGATGTGGTTTTGAATGACTACCATGAGCGAAAGGGAGTGAGCCAAGCACTTGTACAATTAGGTAACAGAACTGATGTAAAGATTATCTCAATGTCTGTAGGCTATCCTTGGTCTATTGGTAACGTGAAGGATGCTGTGAGATATGCTTATAGCAAGGGAAAATTGATTTTTGCTGCAGGAGGAACTTCTACCGAATATACAAATTGGTACCCAGTTATATTTCCAGCAAGTATGTTAGAATGTGTTGCCGTAACTGGAATTACCGACAATGGAAACTACCAAAAATGCGATACTTGTCACGATGGTGCTGAAATAGAGTTTACTATAGTGATGGAACGTGATAATAACAACAGTCGCACGGGAACCACAGTTGGGTTTTATAATAACGACACAAAATATGTGGGAGGATCATCTGTTGCAACCGCCACTACCGCTGGAATTGCTGCTTTGGTATGGGCAAAACACCCTTCATGGTCTAGAAGTGAAGTACTAACTAAAATGCGACAGAGTGCAGAGTTTTATCCAAATAAAAATAGCACAAAAGGCTATGGAAATATAGATGCTTTGCAGGCAGTTCAGTAATGGGTTTTGATTGATTTAAAGGAGCTTAGACTCGAATATCGGTGAATAATTTAACCACAAATGCACGAATAAATTTTAAATATTCGTGCATTTGTATTTTTTGGTTACAGATTATTTCACTCTACTTATTGTCAATCCATCGCGTATGGGAAGTATTACCGTTTCCAGTTTTGGATGGTTGTTTAGCATCTCATTGTATTGTAAAAGAGCTCTTGTATCCATATCATCCCCCTTCACCTCTTCAACCACTTTCCCACTCCAAAGTACATTATCGCTCAAAATCACAGATCCTTTTTCTAGTTTTGGAAGAATTATTTCTAGATAATTAGGATAGTTACTTTTGTCAGCATCAATAAAAATTAGATCGAATGTTGTTTCCAGTTCAGGAATTATTTCCATTGCATTTCCTAGATGCTGAAATATTTGTTTTCCATATGGAGATTCATCAAAATACCTTCTTTGGAAATCATACAATTCTTCATTGATATCTATTGTGTGAAGCTCGCCATCTTCTTGCATTCCTTCCGCCAGACACAGTGCAGAATACCCAGTATAGGTTCCAATTTCAAGGATGTTTTTTGGTTGAATTAATTTTGAAAGCATACTCAGTAATCGGCCTTGCATGTGGCCGCTCAACATTCTTGGAACAAGTACTTTTTGCCAGGTTTCACGATTCAGTTTTTGTAGTAATTCTGGCTCTACTTGCGAGTGCTTTTTAATGTAGTCGTTTATTTTTTCAGGAAGAAAATCCATTTTTAAGAAGTAATTTTTTGACTTTAATTTTCGCCTAGAATTCGATTCATTAATTTTTTCTTGGCAGTTTCATCATCACCACAGAGCCATTGAATAACGTTGTCTTCCCACATGGAGTCGGATTGTTCTTTGGTAATGATTTTTTGATCCACAGCCAAATCTAAAATTTTCCCTGGATATGATGATTGTGGTGCACTTTCCATTTCTCCCAACGGATATGGATCATCGAGTCCTACTAATACTTGTTTCGCACCTTGATTTTTCACAACTAATTCTAAGGAACCAGTATCGTGCACCAAAGTATCAAAGAAAATATTTTTATGTCCAACGGCTTTCCTAGGATGCGTCTTGCCTTCGAATAGATCGGGTCGACCGTCAAAACCTTGAATTCTTCTTCCTAGGTTTATCTGAGCTAATTGGCCACCGTGGGCAAAGCAGGTGCGCATATTAGGATACTTATCTGCGTAACCGTTTAGCGTTAAGTAGTGATATGCATCTGCACATTGGGCAAGCATCCAGATTAAGTGAAAACGCCAATTTGTATTTTCAAGCTTGATAAATTTCTCACCATCGTATGGATGAACTTCAACAGCCAGATTATATTTTGAAGCCATTTCAAAAATGGGCTCATTTTCTTCATCAAAAATACAACGCCAAGTACCTATTGTATCCATATAATGTGTGGGTAAACACAGTAATTGAAGTCCTAGTTCCTCTACGCAGCGTTCAATTTCCCATAGTGCGCCTTGAACAAATCCAGGATGTACAACAAAACCACAAGTAAATTTTGAAGGGTTTTCGTGCTGTACTTTTGCGTTGAAATCATTTTGAAAACGAAGCGCCTGCTTCATTTCTTCCACACGCAAGCCATTTCCGTATAGCTGAGAAAGGTTAAGAACCACCGCATGGTCAATTTTGAAACGCTCCATCCATTCTAACTTTTCATCCAAAAAGAAACTGGAATCTGTAACTGGGCGGCTCCAATCTTTTTGAAGCATGAATTTTCGGTCTTTGTCTACCCAAAAAATACCCTTGTCCTGCATAAACTGAGGGATTTCTTCAGGATAGGGAAGAAGGTGAGAATGGCCGTTAATGCGAAGTTTACGTTTCAAAATAAATATGGATTTAACTTGATTATTTTATAAAGTTACGAGTTTTGTCTTATTCAGACCTGACAGGCTTCAAAAAACCTGTCAGGTTTAAATGATTTTATTACAAACTTTTGGTTCTTCCTCCATCAACTGGAAGGTTTATTCCATTGATATAGCTTGCGGCTTCACTTGCCAGAAATGCTACTGCATTGGCAATTTCACCAGGTTGAGCAAAACGTCTTGCGGGAACGATACCTTTCATAGTGTCACTAGCTTCTTTTTCGGTCTTATCCATTCGCTTTGCAGCGTTACCTACAATGGTTTCCAATCTATCAGTAGCTGTATAACCTGGTAACACATTATTTACGGTTATTCCATATTGTCCCAACTCATTGGCCATTGTTTTACTCCAACTTGATACTGCGCCTCTAATGGTGTTGCTCACACCTAGATTGTCAATTGGTTGTTTTACAGAAGTTGAAATAATATTTATTATTCTTCCGTAATCGGCTTCTTTCATTCCGGGAACAACGGCTTGAGCCAAAATTTGGTTGCAGACCAAGTGCATTGAAAACGCCTTTTCAAATTCATCAGGTGTTGCGGAAAAAATAGGACCGCCTTTAGGACCACCTGTGTTGTTAACCAGAATATGAAAAATTTTATTGGAAACTGCTATATCTGCCTTGTCCTTTAATTGTTTTGGATTGGTAAAATCTGCCACAAAATAATTGTGTTTTTGTCCTTTGTCATGAGCCAGTTCTATCAGGGTCTCTTTTAATTTGGCTTCATTTCTCGCCACCAAAGTAACAGTAGCTCCAAGTTTTGCCAACTGTTTTGCTGTTGCTTTTCCTATGCCTGCAGTACTTCCACAGACCATTGCATTTTTATTCGTTAAATCTAAATTCATAATTTTCAGTATTCAGTATTCTATTTCTCCCGATAACTACCGGGATCGACTTCAGTCGTATTTTATACAAACATTCTTCGCCTCAGTAAAAAAATTGAGTGCTTCAAAACCGCCTTCACGGCCTACGCCACTATCTTTCATTCCTCCAAAAGGAGTTCGCAAATCACGATTTAGCCAAGAATTCACCCAAACTATTCCTGCTTCTATTTCTTTTGAAATGCGCATAGTTCGGTTTAAATCTGAAGTCCATAGCGTAGAAGATAGCCCATATTTAACCGAATTAGCCATTTCTAAGACTTCTTCTTCAGTTTCAAATGGCATTATTGTAACCACAGGACCAAAAATTTCTTCTTGGTTTACACGACATTGATCGTCATAAACTTCAATAATTGTCGGTTCTAAATAATAACCGTTTTCAAAATCTTTTACTGTAACTCGCTTTCCACCGTAAAGGATTTTTCCTCCTTCTTTTTCTGCGATATCGATGTAGGATTCTACTTTTTCAAGATGCGGCTTTGAAACTAGAGCCCCAACATCTGTTTCCGCCTCAAAAGGATTTCCCACTTTAAGCTGTTTTACTTTTTCAATGAAATCTTTTTTAAACTTTTTATAAATGGGTCTCTCAACAAAAATGCGACTGCCACAAAGGCAAATTTGTCCTTGATTTGCAAAGGAAGAACGAACCGTTGTCTCTAGCATTTTTTCATAATCACAATCAGCGAAGATGAGGTTTGGATTTTTTCCACCTAATTCCAAAGATAGTTTTTTGAACATGGGGGCGGCAGTTCTAGCAATATGTTCGCCTGTTTTAGTTCCGCCAGTAAAGGAGATTGCTTTAATGTTTTCGTGCTCCACAATAGCTTGTCCCGCGGAGGGACCAGTACCGTGAACAATATTTAAAACTCCTTTTGGTAGACCAGCTTCGGTGCAGATTTCGCCTAATAGAAAAGCAGTCATAGGAGTTACTTCGCTGGGTTTGGCAACTACCGTATTTCCAGAAGCAATTGCAGGCGCAATTTTCCAGGTAAATAAATACAAGGGTAGATTCCATGGCGAAATACAGCCTACTACGCCAATTGGTTGATGCAAAGTGAAATTCATTGTATTCAAACCTATACTTTCATGAGCTTCACTTGAAAACTGAGTGATGGCATTTCCAAAAAACCTGAAATTTGACGAAGCTCTTGGAATGTCAATTGCTAAAGCTAAACTTAGTGGCTTTCCATTGTCTTTTGCTTCGGCATTGGCTAGACCAACTAGTTTCTCCTCAATCAAATCTGCAATTTTCAGTAGAGTTTTACTGCGCTCATCAATAGTTGTATTGCTCCATTGAGGGAAAGCTTCTTTTGCAGCTTGATATGCATTTTCAATATCCTCTTGGTTTGAATTTGCTATTTGTGAATACACTTCGCCATTGGAAGGATTGTAGTTATCCAACCATTTCTTTGAAACAGGTTCAACGTATTCGCCGTTTATGTAGTTTAGGATTTTCAATATATAATGTCTTTCAGACCTCATAGGTTTCAAAAACCTGTGAGGTCTTGTTCTTACTGCCCACTGCTACTTATTACCATCAATAGGCTTATAAGCCATCGCCTTAATCTCAACTATTAATTGTGGATGTGGTAACTGGTGTACGGCAACAGTAGTTCGCGCTGGTCCAGTTTCTTTATTGAAAAATTCTGAATATACTTGGTTGTAACCACCAAAGTCATTCATATTTACCAAGAAACTGGTTACATCTACCACATCGGCCATTGTAGCTCCCTCTGTGGCGAGGTAATCTTTAATGTTTTCTAATACAACACGTGTTTGTTCCTTAATATCGAAATGCATAGTACCCATTTCGTCAATTTTGTTAACGCCTGCAATGGTATTATCTGGCAAACGTGAACTTGTACCGCTGATGAATATAAAGTCACCTACACGTTTTACGTGTGGATATGCGCCTCTAGGTGTGGCTTTTCCTTCAACTAGCTTGCTTTTGTTATCCATGATAGAAATATTTTTTTTGTAGTTGTTATTTTAAATAATCTGCCATTTCATTTTTCGCGAGTATGGCTTCTGTTTCTTTTTTTACAGCTTCTAATCTTTCTTTTAGAGGCATGTTTTCTGGTAATTTTCCATCGTGCAACAAACCTAAAATAGCTTTGTCTTGAGCTCTTCCTACTTTCTTTGCTTCGGAATATGGAATACTCTCTTTAAAGGTAACCAAGGAATATTTACTGTAGTATTCTCCCGAAAATTCTGTTTCGAATGCAGTTTCCAGTTTTCTTTTATTTTGAAATAACTCCATTCCTGTATGAGCTTTCATTTCATCAAAATTATCGACAGCTAGTTCTCCAATTGCATCTGCATCTTTTTTGCGCACTTTCTCATATTCTTCAAAAATGGTTTCCCAAGAGGCTTTTCCTGAGTTTAGGCCATCTTTGTATTGGCTTAAAACTTCGTCAAAAACGGCAACATCTTCAAAACTGGCATTCATTCCCTGGCCATAAAAAGGGACCATGGCATGTGCCGAATCGCCCATTAATAATATTTTTCCATTACGGTGCCAAGGATCGCATTTCACTGTTCCCATTGAACCAACGGGGTTTTGAAAAAATATTTCGGTTAAATTTGGTATTAAATCCAACACATCTGGAAACTCTTTTTTGAAATATTCTTCCACTTTTTCAGGAGTAGTTAAGTTTTCAAAACAATAATCGCTGTCTTTATACGGAAGAAATAATGTTACCGTAAAGCTACCATCTAAATTTGGTAGTGCGATGAGCATATCCTCCCCACGAGGCCAAATGTGAAGTGCATTTTTATAGGTTCTATAGTCGTTATCCTCATCTGCTGGGATTTCAAGTTCTTTATAACCGTGACCGAGCCATTGCTGCGAGATATTGAGGAGAAACTCTTTGTCGTTAATCATACTCGCTCTGACTACAGATCCTGCACCGTCAGTTCCGAAAATAACATCTGCTGAATACGTACTCTCCTTACCTGTTTCAAAATCTTCAAAGGTTGCAGAAGGTGTTTCATGATTAATCTTCGTACATGCCTGATTGAAAATTATTTTCAGGTTCGGTAGTTTTTCAGCTTCGTTTAATAAAAGCATATTCAGCCCTGGACGTGAAACGGAGTTGATATATTCATCTTCGCGTCCGCTGTACGGACTTAAAAAAGTATTCCCAGACTTCTCGTGAATCATTCTTCCCGTCATGGGGATTAAAAGATCTTGAGCAGCTTCTTCAACTCCAGCCAAGCGCAAGCCGCGTAATCCGCGATCACTAAGGGCCAAGTTTATGGAACGACCTGCATCAAGTGTAGTTTTGCGTAAATCTGGCCTTTTTTCTACTAATGTAATGTTGAAGCCGTGTTGCGCTAAACGCAATGCAAGTAGACTACCGCAAAGTCCGGCACCGATGATTAATATATTTTTCATTATTTATTTTTATTTTTTATTCCAGACCTAATAGGTGTCATTGCGAGGCACGAAGCAATCTACCTGTTAGGTCTCTACCCCTTCCGTCTTCAAAATCGCTTAGGGCGATTTTGAATCCACCTTCCCCTGAAATAGGGGAAGGAGCCAATGGGTTACTTCAATAATTCTTTTAGCCTTTCCGAAAATTTAAAAACGTCTTCAAAATTGTTATAGAGCGGAGCGGGAGCTATTCTAATTACATCAGGTTCGCGCCAATCACTTATCACTCCAGCTTCAGTTAATTTTGTATGTAATTTTTTATCAGCATTTTTCACCTGTATTGAAAGCTGACATCCACGTTCCTTTGGGTTTCGAGGAGTAATAACATTAATGGCATCATTTTTCATTTCATCTAATAGAAATTCTAAATAGCCCGTAAGTTTTTCAGATTTCTTTCGAATATTTTCAAAACCTGCCTCCGCAAAAGTATCTAGGGAGGCTCTTATTGCAGCCATTGATAAGATTGGTGGATTGCTTAGTTGCCATCCTTCGGCACCAGGCAAAGCATCAAAATCTTTCCGCATATTGAAGCGTGTTTTTTTATTATGGCCCCACCAGCCAGCAAAACGATTTAATTCTTTATTATTTGCATGGCGTTCGTGTACAAAGCATCCGCCCAAACTTCCAGGGCCGCCGTTTAGGTATTTATAGGTACACCATACAGCAAAGTCTGCTCCCGTTTCATGGAGGTTTGGCTGAATATTTCCAGCGCCATGTGCCAAATCAAAACCGACCATACAATTGTATTTATGACCGAGTTCGGTTATCTTTTTCAGTGGGTAAGATTGTCCAGTATAATAATTGGTGCTTCCAATCATCAATAATGCGATTTCATCCCCTTGATTTTTCATTATTTCTTCTAAATCCTCAAAACGGCACAGTTCTTCACCTTTTCTCGGTTTCCAAAGAATTAAACCATCTTTTGGGTCGACATTATGGAATTTCAATTGGCTTTCAACCGCATATTTGTCGCTAGGAAAAGCGTCGCTTTCAACCACAATTTTATACTTTGTTTTTGTAGGTTGATAGAATGAGACCATCATCAAATGAAGGTTGGTTGTCAAGGTATTCATAACAACCACTTCCGAAGGTTTTGCACCAACAATTTTCGCCATTTTTCCGGCAAGAAATTCATGATATGGAAGCCAAGGATGCTTAGCTTCAGTATGTCCTTCAACACCGAGGTTTGCCCAGTCTGTCAATTCTTCTTGGATATATTCCGAAGTGATTTTGGGTTGTAGTCCAAGCGAGTTTCCGCAGAGATAAACTAGCTCTTCCCCAGAATTATTTTTAGGTATATGGAATTTATTTCTGAAGGATGCCAAAGGATCTTTGGTATCCTCTTGTTTTGCGTATTCTAAAGTGGTTTGAAACATTGGGATGGGTTAATTTTTGGGCTTCTCACAAAAATAGGAATTTATATTCGGTTAATTTGTCTTTGACCCGTGCAATAGATACAGTTTGCTCTAGGCTTGTTAACTTATTTGCGTCTTAAGAAATCCTTTTTATTTTTTCACGGTGATATTGGTGAAGTACAACTTAAAACTATCAGTTGCGTCTTTGTGCATCGTAGAAATATCGATTCCTTCAAAGTTTTTATAAGTCTCCCAAGTGGTTGTTATTGAAGGTTCGGGAGCATTTCCTTTTCTGTAATTCCATTCTCTTATTTTATAGTCTTTGTCATAAAACAAGTCATAAGCATCACCTGGTGTATAGCCTCCGTCGTTTCCATAAACAACGGTTAGTCGATTTAAGGTATCTTTCGAAATTGGAGCTACAACATTTTCTTTTTCGGTAAAAGAAGTACCCTCATCCCAAGCGATTTGAAATGGTGCCAATAACCAGTATTTATCATTGATAAACATGGCATCCGTTTTCTTGCTTATGCTATCCATATCTGATCGATTGTAACTTACTATATCATCTCCAGTCCTCATTTGTACTTCGCCAGTATGCGGTTTCCAAATCCAGGATCGAGATGAATGATTTCCCTGTCGATCCACATTGAAAGTAAACGCAATGGTTTGGACGTTTTTCCAGTTTTCAAAGCCGCTTGCATTGGCGATTTTGTGTGCAGTATTCATTTTTTCAATAGAATCTGAGGTGTCATTATTTATTTCAGAAGATGGGCTATCTGAAGATTTCTGCGTGTTGTTGCAACCAATTATGGCAAAAAACACTAGAAGGGTGAAGATTTTGAATTTCATATATTTAATTTTGTAGTAAAAGTAACAAATACTTTTAGCTTTCATATTTTTTGTATTTTTAAAAAATCGAGAATTTAAAAAAATAACGCAATGAACGTAATTGACAATAAAGAGAAAAATAGGTTCGAAACAAGAGTCGATGGTCATTTGGCTTTTATAGAATACACAGTGCAGCCGGGTGTTTTATCCTTGAACCATACCGAAGTTGATAAAGCACTTGCTGGACAGGGAATAGCAGGTGAAATGACTGAGAAAACTTTACTGGAAATTGAACTTCGGGGATTAAAAGTGATTCCTGCTTGCTCTTATACAGAAAAATATATCAGTAAACATCCTGAATGGAAATCCATTGTAGCAGATAATAAAAATGAAAAGCCCTCTCAATAATTGAAAGGGCTTGGCTTCTTTATAAAATTCTAAAGATTAATTTAACGCATCATCGATATCATCTCCTATATCGTCTGCAACGTCTTCTACTTTTTCTCCTGTGGTTTTTTCACGGCAGCTTGTAAAACCTGTTGTCATAAGACCCGCGGCGAATAAAATTAAAAATACTTTTTTCATAATTAGTTTGTTGTTTTAAAGTTAATAATTAGATTTTTGAAAGTGATTAAGGCTTGCGGCCAGTTGCCAATCGGTATAAAATACCAATAACGGCTAGCACTAATAAAATGTGAATTAGACTTCCAACAGCTTCACCGAAACCGAAGTAACCCACTAGCCATCCTATAACTAATAGGACCACAATAAGCCAAATGATGTCACCCATAACTTGTTAGTTTTTAAAGTTAGGAATTAAAACTACAATAAAACAAATGTAATAATATTTTATTTAACCCTTGTTTAACTATAAGTGTAAATAAACACTAAAAATACTAAGAATAGTGTTTTTAGAGTTAATGAGTTACCATTAATTAGATGAAACTAAATGAGCCATTCAAATAAATTTTCAGTCAATAAGGAAACTTGGAATGCCAAGGTTGCTATTCATGCAGAGAGTGAGTTTTATGATTTGGCCAATTTCAAGAAGGGGAAATCTTCATTAAATCAATATGAATTGGAGGCATTGGAAGATATTTCAGGAAAGAGTCTTTTGCATCTTCAATGCCACTTTGGGCAAGATACATTGTGTTTTTCTAGAATTGGGGCCAAATGCACTGGTATTGATATTTCGGATGAAGGAATTAAACTTGCAAAGCAATTAAACGCTGAGTTAAAGTTGGATGCAAACTTTGTTTCTTGCAATGTTTTGGATACTTCGGAATACGTTTCTGAGAAATTTGATATTGTATTTACAAGTTATGGCGCCATAGGTTGGCTACCCGATTTAAAACCTTGGGCAAAAATGATTTCAGAAAGATTGAAACCAGGCGGTTTCTTTTATATTGTAGAGTTTCATCCAATTGCTTGGATGTTTGATTATACAGTTTTGCCACCCATTATGAAATACGGTTATCAACAAAAGGATGCTATTTACGAAGAATACGAAGGAACGTATGCTAATCCAAATTCAAAAATGCTAAGTAAGGAATATGGTTGGAACCACAGTTTGGGTGAAGTAATTACTTCACTTTCTAATGCAGGACTTCATATTGAATACCTAAAAGAGCACGATGCTTCGCCCTATTATATTTTTCCTGGATTGGTGAAAAATGATGTAGGGATGTTTGAACTTACTGATAAAACGTATCCTCTGGTTTTTGAAATCAAGGCGAATAAAGCAATCTGAAAAAATCTTCATTTGTCATTTGCAGCCATCGATTCGTCAGATTTAGCTTGAAAAACAACTATATTAATGATTTTGATTTTCCTTTAATAGCTCCGGAAATTTTTTCTTAAACTTATTTATACGAGGAATAGAAACATTTTGAATGTAAGGATTCCCAGGGTGGTTCTTCTCGTAATTTTGATGATAGGCTTCTGCTTTCCAGAATTTCTGAAATGGCATAACCTGAGCTGCAACTTTGCTTCCGCCCAATTCTTTGTTTAGAGCAGCGACCTTCTTATCGATTATTTTCTTTTCAGAATTGTTTTGATAGAAAATTATAGAACGATATGATTGTCCCCTGTCTGGACCTTGTCCATTTACTTGGGTTATGTTTTGCGAACCAAAATAAACATCAACTAGCTGGCTGAAACTTATAAGTTCGGGATCATAAATAACTTCTATTGCTTCAGCATGGTCTGCGTGATTTTCATAAGATGGATTCTCTGATTTTCCGCCACTGTAACCTGAAACGGCATCTTTAACACCAATTACGCTTTCGTAAACTGCTTCCATGCACCAAAAACATCCGCTCGCGAAATAGGCTTTTTTCAAACCATCTTGAGTCTCGGTCTGTATTGGGGTTTGTTCTTTCTGTGCAATTGCTTCGGCTTCTTTATTTCTTTCATTAGAAGGTTTACAAGCGCCTTGAAGAGAGAAGAGAAAAATACTGAATACTAAAATTGATATTTTCTTCATTTGTTTCTTTTTAGAAAATGATTTTTATTAAAACAAAAACCTTGCATTTAAAGTACAAAAAAAGCCCTCACTTTATGTGAAGGCTTTGTTATAATTGATTGTGAACGTCTATTTAAGTTTAGTAAACATTGCTTCCATCTTTTCGCGCTCTTCGTTCGCTAAATCTGGATCAACTAAAATACGACCACTATGTTCGTCAGTAATAATCTTTTTTCTACCGGCAATTTCCATTTGTACTTGTGGTGGAATGGTAAAGAAAGAACCTCCAGATGCGCCACGCTCAACAGGAACAACAGCTAAACCATTCTTTACATTGGTTCTGATTCTTTTATAAGCCTTGATAAGTCTTGGCTCTATTTTGTCTTGAAAGCTTTCAGATTCTTTAATAAGAGTCTGCTCTTCTTTTTCGGTTTCTTTTAGAATTTCATCAAGCTCACTTTGCTTGTGCTTCAAGTGATCCGTACGTTCGTCATATCTTGACTTTGTTTCCTCGATAACCTGAGTTTTTTGCTCTATCTGAGCACGGAATTCCTTAATATTCTTGTCAGCAAGTTGGATCTCAAGTTCTTGAAATTCAACTTCCTTGCTCAAAGAGTTGTACTCGCGGTTGTTGCGGACATTGTCTTGTTGTGTAGAATATTTTTTAATAAGAGATTTAGACTCCTCTATATTATTCTTTTTTTCCTTGATTTGATCTTCAATTACTTCAAGGTCTGCATTAAGCTTTTCCAAGCGGGTGTTCATTCCTGCTACTTCGTCTTCAAGATCTTCAACTTCTAGAGGAAGCTCACCGCGAACGTTTCTAATTTCATCAATTCTTGAATCAATAAGCTGTAAATCGAACAGTGCTCTTAACTTCTCTTCAACAGTAACTTCAGTTTTTGCTGCCATAAATTATAAATAGCTAATAGGATTGGTATTTGTTTGTGATAAAAGGACTGCAAAATTAGTGATTTTTTTCTTAAGGAAAGAATGTATAAGGTTTTTTGTGAACTGTTCGCTTTCATAATGTCCAATATCGGCCAGAAGTATGGTGTTTTCAGCCTTAAAGAAGTCATGATACTTAAAGTCTGCCGATACAAAAGCGTCTGCACCAGCATTTTTTGCGATATCAATGGCAAAACTTCCGCTACCTCCAAGCACGGCAACTTTTTTTATTCGCTTTTTGATGAATGCAGAGTGACGTACACAATCGGTCTTCATGGTTTTTTTTAGAAATTGAAGAAATTCCGTTTCTTGCATTTCAGTATCAAATTCGCCGATCATTCCCATCCCAATGTGTTGGTTTTGGTTTTCAAGGGTAGTTATTTCATAGGCCACTTCTTCGTACGGATGTGCTTCAAACAATGCTTTTAATATTTTTGCCTGAAGATGTTTTGAATAGGTAATTCCAATCTGGATTTCTTTCTCAAAATTTAATACTCCTTTTTCGCCAATAACAGGACTTGAGTCCTCATTCCCTTTAAAAGTTCCACTTCCTTCAATATTAAAACTACAGTTTTCATAATTTCCAATACTTCCACCGCCAACTGCAAAAAGTGCATTTCTCACTTTTTCTGCGTCTTTGGTAGGAACAAAAGTGATTAGTTTTTTGATAGTTTCAGCTTGAGGAACTAATACCTTTCTGTTTTTCAGTCCTAGTTTTTTACATATCATTGCATTAACGCCATTATAGGAATTATCGAGCGCTGTATGATTAGAAAATATAGCTATATCGTGTTTTATTGCTTTTAGAACTACGCGTTCCACATAAGTTTTTCCTATGATTTTTTTCAATCCAGAAAAAATAATTGGATGGAAACTCACAATGAGATTGCAATTATTCTCAATAGCTTCATCAACAACATTTTCTAAAGTATCTAGGGTTACCAATATTCCTGAAACTTTTGTATTTACATCGCCCACTAACAAGCCAGTATTGTCAAAACCTTCGGAATAGGAGAGCGGTGATAAATCTTCTAGTAGCGCAATTACATCTTTTACCTTCATTTCTTACATTTTTCGTAAAGATAATAGTTTGTAAAATCTTTACGGGCCTCTAAAATTATTTTAAAGTAATCACAATTTTCTTTGGAATTAGTACTTTCGTCAAATGAATTTGTTCCGCAAATTACTCTTTCCCTTTTCGCTGTTTTACGGCGGCATTACGGCACTCCGAAATTTCTTATACAATAAAGGTATACTAAAAGGCAAAGCATATAACTTTCCAGTAATCTGTGTAGGAAATCTTTCTACTGGCGGAACTGGGAAATCACCAATGATTGAACTTTTGGTTTCCTTTTTAAAAGACGACCATAAAATTGCCGTGCTAAGCCGTGGTTATAAACGAAAAACAACTGGTTTTAGAGAAGTTTTAAATGAAAGCTCTGTGGAAGAAGTTGGCGATGAACCACTTCAGTTTAAACAGAAATTTCCAGAAATAACCGTCGCTGTTTGTGAGGACAGGCAAACAGGTATTGAAAGACTACATAGAATTGCTGAGGTTATTTTACTGGATGATGCTTTTCAACACAGAAAAGTAAAGGCTTCATTAAATATTTTGCTAACTTCTTTTGATAAACTATACAGTAAGGATTGTATGTTGCCTGCAGGAAATCTTCGCGAACCAAAGTTTGGAGCAAAACGAGCGCAAATTATTGTAGTCACAAAATGTCCAGAAAATATTGATGCTTCAAGAATGGAAGCGATAAAAAGGAGTCTCAAGCCTAAACCATATCAAGAAGTCTATTTCTCAAAAATTGGCTACAGTTCCGAAATAAAGAACGAAACAGATTCAAAACCTTTGTATTACTTAAAGAACAAGAAGTTTTTGCTGGTAACAGGAATTGCAAATCCGAAGCCGTTGGTCGATTTTTTAAACAATGCAGGATTGCATTTTGATACAAAGTCTTTTCCGGATCATCACAATTTCTCCGTAGCCGAAATGGAACAATTAGAAAAACATGATTTAATATTAACTACGGAAAAGGATTATATGAGATTGCAGTCATTAACAAAGAAAACTGAGATATACTTCTTACCAATAGAAACTGTTATTTTAAACGATGCTGAAGCTCATTTTAAAGATAGGGTAATTAGGGTGGCTCAGCTGAAGCGATGATTATTTCGCCATAAAATCAGTATTCCGGAGTACACTGTTTATTTTTTCAAAGAAATCTTCAGCCTTAAACGGCTTTGGAATAAATTCGTTAAAGCCTGCGTTATAAAAATCTTCCAAGTTGTCCTCAATAGTAGTGGCGGTTAATGCAATAATTGGGATGGTTTTATTAAACTCTCTGATTTTCTTTGTTGCTTCAATTCCGCTAATACCAGGCATGTGGATATCCATTAATATAACGTCGAAATCTCCTTCTTCTACCTGTTTTATTGCGTCTAAACCATTGTCAACAACAGTACAGCGCATTTTTTTCTTTTCCAGAATTTTTTTGGTAATCATCTGGTTAATTTTATTGTCTTCAACAATCAAGATGGCTTTATTCTCGAGAAGCTCATCGTCCAAAATCACCTCAATTTCATTTATATCAATAACCTTCTTACATGATTTGAAGATGTCATAACTTATATTAAACCAGAACTTGGAACCTTCACCGAGCTTACTTTCCAAAACTATTTTACTACCCATTAACTCCAAGAGGTTTTTTACAATGGATAGGCCTAGACCGGTTCCACCGTGTTTCCTATTTATTTGAAGTGAGCCTTGGGCAAAGGATTCAAAAATGGTACTCTGTTTTTTCTTGGAAATACCTTCTCCCGTATCTTCAACTTCAAAATGAACTACAACCTTTTCTGGTAATGTTTTGGCCTTTTTTACGCGCAACCATATCTCACCGTTCTCAGTAAATTTAATGGAGTTACTTATTAAATTTATTAGAATTTGAGATATTTTCAAGGAATCACCCATTACTTCATCTGGGAGACTAGAGTCATATTCGTAATGGAGCTTGTTGTTTTTTGCTTCTGCAGATTTGCGCAAAGCGATTATCACACTGTCTATTCTCTTCTTAAGGTCGAATGGTATTTTCTCTAGCTCAACTTGATTGGCTTCTAATTTGTTCAGATCCAGTATATTGTTGATGAGCGATAGGAGGTATTCTCCGGAGAATTTGAGAGAATTTAAATGCTCCTTTTGCTCGGGTTTTGGATCTTCCTCCAACAGCAAATGGGTTAGTCCCGTTACAGTGTACATGGGGGTTCGTAACTCATGGGTTATTGTTGAAAGAAATTGTGCTTTTGCCTGCGAAGCCTTCTCAGCTTTTTCTTTGGCTTCTTGCAATTCGGTGTTTTTGTCCTGCAATAGCTCGTTTGCCTTGGCTCTTAAATTGTTGTTTTTATATAGTGAAAGTGTTAACAAAGAAAGAATCAAAATTAATGCGATGCTCAGCCAGCCTGTAAGTTTTCCAAAGAAAAGAGATCTTTCTTTTCTAATTAAATCGTCCTTTTGGTTGGCAATGGTTTCTTGTAAATCCCCAATAGCCGATTCCGCCTGAACTCCTTTTTCAATAGCCATTAAATGGATTTGTCTTAAAGAATCCTTTTGATGCAAATAAAACTTCAATTCTTTTTCTGCTTCGGAACCCTTTTTTTCGGCGATAAGAATCTGGGAATTGATACGATGATTTTCAACCAAAATTTTGAAAAAACCATTGGAGTTTGCAATTTTTCTGGCTAATGCTGAAACCTGTTTTGCCTGAATAAGTGGGTTTGGATAAATTTCTGAATTTATAAGTGAAAGTGCGTCCGCGAGATTGGTATAGGTATGTGCCTCTTCATATAGAAGTTGCTGCTCCTTAAAACCATTTGCAGCAGTTTTTAAGTTTTCTACGGCATCTTTATAGTTTCCTAATCGCAGTTCCAGCAAGCCTCTTCCATAAGTGACGTTTACTCTACTATTTACATCGTCTAATTTCTTATAAAGGGAGTCTGACCTGTTTAAATATCGTTCGGCATTAGAATATTGGCTTGTAGAGACAAGTATTATCCCATAGAGATTATATGCCTTTGCCAGTTCATTTTCATTTCTATAAGTTTCTGCTTTTCTTACTGCCGCATCTGCTTGCTCCGCCGCTTTGTCAAAGTATTCCAATTTGTAATAAAGGTCTGCAACGCTAAGTTCCACATCGGGTCTGTAGCTTTTATACTTGGGAAGCATGGTGAGCTTGGTGGCGTCGTTCAGGCTCTTAACGGCTTCTAAGAAGTTGTCTTTTTCAATAGCTTTTGCAGCGTTATACTGCAATTGCTTTATTGTTAAAATAGTGTCCTTTATCTGGTCTGCGTATGAAGCGTTCGAAAACAATGCGCACAAAAGAAGAAGCGCAAGAAGCTTGTATTTCGAAAATGACTGGAGCATCGGTTAGTTTAAGGTATCACTAAATATAGTTATTTCGCGTAAAACCTTTCAATTAAATCGATGATTCTGGAGGAATAACCTATTTCGTTATCATACCAGCCAATTATTTTTACCATTTTTCCAATTACAGAAGTCATTTCGGCATCAAATATACACGAATGTGGATTGCCTACTATATCTATAGATACGATAGGATCTTCTGTGTATTCAAGAATTCCTTTCAGGGAAGTTTGAGCTGCTTTTTTAAAGGCGGCATTTACTTGTTCTATGGAGACTTCCTTTTTTACGTTTAAAGTAATATCAGTCAAGGAGCCATTCGGCACTGGAACGCGAATTCCACAACCACCAATAACATCTGCCAAGTCTGGAAATATTTTTGTTAAAGCTTTTGCTGCACCAGTAGTTGTAGGGACAATAGATTGTCCAGCAGCACGGGCACGACGCAAGTCTCGGTGAGGTTGATCGTGCAAGCTTTGATCTGTTGTATATGAATGTACTGTGGTGATGTAAGCCTGTTCAATGCCACAAAGTTCATTAACTACTTTCAGCATTGGTGCGGCATTGTTAGTCGTGCAGGAAGCATTGGATATAATTGTGTCCTCAGGTGATAAAATAGCATCGTTTACACCTAGAACGATTGTTTTTATTTCATCCTCTAAAGGTGGAACTGATAAAATTACTTTTTTCGCCCCATTCTTTATATGATTTTCTAACTGAGCTTTGGACTTAAACTTTCCAGTACTTTCCACCACGATATCTAAATCACCCCAAGGAATGTCTTCGATATTTTTTTCTGAAGAGAATCTTACTTTTTTACCAGCAACGCAAATTTGATGTGCGGAATGGGTAATATCCTCATGTAAAACCCCATGGATGCTATCATACTTTAAAAGATGACTCAGTGTTCTCGCATCGGCAAGATCGTTTATTGCGACTACTTCTACATTCGGGTTTTTTAGCAATAACCTGAAAAGATTTCGGCCTATACGACCAAAACCATTAATGCCAATAGTTATCTTTTTTTCCATCACCAAAAATTATTGATTAAGTAAGATGCTTTTGCGCTTTGTATGAGGAACGCACTAAAGCGCCGCTTTCTACATGACGGAAACCTAAGTCTAAACCTATAGTTTCATATTTCTTGAACTGCTCCGGAGTAATAAATTCTTTTACAGGTAAATGCTTTTTTGAAGGTTGCAAGTACTGTCCGATGGTCAAAATATCTAAACCAATATTTTTTAAGTCGTGCATGGTTTGTATAACTTCATCTTCATATTCGCCTAGGCCGAGCATTATTCCGCTTTTGGTACGAGGCATTCCTGCTTGTTTTAGGTAATTTAAAACTTCAAGACTTCTTTCGTATTTTGCTTGTATGCGTACTTCACGAGTTAGTCGTTTTACTGTTTCCATATTGTGACTTACCACTTCTGGTTGTACTGCAATGATCCGGTCAATGTTGCGAGTATTTCCCTGAAAATCTGGAATTAATGTCTCCAAAGTGATTTCAGGATTCATTCTGCGAATAGCTTTAACGGTTTCCGCCCAGATTATAGAACCCATATCCTTTAGGTCATCTCTATCTACTGAAGTTACAACAGCATGTTTAATACTCATGATTTTTATAGAACGTGCTACTTTTTCAGGTTCGTCCCAATCCACGGTTTCTGGTCTTCCGGTTTTTACACCACAAAAACCACAGGAGCGGGTGCAAGTATTTCCTAAAATCATAAAAGTGGCGGTGCCTTCACCCCAGCATTCACCCATATTTGGGCAGCTACCAGAGGTGCAGATGGTGTTGAGTTTGTATTTATCAACCAGTCCGCGTAATTCTGTATATTTTTTTCCAGTGGGAAGTTTTACGCGCAGCCATTTTGGCTTTGGGGCAGGCTTTTGAAGTTCTAGGGTTTCTTTGCTCATAATGCTAACAAAAGTACAAAAAAAAGGTACCTAAGTACTATAGGTAAAAGTCCAAATTTTTTAAAAGTACTTATTGTTTTTGCGATATAATTTCTGCTAAAAGTTTTCGAGCGCGTAGTAATCTAACCTTCACATTGTTTAGGGGTTCTTCAAGATTTTCTGCGATGTCATTATAGCTCATTTCCTGGAAATAGCGAAGGTTTATTACATCTTGATAATGTGGTTTTAGCTGTTTTATATACAGTAAAAGCTCAGCTAAATTCTGTTCTCTTATCAATCTGTCCTCTGGAGTAGGTGAGTGGTCTACGATTTTTTGGACCTGTTCGTTGGAAGTATCGGTAGTATTAGAATAAATAGAAGCGTTTTTCTTGCGAGTTCGATCTATCTGAATATTTTTTGAAATAGTGATAAGCCAAGTTGAAAAACTATAATTCTCATCAAAAGTGCCAATTTTATCAAAAGCTTTTGCAAAAGTTTCAATAGTAATGTCTTCAGCCTCGTGTTCGTTCCGCACTCTTTTAAATTGAAAACCATAAACTTCGTTCCAGAAATAGTCCAATAAAAACTTGAAAGCACCCTGCTTTCCATTCTTAGCCTTTTCTATATGTTTTGTGATTTCCTCTGAAGTTATTTCCATCGCGAGTTTTTTTCACGGCTGTTGGAAATAAAGATACTTAATTGAGTGAAAAGTAAAAACAATTCATAAAAAGGAATTAGTGGAACTAAATCTTGTTCGTTAAGCTTTTTAGCCGCATTTCCAATAATTATATATTGAAAAAGAAGTCTTATGACGACTATTCCAAGTCCAAACTGCCATACATCCGTAAAAAGAATTACAGGTAAAAGAATCCAAAAAAGTAAGTTAAATAGATAGTAAACCCCCAATAAAAAGCGATGTTTCGGTTTGTAAAGTTTGGCGGTTGAATAATGTCTTTTTTTCTGAAGAAGCCAATTCTTTCTTTTTTTCTTAGGTATAGAATACGTGAAAGCTTCTGGTTCTATGCAAATTGCTACATTTTTTGTGGTTGAAGCTTCATTTACAAAAAGATCGTCATCGCCTGAAGGAACTTTAATGTGACTCATAAATCCTTTAGTGTCATAATAAAGCGTACTGGTATAAGCAAGGTTGCGCCCCACGCCCATATATGGATTTCCTGCCTTGGCGTATGAAAAGTATTGTACGGCAGTCATCAAGGTTTCAAAACGAATTATTTTATTTAGAAAGCCTGGATACTTTTCGTAGGCACCGTAGCCTAAAACCAATTGCTTTTCTTCTGAAAAATTACCAGCCATTTTTGCTAACCATTCATCGGAAGCCGGATAGCAATCTGCATCTGTAAAAACAAGTCGGGTATATTTTGACCGTTTAATTCCTAAGGTGAGTGCATATTTCTTACTTGCCCAAAAAGCCTCGCTATTTTTTACATTTACTATTTTAATGCGTGGATCGCTTGCTGCAAAAGATTCCATTACTTCTAGCGTATCGTCAATAGAGGCGTCATTTATTAAAATAATATCATAATTGGGGTAATTTTGCGCTTGCCAGATTGGAATGTTTTTTTGAAGATTTTCAGCTTCGTTCTTGGCACATATTATAAGCGAAAGTGGATATTTTTCGGGATTGAGTTTTTCCGAAGTTTTTAAAGAAGAAAATTTTGAAAAGAGAAGATAATAAGCACAGTTAATCAACGCAACTGCGCCGAAAACGTAAAGTAGCACCATAAAGATCTATGATTGTAATTTTATGAATACAAAGCGATTTAGTCCTGAAGATTATTTAGAAGCAGCGTCGATTTTATGTGGATCTTCGTTACAAGTATCAAACTGGTCTGGAGATTTTCCACAAAAACCACATGGCGTCGCTTCTTTATTTAAAAAAGGACTCTGGCTAGCGCAAGTTCCTGCAAATTTACCGTCTTTTTTAGCCCAGATTTTAATTGCAATCCCAGCAACGCTAAGCAATAATAATGCTAAAGTTATAAATAGAAGTTTCATTTGTATTGTATAAGTAGAAAGATAGAATATCTAAGAAAGTTTTTGCTTTTTGCGTCAAACTTATAAAGACCATTCGTCCTTCTTAATTAGAGTACAAAAATACAATATTTCTTTTCGTCAAGCTTGGAATTTAAGTTTTTTTAGTCTCAATTATAAACATTTTAACAATGCTTCACCTGGATCGAATATGGGGAGGAATAAGAGTTGTAAATAATAGTGATGTTGAGGCTTCTAATGCAGTGGTTTATATAGTAAGAGGTATATAAATGTGAATTAAAACACATTGACTTCGGGTTCAATAAAGATTCCAGTCATTTCTTTTACCTTTTTCTGAATGTCCATCGCAAGTTGCCATATCTCTTTCCCGCTTGCGTTTCCATAATTTACCAATACAAGCGCTTGGTTTTTGTGTACCCCCGCGTCGCCGAAACGCTGTCCTTTAAATCCTGCTTTTTCAATTAGCCAACCAGCTGGAATTTTAAATTCGGTAGGTGATACTTCGTAATAAGGAGCGCCTGGAAAGTTTCTTCTAAATTCTTGAAATGTTTCTGAATTTACTATTGGATTTTTAAAGAAACTGCCGCTATTGCCTAAAACTTTTGGATCGGGAAGCTTTGATTGACGAATGCTGATTATTGCTTCGGAAATATCTTTAACGCTTGGAACTTCAATGTTTTTATCGGCTAGAATCTTCTGAATATCGCCGTAAGAGATATTCTTTTTATGATCTGTTTTTGTTAACTGGAAGGTTACGCTGGTAATGATGTATTTACCTTTTGCTTCGTTTTTGAAGATAGAGTTACGGTATCCAAACCTACATTCTTCTTTGTTGAACTCCCTTTCCTCCAAGGTTTCAATTTCCAGTGTATTGCAACTTTTAAAGCTATCTTTTAGCTCTACCCCGTAGGCTCCAATGTTTTGGATGGGAGCGGTACCCACATTTCCGGGAATAAGGGATAGGTTTTCAACCCCACCAAAATTGTTTTTAATGCAGAATTGAACAAACTCATGCCAGTTTTCGCCAGCCATTGCTTTTACAAAGACTTCGTTTTCAGTTTGTTTTATAATTTCAATTCCCTTTAAGTTGAGATGAATTACAAATGCATCCAGGTCATCAGTTAGTAACATATTACTACCGCCACCTAATAAAAAAAGTGCTCCAGAAGGTCTTTCTGAAAGCACTTTTTTTAATTCCTCAACAGTTTCTACCGAAACAAAATAGCGTGCTTTGCAATCTATTCCGAAGGTGTTGTGGTTTTTAAGCGATTTGTATTCTTCAAATCGCATTAATCTTTGTATTTCTCTAGTGCGATTTTTAAAATCTCGACAGCTCTAATTAGGCTTTCTTTTTTGATAACATAAGCAATACGCACTTCGTTTAAGCCCATTCCTGGACTAGAATAGAAACCTGCAGCAGGTGCTACCATAACAGTTTCACCATTGTCGTCAAAATCCTCTAGTAGCCATTTTGCAAAGTCATCGCTGTTTTTAATAGGTAGTTGTACAATGCAGTAGAATGCACCTTTTGGCTCGCCTACTTTAACTCCTGGAATTTCTTTTAATGCATTGATAAGAGTGTTTCTTCTATCCTGATATTCTACTATTACTTCGTCAAAATAACTCTGCGGCGTTTCTAAAGCTGCCTCGCTTGCAATCTGGGCGAAAGTTGGCGGGCTTAATCGTGCTTGAGCATATTTTAAGGCAGTAGTTATAACCTCTTTGTTTCTTGAAACCAGACAGCCAATACGCGCTCCGCACATACTGTATCTTTTGGAAACAGAATCGATCAAAATTCCGTTTTCGGCCAAGCTTTCTTCAGAAAGAATGGAGTAATGCTTAGATCCGTCATAAGTGAATTCGCGATACACTTCATCCGAGACCAAAAACAAATCATGTTTTTTCACAAGTTTTGCCAAGGCTTGTATCTCTTCTTTTGAATAAAGATAACCAGTTGGGTTTCCTGGGTTGCAGATAAGGATTGCCTTAGTTTTTGGGGTAATAAGCTTTTCAAATTCTGAAATAGGAGGCAAAGCAAAATTATCTTCGAACTTAGAGATAACAGGAACGATTTTTACATCAGAAGCGGTTGCGAAACCATTATAATTTGCGTAAAAAGGTTCTGGGATTATAATTTCGTCATCGGCATCGGCAATACTTCCCATTGCAAACATTAGCGCTTCACTACCTCCAGTGGTAACAATAATATCGTTTGCTTCTACGGGTATGTTATTTCTATGGTAATACTTTGCAATTTTTTCACGGTATTCCTCCGAGCCTTCAGAACGAGTGTAGGCAAGAGTTTCAACGTGGTGGTTTGCCACGGCATTCATGGCAACGTCTGGTGATTTAATATCGGGCTGACCAATATTTAAATGATATACTGTTTTATTGGCTTTATAAGCTTTTTCGGCATACGGGACTAGTTTGCGGATAGGTGATTCCGGCATATTTTTCCCTTTCTTTGAAACTAATGGCATAAGAATTTTGTTTTACGCAAAGTTGCAAAATATATTTTATAATTCCTCCTTTTTTTATACCTTCAAGTGTATTCTATGTAATTCTTAAAAAGTTGTTTAAACCGCTGATTTTTATACTGGTTCTTTGCTTTTCTGCTTCCTCAGTGGGTCAATCTGGCTTTTTTTTACAAAACAAGAGAAAGAGAGATCGCATTCCATTTCAGTTAGTAAATAACTTGCCCATTATTCAAGTGGAAATCAACGGTACATCACTGTCATTTATTCTTGATACAGGAGTGAAATCTACCATTCTTTTTAGTTTGGAGGATGCAGATAGTCTTCAGCTGCGCAACACTTCAAGAGTAAAATTGCAAGGGCTTGGATCTGATGGTTCGCTAGAGGCCATAAGAAGTCTGAACAACAAGGTTCAGGTAGGTGATGCGGTAGATAAAAATCATTCGCTTTATGTAATCTTTGATACCACGCTGAATTTTTCACCGAGAATGGGAATTCCTATTCACGGAATATTAGGAAATGAGTTTTTTCAGAATTTCATTGTCAAAATGAAATATTCCTCTGAAGTACTAATCATTTATGATCCTGGAAAACATCCATTGAAACCCTGTAGAAAGTGTGAAGAGATGCCTTTGAATTTTGAAGGTGGAAAGCCCTATGTTTCTCTGGAGGCAGCTTCTAAAAATAGGCAAGAAGAAGTTACACTCTTGGTAGACTCTGGCTCCTCTGATGAATTATGGCTTTTCGATGAAAGAGATTTTATTGTGGAAGATCCCAAAAATTATTTTAATGATTTTTTAGGCTTGGGCCTTAGCGGAGATATCAATGGAAAACGGACAAGAATTCCTGAGCTACTGGTGGGAGATTATAAGTTAACCGATGTAAATACTTCCTTTCCCGAAGCTAAAGCCACAGAGAAAGCACGATATTACGAAGAGCGTGATGGGAGTTTGGGTGGTGGTTTTTTAAAACGGTTTACGGTGACTTTCGATTACGGGAAAAAGTTAGTGCATTTTAAAAAGAATCGTAATTTCAAAGATCCATTCCATTATAATATGAGCGGGCTTACGCTTGAACATGAAGGTCTTGAACTACGGAAAGAGGAAAAACAGGCAATTGTTAATTCAGACAAGACTAGTCAAAACGAAAGTCTTACCAGAAACAGCATCTCCGTAACAACCGAAGTTAGTTTTACTTTAGTACCTAAATTTATAGTAGTAGACGTGCGTGAATATTCTCCCGCCGATTTGGCAGGAATTCAAAAGAATGATGAGGTTATCTCTATAAACGGAAAACCCTGTTACTATTATAAGTTGTTTGAACTAATCAATTTGTTTTCCAGTGAAGAAGGAAAGCGTATAAATATGGTGGTGAAAAGGAATGGCACTATTAATAGGGTAAAATTCACGCTAAAAAGTGTATTCTAAAAAAAACCGGTTGAAGCAATTTGCTTCAACCGGAATAGTATTATAAGAAGTAAAGCTTTTTAGCTTTTTTCAAGAACACTAGCGTTCTCCTTCATTACTTCTCCTTTAATTTTTAACGCCACCATTGGTTCGTTAGCGTTGGAATAAACGGTGATGGTTTTTCTAATTGGACCAACACGGTTTGTGTCGTATTTTACTTCGATAGTACTGCTTGCACCTGGAGCAACAGGACCATCTGGTTTTTTTGGCACTGTACATCCACAACTAGATTTTACATCACTAATAATAAGCGGCGCATCGCCAGTATTGGTGAATTCAAAAACCCGAAGGCCATCGCTATTTTTTGCTATCGTACCGTAATCCACGGTGTCTTCCTTAAAACTGATTTTTGCTTGTTGGGCCTGAGCGGCAAAACCGATAAAGGCAACAAGAGCCATAAGAGCTAATTTTTTCATGATTATTTGTTTTTAATGTATGCTAATGTATAGAACTTTGAAGAATCTGCAAAAGAACTTATTCACTTTTATTATCCTTCAGATATAATTACTTTTGCAATATATATCTCAAATACCAGACCAAGTATGGCTTTAGAAGCAAAATATAATGCGAAACAGATTGAAAACAAGTGGTATGACTACTGGATGAAAAACCGTTATTTTCATTCTGAAGTGGATGAAAGAACGCCATACACCATTGTAATCCCACCTCCAAACGTTACTGGAGTACTCCATATGGGCCATATGCTCAACAATACCCTGCAGGATGTTTTGATTCGGCGAGCGCGTTTGAAGGGTTTTAACGCCTGCTGGGTACCGGGAACAGATCACGCCTCCATCGCCACAGAAGCTAAAGTGGTTGCAAAACTAAAAGCCGATGGAATTGACAAAGCCAACCTTTCCAGAGAAGAATTTTTGGAACATGCTTGGGAATGGACTCATAAACACGGTGGGATTATCCTTGAACAACTAAAAAAACTTGGTGCTTCCTGCGATTGGGACCGAACTAAGTTTACGATGGATGAAGAAATGTCAGCTTCCGTTATTAAGGTATTTGTTGATTTATACCGAAAAGGAAATATCTACCGAGGTTACCGAATGGTAAATTGGGACCCTGCAGCAAAGACTACTCTTTCTGACGAAGAGGTTATTTATGAGGAAAAACAAGGTAATCTTTATTACCTAAACTATAAAATTGAAGGCAGCGACGACACCTTGATTATTGCCACCACACGTCCAGAAACTATTTTGGGTGATACAGCCATTTGTATAAATCCAAATGATGAACGTTTTGCGCACCTTCGTGGTAAAAACGCTATCGTTCCTGTTTGCAATCGAGTAATTCCTATAATCGAAGATGAATACGTAGATGTTGAATTTGGAACCGGTTGTTTAAAAGTAACTCCTGCCCACGACGAGAATGATAAAATGTTGGGCGATAAGCACAACCTTGAAATAGTCGATATTCTTAATGATGATGGAACCTTAAACAGCTATGGCCTCCATTATGAAGGAAAAGACCGTTTTGTGGTTCGTAAGGAAATTGTAAAAGAACTTGAAGAAATGGGTGTGGTTTCAAAAATTGAAACTCACATGCACAAAGTTGGAACTAGTGAAAGAACAGGTGCCGTTATTGAGCCAAAACTCAGTGATCAATGGTTTCTTAAAATGAAGGAGCTTGCGCAACCTGCTTTAGATGCTGTTCTTGAAAAAGAGGTGCATTTAGTTCCTGAGAAATTTATAAACACCTACCGTCACTGGATGGAAAACGTGCGCGACTGGAATATTTCTCGTCAACTTTGGTGGGGACAACAAATTCCTGCATACTTCTATGGTGATGGCAAAGAAGACTTTGTAGTTGCTGAAAATATTGAAGAAGCTTTAAAACTAGCTCAGAAAAAAACTAATAACGATAATCTTAAATCTACCGACTTAAAACAGGATCCTGATGCGTTAGATACCTGGTTTTCATCTTGGCTTTGGCCAATTAGCGTTTTTAATGGAATCTTGGAACCTGATAATAAAGAAATCAATTATTACTATCCAACCAACGATCTGGTAACTGCTCCTGAGATATTGTTTTTCTGGGTGGCACGAATGATTATTGCCGGTTATGAATACAGGGACGAAAAGCCATTTACAAATGTTTATTTAACTGGAATTGTACGTGATAAGCAGCGTAGGAAGATGAGCAAATCTCTAGGTAACTCTCCGGATCCAATTGGATTAATGGAAACCTATGGTGCGGATGGAGTTCGTGTTGGGATGCTTCTTAGTTCCCCAGCTGGAAACGATCTAATGTTTGAAGAAGATCTGTGCAAGCAGGGGAGTGGCTTTGTGAATAAAATATGGAATGCTTATCGATTGATTGATGGTTGGGAAGTTTCTTTAGATAAGGAACAATCCCAAAGTGATATCATCGCTATTAAATGGTATAGGAGCAAATTTCAAAAGACACTTGCGGAAATTGAAGATCATTATAGCAAATACCGTATCAGTGATGCCTTGATGTCAACATATAAACTGGTATGGGACGATTTCTGCTCTTGGTTGTTAGAAATGGTAAAACCACCTTTTGGAGAGAAGATTTCAGAAAAAACATATTTGGAAGTTATTTCAATCCTCGAGGATAATCTAAAAATATTGCATCCTTTTGTTCCTTTTATTTCTGAAGAAATATGGCAACATATCACGCAAAGAGATGTTTCAGAAGCCTTGATAATTTCTGAATGGCCAAAAGCGGAATCTTTTGACGAGAAAATTATAAAAGACTTTGAATTTGCTTCGGAAGTAATCTCGGGTATTAGAACCATTCGCAAAGAGAAAAATATTTCTTTTAAAGATGGTATTTCACTTTCTGTGTTAAATAATAATAATGCTTCAAAAGATTTTGACGCTGTAATTAAAAAACTGGGGAACATTTCAGAATTGAATTACATTTCAGAAAAACTTGATGGAGCACTTACTTTCCGAGCAAAAAGCAATGAATATTTCATTCCAATTGCTGGTGCGATTAACGTTGAAGAAGAAATAGCTAAACTTTCCGAAGAACTAAAATACACTGAAGGTTTCCTAAGAAGTGTTCAAGGTAAATTAAAAAACGAACGTTTTGTAAGCGGTGCTCCTGAACAGGTTGTAGCCTTAGAAAAACAAAAAGAGGCAGATGCATTGTCTAAGATTGAAACTTTAAAGTCGAGTCTTAGTGGCCTGAAATAATTACAGGAATTACTATATAGACCTGTCCGGTATTTCGATCTTATAATCAAGCTTTCGTGACATGCGAATGAATGACGAAAGAAAAACCAGACGGGTCTTTTCTATTCAAAAGCCGTTAAAAACTCTTAATTTGTTCTAAATCAAGGTTAATTTTCTAAAGCTAAGCTGCTTTTGTCTGTATCTTGTTCCAAAATAAAACAAAACAATCATGGATCAAGCAAAATATAATGAAATGCAGGCAATGCTTCAAAAACTTGAAGATATCAAGAATAGTCAAGAAAGTATTCTCGATAAAATAAACCACGTTATCACAGATTTATTTCAGAATCCAGACAAAGGTCTTGAGAAAGCAATGGAAGCAGCGCACGAAAAGGCTTCAGAAAATGTTGAAAAGATAGGTGAGGCCATTGAGGAATATGAAATAAAATTCAATAAGGCACAGCAACAAGCCTAGAATAACAGCATATTGAAACAAAAAAATGGATGGTTTTTACCATCCATTTTTTGTTGGGTTAAGGTTTTAAATTTTTTGGTAGATATAGTGAAAGCTTTATCCTGTAGGAATATCTATTTTCTATATAGAAAGTATTGGTTAACTGCCTCAATATAGAGTTGCTTGGCCTCATCGCTAGAAAGTCCACGCGTTTGAAAAAGCGCGTTGGTCTTAAAGGCGGAGATATGTGGTTTTTTTCCACTTGGCTGATGATGAGTTTCATTTGTAGCGCGTTTGTAATAGGCATATAGGCGTAATAATACATCTGCGGGAAAAGGATCCTCGTGAGCGTTAATACTATTTACGGCGTTTTTAAAGGCTATATCTAACTCTTCAGAAGTCATTATTTTTCAGCAATTATTGAGATTCCTCCTTTAACTTTTTGATTTAGGGTTACTTTTATCTTTGCATCTAGGGGAAGAAAAATATCTACTCGAGACCCAAATTTAATAAAACCACTGTCTGAAGCTTGATCAACATCTTGACCCACTTCAGCGTAGTTTACAATTCGCTTTGCCATTGCACCCGCAATTTGGCGGAATAAAACATCCCCAAAATCACTATTGTTAACAACAACAGTGGTACGTTCATTTTCTTCGGAAGACTTTGGATGCCACGCCACTAAATATTTTCCGGGATGGTATTTACTGTAAACAATTTTTCCGCCCACAGGATATCTGGTAACGTGCACGTTGATGGGGCTCATAAAGACAGAGACCTGCAATCTTTTATCATTGAAATACTCTTTTTCAAAAACTTCTTCAATCACAACCACTTTCCCGTCAACGGATGAGAGTACTTGTTCGGGATGCACTAAGAAATTTCGTTTTGGGTTTCTGAAAAACTGTAAAACCAGTAACAAGAGAATTACTAGTGCAATAATAACTCCACCACGAAAGGTAGGGTCTTCAATAAACACATTCGCCAAAAGGCTAAGCCCGATAACAATACCAAGGGCTATAACAATAATTTTAAATCCTTCTTTATGAAACATTGTCAACAATTAATAAAAATGCATAAACAAATGGGCTAGCATAAATAATGCTATCTAGCCTATCGTACAAGCCACCATGGCCTGGCATAATAATTCCGCTGTCTTTAACTCCAGCTTGTCTTTTAAACTTAGATTGTATTAAATCTCCAATAGTTCCAAAGATAGAAACGATAATAGCCATCACTATCCACGTCCACAATGGATATTCAATAGCGTCCATTGGTCGATAGGTTTCCAGTACTTTAAAGATAACAAATCCTGCAACAAGCGCACCTAACATACCACCTACAAAACCTTCAATAGTCTTTTTTGGGGAAATACGCTCCAAGAGTTTATGTTTTCCAAAATTCTTACCTATTAGATATGCAAAGGTGTCATTGCTCCATACTAAGATGAATACTGCAACAATCAACTCAGGCACAAAGTTTCCACCAATCATTGGAATAAGGGTTAGAAAAACAAAACCACTTATAATATAAAATACAACTGTAATGTATTTTTTCTTTTCAAACATGGGAATTTTACTTACCCATAAAACATCTTTCAGTAGAAATAAATTTACAAAACCGCTTAGAATCAAGAGGAGATATACTGAGTTTTTATCAAATATGGAATAGCTAAAAAAATAAAAACCTGCTGCTAAAAGGAAGTAGGCTAAGTAACTAGTAAGATGCACAAGCTTTAGAAATTCGCTTAAGGTTATTACGGCTAGTACGAAAAAAAGACCCATAAACCATTCACGCGAGGTGAACATAGCAAAGATGATGATCGAAATGTATAATACGCCCGATAGGGTCCGTATGAGAATTTCCTTCATATTATATTATAAGTCTTCCAGTAGCAGCAAATATAGGTTTTTTGTGCTACTTCCATAACTCATAAAATTCTTTTCTTTTTCAATTTCAAAGTTTTGAATGGTAGTGATATTGCTAGGAATATAACCTGTACTCTGGTTTTTTATGGTGCGTAAGCCTTCGCTTATTGTATCAACCATCTGGCTGGTAGTCGCAAAAATGATAAAATTTGATGGTAGTTCTTTGAGTTTCTTTTCTTTTATTTGGTTTGAAGAAAGTAGGATAGAACCGTTATTGGATACGAGTGCCTCACAAGTAGAAAGAAAAAATGTTGACTCTGGGTTTTTTACAAAATTGAGGTTAAAACCTTCAAACCTTTTGCTAAGCTGCTTGTTTACACAAAATACATCTTGTTCATACCAATCATTTTCTAACATGATGTTGTCGAATGACTCTAAGATTTCATCCCAGTTTTCACAATAAATGAATTTTCCACCATTGTTTTTAAAATTATAGGTGAACTTTTCGTCTATTGGAAGTTTTTCCTCTGGGTAATAGCTGCTCGTGTCGGAACCGTCAGCTTTTTTAGCCTTATCTTCCGATTTATACTTAGGGTTTAAAAGTCTTTTGAATAGACTCATTTATAGCGAATTGAGGAGTTCATAAATGCATTAACCTCAAATATATAAAATCTATATTGAAGTTATGTTATCAAAAAAACAAAGTTTCAGAATGGTTCTTAAAACCGACAACCTTAAGTTGTTGTCGGTCTAGTTGCTTCTTCTGGGATTTCAAAAGGACGGTCTCCAAATATTTTTTGAAGGTTATCTTTGAAAATCACTTCTTTCTCAAGCAGGACATTAGCCAACTCGGTCAATTTATCCTTGTTTTCTTCCAAAAGCTCTAAGGCACGTCGGTATTGGCCTTCTATAAGTGCAGAAATCTCTTTATCGATCAACTCTGCAGTTTTTTCACTGTAGGGTTTAGAGAAATTGTATTCTGATTGTCCGCTGCTATCGTAATAGGTAAGGTTACCAATTTTATCGTTCAATCCATAAATTGTTACCATAGCACGTGCTTGTTTTGTAACTTTTTCAAGGTCACTCAAAGCACCTGTGGAAATTCGGTCAAAGATTACTTTTTCTGCGGCGCGACCACCAAGGGCTGCACACATCTCATCCAGCATTTGTTCTGGATGAATAATCAATCTTTCCTCTGGCAAGTACCAAGCGGCACCTAAGGATTGCCCACGGGGAACAATAGTTACTTTTACCAATGGTGCGGCGTGCTCCAACATCCAGCTAACAGTTGCGTGACCAGCTTCGTGGAAGGCAATAGCGCGCTTTTCGTCCATTGTCATTATTTTATTTTTCTTTTCAAGTCCGCCTACAATTCTGTCAACAGCATCAAGGAAGTCTTGTTTGCCAACAGATTTTTTGCCATTTCTGGCAGCGATTAGGGCAGCTTCATTACATACATTCGCAATATCAGCTCCAGAGAAACCTGGGGTTTGTTTTGAAAGGAAGTCGGTATCTAAACCTTCATCCTTTTTAATAGGACGCAAGTGAACTTCGAATATCTCTTTACGCTCCCGAACATCTGGAAGGTCAACGTATATTTGTCTATCAAAACGACCAGCACGCATTAAGGCTTTGTCCAGTACATCGGCACGGTTGGTTGCAGCCACTACAATAACATTGGTATTTGTACCAAAGCCATCCATTTCGGTCAACAACTGGTTTAAGGTGTTTTCACGCTCATCATTGCTACCAGACATGTTGTTCTTTCCACGGGCGCGGCCAATGGCGTCAATTTCATCGATGAAAATGATAGCAGGTGATTTTTCTTTCGCTTGTTTAAACAAGTCACGAACACGTGATGCACCCACACCCACGAACATCTCCACAAAATCTGAACCTGAAAGTGAGAAGAATGGAACTTTTGCTTCCCCGGCAACAGCTTTTGCCAGAAGGGTTTTCCCCGTTCCTGGAGGCCCTACAAGTAAAGCTCCTTTAGGAATTTTTCCTCCTAGAGAAGTATATTTCTCTGGGTTTTTCAAGAAGTCAACGATTTCTTGAACTTCTTCTTTTGCACCTTCTAAACCGGCAACATCTTTAAAAGAAGTTTTTACGTCGGTCTTTTCGTCAAAAAGCTTTGCTTTAGATTTACCAATATTGAACAATTGTCCACCTGCGCCACCACCGGCACCTGAAGACATTCTTCGCATAATAAATATCCATATACCAATAATAATGGCGAAGGGAAGAATACTCATCAGAATATCACCCCAAACATTAGAATCTGTTTGGAAATTCAAAGTTGCTGTTAAATCGTTTTCAGACTTTATATCTTGAAAATCTTTTTGGAAAATTTGTAGATCTCCAAATTCAAATTGATAATCAGGGTCGTTTGCACCTGGCTCCAAAAATGAGGGGACACTTTTCTCTTTAGAATGAACTTCCTTCTGTTTGGCTTCGGGAGTCAAGTAAACCTTTGCAATCTTTTTGTTTATTACATCTACTTTGTCAACGTCACCTTCCTTAAGAAATGTTTCAAATTGCGATTGAGTGGTTTTTTCTGGTTGAGACCAGCTTCCGCCACCAAAGATGTTAATTCCCAAAAATACAAGTGCAATAGCAATATAAATCCAATAATAATTAGCCTTCGGCTTCTTGGAATCGTTCTTCTTCTTATTTTTATTTTCTTCAGCCATAAGGCAGTTATCTTTTTTAGTTCGTTGTTTCTATTTTAACCGATTTGGCATCTCCCCAAAGTCCTTCAATGTCGTAAAACTCACGAATGTGCTTTTGGAAAACGTGTACTACTACGTGCACATAGTCCATAAGTATCCATTCTGCGTTGTCGCTACCTTCAACGTGCCATGGTTTTTCTTTTAAAGCTTTACTAACGGATTTTTGAACGGAACCTACAATTGCGTTCACTTGAGTATTTGAGGTACCATTGCAGATTATAAAATAGTCACAAACGGTGTTTTCTATCTCCCTCAGGTCAAGAATTTCAATATCCTGCCCTTTTACATCTTCAATTCCTCGTATTATCTGAGTAATAAGTTGATCAGTTTCTGCTTGTTCTTTCTGCATTAATTATTTTTTCTTTTCTTTTTTGCAAAGTTATTACTTTTTTGTTTCTTGAATGCCCTTAAAAGTGTAATACTAAACATAATTCTCGATTTGAACTTAATCAAACTTAGTGCCATCGATTCTACCAATACGTACCTAAAGAAGTTGGCAAAAAAAACCCGACTACCGGATGAAACTGTTGTAATCACAAACCATCAGGTTTCTGGGCGGGGTCAAATGGGCAATGGTTGGCTCTCTAGAGAAGGGCAAAGCCTAACATTCAGTATGTTCAAAGAGTTTGATGGCTTGTCTATCGAGCATCAATTTATGATTTCTATGGCTACTTCATTAGGGATTTTGGAAGCCTTAAAAGGTTTAAATGTTCCAGCTATTTCGATAAAATGGCCAAACGACATATTGTCAGCCAAAAGTAAAGTTGGCGGTATTTTGATTGAAAACGTATTGGAAGGCAGTTTTTTGAAATATTGCGTCATCGGAATCGGCCTAAATGTAAACGAAACTGATTTTCCTAATTTGCCGAAAGCTAGCTCCTTAAAATTGGAAACGGGTAAAGGTTTTACTTTGGAAGAAGTACTTCAGGAAATTGTGGAGAATATCTATAAAAAACTAAGAAAGTTGAATTACAACGACTTTTTAGTTCTAAAAGAAGAATATGAAGACAACCTATTTCAAAAAGATTCTATTTCTGTTTTTGAAACTCCCGAAGGATTGCGTTTTAATGGAATTATAAAAGGCGTTTCGGATATTGGCGAACTTTTGGTTGAAACCGAAAATAATCTCTTGCGAAAATTTCAGCTAAAGGAAGTCAGCTTGATTTACTAAAACTGCGATCGAACTCGAGCGTAGAAAAGTTACTACTTTAAAAAAAAGGAAAAAACCTTCAATTTTGAAACCCTTTAAAGAGTGAAATTGAAGGCTTTATATTTACAGTTTCTCCATGTTTGAAGAAAGCGTTTCAATAAATTTTGAAATTGGCCCTTTTACCATCATCGCCATCATTGCGTTAAATTCACCTTCAAAAAGCAATTCCACTGTTGACGTACTCTCAGAGGCTTCTTCGATATTTCCTTTAAGAGTAAAAGGAATTTTATCGCTTATTGCGCCAAGAACAACTTTATTCGGCTTTTCAACTTCTTTAACTTCTAGTGCAATTTCGGGCATTCCTTTTAGTGCAAAGACAAAAGCGTTATCTCTTATCACCTCGAATTTACTGATGTTTTCTGGCATTAAGCCTTCAAAGTTCTTAACATCTGCCAAATAATCACAAAGCTCTGAAGCCGATTTTTGAACTGTTACTTTTTTGCTATTTAACTGCATGGAAAATATTTTAATTGATGATTATTATTTTATTGAACATTGAACATTGAACATTGAAGTTACAGCTGTCCCCAAACAGCAGGGTTCTTCCGCCATTCAGAAAGTAGAGTCGCCTCTTCTGTATTTATATACTTTGATTTTTCGGCCTCTTCCAACAATACTTCATAATTGCTCAAAGTATTAAGGGTAATATTGGCGTTTTTAAAGTTTTCTTCAGCCGTGGCAAAACCATAAGTAAAAATTGCTACCATTCCTTTTACGTTTGCGTTTGCTTCTTTCAAAGCTTCTACGGCCATCAAGCTACTTTTTCCTGTACTTATTAAGTCCTCAACAACAATAACATTTGTGTTTGGTTCCAAATGGCCTTCTACTTTATTTTGACGTCCGTGGCCCTTTGCCTCAGGACGAACATAACAAAATGGTACATTTAAACACTCCGCAACAAGGGCACCTATGCCTATGGCACCAGTAGCAACACCGGCAATCATTTCGGGCTTTCCGTAGAGTTCCTCAATTTGTTTTGCCAGGTTCTCGCGAATATAAGTTCGTATCGTTGGATAGGATAGTGTAACGCGATTGTCGCAATAAATTGGAGACTTCCATCCAGATGCCCATGTAAATGGGTTTTGTGGTTGTAATTTTATTGCATTAATTTGCAATAGCAATGCCGCGGTTTTTTGTGCCGTTTCTTTGTTTAATATCATACTGCAAATGTATAAAGTTTTTGTAAAAGATATTCCCATTATTCTTTCAACAGAGAAAAATATTGGGGAACGCTACACTACCATCCCTTTAAAACAAGCACGTTTTAAAAAGTTGGTAAAAAAAATACACAACGGCGAGCTGCTCTATGTGAATCTATATCACAAGAATGCCGAAAAATTGGAGCGCTTTCTTCGTAAAAAATTAAAGGTTGTTGAAGCTGCAGGAGGCTTGGTTTATAACAGCAAAAAAGAAATTCTTTTTATAAGAAGAAATAAAAAATGGGACCTTCCCAAAGGAAAAATAGAAAAAGGTGAAACGCATCAAGAAGCCGCAATTCGTGAGGTCATTGAAGAAACGGGTGTAGCAGATCTCGAAATCCGCGAATTTATAAAAACTACCTATCATGTTTTTACCCGCAACAATAAATTCCGACTGAAAATTACTTATTGGTTCGAAATGTTCAGCGATTATGACGGACCGCTGACGCCTCAAGGGAGTGAAGGTATCAAAAAAGCGAAGTGGAAGGATTTTGAAAAATCTCAAAAGGCGTTACAAGATTCTTATGAAAATATCAAGCTCCTCTTTCCAGAAGAATATTTAACCACCCACCCGAATGATCGGATATCTTAAATGTGACTTTTCATAGTTTGGAGATTTTTTATGAATCCAATCCAGTTGGGCGTACCAGTTTTCCGCAAATTCAGGGTCGTTTGCTTTTTTCAACTTAAACTCTTTTTTGACTTCAGGGTTTTCATTTAAGAATTGTTCTGCCATATCCTCCCAGATATAAGGCGAAAAACCTTCTTTTTGCTGAAGAATCGCGTCAAAGAAATTCCAATTAAAAAATGAATCGATAGCTGTTGGTTCCAAGGTTTCTAAAATGTACCGAACACCAGGTTGCTGGGTTTTAACTAAAACAGCTCCTTTTCTTACTAAAACTTTTTCTAGGCTTTTTTTAATTTTTGTTTTAGAATGTAGATAATGTCCTTCGTAGGCAGTTTTTACCGTTTCAAAATCTTTTATTCGGTAGACTTCGGCGGTAATAGTGGAATCGTTTTCAATTTTAGAAAATTCAATTTTATTTAATTTCAGAAGATCAATAACATTCCAATATCCTCTGGGAATAATATATGCTGAAGGAATTTTTATAGAATCAGCTGATTTAAAATAATCGTAATATGTAATGTTTTTGGTAAAAGGTTTATCTCTAAAATATTTTAAACGTTCACCACCGGTAACTTTACTCGGAATCATTTTTCCTTCAAAACCTTTAAATGAAAGTGTTGTGGTTTTTGAAGAATCCACTTCCCAGGAGATAGGGTAGTAGGTTCCAATTTTATACTTCTCCAATGATTTTTGTCTTAAATTTTTAATTTTTGAAGCATCCTTTTCGGCAATATCAATAAAGCTCTTCATTAATTCATAGGTTCCTTCTACTCTTTGTTTGTAAGGTTTTAGCATATGGGTTTCCACCATCATTCCCAACGTATTGAATAAGGCTGCATAGCCTGTCGAGTAGCGAGGTGAATCCATAAATTGTGTAAATCCTACTTCTGGCACCTCATTAAAAACATTTACGTATGGTGTAATGTCCCATTTTTTCTGATGTAGAGATTTTTCAAATTGCGACATAAAAGAATCGTGTAGATAATCTCCCATTTCATTCCCCAATTTATTATGTTGCGTAAAAAGATGAGTTAGTATATATTGATAATCGGCACCGTTGCTCACGTGATTGTCAATAAACAAATCTGGATTTAGCCAATGGAATATTTTGGCGAAAGCTCTTGCGTTTCTAGTGTCACTTTTTATAAAGTCTCGGTTTAAATCATAGTTTCTGGCATTACCGCGAAAGCCGTATTCTTCTGGTCCATCTTGATTGGTTCGGCTGGTACTGTTTCTGTTTAATGCTCCACCAATATTGTAAACAGGAATTGTCGCGATGATTGTTTTATTAGGTAACGGAATTTTATTTTCAGCAAAATCTCTAAAAAGTAACATTGTCGCATCTATTCCGTCAGGTTCGCCGGGATGGATTCCGTTGTTTATCAGTAATAGGTTTTTACCGTTTTTTGAAAAAGCTTTATCTGTTTTCTTTTGATTTATGCTTTCTGGATCGAAAATAACCAGATGTAGTGGGAAGCCGCTATCAGTATCACCCATTTCATAAACAGTAATTTCAGGAAATTTCTTTTCTAATGCCAGATAGAAATCTATTGTTTCTTTGTATGTGCCCGTTTTTAAGCCGTTTGAAGTTTCAAAGGTCAGGGGAAAATCATTCCTTTTTTGAGCTGTCATAGTAGTAGAGATTAAAAAAAGTGACCAACAAAGAATTGTGAATGTCTGCTTCATGAAAAATGTTTTTATCAAATATAAACAAAAGTTGATTTTTAATATGGAAAAATAATATAGGGACTGTTTTCTAGGCGTCCATTACCCTAAAATAGATTTCGTTAATACACATAAAATTGAAATACGAGGAAAGTATTTACAAATTGGGAGAAATAATAAAAGGGAGGTAATCTTTCGATTAAAGCAAAGGAAGATATCCCCCGTTGTTATTTCACCTTTGGTATATAGAAATTGAGATTAATTGACACCAATTATATAATAGATTTAAGTCTTTTAATTTTTAGTTCTATTGAACTTGTAAAAACACATTATTCTTTTGATTTTAATTTATTTAACAGAAGTTTATAAAATAGACCTAATCACTGGTAGTAAGAATTGCGAAGGTTTTTTGTTTTATCCTGTTGATTTAGGAACAGTTACGAAAACCCCTTCTATAGTGTAACGTTAAAAGAAAATAAAAAATGCTAAATTGCTTGTACTTTAAGATGTGTTGGTTATATTTGTGGAAACTTAAAAACTTATAATTATGAAAAAAATTACATTATTGATGTTTGCTTTTGCAGCAACCTTTGCGTATAATGCAAATGCACAATCAAACGCAACTAACACAGAAATCGTTCTAACTCAGAATACTGATGAGGTATTTGACGGAGCAGGTGTTGCTTGTTCAGGATCTGACAACTGGTGGTTTAGAGAATACGTTCTTGCTGACGAAGGTGTTACTACTGACGTTATGGTAACTGGTGTTGAGTTTGCTGTATCACAAATGGCAGCTAATGAGGAATTCGAAGTATATGCTTTTGAATATGCTGGTTTCCCAAGTGGTTTTGATATCCTTAGCCCACCGGCAGCTATTGCTTCAGGTATCCTTGAGGTAACTCCAGGTGAAGTTGGAATTAAAGTTCGTGCTGAATTTGATGTTCCTGCAGTTGTTTCTGCTGGTTCTACTGTTGTTGTAGCTGTTGTTCAGCCTTTTGCTGACGGTAACGTATTGTACTTAGGAGCAACTTCAGGTGAAACTAAAGAAAGCTTTTTAGCTTCTGAAGGTTGTGAGATTACTGAGCCAGCAACTGTAGCGGAGATTGGTTTCCCAGAAGCTTACCACTTAGTTAACTTGGTTGTTGATGACGCATTGTCTGTAGGTGATGTTCTTGCTGAGAATGTATCTATCTACCCTAACCCTACAACTGATGTGTTTAACGTTCAGTTGCCTTCTAACGTAGTGGTTAATTCTTCTTCTGTTGTTGATATCTTAGGTAAAACTACTGGTGCTACTTATAGCAATGGTGTTGTAGATGTAAATTCTCTTGAAACTGGAGTTTACTTCCTTAACCTTGATACAAACTTCGGAACTTACACTCAGAAAGTTGTTAAGCAATAATTATTGCTAAATAAATATTCTAAAACCCCGGCCAATTGGTCGGGGTTTTTTTATGTCCAGTTTTAAAATATAATTGGGGCAGTATTTGGTGTTACCGCGAATGGATATTTGTGGTTTCCTGAAAAGGTATTTGCATATCCGCTTTTAGTCACAACCGATAAAAGTAATAAGATTAAAGCGGAATTTTTTTGTCCCAACCCTAAAGGGAGTAAAAACTCTCTGTTGTTTAAAGGGCTTTGAATAAGCCACCCTTTAGAGTTGGGGCGAGCTTATTCGGTATTAAAAGAGATTAATTATCTTTTAAGAATAATTACGGATATTCAAAAATGTATCATTATTTACTGTTTGTTTTAAATGGTTTTAAAGTATTTTAAAGGTGGTTACCTAAGTGAAGCTGGTATTTCCGAATATTGTTGAAGAATTGCTTAGCTGCTCTTGTTTGTTGATTGGGAATAAGACTAACGCATAGGTAGGAAGCTTTTGTTGCTAAGATTAAGGAAAGTCTCTTTCTCTTATTCTTTCTGAAAGATGGTTATAACGTTTTTAAAGCTATTGTACAGACTATGCGTAATAGCGGGAAATACTATCTTTTTTTGCTATTTCAGAGAAATATGAAGTCTAAAGCTAATCTACTTACAGAATACTTCCATGAAGCTCGCCTTGATGCATCTGAAGAATAGAAGAGGTTATTGTTTAATTCCTACGGACGGAATGAGATGGAAATGACACTTTTCAGTATTATAAATTATTTATTTTTTATTTCTGGGATATATTTTAAGACATAAAAAAACTCCGCACCTAAAAGGACGCGGAGTTATAAAATGTTTGGAAGGTTATGTTGTTATCCGTTCATCGAGATAAGAAACTCTTCATTGTTTTTTGTGTGCTTAATTCGATCATTGATAAATTCCATAGCTTCAATAGGGTTCATGTCCGCAAGATATTTACGTAGCACCCACATCCGTTGAATGGTGTTTTCATCTAGTAACAAATCGTCACGACGTGTACTTGAAGAAGTAAGGTCAATGGCTGGGAAGATTCTTCGGTTAGAGATTTTTCTATCCAATTGAAGTTCCATGTTTCCAGTTCCTTTAAATTCTTCAAAAATAACTTCATCCATTTTAGAGCCAGTTTCAGTCAATGCAGTTGCAATGATACTTAACGAGCCTCCATTTTCAATATTTCGTGCAGCTCCAAAGAAACGTTTTGGTTTGTGAAGTGCGTTTGCGTCAACACCACCACTCAATATTTTACCACTTGCTGGTTGCACCGTGTTATAAGCACGGGCTAAACGTGTGATTGAATCTAAAAGGATAACTACATCGTGACCACATTCCACCAATCTCTTAGCTTTGTCAATAACGAGGTTGGCTACACGAACGTGCTCGGTAGCTTCCTTGTCAAATGTTGAAGCAACAACTTCGCCGCGAACATTACGCTGCATATCAGTAACTTCTTCTGGACGTTCATCAATCAGTAGAACGATTTGATAAACTTCTGGATGATTTGCTGCAATTGCATTTGCAATATCTTTTAGCAGCATAGTTTTACCAGTTTTTGGTTGGGAAACTATCATTCCACGTTGACCTTTTCCAATAGGAGTAAAAAGATCCATAATCCTTGTGGAGATTGTGCTCTGTTTATCGGCCAGGTTAAATTTTTCAGTAGGAAAAAGAGGAGTTAAGTGCTCAAAAGAAACACGGTCGCGAACCACATTTGGGTTTAGGCCATTTATTTTGTTCACCTTGATTAAAGGGAAGTATTTTTCACCTTCTTTTGGAGGGCGAACTTCACCTAAAACTGTATCTCCTGTTTTTAGGCCAAATAGACGAATCTGTGATTGTGAAACATAAATATCATCTGGTGATGAAAGGTAATTGTAATCACTAGAGCGCAAAAAGCCGTAGCCGTCTTGCATAATGTCTAGTACACCTTCGCTTTCAATAATACCACCAAATTCATAATCAGGCTCCCGGTAGCGGTTGCGGGAATCTTTGTTTCCATTATTCCTATGATCCTTGGTATTGCTATCCTTTTGTTTGTGGCTTTGGTGCTTTGATCGGTTATCTGAGCTGTTGTCGTTACGTTGGTTTTTTTGACGATTATCATTATCGTCACCGCTTGACTTTTGGTGCTGCGGTTTTTTATTGCTTTCTTTTTTGTCAGTGTCCTTTTTGCTGCTAGATGAGTGCTTATTGTCGGTTGAACGTTTATCATCGCTCGATTTTTTGTCATCTTGGGACTTTTTATCGTCGTCACTCTTTTTAGGCTGACTTTTTTTCTGTGGTTGTGGCTTTTTACTTTGAGTGTCTTTGCTTGCCGGACGTTTATTTGGAGTGCTATCCTTTTTTTCCTTGGAAGCAGCAGGTGTAGCTTTCTCCTTAGTCGTTGTCTTTGACTTTGATGTATCTGAAGAAGATTCTTCTGAATTGATAACTGCTTTAACCGCTTTGGGATTTGCGGCTTGGTAATCAAGAATTTGATATACCAAGTCCAATTTTTTTTGAGTGCGATATTTTGGCACATTAAGTTCTTTAGCTATTTCCTGAAGTTCAGGTAGCTTTTTGCTTTTTAGTTCTGAAATTTCAAACATTTAAAAAATCCTATAGTTTAAGTTGATACTATTATATTCCTTTTGAGAAGGTAAGTACGTTGAAAATTTTTTTCGAAGACTAAGTAACCTTGATTGAGTTGGTTACGAATAGATAGTGCAATAATACAATAATAAATTAAAAAGTACTGTTATTTTTTTCAAAAAAGATAATGTATTTTCGCAATCTAATTGAGTTTTTAAATAATGATCCAACGTATTCAAACCATCTATTTAATTGTTTCAGCCCTAATCATGGGATCCTTGTTTATGTGGTTCCCTCTTGTTGTGGGTGAAGATGGTACAGTTATCATCGAGCGTAGTGAACCTTTGGTCTTTGGTCTCATTTTCGTTTCAATAGGATTGGCGATAATTTCAATTTTAAATTTCAAAAAACGGCAATTGCAGTTTGTGCTAAACCGTTTAAACATTATATCAAACTTTGTATTACTGGGAGTTTTCGTTTACAGATCGCTCACTTTATCCGGAGAAACTTTGGTTTCAGAGAAGGGTATTGGGGTTCTTCTTCCCATCATTTCTATCGTATTTTTAGTGCTGGCCAATAAGGCCATAAAAAGGGATGAGGATCTTGTAAAATCTGTTGATCGTTTGCGATAAACCGATCTTGGTATATTAGTGCAAGACCCCTGAAGGATGCCACCTTTGGGGGTTTTTTGATTTTCAGAGCAAAAACCCTTAACCACTAAATATGAAAAAATAAAGACTAGGTCTAATAAGTTTTGTTATTCAGTAATACTCAATTAAGGTAGCTGAGTAAATTTCTATTTTCGTAGAAAATAGAGATTATTACCGAAGCTCAAATTCGATAACTTCTAAATTCTGTATTTTTTCACCGTCTATTTCAAACCTTAGCATTGTGCGCACTTTATGAAATCCGTGTTTTCCTACTGCACCTGGATTCATGTGGAGTAGTTTGGTGGTTTTGTCGGGCATTACTTTTAAAATATGGGAATGACCGCAAATAAATATTTTTGGAGGATTAGCGTATATTTCCTCACGAATAGTGGGATTATATTTGCCAGGATAGCCTCCAATATGAGTTATCCATACGTCCACTCCCTCACACATAAAGCGATTGTGAAGCGGAAACTCCATTCGTGCTTCAGTACTGTCGATGTTTCCATAAACAGCGCGTAAAGGCTTTAAAGCTTTGATAGCGTCGGTTACAGAGAGGTCTCCAATATCACCCGCGTGCCAAACCTCGTCGGCTTGCTTTACGTGTTTCAGAATTTTTTCGTCAATATAACTATGGGTGTCGCTGAGGAGTAGGATTTTTTTCAAGGTAGGTTGTGCTTATTGAGTGGAGTGATTTTATCAGCTTCAAAATTAATTAAATTGATAGACTTCTTGTTGATGGGTATATAAAGTTTTAAGCTATTCTACATGCTGTGACCAAGCTGTTAACTTTTTGAAATTTATAACAACCATAGTGACTTGTATATTGTAATTTTGTCAATTCTGAAAAAAAATTGAATTGCGATATTTCTTGGAAATAGCCTATAACGGTAAGAATTATTTTGGATGGCAACGCCAGCCCGATCAGATTAGCGTGCAGCAAGTTTTGGAAGAAACGCTTTCAACTTTATTGCGAAAGGAAATAAAACTTACTGGAGCTGGTAGAACTGATGCAGGTGTTCATGCGAAACAGCTTTTTGCACATTTTGATATTGATGAAATTCAGAATAAGGATGGATTGATTTTTAGAATGAATTCCTTTCTTCCGAAGGATATTTCAGTAAGGAATATTTTGGAAGTAAAAGAAGATGCTCATGCTCGTTTTCATGCCACTCAAAGAGAGTATGAATATATCATTTCGCTTCAAAAGGACCCTTTTTTACAGGATTTTGCGTTTCAAATTAACAATATTCCCAATGTCCATTTGATGAATGAAGCGGCGAAAGGGCTATTGCATCATAGAGATTTTCAATGCTTTTCACGATCAAAAACAGATGTAAAAACGTACAATTGTACAATTGTGAAAGCAAATTGGGAAGCTGAGAATAATACCCTTATTTTTACCATTGTCGCAGATCGTTTTTTGCGAAATATGGTCCGTGCAATTGTTGGGACTCTATTGGATGTGGGTTATGAAAAAACCTCCTTAGAAGGTTTTAATGACATATTAAAAAGTAAGAGTAGGGAAGAAGCCGGTGCTTCAGCTCCAGCAAAGGGATTGTATTTAACAAAAGTTGTTTATCCGGAGGATATTTTCAAAACAAAAGGGGAAGCTGTGTGAGATTGCTTTGCTTCGCTTGCAATGACGGCTTTGCTCGCATTGACAGTTTTAAAATAAAATAATTAATAAACTAATAAAAACAGTGTCAGAAACTACAGGCAACGCATTCGATTTTAAACTGTTCAGACGGTTGTTGGCTTTCGCGAAGCCTTATCGCGGGGTCTTCTTTTTTGTTGCCTTCGCAGCAATCATAATGTCTGTACTTGCTGTTTTACGGCCTTATCTTTTAGAATTGGCCATAGATAACTCTATTGTACCAAAAGACGGTGCGGGGTTTATGAAGTACGTCATTTTAATGATAGTTGTACTTCTTTTGGAAGTGATTTTCCAATTTGCTTTTATCTTCTTAACAAACTGGCTAGGACAGAGTGTAATTCGCGATATGCGTGAACAGCTCTTCAGCTTGATGATGAGTTTTAGAATGAAGTATTTTGATAAAAGCGCTGTTGGAAGACTAACTACCAGAGCTGTCAATGATGTTGAAACTATCTCAAGTATTTTCAGTCAAGGTCTTTTTGTAATTATAAGTGATTTACTTAAAATGCTTGTTATCGCAGGTTTCATGCTTACACAAAGCTGGCGATTGTCGTTGATTGTATTTATTGTACTCCCTTTTATTCTATACGCAACAAGAGTGTTTCAAAAGGCGATGAAAGTTGCTTTTGAAGACGTTCGTGATCAAGTATCAAACCTCAATACTTTTGTTCAGGAAAGAATAACCGGAATGAAAATAGTACAAATTTTTACCCGAGAAAAAACTGAATATGACCGTTTTCAAGAAATAAACAAGGACCATAGAAAATCTTGGATAAAAACGGTTTGGTACAACTCTATTTTCTTTCCTATTGCTGAAATGACGGGGGCCATAGCTACAGGTTTGGTAGTTTGGTATGGCGGTTTAAACGTTATAGGTGGAGGTGTTGTAACCCTGGGGATGATCACAGCTTTTATACAATATTCCGAAATGCTTTTTAGACCACTTAGGCAAATTGCAGATAAGTTCAATACATTGCAAATGGGGATGGTTGCCGCAAATCGAGTTTTTGGAATTTTAGATACCAAATCGCATATTGCCGATAATGGAACTATTGACTATATAAGCACCAAAGGCGAAATTGATTTTAAAAATGTACATTTTGGTTATATTGAAAATGAAGAAGTAATAAAAGATGTTTCTTTTAGAGCAAATCCAGGTGAAACCGTCGCAATTGTTGGTGCTACTGGAGCAGGAAAAAGTACCATAATCAACTTGTTAAATCGTTTTTATGAAATCAATAGTGGTGAAATTTTGATAGATGGAATTTCATTGAAAAAATATAAACTCGCATCTATAAGAAGTCAGATTGCTGTTGTTTTGCAAGATGTCTTCTTGTTTGCAGATTCTATTCTGAACAACATTACCCTCAATAATCCGGAAATAACAGAAGAAGAAGTAGTTGCCGCAGCAAAGGAAATAGGTGTTCATAAATTCATTGAATCCCTTCCTGGAGGCTATCAATACAATGTGAAAGAACGTGGAAGTATGCTTTCTTCTGGGCAACGTCAGTTAATCTCATTTCTCCGGGCTTACGTTAGCAAGCCGAGTATTCTGGTTTTGGATGAGGCTACCTCTTCAGTAGATACTTATTCTGAGGAAATGATTCAACATGCTACCGATAAAATCACGAAAGACCGGACTTCAATTGTCATTGCACACCGCTTGGCAACTATTAAACAAGCTGATAAGATTATAGTGATGGATGCCGGTAAAATTGTGGAAGAAGGCACCCACAAGGAATTACTTCAATTGGATAATGGTTTTTATAGAAACCTTTATGAAGTCCAATTTATGACAGAAGAAGCGAGTTGATATTTAGCTTAAATCCTGCGTCAGAATTTTAAAGAGTTCATCTGTATCATCGAAAAGCACAAAATCGCCATCTTTTAAATAGGAAATCTGTCCATTTTCTTCGGAAACTACTAAAGACACAGCATCTGTTTTTTCTGTAATTCCAACGGCAGCTCTATGACGAAGTCCGAAGCGTAAGGGTATTTTTTTATCGTTGGAAACCGGTAGAATAACGCGGGTAGCGGTAATTCTGTTCTCTTCAATTATAATTGCACCGTCGTGTAACGGACTGTTTTTATAAAATATGCTTTCAATAATTGGTTGATTTACCTCAAGGTTCATCTCGTCTCCTGTGTTTTTTACAAAATCAAGACTGTTGTTGCGTTGAATTACGATTAATGCTCCTGTATTTGTACCTGACATCTTTTTACATGCAGCTATAATGCCTTCTAGATTGGTTTTAAAAGTTCCATCTTTTCCGGAAAAATTAAATTGTTTTAGAAACCTTCGTCTCGCATTGAAATTTGTAGATCCTAACATTAGGAGAAATTTTCGAATTTCCGGTTGGAAAACTACTACCAAAGCAAACATTCCAACCCCGAGAAAGCCTCCAAGAATTTTACTCAAAAGCTCCATTTCCAAAAGCTCAGTAATAATATAAATGGCGTAAACGATGATGATACCTACCAAAATATTGATAGCTACAGTTCCTTTTACCAAATTATAGAGATAATAGAGTAGGAATGCTACCAGCAAAATGTCTACAATATCTAAAATCCGTATGTCTAGAAAATCCAAGGTTCTGCTTTTTTTAGTAAAAGTAATTGAAAAATTCGTCCTATTGAAACTGTTGTGCTATAGTTGTTTTACTTTTTCAGTGTGTATTTTTTAGGCTTTCGTTAATTTTTATACATTCAAGAGCCTCTTTTACATCGTGAACTCTAAGAATTGAAGCACCTTTTAATAGTGCAATTGTGTTTAGAGACGTGGTTCCGTTTAAGGCATATTCAGCGGTTGTCTCTAGTGTTTTATAAACCATTGATTTTCGCGAAACACCAGCTAAAATGGGAACTCTTAAATTTTTAAAAAGTTCGAGGTTATTCATTATCTGAAAACTTTGTTCGCGAGTTTTTGCAAAACCGAAGCCTGGATCTACAATGATGTCATTGATGCCTTCAGCACGAGCAAGCGAAATTTTTTCAGATAAATATTTTATCACTTCAATTGTAGCATTTTTGTAATCCGTAAGCTTTGTCATCGTTTTTGGCGTGCCACGCATATGCATCAAAATATATGGAACCTTCAGTTTTGAAGCTGTTTTATACATATTTGCATCTAAAGTTCCTCCCGAGATATCGTTTATTATACACGCTCCAGCTTCAACGGCTTTTTGTGCCACTTTACTTCGGAAGGTGTCAATGGAAATTAATGTTTCAGGAAACTTTTTTAGAATAAGTTCAATTGCATCGGCAACACGTTTAATTTCTTGGTCTTCTGAAACTTCATCCGCACCGGGACGTGAGCTATATCCACCAATATCCAAAAACGTAGCTCCTTCTGAAAGCATTTTTTCAGATTGTTTTAATATTTCGTTTTCAGAAAAAGTTCTTCCTCCGTCATAAAATGAATCGGGGGTTATATTAATAATACCCATCACTTTTGGTATGGAAAGGTCTATAAGGTTGCCGCGGCAATTAAGGGTCTGCAATTTTTTAAATTGATATATTTAAGCGAAATTTACGCAAAATCTTACAAACCACTAATGGCAGACACGTCAAATCAATACAACGACCAAATTGAAAAATGTAGGAAGCTGTTTATCAATAAAATGCACGACTACGGAAGTGCTTGGCGAATTCTACGACTTCCTTCGTTGACAGATCAAATCTTTATAAAAGCGCAACGCATCCGCGGACTGCAAAAAAATAAGGAACAAAAAATAGCTGAAGATGAAACAAGCGAGTTTATTGGAATAGTAAATTATTCAATTATGGCTCTGATTCAGCTGGATAAAGGCGTGGTAGAACAACCAGACCTTTCGGCGGAAGATGCTACCCAGTTTTACGATGAGCAAGTGGCTAAAACCAAGCAATTAATGATGGACAAAAACCATGATTACGGCGAGGCGTGGAGAGATATGCGGGTTAGTTCGTTGACGGATTTGATTCTTCAGAAATTATTGCGCGTAAAGCAGATTGAAAATAACAGTGGAAAAACGCTGGTTTCAGAAGGAATAGACGCTAATTATCAGGATATGGTGAATTATGCAGTTTTTGCACTTATTCATTTGGAAGAAGGGAAAGAGAAGAAAGAGAAAAGAGAGAAAAGAACAAAGAGTAAAGAATAAAGAAAGCTTGACTTGCAGGTCTTGGATAGTCTCTTCATATTTTCGTTAAGCCTTTGGAATTTGGAATTTGTTATTTGGAATTTCTTCCTTGTAATTTGTTAACTAACACATGTGATTTGAATTTTTAAAAAGTTAGAATTTTAAGATATATGAAATACTTAGTAGGAATATCAAGAATAATAGTCGGAGTACTTTTTGTCATCAGTGGATTGGTGAAACTAAACGATCCCGTAGGCTTTGCATTTAAGTTGAAAGATTATTTTGCACCCGAGGTCCTGGATTTGGGCTTCTTGGTTCCATACGCTTTATTGATTGCCATATTTGTGGTTATTTTTGAGGTCTTGGTGGGAGTAGCCTTATTATTGGGTTATCTGAAAAAGTTCACGATCTGGGCTTTATTACTAATGATTGTATTTTTTACATTTCTCACTTTCTATTCGGCTTATTTCAACAAAGTGACCGATTGCGGATGCTTTGGAGATGCTATTCCGCTTACACCTTGGGAATCTTTTAGCAAGGATATTATATTACTTGTCTTGATTTTGATCCTTTTTATTGGACAAAAATACATTCAGCCATTTTTTACGAAAGGAACGCGGAGCATTGTGATTTTTGCATCTTTTGTGGCCTGTCTTGGAATAACTTATTATGTTTTATTACATCTTCCAATTATAGATTTTCGTCCATATAAAATTGGTGCGAATATTACTGAAGGGATGACCGTTCCAGAAGGTGCACCAGGTCCGATATATGAATACAATTGGAAATTTGATATAGACGGGAAGGAAAAGGTTATAACTACAAATGGCGATTACCCACAAGTTGATGGCGAATTGATAGACACTGAAACCGAGATGATTCAAGAAGGTTACATTCCGCCAATCCACGATTTTACAATTGAGCGCGAAGGCGAGGATTATACTACCCATTATTTAAACGAAGAGAATCTAGTGGTTATAGTTGCTTACAGTCTGGGTAATACTGAAAAAGATGGGTATAGATCCGTAAAAGAAGTTACTGATGAAGCTTTAAAGAATGGGTATAATGTAATTGGTCTTTCGGCTTCTTCACAAGAAATGACGGAGCAACTTACCGAAGAATACAAACTTAATTTCGAGTTTTATTTCTGTGATGAAACTACGCTAAAAACCATTGTGCGCAGTAATCCAGGAATTTTAGAACTTGACAAGGGAACAATAAAGCAAAAATTGCATTGGACCGATGCGCATAAATTAGAACTCCCTGTTGTTAAAACTGCAAAACCAAAACTAGATCTCTCGTTAAAGCAACGTCTGGACAGCATTGCAGTTCAAGATCAGAAATACCGTAAATTGATGCAAGCTAGGTCTTTGGATGAACGAAAAAAACTTGGTGAAAGCATGGGGCTTTCAGAAGCAGAATACAGCGGCGATCTATCTCAAATGCAAAACGTTTTGGATAGTGTAAACATGATTTTTGTTGAAAGGTATTTTAATGAACATGGGTATCCTGGTAAATCTGTCGTTGGTGAAGAATCGAGCTTGGTAGCTTGGAATGTATTACAACACAACCCCGATAAAATACCTGTTTATTTGCCTTTGGTTAAAAGAGCAGCTGATGCTGATGAAATTCCAAAAACTTCAGCGGCAATGATGGAAGATCGTTATTTAATGATGGAAGGTAAGCCACAGATATACGGTACTCAGGGAATGACCTACGACGACGCTAGAGGCTCCTTTATCTGGCCAATTGACAATGCTGAAAATGTAAATAAGCGAAGAGAGGAGGCAGGTTTTGAAGATACAATAGAGGATTACGCTAAAGTTCTTTTTGGGGATAATTATGTATATGAACCGAGAACTATGGAACAAATAAACCAACAGTAGCGTGGCGGTTTACTTACTTCAAAAATTAGGTTATGCTTTGCTCACTTTGTTTGGAGTTGTAACGGTTATTTTTCTTCTCTTTACTATTCTTCCCGGTGATCCTGCACGAATGATGCTTGGTCAGAATGAAACTGCCGAACAACTAGCAATTGTAAAAAAGAAATACGGTTTTGACCAACCTGTCTCTGTTCAATATGTGAGATATATAAACGATTTGTCACCGATTTCTTTCCATAGTAAAAACCCGGATGATTATACTTTTCTATCAGAAGGGAAGTACAATGCCGCAAAGTTATTTTCCATTGGAAATACTACTGTAGTGTTAAAAACACCTTATCTACGAGAATCTTTTCAAAAGAATGGAAAGGAGGTAAGCCAAGTGATAGCCGAAACTTTGCCAAATACGTTTATACTGGCTGTGTCGGCCATTATTATTGCTATGATTATAGGCGTTTTCTTAGGAATTGTCTCCGTGCTTTTTAAGGATGGGTTTATAGATAAAATGATTCAGTTGGTAAGTACTTTGGGAATGAGTGTTCCTTCTTTTTTTAGTGCCATCATTTTTGCTTGGATTTTTGGTTTTGTACTTCATAAATACACAAATTTGAATATGACTGGAAGCCTTTATGAAGTGGATGATTTCGGAAATGGAAAATACATTCAATGGAAAAACTTGATACTTCCCGCAATTGTTTTAGGAATTCGTCCGTTAGCAGTTGTCAGTCAATTAATGCGGAATTCTCTGTTAGAGGTTTTGAATCAGGATTATATTCGTACGGCAAAAGCGAAAGGACTTTCTTTTTATCAAATCATTAAAAAGCACGCCCTCAAAAATTCATTAAATCCAGTAGTTACTGCAATTTCAGGTTGGTTTGCTTCAATGCTTGCTGGTGCCGTTTTTGTTGAATATATTTTCGGATGGAACGGTTTGGGAAAAGAAATTGTAAATGCTTTAAACACTTTGGATTTGCCAATAATTATGGGAGCAGTTTTGGTTATTGCCACATTGTTTATTATAATCAATATTTTTGTAGATATAATTTATGGATGGTTGGATCCAAAAATCAGATCGTAGGGAAAGGTCGCGACCGATTGTACGGACAGGTCGCGACCTGTCCCTACTTCGATGAAATTCAAAAAAAAATAAAACATCATGAAAAGATTAATCATTTTTCTGTTATTTGTTAATTTTGCACAGGCTCAGGAGAGTTTTTCTGAAGAGGCATTGAATGAAAAATTTCTTTCCGAAAACAACACGAAAATAGCATTTTCCGAAATTCTACAACAATATAAGGGCAAAACTGTTTTTATTGATATTTGGGCGAGTTGGTGTAAAGATTGTATTGAGGCGATGCCGAAAGTGCATAAGCTTCAAAAGGAAAATCCTGAGATTGTGTTCTTGTTTCTTTCCTTAGATAAAGAAGTTGAAAGTTGGAAACACGGAATAGAAAAGTATAATGTGAGTGGCGATAATTATTTTATCCCTTTGGGTTGGAAGGGCCCGTTTTGTGCATCGATAGCTTTAGACTGGGTTCCGAGATATATGATCGTAAATCCCGAAGGTAAAATAAGCCTTTATAAGGCCATTGTGACGGATGACGAGAACCTTTTGAAAGAATTGAATTAATAACCTTAAAAAGATACCGCCGAAGTTTAGCATAAGCGATAGTAGAAGGGCGGACAAGATTATGAGAAAACAAATAGTAGCAGGAAATTGGAAGATGAACAATGATTTGGCTGAAACCGAAATGTTTCTAGTTGAACTGAAAAAACAGGTAATTCCGGAAAATGTGGTTTTAATGATCGCTCCCCCATATACAAGCTTGAATCAAGCGTTTAACTCACTAAAAGAACATCCTGTAGAGGTTGTCGCTCAGAATATGCATCAAAGCGAAAAAGGAGCTTTTACGGGCGAGATTTCAGCAAAAATGTTAATCAGTGTTGGTGCCACAAATGTTATTCTAGGCCATAGTGAACGTCGTGAATTATTTCATGAAGACAATGCGGTTCTCGCTGAAAAGGTAAATACGGCACTTGAAAATGATATGACAGTTATTTTCTGTATCGGAGAACAACTTGAAGATAGGAAAGAAGGAACGTATTTTGAGTTTATTAAAAAACAAATTACGGCAGGTCTTTTTCATATTTCAGAAGAATCGTGGAAAAATATTGTGGTTGCCTATGAGCCTGTTTGGGCCATTGGTACTGGACAAACAGCAAGCCCTGAACAAGTTCAGGAAATGCACAAATTTATTAGAAAAACCATTGCCGATAGTTACAGTGATACTGTAGCGAACGATGTTTCAATTCTTTACGGCGGAAGTGTAAAACCAGACAACGCTGAGGAAATTTTTGGACAAGAAGATGTTGATGGAGGACTAATTGGTGGGGCTTCATTAAAGGTTGAGAGTTTTATGAAAATTGCAAATTCCTTTTAATGTCACAGATTTATATAGAATACGATTTTAAAGTAAGTCCGCTACAACCAGGAACAGAAATTCTTATTGCTGAACTAGGTTACGCAGGATTTGAGAGCTTCGTGGAGACTGAAGAAGGTGTAACTGCGTATATTCATAAAGAAGAGTGGAACAAGTCTATTCTCGAAGATATACATATTTTAAAATCTGAAGAGTTTGAGATAGCATATACGTTTTCAGAAATAGAGCAGGTGAATTGGAACGAAGAATGGGAAAAGAATTTTGATCCTATTGAGGTTGATGGAAAATGTACTGTTCGTGCGCCTTTTCATCCAGCGAAAAATTTTGAGTATGAAATTATTATTGAACCCAAAATGTCATTTGGTACAGGGCATCATGAAACCACCTATATGATGCTTCAATTTATTTTGGAAAATGATTTTCAGAATAAAACTGTATTAGATATGGGTTGTGGAACAGCTGTTTTGGCAATCTTGGCTGAGATGCGCGGTGCTTCAAAACTGGATGCTATTGATATTGACGAATGGTGTTATGAGAATTCCTTAGAGAATATTGAAAGGAATAACAGTAAAAATATAGCTGTTTATTTAGGTGATGCTTCTTTATTAGATGGTAAAACCTATGATGTGATTATCGCCAATATAAACAGGAATATCTTATTGAACGATATGGAAGCCTATCGCAATAGTCTTAATGGGAATGGAGAGCTTTATTTAAGTGGGTTTTATAAAGAAGACTTGTCAATTATTACGGAAACCTGCAATAACTTAGGGTTCACTTTCGTTGAAAACAAAGAGAAAAACCGATGGGTTGCGGCAAAATTTAAAATTTCGTAACTTACATAGGTTTAAGAATTTTATAAAATTATGAGTACCAAGGAAAGAATACAGGAAGATGTATCGGTTGCTGAAAAGGAGAGCAACCAAAACGAAATAGTGCTTTACAATGATGAAGTAAACACTTTTGACCACGTAATTAATAGCTTAATATTTGCATGTGAACACACACCAGAGCAAGCTGAGCAATGTTCTATAATAGTACATTACAAGGGTAAATGCACGGTAAAAACAGGCGGTTATGACGAATTAGAGCCCAAATGTTCTATGCTTTTAGAGGCTGGATTGAGTGCTGAAATTGTTTAAGAGTTACCATGGTATACAGAAGAGATTACTGCTCTGATACTTAAGGTTATTGAAATTATATTTATAAAACCTGCTTACGAGCGGGTTTTTTATTAGAGTGAAGTATAGCTTTTTTCGCTGTCTAATCTGGTATTTAAGTGACTCTGAAAATAGCTTGTTTTTATCCTTTTAGTTCTCCTTTGTCAGAAAGCATTATTGCAATATTCCTAGTTTGTTCAAATTTTGAAAATATAATAACCATTATAACTGTAATAGGCACACTGAGGATCATTCCTGTAACTCCCCATATAATGCCCCATAGTGCCAGCGCAAGTATGGTGATTAGCGCACTCAAATTCATGGAGCTCCCAACCAGTCTAGGCTCTATATAGTTCCCCACAACAACTTGAATTGCCCCCACGATAATCAATGTTAAAATAGCAGGTGTTATTTCAGGGAATTGAAGTAAACAGAATGCCACGGGAAATAATGTAGCAATTAGCGACCCAACGGGAGTCTGTGCATCAACTCAATTTGGACTAAAACTAATGAATCCATTGCTA